>NZ_CAXSQQ010000007.1:0-89075 GCF_964239575.1 Collinsella aerofaciens ATCC 25986
CCGGCGGGCGTGGTGCCGCCGTAGACGAACCCCCGCCTTGCGAGGAAGGCGAGCAGCCGCTGCTTGGCGGTCGCCAGGCGCGCGGTCGCCCCGTCGTAGGCGCCGGCGAGGTCCCTGATGCCTTCGACCTCGGGGGAGGGGACCCATACGGGGGAGATGTCGTGGGCGAGTATCGCCTTGGCCATCCTGGCGGCGTCGTTCCTGTCGTTCTTGGAGGCCGAGTCGGCGGCCGACCTGGGGATCTTCGAGACCGCGGCGACGACGCACTCGACGCCGAGCCCGGCGAGCTCCCTTTGCGGGGCGAAGCCGAGGTAGCCGCTCTCGTAGGCCGCGAGCGACGGCCCGGGGAACCCATCCATCCACCCGGCGATCTCGCCCCAGGGGTTGCCGGGGAACCTCCTCGTCACGGCCTCGCCGGTGTCCGCGTCGAGGGCGCAGACGGTGGTCGACCTCAGGTGGACGTCCATCCCGAACGCGGTAGAATACTTTGGCATGGGAGCCTCCCAACCTCGTTGCGGCGCGGCTGCGCCTATGGCACTTCGACATCATTGTCGCAGCCCCGACCCGCGGTCACGAGCGGGGGCTCCTGTCTTTTTAGTGCCCTCGGATTGGGTCATAGTGTCTGTCTAAGCTCGGTATCGATCGCGGTATTTGCAAGAGTATGATCTCGTGTGGTCTGCCACTCGGTTTTCAATCGGCTGCCTATTCGATCTCGAACGTGCTGATCCAGGTGTCGGTTAATTCGTTTGGCGCCGATGTCACGACTGCTTGGGGTCTATCTGGGCGCCTGGATGGCATTATCTGGATGGTGACCGAGGCGCTCGGCGTATCGATCACTACGTTCTCGGCGCAGAACTTTGGCGCGCGCAACTACGAGCGCATGCGCAAGGGCTACCATACGTCGCTCGTGCTGTCGTTTATGCTCATTGGTGGCCTGTCTGCCGTGCTGCTGGTGTTTTCGGGCCCGCTGTCGCGTTTGTTTGTCGACGATGCTTCGATTTCGGCGTACACCACGACCATCCTCCATTTCATTGCGCCGTTCTATGCGATTTTCTCGATTATCGAGAACGCCTCGGGCTCCATTCGCGGCGCCGGCGTGAGCTTGCAGCCCATGCTGCTCACGATTTTTGGCACTGTCGTGCTCAGGGTGATCTGGGTGTTTGCGATTATGCCGTTCGATCCGTCGCTTGAGCACCTGCTGTTGGTTTACCCCGTAACCTGGCTCATCACCGCAACCATGTTCACCATCTACCACCACAGCGGCAACTGGCTAGGCCGCGCCACCGTCTAGCCAGCACTTGGCACTTGGGGACGTCCCCTTTCTGCCGGCATATAGGGACGTTCCTTTTCTGCCGGCACTTTGGGACACTCCTTGTAAGGCTGTTTCGTCGTTTTTCGGAGAATCTGCCTGGCTTGCCCTGTAAACTGTCAGCACGGGCTTAGCTAATTAGATCGTCCGCGCCTATCAGATGTTGCCCGGTGGGTTTGTGATGGGAGGGCGATGTGCCAAGAACAGGTCGAGTCGTTTCGCTGACGGGCTATAACCACATTATCGCACGTGGTAATGGTGGCATCTGCATCTTTGAAGACGACGAAGATCGATATCGGATCCTTACGTTGTTCGAGGATAAGCTAGTTGGGAATGGTATCGGCGTTATCGCGTGGTGTCTCATGTCGAATCATTTTCATCTTATGGTTGATGATCCTCATGGGAAGATATCTTCGTGTATGAGCGGCGTTCTTACGTCGTATGCGATGTATTTCAATCGCAAAACCGACCGAGTTGGGCATTTATTCCAAGATAGATTTACTAATATTCCGGTCGAGAATGATGCGCAGGCAATTTCACTTGCGGACTATATTCATATGAATCCGGTCAAGGCGGGCGTTTCGGCCGCCGACAATTATCGTTGGTCCAGTTATCGGGCTTATGCTTATGGCTACGATTCGTTTGGGTTTTGCGACCCTGGCATTGTTCTGGATCTTGTGGGTGGCTCGCTTGAGTATCGGCACTATTTTGCCGATCGAATTGACCAGGCTCCCTACGATGCTGAACCTCGACCGCGCATTCTGGACGATGAAGCTCTTGAGGTCGCCAAGGGAATTGCTTTCCCCACAGCTCTTCCTGAGCTTGCAGCCATGAAGCCTTCCGAGCGTAGACCTATTCTCTGCAAAATGAGAAAAGCGGGCCTTACGATAAATCAGATCGTGAGTGTCGTTGGCATTGGTCGTACGTCTGTTGTTTCTGGTACGGCAGGTTGGAATGAAGGATAGATTTCTGGACTGTTGGCAAACAGGAGTGTCCCCAAGTGCCGGCAGAAAGGGAACGTCCCTAAGTGGCGGACTAGTATTCGATGCCTTGGCGGGCTAGGAGGCCTTCGTCGAAGTAGTGTTTGATGGGACGCATTTCGGTGACTAAGTCCGCGAGGTCGGCCAACGGCAGCAGCCCGCGGCCGGTGAGCACGAGTTCCGTGGTGGCGGGCTTTATCGCGATCAGCGCTTCGACATCCTCGCGTGTCACGAAGCCGCGGCGCATAGCCTCGCCGAGTTCGTCCAAAATCAGAACGTCGACCTGTGATATCTGCTCGTGTGCTAGCTCCAGAATCTGTGCCGCGCAGGCCTCGGGCG
Source organism: Collinsella aerofaciens ATCC 25986 (assembly GCF_964239575.1). Taxonomy (GTDB): domain Bacteria; phylum Actinomycetota; class Coriobacteriia; order Coriobacteriales; family Coriobacteriaceae; genus Collinsella; species Collinsella aerofaciens_BQ. The sequence goes on from NZ_CAXSQQ010000007.1 coordinate 2,629, forward strand.
TGTCGCGGTCGGCTTGTACGATGCGCAGACCCAAACGGGGCGCCGCATCATGCTCGGCGCAGTGCAGTTTCTTGGCAGACTGCAGCCTAAGAACGTCGAGCCCGTAGCCCGTCGCGCGCAGCGCGAGCCCCAGCGCAGCCGTCGTCTTGCCCTTGCCGTCGCCTGTATAGATTTGAACCTTGCCGACTTACAGTGATGCCATCTCTGTCCTTTCGTGCCCGGCGTCGGTTTATCGCCGTCCGGGTTGGGTATTCTAGAAAGCATTATCAACCCCAGTAGATGGAGTTCAAGCAGATGGAGATGGATGACAACAAACGTAGACGGAATATGATCCTCTACGTGCTCATCGCCTTCGTCGTCTACCTCGTGCTCTCGACCGTTCTGTTCCCCAACATCGGTCACACGCAGCAGATTACGAAGACCGATTACTCGACGTTTGTCAAAGCGCTCGATAAGAAGAGCGTCGACAAGGTCGAGTACAACACGGACGATTACTCGATTTATTACACCAAGAAGGGCGAGGACGAGAACATCGCCTACAAGACGACCGGTGTGCCGAATGACGCGGGCTTTACCGATCGCGTGCTTGAGTCTGGCGCTTCGCTGGAGTCGGTCGTTCCCGATAAAAACTCGGATTTGATGACCTACTACCTGCTCACACTCATTCTTCCCATGGCGATTTTCTTCCTCATCGGTTGGTGGCTCAACCGCCGCATGAAGAAGGCTATGGGCGATGACGGCCCGTCGATGAACTTTGGCGGCGGCGGTTTTGGCGGCGGCGGACTGGGTAAGTCCGGCGCGCGCGTGATCGCCTCCAAGGACGTGGGCGTGACCTTTAAGGACGTCGCCGGTCAGGAAGAGGCCAAGGAGTCTCTCAAGGAGGTCGTCGACTTTCTGGAGAAGCCGCAGCGCTACGAGGAGATCGGCGCCAAGCTGCCGCGTGGTGCTCTCCTTGTTGGCCCTCCGGGTACCGGTAAGACCCTGCTTGCCAAGGCTGTTGCCGGCGAGGCCGGTGTTCCGTTCTTTAGCATTTCGGGCTCTGAGTTCGTTGAGATGTTTGTCGGTCGCGGCGCTGCTAAGGTTCGTGACCTGTTTAAGCAGGCCAAGGAAAAGGCACCGTGTATCGTCTTTATCGATGAGATCGATACCATCGGTAAGAAGCGCGATGGCGGCGGCTTTAGCGGCAACGACGAGCGCGAGCAGACGCTCAATCAGTTGCTGACCGAGATGGATGGCTTCGATAACCACAAGGGTATCGTTGTCCTTGCCGCAACCAACCGCCCCGACAGTCTCGATCCCGCTCTACTGCGCCCCGGTCGTTTTGACCGCCGCATCCCCGTCGAGCTGCCCGATCTGACCGGCCGCAAGAACATCCTCGAGCTGCATGCCAAGAGCGTGAAGACCGAGCCGCCGATCGACCTGACCGCGATTGCCCGCGCCACGCCCGGTGCCTCGGGCGCCGACCTGGCCAATATCATCAACGAGGGCGCCCTGCGCGCCGTTCGCGAGGGTCGTAAGCGTGCAACCCAGGACGACTTCGAGGAGTCGGTGGAGGTCGTCATTGCCGGCCAACAGCGTAAGTCCACGGTGCTGTCCGACCACGAGAAGCAGGTCGTTTCTTATCACGAGATCGGCCATGCCATCGTTGCCGCTCGCCAGAAGGGCTCTGCGCCGGTCACGAAGATCACCATCGTGCCGCGCACGAGCGGTGCTCTTGGTTATACCATGCAGGTCGAGGAGGACGAGCGCTTCCTGACGACGCGCCAGGAGGTCTTGGACAAGCTCGCTGTCTATTGCGGTGGCCGCGCAGCCGAGGAGCTCATCTTTGGAGAGATGACGACCGGCGCCGCCAACGACATCGAGCAGGCCACCAAGCTCGCCCGTAATATGGTGACGCGCTTTGGTATGTCCGACGAGTTTGGCATGATGGCGCTCGGTACCGTGCAGAACGCGTATCTCAATCAGGACACGTCGCTCACCTGCGCCCCCGGTACGGCCGAGCGCGTGGACGCGATTGTCGCCAAGCTGATCGAGGATGCGCACGACCGCGCTTTGCAGATTCTGAAGGAGAACAAGTTTAAGCTCCACGAGCTGGCTCGTTATCTGTATAAGAAGGAGACCATCACGGGCGAGGAGTTCATGAACCTCCTCACGCGCGAGAATCCGCTGATGCCCAAGCAGCAGTAAAGCCGCGGCCGAGCCAGTAAACGCCGACGCCCCATTTGAGCAGCTTTCTCAAATGGGGCGTTTTGCTTGAGAGGGATGGAAATGAAGATCGTGGTGAGCGCCTGCTTGATGGGCGAGAGCTGCAAGTATAACGGGCTCGACAACTACCATCGCGAGTTGGTCGAGGCCTGCGAGCGTACAGGGACCGAGGTCCTCTTGGTGTGCCCTGAGGTCTTTGGGGGCCTGCCCACGCCGCGCAAGCCGTCCGAGATTGTGAACGGAGAGGTTCGTACCTGCGAGGGCATATCGGTCGATCGCGAATTTCGCCTAGGCGCCCAACGTGCGCTCGACATGTGCGAGCAGGCGGGTGGGCCGGAAGAGATCGCCGCGTGCATTCTGCAGGACCGTAGTCCCTCGTGCGGCGCGGGCCATATCTACGACGGAACCTTTAACGGCGCCCTCACCGCGGGTAACGGCGTTTTCGTCGACCTGCTCCTGCACCACGGCTACCGTGTGATCCCGGCAAGCGAATTCGACTCGAGCATGTTACGGCAATAAAAAACGCCACAAAGGTGCTTGTCCCCTTTGTGGCGGTTTTGGTCGGTTAGGCCAGGATAGAGTGGCCGTAGGCGTTGGCGGCCTTGATGGCGGCGGCGAACTTTTCGTCGGTGAAGGGCTCGGGGTTTCCTTGCTTCCACTCGTTGGTGGCGTGTGCGAACTCGCACAGGGCCGGGATGTCTGCCTCGGAAAGCCCGACCTGCTCAAGCGTCACGGGCAGGCCCATCTGCTTGTTAAAGGCAGCGTAGCGTTCAAGGTTCTCGGTGTCGCCCGTATAGGCAAACAGGACCAGCACGCCCAGGCTCACGACCTCGCCGTGCAGGTATGTGCCCTCACGCGGAATGCTGCAGGTGGCGTTGTAGAACGCGTGCGCCACGCTCGAGTTGTAGTAGTAATCGTTCTGGTTGGTCAGGTTGGAGACGTAGCCCGTATTGACCACGATATCGAGTGCGATTTGCTTGACGGCCTCGCTCGACAGGTCCTGGCGCACGTCCTCAAGACCCTGGACGCCATAGGTAAACAGCGGCTCGGAGCAGGTGTGGGCAAGCGCCAGGCCAAGACCGGCGGTGTGCTCCAAATTACCGGCGCTCGTTGCGTACTCGACCTCGGGCTGCTTGGACAGGGCATCGCCCACGCCGGCCCAGAAGTACTCCGCCGGAGCCTCGGCGATGATCTTGGGGTTGATGAAGATGTGCGCCGGTCGGTTGGGGTACGAATAGCCCTCGAGCGAGCCGTCGTCGTTGTACACGACGGCAATGGCGGTCGCGGCGGAGCAGTTGGAACAGATCGTCGGGACAGTGAAGACGATCTTCTTGAGCTCGATGGCCGCCGTCTTGACGGTGTCGAGCGCCTTGCCGCCGCCGCAGGCGATAAGAACATCAGCCTCCTGGCAGGCAGGGGAGTTCACGACCTTGGCGATATTGGCACGCGTACTGTTGGTGCCATAGACGCGCGTCTCCAGGGCCTCGACATCGGTACCTTCAAGTGCCGCCTCGATTCCCGGCAGCGCCGCAGCCAGGGCTCGCTTGCCGCCAATGATGGCGACTTTCTTCGCGCCGTACTCCGCCAGTGCAGTTGGCAGCTCGGTAAAGCAATCCTCGCCAACGGTGTAGTCGCTCATTCCAATCGTGCGCATAGCAGCCTTCTTTCGTTCGATAAAGTGCTTTCAGGTATTTTGCTCCTAGAGAAGGGCTGTAATAGCGAGAAATTTCGAACGTATAAAACCAGTGTTGAGGGTTTTTCGCCGGCGCGGAACGTGCTAGCATACTCCGCATAAGCGTTGATGGGGACGAGTAGTCGGCCGTCCGCATGCTACAGAGAGCGGGGAGCGCTGAGAACCCGTGCATGCGACCGATGAAAATCACCCCGGAGCTGCGGTCCCAACGGACGTGCCGCGCAGGTTCGTCTTAGTAGACATCGCCGAGATGGTCGTCGATACAGGCCAGCCGAGTAACGGATGCGAGCGCGCGAATACGCGGGCGAGGGCATCTAAGCTGGGTGGTTAAGCGAAGAGCTTTTGCGGGCGTGCAGCCCGTTTTGTGGCGCTTCGTCCCAGCTTGCAGGGACGGGCGCTTTTTTGGTGCCCATCGGGCGTGCGCGCCCACGACATGAAAGGGGTACCGTGGCAAACGAGTACAAGCAGACGATGAATCTGCCCAAGACCGGTTTTCCCATGCGTGCCGGTCTTTCCAAGTCCGAGCCCAAGCGACTCAAGGACTGGCAGGACAACAAGGTCTACGAGCAGGTTCTGAAGAAGAACGAGGGTCACAAGAAGTTCGTGCTGCACGACGGTCCTCCGTACGCCAACGGCCCGATTCACATCGGCCATGCCATGAACAAGATCTCCAAGGACATGATCAACCGTTACTGGATGATGCAGGGCTATGAGGTTCCCTATGTTCCCGGTTGGGACTGCCATGGCCAGCCGATCGAGCATAAGGTCGAGGAGAAGCTCGGCACCGAGAAGTTCAACCAGACCTCCACGGCTAAGATCCGTGAGCTTTGCAATAAGTTCGCTGTCGAGAACATCGAGCTGCAGAAGGCCGGCTTCCGTCGCCTGGGCGTGCTCGGCGATTGGGACAACCCCTATCTGACGCTCTATCACCAGCATGACGCCGCCGACATCGAGGTTTTCAAGGCCATGTTCGACAAGGGCATGATCTATCGCGGTCACAAGCCCGTTCACTGGTGCAAGCACTGCCATACCGCACTTGCTGAGGCCGAGATTGAGTACTCCGACGAGACGAGCCCGTCCATCTTCGTGCGCTTTGAGATGACCTCCAAGCCCGCCGGCCTCGAGAACTTCGACGGCCCGGTTGACTTTATCATCTGGACGACCACGCCGTGGACCATCCCCTCCGACCAGGCAGTTTCCCTCAAGCCCGGTGCCGCCTACGTCGCCGTTGAGCACGACGGCCGCGCCGAGGTCATGCTCGAGGACCTAGCTCCCAAGTGCTGCGAGGAGTTTGGCTGGGAGTACACCCCGGTTGTGGTCGACGGCAAGCCCTATGTGGTTCCCGCCGAGACCTTCCATCACATTCACTATAAGCAGCCGATCTTTGACGGTGTCGAGGGCGTTGCGCTGTTGGCCGATTACGTCGGTGTCGATGACGGTACCGGTATCGTCCACAACTCGCCCGGTCACGGCGTCGACGACTACTTCGCCTGCCTCAAGGAGGGCATCACCGACATTTGCATGCCGGTCGATGACGACGGCAAGTTCTACACCGGCGAGGAGTTTGGCACCGGCGGCCCCTTCAGCGGCATGGATACCGACGAGGCCAACCCGCACATCATCGAGTTCCTGCGCGAGCGCGGCACCCTGGTCCTCGAGAAGAAGATCACGCACAGCTATCCGCACTGCTGGCGCTGCAAGCACCCGGTGCTCTTCCGTGCTACCGACCAGTGGTTCGTCTCGATGGACAAGACCGGTCTGCGCGAGCAGGCTGGCAAAGAGGTCCGCGAGAACGTCAAGTGGTATCCGGCTCACGCCGCCAACCGCATCGGCGCCATGGTCGAGCAGCGTCCCGACTGGTGCATCAGCCGTCAGCGCAACTGGGGCGTGCCTATCCCCAGCTACACTTGCGCCGACTGCGGCGAGAAGGTCATGAACGACGCCACGCTCGACGCCGTCATCAAGCTCTTCCACGAGAAGGGCTCCGACGCCTGGTTCACCGACGCTCCCGAGAGCTACCTGGGCGAGGCTTGCGTTTGCCCCAAGTGTGGCGGCCATCACCTCAAGGCTGATAAGGACATTCTCGACGTGTGGTGGGACTCCGGCGTGTCTTGGAAGGCCGTCTGCGAGTACCGCCCCGAGCTGGAGTACCCGGCGGATGTGTACCTCGAGGGCTCCGACCAGCACCGCGGTTGGTTCCAGAGCTCGCTGCTCACCTCGGTGGGCGCCAACGGCCACGCTCCGTACAAGGCGGTCGTCTCGCAGGGCTTCACCCTCGACGGCCAGGGCCGTAAGATGTCCAAGTCGCTCGGCAACGTCATCGACCCCAATAAGGTCTGCGACGAGATGGGCGCCGACATCATCCGTCTGTGGGTTGCCTCTGTCGACACCAGCTCCGACGTCTCCATCGACCACGAGATCCTTGCTCGTACGTCCGATGCCTACCGTCGCTTCCGCAACACGCTGCGCTTCCTGCTTTCCGAGCTCGAGGGCCAGTTTGAGCCCGAGACCGACGGCGTCGCCTTTGTCGACCTGCTGCCGCTCGACAAGCTCATGGTTGCCCGCCTGACCCAGGTCCAGGCCGAGGTCGACGATGCCTACGCCAGCTACGAGTTCCCGCGCGCCTACCGTGCGCTCTACGACTTCGTGGTTACCGAGCTTTCCAACGTGTACCTCGACGCCCTGAAGGATCGTCTGTACTGCGATAAGCCCGGTTCGCTTGAGCGCCGCAGTGCCCAGACCGTGCTGGCCGAGCTCTTCTCGATGCTCATGCGCGATCTGCAGCCGATCCTGTCCTACACCGTCGACGAGGCCATGGCCTATGCGCCCGCCGGCTGCGTCGACCACCAGAAGTACGCCGCGCTGCTCGATTGGTACAAGTCGCCCATCACGGTCGATGAGGCCAACGAGTTTGAGGGCGTGCTCGAGGCCTCACTCGAGCTCCGTAGCGCCGTGACCAAGGCCCTTGAGGATGCCCGTTCCGCCGGCACCTTCACTAAGAGCCAGCAGGTCCGCGTCAAGGCGGTCGTTCCCGCCGAGATGTACGCGCTGCTGACCGGTGATAAGGCCGTCGACCTGGCCGAGTTCTACATCGTCTCCGATGTAGAACTGACCCAGGGCGAGGAGCTCTCCGTTGCCATCGAGGCAGCCGAGGGCGAGTGCTGCGACCGTTGCTGGAACTACCGCACCACCGTCGGCGAGTACAACGGCCACGCTCATATCTGCAAGCGTTGTGCGGAGGCTTTGTAGGTTACGGCGTTCGTAGAACGCCGTAACCTACCGACGCTGCAAACGCCCCTAAGCGGCAATCTGACGTTCAATCGTCGGTCGCGTACCAAAGTACGCTTCCCTCCTCTTTCACGTCACCTTGCTCGCTTAGGGACGTTTTCGCTGTTGGCGACGGTAATGCGGCGTTTCTATTGTTTAGTTGTTGGGGACGTTCTTAAACGACTAGTCAAACAAGAACGTCCCCATTGACTACCTGTGTCACATTCAAGCGGCATTCTGTTTTTCGGAATGCCGCTTTCGTTTTTAGCTGGTTATTTCGCTTGCGTTGGTGGATATGTCGTGCGCTCTGCTTGTGGCAATATAAGATGGTTCATTGCGTTAAACGGAATTCGATGTTCTTGAGGGTAGGGGATTTCTTTGGGTCGTGCTGGGGATATGACGCCGCCTTTGCGTTGGCGGTTGGGTGTTGCTGGTGGGGTGGCGCTGGTTGTGCTGCTTGTTGACCAGCTAACCAAGCTTGCGGTCCGTGCCGTGGGCGACGCTTTTCATGTGACCGTCATCCCCGGTGCCATCGACTTTCTGTTTGTCCGCAATATCGGCGCTGCCTTTAGCATGGGCGAGGGGCATGGCATCGCGTTTGCCGTGCTGGCGCTGGCGGTCATTGTCGCTATTGCCGTGTACCTCGTTCGTGCACCCCAGCTCGCCCATCTTGAGGTTGTGGGCATGGCGATGGTTGCGGGCGGTGCTATCGGCAACGCTATCGATCGTTTGGCCTTTGGCTTCGTGACCGATTTTATTGCCACCACCTTCATCGACTTTCCCGTCTTCAATGTGGCCGATATCGGCATTACGGTCGGTGTTGTGCTGGCGCTTATCGGTTACATGTTCTTGAGTCCCGCTGCTCGCGAGGTCGATGCGACTGCTGAGCTCAATGCCCGTGATGAGGCCCGCGCTAAGCGCAAAGCCAAGCAGCGTGGGGAGCGTGCCCGCAAGATTCGCGAAAGGAATGAGCGTTAATGGCCGACATCCATATTCTTGTTGCCGACGATTGCTCTGGCCAGCGTCTCGACGCCTTTCTGGGTGCCAACGACGGCTGCCCCACGCGCTCTGCCTGCGCGCATCTGATCGAGGGCGGCGCCGTAATCGTGAACGGCGGGACCTGCCTATCAAAAAAATATGCTGTGCGCTCCGGTGACCGCATCTCGGTCGACCTGCCCGAGCCGCATGATCCCACTGATGTGATTCCCGAGGCCATCCCCCTCGATATCCGTTACGAGGACGACTACCTCATCGTGCTCTCCAAGCAGCGCGGCCTGGTGTGCCATCCCGCCCATGGCCACGAGAGCGGCACGCTTGCGAACGCTCTGGTCTACCACTGCGGCATTGACCATCTGGGTACCGTGCAGGGTGAGGACCGCCCCGGCATCGTGCATCGTTTAGATCGCGATACCTCGGGCCTCATGCTTGCGGCAAAAGACGACGACACGCAGCGCGCGCTCCAAAATCTCATTCGCACGCGCACGCTCGATCGTCGCTATATCACGCTCGTTCACGGACATATCGCTATGGATGAGGGCACCATTAACACCGGCATTGCCCGTTCTACGCGTGACCGTGTCAAGATGGCGGTTTCGGACGATCCTTTCGCGCGCCAGGCCATTACGACCTTTAAGGTCCTCGAGCGCTTCGATTCCACGCGTTTTGACGACGGCTATACGCTCGTCGAGTGCCACCTGTTTACGGGCCGCACACATCAGATTCGCGTGCATATGCGCCATATCAACCACGCCTGCGTGGGCGATCCGCTCTACGGCAAGTGCGATGCACGCGCCGATCAGGGTCTGACCAGGCAATTCCTTCATTCCTGGCGTGTTGCATTCGACCATCCCGTGACGGGGGAGCGCATTGAGTGCCGCGACGAGCTACCGTGGGATCTCGCCGCGGTTCTTGACGACCTGGCCCCGCGCTCGCTTGGCCGCACCGCTGCCGGCGACGAAATCGTTCCGCAGCTCGGTCTGCTCGAAGCCTAGCCAGTATTAGGTGGTTTCTTGAACTCGGTAAGCCTGCGGTAAGATATACGGTTGTTTACGTAACGCGTTCTCGGGAGCCTGCATGCTCGACTTTTTACAAACCAACACACCCATCGTGATCTTCAACCTGATTGTTGTCATGCTGCTCACGGTCTGCTTTCTGTACCAGGTGGTCTTCTTTGTCATTGGCGCTCTTCGTGGCGAGGTCGCGCCTCCCAAGGCCAAAAAACTTCACCGCTATGCCTTCTTCATTGCTGCGCATAACGAGGAAGCCGTAATTGCCAATCTCGTACGCTCCATCAAGGACCAGGACTATCCGTCCGAGCTTATCGAGGTCTTTGTCGTTGCCGACGCCTGCACCGACAACACCGCGCAGCTCGCACGCGAGGCCGGTGCCATTGTTTACGAGCGCAATGACCTGGCCCGAAAGGGCAAGAGCTGGGTCATGGACTTTGGTTTCGATCGCATTCTCAACGAGTATCCCGACACGTTTGAGGGCTACTTTATCTTCGATGCCGATAACGTCATCTCCCGCGATTACGTCTCCAAGATGAACGATGCCTTTGACCAGGGCTTCCATGTGGTCACGAGCTATCGTAACTCCAAGAATTTTGGCAGCTCGTGGATCTCGGCAGCTAATGCTACCTGGTATTTGCGCGAGGCGCGCTTCCTTAACAATGCGCGTAATATCTGTAAGACGTCTTGCGCCGTCTCGGGTTCGGGCTACCTCATCTCCGCCAGTGTTATTGAGGGCATGCACGGCTGGCAGTTCCACACGCTGACCGAGGACATTCAGTTCACTACGTTCTGCGCTATTCACGGTATTCGCATTGCCTATGCGCCTGCGGAGTTCTTTGACGAACAACCCGTGACGTTTAAGGCGTCCTGGAAACAGCGCATGCGTTGGACCAAGGGCTTCTACCAGGTGTTCTTTACTTACGGTAAGCACCTGGTCAAGTCGACCTTCCGCTACCATCGCTTTGCCGCCTACGACATGTTCATGACGATCGCCCCGGGTATGCTGCTGTCGCTCATCTCGATGCTCGCTAATGCGACGTTCTTGATTGTGGGTGGCCTTTCGCATGGTTTCTTGGCTACCGAAGTCGAGATGCAGGCGTGCGCCGCTTCGCTCATTATGACCTTCGCCATGATGTATCAGACGTTCTTTATCCAGGCGCTGCTCACGACTATCTTTGAGTACAAGCACATTCACTGCGCGCAAAAGTGGCGTCTGGTGACTAACCTGTTTACCTTCCCGATCTTTATGTTCAGCTATATCCCCATCACGGTGGCCGCGCTGTTCCTGAAGGTCGACTGGGTTCCTACCCAGCATGCCGTAAACGTCACCCTCGACGAGGTCATGCAAGGCGCCAAATAACCACCACCAAAACCACCGCAAAGGGGACAGTGCACCTTTGTGGTGGTTTTTGCTTTTGCGATGCAGCTTGAGGAGGTGCACGATGTTTTATATTCCGTTTTGGATTTGCATCTTTGCCGGCGCGGCGATTGATGCCCGTCAGCGACGTTTTCCCAATGAGCTTGCCGGTGCGTGTGCGGTGACGGCGTTAGTGGGCGTTTGGCTCGACAAAGGCGTTAACACGGCGCTTGACCACGCAGGTCTTGCCGTCATCGTGTATCTTGCTCTCGTGCTGACTGAGTCCTTCTGGCGTCGTCTTCGCCAAACCCCGGGCATCGGCATGGGAGATGCTAAGGCACTTTTCGCGCTTTGCACGCTCGACCCTATGGGTGGCATCGTGGCATTTGCCGTCGCGCTCCTGGCCCTGGCCCTCTCCTGCCTCATCACGAAATCGCGCTCCCTGCCATTGCTCCCGTTTTTGGTGCCGATTTTTGCCATAATCGAGGTTGTGGGCTGCACTTTGTAACCGATTGCGCATCCTTCTTAAGGAGCATGCCATGGCAACTAATCAAGAAACGGCCGTCATTAAGGCGCGCATGGACCGTATTCCCTCGGCGTTGTCGTCCGAACTTGTCGAGCGCATTGCCGCCGATCGTGCTTCGGGCTATGTCAACCCGTATCGTTGCAACGACGATCAGGTCATTCGTCGTATTGATCGCGCCGCCGACAAAGGTACGCTTATGCGTCCGGCGTTTATGCGCGATACCGAAAAGATACTTCATCTTCCGGCGTACACCCGTTATGCAGGCAAAACGCAGGTCTTTAGCTTCCGTAGCAATGACGATCTGTCACGCCGCGGTTTGCACGTGCAGCTCGTCTCCCGCATTGCGCGCGATATCGGTCGCGCCCTGGGGCTCAATTGCGATCTGATCGAGGCGATTGGCCTGGGTCACGACTTGGGACACACGCCTTTCGGCCATGCCGGCGAGCGTTTCCTCAACGATATCTATCATGAGCGTACGGGGCGTTATTTTTTCCATAACGTGCAGTCGGTCCGCGTGCTCGACACACTGTACGGCCGCAACGTGTCGCTCCAGACGCTCGACGGCGTGCTATGCCATAACGGCGAGTACGAGCAGCGTGTGTTTGAGCTCTCGGACATGAGCTCCTTTGACCAGTTTGACCAGACGGTTGAGGATTGCATTGCCATGGGCTATAGCGCAATTGGGCATCTGCGTCCCATGACGCTCGAGGGCTGCGTCGTTCGCATCTCGGATATTCTTGCCTACGTCGGTCGTGACCGTCAGGATGCGATCGCGGCGGGCCTGCTGTCACCCGACGCTTTTGATGATGGCCGGGGCGGTGCCTACAACAGTTGGATCCTCACGCATGCCTCCATCGATATCGTTGAGCACAGCTATGGTAAGCCGCGCATCGAGATGAGCGAGGACCTGTTTGAGGAAATCCGCCGAGCCAAGCGCGAGAACTACGAGAAGATCTATAGCAAGGGCGGTATCGAAGGCGATTCCGAGGTGGAGCTGCGCGAGGCGTTCGAAAAGCTCTACGACCGTTGCCTGCGGGATCTAAACAGTGGTGACGAGTCCTCGTACATCTTTAAGCACCATATTTCGCGCATTGAGCAGCAGCTTTCCTACTACGATCGCACCTATGCCTGGCAGGACGACAAGGATCAAGCCGTGGTGGATTATATCGCGAGCATGACGGACGGTTATTTCTGCGAACTGACGAGCAAGCTGTTCCCCGGTCTGGAGTTTCCGCACCGTACCTATATTAACGAACGGTAGTTCGTATATATTCGGTATACTGTTAGTGGAAAACGTTTTTGATTGATACACGGGATGGCTATGGACGACCTTTTTTCTGCTTCGACGCGCGAGCGTTCCTTTCAGAATGCGCCGCTTGCGGTGCGTATGCGCCCCAATTCGCTCGACGAGTATGTGGGCCAGCAAAAGGCCGTCGGTAAGGGCTCATGGTTGCGTGCCGCGATCGAACACGACGTGCTTTCCAGTGTGATTTTGTATGGGCCGGCCGGTACGGGTAAGACGACGCTGGCCCATATTATCGCCAACCATACTAAGAGCGAGTTTGTCGAGGTCAGCGCTGTGACGGGCACCGTGAAGGACTTGCGCCGCGTGATTGATGAGGCCAAGACGCGCCTGAATACCTACGACCGCCGCACCATTCTATTCATCGATGAGATTCACCGCTTCTCTAAGTCGCAGCAGGATGCCCTGCTGCATGCAGTTGAGAACCGTACCGTCATTATGATTGGCGCCACGACGGAGAATCCGTACTTCGAGGTCAACTCGGCGTTGCTCTCGCGTGGTCGCGTGGTGGAGCTCGAGCACTTAAAGGACGAGGATATCGCGACGCTCATCGAGCGTGCGCTCGAGGCACCGCAGGGTCTAAACGGTATGTTCTCGGCCGATGAGGATACGGTCAAGTCCATCTGCACGCTGGCAGCGGGTGACGCTCGCTCGGCGCTCACGACGCTCGAGCTTGCGAGCGAGATTGCCGTCACGCGTCCCGATACCGAGGGAACGCCAGCGCCCGCGGCGGGGGAGCGCTATCCCATCACCGTGGATGACGTGAAGATCGCCAACCCGCGTCGCGGCTTTACATACGACAAAAACGGTGACATGCACTACGACATCATCAGTGCGTTTATTAAGTCTATGCGCGGTAGTGACCCCGATGCCACGATCTATTGGCTCGCGCGCATGATCGATGCCGGGGAGGATCCTAAGTTTATCGCTCGCCGTATTATGATTCACGCTTCTGAGGATGTTGGCAACGCCGACCCGCAGGCGCTTTTGGTGGCGCATGCCGCGTTTAAATCTGCTGAAGTTATTGGCTATCCTGAATGTCGCATTAACCTTGCACAAGCTGCGCTCTATGTGTGCTTGGCGCCCAAGTCCAATGCGTGCGAGGCCTCGATCGATGCGGCGCTAGCCGATATCCATTCTAGTGGGCTTCGCGAGGTGCCGAGTTATCTGCGCGATCGCCATCGCCCGGGCAGCGATGAATACGGTGTGTATAAGTATCCGCACGATTATCCCGAAGGCTGGGTCGACCAGCGCTATTTGCCCGAAGGCTTGGAACGCGGTGCATTTTGGCAGCCTGCCGGCCGCGGTTGGGAAGAATGGCGCGTAGAGCAAAGTGAACGCGACCGCAGCGGGAATGCACCGAAGTAGCTGCTGATAATTTTGTCCCACGTTGCTGCTCATGGCATGTTCGGTCCCCTTTGGGGTACCATGGAAACCGTCTGTATATCGATTCCTTTGGGAGGCTTGTATGAGTCCCATTCAAATCGCCCTGCTGCTGCTCGCTGTTGCCGGCGTGTGGGCCATCGTTGAGCTCGCGCTTACCCTGCGCAAGACCCGCACCGTTGTCGACTCGCTCGATAAGACCGTTAACGACCTCAACAACACCATCGCCGAGGCTCAGCCTGTGGTGGCAAAGCTCGATGGCGCTGTCGATGAGCTTACGCCGGCGCTTGCCCAGATGGAGCCGCTGCTTAAGTCGAGCAAGACGGCAGTTGATGCTCTTACCTCCAATCTCGTAGAGGTCGAAGCCGTGGTTCGCGACATTTCTGAGGTCACCGGTAGCATGGCCGAGGCCAGCAATGCTGTGTCGAGCGTGACCGACTCTGCCGCCGGTGCTGTGCAGAAGCTCTTCAATAAGGTGAAGTCTCCTGCGGCTGACACCGAGCGCAAGCTCGCCGCTGCTGCTGCGGAGGCAGAGCGGCCTACCGAGCGCGTCCTAATTGGCGAGGACGAGGCCGCCGCGGGTGACGATGATGGTCAGAAGTCTGTATCCAAGCCGGCTCAGTATTACACCTATACGCCCGCCGAGACCTCTGAGGAGTCCTGCGATGAGTAGCGAAGCAACCTGCCCTATCACGCTGACCGTTGCCGGTGACCCGCGTCTCGCTCGCCTTGTGCGCATGACGGCAGCCAACGTTGGTGCCCTGTGCTCTATGTCTGTCGATCGCATCGAGGACATCCGCATGGCTGCTGAGGAGGCTTTCATCTTTGGTTGCACCGCGGTCGACTGCGATGACATCACCATCAAATTCGATGTCGATGAGACCCACGTTGGCATGACTATTACCTTTGGCGACCAGGCTACGGTCGATGAAGACGACCAGGCTGCGGTGTATGCCGAGCTCATCCTCGCGAGCGTGTGCGACTCCTACGAAAAGACTACGGCGCCCCTGACGCTTTCCCTCGACCTCAAGGCGGATATCTAATATGACCGAACGTTCCCGGAGCGGCAAGACCGCTTGGGACAAGGAGAAAACCCGCGAGCTGTTTCGTCGCTATAAAGAGACCGGTGACCCGGACGCACGCGAGCAGCTCGTCATGTCCCACATGAACCTGGTAAGGTTTCTTGCCAACAAATTTAAGAACCGCGGCGAGCCGCTCGATGATCTGATGCAGGTTGGCTATTTGGGCCTGCTCAAGGCTATCGACCGTTTTGATCCCGAGCGCGGACTCGAGTTCACGACGTTTGCGACACCCACTATCCTGGGCGAGATCAAACGCCATTTTCGCGACAAGGGCTGGAGTGTGCGCGTACCGCGTCGTCTGCAGGAGCTCTCGGCCAAGGTCAACCAGGCTACTGACAAACTTACCAACGAGCTGCAGCGTTCGCCCAAGGTTGAGGAGATCGCTGAGTATCTAGATGTGACTGTCGATGAGGTCCTCGAGGCTATGGAATCGTCTTCGGCCTATACCTCGGTGCCCATCGAGGCTCCTGGTGCGTCCGATTCCGACGATGCCCCTTCGATTCTCGACCGTTACGCCGACGACGACAACGAGCTCGACTTTACCGATGACCGCCTAGTGATCGAGGAAGCCATCCTTGATTTCTCGCCGCGCGAGCGCGAGGTGATCGAGCTGCGCTTTGTGAAGGGCATGACCCAGATCGAGATCGCCAAGAAGCTGGGTATTTCTCAGGTGCAGGTTTCGCGTCTGCTGCGCCGCACGCTTAAGAAGATTCAGGACAAGATCGACCCCGACGGAGTGATGATTCGTTCATGAGTGAACACCCCCAACAAACCGATCGCGTGCTGCGCGACACCCGCATTCTGACGCTTCGCATTTGGGCTGTTGTCGGCTGCATTGTCATCGCCGCTGTCATCTTTAACCTTATGGGCATCCTGGCGCCGGTTATCGAGTTTCTTGCCGTCGGTTCCATCATTGCCTTTGTGATGTCCCCGATCACCAACTGGCTCGAGCACCATGGCGTGAATCGCGGCATCGGTTCGCTTATCGCGCTTATTGTTGTTGTTGCCGTGCTCGTCGGTGTCGTTTGCATCTTGTCGCCGATTCTCTTTGGTCAGATCATGGAAGTCCTGAGCCGCCTGCCCGAGCAGCTTCGTGTTGCGGGTGGCGATCTCAATGAGATGATCTCGCATGCCAAGACGCTCAATAACACGCCGCTCAAGGAGTATTTGGACGATAATCTTTCGTCGCTGGTTACCGTGGCATCGAAGTATGTGTCTCAGATTGCTGCCGAGCTTGGCCGCGGTGTGTTCCCGCTCATCACCAATACGGCCTCGCAGTTGTTCGTGATCTTCCTTGGTCTGGTGCTTGCCTACTGGATGGCCTGCGACTACCCTCGCATGCATCACGAGATTTGCACCATCATCGGTCAGGAGAAGGAGACCTCGTACCGCTTTATGGTCGCCATCCTTTCTCGCTCTGTCGGCGGCTACATGCGCGGTATGGTCGTGACGTCCATCTGCGGTGGTTTCCTCGCCTTTATCGGTTTTATGATCATCGGCCATCCGTATGCGGCGCTCATGGCTATCTTTACCGGCATCATGCATTTGGTTCCGGTCGTCGGTCCTTGGGTGAGCGCAGCAATCGCCACGGTACTCGGTTTCATGTTCAGGCCCATGTTGGCGTTTTGGACGCTTATCGTGACGATGATCGCGCAAAACGTCACCGATAACGTGATTTCGCCTAAGGTTATGCAGAGCTCGGTGCAGGTGCATCCCATCATGAGCCTCACGGTGCTCGTTATTGGCTCGGCACTCATGGGCCCCATCGGCATGATTATTGCCATCCCACTGTGTGCGGCCCTCAAGGGTATCTTCGTGTACTACTTCGAGAATGAGACCGGCCGCCAGCTTGTGGCCTATGACGGAGCCGTGTTTAAGGGCACGCCGCACCGCGATGCCGCTGGCAACCCGGTCGCCGCCTACGACGCGCTCGGCGACGACACCTTCATTTACGAGTCCGAGCTCATCGGCAACGAGACTGCGCCCGAGGCCAAGGCCATGCCCAAGCCCGAGCTCGATAATCCCTGGATCAAGCTCTCGGGCCTGCAGCCCGATGCGACGGGTTTCTTCAAAAACCCCTTCGCCAAAGACGATGATTCCAACTCAGACGACGATACCAATACCGGCATCGACGGCTCCATGGACGATGATGACAACTAGCGGGGTAATTCGGATTAATATTCATACGCGCTAACATGCAATTTCGCTGAAGGGCCGGCATTGTGCCGGCCCTCTTTTTTGCACTTGCGCGGTGGGATGGTAATATCGTTACGTTTGAACTGTTTCGATGTGAAACCGAGGAGATTCCCTCTATGAGTGCTGACTACCCGTCAATGACTACGGCCGAGATCCGCTCCAAGTTCCTCAACTTCTTTGAGGAGCGCGGTCTTAAGCTCTATCCTTCTTCGTCCCTCGTCCCCGATGATCCCTCGCTGCTGCTTGCCAACGCCGGCATGAACCAGTTTAAGGAGTACTACCAGGGCAAGAAGACCATGAAGGAGATCGGCGCGATCTCCTGCCAGAAGTGCGTCCGCACCAACGACATCGATTGCATCGGCGAGGACGGCCGTCACCTGTCGTTCTTCGAGATGCTCGGCGATTTCTCTTTTGGCGGCGTTTCCAAGGAGCAGGCTTGCGCATGGGCCTTTGAGCTCATCACCAAGGAGTTCAAGCTGCCGCTCGACCGCCTGTACTTTACCGTCTTTACCGAGGACGACGAGACCCACGACGTGTGGCGTTCTCTGGGCGTTGCCGAGGACCACATCTCCCGACTGGGCGAGGACGACAACTTCTGGGCCGCTGGCCCCACCGGTCCCTGCGGTCCCTGCTCCGAGATCTACTTTGACATGGGCGAGGAGGTCGGCTGCGGCAGCCCCGACTGCAAGCCTGGCTGCGACTGCGACCGCTTCCTTGAGTTCTGGAACCTCGTGTTTACCCAGTACGACCGTCAGGAGGACGGCTCCATGCCGGAGCTGCCGCACCGCAACCTCGATACGGGCATGGGCCTGGAGCGCATGGCTGCTATCATGCAGCACAAGACTGCTAACTACGACGGCGATCTGATGCAGCACCTCATCAAGCTGGGCGAGGAGATCAGCGGCAAGACCTATGACGCCGACGATTACTCCGGCGCCAGCCGTTCTCTTCGCATCATCGCCGACCACTCCCGTGCCGTCGACTTCATGATCTCTGACGGCATCCTGCCCGGTAACGAGGGTCGCGAGTACGTCCTTCGCCGCCTGCTCCGCCGCGCCGTGTTCCACGGTCGCCTGCTGGGCATCGAGGGCGCCTTCCTGACCAAGTTTATCGACGAGGTCAACGCTCAGATGGGCGAGGCCTATCCTGAGCTGCTCAAGAACGTCGCGCTCGTCAAGGGTATCGTCGCCTCCGAGGAGGAGCGCTTCTCCACGACGCTCGACAACGGTCGCGTCTACCTGGATGAGGCCCTGGCAGCGCTTGCCGAGGGTGCTGTGCTTCCGGGCGATGTTGCCTTTAAGCTGCACGACACCTTTGGTTTCCCCATCGACCTGACCGTCGAGATCGCCGGCACCGCTGGCCACGATGTCGATATGGACGGCTTCACTGCCTGCATGGAGGACCAGAAGGCCCGCGCCCGCGCCAATGCCAAAGGCGACGCCTGGGGCAGCTTCAACGACGTTTGGGTCGAGCTTTCCGACAAGGTCGCCGCGACTGAGTTCGACGGCTATGACAACGATGTGATCGAGGGCGCCAAGGTTGTTGCCATCGTGCGCAACGGCGAGTCCGTCGAGTCCGCTGCCGCCGGCGAGGACGTCGAGGTCGTTCTCGACCGCACTCCGTTCTATGCCGAGATGGGTGGCCAGCAGGGCGATGCCGGCGAGCTTTCCGCCGAAGGCGTTTCGCTGACCGTTTCCGATACCAAGAACCACAACGGCCTGTATGCTCACGTCGCCCACGTTGCCGAGGGCACGCTGGCCGTCGGTGCTACCGTGACCGCCGCGCTCGACGCCGAGCGCCGTGGCTTCCTGCGCCGCAACCACACCGCCACGCACCTGCTCGACGCCGCCCTTAAGCAGGTCCTGGGCGAGCACGTCTCCCAGGCCGGCTCGCTGGTGACGCCCGAGCACCTGCGCTTTGACTTTACGCACTTCGAGGCCCTGTCCTCCGAGCAGCTCAAGGCTGTCGAGGACCTGGTCAACCAGCAGATCTTCGCTTCCAAGCCGGTCGTGACCCGTGTCATGGGCATCGACGAGGCTAAGGCTGCCGGCGCTGTCGCCCTGTTTGGCGAGAAGTATGGCGACGTCGTCCGCGTTGTCTCCGTGGGCGCTGAGGACCAGCCGTTCTCCCGCGAACTCTGCGGTGGCACACACGCTGCAAACACCGCCGAGATCGGCCTGTTCAAGATCATTTCCGAGTCCTCCACGGGCTCCAATGTCCGCCGTATCGAGGCCGTGACCTCTAAGGGTGCCCTCGACTATATGGCCGACCGCCTGGCACTCGTTGACGCCGCTGCTACTGCGCTCAAGTGCCGCGTGGATGAGGTTCCCGCTCGCGTGGAGAACCTGCAGGCCGAGCTGCGCGAGACGTCCAATAAGCTCAAAAAGGCTCTGACCGGTGGCTCCTCCGACGCCATTTCCAGTGCCATCGAGGGTGCCGTCGAGCTCGGCGGCTACAAGCTCGTCGTCGCTGAGCTCCAGGGCCTTGAGGCTGCCGACCTGCGCAACGTATGGGATACCGTGCATCAGAAGGTCGCCGGCCCTGTCGCTTGTGTCGTCGCCAGCGTGACTGAGAAGGGCACTCCGGCCCTGCTCGCTGCCGGCTCCGATGACGCCGTCAAGGCCGGTTTCCACGCCGGTAACGTGATCAAGCAGATCGCGGGTCTGGTCGACGGTCGCGGTGGCGGTCGTCCCAACATGGCCCAGGCCGGTGGCAAGAATGCTGCCGGCATCGCCGATGCCCTCGCGGCCGCTAAGACCGCGCTCGGCGCCTAAGAATCTAAGAAGTCGCTGTGGTTGCGCTCGCGCTGGACATAGGGGAGACCAGGATTGGCATCGCCGTCTCGAGCCGTGATGGCAAGATGGCGATGCCTGTCAAGGTGCTTCCGGCTGCCGAGGTCACCGGTATGGCCAAGACGTTCCGCTACCTGGTGGAGGACTATGAGCCCGACATCCTGGTAAGCGGACGTCCCCTGACCATGGCCGGTGAGCCCGGCCCTCAGGCCGAGCGCGTTGCCGCTGTGGCGCAAAAGATTGCCGACGAGCTCGATCTTCCGTTGGAGTTTGAGGACGAGCGTCTGTCCTCGCAAGAGGCCAAGCGTATCCTGCGCGAGCAGGGACTCAACGAAAAGCAGATGAGGGGCAAGATCGACATGATTGCCGCCAGCCTGTTTTTGCAGACGTGGCTCGATCGTAAAAACGAGGAGGTTTCGCATGCCTAGTGCTTCCGATCCGCGCCAGCCGAATCGAACACAGCAGCCGGCGTCGCGCCCTGCCCAGCCTGGCCAGCGTCCGGCACAGCCGACGCAGCGCGCAGCTCAGCTTGCCGCGCGCCCGGCGCAGTCCTTCTCTCGTTCGGCCCAACCTGTTCAACGGACGGGTCAGCAGCCTTCTGCTCGTTCGTTTCAGCACTCGGCTTCTCACGCGGCTCAGCAGCCCACTGCTCGTACGGCCCAGCCTGCAGGCGGCACCCGCTTTAAGCAGCAGGCACCTACCCAGCGAACGCAGGCCCCCCAATCGCATTCGCATCACGCTCGTGGTTCGCATGGCGTTGCTCCGGCGACCCGCTCGAGCTACAACACGCATGCTCGTCGCGGTGCTCAAAAGAAAAGCTCCCCGGTTCCCATGATCATCGGCGTTGTGGTGGCGGTGCTCGCGTTTGCTGCGATCGCTTTCTTTGTCGTGCCGGCCGTCAAGGGCTTCTTTGCTGGTGAGGATACGAAGGTCACGGCTGGTCAGCAGGTTACGGTGACCATTCCCGATGGTGCTTCGGGCGATACGATCGCTTCGATTCTCTCCGAGAACCATATCGTAGAAAATCCCAAGGATTACTATGCGGCGGTGAAAAAGCTCAACGCCGATATGTCGCTCAAGCCTGGTGATTATTCGTTCACCACACTCATGGATGCGACCAAGGTTGTTCAGCAGCTCATGGAAGGCCCCAACGCGGGCTCCAATGCGCTGACTATCCCTGAGGGCCTGACGGTCGATCAAGTCGCCGACCGTGTGGCCCAGGCCTACGACAGCATCTCTAAGGAAGACTTCCTCAACCAGGCCAAGGCCTCCAACTACGTGGACGACTATAGCTTCCTTAAGGGCGCCGCCAACGACTCGCTCGAGGGTTTCTTGTTCCCCAAGACCTATTCGTTGGGTGATTCGCCGACGGCCGATGGCGTGATTCGCGCTATGCTCGATCAGTTTAAGACCGAGTACAAGTCGCTTGACTTTGCGAGCTGCGAAGCCAAGATCAAGGAACGCTACGGTGTGGAGATGTCCGACTACGACATCGTCAACTTGGCCTCTATCGTTGAGCGCGAGGGCCTCAACGCCGATCAACGTTCGCACGTGGCCTCGGTCTTCTACAACCGTCTTGCCGGCAAGCTCGATGGTCTGCGCTATCTCAACAGCGATGCGACCATGATGTATGTCACCGGTGGCGAGGTTACCGCCGACGACCTGCAGAGCGATAGTCCGTATAACACCTATAAGCACGAGGGTCTGCCACCCACGCCCATCTGCTCTCCGTCGCTCGAGGCACTCAAGGCCACCCTTGAGCCGACCGACTCTGATGACCTGTATTTCTACATTACGCAGGACGAGGAGTACTTCTCGCAAACCTACGAAGAGCATCAACAGTCTTGGAATTAGCATGAGGATTTTTAGCCCCAAACGATACGTTGCCTCGGTCGATCGCATCGACCTTGATACCCTTTGGGCCGACGGCAAACGCGCCATTCTGCTCGATCGCGATAACACCCTGGTGCCGCGCGACACCGAGCAGGTTCCCGCCGCGGTTTCCGCTTGGCTCGATGCCGCCCGCGCCAAAGGCTTTAAGCTGTGCATGGTGTCCAACAACTGGCATCGCGACCAGGTCATGAGCTCTGCACGCGAGCTGGGACTCGAGGCCATCAGCCACGCTATGAAGCCGGCGCCGTTTGCCCTCAAGGCGGGTCTTAAGCGCCTCGGCGCCACGGCCGACGAGGCGGTGCTGATCGGTGATCAGCTCTACACGGACGTGTGGAGCGGCAACTTCGCCGGCGTCGATACCATCTTGGTTAAGCCGCAGGCGACGCAGGACCTGTGGTATACGCAGATCTTCCGTATCTTTGAGCGCCGGGCCCTGCGCGACCTTCCCTGCGAGGAATAGGTCTCGCTATGTCCCAGCACAACAAACACGGCTGCGACCATATCTTCTTTATCGGCTTTTTGGGCGCGGGCAAATCGACGCTCGCGCGCAACGTCGGAACCATGTTCAAGCGGCGTTTTATCGATACCGACCGCCTGGTCGTGCGCCGTTGCGGCAAGTCGGTAACCGAGATTTTTGAGACCGAGGGTGAGGGTCGTTTTCGCGAGCTCGAGACCTCGGCGCTCCGTTCGCTCCAAAGCGAGCGCAGCCTGTTGGTTTCGTGCGGGGGCGGTATCGTCGAGACACCGGTGAATATTGAGCTGATGCACGAAATGGGTACGTGCGTGTACCTCGAGGGCGACTTCGAGGATTCGATTCGCCAGATTCGTCGGTCCGACACGCGCCCCGATTTCCGCTCGCCCGAGCATGCCGCGCGCCTGTTTGAGCATCGCCGTCCGCTGTATCGCCAGGCCGCCGACCTTACCCTTGATATTCGCAACAAGTCCTTCGAGGACGTTTCCTACCTTTGTGCCGAGATGCTTTTGGAGCGTGGGCTGCTATGATTCGCCGTCAACTGATCAATTTCCAAAACCGCAGCGTCGATGTCCGTGTCGGATTGGGCGCGTTCGAGGAGCTGTCGCGCATGTTTGCCTCGGCTGTGGGCAAGCCTAAGCGCGCGATGGTGGTTTGGAACTCCGCCTCGTCAGAACGTTTTGATGAGGTCGTCGAGCATGCGCTGGTCGACGCCGGTTTTGCCGTGTCGCTGCTCGTCCTCGAGGTTTCGCCTGCTGGTGCCACGCTGGCCGATGCCGATGCTATCTTTGGCGCCTTGTCTGCCAACGGCATTACCTGCGACGATCTGGTTGTCGCCGTTGGCGATGCCGCAACCTGCTCGGTTGTTAGCTGGTGCGCCAACCAGTGGTGCGGTCGCACCGAGTGCGCGCTGCTGCCGACGACGTTCGACGCCATGCTCACGGTCGCGACGACCATGAAGCCGCTCGTCGCCTCGTCGGCCAATGCGCTTCCCGCTATCGCGTTTCGTCCCGAACCGGGCTTGGTCGTGTGTGACCTCGACCTTGTTCGCGAGACGGACCCCGAGGACCTCAAGCTCGGCTATGTGGTACTTGTTGGCACCATGCTTTCGAGCAGCAAGTCCCGCTGGAATCAGTTTACTGAGACCGTCCCCGAGATTCTCGCGGGCGAGGAGGTCGCGCTCGTCAATGCCGTTCAATGGTCTCAGACTGCCCGCAAGGACGTACTGATGGCCACGAACCCGAGCGCCCGCCATGCGCTCGATTTTGGCAAGACGGGGGAGCGTACCTTGCGCGCTTGCTTGGGCGATGCCGCTTCGCAGGTCCCTGCCTACCAGCTGTTGTCCGAGGGCATGCGCTTTGAGGCGCGCCTTGCCCACGACGCCTGCGACTTCGATATCGATTACGTCTTTGAGGTCGATGACTGTCTGGAGGACTTTGGCATCGAGGAACTTGCCTTCGATCTGGAGCCTGCCGCATATATCGAGGAGTTCCGCAGACAGCAGTTCGCGCGCTCAAACCGCAGCATGCTGCCGCTGCCCGCGGCACTCGGCGCAATTCGCCTAACGAACGTTGAGGACGAGGTTCTTGAGCGCCATGCTCACGCCTACTTGGCTTCTCGCAAAGAACTTCTCTAAGATTTATTGACTTCCATCGTCTTTCGTATCATGTTGAGGGGCGGGTTTCCAATCGGTTGCGGATCGCATGCGATTCCGTCGTTCGGTTGAGACCCGTCCCGTCTATCTTGAGACAACAAGAAAGGAATCTGCATGTCTGAGTTTGCTGCCGGTCCTGCCGGTCGTATCGAGCGTGTCCGTGCCCTGATGGCCGAGCGCGGCTACGATGCCATCGTGGTGCGCGACGAGGCCAACCTTCGTTGGCTCACGGGCGTGAAGGGCGTCTTCGACTACACCTTCGAGTTCCCGCACGCTGCGTTTATTACGGTCGACCAGTGCCTGTTCCACACCGACTCGCGCTACCTCAACAGCTTTGAGGAGAACACGCCCGCCGGCAGCCCCTGGGTCTACGACATGGACGAGGGCACCATCCCTGGTTGGGTCGCCGGCAAGATTGCGGCTAACAAGTGCCGTGTCTGTGCTGTCGAGGACGATATGCAGATCAACTTCTACCAGGGTATTCAGCGCGGCCTGGAGGACCGTTCCGTCGCCTGCATGCTGCCGCTGATGCACGACGACATCCGCAAGATGCGCGCCATCAAGGATGCCGAGGAGATCGAGCTCATGCGCCATGCACAGTCGATCACCGATGCCGCCTTCCAGCACATGCTCGGCTTTATTAAGCCCGGTATGACCGAGAAGCAGGTTCGCAACGAGCTCGAGAACTTTATGTTCGCCAACGGCGCCGACAGCCTGGCCTTCGGCTCCATTGTGGCGAGCGGCCCCAACACCGCCAACCCGCATGCCGTGCCGAGTGACCGTGTCATCGAGAAGGGCGACTTCGTCCTCATGGATTACGGCGCGGGCTACTGCGATTACCGCTCCGATATGACGCGCACCGTCGTGATGGGCGAGCCCACCCAGGAGC
Source organism: Collinsella aerofaciens ATCC 25986 (assembly GCF_964239575.1). GTDB lineage: Bacteria > Actinomycetota > Coriobacteriia > Coriobacteriales > Coriobacteriaceae > Collinsella > Collinsella aerofaciens_BQ. Next base: position 27,350 of record NZ_CAXSQQ010000007.1, read on the forward strand.
AGCTTGACCTGTACGCACTCGTGCGCCGCACGCACGAGGAGTGCGTCGCCGCCATCCATCCGGGCGTTGAGGGTAACGACATCTTCAAGCTTTCCAAGAAGATCATCGGCGATGCCGGCTATGGCGATTACTACAACCATGGTCTGGGCCACGGCGTGGGCATCGACATCCACGAGCTGCCCAACTTCAACCGCAGCAAGAACACCATCGAGATCGGCTCGGTTGTCACCATGGAGCCCGGCGTCTACCTGCCCGGTGTGGGCGGCGTGCGCCTGGAGGACTACGGCGTCGTCACCGAGAACGGCTACGAGCCCTTCACCAAGACCCCGCACGACCTGCACGTTATCGACTGCTAGTCTACTTCGGTAGATAGTTTGGGGCGGGGCGTCCGGATCGATTCGGACGCCCCGCGTTCTCTTTTTATGCGCTCGCCGCAGGCGCCGTCTGCAAGTGTATAATTTCTGTCGTATGTAATTTGGACGCTTGTGCGTCCTGCCCATAACAAGAAAGGTCGCTATGCCTACCATTTCTACCGCCGACTTCAAGAACGGCCTCGGTCTCCGCATTAAGGACAAGGTCTACACCATCGTCGAGTTCCAGCATGTCAAGCCGGGCAAGGGCGGCGCGTTTGTGCGCTACAAGACCCGCGACATCAAGAGCGGCCGCGTCGTCGAGAACACCTGCAACGCCGGCACCAAGTTCGAGAGCGTCATGCTCACCACCCGTGAGTTCCAGTACCTCTACAACGATGGCACCGACTATATCTTCATGGACAACGAGTCCTATGAGCAGGTTCCCGTTCCCGAGGACATGGTGGGCGAGAACTCCAAGTGGCTGCGCGAGAACGACGTCTGCCAGCTGCTCTTCGCCGACGATGAGCTCATGGGCGTGACCCCGCCGATGTTCATCGAGACCACCATCGTCCAGACCGACCCGGGCTTTAAGGGCGACACCGTCCAGGGTTCCACCAAGCCGGCCACGATCGATACCGGCGCTGTCATCCAGGTCCCCATGTACCTCAACGAGGGCGAGGTCATCAAGGTTGACACCCGCGACGGCAAGTTCGTCTCCCGCGTCTAGCAACCAACTCTTCTAGGAGGACTCATGCCCCAGGAAATCAAGATTGACGGTATCGGCATTTCGCCCGATGTTCTGACCGCCATCGTCTCGCGCGCCGTGTCCGATGTCGAGGGCATCGCCTCCGTTGGCGTCAAGGACCTTGCCACCAACCTTGTCTCCATGATGCTCTCGTCCAAGGCCCCGGCTTCCGAGCCGGCGGTCGAGGCCGAGGTCGTCGGCGACAAGCTCGCGCTCACCGTGCGTGTCGTGGTGTTCTTTGGCTATCCGTTCAAGAAACTCGCCGAGGCCGTTCGCGCCGCAGTGGTCGCCGCCATCGATGCCCAGGTTGGCGTTGAGGTCGAGCGCGTTGACGTTTGCATCGACGGCCTCGTTTTCCCCAAGGAGTAACCTTTGAGCCTTAAGGTTTATCGCGGGCGTACGCTTGCCCGCAGTCAGGCGCTTCAGCTTCTGTTCCAGGCCGAGGCCACGGACAGCCCGCTCGAGCGCGTCCTCGAGGGCGATTTCCTGATCTCGAAGGGTCCCCTCGACCCCTATGCGCTGGAGCTGTGCCGCGGTGCCTATGAGCACATCGATCGCATCGATTGTGCCCTGCGAGCCGTCGCCAAGAACTGGGATCTTATGCGCATGCCCGGCGCCGACCGCAATCTGCTGCGTATCGCCGTCTACGAGATGCGCTTCCTCACCGACGAGGAGGTCTCGGACGCCATCGTGATCAACGAGGCCGTCGAGCTTGCCAAGGCCTATGGCACCGACCAGTCCGCGTCGTTCGTCAACGGCGTGCTGGGCAAGATCGCTCGCAGCGAGGAGCTGCCGGGCGAGGACCTGTACCAGGAGCTGCTGGCCGAAGATCGCGCTCGCGAGGAGGCCCAGGCTGCCGAGGCTGCCGCCAAGGTCGCTGCTGCTCAGGCTGCTGCCGGTGTACTTGCCGAGGATGCGGACGCCGCCGAGGCTGACATCGACTCCGTCGAGGAGTAGCCATGCCAGAGGGTTCTGTCCGTAACTTCGACGAGATCTCGGACCGCTTGGACCAGATTATCGCTACCGTTCGCTCCAAGGATACCTCCTTGGAGCGTTCGCTCGATCTGTTTGACGAGGCGATTGAGCTGGGCTCCCGTGCGGTCGATATGGTCGACAAGTTTGAGCTGACGCCGCGTGAGGCCGACAAGCTCGAGCAGGAATACGATGAGGATGCGGCAAACGAATCCCAGGATAACTAGGCCGCATCTCCGGATACGAATGGTTGATGGCATTCATGAAACGCGTGCGTCTTGATGACGAACTGATTTCACAGGGCATCTGCGCCGATCGCGCGGATGCCCTTCGCACTCTTATGTCCGGCTTGGTCTCGAGTGGCGGCGAGCGCTTGACTTCGCCGGGCCTTAAGGTGATCCCAGGCCTGCCGCTGCACGTGAAGGGGCGCATTCCCTATGTTGGCCGCGGCGGTCTTAAGCTCGAAGGCGCGCTTGATGCGTTTGACATCAATCCGACGGGCCTTGCCTGTCTGGATGTTGGCTGCTCTACCGGCGGCTTTACCGATTGCCTGCTCAAGCGCGGGGCTTCGACCGTTGTCTCGGTGGACGTGGGTCGCGCCCAATTCGATTGGTCGTTGCGTCAGGACGATCGCGTGACGCTGCATGAGCGCACCAACGTGACGCAGCTGCCCGAGCTTGGCTATGCCGGTGCCATCGACCTGGCTGTGTGTGATGTCTCGTTTACCAGCATCGCGAACATTATCGATGCGGTGCTGGCGTGCCTGGCGCCTACAGGTTCTTTTTGCACGCTCGTAAAGCCCCAGTTTGAGGCGCCGGCTGCGCTGGTGGGCGAGGGCGGCATCGTGACCGACCCCGCCGTCCGCCGCGATACGCTCGTGGCGGCGGTTGAACTCTTTGCTGCCAAGGGCCTGTTCCCGGTCGATGTGTGCGTGTCGCCCATTCATGGTGCCAAGGGCAACGTTGAGTTTTTCCTATACGGCACGAGGTTTGCCCCCGGCGAACGCACCGACGATGAGCTGCAATCCCAGGTATCGGTTTTGAGCGAGAAAGCTGCAACGCTATGAAGGTCTTTCTGGTTCCCAATTACTACAAACAAGAGGCGGTCGAGAGCGGCCTGATGCTTGAGCTTTGGTTGACGCGCCAGGGCTATGAGGTCGCATGGGCTGCCGACCAGCGATCGAAGATTCAGAGCACGCCTGATATTGACGGCTCCGATCTGGTCATTACGCTCGGCGGCGACGGTACGTTGCTGCGCGCTGCCCGCATCCTCAACCATCGCGAGATTCCTATCCTCGGTCTTTCCTATGGTCACCTGGGCTTTTTAACTGCTGCGAGCCCCGAGGAGCGCGACATTCTGCAGGTCGTGAGCGACGCCCTGTCCGGTGAGCTGCATGTGAGCCGTCGCGCCACCATCGCCGCGGATATCGTATCCGTGCGCGAAGACGGTACGAAGGATGTCGTGCGCACCTTCGCCCTCAACGACATGGCGCTTACCCGCGGTCCGCTGTCCGATATGGTCGAGTTCGACATCACGGTGTCGGGCCACCATATCGACCGACTGCGTGGCGACGGCGTGGTCGTTTCGACGGCGACTGGTTCTACGGGTTACGCGCTCAGCGCCGGTGGCCCCATCGTGAGCCCTGACTATACGGGCATGGTCTGCGTACCCATTGCGCCGCACACCATTCAGGCCCGCGCCTTCTTGACTTCGCCGAGTGATGTCGTCGAAATCTTTATGTCTGATGACCGTCCGAGCGTTCCGGCGATCGCTATCGATGGACAGTTTATTACCTGCGATGGCACCGTTGAGAGCGTGGCGGTGCGTCGCGGTCCCGGAGATGTGCTGCTTCTCGATTACGGTCCCGAGAGCTTCTATAACTCGGTGAGCCGCGTATTCTACGGAGTCCGTCATGATCGATGAGCTGCAGGTTTCTAACATTGCACTCATTCGCGAGGCGACGTTGGTGCCGAGTGCCGGCCTGACTGTCCTGACCGGCGAGACCGGTGCCGGCAAGACCGCGCTGCTCTCGGCCCTCAAACTTATTTTGGGCGAGCGCGCGGATTCGTCGACGGTGCGCGAGGGCGAGGCGCTCGCGAGCGTCGAGGCACGCCTGTTTGACGGCCCGCACGACACGGAGGGCTTCACCGTGCAGCGCAGTCTTTCTGCCGAGGGCCGCAGCCGCGTGAAGATTGACGGCCGCATCGCCAGTGTGCGCGAGCTTTCGGAGCGCGTTGGCGTGATGATGGATCTGTGCGGCCAACACGAGCACCAGCGCTTGCTCGATCCGGCGCATCATGTTGCGATGGTCGATGCCTGGGCAGGGCGCCCTGCACTCGAGGCGCTCGAGCACTACCGCGCCTGCTTTAAGGCTTCGCGCGCTGCCGCCAAGGAGGTTCGACGTGTTGAAGAGGCCTCGCGTGCGCAGGGGAGCCGCGTCGAGGAGGCGCGCTTTGCGCTCGAGCGCATCGGCGAGGTCGACCCTAAACCGGGCGAGTATGAGGAACTCGAGGAACTGCTGCCGCGCTCCGAACATGCCGAGGTGCTGGTTGCCACAGCTAACGATGCCCATGCATCGCTTGCCGCCGAAGGGGGAGCGCTCGATGCCGTGAATGGCGCCGTGGCCGAGCTTTCACGCATGGCGACCGTCGATCGCAAGCTGGGTGACATCGCCGATGCACTTTCGGATGCCTGTATCTCCCTTGAGGATTGCGCGAACGAGCTTCGTGCCTATCGCGATGGCATCGCCTTCGACCCGCGCGAGCTCGCTCGCATGCGTGAGCGGTATTCCGACCTCAAGGGTCTGTTGCGTCAGTGGGGTCCCACTATGGACGATGTTTTTGCCATGCGCGATCGCTCGCAAGAGCTGTTGTCCCTGGTCGATGATGGCGATGAACAGATCAAAAAGGCGCGTGAGGCACTCGGGAGCGCTGAGCGCGAGTTGTTTGCCGCTGCCAAGGCACTTAAGCGCGCCCGCAATACGGCGGCCCCGCGCTTCTGTCACGAGGTTGGCCGCCAGATGGCTCGCCTGGAGATGGGCGGCGCCGAGCTCGTCTGGGAGTCGCGCGATCTTCCCCGTGCTGAGTGGACGCCCGTTGGTCCTTCGAGCTACGAGCTGCTATACCGCAGCGGTGCCGGTTTGACTCCACGTCCCCTGCGCCGCATTGCGTCGGGCGGCGAGCTCAGCCGCGTCATGTTGGCAAGTAAGGTTGTCCTCGGTAACGCGGACGGTGTCGATACGCTGGTGTTTGACGAGGTCGATGCTGGCGTCGGTGGCTCCACGGCGCGTGCGCTCGCGGGCGTGCTGGCAGATCTCGCCGCTACGCATCAGGTGATTGTCGTAACCCACTTGGCGCAGGTCGCCGTCATGGCTGACAAGCATTATGTCGTCAGCAAGGAACCGGGCGATGTTCCCCAGACGCATTTGGACGAGGTAACCGGTGAAGCGCGTACCGCCGAGATCGCCCGCATGTTGAGCGGCGATCAGTCCGAGGCAAGCTTGGCCCACGCGAAGCAGATGCTCGAAGAAGCTCGAGGTTAGGTCGTATCAGCGGTGTTGGTGGGACAAAATGGACTGAAATTTTTGTCCCACTACGCGTTTTACTCAACGACCTTATCCGGCTGGATGAGCTCCTCGTAGTAGCTGATATGCTCGCGAGCGTCTTCAATCTCGGGCAGCAGGAAGTTGTAGATGACTTCGATGATCATCGTGGCGCTGATCTTGGAGAACGCAAAGTCGCCCGTTGTCAGCAGCGCTTCGTGGTTGACGGTGTTAAAAGTGTAGTCTGCCAGGCGCGCGAGCGGGGATTTACTGTCGCTGCTGATGACGACTACGGTTGCGCCGCAGTTGTGAGCCGCTTTTGCCATGCGATTCAGTCGGCGCGATTTGCCAGAGTTTGAGATTAGCACGATGACGTCACCCGGGCGTAACGTGAGCGCAAAGCCGATTGATGTCTCGCTAATGGTGCTCGCCATGCAGCGCAGGCCCAGCTGCGAAAACTTAAACGTCGCATCGAGCGCGACCGCGTTCGTATTGCCCACGGCGGCGAACTCAATAACGCCGGCATTCTTAAGCGCGTGTACAACTGCGGCCAACGTGTCGTGATCTATGCCGTCGATGGTCGCATTAAGCTCACTCACCTTGGCGGCGAGGATATTTTTTAGGCTCTGCTCCATATTGTCGAGCGAGACCTCGTCAGTCAGGCCCTCGTTACGCTGGCTTTCCAAATCCCTCGCCAACGAAAACTGAAAGCTGCGGAAGCTACCAAAGCCAAGCTTGCGGCAGAAGCGCGAAACGGTCGCCTCGGACGTGGCGGCGGCGCGCGAGAGCTGAGCGGCCGTGAGGCGTGGCGCCTCGGACTGGTGCTCCAATATATAGTCGACAATGCGCTGCTCGGACTCGCTGTATCCCTGATGGGTGCTAATGAGGGAAAGTGCGCTCTTGCTACTATCGGTCATGGATGGCTCCTGGTTGGCATGAAAATCTAATTTACTACGCCATGCCATAGTATACGGGCATTTTCAATTACAAGATACACCTTGCCGTTTCAAGTGTTGATGGTAAACTTTCACTTACCGTTTACGGTTATGAAAGAACCTTTCACCGGAGATTTGCACCTTAGCTCTTCTCACGCGGACGGTAGGTTGGTATCTTTCAGTTGTGGAAAAACGCGCATCGAAGCGCGTGTAGGGGAGCGCCCGCGGGCGCTGTACTCAAGAAGGAGGGACACATGGCTAAGTTTGACATCATCGCCGCGACCGGTTGCCCGACCGGCATTGCGCACACCTTCATGGCGAAGGAGGCGCTGGAGAAGGCTGCTGCCGAGCGTGGTCTGACCATTAAGGTCGAGACACATGGCCAGGTCGGTGTCGAGAACGAGCTCACCAAGAGTGAGATCGCTGGTGCCAAGGCCGTTGTCGTCGCAGCCGATAAGGATGTCCAGGCTGAGCGTTTCGCCGGCAAGCCCATGGTTTCCGTCGGTGTTTCCAAGGCCCTGTCCGTCGAGGCCGCCGGAAAGCTGATCGACCGCGCGCTCGCCGCCAAGGGCGACGACACGGTTGCCGCTGCCGCCGATGTCGAGGACGAGGTCGAGGAGAAGGAGTCCATCGGTCACGTCATCTACAAGCACCTCATGAACGGCGTCAGCCACATGCTGGTCTTCGTCGTTGCCGGTGGTGTTCTGACCGCCATTTCGTTCCTGTGGGGCATCACGTCCTTTGATTCGACGGCTGCCGACTACAACAGCTTTGCCGCGATGCTCAAGATTATCGGCGGTATCGCCATGAACCTCATGGTTCCGGTGCTCTCCGCTTACATCGCCGAGTCCATCGGCAAGCGCCCGGCGCTCGTCCCCGGCTTTGTTGCCGGTATGATTGCCATCCAGGGTCTTCCCATCAACGCCGATACCGGCATGATCGACGCTGGAGGCTCGGGTGTGGGCTTCGGCTTCCTGGGCGGCATCGTCGGCGGCTTCCTCGCTGGCTATGTCATCCTGCTGCTCGAGAAGGCTTTCTCTAAAATTCCCGCGAGCCTTAATGGCCTGAAGGCAATCTTCCTGTATCCGCTGTGCTCTACCGCCATCGTCGGCCTGGTCATGCTCGGTATTTCCGGCCCCATGGCTGCCATTAACCAGGGCATGATGGATTTCCTGCAGAGCCTCGGTAACTCCGGTCCGGTGATCCTTGGCCTGGCCATCGGCTGCATGTGCGCCTTTGATATGGGCGGCCCGGTCAACAAGGCTGCTTACGCTACTGGCACCTTCCTGCTCGGTACCGCTCTCGAAGCTGGCGTCGGCACCGAGACCTACAACTTCGGCACCAACTTCATGGCTGCCGTCTCCGCCGCTTGCATCGTTCCGCCGCTGATCACCACCTTCGCCGTCGTTGTCGGCAAGAAGTACTTCAGCCAGGAGGATCATGACGCCGGTATCGTCAACCTCATCCTTGGTTGCACCCACATCACCGAGGGCGCCATTCCGTTCATGACCAAGAACATCTGGCCCGTCATGCCCATCATGATGCTCGGTTCTTCCATCGCTTCCATCTTGACCATCTTCTTCAACGTTCACGATCCGGCGCCTCACGGCGGCTTCCTGGTCCTGCCTGTTGTCGAGAACGGTCCGCTGTGGGTCCTCGCGATCCTCATCGGCGCTGTGGTCGGTGGCATCCTGTTCGTGGCCTTCAAGAAGTACGACTTCGAGAAGAATCAGAAGGCCGCTCCTGTAGCCAAGCCCGTCGAGGCCCCCAAGGCCGAGGCTGCCGACTTCGTGAAGGTCGAGAATGTCTTTGTCGCCGAGGACTTCGCTTCTCGTGACGAGGCTCTGAGCTTCGTTTCCAACCAGGCCGTCAAGGCAGGTATCGCCAGCGACGCCGACGCCGTGATGAACGCCTTCCTGGCTCGCGAGGCCGAGGGCACTACGGGCATGATGGAGGGCTTCGCCATCCCGCATGCCAAGTCCGACGCCATTACCGAGGCTGCCGTCATCGTCGTTAAGGACGAGTCCGGCGTGACCGGTTGGGACACCATGGACGGCGCTCCCGTTAACGTGGCTATCGCCCTGCTCATCCCTGGTGCCCAGGCTGGCACCACGCACCTCAAGATCCTGTCCAAGGTCGCCGAGGCGCTCATGGACGAGGACTTCCGTGCCACCGTCAAGGGTTCCACCGACGCCGCCGAGATCGCCAAGACGATCAACGCCCGCCTGGTCTAATCCCCCAGCCCGCGAATAACATCGCCCCCTGTATATAAGGCGGAGTCCCTCCCCAGGGCCTCCGCCTTTTTTCTATCCCTCCCATAAGTTGCGGTGAAATAGGGACTGTTTAAACGATTCAACCCCAAATTCAGTCCCTATTTCACCGCAACTTACAAAAGGGCATAGAGGGGGCTACCTATCGAGTCTTTGTCGCGAACAGATCATTAGCCAGAATTCCGTTCGCACGATATTGCTCTGGACCGACCGAGTTTCTGCAGCTTGCTCGCCCACAGGGGGCCGGGCGCGGCCAGTGAGATTTATCGCGAGTTCCGCACGAGCCGAAGAGCACTTAATGTGCTCTTCGTGCGAGCAGGACTGTAGAGCAGGAAATCTCACTGGCCGCGCCCGGCCCCCTGTGGGCGAGCAAGCGGACGACAAACACATCTGTCCAACAATTCGTCCGAAACATAATGAAAAACCGTTTGATGTGAGTTAATATAAACAACGTCGTGAATCTGACTCCTGCCACATACATGACAGGGGTTAAACACAAAAAAGGAGTCAACTATGGTTTCTGAGAAGGCTACCCTCGTTAATCCTCAGGGTCTGCACATGCGTCCGGCTGGTCTGTTCGCCTCCACCATGGGCAAGTACGCCTGTGACGTGACGGTCGTCACCCCCGAGAAGGAGGTCAACGGCAAGTCCCCGATGGCCCTCATGGCTGCTGGTATCCCCTGCGGCACCGAGGTCGAGGTCAAGTGTGACGGCGCCGACGAGGCCGAGGCTCTGGCTGCTGCCATCGAGCTCATCAAGAGCGGTCTTGGCGAGTAGAACTCAAACGGGTCGCATGTTGAACAACTAAGTTCATATTTGGGGGCGCAGTGACCTGTTGTAAGGTAACTGCGCTCTTTTGTCATGGATATGGCAAAACGCTTTATCACATGACACGGAGAGAGGAATGGGAATGTATCAGGGAGTCAACGCTTCCGAGGGCATCGGTATCGGCACCGTCATGGTCGCCGTCGATCCCGACTTGACGTTTGAGCCGCATGAGGTTGCTGATTCGGCAGCAGAGAAGGAGCGCTATCAGTCCGCTCTTTCGGTCTTCTGCGAGAAGACCCAGGCTCAGGCCGACCACATGAAGGAGACGGTGGGCGAGGCCGAGGCCGAGATCATGAGCGGACATATTGTCCTGGCTCAGGATCCGGGTATGACCGACGCCATTAACGCCGCCATTGACGGCGGTACCTGCGCCGAGCAGGCGCTCATGGACACCTCGACCATGTTCGAGAACATGTTCCTGTCCATGGACGACGAGATGTTCCGTCTGCGCGCGGCCGACATCGCCGACATCCGCACCGGTATTCTGGCCGAGCTGCTGGGCAAGGAGGTCGTCGACCTCTCCGTCCTGCCCGAGAACACCGTCGTTGTCGTGCATGACCTCACGCCGTCCATGACCGCCACGATCGATAAGGCCCACGTTGCCGGTATCGTCACCGAGACCGGTGGCCGCACGTCGCACTCCGCGATCATCGCGCGTGCCCTCGAGATCCCGGCTGTCCTTTCGGTTTCCAACAGCTGCACCGCGCTGCGCAACGGTATGACCGTTGTCGTCGACGGTGGCAAGGGTATCGTTGAGGCCGATCCCGACGAGGAGACGCTCGCTGCCTACACCGCCAAGGCCGAGGCCTTCGCTGCCGAGAAGGCAGCCCTCGAGGCCTTCCGTGGCAAGCCGTCCGTGACTGCCGATGGCATCAAGAAGATCATCGCCTGCAACATCGGTAACCCTGATGACGTTCCCAACGCGCTCGATCACGATGCCGAGGCCATCGGTCTGTTCCGCTCCGAGTTCCTGTTCATGGACTCTGCCGAGCTTCCTTCCGAGGAGGAGCAGTTCAACGCCTACCGTAAGGTCGCCAGCGCGCTCAAGGGTGCTCCGGTCATCATCCGTACGCTCGATGTGGGTGGCGACAAGGAGATTCCGTATCTGCATATGGTCAAGGAAGACAACCCCTTCATGGGCTTCCGCGCCGTGCGTTACTGCCTGGCCAATCCCGACCAGTACAAGGTCCAGCTCCGCGCTCTGCTGCGCGCTAGCGCCTTCGGTGACGTCAAGATCATGATCCCGCTCGTCACCTGCGTCGAGGAGGTCTTGGCTGTCAAGGAGCTCGTCGAGCAGTGCAAGGCCGAGCTGACCGAAGAGGGTCGCAAGTTCAACGAGAACATCGAGGTCGGCATCATGGTCGAGACACCCGCCGCTTCGCTGCTCGCAGACCGTCTTGCCGAGGTTGCCGACTTCTTCTCCATCGGCACCAACGACCTAATCGGCTACACCATGTGCGCCGACCGTGGTAACGACACCATCTCCAACCTGTACCAGGTTTACTATCCCGCCGTGCTCCGCTCGCTCAAGAACATCATCGAGAGCGGCGTGAAGGCCGGCATCATGGTCGGTATGTGCGGCGAGGCCGCTGCCGATCCGCTGCTCGAGCCGCTGCTGATCAGCTGGGGCCTGGAGGAGTTCTCGATGAGCGCTCCGTCGATCCTGCGCGCCCGCAAGACCATCAGCCAGTGGACCAAGGCCGAGTGCGACGAGCTCGCCGAGAAGGCACTCGCCTGCAACACCGCCGCCGAGGTCAAGGCACTGCTCGAGTCCGCAGCTCGCTAATTTGGTATCAGAGGTAACCGCGTGGTTGGAATGGGCCGGCCACGCGGCCCTCACATATACAGGGGGTACTGTAAATGTTCTACACGCTAACCGCTAACCCGGCTGTCGACATGACGGTTTCGAGCTCTCCGCTCGAGCCCGACGAGAACGTCCGCACCGGCTCGGCCAGCTACACGGCTAACGGCAAGGGCCTCGACGTGTCCTTCGCCTTTAAGAAGATGGGCGTCGACACCGTCGCGCTCGGCTTCTTCGCCGGCTTCACGGGCAAGTTCATCGTCGAGGAGGTCATGAACCTGGGTTGCCTCTGCCGCCCGGTCTGGACCGACGGTATCACGCGCATTAACACCTATGTCAACGATGGCCAGCACGAGTACGGCATCCTGAACCCGGGTGCTCCGATCACGCCGCAGCACCAGGAGGAGCTCTACAACATCCTGGACACCGCGGGCGATCTCGAGTGCCTGATCGTTTCCGGCTCCGTGCCTCCCAAAGCTACGCCTGACTTCCTGGCTAAGGTCATGGAGCACGCTCAGGCTCGTGGCGCCGATGTCGTCTTGGACCTGTCCTCCGACAAGCTCAAGGAGCTCGCTCACAAGAAGCCGCTGCTCATCAAGCCGAACCATCACGAGATGAAGGCCATCTTCGGCGTGCCGGTCGACACCGACGACGAGGTCCGCGTTGCCATGAAGATGGCTCACGACGCCGGCGTTCAGAATGTGCTGCTCACCCGTGGTAGCCGCGGCGACGCTTACTTCTCCAACGGCGAGGACATCTGGTACGCCAAGCGTGAGTTCAACATTAAGCTGGTCTCTTCCGTCTGCGCCGGCGACTGCACCCTCGCTGCGTTCCTGCACAAGTGGTACAGGGATCGCGACAACGTCGAGGAGGCCATGAAGCTCGCTATGGCCACCGGCGCCAACGTTGCCGAGTCCGTCGGCATTGGCGACTTTGGTCACGTCGATGAGTACAGCAAGCGCGTTGCCGTCCGCAAGCTCGATCGTCAGTAATCGAATCGCGACATATTCGTGCGCATGCGGCGCCCCGGTTTCGGTCGGGGCGCCTTTTTTGTTCCGCCATGGGGGAGAGGTGTCCTGCCGTACTTCATCGCTTCCACACCGTTCACCGAGTTGTCCTAGCCTTTTACCGATGCGTGGAATATACTTTCATTAACACGTTGTTTCGTGAAAGGAACATCCATGATTTACACGCTCACTGCAAATCCCGCCATTGACTACAACATCGCCTGCGACGGCCTTACTGCCAATACCGTCACGCGTACCCGCAATGCCGTCTACACGCCCAACGGCAAGGGCCTCAACGTCTCGTTTACGCTTGACCACTATGGTGTCGACACCACGATCCTGGGTTTCTTCGCCGGCTTCTCGGGTGAGTTCATCGTCAAGGGCGCCGAGGCCCTGGGCGTGCCCGTCAAGCCCGTGTGGACCGACGGTATTACGCGCGTCAATGTGTTCCTCAACGCCGGTCCCGACACCGAGTACAACATGGTCAATGCCGGTGCCGCCATCAATGAGGCCAACGAGCAGGAGATGTTTGAACTTATCGATTCGCTCGATGACATGACCTGCCTGGTCATCAGCGGCTCGCTGCCTCCCAACACTTCCGAGGGCTTCTTGGCCGAGGTCCTGCGCCGTGTCAAGGCCAAGGGGGCCGAGTTCGTCCTCGACATCTCGAGCCATCAGCTGGCAGACCTCATTGCTCTGGAGCCACTGCTGATCAAGCCCAATGACGACGAGCTGCTTGACATCTTTGGCATCAAGGTGAGCGGTGGCGACGACGAGTCCGTCAAGGGCGCTATGGCCGAGCTGCACGCCAAGGGCGCCAAGAACGTGCTGCTGACCCTTGGTGGCGCCGGTGCGTACTTCTCCAACGGCGAGCATATCTGGTTTGCCAACCGCACCTTCGACGTCAAGCTGCTGTCGACGGTGTGCGCCGGCGATTCCTCGCTCGCTGCCTTCCTGTCCGTGTGGCACGACGCCCCCGAGCGCGTCGGGGACGCCCTGCGCCTTTCGATGGCCACTGGCGCCAACGTGGTCGAGTGCCCCGGTCTGGGTGATTTTGCCAAGGTGGACGAATATAAGAAGCACATCGAGGTTCGCCAGGTCTGCTAGTTCCGGCACCTTGTCTGAATAGTTTGATTATTTCGCATCCGTCTTAGACTAGGACGGATGCGTTTTTGTTTATCGGACTTGCGTGTGCAGTGGAGGCTGTTTCTTGCTAGACTTCTTGCAGACGCAATCGATAGCCAATTTGATAGTCGCAGGAGGCCATAGGCATGTGCAATGTTTCGCTCAACGGTACTCAACCGTCCGATGCGTCCCTGTGCGTCCTGCGCGCGCTTGAGGCGGCTGGTCTTGAGGCTTGGTACGTGGGCGGTTGGGTGCGCGACGCCCTGATGGGGTACCCCAGCCACGATGTTGATATGTGCTGTAGCGGCCTGTGGCAGGAGTCCAAAGCGGCGCTCGAGGCCGCCGGCATCGCGGTTGTGGAGTCGGGCATTAAATTTGGCGGAATCACGGCTATTTCCGATGGCGAGCGTATCGAGGTCACCACGTACCGTCTGGATGGCTTTTACACCGATGGTCGCCATCCCCAGAGTGTGGAGCGTGCCGCCTCGCTCGAGGACGATCTGGCGCGCCGCGACTTTACCGTCAATGCCATGGCCTGGCATCCCGAGCGCGGGCTTGTCGACCGCTACGACGGCCAGGGTGACTTGGAGCGCAAGCTGATTCGCGCTGTCGGCGATCCCAAGCGTCGCTTTAACGAGGACACCCTGCGCATGCTGCGTGCGGTGCGCTTTGCCTGCCGTCTGGACTTTATGATTGAGCCCGAGACCAAGCGTGCGCTTGCCGAGTGCGCGCCGCTGCTCGATGCCGTGGCGCGTGAGCGTGTGGGTATTGAGCTCGAGGGCATTCTTTCGACCGGTCACGGGGGAGACGCCATGTTGCGCTACCCTGAGCTCATCTGCGCCGCTGTGCCCGAGTTGGCAGCGGGTCGCGGGTTTGATCAGCGAAGTGTCTATCATGCGTTTAACGTCTACGAGCATATCGCCCGTGTGCTGACGGTGGCAGGGGAGCTGGCGCTGTGCGACGGCGTCGCGCCATCGTCGAGCCTTATGTGGGCGGCGTTTTTGCACGATGTCTCCAAGCCCGAGTGCTTTACGGTCGATCATGCCGGCAGCGGACACTTCTACGGTCATCCCGAGCTCGGCGCCAAGAAAGCGCGCGTCATTATGGATCGCCTGGCACTCTCGCACGACCTGGTGCGCGACGTTTGCCTGCTCATCAAATATCACGATAAGCCGCTGCGCCCCGAGCGCTCCTGCCTGCTCAATATGATGCGCGCGCTTTCGGGTGAGGGCGTCGACACGGCCCGCCTGATTGACGAGCTCATGGACCTCAAGCGTGCTGACACGCTTGGCAAGGCCCCATCGTGCTTCTATTACGTTGAGACGATTGAGGAGATGCGCGCGATGGCGCACGAGCTGCTGAGGGCGGGGGAGCCCTATACGCTCAAGATGCTCGCCATCAACGGCGGCGACCTGATCCGTGCTGGAGTCAAGCCCGGGCCGGAACTGGGGCAGCTTCTCAACTCCGCCCTCGACGCCGTGATCGAAGACAACATTCCCAACGATCGCGAAGCTCTTTTGGTCCATCTCAACTTGAATTAGCTACCTAGTTTACCTGCGTGTTCCATAACCTGCCGACAATTTTTCGGCAATTTGGAATTTCTTCTTGCGCTGACGTTTTTTGTCCCGTAATATATTACCCTGCAGCACGGCAGTGCAGATGTCATGTGGCCCGTTCGTCTAGCGGTTTAGGACGCCGCCCTCTCAAGGCGGAGATCACCAGTTCGAATCTGGTACGGGCTACCACTTCTTTTCTGCTGAGGCTTATGGCCCGTTCGTCTAGCGGTTTAGGACGCCGCCCTCTCAAGGCTGAGATCACCAGTTCGAATCTGGTACGGGCTACCACGCATCTGATACCCGGACTTCCTATGGAAGGCCGGGTTTTTTATTTTTAAACAACCGTCTGCAATTCCCGTTTGAACCAGAGCTTTGCGTTCTGCCTATGGCCCTTACGGGTACAATATCCAAGATATTTTGACTGTTAGAAGGAGTCTCATGACGGAGTCCTCTCAGCATACGTCTAAGCCCCAGGTCGAGGTTGAGGCCTCGGGCGGAGATGACAATAAGAGCGCACGCCGCGGCGCCATCTTTATCGGCGTCGTGCTGGTAGGTTATATCGTCTATCTGGTGGTAACCGGGCAGATGGGGCAGTTCTGGGCCGCTATGTCGAGCGTCCAGGCGTCATGGCTCGTTGTCGCGTGTCTTTGCATGTTCATGTACCTGTTCTTTGGCATTGTGGCCTATGCGATCGCCGTCTGGCTCGATCCCAATTCGCCCGTCGGCATCCGCGACCTGATCTCGGTCGAGGCGAGTGGCATCTTCTTTGGCAACCTGACGCCCATGATGATGGGCTCCACCCCGGCTCAGATCTATCGCCTGACCAAGGCCGGCCAAAACGTGGGCGAGGCCGGCGCCACGCAGTTCACGCGCTTTATCGTGTATCAGTTTGGCCTCGTTGCCTGGGGCGCTATCCTACTGCTTGCTCGCATGCCTTTTTTTGCCGAGCGCTATGGCGACATGACGCTGCTGTGTGTCTTTAGCTTTGGTGGGCACTGCTGCATCTTGCTTGGCATCTTCGCCGTCGCGCTCATGCCTAAGACCGTCACGCGCGTCGCCCATTGCATCATCAATTGGCTCGAGCGCATTGGTGTCTCGGCCACTAAGATCGAGGGTTGGCGCACGTTTGTCGATGGCGAGATCTACTCGTTCTCTGAGAAGTTCAAGCTTTCGGCTGGCCACTTTTCGTCCATGCTGCTCACGGTGGTCATCACCATGCTGCAGCTCGCGTTTTTCTACCTCGTGCCGTATTTCCTGATGCTTGCCTTTGGCCACCATGAGGTCGACTTTTTCTCGGTCATGGCCGCGAGCGCCTTTGTCCAGCTGTTGAGCTCTGCGGTCCCCCTGCCCGGTGGAACTGGTGGCGCTGAGGGCGGCTTTGCATTGTTCTTGGGTCATTTCTTTGGGTCGGCTTCGACCGCCGGCTATCTGCTGTGGCGTCTCATTACGTTTATTGCGCCGACCATTTTGGCTGCGCCCCTGTTGGGACTTAAGAGCGCCCACAACGAGAGCATCCATGCGCGCTGGGATCGCGTGATGCGCAAGCTCGGCCGCACGCCTCAGACGCCCTCTGCGCCCACTAAGCCGCACCCCACTAATGCTGTTACCGTTGATCCCAAGAAGCACGCTCAGAAGGCTTCTGGGACCGCTAAGCCGGCTCATAAGGCCTATGTGCGCCAGACAGGCGATGGTATTCGCGTATCTCCGTCGGCACTCAATAAGAAGAAGCACCCTAAGTCGCAGTAGGGCAGTCGTGCGTTCTTCATGATGCGGGGCATATTTGTACTGTATGGGGGATAATCCTCTTACGTAGATTATCTCTCATCTGTTGATGAATGCTCGCATATCGAAGGGACATGCCCATGGCAACCAGCAAACCGCGTCTTGACCGCCGCATCGTTCGCAGCCGCAATGCCATCCTTTCCGCTTTCGAGCGCCTGCTCATGGAAAAGCCGCTGGCAGACATTACGGTGAGTGCCATCGCGCGCGAGGCCAATGTCGACCGCAAGACCTTTTACGTTCACTTTGGCACGGTTGACGGCCTGCTCGATGCCATTGCCGTCGATGTGGTGGAGATGATTGTCGACTCGGTCGAGAAAACGCTTGCTTCCATGGACGGCGACACCAACGAGCGCGCCCTGGGCGCGGCGGCGACCTTCTTTAAAACCATTAACGAGGCACTGTGCAACAACTTGGTGCTCAATCGTCAGCTGATCGAGAACATTCCGCTCGATGATTTTATGGCTCGTCTTCGTGCGCCGCTCGAGCACGAGATTGCCGAACGCGATCTGCTGCCCCAAGGTCTCAAGGACGAGATGTTCGACTACTATCTGGCGTTTTTGCTGTCGGGTATTATCGGTATCTATCGCACGTGGGCGCTGTCTGACGGTTCGGTTCCTATCGAGCGCGTCTCTGGGGTCGCCAACGATCTGACTCTCAACGGTCTGTCGAGTCTGGAATCTCGCTTCGAATAGCATCGATAATTCAACAACTTATAGAAGTTGCGGTGGAATAGGGATTGTTTTGGTTATTGGAAGGCCGTTCTGGTCCCTATTTCACCGCAACTTAGTAAAACTGTTTTGATGGTAAGGCGGAGCAGCCTCGAAGATGAGCCTCGAGACTGCTCCGCTTCATTTCTGAGCGTTTGTCGTGTAGGGCAGCATTAATCGCCGTTTTTGAGTATGCGGCCCTGTTTTTCGAACTTGTGCATGTCGCTATCGGCCATGCCCTGCGACTTGTCCTCGTGACGCTTGGCGTATAACGGATCGTCGGAGTCGTTCCAGATGCGGTCGGCGACAGGTGACCATGCCTCGGCGGCAGCCTGGGTCTTTTCGCGCAGCTGCTCGGGTGACTCCTTCTCGATTAGGTCGGTGCTCATTGCGCCACTCTCGGCGACCAGTTTGGGCAGCACGTCGGGATTCTCGAGCATGGGGCATGGTTTGAGGTAGTTGTCGTTAAACGGCATGTTCTCGTAGTACTTCATAAAGAGGGGAGAGCGCAGCGCGTCGAGTAAACTCACATCGTGGATGTTGGCGTTTGAGTAGTGGATGAACACGCACGGCTCCACGTCTCCGGCGGCGTTGATGTGCAGGTAGCGGCGGCCGCCGGCGATACATCCGCCTACAAACTCGCCGTCGTTTTGGAAGTCGAGCGTAAACAGCGGCTTCTTCTCACGCATTTCGCGGATAAAGTGATACATGTGCTCGCGCTGCTCGGGCGTGGGCATGAGCTCGGGGGTTGCATTGCGGCCAACCGGCATAAAGTGGAAGTACCAGCAGAAGAGTGCTCCCTCGCCGATCATCCAGTCCATGTTCTCCTCGGTAGCAACCGTATCGGCATTGGCGCTGGTCCAACAGGTGGAGATACCAAACGGCAAGTCGCGCTCGCGCAGGAGTTTCATGGCGTGCTCGATCTTTGCGTAGGTACCCTCGCCGCGACGGGCGTCGGTGGTGTGCTCATTGCCCTCGGCGCTGATGGCGGGGACAAAATTACCTACGCGAATCATATCGTCGCAGAAGGCCTCGTCGATCAGCGTGGAGTTGGTAAAGCAGAGAAACACGCAGTCCTGATGTTTTTCGCAAATTCTGATCAGGTCGTGCTTGCGGACGAGCGGCTCGCCGCCGGTATAGATGTAGATATGCGTACCGAGCCCTTTGCCCTGCGTAACGATAGAGTCGATGTCTTCGAACGAGAGATTCTGCTTGTAGCCGTACTCGGCGGCCCAGCAGCCCGTACAATGCAGGTTGCAGGCGCTCGTGGGATCGAGCAGGATGGCCCACGGAACGTTGCACTGGTACTTTTCGCGGTTCTTTTCCTGCTCTGGCCAAGCTAGCAGGTTGGCGTCGACAATGAGGGTCTTAAGCAGTTTGGTTCGCATCTGGGGATTAAGGCTGAACACACGCATGATCAGGTCATACCAATTGCCGCGGCTCTTGATGACATTGGTGAATGCCTCTCGCTGTACAGGAAATACGCGATTGGGGACCAGCTTGTTCACGAGGTCCATGATTTTGTCGATGTTTTCTTGCGGGTTGTCGTCGAGATAATCGATGAGCTTGTTGAGCGCTGCACGCTCTGCTGACCGTGTAAGCGACATGGGTATATCCTTTCACGTGTGCTTAATGTGTGATAATACCCACTTGTGGATTAAACGAAGTCTAAAGATTTGTAGTGTGTCTATTCAACGAATCAATTTAATTTGGGGTGAAGCGTTATACGCCGACACCTTCTAAGTTGCGGTGAAATAGTGTCAGATGGGGATGCGGACGATTTCTTGGACCGCGCCTAGGCGTATCCATTGGAATCCTCCGATGCGCCTTCGCACGCTTGCATGACCTCGATACCATGCGATCGTGCGAACTCGACGAGCTCTGCGTTGCGGGCGTTTATGGTGCCGAAGGCGGCGGGGCACACGATAAGGCGCGCGCAGTGGACGAGGAGCTCTTTGGCGCGGGCTATGGTTTTATCCCCGATCGGCTCGAAGGCGCGCTCGGCCACGCATTCCGTCGCCAGGTCGCGCGCGAGCTCGCAGTCGATGTCCCCTTCGTGCAGAATGCCCGCGTAGAACGCCTTGCCCTGCCGGATGAGCTGGCGAAACACAGCTGACCCCGTACCTGCGCCGGCGATGACGAACGTGTGAGCATCGCCGTGTGGGCGCCCAATTTCCACGCTGCCGAAGCGCTCGTTGAAGGTGCCATGTTGAAGGCCGTAGAGCTCGCCAATCGTCTCGCGCGTGAATATGTCCTCGGGTGCGCCGGCGCGGAAGACCCGGCCGTCCTTCACGCAAATCACCTTGTCGGCGCTTTTCTGCGCGAGCTCGAGTTCGTGGATGGACATGATGACAGCAACATTCCGCGATTTCGCAAGGTGGCGAAGTATTCGCAGCAGGTCGATCTGGTAGCGGATATCGAGATACGACGTGGGCTCATCGAGCACGAGCACACGCGGATCCTGCGCGATGGCGCGTGCGAGCATGACGCGCTGGCGTTGCCCGTCGCTTATCTGCATGAAGTCGCGCTCGGCGAGCCCTTCCACATGTGCGGTTTTCATGGCCTCGTCGACCCGATTATGGTCATCGGGCGTGAGTGTGCCCATTCGCCCGGTGTAGGGATGCCTTCCCGCCTCTACGATATCGCGGCAGGTGAGGAGCTCGGTCCGGGGGCGATCTGTCAGCATAACGGCAAGGTTCCTTGCGAACTCCGCCGTCTTCCATCGGGAAATCTCTCGCCCGTCGAGCTCGACCGTGCCGGCATGCGGTGCCAGATGGCGTGTGATTGTTTTCAAGATGGTCGACTTGCCCGAGCCGTTCGGCCCGATGAGCGCCACGACGTCGCCCGCGCGAACCTCCAGATCGACGCCTTCGACTACGACCTTCTTGTCGTAACCCGCCGACAGGTCGCTTATGCGGAAAAGCGGCGCTCCGTCAGCCTGCGTTTCGACCGGGGTTTCGAGGTTCGACTCCCCTCCGAGCGTTTTGGGCTGCGGCACGAATTTCCCCATCTACCTCACCCGCTTCTTCAACATGAGTGCGATAACCACCGGCGCGCCGAAGATGGCGGTGACGGCGCTGATGGAAAGCTCGACGGGGGAGAACAGCGTGCGTGCGATCAAATCGCAGCCCGCGCAGAAGATGGCGCCTCCCAAGAAGCACGCAGGAATCACGCGGATGGGCTTCGACGACTTCAGCGCCGACTTAACGAGATGCGGAACCGCGATGCCTACGAACGACACCGGACCAGCGAACGCGGTCACGCAGGCGGAGAGCATGCTTGCTAGAAGGACGAGCACCACGCGGAAGCGTGCGACGTTCACGCCGACGCTTTTTGCGTAGGCTTCTCCCAGCTGGAAGGCGGAAAGGGGCTTCGATATCGCGAATACGCATGCGCTCACGGTGATCACCACGACCGCGATGACCGCGACGTCGTCCCAGCTCGAACCCGAGAAGCTACCCAAAGACCAGTTGTGCAGGTTCACGATGGACTGGTCGTCGGCGAAGGCGATGAGGAAGTTCGTCGCCGCCGAGCAGATGTATCCCACCATGACGCCCGCCACGATGAGCATGGCCATGGAACTTATGCGCCGTGCGATGAGGAGCACGAAGCCGATGGTGATAAGCGATCCCAGAAACGCTGCGGCCACCATGACCGGCGAGGACATGGCCTGGTTCGCGCCCAGAAGCACGATCATCGTAAGCGCGACGACGAACTTTGCGCCCGAGGAGACGCCCAAGATGAACGGGTCGGCGATGGGGTTGTTGAAAAACGTCTGCAGCAGGAACCCGGAGAGCGAAAGTGCCCCGCCGAGAAGTATGGCTGAAAGCACGCGCGGCAGGCGAATCTCCCAGATGACCTGGCTTTCCATGGAATTGGCCGCGCCGCCCGAAAGGATGTCGGGGATGTGGTCTGCGGGCACGAGCACGCTCCCGATGCACAGGTTGGCCCCGACGAGCACGATGAGGGCAACAGCGAGCAGCGCCGTCACGACGCGACACCGCGCGGCGCGCCCCGATTCGTCGTATGCCATGGTAAGCCGGCTTCTCATGGCGCTAGCCGAGCTTCCTCAGATAATGGAAGTCACTCGTGTCATCGCCGGTGAACGCCCCGTGCAGCTCGTCGATAATGTCGGCGGTAGAAGTCATCTGCTGGTACATGTCGGCGCTTGTGACCCAGACGTTGCCGTTCTTCACGGCTTTGAACTGCGACAATAGCGCGTTTTTGCTTACGAAGTCGCTCAAGGTGGCAACCGATTCGTCGATGGTGCCGTTGTAGACGATGATGTCGGCATCCTTCGCCGTCGCATAGAAGCGCTCCATTTCGAGCGTTACTGACGAACCTGACGTCGACGCCGTCTGTGCGTCATCGAGCGCGTAGCTGCCGCCTGCGAGCTCGATCATCTGCGCCACGTAGTCGCCCCTCCGCCGCGTGACGGCGGCCCCGTTCGAGTTAATGTAGAAATACGCCACGGTTTTACCTGACGACGCGAGCCCCGACGTTTGCTCGACGCGGGCCTTCTGCTCGTTGAACAGGTGCGCGGCCTCCTCTTCCTTGTCGAACAGGACGCCGAAAAGCTTAATCCACTCGACGCGTCCGAGTGCTTCGGGCTCGCTCGACGACTGTTCGGTGAGCACGACGAGCCCGAGCTTCTGCAGCTTTTCCTTCACATCGGGCGTGTGGTTGATCATGGTGTTCTCGATGGCGAGCGTGCAGCCCGAGGCCGATATTCGCTCGTAGTCGGGCGCGCTGTACTTGCCGCCGTAGGCGATCGCCCCACTTTCGAGCGCGCTTTTGAAGCCCGCGACCGAGCAATCGTCGGCCTTCGTGCCCGACATTAAGATATTGTCGTTCGCATCGAGCGCGTCGACCAGGCACATCGTCGCCGACGACACGAGGTACACCTTGTCGGCGGGGCGTCTTATGACCGCGATGTCGGAGCTCAACCCGTCAGGTACCTTCGCATCTTGCGGCACCACGAGGAAGCGCTCCCCGTTCGAAACGCAGATAAGCCGCAAGCCGCCTTCGAACTCGTCGACAGTGAAGTGCTTGGCGTATTCAAGCTGAAGCGCCCCCGTCGGCTCCCAGCCGCAGCCCAAATCAGCGTTGTGGAAGTCGGCCGCGGCGCTTGAAGCCGTTCCCGCAGGGGAGCCGCCGCTTGCATCGTCGCCCGATTTCTCCTTCATGGTGGATGAGTCGAAGTGGAGCGTGTAGTCGATGGTGTGCGGCGTCGACATGGCGACGGTCTCGGCCGACACGGCGATGTCCTCGTCGAGCGTGACGGGTATCTCGAACGTGGAGTTGCCGCCGTCGTTTACGGGCGCGTAGTCCACGCCGTCGACGGTCATCTTGTCGTAGTTCGAACTCGACCAGGTGATGGTCGCGGTGTAGGTGTCGCCATCCTTCACAATTGTGGTGGGCGAGGCGATGCTTGCGCGCCCTGACCCGCCGGAAAGCGAGACGCTCACAGTGTATTCCTGAGAGCCCGCCGTGGCACCGGTCACGTTCGGGCTCGCACTGCACCCCGCGAAGGGAAGCGCGAGCAGGGCGACGAGAACGCAGGCGATCGCGCGCGCCGCGATGCTGCGGCGCTTCCTGTTTTCCCCCTTGGGAAGAATCGACCGCATGGCGTTACTTCAGTGCGTCGGCGCGCAGATCGACGCCGGCGGATTCGAATACGAGCGTGCGGTCGTACCACCGCTCCCTTTTAATGCTCCACGCGGCGCAGGCGGTGTCCTCGTCGAGCGCATCAACGGGCACGTCGTAGGTGTACTTGCCTTCCGCGTTTTCCACATAGGGGATGAAGTCGGCCTCGCTCGCGGCGGCAGCCTCGTCGCCCGTGCCCATGAAGAGCTTGCCGTAGCCCGTGCCGGAAAGTGTCATCACGCAGTGCATGGAGCCGTTTTCCACGATGAGCTGGGCATCCACAATCCTGAACATGTTCGAGCTGGAATCTACGGTGATCGGATAGGTGCCGTCGGCCACCTTGTCGGCGGTGATGGGGGCAGCGCTTGCGCCCTCGGGCGCATCGGCCGCCTGTTCGGTCTTTTCCTGGGAATCGGCATCGCTTGCCTTTGCGCTGTCGATTGAATTTCCGCCGCAGCCGGCGAGCGAGAACGCGAAAAGCGCCGCCGACAGGGCGAAGGCGAGGGTTTTCTTCAACATGGAGGGGGTTCCTTTCAATCGCTTCGACCGCCCGCGCCGTGCGGTGGGCGGGCGGGATGCGAATGCAACGGGCATGCGCCGTCAGTCGGGGAAGGCGCATGCCCGTTGCACGGGGACGCGACCGGCGCCCCCGTGCGCGGCGAGTTTACAGCTTGGCGATGGCGTCGTCCACGTGCGCGACGTAGATGTCGTCGACCGCGACGTTCTGTCCCAGACCCTGGAGCAGGCACGTCACTTCGAAGCCGGCAGCCACGAACTTCGCAGCCCAGCTGTCGGGGTCGGTCTCGTCTGCCATGTCGTTGTTCGCGTGGTCGCCCGCGACCACCATGAACGGCGCGAGCACGGCCTTCTTGTAGCCTGCGGCGCTCGCGGCGGCGATAACATCCTCGCAGGTCGGTTCAGCCTCGACGGTGCCGACGAAGAACTGCGTCAAGCCCTCGTTCTTAAACACTTCCTGCATCTTGGCATAGTCGGCGTTGGAATCGGCTTCGGTGCCGTGGCCCATGAGGCACAGCGCCGTCTTGCCGTCGTCGAAGGACGCCATGTTCTCCTTAATGGCTGCGGCCACCTTCTTGTAGTCGTCGTCGGAGGTGAGCAGCGGGTCGCCGAGCGAGATTTTGTCGAACTTGTCGGCGTACTTGTCGAGCTCGTCTTTCACGTCGGTGTATTCCAGGCCACCCATGAGATGCGTCGGCTGCACGACGATTTCCTTCACGCCGTCTTCCACGCAGCGGTCGAGCGCCTCGGTCATGTTGTCGATCGTGATGCCGTCGCGCTTCTTCAGCTTGTCGATGATGATCTGCGCGGTGAAGGCGCGGCGGATGTCGTAGTCCTGCCAGTACTTCTCGCGGATAGCGTCTTCGATGGCGCCGATGGTGATGTGGCGCGAGTCGTTGTAGCTCGTGCCGAAGCTCGTGACGAGGATGACCGGCTTCACGGCCTTCTCCTTTTCACTCGATTTCTCGGAACTCGCGGAGGTGTTGGAGCAGCCCGCGAGCGCGACTCCGGCGAGCGCGAAGGCTCCGGTTGCTGCGGCGCCCATGAAGCCGCGGCGTGACATCTGGTCGGACATGGTTTTTCCTTTCCTCGGTTTGCCGGTCCCCCGGCGACAGTTGCTTGTCGGCACAAGCGAAAGAAAAGCGCACCCCTCGGGGTTCACAAGGAGCTAACGCCACGGCGATGCCGTGAGGAAAAGGCGAAGCAGTCTGGCTTGGGGCGCGAGGCGGTTCGCCCGTGCGTCCTATACAGTAATGTCCCTTGCCCAGGATTCCCACCTGGTTCCCTCCGCAAGCCAGCGCGGGCTGTGCGGGCGCCGCGCCGGTCATTTCCTTTTATCCGATTGTCATATGCTCGTTGCCGAATCTTTTACTATGATAGTGGGCACTTTTGAACGTGTCAAAGCCAGGGCGGGCGGCATTGCGCCTCCTGCCTGCGTATTTGCGCCGATTGCCGCTGCGGGCGCCGTGTTTTGGCCGCTGCGCGAATGGCAGCGTAAACGGTTGCGATGAGAAACGGGAAGGGAAGGCTCGGATGATTCATATCGTTGGCGCTGGCTCGGGCGCCGCCGATCTTATCACGCTGCGCGGGGCGCGCCTTTTGCGCGCGGCCGACGTGGTCGTTTGGACGGGAAGCCTTGTGAACCCCGAGCTGCTCGCTGAGTGCAAGGAATCCTGCATCGTCTACGACAGCGCGCACATGACCTTGGAGGAAGTGCTCGACGTGATGTGCGCGGCAGATGCGCGGGGCGAGGACGTGGTGCGCCTGCACACGGGCGACCCGTGCCTGTACGGCGCCATCCAGGAGCAGATGGACGCGCTCGACGCGCGCGGCGTGGACTACGAGGTGGTGCCCGGCGTGTCGAGCTTTTGCGGTGCCGCGGCGGCGCTTCGCCAGGAATACACGCTGCCGGGAATCAGCCAGTCGGTCGTGATCACGCGGCTTTCCGGGCGCACCCCCATGCCCGCGGGCGAGGGCATGCGCACCATGGCGGAAAGTGGCTCGACTATGGTCATCTTCCTGAGCTCGGGTATGCTCGCCGAGCTTTCCGCCGAGCTTTTGGCCGCGGGCCGCAGCTCCGACGAGCCGGCCGCGCTCGTGTACAAGGCGACCTGGCCTGAGGAGCGCGTGGTGCGCTGCACAGTGGGCACGCTCGCCGATGCGGGCGCGCGAGAGGGCATCGACCGCACGGCGCTCGTGGTGGTGGGCCGCGTGCTCGGAGCTCGCGGCGGGTTTTCGCACAACGGCGCGCAAGCAGAGTCGTACGAGCGCAGCAAGCTTTACGACCCTTCGTTTGCCACGGGGTATCGGAAGGCGAGCAGCTAGCGTGGCCTTCGAGCACTACATATATACCGGGACGACCCGCCTGCGCTGCGGCTACACCACGGGGAGCTGCGCCGCGCTCGCGGCGAAGGCGGCCTGCGAGATGCTTTTGTCACGAAAGCCCCTCGGCCGCGTGTCGATCGTCACCCCCGGCGGGCTGCCCGTCGAGGCGAACGTGGTCGACGCATGCATCGGCGAGGGGTGCGCCCAGTGCGCCGTGCGAAAGGACGCAGGCGACGATGCCGATGTGACTGACGGCGTACTCGTGTACGCGCACGTGGAACATGCGGGGTCGGGCACGGGTGCTGCGGGCAGCAAGGACGTGCCCGCGCGCGAATCGGAAGTTTCCGTCGATGGCGGCGTGGGCGTGGGGCGCGTGACATTGCCCGGGCTCGAGCAGCCGGTGGGGGCGGCCGCCATCAACGCGATGCCGCGCGCGATGATCACTTCGGCGGTGCGCGAGGTGTGCGCCGCGCACGGCTTTTCTGGAAATATTGCTGTGACGATTTCGGTACCCGAGGGTGTTGCCCTTGCCAAAAAGACCTTCAACCCGCATCTGGGGATAGAGGGCGGCATCTCCATCCTGGGCACGACGGGCATCGTCGAGCCGCGCAGCCTCGCTGCCTTGCGCGACAGCATCGAGCTCGAGATCCGGCAGCATGCGGCTATGGGGCGGCGCGGAGTCGTGCTCACGCCCGGCAACTACGGCGGGCAGTTCATCTCGGGGCATTTCCACCTAAACGGTGCGCCGGTGGTCTTCATCTCCAACTTTGTGGGCGATGCGATTGACTGCTGCGTTCGCGAGGGATTTACCAATGTCCTTCTTGTGGGACACATCGGCAAGTTGGTGAAGGTCGCGGGCGGCATCATGGACACCCATTCGCGTACCGCCGACTGCCGCGCGGAGATTCTGGCCGCCCACGCGGCCATGGCCGGCGCGGGCGCGAAGACCGTGCGCGAGATCATGTCGTCCGTTACGACCACGGCGGCGCTCGAGGTAATCGAGGCCGCCGGCGTTGGGGACGCTGCGCGCGCCTCGCTCGCTGCGGCAATTGAGGACAGGTTGCGCCGACGCGCGGCGGGCGCATGCGACATCGCCGCGGTCGTGTTCGACGCCGAGCGCCGCGAGCTTTTCCGCACGTCGGGCGCCGATGCAGTTATCGGGAAATTGGGGGCGACGTATGAGTAAAGGCGTTCTGTACGGGGTGCGCCGTGCAATCGGCTGGCCGGGGACGAAGGTGGTCATGAAGGCGCGCCGCTCGCTTGCGGACACGAAGCGCTTCCTTTGCGAGGAGGGTGCCTTCGACGGTGCCGAGCTTGTAGAGGACTGTGGGCTTCCGGGCGAGCGCGTGTACCGCTCGCTCGACGATGTGCCCGATCGGGGCAGCTACTTCTCGACGATGGTGGTGCGCTAGATGAGGGTTTCCTGCATAGCGTTCACTGAGAGGGGGTATGCGTTGGCGGTGCGCACCGCACACGCGCTTTCCGATTGCGCGCAGACAGGTGAAGACGACCCTGGCTGGGACGTTTCCGTTTCGCGCGGGTTCGGCGAGGGGAAGGCCGACCTGCGCGCATGGACGGCGCTCGCGTGGGAAGCGTCGGACGCGCTTCTGTTCGTGGGCGCGGCGGGCATCGCCGTGCGGGCGATCGCGCCGCATGTCGCCTCGAAGGCAAACGATCCCGCGGTTGTGGCGATCGACGAGGCGGGGCGCTTTGCCGTCCCGCTTTTGTCGGGGCATTTGGGCGGTGCGAACGAGCTTGCGCAAACTGTGGCACGCGCGGCAGGGGCCATCCCCGTCATCACCACGGCGACCGACGTCCGCGGCGTGTGGGCGGTGGATACGTGGGCGCGCTGTGCGGGGCTCGCCGTTTCGAATCCCGAGGCCATCAAGCGAGTGTCGGCGCGGCTGCTTTCGGGCGGGCGCGTGGCGCTCTATTCCGACATGCCGATTTCGGGACAGCCGCCTGAGGGGGTTGACATTGCGTCCGACCGCGCTCGGGCCGATATCGTCGTGTCGCCGTTCGCTGGCGCGAATGCAGGTGCGTCCGTTCGTGCGGCGGAGACAACGGGCGAGGTCGTGCCCGCCGGTGAGACGGGGAAGCCGGCGGGCGTGCGGGCGCAGGCGCCTGCCCCCGAGCCGCTTCGCCTTGTCGTGCCCTGCATCGTTGCGGGCATAGGATGCCGTCGCGGTGCGTGCGCCGAAGCGATCGAGGAGGCGTTTCTTCTCGCGTGCGGGCAGGTGGGTATCTCGCCTTCGGCCGTGCGCGAGGCGGCGACGATCGACGTGAAGGCGCACGAGGAGGGTCTGCTCGCCTTCTGCTGCGCGCGCAATATCCCGCTTGCGACGTATTCCGCAGAGGAGTTGTCGCAGGTCGAAGGCAGCGTTTCGCCATCTGATTTCGTGCGCGCGACGGTGGGGGTCGACAACGTGTGCGAGCGGGCAGCGCTCGCGGAGGGGGGCAAACTTATCTTCCCGAAGCTCGCTCACGGCGGCGTGACCGTCGCGTTTTCCAAGGTAACTATTAAACTTTCGTTTAAGGAGCGGTGATGGGAAAGCTCTTCGTGGTGGGAATCGGCCCGGGCGGCCCCGACGGCATGACGATTGCGGCTCGGCGTGCGCTCGAGGCGTCCGACGTCGTTGTGGGTTACACGAAATACGTGGAGCTCGCGCTCGCCGCCGTGCCCGACGCGGCGCATCTCGCGACGCCGATGATGCACGAGGTCGAACGGTGCCGCCTTGCGCTTTCGCGCGCGCAGAGTGGAGACGCCGTGGCGCTCGTGTGCAGCGGCGACGCGGGCGTGTACGGCATGGCGAGCCCCGTGCTGGAGCTTGCGGAGGACTACCCCGATATAGACGTGGAAGTTATCGCCGGGGCCACCGCGGCTCAGAGCGGGTCGGCGGTGCTCGGCGCCCCGCTTGCCCACGACTTCGCGGTCGTGTCGCTCTCCGACCTGCTCACGCCATGGGAGGTCATCGAGCGCAGGCTCGCCGCCGTGGCGAGCGCCGACTTCTGCATCTGTTTGTACAACCCGCGCAGCAGAAAGCGCGCCGACAGGCTCTCACGCGCGGCGAAGATTATGCTCGAATGGAAGGCCCCCGACACGCTCTGCGGCTGGGTACGCAACATCGGGCGCGAGGGGCAGCAGTCGGGCATGTGCAGGCTCTCTGAGCTGGGGGAGATCGACGCCGACATGTTCACCACCGTGTTCGTCGGCAACGCGGACACGAAGCTCGTAGGCGGCCGTATGGTCACGCCACGCGGGTATCGGGAGATTCCATGCGAAAGGTAACGATCATCGGGGCGGGGCCCGGAAACCCCGACTTGCTCTCGCGCGCGGCGCTCGACGCTATCGACTTCGCCGACGTGGTCATCGGCGCTCATCGCGCGCTTGCCGGCATCGACGTGCCGCCCGACGTGGTGAGATGTGAGCTCGTGAAGACGGCGGACATCGTCGCCGCGCTCACCGATGCGGCGTCGTGGCGGCGCGCCGTGGTCGTGATGACGGGCGATGTGGGGCTGTTCAGCGGCGCGCGCCGCCTGGTGGAGGCGCTCTCCGGCGACGCGCAGGTGGACGTGCGCGTCGTTCCCGGCATAAGCTCAGCGTCGTATCTCGCCGCGCGCCTTGCGTGTCCATGGCAGGATTGGCGCTTCGCGAGCGCTCACGGCGTGGCGTGCGACATCGTGGCCGAGGCCGAGCGCGCAGGTGAACTCTTCCTCGTCACGTCGGGCGGGGAAGACCCCTCGCGGCTTTCGGGTGAGCTTGTGCATGCGGGCTTCGGGGACGCGCGCGTGACGGTGGCCGAGCGCCTGTCGTACCCCGACGAGCGCATTACCTGCGCGACCGCAAGTGAAATCGCAGGTCAGACGTTCGACGACTTGAACGTGATGCTTATCGAGTTCGCAGGCGGCGCCGGGTCGCCTGAGGGCTCTAGCGCAGCCTCCGAGGCGCCGGCCGGCGCGTCTGCGCCCGCGGCGGACTCTGCGGGCGCATCCCGCGCCGCGAGCTCCCGCTGGCCGTACGCTTCCTCGGGCATTCCCGACGAGCTCTTCATCCGCGGCGACGTTCCCATGACCAAGCAGGAGGTGCGCGCCGTCGCGCTCGCGAAGCTGCGCCTTACCGCGACCGACACCGTGTGGGACGTCGGCGCCGGCACGGGGAGCGTGTCGATCGAGGCGGCGCTCGTCGCGCGAGTGGGGTCGGTATGGGCGGTCGAGCGCAACGCGGCCGGCGTGCGGCTCATCCGAGAGAACGCGGATGCATTCGGCTGCGGCAACGTGCATGCGGTCCCCGGTGTCGCCCCCGAAGCGCTCGCGAAACTGCCCGTCCCCGACGCCGTGTTCGTCGGCGGGAGCGCGGGTGAGCTTCCCTCCATCGTGGAGGCGGCGCTCGAGAAAAACTCGCAGGTTCGCCTGTGCGTGCCATGCGTCACCGTTGAGACGCTCACCGAGGCGTGCGCGCTCCTCTCGGGTTCGCGCTTTAAGGGGTTCGAGGCGTGCCAGGTGTCGGCCGCCCGCGCCGAGGCTGTAGGCTCGCACCATCTTATGAAGGCGCAAAACCCCGTGTTCCTCGTCAGCGCGCGTGGTGCAGGTGGGGAAGGCGGCGCCCGGTGAGCACGACCATCCCGCGCTTCATGGTCGCTGCGCCCTCGAGCGGGAGCGGCAAGACGGTCGTTACGTGCGCGCTCCTGCGCGCGCTCGCACGCCGCGGCCTTGCATGCGCGGCCTTCAAATGCGGCCCCGACTACATTGACCCGCTCTTTCATCGTCGCGTCGTGGGTGCGCGCTCGGGCAACTTAGACGGCTTCTTCACCGACGCCCCGACGCTGCGCGCCCTGCTCGCACGCGGCGCCGCGAGTGCGGATGTCGCGGTGCTCGAGGGGGTCATGGGCTTCTACGACGGCATGGCGCCCGGCGTGGCCGACGCGAGCAGCTACCAGGTTGCGCGCGACACGGAAACGCCGGTCGTTTTAGTGGTGAACGGGCGCGGGGCGTCTTTATCGCTCGCCGCCGTAATCCGCGGCATCGCCGAGTTCCTGCCTTGTGCGAACGTGCGCGGCGTCGTGCTGAACAAGACGAGCGCCGCTGCCTGCGCCTACGCGGCGCCTGCGATCGAGAAGCACACGGGCGTCGCGGTTTTGGGGAATATCCCCGCCGACGAGGCGTTCTCGCTCGAAAGCCGGCATCTGGGGCTTGTGACCGCCGACGAGGTCGAGCAGCTCTCCGCGCGCATCGACAAGATAGCCGAGCTGGTGGAAAAGACCGTCGACGTCGACCGCTTGCTCGAAACAGCGGCGACGGCACCCGATATCCGCGAGGAACCTTACCGGTTGGAGCCGATCGCGGGAGCGCGGCCCATCGTCGCCGTCGCCCGTGACGAGGCGTTCTCGTTCTACTACGAGGAGAACCTGCGCGCGCTCGAGGACCTGGGTTGCGAGCTGGCCTTTTTCAGCCCCTTGTGTGATAGTGAGTTGCCCCGGGGGACAAGCGCCCTCTATCTGGGAGGCGGCTACCCGGAGCTCCATGCGCGGCAGCTCTCCGAGAACGCGCCGATGCGCGAGGCGGTGCGGCGCGCGGTGGAATCCGGCATGCCGACGGTCGCCGAATGCGGTGGGTTTCTGTACCTGCAGCGTGAAATCGCCGATAGCGAGGGGCGGCGCTGGCCTGTTGCGGGCGCCCTTGAAGGCGCAAGCGAGAACGGGGGAAGGCTGTCCCATTTCGGGTACGTGGAGCTCACTTCCCAACGCGACGGGCTCTACGGGCCGCGCGGCACACGCATCCGCGCGCACGAGTTCCACTACTGGCAGTCCATCTGCCCGGGCGGCGACTTCTGGGCGCAGAAGCCCCGGCGCGACAAGGGCTGGCCGTGCATGACGACCACCCCGTCCCTGGTTGCGGGCTTCCCGCATGTGTACTATCCTGCGAACCCCGACGTTGCGCGCACGTTCGCGTCTGCCGCAGCGTCGTTCGCAGAGAGGAGACGGCATGGCTGAAGCAACCGAAACCGCGTTGGCCTGCATCCGCGAGGAAGTCGAGCGCGCGTTCTCGTCGGCGCCGGGCGCCGTGCTCGAAGCCGCGCTCTCCCGGATCGCGCCCGCAGACGAGTGCGCCCGCGCCGCCGCGTACGCCGCGTGGGACTCCATCGCGCATCCCTTGCGGGGATTGGGCGACTTTGAAGACGCCGTCGCGTGTATCGCCGCGGCTCAGGGGAGCGCCGAGGTGGCCGAGTTTCCCCGTGCACTCGCGGTATTCTTCTCCGACAACGGGGTCGTTGCCGAAGGCGTGTCGCAAAGCGGGCAAGACGTGACGCGAGCCGTCGCGCGCAACATGTGCGAGGGGGCCACGAGTGCCTGCCGCATGGCGGCGTTCGCGGGTGCCGAGGTCGTGCCCGTCGACGTGGGTATGGCCCGGGGCATAGAAGACGCGCGCATGGTGCGCGCGAACGTGCGGCGGGGGAGCGACAACATCGCGCACGGCGCCGCTATGTCTCGCGATGGGGCCGTGCGCGCAATCGAGGTCGGAATCGCCGTCGCGTGCGGGCTTGCCCGCGCCGACGTGCGCCTTCTCGTCGCGGGCGAGATGGGCATCGGCAACACGACCACCTCGGCGGCGGTGGCCGCAGTGCTCCTCCGGGCGGACGCGCGGAGCCTCGTCGGGCGCGGCGCGGGGCTCTCGGACGCCTCACTCGCGCGCAAGCGCGACGTGGTCGAGCGCGCTATCG
Source organism: Collinsella aerofaciens ATCC 25986 (assembly GCF_964239575.1). Lineage (GTDB taxonomy): Bacteria > Actinomycetota > Coriobacteriia > Coriobacteriales > Coriobacteriaceae > Collinsella > Collinsella aerofaciens_BQ. The sequence goes on from NZ_CAXSQQ010000007.1 coordinate 60,177, forward strand.
ACGCGAACTCGCCCGATCCCGCCGACCCGATCGACGTGCTCTCGAAGGTGGGCGGCTTCGACATCGCGGCGATGTGCGGCTTCTACCTGGGGGCCGCGGCCTCGAAGGCGCCGGCGCTCCTCGACGGGGTAGTATCCTGCACGGCGGCCCTGTGCGCGGCGCGCCTGTGCTCCAACGCCTTGGGCTACCTCGTGGGCACCCACGCATCAAGTGAACCCGCAAGCCAGGAGCTCCTTCGCGAGCTCGGCATAAAGGCACCCCTCGACGCAGGCATGCACTTGGGCGAGGGCGCGGGCGCCATGGCGTATCTGCCCCTTCTGGATTCGGCGCTGCGCGTGTACCGGGATGGGAAGACGTTCACGGCGACCGGCATGGCTGCTTACGAGCATTTCGAGGCCTGGAAATGACGGTGACGCTCGTTATCGGCGCCGCCGCGAGCGGCAAGAGCGCCTACGCCGAGTCCCTGTGCCTCGGGCACGACGGGCCCCGCGTGTACCTGGCAACGATGGAGCCCTTCGGGGAAGAGGGCGCCCGCCGCATCGCGCGCCATCGGGCGCTGCGCGAGGGCAAGGGGTTTTCCACCCTCGAGCGCACGCGTGACGTGGGCGCCGCAGTGCCCGGGCTTCCGCGCGGCTGCACGCTTCTTTTGGAGGACGTGGGCAACCTGGTTGCGAACGAGCTCTTCCCGGAAGGCGGCTTGCCCCCACGTGACCCCGACGCTGCGGCGCGCGAGGTGCTCGGAGGCATCGAACGGCTCGCTCAGGCCGCTGTGCATACGGTGGTGGTCACCGTCGACGTGTTCGCCGATGGGATGCGCTACGATGAGGGGACCGAGGCATGGAGGCGCGCGCTCGCGCGCGTGAACGAGGGCGTGACGGCGATGGCCGACCGCGCAGTCGAAGTGGTATGCGGGATTCCCGTGTGGATGAAAGGCGAAGGACCTACAAGGTGAAGATAGCAGAGGCAATCGGCGCGGCGTTCGGAACGTTCTCGCGCATCCCCGTCCCGAAATCGGCCTGGACCGATTTCGGGTCAACCCATGCGCTTGCCGCGTTTCCCCTGGTGGGCCTTGCGGAAGGCTTCCTCATGACGGCGTGGGGGTACGTGGCTAACCTGCTTGTCGTGCCCGCGACCATCGTCGCGGCCGTGCTCGTGGCGCTGCCTGTGGCGGTGACGGGTGGCATCCACCTAGACGGGCTCTGCGACACCTCCGATGCGCTTGCAAGTTGGGCCCCGCGCGAGCGAAAGCTCGAGATCATGCACGACCCGCGGGCGGGCGCCTTCGGGGTCATCGGTGTTGTCGTGTACCTTATTCTGCAGTTTTCCCTGTTCACCGCGCTGCCGCTTACGGCGGGGGCGTTCCTCGCGCTTCTGTGCTCGCTCGTGTTCTCCCGCGCGCTTTCGGGGCTCGCCGTTGAATGCTGGCCTGCCGCGCGGGCGGACGGCATGGCCGCGGGGCTCTCGCCTGCGAAGAAGCGCGCGGCGATCGTCGTGCCGCTTTGCGCTTTCGCTACGGCTTCGGCTGCAGGGATGGTCGCGTGCGCTCGGGCCGTCGGCGCCCTTATGGCGGTGGCGGGGCTTTTGGCGCTCGCGTGGTACCGCCATGTTGCCCTGTCCCGCTTCGGCGGGGTGACGGGGGATTTGGCCGGATGGTTTCTGCAATGGGCCGAGCTCGCGATGCTTGCTATGCTGGTGGCGGGGGGCATGCTCCTATGATGCTCGTGGTAGGTGGCGCGCATTCGGGGAAGAGGACCTTCGTGCGCGAAAAGCTCGGGTTCGCGGCGGACGATTTCGTCGACGCGGCGCAGCTTGCGGAGGGCGGCGTTTCCGCGGCTTTTGCCGGCCGCGTCGCGTACCATGCTGAGGAACTCGTACGCGCGCTCGACGCTGACCGGGCGCTCGAGCGGCTGATCGGCTTCGACGCAGTGATTCTGTCCTTGGTCGGCTCGGGGGTCGTCCCTATGCATGCGGAAGACGCCCAATGGCGCGAGCGCGCGGGGCGCCTGGGATGCGCGCTCGCTGCGCGCGCCGACGTCGTCGTGCGCATGACGTGCGGGATTCCCCAGGTCATCAAAGGAAACCTTGCCGATGCTCCTCGAGGGACGCAGGGCGCGGGCGCGCCTTTGGAGGTCGTCTTCGTGCGCCATGGTGCCACGGCGGGCACGGAAGACCCTCGCTACAGCGGGGCGGGCACCGACGAGCCCCTGTCGAGCGCGGGCGAGCGCGCTTTGCGCGACCTCGCGTGCGATCGTGACGTGTTCCGTGTTATCACGAGCGGCATGGCCCGCACCGACCAGACGGCGCGCATCCTCTTCCCGAACGCGGAGCTTATGGCGTGCCCCGGTCTGCGCGAGATGGATTTCGGTGACTTCGAGGGGCGAAGCGCCGCCGAGCTTAAAGAGGATGTGCGCTACCGCGCCTGGGTAGACTCCTGGTGCGAGACGCGCTGCCCGCATGGCGAGGGCAAGAGCGATTTCACCCGCCGCGTCGTCGCGGCGTTTCGGGAGGCGTGCGAATCGGAGCGCGCCCAGGGGGGTGGGCGCGCCGTCTTCGTCGTTCACGCGGGTACCGTGAAAGCGCTGCTCTCCGAGCTAGCTGTCCCGAAAATGGGATATTTCGACGTGCATACCGAGCCGGGCGGCGCATGGGCCGCCACCTGGGATGGGCGCTGCCTTCGCGACGTTCGCCCCGCTTCGGGGGGCGATGCCCGGTGATGACGATTCTTGCCGCCGCCGCCGGGTTCGCAGCTGACCTTGCCTTCGGCGACCCGCGCTGGCTTCCCCATCCCGTTGTCGCCATGGGGCGCGCGATCACGTGGGCCGAAGGCCGCCTGCGGGGCTCATTCCCGCAAACGTCCGCGGGCACGCGCGCCGCAGGGCTTGTGCTCGCCGTGGCGCTTCCGCTTGCGTGTGGGCTTTTGACCTTGGGAATCCTGCATCTTTGCGGCATGGTTCACCCCGGCTTGCGCTTCGTGGCCGAGGCATGGGCGAGCTATCAGATTCTCGCGGCATGCGAGCTGCGCCGCCAGAGCCTGGCCGTGGCCCGCGCGTTCTCGAAGGGCGGCCTTGTCGCGGCTCGCGAAGCCGTCGGGCTCATCGTGGGACGCGACACGTCTGTTCTCGACGAGCAGGGCGTTGCGCGCGCCGCCGTGGAAACGGTGGCGGAGAACGCGAGCGACGGCGTCATCGCGCCGCTTTTCTACCTTATGATCGGGGGTGCGCCCTTGGGCATGGCGTACAAGGCGGTGAACACGCTCGACAGCATGGTGGGCTACAAAAACGAGCGCTACATCGACTTCGGCTGCGCCTCGGCGCGCCTCGACGATGCGGTGAACTGGATTCCCTCGCGCTTATCGGCCCTGTTCATGATCGCCGTGTGCCCGATCGTCGGGCTCGATGCTCGCGGGGCGGCGCGCATCTGGCGCCGCGACAGGCGTCGCCATGCGAGCCCCAACTCGGCGCAGACCGAGTCAGCGTGTGCGGGCGCGCTCGGGCTGCGCCTGGCAGGACCCGCGGTGTATTTCGGCAAGCTCGTTGAGAAACCGACGATAGGCGACGCGTCCCGTGAAATTGAGTGGAGCGACATCGCCCGGGCGACTAGGCTCATGCTCGCCGCGTCCGTATGCGCGCTCGTCGTCTTCGGTGCCGCACGCGCGGCGGTCGTGCTCGCCGTGGGGGCGATGGTATGAGGGAAGACCACGCCGCGTCCCGGGCTGCCGGGGGAATCCTGCGCGCCCGTGCGCATGGGGGTAGCACGCAATCGCTCGGCATCGCTTGCGAAGGGGGCGCCTCCGACCTCATTGACTTCTCGGTGAACGTGAATCCGGCGGGCCCCTCGCCGCGCGCCGTTGCCGCAGCTTGCAAGGCGCTTTCTCGAATCGACGCCTACCCCGATAGGGAAAGCCTCGCCCTCGTTCGCGCCCTAGCGCGTGCCCAGGGCATTCCCGAAGATACTATCGTCTGCGGCGCGGGCGCGTCCGACATCATTTGGCGGCTCGCCGCGGCGGTGCGCCCGAAACGCATCGTCGTGTGTGCGCCGACGTTCTCTGAATATGCGGAGGCGGCATCGTACTACGGCGCATGCGTGCAGGAGTTCCCGCTCTCCGAAGCGGACGACTTCGACGTGCCCGCCTCCTTCGCCCGCGCGATCGAGGGGCCGGGAGACGTGGCGTATATCTGCAATCCGAACAACCCGACGGGGCGCCTCGTCGACCCCCGCGTGATCGATGCCGCGGCTTGCCGCTGCGAGCAGGTGGGCGCGCTGCTCGTCGTGGACGAGTGCTTCCTCGGATTTGCGCCCGACGCCCGCGAAAGGAGCGTGGCCGCACGCGCCGCGTGTTCGCGCCATGTGGCCGTGCTCTCCGCATTCACCAAGCTCTACGGAATGGCGGGATTGCGGTTAGGATATCTGATCAGCGGAAACGCCCAACTCCTCGAGGGGATTCGCCGGGCGGGGCAGGCGTGGCCCGTCTCCTCGGTCGCCGAGGCCGCGGGTATCGCCGCCCTGGAAGACGTCGAATACGTCTCGCGCACGCGCGATGTATTGGCGGGCGAGCGAGCGTGGCTTTCCCACGAGCTCTCCTCGCTCGGGCTTTCCGTCATGCCGTCGGATGCGAACTTCCTTTTAGTCCGGACACCGGCGAAAGACATCCCCGAGCGCCTGTATAAACAGGGGGTTTTGGTCCGCACGTGCGACTCGTTTTCGGTACTGTCCCGTTTCTGGTGCCGCGTCGCGGTGCGCACGCGCAAGGAGAATGCCCGGCTTGCGATGGCGTTCGGCCGCGCGCTTCGGGCGGAAGGCGCATCGGGCGAAGGCGAACCCGACAAACGGGGCTGCGCTTCTTGCAGCGGCGCTATGGCGGGCGCGTATGGCCGAGGCTCGACGAAGGAGGTCGATACCCGTGGGTAGGGCGAAGCCCATCATGATCCAGGGCACCATGTCGAACGCGGGGAAGAGCCTGCTTGCGGCGGGGCTGTGCCGTGTGCTTTCGCAGGACGGCCTGCGCGTGGCTCCCTTCAAGAGCCAGAACATGGCGCTCAACAGCGGTGTCACGGCCGACGGGCTCGAGATGGGGCGCGCCCAGATCATGCAGGCCGAGGCGTGTGGCATCGTGCCCGACGTGCGTATGAACCCCATCCTGCTCAAGCCCGAAAGCGACCACCGAAGCCAGCTCATCGTGGCCGGCAAGGCGCAGGGGGCCTTCGCTGCGAGGGACTACTTCGCGCGAAAGAAGGCGCTCATTCCGCAGATTTTGGAGTCGTTCGATTCGCTCGCGGAGGAAAACGACGTCATCGTCATCGAGGGCGCCGGCAGCCCCGCCGAAATCAACCTTGCCGAAAACGACATCGTCAACATGGGGCTCGCGCGCGCCGTGTCCTCCCCCGTGCTGCTCGCGGGCGACATCGACCCAGGCGGGGTATTTGCCCAGCTCTACGGCACGGTCGCGCTCTTTGCGCCCGAGGATCGCGCGCTTTTGCGGGGGCTTGTTGTGAACAAGTTCCGCGGCGATGTGGAAATCCTCCGCCCGGGTTTGGCCCCGCTCGAGAAGATGTGCGGGGTTCCCGTCGTGGGGGTCGTGCCGTTTCTTACGCTCGACCTGGACGACGAGGACTCGCTCGCACCGCGCCTATCTGCCCGCGAGGCGCGCGGCGTCATCGACGTCGCCGTCGTGCGCCTTCCGCATCTGTCGAACTTCACCGACTTCGACCCGCTTTCGCGCGTGCCCGGCATGGGCGTGCGCTACGTTTCCTCGACGACCGATCTGGGCCGACCCGACCTGGTGGTGCTTCCCGGCTCGAAGTCCACGGTCGACGACGCGCGCTGGCTTGCGGCTAGCGGCATCGGAGCCTGTGTACGCGCGCTTTCGGGCGCGGGCACGCCGGTGCTCGGCATATGCGGAGGCTACCAGCTTTTGGGAGACGAGCTTTCCGACCCGCACGGCAGGGAAGGCGCTGGCACCGCGCGCGGGCTCGGGCTCATCCCTGCAAATACGGTGTTCAAGGAGGAAAAGCGCCTCGCCCAGTCGGAGCTGCGCATCACGGGCGCCCAAGGCGCGTTCTCGGCGTGGAACGGCATGACGGCGCGCGGGTACGAGATTCACGACGGCGATACGACCGTCTCCTGCGCCCCTGCGGGCACGATTGGCGGCAAACCAGAAGGCGCGGCCTGCGGAAACGTGTTCGGAACCTATCTCCACGGCCTGTTCGACGAACCGGGGGTGGCACTCGCCCTCGCGCGCTCGCTCGCGCGCATGCGCGGCCTGCCCGAGAGCGTCGTGGGTGCTGAGGGCGCGGTGTCCGCGGCCGATCACCGTGCGCGCGAGTTCGACCGCCTGGCCGACTCCGTGCGCGGGGCGCTCGACATGGAGTATGTCTACCGCATTATCGAGGAGGGCGTATGATCCACGTGTATCATGGCGACGGCAAAGGCAAGACCACGGCGGCGATGGGGCTCGCCCTTCGCATGCTCGCCGCAGGCCGCCGCGTCGTCGTTGTGCAGTTCCTGAAAGACGGCGAAAGCGGGGAGGCGCGCCTGCTCGCCGAGCATTTCGGCGTGCCCGTGTTCGCGGGGAAGGCGTCGGACAAGTTTACCTGGTCCATGACGTCGGAAGAACTTGCCGCGACGCGCGAGTTGCACGATGGGAACCTCGCTTCCGCGCTCGCCGAGCTCGAGGGCGCGCAGGAGGGGCTGCTCGTGCTCGACGAGGCGCTCGACGCGCTTTCGAAGGGGCTTGTCGACGAGGCGCTCGTGGACCGCGCGCTCGATATGTCCGCGCGCGGCGTCGAAGTAGCGCTCACCGGGCGCGCGCCTTCCCGCAAGATCGTGGAGAAGGCCGACTACATAACCGAGATGCGGTGCGAGAAACACCCCTACGAGCAGGGGATATGTGCAAGGGAAGGAGTGGAGTACTAGATGGATTCCAAGGAGATGGCGCCCGGCGACATCGAGCGGCGCAGCTTTGAAATCATCACCGAAGAGCTCGGCGGCCGCACGTTCCCGCCGCTCGAAGAGCCCGTCGTGAAGCGCGTCATCCACACCACTGCCGACTTCTCGTACGCCGATTCCCTCGTGTTCACCCATGACGCCGCGCACTGTGCGCTCGACGCACTGCGCGCAGGGGCCACGGTGCTCACCGACACGAACATGGCGCTCGCAGGCATAAGCAAGCCCGCGCTCGCGAAGATCGGCTGCCAGGCCGTGTGCTTTATGGCCGACCCGGATGTCGCCGCAACGGCGCGCGCCGCGGGCACGACTCGCGCCGTTGCGAGCATGGACAAAGCTTGCGGCATCGAGGGTCCGCTCATCGTGGCCGTCGGCAACGCTCCCACAGCACTTCTGCGCCTCGCCGAGCTCATGGACGCGGGGAAGATCGCGCCCGCGCTCGTCGTTGGGGTGCCGGTTGGGTTTGTGAACGTGGTCGAGGCGAAAGAGGGGCTACTCGCGCGACGCGTGCCGGCCATCGTCGCGAGGGGTCGCAAGGGCGGCTCGACCGTGGCGGCCGCCATTATGAACGCGCTGCTCTACCAGATCACGCGCCCAGGCGGCCCGAAGTGACGGCCCCCGCATCCGCGCCGGCGCTGCGCATCTTCGCCGGCACCACCGAGGGCCGCCTCCTGTGCGAATGGGCGAGCGGGGCGGGAATCCCCGCCCGTGCCTACGCGGCAACCGAGTACGGAGGCGAGCTTTTGGGCGAGCTTCCGGGCATCGAGGTGCATGCGGGCAGGCTCGACGAGGCCGACATGGAGCGTGAGCTTTCCGGCGCGCGCATCGTCGTCGACGCCACGCACCCCTTCGCTACGCTCGCAAGCGGCAACATCCGGGCCGCTTCGCTCGCCGTGGGTGCACGATGCCTGCGCCTTGCGCGCCCGGTCGAGGTGCTGCCCAAAGGCGTCGTGTCGGTCGCGTCGATCGCCTGCGCGGCGCGCTTTCTCTCCGAGAACCCGGGTCGCGCGCTTCTCACGACGGGGAGCAAGGAGCTTGCTCCCTACACGCGCGTCGCCGATTTCGCGGAGCGCTTCTTCGTGCGTGTGCTTCCTCTGCCCGGTGCTATAACGAAGTGCATCGACGCGGGGTTTTCGCCGTCGCACGTCATCGGCATGCAGGGGCCCTTCACCCGCGAGCTCAACGAGGCGATGCTTCGGCAGGTGGGCGCCCAGTGGCTTGTGACCAAGGACTCGGGAACCGTAGGCGGCACGGCCGAGAAGATCGCCTCCGCGCGCGACGTGGGAGCGCGCTGTATCGTGGTCGCCCGTCCCGCCGAGGGAGGCGGGGCCCTTTCGCTTAGGGAAGTGGAAGACGCGCTCTTACGGGAGTTCGCGCGCTAGGCGCTCGCCGCGCATGCGTGCCCTCCCGCCTGCGAGGAGGAGCGCCCCGAGCAAGCTCGACCCGTACAAGCCTGTCATCCGCCAATCGCTCGAGGACGACGCACGGAACTGGCGCAAGCAGCCCTTCAATAAGTTGCGGTGAAATAGCGTCTGTTTTTGCTGCTAAATAGCATATTCAGTCCCTAATTCACCGCAACTTGTTGGTGGTGGCTTACTGGTAGCGTAGGCATTCCACCGGGTCGAGCTTTGCTGCACGGCGAGCGGGGTAGAAGCCAAAGATTACGCCGATGCCGACCGATACGGCAAACGCGATCAACACTGTTGTAATGGAGAAGCTTGGCGTGATCGTCCCGGTAGCTCCAAACTCGCTCATGATGCCCGAGCTTGCGGCAAAGAACGTGAGTCCCCATGCCAGCAGATAGCCAATCAGGACACCCAACAGTCCGCCGGTGACGCACAGCGCCGAGGACTCGGCCAAAAACTGCGCGGTGATATCGCGACGACTTGCGCCCAGGGCACGGCGAATGCCGATCTCACGGATGCGCTCAGTCACGTTGGTGAGCATCATATTCATAATGCCGATACCGCCGACAAGCAGCGAGATGCTGGCGACAGCGCCCATGATGAGCGAGAACGCGCCCATAAAGGAGTTGAGTGCATCGATGGCGCTTTTCATGGAGGTCGCCGATACACTGTCGTACTCATCATCTTCCGCGATGCCCTTCATTGCGCGCACCTTGGACTCGATGGTCTTACAAAGCTCGTCCATGTCTGTGCCCTCGGCGGCAAGAGCCGTCACGCTGGGGAATGAAGGATTTTCGTCGCCAAACAGGCCTGAGATGGTTTCGCGCGGCATATACAGCGTGAGCGAGCCCATGGAGTCGTTGCCGCCATCAATCACGCCTATAATCTGCACCTCGCCGTTGGCCACCTTGATGGTTTTCCCCAGCGCATCCTGTTCGTTGCCGTAAAGCTGATCGGCGCCGCCGCGGCTGATGAGCGCCACGCGCGAGCCCGATTGGGACTCGGCCTGGGAATAGGTGCGCCCCGCAACGAGCTTGCTGGCCCCCACGGCGTCGAGCATGTTGCTATCGACACCCTGTGCCATGACGGTATAGCTTTTATCGCCGGTCTTGTACTCGGTGTACGCGCTGTCGACAATTCCGATCTGCTCTATTTGCGGCACCAGTTTTTGAAGCTTCTGAACGTCAGAATCGGTGAGTTCTTGCGACGAATAGATTTGCACCATGCGTGCCGCATTGAGGCCCAGACTGTTGACCAGGCTGTTTTGGATGCCGCCGATGAGCGAAGTCATGGCGATAACCGAGGCAATGCCGATGACAATGCCCAGGATGGTGAGTAGACTGCGCCCCTTGTTGGCCTCGAGCGAGTGAAGGGCTTCCTGGATGAGATCGCGGGCGCTCATGCCATCTCTCCTTTCGGCGGGTTGGCGGAGGCGGAAATCATGGGCAGGCTATCTACGGCGCTGCGCAGGGTCCGCGGTGCATGTGGAATATACGCGCCGTCGTGAATGCGACCGTCGCGGATGGTCACGGCACGGTCGGCCTCGGCGGCGATGCCGGGGTCGTGTGTGATAAGCACGATGGTTTTGCCGCGCTTCTGGAGCTTATGGAAGGTCTCCATCACAAGCGCTCCGGTAGCGGAGTCCAGGTTTCCCGTCGGCTCGTCAGCCAGAATGATGGGCGGATCATTGACGAGGGCGCGCGCGATTGCGACGCGCTGCATCTGGCCGCCCGAGAGCTCGGATATGCGGTGGTCCCAGTGGTCGACGGGCAGCGTGACAGCCTGCAGCGCGTGCACGGCGCGCATCTCGCGCTGGCTACGGGGCACATTGGTGTAGGCCAGCGGCAGCATCACGTTTTCGATAACCGACAGGCGCGGCAGCAGGTTGAAGCTCTGAAAGACAAAGCCAATGCTCAGGGCGCGGACTTCGGTGAGCTCGTCATCATCGAGCTCGGCCACGTTGAGCCCTTGCAGGTAGTAGTCGCCCGCCGTCGGCTTATCCAGGCAGCCTAGGATGTTCATGAGGGTTGATTTGCCCGAGCCCGAGGGGCCAGTAATGGCGACGAACTCGCCGGGATCTACCGCCAGTCTCACGTTATGCAGGATGTGGGCGCAACCTGCCTCGCTTTCAAAGATGCGGTGCACGTTGCGGATGTCGATAACGGGACGCATTACATGCCCTCGTCGTCAGACATGCTGCCCGAATCCGTGCTGTAGCCGCCGTCAGCCGTTGCGTCCGCTCCGGTGTCCATGACGAGGGTGTCGCCATCGCGCAGCTTGGTAATCGGCACGTTAGGGTTGATCTCGTTGCCCTGGTCGTCGCGCTTGACCTGTGTCTTGCCGACTACGGCTTCGTTGTCGTTTTGCGTCACGACGGTCACTTTCACGCGGCGGGTCTGTTTGCCCTCGTCATCGGTTGCCACGTTGACGTAATAGTGTTCGCCGTCTTCGGTCATGAGCGCCATCGTCGGCACCATCACCACGTCGTCGAGCTGCTCGGTCACCACCGAGACCTCGGCCGTCATGCCCGGCTTCAGGCGCGCGTCGGGCGCCTCGATGAGGATGTCGACGTTAAAGGTTACGCTGCCGCCGCCACCGTTAGCGGCGTCGGAGTTTGCCACCGACGCGATAGCCGTGACGGTGCCCTGGCTCACGATATCGGGAAACGCGGGATACGTGACGTTGGCGCTCTGCCCAACGGCGATCTTGGCGATGTCCTTTTCTCCCACCTGTACGGTCACCTTCATCTTGGATAGGTCGGCGATCTGCATGCACTGCTTGCCACCGCTCGTATCACTTTCGCCCATAATCATGCCGCCTGTTACCGTGGCGCCCACCTTGGCGTTGAGCTCCACGATGCTGCCCGAGCTCGGGGCCGTGACCGTACGGCTGGCGGCCTTGGCGTTCGCCTGATCGAGGTTTGCCTGGGCCGAAGCGAGGCTGCGCTGCGCGGCCGATACGGCGTTCGTGTCCGCTGATGCGTCGGAGACGCCAGCCGCTGCGGAAGCTCCATCGACGTCCGTCGTTGGGGTGGCCTGAGCGGCAGCTGCGGCTTTCTTCGCATTAGCGAGGTCTTCTTGAGCGGCAGCAACTGCACGCTGTGCCTCGGCAACGTTGCGATCGAGCTCGTCGTTTTTAATGGTCATAAGCACGTCGCCCTCGTTGACGGATTGGCCCGCCTGCACGTTGATCGAATCGACCGTGCCGTCGACAGAAGGGGAGACCACTGAGGACGAAATTGGTTTGAGCTGGCCTTTCGCCTCGACCGTTGTGGTAAACGTGCCCTCGGTCACCATGTCGGTCACAGGCCCGCTAGTGCCCTGTGGCTGCGCATTGATAACCAGGGTCACGACAACGGCGATGAGCACAATGGCGGCCACGACGCCGGCCGCAATGCCGCGTCGGATGAGCTTTTTGCGTCGACGTTCGGCACGTTTTGCCTTGAGCTTGGCATATGCCTCTTCATCGGAAATCTCGGTCGCATCGTTCGCGCGTCCGCTCTGCTTATCGGCATGTACGTTTGTAATCAGAGGAATCGTTTCGGTGACATCTTCGAGCGTGTGCTCGGTATCATCCGGGCCCGGGGTGGTCGTGGGGACATTCGGCATAGCGTCTCCTTTATAGAAAGTACCTCGATAAGTATATGCGCCCACCGGTTGAGGCGGGCGCATAAGACGGTTTCTTTCGGAACTGTTAGATTGGTCGCAGCGGTTCCACGTTGTATGAATGTGCGCGTTGCACTACGAGTGGACAACCACACACAGGCCGACTTTGATGCAGTCGTGAAGTGCCTTGGCGTCTGCCAGGCGCAGGTTGATGCAGCCGTGGCTGCCGCACCATTTGTACGACTCGGCGTTATCGAAGCTCTTGTCGTTTTGCCAGGTGGCATCATGGAAGCCGATCATGTTGCCCTCAAACGGCATCCAGTAGCTCACCGGACTCTCGTATTTGGGCTTGCCGGTCTCGGGGTCCTTGGCTCCGATCAGGGCGCTGCCGCCGTCGTTGCTGTTGATCTGCCAGACGCCCTCGGGCGTGGCGTCCTCGCCCGGCTTGCCCGAGATAAAGTTGGCCTCCCAAACGATATTTCCGCTCTCGTCATAGTAGCGCGCGTGCTGTTCGGACAAGTCGACGTCGATATACGCCTTCCAGTCGGGCTCTCCCTTTGCGGTAAAGGTGTCGGCCTTCTGGGAGTACTTGATCTCGATTTCGCCAGTCTGCTTGTTGTTAATGGCGTCCTCGACCTGCTTGGCGAGCGAGCTGCTGTCGATGGACCAACCAAAGTCACCGCCTTCGACGGCGCACTGCTTGCTATCGGCGCGCGTCCACCAGCGAGTGGAGCCCACGGTATTAAAGCCGTTAGCGAGCTCGGCTGCCCAGCTGCTGATCTGCGTCGTATCGAGCGTTGGGTTGGCCGGATCGGCAAAGCTGATCCACTGCAATACGGAGCTGCCATCAACCTTGCCAGCATCCTCGCCGTTGAGCTTGAGGGTCACGTTGACGCCCAGGAAGTTGTTGGCGGCATCGCATGCGGCCTGAATCTGATCATCGGTCAGCGTTCCATTGAGCGGCTCATAGGCATCGTTGCCGAGCTTGGAAAGATCTACGGTCTCGGCCAGCGAGGCAAGCTCGAGCTCGGCATATTTAATGACATGCTCGCGGTTGAGTTTTTCGTTGGAGCGCGCCTTCTCGACGGTAAACTTGCCGGCCTGCTCGTCATAGGAGCTATTTGCCTCGAACGTGCCCGAACGGCCCTCGTTAAACTCGTCGATGGCGGCGCCCAGATCCTTCTCAAACTTCTTTTGGTCAAAGGTGTCGGAGAGCATGGACAGGTCGACGTCTTGATCAAGATCGACTTCGTTGGAGGTAGCGGTTGTTTTGGTCTTGCCGCTTAAGGATTCCACAAGGCGGACCGGCCATACAAAGGCTTCGTTGTGGCTGATAATCTCTTTTGCGGCAGCTTCACCGTCGACGATGGGCTCATCGGACTCGGGCTGATAGGTCCAGTTAAAGTCATCGCCTGTCACGGTGAGCTTATAGTGCTTCCATGCCGAGTTGACCTTGGTGGCGGCAGACGAAGCGTTGGAGAACGAGACGTCGACGCCGGCGATGGTGGTGTTGGGGTAGGCTACCTGCGAAAATGCTACGACGCCTACGATATAGACAATGACGATTAGACCCAGGACGACAAAGAGCGTCGTCTTTTTGCCCGACTTATTGTTGCCGGCGGACTTGCGCGCGGGGCCGCGATCGCCTCGAGCGTGCGTGGGGGGCTGCTTGGGCGCATTGCCGTTTGCCTGGTGCTGCTGACGTTGTTGACGCTGCTGTCGCTGTTGGTTCGGGCGTTGAGAAGCGTTTGCCGCACCACGCTGCTGACCGTGGCTCGGCGCGATAGGACGCGGCGACTGAACGCCGCCGGCGTGCCTGCTCGGCTGCTGCGGATCGGGAATCAGTTGAGTTCGATCGTTTTGCGACATCGTATGCATATCCTTCGATTTTCGCCTTGCGGTTCATCGTGTTTTTACTGGGCTTGCATTATAGCGATTGCCCTGCTGTTTGTGGTACGGAAACGGTGGCATTCAAAAGAGGTGGGACATTTGTCCCACCTTTGAGTCGTTCTTTGTCGCTATCCGCACACGCCGCATTTTGCACAGGCCGAAAGTGCGGCCGGAGCCTGCGCGATGCCGCCCTTTGCCGTCTCGCGCAGCGTGGCTGGCAACGCGTGGCCCACCGAGAGCATGACATGTGCCATCTGGTCAAACGGCACCAAGCTCTTAATGCCTGCGAGGGCGAGTTGTGCCGAGCTAAAGGCCGCTGCCACGCCGATGGCGTTGCGGTTTTGGCAGGGCACCTCCACGAGGCCACCGACGGGGTCACAAACGAGGCCCAGCAGGTTACTCAGCGCGATGGAACTGGCGTCGAGCGCCTGCTCGGGCGTGCCGCCGAGCATCTGCACCAGCGCGGCGGCCGCCATGGCGGCGGCGCTTCCCACCTCGGCCTGACAGCCGCCCTCAGCGCCGGCGACGCAGGCGCTTGTGGTGAGGTTGAGGCCGATGGCGGCTGCGCAGTAGAGCGCGTCCATGACCTGCTCGTCGTCGAGCTGCAGGCGATCGGCGAGCGCCAGCACGCAGCCGGGCACAACACCCGCGGATCCTGCCGTCGGAGCTGCGACGATTACGCCCATCGTGGCCGAGCGCTCGAGCACGGCCATGGCGCGGGCTACGGCGTCGGTCTGGACGGCGCCCATCAGGCTCGTGCTCAAATCGTTGCGGCCGGTGGCATCGACGAGTTTGGCCTCGCCGCCGATAAGCCCGCCGAGCGATCGCTGCGGATTGGCGATGGGGGCCGTGGTCTCCTCGCGCATGACGTCGAGCACGCGACGCATGGCGTCGACGGCGTGGGCTTCGCCGGTCAGGCGCGCCTCACGCACGGCCATGACGGCGCCGATGCTGAGCCCCAGTTCCTCGCACGCATCGAGCAGCTGCTCGCCGTCGTCGAAGATCTCCTTGGCCGAGACGCCGGGGGAGAGCGACGAGGCAGAACCGGGGAGCTCGATAAAGGTCGCGTAATCGACATTGTCGAGCTTGCGTAACATGGGGACGACGGTGTCGTCGGGCGCACCGTCGGTCTCAAAGACGGAGTAGGCCTGGCCGCCCACTTCGGTTCGGTAGGTGCGGCAGAAGGCGATGTTCACGTGGGCGTAGGCGAGCAGGTTCGTGAGCGCGGCGAGCACGCCGGGAACGTCCTTGTGCGCCACGAAGAGCGTGGAATACATGCCCGAGATGTCGACGCCGACGCCGTTAATGCGGCTGATGCGCATCTTGCCGCCGCCCAGGCTCTCGCCGCGGACCTGCGCCGTGGCGCCCGTGTCGTCGACCATATCGATGTCGACGGTGTTGGGGTGGATGGAGGCGTCGTCGCCCTTGATGTCAAAGTGATATTCGAGGCCCTGCTCGCGAGCGAGGTCGAAGGCCTGCTTGATGTTCTCGTCATCGGTGTCGAGGCCCAGGATGCCCGCGACGAGCGCACGGTCGGTGCCGTGGCCGCGGTAGGTGTGGGCGAAGGAGTTCCATAGGCCAAAGGTGACTTTGGCGATGCGGCCTTCTAACAGGCTGGCGGCAACTTGGGCGCACCGCAGGGCGCCGGCGGTGTGCGATGAACTGGGGCCGACCATGACGGGACCCAAGATCTCGAATGCCGAGGTCGTAGCTAGTGTTTGCGGCTTGCCTGCCATGGATGCTCCTTTACGTGGCTCGTCGTCCCGAGGGGCGGGGCATAAGGTCGCCTGCTCGGACAGTCCTGCTCGCACGGAGAGCACATTAAGTGCTCTCCGGCTCGTGCGGAACTCGCGATCGACCTTATGCCCCGCCCCTCGGGACTAAGGATACATGGTTGGAGTCGCTCTGCTGCGAAAATTATCGGCCTGTGACCTATTCCATGTCCCAGGTCGGCTCATCTTCACCACCTTTAAATAAAAAAGAAGTACCGGTTGGAGCCGGTACTTCTTTTGGTGCGTTGTTTTTGGCTGTAGCTTTTCGGGTTACCTTACAGGCCGCAGGCTGCTTTGAGTTCTTCGGCTCGGTCGGTCTTCTCCCAGGTGAAGTCGGCGTCTTCGCGGCCGAAGTGACCGTAGGCTGCCGTCTTTTCGTAGATGGGGCGACGCAGGTCTAGGTCGCGGATGATTGCGCCCGGGCGCAGGTCGAAGGTCTTCTCTACGGCCTCGACGATCTTGTCCTCGGCAACATGTGCGGTGCCGAAGGTGTCGACCATGATTGAGAGGGGCTTGGAAACGCCGATGGCGTAGGCAAGCTCGACTTCGCAGCGGTCGGCCAGACCGGCGGCGACCACGTTCTTGGCTACCCAGCGCGCGGCATACGCGGCGGAGCGGTCGACCTTGGTGCAGTCCTTGCCGCTAAAGGCACCGCCGCCGTGACGGCCATAGCCGCCGTAGGTGTCGACGATGATCTTACGGCCAGTCAGTCCCGTGTCACCCATAGGTCCGCCCACGACAAAGCGACCGGTGGGGTTCACGTAGATGTCGGCGTTGTCCCACGGCATGTTCTCGGCGGCCATGACCGGGGTGATGACGTGCTCGATGAGGTCGGCCTTGATCTTGCCCATGTCCTCGATCTCGGCGGCGTGCTGCGTGGAGATGACGATGGTCGTGACCTCGACGGGCTTGCCGTCCTCGTAGCGCACGGTGACCTGGGTCTTGCCATCGGGACGCAGGTAGGGCAGGGTGCCGTCGTGGCGCACGGCAGCCAGGCGCTCGGCCAGGCGGCTTGCCAGGTAGTGAGGCATGGGCATGAGGGTCTTGGTCTCGTTGGAGGCGTAACCGAACATCATGCCCTGGTCGCCGGCACCGATCAGGTCGATCGGGTCGGTGGTAGCGCCGGTCTGGGTCTCGAAGGACTCGTCAACGCCCTGAGCGATATCGGGTGACTGCTCATGGATGAGGCTCATAACGCCGCAGGTATCGCAGTCAAAACCGAATTTGGCACGGTTGTAGCCAATGCGGCGGATAACGCCGCGGGCGATTTCCTGAACGTCGACGTAGGCCTGGGTGCGAATCTCGCCGGCGACGATAACGGTGCCGGTGGTCACGAGGGTCTCGCAGGCGCAGCGGACGTTCTCCACGTTGGCGGGCACGCCGTTGGGGGCGATGTAGCCCTGCTCCTGCAGCTCTATTTCTTTGGCGAGGATTGCGTCGAGGACGGCATCGCTGATCTGGTCAGCGATCTTATCGGGATGACCTTCGGTCACCGACTCCGACGTAAAAACAAAGGACCCGTGTTGGGGTGGGATGGAACGAAGTTCTTCTGACATGATTGTCCTTTCAAAAACGTGTCCCGGCGACCGTTACCATTCCGCCGGGCTCTCTATGCAAGGGCACATCATAACGCGTAAATCAAACATTCACACCCTTTCCGCACCTACTCATTGGGGACAGACTTAAATGACCAGCCTTAAACTAAGAACGTCTCCAACGACTGGTCATTTAAGTCTGTCCCCAATGATTGGGTCGGTGCCCTTTGTGCGGAGGTTGCTTTGATGCTTTATACTGATGCGGTTAGACATCCATCCTGCAATCGAGGAGATTTCCATGGCATCAGACGTTCGCGTCCGCTTTGCACCCTCACCGACGGGCAAGCTGCACATCGGCGGCGCCCGCACCGCTATCTATAACTGGGCTTTCGCCCGCGCAAACGGCGGCACGTTCATCCTGCGCATCGACGACACCGACCCCACCCGCTCCACCGACGAGAACACGCAGATTATCCTGCGCGCCATGCGTTGGCTGGGCCTGGACTGGGACGAGGGTCCCGAGGTGGGCGGCGACTTTGGCCCCTACGCCCAGACCGAGCGCCTGGACCTGTACAAGCAGGCCGCCCAGAAGCTTTGGGACGAGGGCAAGGCCTATCCCTGCTTCTGCACCAAGGAGCAGCTCGACGCCGACCGCAAGGCCGCGCAGGAGCGCAAGGACCCCTTCCAGGGCTATCAGCGCCGTTGCCGCGATCTTGATCCCGAGGAGGCCCGCCGCCGCATCGAGGCCGGCGAGTCCTACGTCCTGCGTATTAAGGTGCCCGAGGACCGCGGCGACGTCGTCATCCACGACGCCGTCCACGGCGAGGTGACCTTCGACGCCAAGGAGCTCGACGACTTTGTCATCTTCCGCTCCGATGGCACGCCCACGTACAACTTCGCGACCGTCGTCGACGACGCCATGATGAAGATCACCCACGTCATCCGCGGCGACGACCACCTGTCCAACACCCCGCGTCAGGTCATGGTCTACGAGGCCCTCGGCGCGCCCGTGCCTACGTTCGCCCACATCTCCATGATCTTGGGTGCCGACGGCAAGAAGCTCTCCAAGCGCCACGGCGCCACCTCGGTGGAGGAGTACCGCGACGCCGGCTACCTGTCCGACGCCTTCGTCAACTACCTGGCGCTGCTCGGCTGGTCGCTCGACGGTGAGACCACGATCATCCCGCGCGATGTCCTGGCCAGCAAGTTCTCGCTCGACCGCATCTCCAAGAACCCGGCGACCTTCGACCCCAAGAAGCTCGATTGGGTCAATGCCGAGTACATCAACGGCATGTCCGATGCTCAGTTTGCCGACGAGATCATGGTCCCCGAGCTGCACGAGGCGGGTCTCATCGAGGGTAATGTCGAGTACGGCGAGGATTGGATCGATGCGCTTGCCGCCATCGTCAAGCCGCGCACCAAGATGCCGGCCGACGCCGTGACCGTCGCCGCTCCCATCTTTGCCACGGCCGAGACGCTCGAGTATGACGAGAAATCCGTCAACAAGGGCCTGGCCAAGGAGGGCATGGGTGTCATTCTGGATGCCTCCAAGGCCGCGCTCGAGGGTGTGAACGAGTGGACGGCTGCCAACATCGACGCCGCGCTTGAGCCGCTGCCCGAGCAGATGGACCTCAAGAAGCGCGTGGTGTTCCAGGCCGTGCGCGTCGCCGTCTGCGGCAACATGGTGAGTCCTCCGCTGGGCGAGACCATGGCGCTCATCGGCCGCGACGACTGCCTGGCGCGCATCGACCGCGCCCGCACGATGGCGCTGTAATCGCTGCGCAAACGTATGTATCCGAGCCCCGTTCACCCGAGCGGGGCTCTTGTTTCTGTAGACGTATGGGATAGGAGGTGCTGGAGCCGTGGCCGAGCAACTGTCGCTGTTTGGTTCGCCGGAACCGGAGGAGGTTCCGGTGAAGCCAGTGTCTGCCGCTGCCTCGGCTCAGCCTAAGCCTGCACCTGAGCCCATCGCCGCCTATGCGAGCGTGGTTCTCGACATCCCGACGCGTGCGCTGTCCGAGCCGTTTGCCTATGGCATTCCTCAACCCCTTGCTAGCGACGCGCAGATCGGATCCACGGTCCTGGTCCATTTTGGCAACCGTGCTGCCGCAGGCTACATCGTCGACATTGCGCCCGAGCTGGGCGATCTGCAGGGCAACAGCGCGCTCGACCCCGCGCGCATTAAAGCCGTCGAAGCCATCCTCAGCAAGCCGCTCTTTACCGCAGAGGCCGCCCGCATCGCGCGTTGGATGAGCCGCGAATATGTTGCGACGCTTTTCGAGTGTCTGCGCCTGTTCTTGCCCCCGGGTGGAAGCCCGCGTGTGGTCAAGGGTGACGACGGCGTGTGGACGGTTGAGCGCCCCGCTGTTAAACCCATCCAAAACCGCTGGGTCATGCTCACGCCCGAGGGTTTCGACTATACGCCGCCCAAGACCGCGGTCCGTCAGCGTCAGCTCATCGAGGCGCTCCAGTGCGGGCCGGTCACGACGCGCGACCTCAACCTGCTCTATAACAGCATGTCGGCGACCATCAAGGCGCTCGAAAAGCGCGGTGTCGTGGTGGTGGAGGAGCGCCGTGCGTGGCGTGGCTGCAGCGAGCAGACCACGCTGTCCTCGGCAAGCGGCAAGGCGCCGGTCGCGCTCACCAAGGGCCAACAGAAGGCGCTCGCGCAGATTGAGCGCGCCCGTCTTGACGCCCACGGAGACGTGGTCCTTGTCGACGGCGTCACCGGCTCCGGCAAAACCGAGGTTTACCTTTCGGCGATTGAGCGCGTGCTCGCGGCCGGCCGTTCGGCCTGCGTGTTGGTTCCCGAGATCTCGCTGACGGCCCAAACCGTCGGCCGCTTCCGCTCGCGCTTTGGCGAGACGGTCGCCGTGTTCCATTCGCGCCTTTCGGCCGGCGAGCGCCTGGACCAGTGGGACATGGTTGCCAGCGGTGCCGCGCGTGTGGTCGTGGGTGCCCGCTCGGCGCTCTTTTGCCCGCTCAGCGACCTGGGCCTCATCATCATCGACGAGGAACACGAGACCAGTTACAAGCAGGGTTCTAGCCCGCGCTACCATGCGCGCGAGGTGGCGGCCGAGATAGCGCGACGCTACCGCTGTCCGCTCGTATTGGGTTCCGCCACGCCTTCTGCCGAGGCCCTCGACCGCTGCCGCCGTGGCACGTATAACGGTGGCACCTGGACGCGCGTCGAGATGCCCGAGCGCCCGGGACACGCCGTGCTGCCTACGGTTCGGATTGCCGACCTGCGCCATGAGTTTTCTCACGGCAGCCGCTCCATGTTCTCAAAACCCTTGATGGAGGGCTTGGAGCGTGTGGTCGAGCGACGCGAGAAGGCCGTACTGCTGCATAACCGCCGTGGCTTTGCGCCGTTCCTGATGTGCCGCGAGTGCGGCTGCGTGCCCACCTGCAACCACTGTTCCACCGCGCTCACGTATCACGAACGCACGCACACGCTGCAGTGTCACACATGCGGTTCGTCTTGGCGCGTGCAGCCGTATCCCGCGCCCACGAGCCACTGTCCCAAATGCGGTAGCCGCTATCTGGCAAAAATGGGTCTGGGCACTCAGCAGATCGAGGACGCACTGCACCAGATGCTTCCCGAGGACGTCGCCATTATTCGCATGGATGCCGATTCCACGCGCGGCAAGGATGCGCACAAAAAGCTGCTCGAGCAGTTCGATGCGGCCGATTGCGCCGTGTTGCTGGGCACCCAAATGATCGCAAAGGGTCTCGACTTTCCTGAGGTCACGCTCGTGGGCGTGGTCAATGCCGACTTCGCCCTCAAGCTGCCCGACTTTCGCGCAGGGGAGCGCGCCTACGACCTGCTGGAACAGGTGGCGGGCCGTGCCGGTCGCGGCGATCGCCCCGGCGAGGTGATCATCCAGACCTACCTGCCCGAGGATCCGGTCATTCGCGCCGTCGCTGAGCATGACCGTTCGATCTTTACCGACTACGACCTGGAACAGCGCCGCGACGCGCTATACCCGCCGTTTGTTCGCCTGGTCAACATCTTGGTGTGGTCGGCGAACCGAGACGACGCGCAAGACTACATCGGGCGCATTGCAAAGCTTCTTAAGCGCCGCTGGCATGCCGCCGCGCCCGACTTTTTGCGGGCGGGGAGTGCCGTGCCGCAGGTGCTGGGCCCGGCTTCGTGTGTAATCGAGAGAGCCAAGGACCGTTACCGCTTCCATCTGCTTTTGAAGTCGCCCGTGGGGTACCATGTCTCTGACGATATCGACGCCTGCCTCAAAGAGGTGGGCTCTGTACGCGGCGTGAGCGTGAGCGTTGACGTCGACGCCTATGATTTGATGTAACAACCAGAAAGGATGGCCATGGAAGCCAACGGAATCGTACTGTCGCCCGACCCTCGTCTGCGCCAGGAGTGCGCCGTCATCGAGGAAATCACCCCGGCGATCGAGGCGCTTGCCGAGAAGATGAAGAAGATGATGTTCGAGAACGGCGGCTGCGGTCTGGCTGCCCCGCAGATCGGCGAGCTCATCCAACTCGTTACTATCGACTGCGACTACAGCGATAAGAACGACTACGACCCGTACGTGCTCATCAATCCCGTCATTGTTGAGCAGAGCGACCATCTGGTGCCGTTTAGCGAGGGCTGCCTGTCTATCCCCGGCATTAGCTGTGAGATCGAGCGTCCCGACCATGTTATCGTCGAGGCGTACGACTTGGACGCCAACCTGATTCGCTATGAGGCCTCGGGCGACCTGTTCTGCGTGTGCCTGCAGCACGAGATCGACCATCTGCACGGCAATACCATGTTCGAGCGACTGAAGCCGATGCAGAGGCTCAAGGCAGTCAAGGAGTACCAGGACGCCCTGGCCCGCGGCGCTCGACCGGGCGAGACCGAATAGGTTAATTGTCCGTCCCTGGGATGGGGCCCACACATATCATCCCGTGCTCAAACATTCTCGCTGCGCTGCGAAACTGCGCACGGGACGATATGTGTGGGCCCCATCCCAGGGACTACGTTGTCGCTCTTCGTTTCGCCCGGGTGCCGTCGGGCCAGGGAGGGGCGTCTTCGCTGATAGGTGCTTTGTTGGGAGGGCTGCTTTTATGCGGCTCTTTCTTTGGTTGTGGGTATATTTGTCTTTGTTGAACTGTTCTTGCGGCTGGGTGCGCTTGTGACCTGGAACGCTTTTTTGTAGCCGTCTCGGCTCGTTATTGAGAGGAGACTAACTTTTATGCGTATTGTGTTTATGGGTACGCCTGATTTTGCTGTGCCTTCGCTGACTTCGCTTGTTGAGGCTGGTAACGAGATTGCGCTTGTTATTACTCGTCCCGATGCTGTTCGTGGGCGTGGCAAGAAGCTGGAGCCTTCTCCTGTTAAGGCCAAGGCGCTTGAGCTGGGGTTGCCGGTTGTTGAGGCTAATCGTATGACGGCCGAGGTTGTTGAGTCGCTCCAGGCTGCCCAGGCTGACATTTTCTGTGTGGCTGCCTATGGTTGTATTTTGCCTGATGAGGTCTTGCGTATGGCGCCGCTCGGCACTGTGAATGTTCATGCTTCGCTGCTGCCTCGTTGGCGTGGGGCTGCTCCTATTCAGCGTGCGATTCTCGCTGGTGATGAGGTTGCTGGCGTTTCTATCATGCGCATCGGGCATGGCGTCGATACTGGTGCTTATTGTGCTCAGGCTTCCACGTCGGTTGCCGGTAAGCATGCTGAGGCGCTGACCATGGAGCTTGGTGAGCTTGGTGGCAAACTGCTTGCCGATACGCTTCTTTCGCTTGCCGATGGCACCGCCGTGTGGACCGAGCAGGATGGGGCGCTCGTTACCCATGCTGCCAAGATTTCCAAGCTGGAGATGCGTCTGGATCCGCAGATGGCTGCGCTCGATTGTGTGCGTCATGTGCTCGCTTCGTCCGATACCGCGCCTGCTCGTTGCGTGATTGCCGGCAAGACCGTGCGCGTGCTCGATGCTGCGCCGGCTGATGTGTCGCTTGGCGAGGGCACTGTTGACGTTAAAAACAAGCGTGTTTACCTCGGTCTTTCCGATGGCACGGTTGAGTTGCTCGAGGTTAAGCCTGATGGCAAGCGTGCTATGGCCGCTTCTGCTTGGGCTGCTGGCCTGCAGGGCGTCGATCTTTCGTGGGGTGTTTTGTCATGAGCAAGCTATCTCCCGCGCGCAAGCTTGCGCTCGATGTGCTAATGGAGGCCGATCGCCGCGGCATGTATGCGCGCGACGTGCTGTCCTCTCGCGCATCGGCTAAGGCTATTGACCAGCGCGATTCCGCTTTTGCCGCCCGCTTGGCGCTGGGTGTGGCCGCCACGCAGGGTATTTTGGATGAGCTGCTCGACCAGTTTCTCGATAAGCCCAAAAAGGTCGCGCCTCGTGTGCGAATGGCACTTCGTATCTCGGCCTTCGAGATGCTCTATCTGCATACGCCTGGCCGCGTTGCCGTAAGTCAGGGTGTTGAGCTGGTGCGCAGTGGAGCTAAGTCTGCCGCAGGTTTGGCCAATGCCGTACTGCATAAGGTCGCGGACAACGTTGAGGACTTTGCTACTGCGTCCGATGTGGATGAGTCTGAGCGACGCTTGGTCCGTCTGTCGCGCCTGATGGGACTGCCGCGTTGGCTTTGCGCTCGCATTATGGCATCGTTTGACACGCCCGAGGGTGCGCTTAACTTTGCCGGCAATCTGGCCCCCGCGCCGCTGGCCCTGCATGAGAACGCCTTTGCGACCAAGCCCGATCCGTATATCTCGCAGCTCGTCGCGCCTGTCTTCCCAGGTTGCCATGCCCCGGTTGATGCCCAGGTTACCGTTGCTTCGGGTGTGTTTGAGCGTGCTGCCGCGGTGGCATCTGATCTCAATGCGCAGCTTATCGCCACAGCTGCCACGCGCCCTGGTAGCTGCCTTGAGATTGGTGCCGGTCGTGGCACCAAGACCTATGTGATGATGTGCCAGGCCAAGCGTGCGGGCTATGAGCGTCAGCATACGGCGCTCGATCTGCATGATCGCAAGTGCGATCTGAATCTCGCTCGCCTGCATAAGGCCGGTATTCAGGGCGTTCGTATGGTTTCGGGTGATGCCTGCGAGCTTGATGAGGTGCTCACATCGTTTGATGCCATGCTTGGCGAGCCGGTTAAGTTCGACACGGTTTTTATCGATGCGCCGTGCTCGGGCACCGGCACCATGCGCCGTCATCCCGAGATCCCGTGGCGCCTAACCGAGAATGATGTGACGGCCGAGTTACCCAAGCTTCAGCTGACGATGCTTAAGGAGGCTTCTGCGCGCGTGGCCGCCGGTGGAGAGCTCATCTATGCCACCTGCTCGGTTTTTGATGAAGAGAACACGCAGGGCGTGGATGCCTTCCTGGCTTCTCCCGAGGGCGCCGACTTTAGCATCGCACCGCTCTCCGAGGCTCAGATTTTGCAACTCCCCGAGTTCGATCAGGCCAAGAAGCTCGTTTCCGTACGCCAGAACGATCGAGGCCTCTTCCAAAGCGTACCGGTAAACGCCGACTCCTACGACGGCCACTTCTGCGCCAGACTGGTCCGCAAGTAACGACTAAGTTGCGGTGAAATAGGGATTGAAACGCCGCTTCTGTCCGCCAAACAGTCCTTATTTCACCGCAACTCACAAGGAAACCTGGGTAGCTTGATTAGCTACCCATAGAGCAAAGAAATAGCCCCGCGATCAATGTTGATCGCAGGGCCGCGTAGTTCCTAGTGGTTATGCGGGCAGTTGGCGCAGCAGCCGCTGGTAGCGCTGGTGCTGGAGCCGCCACTTCGCTGGTCGGTGTTGTAGAAACCGCTGCCCTCAAATTTAATGCCGCTGGCCGAGAACGTCTTGGCCGCCGGGGCACCGCAGCTGGGGCACACGACCTCGGGAGTCTCAGACATGGGATGCTCAACCTCAAACAACTTGCCGCAGCTCGAGCACTTGTAATCGTAGCGCGCCATAATACTTCCTTTTCAGCACAAAGCGGGCAGATTACTCTGCCCGCAAAAATTCAAACGTCTGTAACTGTACCCTATATCGGGGGTTTTATCACGCTTCGCCCCAGAATCTATGGTTGTTGCGCAGGAGCTGTGCGGTTTTGTTCTCGGCGGCTGCAATGTCCGCCTCGTCAGCCTGCCAGGTCCAGTTGCCCGTGGCCACGCCCGGAACATTCATGCGCGCGTCGTCGCCAAGCCCCAGGACATCCTGCAGCGGCATCATCACGAGGGGAGCATCGCTTGCCAGCGCGTCACCCATCAGCTTGGCCGCCACCTCAACACCGCTCGGTTCATCGCCGCCCGCAAAGGAACGCGTGCACCAACCGGCCAACGTCGACGTGTCGTGCGTCGAGGTGTACAGAATCTTGCCGGGCGTAGGGTGCACGCCGCAACGAACGTCGTAATCGCTAAACTCCAGTACGTCCATACCGGGGAAGCCGCAAGTCGAAGCCATGGCGCGAACGCCGGGCGTCAGGTAGCCCAGGTCCTCGGCGATAAAGTTGAGCGGCCCCAGCTCGTCATAGGCGGTCTGGAACAGGTCCTTGCCCGGGCCTGCCAGCCAACGCCCGTCGGCGCAGGCCTTACCTGCGGGGATACTAAAGTAGCTGTGGAAGCCCAGGAAGTGATCCAGACGCACACGGTCGTAGAGCGAAAACGCGCGGCGCAGGCGATCCATCCACCAGCTATAGCCGTCCTGCTTCATGTGGTCCCAGCGGAACGTCGGGTTGCCCCACACCTGGCCCTCGGGTGCAAAGTTGTCGGGCGGCGAGCCGGAAATCTCAATCGCTTTGCCGGTATCGGACAGCCAGAAGTTCTCGGGCTCGCTCCACGCATCCGCCGAATCGTCCGAGACATACATCGGGATATCGCCGATGACCTCGATGCCCTTCTTGTGCGCATAGTTCATGAGCTCGCACCAAGCTAGGTCAAAGCGGTACTGCATGTACGCCTGAAGCTCGGCCTCGTCGTGGAAGCGCTTGTCGTCGATCAGATGCTCGTTGTAGCGCGCGACATCTGCCGGCCAATCATGGCGCGTCTCGCCCTCAAAGTACTTCTTAACGGCCATATAGACGCTGTACTTCTCGAGCCAATCGGCATTGCGATGTTTAAACGCGGTGTACAACGGATCGGCATCTTCGCCGCCGCGGGCCATCCAGGTCTCAAAGTCGGCGGCCAGCTCCTCGTGGCTCTCGGGTAGCAGGTCGATATTGCCTGCAAAGGCCGAAGGACCGGCGTAAGGGGAGCGGAAGAAGTCCGTGGGGTTGACGGGGAGAACCTGCCAGTAGCGCATGCCCATGGCGGCCAGATGGTCGATAAAGCGACGCGTGGGCGCGCCGATCGTACCGGGCTTGCCGTCGTCGGTTGGCACCGATGTGATATGGCACACAACACCCGCACCGTGGTCGAGCGGCTCCTGCAGGCGCTGCTCGGCATGGTGATAGATGATCGACGAGCCCAGCGGATAAAGATCGAGCGTGACCGTGCCGTTGTGGATCTCGCACTCGTGACCGCTAATAACATCGCTCGCGCATTCGCCGAGCGCCGGAATCGTCACACGATGCGAATTGCGCAGGCTGCGGTTGATGATGACTGTCGCGGACTCGCCGTCTATACCGGTACGGTTGTAGGCCAGCACCTCGTCATTGAGCGCGAAGGCCTTGATCTCGCCATCGATCATAAACGGCAGCGCGCGGCGCACGGCCGAGGCATTCTTGACGATCGCGAACGTATCGAAGTCGTGCAGGTTTTCCTTGGTCGGCATGGTGCGGCGATTGCCCGGATCGGTGAGACCCTCCAAGCCGTACTCGTCACCGTAATAGATTGAGGGAACGCCCGGGAACGTCATCTGCATGAGCGTCGCCAGCCAAAAGCGGCTCTTGGCCAGGCCCATGGAGTTCTCGTCCAGGCGCCATTTGCTGCGCTCACTCTCGGGCAGCTGCGACTCGTCGGGGCCGCCGCCGAGCACCGAGATAATGCGCGGACGGTCGTGGCTCGACAGCAGGTTGAGCGCGCAAGACAGGGCCTCACGCGGATAGTTCTCGCGTAGGGTCTCGATATCCTCGGCTGCTTGGTAGGCGTTTTTGTAGCCCATCAAAAAGCCGATGACCATGTCGCGGAAGGGGTAATCCATGGCCGAGTCGAGCTCGGAGCCTTGTAGATAGCGACGCAGATGGCCGTAGCTGATCTTGTTGGAGGCATCTTCCCAGACCTCGCCGAGCAGCAGCGCGTCGGGCTTCTCGGCGAGCACGGCCTTTTTGATCTCGGTCAGGAAGTCATCGGAAAGCTCGTCGGCCACATCGAGGCGCCAGCCATGGGCACCGGCGCGCAGCCATTTGCGGATGATACCGTCCTTGCCCAGAATCCGCTCGCGTACCAGTTCGGAGCTCTCATTGATGGCGGGCATATTGCCCACGCCCCACCAGCAGTCGTACGAGCCGTCCTCGTGGAAATAAAACGCATCACGCCACGGAGAGTCCTCGCTCTGCCACGCGCCGACACCGGGATAGTTGCCGTAGCGGTTAAAGTAGATCGAATCGTCGCCCGTGTGGTTGAACACACCGTCCAGAATGATGGAAATGCCCAGCTTCTCGGCCGCCTCGCACAGCTCAGTAAAGTCCTGCTCGGTGCCCAGAATCGGATCGATCTTGGTGTAATCGGCGGTGTCGTAGCGGTGGTTGCTCGCGGCTTCAAAAATGGGGTTGAGGTAGATGGCTGTAAAGCCCAGTTCGGCGATGCGAGGCAGGTCATTCTGGATACCCTTGAGCGAGCCGCCGTAAAAATCCCAGGTCTTGATGGAGCCGTCTTCGGCACGCTCGTACTCGGGCGGTTCGTTCCAGTCCTCGACCATGCGGCGCTGGATTCCGTTGCGCGGTTTTTCAACTTCGGCCAGCGTTCGCTCGCGCCAGTTTTCGTCGCGGGCATAGCGGTCGGGGAAGATCTGGTAGACCATGCCCCGCTCGTACCAGGTGGGACGGTTCTCGCGATGCTTGTAGACGGTAATCTGGAACGACGGGACCTCGGCGTAATCGTAGGTCACACCCTCGCCACCGGTGCGACCCTGCGGTGCACCCAAGCGGACCTCGGGCTGGCCCTCGATGTTGCAGATAAAGCTGTACCAAATAAGACAGGGCTCGGTGCACTCAAGCTCTACGGTAAATATGCCGTCGCCCTCGTGCGTCATGGGATACAGAGACTCACCGATATCATCGACCCAGGTACGCAGGGTAAGCGTTGCCTGGTTGGGGTCGGCATCCTCCAAAATCACCGAGAGCGAAACGGAAGTTCCAGTGGTCACAGCGCCAAACGGAGTACGAAACTGCGGCAGACGGCTGTTGTGAATCAATCTCATAATTCGGTCCAGTTCAATAGAATCACGGCCTGCGGGCCATGGCTTTACGCACAAGATATAAGTATATCTGTTGTACACAGGCTGTATAAACAACATCCGTTTACCATCGGCGAACGGTTGTCCTAGAAAATCGTTTTACCATCCAAATTATCGCGATATCCGAAATAGCCTAGACTGATACTATTTTTTGCCAAACAAAAGTACTTCGGTTTACTACGACGAATTGAATGATCTTAACCACGGTCATTTTGGTGATATTAAAACCGCAGGTAGAAGCGTTGCCAATTTTTTAGATTACTCGCTGTGGTCGGCCGGAGCCATTTTGTCGTAGTAAACCGGCCCTCTTTTTAATACATAAGTTCAACCAATAGATCGCGTCGAAAATGTTGGTGTAAGGGTGACGCCCTAGCGCCCGTTTAACGAAGAACGGCCTTCGTCCTAGAATCT
>NZ_CAXSQQ010000008.1:0-68357 GCF_964239575.1 Collinsella aerofaciens ATCC 25986
TTGTCGCAGCCCCGACCCGCGGTCACGAGCGGGGGCTCCTGTCGTTTCCGTGCCCTCGGATTGGGTCATAGTGTCTGTCCGTTCTCTACCTGCGGCGTCGTCTTGCTCCGAATGCGGCCCGTTCGCTGTCGTTGCCGAAACATCGGCGATGCCGGAGTAGTCATTGGGGACGTTCATAAATGACTACTCAGGAATGAGCGTGGATAATCTCCCGGTTTTGGCCTGTGTGCGGGCTCAAAGTGGGAGATTATCCACGCTCGTTTTAATTTGCCTGGGCTGCGATGCCTATCTAATCGGCTCGGCGTCTTCCCTGAGAATCGAAAGATACTCTTCATACCCGTACTGCCGGTATCTCTGTCTTGACTCGTCGAGAGGACGGAGGATACCCAATTCTTCAAATGATTTGACGAGCGAGCTCGCGGTACTCCTGCCGATATCGAGTTGGGCAGCGATGAATGCGGTGTCGACGATGGGGTGCTCTTCAAGAATGCCCAACAGCCTTTGCCCGTTTGCAGCAGTCCTTCCGAGATTTTCGGTAATGGTTGCTGTGGAACGGTTATGGAGGTCAACAAGGTTTTTTAAGGACCCTACCGAGTCCTTCGCACTTTCGAGAAGACTGTTGCAGAAAAACTCTATCCATTCCTCGTAAGTGCCTCTCTCCCTTACGGATGTGAGTTGCCGGTAGTACTCGCTTCGATTTTTCTTGAACTGGAACGATGGATAGAACAAGCAAGAATGAAGAACGCCATCATTGATGAGCATAAGTGTAATGAGAAGCCTGCCCAGGCGACCGTTTCCGTCTAGGAATGGATGGGCAGTTTCAAATTGGTAATGGACGAGCGCCGCCCGCACAATCGGATCCATTTCGACTTGAGGCTCATTGATAAAGCGTTCGAGGTCCTGGAGCGTGTTACTCAAATCTTCAATGTTTGGAGGGACAAACGATGCGGTTGCAATGGTGCAGCCTGAGGGGCCAATCCAGTTTTGTGAGGAGCGCAGCTCGCCTGGATTCTTCTCCGTTCCGCGCACTCCGTCCAGCAGGACCGCATGAACTTGCCTAAGAAGTCTCGTGCACAAGGGCATCTTTTTGAGCAGTTCTACGCCGCGGTCGACAGCACGGACGTAATTCACGACGTCTGCGACATCTTTATGATGGAGTTGTGTTTGCGATGGACTAAGTAGGTCGTCAAACGTGCACTGGGTTCCCTCAATTTGCGAAGAAAGGAGTGCTTCTTTGCGCACGTACATTGTCAGATACATGTCGGCGTTGGGAACAAAGTAGAGCATGCCTTCAAGCTCTCCAAGCTTTCGTGAGCATGCGGAAAGCGTGCGATAGGTTTCCTCGGTGAGGTTTAGCTGCCTCAATGATTGCAAGGGCGTTGGAAAAAACGAATAGTAAGCCAATTTCCCCGATAGATTATTGCGGAGCGTTCCCTGGCCGTTCTCCTCGATTTGCATCGCGCCCTCCATATCTTTAGTGCCGGAAACTCGTTATTAGGCTAATCATATCAATTCTAATAACGAGTTTAAGGATTAAATAGTTATTAGAATTGATGTAAACAATCTAATGATGAGAAGTCGTTATTACTTGACCATGGAGCTCGGCTTGGTACAAGGGGGGTTATCCAAAATGAGAGCGGATAATCTCCCGTTTTTGGCTCGGTGACGGCCTCAAAGTGGGAGATTATCCACGTTCGCTAGTTAAGCGTCCAAAAATCCACACTCGCCAAACGTACCAAAAAGGACAGGTTTATTTTGGCACGCTTCGGTCGGCGTCAGGAAGTGTTAGGGACAAGGCGGCGACAGGACTCGAGAGCGAAAAGAAGTGTCGGGTTTGGTGCGCCCGCTTCTGCCCGTCCCGTGCGCGGGCGATACCCGGCTTATCGACCAGCGATGCAAAGGAGATGCTCGTCCCACGAGCACTACCGGGAAGGGCTCGCGATTCGAGTCCCCACCTTAGCATTTGAACCATTTGGCACTATAATTATCGTAGGCATGCGCACAACGTTGCGCTTAATCAAGAGGAGAAAACGTATGGGTCTGTTTGACATGTTCAAGAAGAAGGCTGAGCCCGCGGCTGCCGCTGCTCCGGCCTCTATCTCTGCTTCTGCTGGCGCCGACGTGCTGTGCTCGCCCGTCAAGGGCAAGGTCATCAAGATGGCTGACGTGCCCGATCCCGTCTTTGGTGGCGAGGTTCTGGGCAAGGGCTGTGCCGTGTGGCCCGAGGACGATCTGGTCTACGCTCCCTGCGACGGTAAGGTGACCGTCACCATGGGTCACGCCGTGGGCTTGCAGTCCGATAGCGGCATCGAGGTTCTGGTGCACGTTGGCGTCGATACCGTCAACATGAACGGCGACGGCTTCGAGGGCTTCGTCAAGGCCGACGACGTCGTGAAGGCCGGCCAGCCCATTCTCAAGATCGACCGTGCCAAGATCGCTGCTGCCGGTTACAAGGACTGCGTCGTCGTGGCCGTGTCCAACACCGCCGAGTTTGCCGATGTCGAACTCGCCGTCGAGGCCGACTCCGCTGTCGCCGCCGGTGACGCCATCGTTAAGGTCGTCCGCAAGTAAATTGCGGCATCCAAAGGATGTGCAAGGGTGGTCGGGTTTTCCGGCCACCTTTTTTATTGCACCGCGGGAAAGCGTTTTATTGCACGTTGGGCGGGCTTGCAAACCGTTCGGACGCTAAAACGAACCGACCGTGCCTTCGCGTTGCCGAGGGTGTTCATAAGCGGATAGTATGGGCTTACTTATTACAACGTGCGCCGCGTCTGGGAAGCGCAGTGCCGCTCATTGGGAGGAACAACATGAAAAAGAAGCTGCTGCTTGCACCCCTCATGGCCGTCTTGGTTGCATGTGTGGTCGTGCTTTCCGGCTGTGGAGGTCCTTCGGTTGAGGAGCTCATCACCGAGGATCTTACGACTCAGTTTGACGAGGTCAAGAACGGTGGCGACGACTTCCTCTCTGGTCTGGAGGAGGCTTCGGGCGACGAGTTCGAGCAGCTGGGTATCGATCCCAAGGAGTATGCCAAGACCTATCTCGAGGGCTTTGACTACAAGATCGGCGACGTGACGGTCGACGAAGACAAGGGTGTCGCGACCGCCGAGGTCTCCATCGCCTGCAAGTCTATGAACAAGATCGTCGAGGACTTCTCCACCCAGTATCAGGAGAAGGTCGCTGCGCTTGACACGGTTCCTTCCGATGACGAGCTGTACAAGATGGCCGGTCAGGTTATGGTCGATGTGACCAAGGCCACCGAGCCCAGGAAGACCACGGTTATCTTCAAGTACACCTGCAACGACGATGGCGAGTGGTCTGCCGACGACTCCGTCAACTCCGAGATGATGGATGCAATGCTGAGCTAGGGGGTTACGCGGTTCTACGAACCGCGTAACCAGTTGACGCTGCGCGCCGCCCAGGACGACAATTTGTCATTCAAAAGGCGAGGCATGACCAGAAGGTCTATGCCTCGCCTTTTTCATGCCAACTTGTTCGTCCTGGACGTCGCTCGCTGTCCATCCTCTACCTGCGTCGTTGCCATGGTGCGGCGCTTGTAGTCATTGGGGACGTTCTTAAATGACCAGGCGGCAGTTGGGGACACTCCTTGTGCCAGCGTTGCATCGAGTGCTTGGGAAACCGCGACCCGGTTTTTGGCCGAATAGTGGGTCGCATTTTCCGGATGGGGTGGGTTGCGGAAAGTGCGACCCGGAATATTGTTCTGAAACGGGATGCGGTTTCCCTGATGTGCCTCAAACGGAAAGCATATCCCATTCCGGAGCTCCAAAACGGGATGCGCTTTCTGCGCGGAAGAATTGTCGCAGCTGCGTTAAGCAGTGTCGCTCGTTACTCGCCCAGGATCAGCGCTGCGAGCTCGTCCTGGGTGTCCACCACGTAGTCGGCGCCGGCGGCTTCCAGCTCTGCGCGGCCGCGGAAGCCCCAGCTGACGCCCGCACTCTTAAGGCCGGCGTTGTGACCGGTCAGGATATCGACATTGGAATCGCCCACATAGAGCGTGGTCGACGGATCGGCGCCTAGCTCTTTCATCACATGCAGTGTAACAGGCGCCTCGGGCTTGGGCGGAAACGCATCGACGCGGCCCTGCACCAGCGCAAAGCGCTCGGAACCAAAATACTTCTCGATAAGCGGAGCCGCCGAGACGTGGTCCTTGTTAGTGAGCACGGCAAGTTGCACACCCGCGGCGCGCAAGCGGTCGAGCATCTCGATCGTGCCGGCATAGGGGGCGGTGTGGTCCTCCTTGTGCTCGCCGTAGTAAGCCCTAAACTCGGCAAGCGTCTGCTCAAACATGCGGCCGTCGCCCGCATACTCGGCGGGCATAAAGCGCTCAACCAGCTTGAGCATGCCGTTTCCCACCTTGTAGCGGTACTCGTCGACGGCAAACGTAGGCCAGCCGTGCGTCTCGCAGGTATGGTTGCCGGCGGTCGCCAGGTCCTCGAGCGTGTTGAGGATGGTGCCGTCCAGATCAAAAATCACATGGGAAAAAGCTGCTGCCATGAAAGCTCCCGTCATTGGGTTCCAAAACGCACCTCATAATACTGGGCATGCGTGCCGGGCATGTTTGGAATCTGAATATCTTTAATAGCCCTGAGCCTTTGTCGTTAGCAAATCCTCGGCAGCTGCTCTCCCACGAGCATGTCGAGGATGCGGGTCGAGCCCCAGCCGGTGCGCACGCGCACGGCGGGACGGGCGCCCTCGGCAAGTGGCAGCACGCGACCGATGATGGCGGCGTTTTCGCCGTAGTGGGCGGCGCGCATGGCGGCTAGGGCCGCATCGGCCTGCTCGGCCGGCACGACGGCAACCATCTTGCCCTCGTTTGCCACCTGCAGCACATCGTAGCCGAGCATCTCGCAGGCGGCCTGCACGTCGGGACGCACGGGCACGGCATCCTCGTCGACCTCCATGGCAACATTGCTGGCCTGGGCAAACTCGTTGAGTGTGGACGCCAGGCCACCGCGCGTGGGGTCGCGGAAGCAACGCGTGCCGGGTGCTGCGGAAAGCACATCGGCAATCAGGTGGTTGAGCGGCGCGGCGTCGCTTTCGATGGTGCTCGAAAACGCCAGACCCTCGCGCTGACTCATGATGGCGATGCCGTGGTCACCCAGTGTGCCCGACACCAGGATGACGTCGCCGGGCCGGCAGTTTGCGCCGCTGAGCGCCACGCCCGCGGGTACCTCGCCCACACCGGCGGTATTGATATAGACGCCGTCGGCCCCGCCGCGCTCGACCACCTTAGTGTCGCCCGTGATTATGGACACGCCCGCTTCGTGCGCCGTTTCGGCCATCGTCTGCACAATCTGGTGGAGCTTATCCATGGGATAGCCCTCTTCGAGGATAAAGCCGCACGATAGGTAGCGCACGTTGGCGCCCGAGGTCGCGACGTCGTTGACGGTTCCGCATACAGCGAGGCGGCCGATGTTGCCACCGGGGAAGAACTGCGGCGAGACTACAAAGCTGTCGGTCGACATGGCGATGCGCCCGCTCGCGGGCAGCGCGGCGACGCCGGCGTCGTTGCCTTCGAGCAGCTCGGGCGACCCAAAGGCATCCAAAAAGACCTCATCGATGATGCGCTTCATCATCTGTCCGCCGGAGCCGTGGCCCAGCAGGACGGTGCTATCGGTAACGCTATGGGACATATCGAAAACTCCAATCGTGGGTGGAATTATATGGGTGAGGCGCAGCGTCGACTGGTCCGCCGTTCGTTAGAACGGCGGAACCTATTAGCCTCGGTAGCGGAAATATGCTGCGCAGCTGCCCTCGGAGCTCACCATGCAGGGGCCGACGGGATGCTCGGGCGCACAAGCGTGGCCGAACAGGGGGCAGTCGCTCGGCGTAATGGCCCCGCGCAGCACGTCGCCGCAGCGGCACCCGCGTGGCTCGACCGTCGGCTCGATGGACACGTCAAAGCGCATGCTGGCATCAAAGTGCGAAAACTCGGGACGAATGGCGAGTCCCGAAGCCGCAATCGATCCCAGCCCGCGCCACGTGGTATCGCACGGCTCAAATACCTGCTCGACCAGCTGGCGCGCTACGGGATTGCCGTCGGCATTGACGCCGCGACGGTAGGCGTTGTCAATCGCCGGCCTGTCCTCGACAACCATCTGGACCAGCATGCAGATGCCCTGCAGGATATCGACGGGCTCAAATCCCGTGACCACGCCCGGGGTATTGAATTCGTCGACCAAAAAGCCAAAGGGGGCCAAGCCCGTGATGGTGGCGACGTGGCCCGGCAGGATAAAGCCGTCGATGGCGGTCTCGGGGTCGTTGGCGATGGCGCGCAGCGCCGGCGGCGTGGTCTTGTGGGCGCAATAGACCGAGAAGTTCAAAAGCCCGCGTGCCTCGGCCTCCAAGATGGCGACGGCGATGGTGGGCGTCGTAGTCTCAAAGCCCACGCCCATAAAAATGACCGGGCGATCAGGGTTTTGCTCGGCAATGTCGAGCGCGTCGAGCGGGGAGTACACAATGCGAATATCGCGCCCCGCCGCCTTTTGCGCAGCGAGCGAGGTGGATGATCCGGGCACGCGCATCATGTCGCCAAAGGTGGTGATGATGGCGCCGTCTATGTTGGCGAGCGCGATTGCGTGGTCGATGTCGCGGTTGGCGGTGACGCAGACGGGGCAGCCCGGGCCGCTCAGCAGCTTGAGCCCTGCCGGCATAATGGAGCGAAAGCCATAGCGCCCGATGCTCACGGTATGCGTGCCGCAGACTTCCATAAGGTTGATGGTGCGGTCGCCGACAAGCTCATGAATGCGCTCGATGAGCTCGCGAGCCAGCTTGGGATCGCGGAATGCCGAGAAATCGATACCGGAGCGAGCCGGCTGCTCGGGCGCCACTAGTAAGCCTCCGCCGGGTTGGTGGCCAGCTGGTCTTCTTCGACCAGCTCGGACATGGCATTAACAAGCTCGAGCGTTTCCTGTGCTTCCTGCTCGTCGACAATCTGGATGCCAAAGCCGGCGTGTACGAGAATATAGTCGCAAACCTGCGCCGTCGGCACGAGTCGCAGCGACACGGGGCGCTCGATGCCCATCATGTCGACGGTGGCCTTGAGGCCGTCGTCGCGTTTGACTACTTTACCGGGAACGGCAAGGCACATATTGTTCCCCTTGTATACGCTTTGCGCTGGATGAGCGCTCAATAATCCATCAGTTGATGGTAGCGCTCGCGGGGTTCGCGGGCAAACGCGTTACGCCTGTGAGACGGCGGCTTGCGGGCTGGCCGAACAGCCTATTGTGGCGCGACCTGTGCGAGGCGAGTGCGTGCGACTGCTGCCTGACCGTAGGCGATGCAGCCGTCATTGACGGGTACGGTGTGGGGGACAAGGACAGTAAAGCCTGTGCTTTTGAGCTCGCGGGTGAGAAGCTGAAGCAGAAGTCGGTTCATGAACACGCCGCCCGAGAGCGCGACGGTGTCGATGCCCTCGTGCACGCAGATATCGCTGGCGATGCGCGCCGAGGAGCGCGCGACGGCGACATGGAAGTCGAGTGCGAGCCTGTCGGCGGGCGCTCCGGCTTCAATTCCTCCCAAAAGTGCCTCAAAGAGTGCTTTCTGGTCCAGAACATAGGGGCCGTCCAGCCACGATGGGCCAGATGCGAAATAGCCGGCGTTGTCGTCGGGAAAATGGGCGATTTCGTTGTCGAGCGCGCGCCAGGCGGCGGCTTCGAGTTCTATGGCGGGTTCGCCCTCGTAGGTTGCCTTGTCGCAGATGCCCAGAATTGCTGCCGCGGCATCAAAGAGACGCCCCATGCTGCTGGTACGCGGGCTGTTGATGCCGCGCTCGATCATGGTGGCTGTCACGCTGCGCGTTTGTTCGTCGAGGCTGTCCAAAAGCCGAGCGGCACCTGGGTGCTCGAGCAGGCCGAGCTCACTGAGCAGGGCGAAGGCGTTGCGGCGGGCGTCGCGCACGGAGGCCGCCCCACCGGGGAGCGCCCAGGTGCGCAAATGCGCGGCGCGCTCAAAGCCGCCAAGGCTGGCAACAAGAAACTCGCCGCCCCAAATGGTCCCATCGGTGCCGGCGCCGGTGCCGTCAAAGGCGATGCCAAGGACGCGCGCGTCGGTTGTAAGCTGGCCCGCGGCGATGGCTTCGGCCATTATGCTCGCGATATGCGCATGATGGTGCTGCACCTCGACGAGCGGCAGATTGCATTTTCGCGCCTGCTCGCGCGCCCACTGGCCCGATAGATAACTGGGGTGTACATCGCAAGCCAAGGCGGCGGGCACCAAATCAAAGAGATCTTCCAAGCGCGTGCGCGCAGCGTTCCAGGCATCGAAGGTCCCGCCGTTTTCAACATCGCCGATATGCTGCGACACAAAACAGGTTGCCTCGCCGCTCGTCCCTTCACGCGTGAGCGCAATCGTGGCCTTTTGTTGTGGCCCGCAGGCGAGCACGCAGGACGGAGCGCCGTCGAGCTCCGGCAGCGGCAACGGCCGAGGCGCATATCCGCGAGCGCGGCGCACGGGCATAATGGCGCCGTCGACCACGCGCACTACAGAGTCGTCGTAGCGCGAGAGGATCGCGCGGTCGTTACCGAGCAACGCGTCGGCAATGCCGGCGGCAACGAGGTGTTCCCAGGCAAGGTCGTCGTCGGTCTCGATGGGTTCTTCGCTCAGGTTTCCGCTGGTCATGACGAGCGCGTGCATACCGCGGGCTTCTGCCGCGGCAAGTAACAGATGCTGAAGCGGGGTGTAGGGGAGCATAACACCGAGCTCAGGAAGGTCGCGCGCGACGGACGGCGCGAGCGCGAGGGCGTCGGGGGAGCCGCCGCTCTCGCAAACAGCACGTCGGCGCAGCAGCACAATGGGACGGATACTGCCGGCGAGAAGCTCGCGCTCAGCGTCGTCGATATGACACAGGCGCTCGGTATCAGCAAGACTGCGTACCATGACGGCAAGTGGTTTGTTGCTGCGGCGTTTGCGACGGCGCAACTCGGCCACCGCCTGCTCGTTGGCAGCGTCACAGGCTAGATGGAATCCGCCCAGGCCCTTGATGGCGACGATGCCACCGCTGGCCAGCAGCTCAACGCAGCGCTCGATGATAGCGTCGCTGGCCTCGCGTGTGGTGCCGACGGCCGGTGTCGCGGACGAATTCCCGCACGCATTGCCGTTTACAGCCTCGCGCCACGTAATATGCGGCCCGCAATCAAAGCAGGCATCGGGCTGCGCGTGAAAACGCCGGTCGAGTGGGTCGACATACTCCGCAGCGCACTTGGGACACATGGGAAAACAATCCATCGACGTGGCCGCTCGGTCATAGGGCAGCGATCGGATGATGGTAAAGCGTGGGCCGCAGTTAGTGCAGTTGATAAAAGGGTAGTGATAGCGTCGGTCGGCGGGATCGAACAATTCGCGCAGGCAATCGTCGCAGGTAGCGATGTCGGGCGAGACGAGCGTCGTGTGCGCGGTCTGGTCCTGCGATGCTACGATGCGAAAGCCCTGTTCATCGGCGGCATCCCAACCGTTGGCTACCAGGTCCACAACCTCGACATGCTCTACGCGGGCTGCCGTAGGCGCATGCTCAGAAAGCGCGGCGACAAATCCGTCAACCGCCTCGGCACAAGCGTGCGCCTCGATATGCACGCCGTCGCCCGCATTGAGCACCCATCCGCAAATGCCATACGCAATGGCCTCGCGATACACAAACGGCCGCATGCCAACGCCCTGCACAATGCCCGTCACATGAATATGCACATGCCGCATGCGACACCCCTCATCAAAACCGACCAAAAAAGGACAGGTTTGTTTTGGTAGGTAAAACGCTAAACCTGCCAAAACAAACCTGTCCCTTTTTGGCAGGTGCGCTGCGGGAAATCCCGCTACAGCCCCAGGCTCTGCTTGGTGGCGGCGCACGTGAGCTCGCCGTGCTTAACGCCGCGCAGGCCCAGCAGGCGATCGGCTAGTTCGTAGACGCGCTCGCCGCGACCCTTGAGCGCCAGAATCTCCAAGCAGTTGTGGTGATCCAGATGCACGTGCATGGTCGATACGATCTCGTTGGTGTAGTCGTGCTGCACCTCGTCCAGACGGCGCGTCAGATCGCCGGTGTGATGGTCGTAGATCATGGTGAGCGACCCGATAACGTGCTCATCGGGCGTGCGCATCTGCTCCTTGGCGATCGAGGCGCGAATCAGGTCGCGCACGGCCTCGGATCGGTTGGCCACGTCGCCGCGGCGTGCGATCTGCTCGTCAAAACGGCGCAGCAGGTCGTCGGGTGCGGTAACCGAAAAACGGACCAGCTCGGAGCCGGAACCACTACAGTGGCAGCCCGCGTCACCGTCCGCCCCGTGCGGATGCTCGTGCTCGTGCCCGCAGCTGTGCTCGTGTTCGGCCACCTTACACCAGCTTCACGGAGCCGACGGAGTTGTGGTCGGCCTCGATGGCCTCTTCGTAGCCCTCGAGCGCGTCATGCGCCTCGTGCAGCGCGGCCATGGCGGCCTCGAGCTTGGCGCCGATGCGCTCCATGTCAAAATTCTCGGTCGCATGCAGCAGCTGATGGCTCCACTCGTGAGCGAGCTCGATGGTGTCGTCGACCTGCTTGACGCTCATGGCAAGCTGGCTCATGTTCATTCCGACGTCATGCATGGAAAATCTCCTTTTGTATGGGGCAGTTCAGTGGTTCAGATTTTACTACGCCCGCTCTGTGCGCAGCTGCATAAGAAAACGGGTGCGAGTCTGTGCGACCCGCACCCGTTCACTGGGGGCTGTTTGTGACTACCATACTATCCGTGGTTGCACTCGGTGCATCCAGAAGTCCGGCGAGCGGTGCAAAAGCGCTCATGGACGGCAGGCAGACGGCAACATGTAACAAGCGTATTACAGATGCTTCTCCAGCAGCGCCTGCAGCCTCGCCTTGGGCAGAGCGCCAACCGAGCGGTCAATCTCCTCGCCGTTCTTAAACACAACCAGCGTGGGGATGCTCATGACGCCATACTTCATGGCCAGGTCCTGGTTGTCGTCGACGTTGCATTTGGCAACGGCAAGCTTGCCCGCCAGCTCATCGGCAACCTCGTCAACGATGGGCGAGAGGGATCGACAGGGCCCGCACCACGGTGCCCAAAAATCGACCAGCACGGGCAGACTGTCGTTAACGATGGAATCGAAGTTCTCGGGGGTAATCTGATTAATGTCAGCCATGGTGACCTCCATAATGCGACGCGGCTCGGCCGCGTAAAACTCAGTACGACCGTGCTTATACCCAGCCGCCCGCAAAGCAACCACTCGCGGGCAGCTCTTTTATATAATGGTGGGCACGCAAACGATTGGAGAGCGCATGTCCACGTCACAAAGCCAGAAAAAAGAAGCCATCGCCCAGGCGGCCGAGCAGGAGCTCGCATCGCTCGCGGGTCGCGGCGTGCGTATCGCGGGCAACGCGTGCTCGCCGATCGTACTAGTCAAAGGCGACTTGGACGAGGCCGAGCGTTCGGGTGGCGAGCTTGCCGCCGGCCCGGATGGCGCGGCGTTGCGCAAGGCGCTTGGGGCCATCGGCTACGCGCCCGAGGATTTTTGCGTGCTGGCAAGCGTCGCCGGCGTGGGTGACGGAGCGGTCGCGGTGGGCGAGGCTCTGCCGTGCGAGCTGTTCCGCGAGGCGCTCGAGGCCTTGGACCCCGAGGCGGTGCTACTGCTCGACAACAACGCGGCCGATGCCATGCGCGAGACCTACGCCGATATGCTCGTGGCGATCGATGACTTCGACACCGCCATGCTCAAGCCCGGCCTGGTCGCCCATGTGCAGGGCCGCCGCGTGCTCGCGCTCGACGGCTTTGAGGCGGCACTCACCGACAAGGCCGCTAAGCAGCGCATGTGGGCCTATATCAAGCAGCTGACTCCGGCGACCGCTCCGCTGTAGCGGATTGGCGCCGGCGAGCGATTGCCTGGCGGGCAAGGCACGCCTCGAGATCGGCGCCGCACTTCTACATCACAGCGCGCAGCTCAAACCGATCGCCGTTAATGCGGAACTGGCAGTTACCATTCATGCGTTCGACGGCAAGCTTAATGCTCTTGGTTCCAAAGCCGTGTCCGGTGTGCCCGGCTACGGGCATGCCGTCGACCATGCGCGGCGCGCGGTCAAACGTATTGGAAACTAACAGCAGCAGCTGGCTGTCCTCTAATCGCAGGTCAAGGTCGACGAATCGCTTTCCTTGGGGTGCGGCGCTTGCGGCGGTGATAGCGTTTTCCAAGGCATTTGAGAGCACGCTAAACAGGTCGGCGTCGCCTACGTGGATGGTTTCGGGTACGGCGGCGCGCAGGTTGGCGGTAATGCCGTTTCTA
The DNA here is from genome assembly GCF_964239575.1 of Collinsella aerofaciens ATCC 25986. Lineage (GTDB taxonomy): Bacteria > Actinomycetota > Coriobacteriia > Coriobacteriales > Coriobacteriaceae > Collinsella > Collinsella aerofaciens_BQ. The sequence continues at coordinate 12,274 of NZ_CAXSQQ010000008.1, forward strand.
TTGATATCCGAGTTAAATGACGAAAGCGCGATGTTTACGGTCTCGTTGGCGCAGAAGCGGCGTACGGCGGTGCGATCGCCGGCTTCGCAGAGTTCATCGATGCGTTTGAGCGCCTCGTCGGTGTGGCCCTCCTCAATTAAAGCGGCCAGGCCGCGTAGGAAGTGGCGCATGTCGTGGCGCAGAATCGACAGCTCGCGCCCAGATTGACGCCAAGCCTCGAGCTCTTTGATGGCGGCGCTGTCGCGGGTCTCGAGCATCCAACGCTCTCGCTCGGCGGTTTCCTTTTCTTCGTATTCGCGCAGGTAAACGGCAAGAAACATAAGATAGAAGGCACAGAGCGCAAATGCCAAAAACTCAACCGTCACCACCGAGCCCGAGTGGAACAGCGTGGTGTAGACGTTGGTGGCATAGTCAAAGACGTAATAGACGAGCGGCAGGATTAAAAGGATGCCCAGCTCGGTGGTGCTTTTAATCGCCAAGCGCGGACCGATGTCGCCGGCCCAATGCAACAGGACGGCAAAGACGGCGAGTGTGGTCGCGATACGCGCCAGATAGTACGCAATCTGCGAATCGGTTGCGGCAAAGGCGGCGATGCCCATCCAATTGCTGAACTGGCAGCTCAGATAGGCACTCGTAATGCCGAGCGCGGCAAGCAGCGGGCTCAGGCGGTAGCGCGCACACAAATAGATGATGAGCGGCAGATGCACGACGAGCGGATATACCTGGCGGGCGAAAAGCTCGCCGCCGACGGCATTGGCGAGGCCAAATGCGCATCCGGTTACGGCACCGACCAGCACCAGTTCAAGCGCATGACGCCGGTTGATCTCGATACCGCACAGCGCCGCCGAGGCAAAGACGCCAAAGAGTAGCGTCGTGGCGTGGTGGATTGCCCAAAGGATCATTTCGACCGAGGAGACCATCAGCGCCTCCCGCCCTCAAAGCGCACCGCAAAGTAGGCGTCTTGGAATCCCTGCTTGCAGCTGCGCGAAAGCGGGATGCACGCGCCGGAGCGCATGACGATGTCCGTGCGATCGAAGTGGTCGATGTTGCGCAAGTTGACCTGGTAACTACGGTGGCATTTAAAGAAGGTGGCATTTTGCGCCAAACGGTCCTCGACGCTGCGGAACGACTCGAGTGCCTCGATGTCGCGTCCGTCGCGCAGGTGGAAGACCACGTGCTTGTTGCGCGCCTCGGCATATTCGATGTCGGACAGGCGCAGGGCGTGGTAGCCAAAGGAAGTTTTGATCACGAGCTCGTCGGTTGCCGCCGGGCGCATGCTCGAAAGCTCGTCGAGTAATCGCGCTAGGCGTTCGTAAGTCACGGGCTTGAGCAGATAGTCGAAGGCGCGGACCTCGTAGGATTCCAGCGCGAACTCGGGCGACGAGGTGAGGAACACCAGGCGCACGGCGGTGTCGGCCTGGCGCAGTTCGCGTGCGGTGTCCATGCCGTTGACGAGCGGCATGATCATATCGAGCAAGATGATGTCGGCGCGCGATGCGGCATGGCGGGCCAGCAGGTCCTCGCCGCGCGTGACGAGCGCAACATCGACCGCCGTGCCCGTCTCGGTCGACCAACGGTCGATCATCCGGTGCAGTCTATCTAGAAAAGCGACATCATCGTCGCAGGCAATAATCTTGAGCATTCGGCCCCCTTAAGTAGTTCGATTTTGCCACATCGGGCACGCGCCGCTTGCGGGGGTGCGGACCGTTTGCGCCCCACGGCGTGCAGCTCGCGCCAAGCGGTGTTGCGGTGGCGAAAGATGCCTCCTGCGCCATCGAGAGCTCAGCTATCCTCAGCTTGCCAGTTCGAAAATGGACCTGCCACATGATTGAATCTTTATTTCAACTTTACACCTAGGTTTACAGCTGTCTTGTCAGCTGTAAACCTAGGTGTCATACTAAAGCCCCAAGATTCGCCAAAAGAGAGGGGCCTTGATGGCACAGAGCGCGAACATGGATGCATCGGAGCTTGCACGCGATATTGCGGCCGGCCTGGCATCGGCAACGACGGCAACGGAGCGCGCGGCGCTGGTGCCCGCAGAGCTCGTCGAGGCCATTCAGCAACTAAAAACCCAACGTGACGCGGTGATCCTAGCGCACTATTACGTGGCGCCCGAGGTGCAGGCCGTGGCTGATTACGTCGGCGACAGCTTCTACCTGGCTAAGCTCGCTAAAAGCCTGCCGCAGCAGACCATCGTGCTGTGCGGCGTGGAGTTTATGGGCGAGAGCGCCAAACTGCTCAATCCCACTAAGACCGTGCTGCTGCCCGAGCCGGGCGCGGACTGTCCCATGGCGCACATGGTCAAGCGCGAGACGGTCGACGCGGCGCGCGCCGAGTACGGCGACGACCTGGCTGTCGTCTGCTACGTCAACTCCACGGTCGAGATCAAGAGCTGGAGCGACGTGTGCGTCACCAGCTCCAACGCCGTCAAGATCGTGTCCGAGCTGCCGCAGCAGCATATCCTGTTCATTCCCGACCAAAACCTCGGTCGCTTCGTAGCCGAGCAGGTGCCGCAAAAGCACGTCATCCTCAACAACGGCTACTGCCCGCGCCATCACATCATCACCGTCGAGCAGATCGTCGACGCGACGGAGGCCCACCCCGACGCGCTCGTGCTGGCGCATCCTGAGTGCAAGGCCGACGTCCTGGCCGAGGCCGACTACATCGGCTCCACCGCCGGCATCATCAAGTATGCCGAGGAGTCCGACGCGAGCGAGTTCATCATCGTGACGGTCCGCGGCGTGCTCTACGAGCTCGAGCGCCGCTGCCAAGGCACCGGCAAGAAGTTCTACTTCCCCGCGGTGCAGCCCACCTGCGTCAACATGGACTTCATCACGCTCGAAAAGCTCGTGCGCTGCCTGGAGACGGGCGAGGGCGAGGTGCAGATCGGCGTGTCGGACGAGGCTGCCGACCAGGCAAAACTCACGCTCGACCGCATGCTCGAGTACGCGGCGCGTTAGAACGATGTGACATAAGGGGCAGTCCCTTATGCCACATTACAAGGGAGAGGATTCCTGTGGAAACCAAACAATACCCCGACATGGAGTGCGACGTCGTTATTGCCGGCTGCGGCGTAGCTGGCTTGTACGCGGCTCTCAATCTGCCGACGAGCACGCGCGTGATCATGCTCTCCAAGGGCGCTGTCGACGAGTGCGATTCGATGCTCGCGCAGGGCGGCATCTGCGTGTTGCCCGAGGGCTCGGACTACGATGCCTTCTTTGAGGACACCATGCACGCCGGCCACTACGAGAACCGCCGCGAGAGCGTCGACATCATGATTCGCTCGAGCCGCTCGGTCATCAACGACCTGCTAGCGATGGGTGTGGATTTTGAGCGCAAGGCCGATGGCAGCCTCGACTTTACCCGCGAGGGCGCGCACAGCCGTCCGCGCATTGCCTTCCATGCCGATATCACCGGCAAGGAGATTACGACCAAGCTGCTCCAGGCCGTTCGCAAGCTGGATAACGTGCAGATTTTGGAGCACGTGGCCATGACCGACATCCTGACGGCCGTGCGCGATGGGGCCACGGTGTGTGCCGGTGTCGTCGTCGTTTCCGTGGACGAGGACAACTCGGTTCGTCCCGCCGACGAACTGGCAAATGCCGCCGAGGGCGTGCATGCCGGCGAGCCGTTTAAGATCCATGCCCGCCACACGCTGTGGGCGACGGGCGGCATCGGTGGCGTATACGACCACTCGACCAACTACCCGCAGCTCACGGGTGACGCCTGCTACATCGCTCAGGAGCATGGCATTAAGATGGAGCACCTGGACTACGTGCAGATTCACCCCACGGGACTGTTCTCGCCGCAGCCGGGCCGCACCTTCCTGATCAGCGAGAGCTGCCGCGGCGAGGGCGCGATTTTGCTCAACGCCGCCGGCGAGCGCTTTACCGACGAGCTTCAGCCGCGCGATGTGGTCGCTGCCGCCATTCGCGAGCAGATGAAGCAGGATGGCACCGAGCACGAGTGGCTGAGTTTTGCCCCCGTCGAGCGCGATGTGGTGACCGGGCACTTTGCCAACATTCGCGCGCGCTGCCTGGAGGACGGCCGCGACATCTTGGACGAGCCCATCCCCGTTACGCCCACGCAGCACTACTTTATGGGCGGCGTATGGGTCGATAAGGACGGCCGCACCTCGATGCCCGAGCTCTACGCCGCGGGCGAGACGGCCTGTAACGGCGTTCACGGCAAGAATCGCCTGGCTTCAAACAGCCTGCTCGAGGCGCTGGTCTGGGGTCGTCGCGCCGCGTGGTACATGCGCACCGGCGAGTCGCTCGCAGTGGAGCAGGCGGGCAATCCCGCGCTCGATGGCCGTCATCGCGCCCTGAGCGCCGACACCCTGGCAATCGATGATTTGGCCCGTGCCGCCGGCACGCAGGCCGTGGAGGAGTAGACCATGAATCCCATTACCATGAAGCTCGTCGTCGATGATCTGATTCTGCAGGCCCTGCGCGAGGACATCACGTTTGAGGACGTGAGCACGGCGAGCGTGTGCCCCACGGCGCGTCCCGCCACGGTGGAGCTTATCGCCAAAGCCGATGGCATCATCGCCGGCCTGGACGTGTTCGCTCGCACCTTTGAGCTGCTGGATTCGCAGAGCTCGGTGCTGCTCGACGTTGCCGATGGCGACGAGGTGCACGCCGGCGACCATGTGGGTCAGGTGCGCGGCGACGCGCGCGTGCTGCTTTCGGGCGAGCGCGTGGCGCTCAACTACCTGCAGCGTATGAGCGGCATCGCTACCTATACGCACAGCATGGCCGCGGCGCTCGAGGGCACCAAGACCGTGCTTGTCGACACGCGCAAGACCACGCCGGGCATGCGTGTGTTTGAAAAGGCGGCAGTCGAGATCGGCGGTGGCAGCAACCACCGCTATAACCTGTCGACGGCTGTCATGCTCAAGGACAACCACATCGACGCCGCCGGTGGCGTGGCACGCGCGATCGAGATGGCGCGCGCCCATGCGTCGTTTACCACGACGGTCGAGATTGAGTGCGAGAACCTGGACATGGTGCGCGAGGCCGTGGAGGCCGGCGCCGACATCATCATGTTCGACAACATGACCCATGACGACATGGCCGCCGCTATCGAGCTTATCGCCGGTCGCGCCAAGACCGAGTGCTCGGGCAACGTGGACGCCAACAACATTCGCGCCCTGGCCGACCTGGGCGTTGACTTCATTAGCTCGGGCGCCCTGACGCACTCCGCGCCGATCCTCGACCTCTCGCTTAAGCACCTGCGTCTGCTGGACGGTAAATAATGAACGCCCGCGAGCGTCGCCGTGCCATCATGGCCGTGCTCGAGGGAGCCAAGGGACCCGTATCGGGCAGCGCGCTTGCCCACGAGGTGGGTGTGAGCCGCCAGGTCGTGGTGCAGGACATCGCCCTGCTGCGCGCCGATGGGCACGATATCGTGGCGACCAACCGCGGATACGTGCTGCAGGAGGCCCCCAGCAGCCCCGCCGTGCCTACGCGTCTTGTTAAGGTGCGCCACAGTGTGGAGCAGGCGGGCGACGAGCTCACGAGTATCGTCGACGCGGGTGGCGCCGTGCTCAACGTGATCGTCAACCATCGTGTGTACGGCAAGATCACGGCCGACCTGGACATCCGCAACCGTCGCGATGTTGAGCGCTATCTGCGCGATATCGAGAGCGGCAAGAGTTTCCCGCTACTAACGGTGACGAGCGGCTATCACTTCCATCGCATCGCGGCGGAGGACGAGCAAACCCTCGACGAGATCGAGGTCATGCTCAAGGAGAAAGGCTACTTGGCGGAGCTAATGCCCTACGAAGACGATTTGTCCTAGTAACGACGAATGCAAAAGGAGGCCTCCGCGGCGATGCGGAGGCCTCCTTTTTTGTGCACGGTGTACTTTTGAGTGTGCAAGTGGGGGAGTTGTTACTCCTCGACGATCTCGGTGATCGCGCCGGCGGGGCAAGCGTCCTGGCAAGCGCCACAGGCGACGCAGGAGTCCTCGTCAGCGACGGTAGCGACGCCCTGGAGCTCCAGAACGCCAGCGGGGCAGGAGTCGACGCAAACGCCACAAGCGATGCACTCGTCGGCATCAATTACGGGATGAGCCATGGTAGTTTCCTCTCTGTTGACCGACGCTACAGACGATGCGCGCCGGTTTGATTCGGGCAAAAACATACCACGGGAGCGACCGTTTGCAATACCCTCTGGCCGGCATCTTCATACCGTTCGCCGAGTATGCCAAGGTTTACTAAAAAACGTGCAGGTGGGGCCGTTGAGCTGCGCAAATGTTAGCTAAAGGTGACTTGAAATATTGAGCTATTGAGCGCGCCTGCGGAAAGGGCATCCCGTTATTTGGCCGAAAACCGGGTCGCAGTTTCCGGTTAGGCCCGCTAGCGGAAAATGCGAGCCGGTATCAGCTCTCAAAACGGGATACGGTTTCCGGTTGAGTCTTCAGACGGAAACTGCGACCCGGAATCCACGCTCAAACCGGGACGAGCTTTCCACAAGGCAGCCCCAGGCGCCCCCGGACCCAAACCTCAGCCATCTCTACATAGATCTCGATAGATTTGCCGAGAACTCAATCAGCGCATCTACCTGCGCATTTAAGAACCTAAACTCTCAGCAATAAGAAATCTTATATGAATTGACTTAGATTTTGTATATTCCGACCCATAAGGGGATACACTACATCCTGAAAGACAAGCCGAAACACCGCTCGGCAGACCGTCGAGGCGGCGCGAACGCACAAGAGAGAGGGAATTTCTAATGAGTAAGATTCTTGGTATCGACCTTGGTACTACTAACTCCGCTATGGCCGTCCTCGAGGGCGGTTCTCCGACCATCATCGTGAACGCCGAGGGCGACCGCACCACCCCGTCCGTTGTTGGCTTCCGTGCTGACGGCGACCGTGTCGTGGGTAAGGCCGCTAAGAACCAGGCTGTCACCAACCCCAAGAACACCGTGTTCTCCATCAAGCGCTTCATGGGCCGCAAGTACTCCGAGTGCACCTCCGAGATCAAGACCGTGCCGTATGAGGTCAAGGAGGGCCAGGGTGGCCGTGCCGTCGTCAACATCGAGGGCAAGGATTACACCGCCGAGCAGGTGAGCGCCATGACGCTCGCAAAGATGAAGGCCGACGCCGAGAAGTATCTGGGCGAGACCGTCACCGACGCCGTCATCACCGTCCCGGCCTACTTCAACGACGCTCAGCGTCAGGCCACCAAGGATGCCGGTAAGATCGCCGGCCTCAACGTCAAGCGTATCGTCAACGAGCCGACCGCTGCCGCTCTTGCCTATGGTCTGGACAAGCAGGGCACCGACCAGCGCATCCTGGTCTTCGACCTGGGCGGCGGCACCTTCGACGTCTCCATCCTCGACCTCGCCGACGGCGTGTTTGAGGTTCTGTCCACCTCGGGCGACAACCACCTGGGCGGCGACGACTGGGATCAGCGCGTCATCGACTGGATGGCCGACAAGTTCCAGCAGGAGAACGGCGTCGATCTGCGTCAGGACCCCATGGCCCTGCAGCGTCTGAAGGAGGCTGCAGAGAACGCCAAGAAGGAGCTCTCCGCGGCGCAGCAGTCCACCATTAACCTGCCGTTCATTACCATGAACCAGTCCGGCCCGCTGCACCTCAACTACACGCTGACCCGCGCCGAGTTCGAGAAGATCACCCGCGACCTGCTCGAGCGTTGCAAGCAGCCTGTCACCAACGCCCTGCGCGACGCCAAGCTCAAGCTCTCCGATCTGACCGAGGTCATCCTCGTCGGCGGCTCCACCCGTATGCCCGCTGTCCAGGATCTGGTCAAGACCATGACCGGCAAGCAGCCCAACATGTCCGTGAACCCCGACGAGGTCGTTGCCGACGGCGCTGCCGTCCAGGGCGGCGTGCTCACCGGTGACGTCGAGGGCATCCTGCTGCTCGACGTTACCCCGCTGTCGCTGGGCGTCGAGACCATGGGCGGCATCATGACCAAGATGATCGACCGCAACACCACGATCCCGACCTCCAAGACCGAGGTCTACTCCACCGCTGCCGACAACCAGACCAGCGTCGAGATCAACGTGCTCCAGGGCGAGCGCGAGCTTGCCCGCGACAACAAGTCGCTCGGTAAGTTCCAGCTGACCGGTATCCCGGCTGCCCGCCGCGGCGTGCCGCAGATCGAGGTCACCTTCGACATCGACGCCAACGGCATCGTCAAGGTCTCCGCTAAGGACAAGGGCACCGGCAAGGAGCAGCAGATCACTATCTCCGGCTCCACCGCTCTGTCTGACGACGAAGTCGATCGCATGGTCAAGGACGCCGAGGCTCATGCCGAGGAGGACAAGAAGCAGAAGGAAGAGGTCGAGGTCCGCAACCAGACCGATAGCCTTTGCTACTCCACCGAGCAGACCCTCAACGAGCTGGGCGACAAGGTTTCCGCCGATGTGAAGTCCAAGGCCGAGGCCGCTATCGCCGACGCCAAGAAGGCGCTCGAGGGCTCTGACGTCGAGGCCATCAAGGCCGCTGGTGAGTCCCTGCAGTCCGTGGCCTACGAGCTGGCTCAGGTTGTCTACGCCGACGCTCAGCAGCAGACCGACGGCGCCGCCGGTGCCCAGCCTGCCGACGATGACGTTGTCGACGCCGACTACGAGGTTGTGGACGACGAGGACAAGTAATCATGTCCGCCCGTAAAGCTCGCATGGAGGCGGCTGCCGCTGGCGCCGCCCCCGTTGACTCTGAGGAGAAGGACGTGAAGATTCCCGTAGAGGCCGTCGACGATACCGAGGTCAACGAGACCGAGGCCGCCGAGGCTGCCGAGAACCAGGTAGAGGATTCCAACAAGGAGGCGACGATGACCGAGGACGAGATGGTGGAAGCTGCTATCCGCGCCGGTGAGGAAGCCGCCGATAACGACTTTAAGCTCAAGTTCGAGCAGGCCCAAAAGGAGCTCGCCGACGTGCGCAGCGAGCTCGATGCTGCGGCAGAGGCCCAGAAGGCCGCCGAGGACAAGGCAAAGGACGCTACCGAGCGCACCGCCCGCCTGCAGGCCGACTGGGAGAATTTCCGTCGCCGCACCGCCAACGAGCGCATTGCCGAGCGCGAGCGCGCGACCGAGAAGCTCGTCACTGCGCTGCTGCCGGTGGTTGACGATATCGAGCTTGCAATCGACCATGCCCGTAGCCAGGAGCTTTCCGACGATTTTAAGCAGTTCGTCGATGGCGTTGACGCGGTGCATGCCAAGCTGCTTGATGTGTTTGCGCACGAGGGCGTTGAGCCCATCGACCCCAAGGGCGAGGCGTTCGATCCGCTCGAGCACCAGGCCGTGGGGCGTGTCGAGGACGCATCGCAGTACGACGAGACCGTCAACGACGTGTACCAGAAGGGCTACCGCATGGCGGACCGCATCCTGCGCTCCGCGATGGTGACGGTGACCTACGGTGGCGATAAGCGCCCCGCACCGGAGCCCGAAGCGGCGCCCGAGGATGCCGCGGCCGATACGGCCGAGAGCGCCGAGGAGTAATTGAGAAGGGCCCCGGGGCAACACCCGGGGCCCTTTCTGGCCTAGTGCCATATGAAAGCATGAGCCGCCGTCCGCAGGGGCGGCGGATATAACAGGAGAGGAGCTACGATGGCTGCAGGCAAAACCTTCTATGACATCCTGGGCGTATCCAAGAGCGCCTCCGACAAAGAGATCAAGAGCGCGTTTCGCAAGCTCGCGCAAAAATATCACCCCGATGCCGGCGGCGACGAGGCCAAGTTTAAGGAGATTAGTGAGGCCTACGAGACGCTTTCGGACGTGAAGAAGCGCAAAGAGTACGACCAGATGCTCATGTTCGGCGGCATGCCGGGCGCGGGCGGCGCGTATAGCGGTGGCTACGGCGCCGGTGCCGGCGCGAGCGGTTGGGGCGATATCTTCGACAGCATCTTCAGCGGCAACGGCGCCTGGGGCAGCGACTGGGGCTCGGGCTTTGCCGGTGCCGCGGGTGCTGCCGGTGCGGGCGCGGGCCGCAACCGCGCACGCAAGGGCGGCGACCTGTCGCTGACCGTCGATGTGACGGCCGAGGACGCGTTTCGCGGCGTGACGCACAAGGTTACCTACCGCATTCCCTCGACGGGCGAGCAGCAGACCATTACGGTCTCGGTGCCTGCGGGCGCGGTCGACGGAGGCAAGCTGCGTTACAAACGTCGCGGCGAGTACGGCGTTGCCGGCGGCGAGCGCGGCGACCTGGTCGTGACCACGCACGTGGAGGAGCATCCGCTGTTTAAGCGCAAGGGTGCCGACGTGACCATGGAGGTGCCGATCTCGGTCTACGAGGCGGCGCTCGGCTGCACGGTTGATGTGCCCACGCCCGGCGGCGCGACGGTTCGTCTGAAGGTGCCCGCTGGCACCCAGACGGGCAAGAAGTTCCGCTTTAAGGAAATGGGGGCGCCCGACGTTAAGCACCGTGGCCGCACGGGTGCGCTGCTCGTCGAGATCAAGGTGCAGGTTCCCTCGAACCTGTCCGACGATGAGCGCGATGCCATGACCAAGCTGCGCGAGGCCGACACGCGCGATTATCGCGAGAAGGTCAACCGTTACAAGGCGACGTTCTAGGGCGGTCGTGGCGCACGCCCGCGCCCGCGGGCTTATGATGGACGATAACGAGACGGAAAGGGGTCAGGTAGCATGGCCGAGGACAATAGGAACAAACCGCTGTACATGATCAGCGTGGCGGCCGAGCTGACCGGCATGCATCCGCAGACTCTGCGCGTCTACGAGTCCAAGGGCCTGGTGAACCCCCAGCGCTCGGGCGGCAACACGCGCCTGTATTCGCGTGCCGATATCGAGCGCCTGGAGCTCATCAACCAACTGACCGACGAGGGCATCAACCTCGCCGGCGTGGTGCGCATCCTCGATATGAAGGAGCGTGCCGAGGAACGTGAGCGCGAGAACGAAAAGCTCCGCGCCCGCGTGCGCCAGCTCGAGGACGAGCTGCACGAGTACAAGATGCAGAAGAAGATCACCGCCCTGGCCCCGCGCGACGGCTCAGTCAACCCCGAGCAAGTCATGCGCAAGCTGCTAGGCGCGGGAACCGATCTTTAGTTACGGCGGCTCTACGACGCAAATCCTAACAATATGAGAGTGGATAATCTCCCACTTTTGGTCCGCTTGAGGGCTAGAAACGGGGGATTATCCACTCCCATTTTTGGCTGGCGCTTGGGGACGTTCCTTTTGTGCCGGCACTTTGGGACACTCCTTGCACCAAGTCTGATGTCACTACACCGGGCTCGTTCTATGCTTTACCGAGATAAAGTGAACGTGCAGATTCGTGACCCACTTGCAACCGTTCTATGGCACGATATTGAACGAATGTATGCTATGAGCCCAAATCTTTTGGGCAGAGTGGGAGACAGTATGGTCAAGCTGTACGAGGACGGCATCTACCTGCGCGGCGGCAGCGAGGTTGTGCCTGCGGCCGAGGCTGCCGAGCGCGGTATTACGCAGACGCCCGAGGACGCCAAGCGTGGCACCATCGCGTATTCGATCCTTCAGGCACACAACACGTCCGGCGACCCCGAGGCGCTCAAGATTCGTTTCGATGCCATGGCGAGCCACGACATCACCTTTGTCGGCATCATCCAGACGGCGCGCGCCTCGGGCATGGAGCAGTTCCCACTGCCCTACGTGCTCACCAACTGCCACAACTCGCTGTGCGCCGTGGGCGGCACTATCAACGAGGACGACCACGTCTTCGGTCTCTCGGCTGCCAAAAAGTACGGCGGCATCTTCGTTCCGCCCCATATCGCGGTCATCCATTCCTTTATGCGCGAGAACTTCGCCGGCTGCGGCAAGATGATTTTGGGCTCCGACTCGCACACCCGCTACGGCGCCCTGGGCACCATGGCCGTGGGCGAGGGCGGCGGCGAGCTGGCAAAGCAGCTGCTGCGTGACACCTACGACGTCGCCTATCCCGGCGTCGTCGCCATCTACCTCACGGGCGCCCCGCGTCCCGGCGTCGGCCCGCACGATGTGGCGCTCGCCATCATCCGAGCCGTCTTTGCCAAGGGCTACGTTAAGAACAAGGTCATGGAGTTTGTGGGCCCCGGCATCGCGAGCATGACGACCGACTACCGCAACGGCGTCGACGTCATGACCACCGAGACCACCTGCCTTTCCTCAATCTGGGCAACCGACGAGGACACGCACGCGTTTTTGACCATGCACGGCCGCGGCGACGACTACCGCGAGCTCAAGCCCGCCGATGTCGCCTACTACGACGGCTGCGTCGAGGTCGACTTGTCGAGCATCAAGCCCATGATCGCGCTGCCGTTCCATCCTTCCAACGGCTTTGAGATCGACGAGCTCAACGAGAACCTCGAGGATATCCTGCACGAGGTCGAGCTCGAGGCCGCCAAGATCGGCGAGGGCAAGACGCACTTTAGCCTGCTCGACAAGATCGTCGACGGTAAGCTGCACGTGCAGCAGGGCGTTATCGCCGGCTGCTCGGGCGGCAACTACGACTCCGTGGTCCAGGCTGCCCGCGTGCTCAAGGGCGCCAACACCGGCTGCGGCGAGTTCTCGCTGTCGGTCTATCCCACGAGCCAGCCCGTGGCGCTCGAGCTCACGCGTCGTGGCTACATCTACGACCTTATGGAGGCCGGTGCGATCGTGCGCACGGCGTTCTGCGGCCCGTGCTTTGGCGCCGGCGATACGCCCGCCAACAACGGCCTGTCCATCCGCCACACCACGCGCAACTTCCCCAACCGCGAGGGTTCCAAGCCGGGCAATGGCCAGCTGAGCGCCGTGGCCCTGATGGACGCTCGCTCCATTGCGGCGACGGCTGCCAACGGCGGCGTCCTGACGCCGGCGACCGATCTGCCCGAGGAGACTTGGGACGAGGCCTGCGAGTACACCTTTGACGACGCGCCGTACAAAAAGCGCGTGTATTGGGGCTTTGGCAAGGCGGAGCCTGCCGACGAACTGGTTGAGGGTCCCAACATCAAGCCGTGGCCCGCGATGGAGCCCCTCGGCGACGATATCCTGCTCAAGGTGTGCTCCAAGATCATGGATCCGGTCACCACGACCGACGAGCTCATTCCCTCGGGTGAGACGAGCTCCTTCCGCTCCAACCCGCTGGGCCTGGCAGAGTTTACGCTCAGCCGCCGTGACCCGGCCTACGTGGGCCGCTCCAAGGAAGTCGACGCCGTTGAGAAGCGCCGCGTGGCCGGCGAGGCCGCGGGCGACCTGGCGGCGCTCGATGCCGAGCTTGCCGGTGTTTTTGAGGCACTGGCCGGCGCGGGTGTCGCTGCCGATGCCAAAACGACCGAGTACGGCTCCATGCTCTATGCCAAGAAGCCCGGTGATGGTTCTGCCCGCGAGCAGGCCGCGAGCTGCCAGCGCGTAATTGGCGGCCTGGCCAACATCGTCCACGAGTACGCTACCAAGCGCTATCGCTCCAACGTGATGAACTGGGGCATGGTGCCCTTCCAGATGGAGGCCGAGCCCAACTTTGAGGTGGGCGACTACGTCTTTGTGCCGGGTATCCGTACCACGCTCGACGGCGACCTGCAGAACATCGCCGCGTACGTAGTGCGCGCCGATGGTGCGGTCGAGCAGATTGAGCTCTATATTGCCGATATGACGGCAGAGGAGCGTGCCATCGTCAAGGCCGGCTGCCTGATCAACTACAACAAGTTCAAAGCCGCTGCCGAGTAACGCACTTAATTGTCCGCCCGGGGCTTACCCTTTCCCGCCCGCTCACGCGCTTCGCGAGGGTCGCGTTCGGGAAAGGGTAAGCCCCGGGCTACATTTCTGCGTTCTCGTTGGGCCTTGAGGGACGCTAAAAATAGACTTGTTTGATGCCGCCTCTTTTTATTGGGGCGGCTTCTTTTTGTCGAAGACCGCCACAAAGGGGACAGACGCCTTTGTGGCGGCTCGATTCGTCTTAATCTGTAACATCTTGGCCGCTAAAAGTGGGCTTGGTGTTACAGATTGAGACAAACAATCGCCGCCGATCATCTCATCTCAATCTGTAACATCTAGGATCGAAAAGGGCCGCTAGATGTTACAGATCGAGACAGTCGAGTGCCAGAGTCGAAAACCACCACAAAGGCTCCTGTCCCTTTCGTGATGGTGGGGGGCGAGCTCGATGTTGCCGTGCTCGTTGAACGACATTCTAATGAGCGTCCCTACAGGATTTCATCCGGGCTGGCGGGTTTGGTTGTTTTGGGGATGCCGAGTTTGGATGACGCGAAATCGTCAACATTGTCCTTAATTCCGTCTTTGGTGTAGACAGTGACCATATAGGTGCTGTGTCCGAATTCGCCCTTGTCGCGTGTTGCCCAGGCATCCCAGTAGGCGGCCCCGTTTCGCCCTTTGATTTTTCCGACACGGCGGAGTTCTGTTCGCTTTAATTTCCGGTTGCTATAGATGGTTCGACCGGCTTCCGCGGTGAGCCCGCACTGTCCAAGCAGCTTGTCGAGGACTTGGTTCATGTGGCGCTCATCGGTGTTTGGTGCGTAGTCGTAGGCGAGGGTGATGGAGTCGAGTGGCTGGTCGTCGATCAGATAGTTTAGCGCCTGAGGTTCAAGGCAGAAATAGGGGGAGCATCCGTCGACCTTGCCGAGCAACGGTAACTTGGACTGCCAACTTCCGGTGGGAATTGCATATTCGTAGAACACGCCACGGCAGACAAAGGAGAGCGAGGTGGCACGCGAGCCGGCGTCGATCATCCCGCAAAGATCGAAGGGCGAGGCGATACCAAAAGAAAAGGGCGTGATGACGATAAGGAAGAGCATCACGATGGGTATGGCGAGAATGGCGATGACGTTGCGACCGGTGGAATGAGACGGCTTCATATGCGCTCCTCGAGACAAAGATCTGTTGAGGATAGGCAGAAATGGATATGTTCAGAGAACAATTCAAGTTTAATCTCATGGCGCGAGATGGTCGACCGTTAGCGTCGAAAACCACCACAAAGGTGCCTGTCCCCTTTGTGGTGGTGAGGAGCGCGCGGCTTCTTTTGGTAATAGTGTTAGCTGGCGGTATCATTAGTGCAGGTGGCGAAGGTTTGCATTGTGGGGTGTTTTGCCGTGAGCCGTTCTACCCGTATTGGATTGATTGTCTTGGCGCTTGCGATCGCTGTGGTTGGCGCGGGCGCTGTCGGTATGGCATTTCTACCTGCTGCGGTGACGGAGCCGTTGGTCAAGCCTGTGGCTCAATCTGTCGAACTTCTGACCGGCGACGACAAGCCCGAGACCATTACCGTTGATTTTGATGAGCAGCCGGCTGTGCTGGGTATTAGCAATTATCCGAGTATTCAGCTTGGGGCCATGCGCTATACCACGGATACAAGCCTGATCGATAGGGCGTCCGAGCTACTCAAGGGCAAAACATTTAAGCGTTGGTACGGATATGCGTCCTATCGGGCAAAAGCGAACGACATGGTTGGCGGATGTCACTCTTCCATCGAGCTGGACACTGCAAACGGCGCAAAGTTATGTGATGTCTCGTACGATCCGGGTTACGAGGGCAATGAGGGTCCGGGTATTTACATCATGGCCGGCGATGCAGCCTATGTCATGGAGGGCGACCAGGCCGAGCTCAACGATTTTATGGGTCAGTGTATCCAAGATGCCTATGAACAGACCTGCTTGCCCGACCCGCAGACTGCACGCGATAGTGGGTCTGCCCGTATATGGCTCTTCGAGGATGAGATGCCCTGGAGCGGCGAATCGGGAAGCACGGGTTCGGCAAGTAAATAGAGACTGCAACCACCACAAAGGTACCTGTCCCCTTTGTAGTAGTTCTCGGTTTGTCTCGATCTGTAACATCTTGGCCGCTAAAAGTGGGCCTGGTGTTACAGATTTAGATTTTCGATTCGGGTGTCTTCTGTTCGTCTCGATTTGTAACAGATAGAGCTCTATTTGCCGAGTAGATGTTACAGATTGAGACAAACGGGTGCCGCTGAACAATTCGTCTCGATCTGTAACATCTGGAGCCAGAAACGGTCGATAGATGTTACAGATTGAGACGGTAGCGCACCTGTGCGGCGGCGGGCCGACATCTTTACCCCTATCTCTCAATCACTCAGAAAATCTTATATATAGAGACTTAGATTTGTGTATAAGATCGCGCAAAGCTGGCAACAATACTTCTCGAACAACGTGAAGCCGCCCCGTAGGGCGGCCGCCCCAAGAGAGGTGATTCCATGAGAATCGATAAGCTAGCAATGACGTCGCGCGAGGCGCTGCAGACCGCCATGAGCACGGCCGCTGACGCGCAGGCCGGCGCGGTGGAGCCGATTCATCTGCTGTCTGCCCTGCTCGGTGCCGGCGAGCGCAATATCTCCGTGATCATCGAGCGCATCGGTGCCGACCCGGCTCAGCTCGCACGCTCCACACAGGATGCCATCGACCACGCGCCCAAGGTTTCGGGCGAGGGCCAGCAGATGGGCCTGTCCAACGAGCTCGTCCGCGTCATCGAAAAGGCCGAGAAGAAGGCCACCAAGATGGGCGACAGCTTTGTGGTGACTGAGCATCTGCTGATGGCGCTTGCCGAGGACAAGGGCGAGGCGGGCCGCGTGCTGCGCGACGCCGGCGTCACCAAGGAGCGCATCGAGCAAGTCTACGAGGAGCTGCGTGGCGATGACCGCGTGACGTCTGCCGAGGACAAGACTCAGTTTGAGGCACTGGAGCAGTACGGTCGCAACATCTGCGATCTGGCCCGCGCCGGCAAGCTCGACCCGGTCATCGGCCGTACCGATGAGATTCGCCGCACCATCCAGGTCCTGTCCCGTCGCACCAAGAACAACCCCGTGCTCATCGGTGAGCCGGGCGTCGGCAAGACGGCCATCGTCGAGGGCATCGCCCAGCGTATCGTGGCCGGCGACGTGCCGAGCACCCTGCGCGACCGCGACCTTATCGAGCTCGACATGAGCGCGCTGGTCGCCGGCGCCAAGTACCGCGGCGAGTTCGAGGACCGCTTGAAGGCCGTACTCAAGGAAGTCCAGAAGTCCGAGGGCAAGGTCATCCTGTTCATCGATGAGCTCCACACCATCGTGGGCGCGGGTGCCACCGAGGGCTCCATGGACGCCGGCAACATCCTCAAGCCGGCGCTCGCCCGTGGCGACCTGCACGCGATCGGCGCGACCACGCTCGACGAATACCGCAAGTACATCGAGAAGGACGCGGCGCTCGCCCGTCGTTTCCAGACCGTTATGGTGAGCGAGCCTACCGTCGAGGACACCATCTCGATCCTGCGTGGCCTCAAGGAGAAGTACGAGATCTTCCACGGTGTGCACATCACCGATAGCGCGCTCGTGGCCGCTGCTGACCTCTCCGATCGCTATATCGCCGACCGCTTTCTGCCCGACAAGGCCATCGACCTGGTCGATGAGGCCGCAAGCCGCCTGCGCATGGAACTCGACAGCATGCCGGTCGAGATTGACGCCACCACGCGTCAGCTCACCCAGCTGCAGATCGAGGAGCAGGCGCTCATGAAGGAGACCGACGACGCCTCCAAGGAGCGTCTGGAGGCCCTGCGCCAAGAGATCGCCGAGGTCCAAGAAAAGCTCAACGTGCAAAAGGCCGGCTGGCTCAACCAGAAGAACGCCATCGACCACGTGCAGGAGCTTAAGGGTCAGCTCGACGAGGCCAGAAGCGAGGAGGAGCGTGCGACGCGCAACGGCGATTTGGGTCGTGCGTCCGAGCTGCGCTACTCCGTGATTCCGGGCCTGCAGCAGCAGATTCAGGATTCCGAGGCCGCGCTCGAGGCGCAAAAGCAGCAGGACGGCGAGGGCCTCAACGAGCAGGTGACCTCCGATGAGATCGCCGAGGTCGTGAGCGCCTGGACCGGCGTGCCCGTGTCCAAGATGATGCAGGGCGAGCTCGACAAGCTCAAGGGCCTGGAGGGCGAGCTGCATAAGCGCGTCATCGGCCAGGACGAGGCCGTCTCCGCTGTCGCCGCGGCCGTGCGCCGCAGCCGTGCGGGCCTCTCCGATCCGGACAAGCCCATCGGCAGCTTCTTCTTCCTGGGCCCCACCGGTGTAGGCAAGACCGAGCTCGCCAAGGCGCTGGCCGAGTGCCTGTTCGACGACGAGCGTGCGCTCGTGCGTATCGACATGTCCGAGTACATGGAGAAGTTCAGCGTCCAGCGTCTGATCGGTGCGCCCCCGGGATACGTGGGCTACGACGAGGGCGGCCAGCTCACCGAGGCCGTGCGCCGTCGTCCGTACTCCGTAATCTTGCTCGACGAGATGGAGAAGGCCCATCCGGATGTCTTTAACGTGCTGCTGCAGGTGCTCGACGACGGCCGCCTGACCGATGGCCAGGGTCGCCAGGTGTCCTTCAAGAACACGATTATCATCATGACGTCTAACGTGGGCTCCAAGGCCATCGCCGATCTGTCCGGTAAGGACGAGGAGGAGATGCGCCATCAGGTCGACGCCGCCATGGCTCAGACCTTCCGCCCCGAGTTCCTCAACCGTATCGACGATATCGTGGTGTTCCATCCGCTTGGCATGGCGCAGATCGAGAAGATCGTCGACATCCAGCTTGCCGACGTCCGTGCACGCCTGGCCAAGGAGCGCATGACGCTTGCCATCACCCCGGCGGCCAAGCAGATGCTCGCCGTGGGTGGCCTGGACCCCGTGTTCGGTGCCCGTCCGCTCAAGCGCCTGGTCCAGCGCGAGGTCGTGGACGCCATCGCCGCCGCCATCATCGACGGCACGGTGCGCGAGGGCGATCAGGTGACGGTCGATGTCGACAAGGACGGCGGCTTTACCGTCGTTTGCGACAACACGCCGGCGGCTACCTATGAGGTTCCCGACGCCGAGTAGATTTTGGGCCATGCCTTAAAATCTGCCAGCCGCCTCTAAACGCCAAGGGTGGCGGATCCAATTGGGTCCGCCACCCTTTTTCGTGCGACAATCGATGATGTTGAGCACGATTGCATGGCAAGGAGATATGCAGATGATAGACAAGAACAAGACGAACACGTCGGCGACCGATGCTGCACCCGCCGCACCCAAGCCTGCACCTAAGCCGGCACCCAAGCCGCGCGACCCCTACATCCGTGCCGAGAACGAGGACGATGACGGCTACGATCCCTACAGCGACCGACGCCCCGAGCGTGAGCCAATGTTCGAAGCCGACCCCTGGCGCTGAGTGCCACCCAAAAGGCCACCAATAAGTTGCGGTGAAATAGGGACTGTTTTGCGGTTTGACCAGCAAAAACAATCCCTATTTCACCGCAACTGCGTTAGGGATTTTTCTACAGGGGGAGGGTAGTCAAAAAAGCCCCGTCCCAAATCGACTGTCCAGGGAGTCGCATTCGAGCTCGGTTGTCCTCTTAGCCACTCGATATCCTTCGGAGCAATAACGGTGATAAAACTTGCTTAAGTGCTAATCAAACTACACACAATCTTGCTCTCTAGCTAATCAAGAATCAGTATAATTTTGATTAGCTAGAGAGCAAGATTGGAGAATAATGGCATTCAACGACTTGATCGCCCAGAAAATAAAGGACTTTGAACAGCAGGGGGTTCCGCAGGTCTTTGAGCGAGACCTTGATCTAGGAAACCCACAGGAGCCAAAGCGCGACAACATCGTAAATGTGATTGTGGGGGCCCGCCGTTGTGGAAAGACGTATCGCCTGTATCAGGAGATGTGGCGGCTTCAGAACCGGGGCGTCGAGCTTGACCGGATGCTTTACTTCAATTTTGAGGATGAGCGCTTGCGCCCGTATGAGCCATCGCTGCTGGCGGACGTGCTCGACACGTTCTATGCGCTGTATCCTGTTGCTCGAACCGAGGGCGCTT
The DNA here is from genome assembly GCF_964239575.1 of Collinsella aerofaciens ATCC 25986. GTDB lineage: Bacteria > Actinomycetota > Coriobacteriia > Coriobacteriales > Coriobacteriaceae > Collinsella > Collinsella aerofaciens_BQ. The sequence goes on from NZ_CAXSQQ010000008.1 coordinate 32,028, forward strand.
ACATTTTCTTTGACGAGATCCAGGAAATTCCCGAATGGGGTGCGTTTCTGCGGCGTGTAGTTGATACGGAGAAAGCGACCGTCTATGTGACGGGATCTTCTTCCAAGATGCTGTCCTCAGAACTTAAGAGCGAGTTCAGGGGTCGTTCTCTTGTGCGAGAGCTTTTTCCGTTGAGTTTTTCGGAATACGTTCGATATAAGACGGGGAGCGTTCCCGAGCCAGATGCGACCTTTTCCCCGAGCGATGCAGCGCTGCTTCGACATCATCTGATCGGGTATCTTGAACAAGGGGGATTCATCGCGACACTTGAGCAGACGCCTGCAGACGCGATTCAGCTGCTACAGGAATATGCTTCGCGAACGGTCGCCATGGACGTCGTTGAACGTTACGACGTCAAGAACCCTCGCCTGGCATCGCTGTTCTTGACGCGGTGTATGGCATCTTCGGGACGAGAGCTGTCAGTGAACAAAGTGTACAACGAGTTCAAGAGCAGACAGATACCCGTCAGTCGTAATTCGCTCAGCGATTTACTTGAGTATTATGAGGACGCCTACCTGTTATTTTCTGTGCCGGAGTTCACGCGTTCACTGGCAAATAACATGCGGTCTGCGTCTAAGGTCTACGCTGTCGACCCTGCGATGTTTGGAGCATTCTCTCCCGCATCGGCATTGGACCAGGGCCAGAGGCTCGAGACCGCAGTGTTCAATGCGCTAAGAAGAAGGACTCCCGCGGTGAGGACCGGCTCGGTCTGCCGCCTGCTAATCAAAGAGAAGAGCAAAAGCCATGAGGTGGACTTTGTGGCTGGGGACGCGCTTCTCATGCGGGCTTATAGCCTGATTCAGGTGAGTGCGGATATGGCACGTGAGAAAACGCGCGAGCGCGAAATTGCCGCGCTTGATGCCTCGATGGCCCATTTCGATCTTAGCGAGTCGGCAATCGTTACCATGGATGAACAGACCGATATTCCATGCGAGCACGGTGTGGTACACGTTATGCCCGCATGGAAGTGGCTCCTTGCCTAATCACCTATGGACCTGTGGGGTCAGGACCTCCTGGCTCCCTCATCACGGTTGGGGAGCACCTTGCTGCGCCAGGCTAGTCCTGGGCTTTGATACTCGGCAGGAGAATCTGGGCGAGGTAGTCGGTCTCGAGTTTGGTCGCGGCGTCGGCTTTGCCGTCTTTGCCGACCAGTACGTTCTTGATCTGGCTATAGGTGTAGCGGTTGCCGGTCGTAAGCTCGACAAGCTCAATGGCCGTGTCCACGGGGTAGGTTGACACGGGGTTCTGCGTCTGTCCGTTGATGGTCTGGGGCACCACGTACGGATAGACGGGGCCGCTGGCGTAGACGGTATAACCGTTGCCCAGGCTGACCGTGCCCAAAACCGTATCGCCGTCATCGGGCGTAAAGGTCTCGCCATCGCGCACGGCGACGAGCGTCACGAGCGGCGTATTGGCGTCGTCGCCCAGATAGATGCATAGCGTGCTGCCGTTTTGCCAAGTTGCGACCTTGCCGTACCACTCGACGGGAATATCGAGCTGGTAGAGGTCGGTTGCCTTGTGGCGAGCGTCAGCATCACGGGATGCCTGTGCCTTTTGCGCGCTCACGGCATTGACGGCGGCGTCGCGCCGCGCGGTTGCTGCCTGCTGGAGCACCTTGGCAGCCGCGGCGGAGCTCGCACCGCCCTCTTCGGCATACTTGGCGGCGGCATCGATCTGGTCGTCAGTCACCGTGTCGGCCGAAGGCACCTTGAGCTTAAAGGTGGCCTGGGCACTTAAATCCTGTCCATCGCTCTTAACGGTGACCTGCGTCTTGGTGGTCGGGACGGTATAGATGGTGCCGTCGGCCGCGATGGGGGAGGCAGCGATGGAGAACGTGTAATCGCCGGGCAGCAGTTTGATGCCGCGGCCGCGCTCGTCAACATAGAGTGTTTCGCTCACGGAGGAGCCATCAGCGTCCTGACCGCTCACCTGTACGGGAATCTTGGAGCCGGTGGAACAGTCGAGGCCCGCGGCATGCACGCCAATCTGCACTGACATCATCGTGTGGGCATTGGCGGCGACAGCGGCAGCCTGCTCTTGCTGATATCCGTTCCAGGCGGCATAGCCTGCGCCGCCTGCGACGAGCGCGACGGCCACGACACCGGCGACCATCAGATTGCGGCGCTTGGGCGACATCTTGCGATGGCGAACCTCGGCCTCGCGTGCTGAGGGAACGGACGGTAGGGGGATATCGCCCATGGCGATGGTCTCGTCCACGGCAGGCGCAGAGCCCAGGCCGGGAAGCTCGCGGGTCAGCGAATCTTCGGCCGGCAAGCTGTCGAGCAAGATGGTTTCCTCGCTCGTGTCGGATTCGGGCTGGTCGTCGGCCTCGCATTCGGTGTCTTCGTGATCTGCCTCATCTTCGGCAGGCTCAACGTCGTCTGCGTCCTGATCATCGGACTGCGCCTCGGCTTCCGACTCATCCTGCACATCAACGCCCGAATCGTCAAACGCAATCTCATCGAGTGAAATCCGGTCTAAGCTCTCCAAGGCCTCAGCGCAAGCTTCTGCATCTTGGGCCGCATCCTCTTGGCCCATCGTCTCATCTTTCATATATCCCCCAAGCTCAATATCGGGACAACACTGTACCCAAAAATGGAGCCATATAAAGCGCGTGCGAAATATAAGATCCGATTTAACTCGAGCGCATCGTTCGGCCGCATCCTCGCGGCAGCAAAAGGCCCCCGGAACGCGAACGAATCACATTCCGGGGGCTCTGCAATGCGTTGAGTTGCGCGGAGCCGGCTATGCTGCTTCGCGCTCAAGCGATGTCTGCGTCAGGCGCGTTACTCGGCGTGCGCGTAATCAACCTTGGCGCGGCGAGCGGTAGCCTTCTCCCAATCGCTGGTGCCCTCAAAGACATCCTGCTTGTAGGGATTGCGACCGAGCTTCTTGGCGCGGTAGGCGATGTAGATGATCGCGGCGACGTTGGCGATCAGCGCGGCAATCGAGACCGCGGTAGCGGCGCCGGGGTCGAGCGTGGAGTGGGTCACAAAGATGGACTCCTCCTGGAAGTACGGGAACACTTGGGCAAACATGCACCAAATGGCCAGCGTAAAGGCGCGGTTCTGGATCCAGCCGCCCTTGTTCCAGATAAAGGCGGCGACGGTGGGCGCCAGCAGCAGCGCAAAGCCGCAGAACCAGGAGTGGGTGGGCAGGCAGTTGTAGGTGTAGCAGAAGTTCCAGATATCGTAGGCGATGATGTAGACCCAGGTCATGTCGGGCCACAGCATGTCGGTCTGATCCTCGGAGGCGTAGACGCTCCACCAACCGGTCATGCAGAAGATGTTGATGATACCGGCAATGCCGTTGAACACGTTGTTCCAGCCGGCCAGCTGCGTAGCACCTTCGGAGGTGACCCAGGTGGACTCGCCCAGGACAAAGAAGTGATAGGCGCTCTCGAAGTCGGATACGACGGCAATCATGATGTTGATGGCGACGATCACAAACGGCCATGCGCGGAACCAATGTGCCTTGCCGATCTTGCCCCACTGGTACTTAATGGCAATGAAGCCCCAGCAGCCGGCCAGCGCCGCGTATACCTTGGCGTAGTGGAACCAGCTGTTCTGGTACACATGGGTGGGGTTGGTGAGCGCCCACTCGGCACCCTGCGAGACGCCGATGGCGATGGCGGCGCAGTAGATGGTCATGGCCAGCGGAGCCACGCCAAAGATGATTGCCGCGCCCAGCTTGGTGCGGCGGCCGACCTCGTTGAGCACGATCAGGCCAATAAAGACCATGGCCCAGCCGGCCCAGTGGATAAGGGTATCGCTACCCCAAACATCGAACAGCATGCTGCTCTCCTTTCACACGCCCGCGGCCCCTCTTCTGATCGCGGACAGTTTGGCCAAATGTCGTCAGTTCTGGGGCTTGCGCTCCGGATACTTGGCGGTATAGCCCTCGATGTGGAGTGTCGAGGCGATGATTTCCTTGACCGTCTCGTCGGGCACATCGGGGTGCGTGCGGATATACATCAACAACCCCATGATGAGGGTGTAGAACGTCTCGTAGACATGGTCGATGCGTAGCTCATGATGGGCGACAAAGTCCACCACGGTGGTGTCGCAGATATACTGCGCCACGCGCTGGACCACGTTGTGCAAAAAGCCGCCGTAGAGCGCGCCGCTGCTCGAGGTAAGCGTGCTCGGCAGCTCGTGGCCGCTGGCGACCAGGCGCTTAAAGAGCGGGGCGACGGTGTCGAGCGCGCCCTCGATATCACCGACGGTGCGGTCGGCGTTCCACCGCTCGAGTTCGGAGATAAAGCCGTCGATCGCCTCGTCCATAACAGCGGTGACGGCGGCGTCCATGTCGGCGAAGTAATGGTAGAACAATGAACGCGTGCAGCCGGCTCGCTTGGTCACGGCCGATACCGATAGGTGGGACACGCCCAGCTCGGAGCTTACGGTGCGCACGGCATCGAGGATCTCGCGACGGCGTTCGTCGCCCGTCAGGCGCTTTGCCGCGCTATCGGATGCGGGGACGGCATCGACCACAGAGGTACCTGCTGTGTTGTTGCCCATGTTTTGCCGCCTTTCATCCTCTTTTGCCTGACCGTTCGCCTAACAGTCTTGAATATTGTTGACGGTTCGTCAATACTATTTTTGACACAATGTCAACAATGGCGGGTGAACGGCATGGGGCATGCCCGGCCTGCAAAAAAAGAGGGGCGCTGCGGCCTCGTCGGGCTGTGGCAAGAGAAGGGACAACCATGATTCTCAACGGACCGGGGATTAGCTACACCGAGCCCGACATCGGTTCGGAGTTCGTGCCGCCGCTGCCGGAGCATCCGCGCGAGGCCATCGTCAAGCTGTGCGAGCACTGCACCAACCGTCTGCTGCATCGCGACGAGCTGTTGGGCTACGAGTACTGGTCGTTTGCCGAGGCCGCGACCGACGAGCAGGCCGAAGTGCTCTGCAAGATGAAGATGCGCCGTCCCTATACGCTGCCCGAGATGGCCAAGCTCACCGGCATGCCCGAGGCCGATATCGAGAAGATGCTCGACGACATGAGCTACACGGGTCTGCTCGAGTACAACTGGGAAAACCCCGAGCGCGCCAAGCAGTGGGTGCTGCCCATGCTGGTGCCGGGCTCTGCCGAGTTCCTCAACATGCGCGTGAGCCAGCTCGAGGAGCACCCGGTCTATGCCAAGTTCTTTGAGCAGGCGTCCAAGGGGCCGCTGTCCAAGGCTACGCCGATGGTGCCGCCCGGTGGCGCCGGCATCGGCATGCACGTCATTCCGGTCGAGAAGGCCATCGACGCCGCGAGCACCTCGGTGCCGATCGAGCATATCGAGCACTGGCTCGACAAATACGATGGCAAATATGCCGCCAGCACCTGCAGCTGCCGCGCGAGCCGTCGCGTGATGGGTGAGGGCTGCGCCGACGACTCCGCCGACTGGTGCATTGCCGTGGGCGATATGGCCGACTATGTGGTTGAGACCGACCGCGGCCATTACGTGACGCGCGAGGAGGTCTACGACATTTTGCGCCAGGCCGAGGACAACGGCTTTGTGCACCAGATCACCAACATCGACGGCGAGAACAAGATCTTTGCCATCTGCAACTGCAACGTCAACGTGTGCTATGCCCTGCGCACCTCGCAGCTATTCAACACGCCCAACCTGTCGCGCTCGGCCTATGTCGCCAAGGTCGAGAAGGACAAGTGCGTTGCCTGCGGTCGCTGCGTTGAGGTGTGTCCGGCCGGCGCCGCCAAGCTGGGCCAGAAGCTCTGCAGCAAAAAGGCGGGCGGACGGGTCCCCGAGTATCCGCGCCAGGAGCTGCCCGATGCCACCAAGTGGGACCACACCAAGTGGTCGCCCAACTACCGCAACGACAACCGCATCGAGACGCATGAGTCCGGCACCGCTCCCTGCAAGACGGCCTGCCCCGCGCATGTCGCCGTTCAGGGCTATTTGAAGCTCGCGGCTCAGGGTCGCTATGACGAGGCCCTAGCACTCATTAAGCGCGAGAACCCGCTGCCCGCTATCTGCGGCCGTGTGTGCAACCGCCGCTGTGAGGATGCCTGCACTCGCGGCCGTGTGGACGCCGCCGTGGCTATCGACGAGGTCAAGAAGTTCATCGCCCAGCGCGATCTGGATGCCGCGACCCGCTATGTCCCACCTGTGGTGACCCCGACGCGTGCCGGCGGCTTCGACCAGAAGATCGCCATTATCGGTGCCGGCCCGGCCGGTCTGTCCTGCGCTTTCTACCTGGCCGAGAAGGGCTATAAGCCCGTCGTATTCGAGAAGAACGAGCGCCCGGGCGGCATGCTCACCTACGGTATTCCCAGCTTTAAGCTGGAGAAGGACGTTATCGAGGCCGAGGTCGAGATCATTCGCCTGATGGGCGCCGAGTTCCGCTATGGCGTGGAGGTCGGTCGCGATGTGACGCTCGACGAGCTGCGCGAGCAGGGCTTTAAGGCCTTCTACGTGGCTATTGGCTGCCAGGGCGGCCGCCTTGCCGGCATTCCGGGCGAGGATGCCGAGGACGTGACCGTGGCCGTCGACTTTTTGCGCGAGGTCAACAGTGGCAAGATCGACGCGCTGTCCGGCCGCACCATCGTGGTGGGCGGCGGCAACGTGGCTATCGATGTCGCGCGCAACGCCTGCCGTTTGGGTTCCGAGCACGTTGAGATGTTCTGCCTGGAGAGCGAGGCCCAGATGCCCGCCAGCGAGGAGGAGCGTCGCGAGGCCGTTGAGGACGGCGCTCACATCAGCTGCGGCTGGGGTCCCAAGGAGGTTCACCTGGACGAGGCCGGTCGTGTGTGCGGTATCACCTTCAAGCGCTGCACGCGTGTCTTTGACGACGAGGGCCGTTTTGCGCCCGAGTACGACGAGAACGATCTGCGCCGTGTCGATGCCGATCGTGTGGTCATGTCGATTGGCCAGTCCATTGTGTGGGGCGACCTGCTGGCTGGCTCCAAGGTGGAGCTTGGCCGCGGCCAGGGTGCCCTTGCCGACCCCCAGACCTATCAGACCGCTGAGCCCGACATCTTTGTGGGCGGCGATGTCTATACTGGCCCCAGCTTCGCCATCGATGCCATCGCCGCCGGCCACGAGGCCGCCGTGTCCATCCATCGCTTTGTGCAGCCGGGCTCCACGCTCACCATCGGCCGCAACCAGCGCCGCTACACCGCGCTCGACCGCGACGATGTCGTGATCGAGAGCTATGACAACGCGAGCCGCGAGGTGGCGCATGTTAACCGCGACCGCGAGAAGGCTGCGCCCTTTAGCGAGTACGTCGAGACCTTTACCGAAGACCAGGTGCGCGCCGAGACCGCCCGTTGCCTGGGTTGCGGTGCCTCGATCGTCGACCCCAACAAGTGCATCGGCTGCGGCCTGTGCACCACCAAGTGCGCGTTCGACGCCATCCATCTGGATCGCGACCGCCCCGAGTGCTCCACGATGGTCAAATACGAGCAAAAGCTCCCAAGCCTCGGCAAGTACGCGCTCAAGCGTGCCATTAAGATCAAATTTGGTCGTAAATAGGTAACCATGACGGGTAAGGGGACGGCGCAGACTAGATTTCGCCGTCCCCTTGCTTTGAGTTTGCATCGAATCAACCTCTGCAGAAAGGGTTTCGCCTTGCATGAATTGGGAATCGTTTATCACATCATTCGCGATGTTGAGAACGTGGCGCGCGCCAATGGCGTGCGTCGCGTTTCGAGCGTGACGTTGCTGCTGGGCGAGGTCTCGGGCGTCGTTCCCGACTTGCTGCTCGACGCCTGGCGCTGGGCGGCGGATAAAAAGCCTATCACGCAGGGCGCGGAGCTTATCGTGGAGCCTGTCGAGGCCGTGACGCATTGCGAGTCGTGCGGCCGCGACTACGTGACGGTCGAGCACGGCAAGACCTGCCCCCATTGCGGCAGCGGCGAAACATATCTGCTGCAGGGCCAGGAGGTCATGATCAAACAGATTGAGACCCCCGACGAGGATCCGGCAGACGCTGCTCCCGACGGCCTCTCCGACGCCCCCGATGCCGTCGACGCCGCCAACCCCCTCCATATCGCCTAACTTGGTCGTTGGGGACGTTCTTAAACGACTAGTCAAACAAGAACGTCCCCAACGACTAGTCGTTTAAGAACGTCCCCAATGACTACTTGCGCTAGAGCATAAGTCACGATAATAGTCAAGTCATGTCTGTTTAAACAAAATAGCGGCAGTACAAGCGCATTCGCGCTTGCCAAAATCGATATTAATGAACAGCCTGTTTGTATCTGTAAAATGCATGGCTTGATGTGCGACGCCTTGGCGTGTAATGAGTCAAAAAGCGGTAACGTAATCAATTTGTAACAAACATAGACGTTTAAACAAATAAACCAACCTTTTGCGAATTTAGCTATAATTCCACAAACCAAACAGGTATACTTCCTTAATGTCGTGTAGGAAATACGTAGACAAAAAGGAGGTTATGTGATGGTAAGTATTGTTCTTGCTAGCCACGGGGACTTGGCTGCTGGAATCAAGCAGACGGGCTCGATGGTCTTTGGCGATCAGCCGTCTGTAGCCGTGGTCTCGCTCGAGCCGAGCATGGGCCCCGACGACTTCCGTGCCAAGGTCGAGGAAGCAATCGCTTCCTTCGAGGACCAGGAGCAGGTGCTCTTCCTCGTTGATCTGTGGGGCGGCACGCCGTTCAACCAGATCAGCGGGCTCATCGAGGGCCACGATTCCTGGGCTATCGTCACCGGTGTCAACCTGCCTATGCTCATCGAGGCATATTCGCAGCGCTTTGACGCAAAGAACACTGCACATGCGATCGCAAAACATCTTGTGACTGAGGCTAAGGCTGGCGTGCGCGTCAAGCCCGAGTCTCTGGAGCCCGAGGAGAAGAAGCCGGCTACGGCCGCCGCTGCTCCTGCAGGCGCCATCCCTCCGGGAACGGTCATCGGCGACGGGCACATCAAGATCGCCCACGTCCGTATCGACACCCGTCTGCTCCATGGCCAGGTGGCCACCACGTGGACCAAGCAGATCAACCCCAACCGCATCATCGTGGTTTCCGACGGCGTTGCTCACGACGAGCTCCGCAAGACCATGATCGAGCAGGCTGCCCCTCCGGGAGTCCATGCCAACGTCGTTCCCATCAAGAAGATGGCCGAGGTCGTCAAGGACACGCGCTTTGGTGACACCAAGGCCATGCTGCTCTTCGAGAACCCGCAGGATCTGCTCAAGGCCATCGAGGCCGGCGTCGACATCAAAGAAGTCAACATCGGTTCCATGGCTCACTCCAAGGGCAAGGTTGTCGTCACCAACGCCGTCGCTATGGGCGATGACGACGTTAAGACTCTCGAGGCCCTCAAGGCCAAGGGCGTCAAGTTCGAGGTCCGCAAGGTTCCTTCGGATTCCTCCGAGGATCTCGACGCCATGTTGAAGAAAGCTAAGGCCGAACTGGCCGCTCAAGCATAGTAAAGGAGGGTCCGATACATGTCTGCAATCACTATTCTGCTTGTTGCGATTGTCGCGTTGCTTGCCGGTATGGAAGGCATTCTGGATGAGTTCCAGTTCCATCAGCCGCTCGTGGCATGCACGCTTATCGGTCTCGTAACCGGTCACCTTCAGGAGGGCATCCTCCTGGGCGGTTCGCTCCAGATGATGGCCCTTGGCTGGGCTAACGTCGGCGCCGCCGTCGCGCCTGACGCCGCTCTGGCCTCGGTCGCCTCTTCGATCATCATGGTGCTCGCCCTCAACGGCGGCGCTACCGATCCGTCGAAGGCCGTTACCGCCGCCATCGCCGTCGCCGTCCCGCTGTCGGTCGCTGGTCTGTTCCTGACCATGATCTGCCGTACCCTGGCTACCGCTATCGCTCACGCCATGGACGGCTGCGCCGAGAAGGGCGACTTCGCCGGCATCGAGCGCTGGCAGTACATTGCCATCCTTATGCAGGGCCTTCGTATCGCCATTCCGGCAGTACTTCTGTGCATCATCCCGGCCGAGGCAGTTACCAACGCGCTTAACGCTATGCCCGACTGGCTGTCCGGCGGCATGGCTGTCGGCGGCGGCATGGTCGCTTCCGTCGGTTACGCCATGGTCATCAACATGATGGCCACCAAGGAGACCTGGCCGTTCTTCATCCTCGGCTTTGTCCTTGCTGCCATCCCTCAGCTCACGCTGATCGCCCTTGGCCTCATCGGCATCTCCCTTGCCCTCATCTACCTTGGCCTTAAGGATCTGGCCAAGCAGGGTGGCGGCATGGGCGGTGGCTCCGGCGACCCGCTCGGCGATATTCTGAACGATTACGAGTAGGAGGGGAGTGATACATATGGCAGAGAACAAGATTCAGCTCACCAAGGCTGACCGCAAGAAGGTTTGCTTCCGTCATCAGTTCCTTCAGGGCTCGTGGAACTACGAGCGTATGCAGAACGGCGGCTGGTGCTTCGCAATGATCCCTGCGATCAAGAAGCTCTACACCAGCAAGGATGACCAGATTGCCGCTCTTAAGCGCCACCTGGAGTTCTATAACACCCACCCCTATGTTTCCGCCCCCGTCATTGGCGTTACCCTCGCCCTCGAGGAGGAGCGCGCCAACGGTGCTCCGATCGACGACGTCGCCATCCAGGGCGTCAAGGTCGGTATGATGGGCCCGCTCGCCGGCGTCGGCGACCCTGCCTTCTGGTTCACCCTTCGCCCGATTCTGGGCGCTCTGGGCGCTTCCATGGCCCTGTCCGGCAGCATCGCCGGTCCGCTGCTGTTCTTCTTCGCGTGGAACATCATCCGTTACGCCTTCCTGTGGTACACGCAGGAGTTTGGCTACAAGGTCGGCTCCTCCATCGCCAAGGACCTCTCCGGCGGTCTGATGGGCAAGGTCACCGAGGGTGCTTCCATCCTGGGTATGTTCATCATCGGCGCCCTGGTCGAGCGCTGGGTGTCCATCTCCTTCACCCCGGTCGTCTCCAAGGTCACGCAGTCTGCTGGCGCCTTTATCGACTGGGCTAGCCTGCCCTCCGGCTCCGAGGGCGTCAAGGAAGCGCTGACGATGTACAACTCCATCGGTGCTACCGCCCTTGATCAGGTTAAGGTCACCACGCTTCAGGCTAACCTCGATCAGCTCATCCCCGGCCTTGCCGCTGTGTGCCTGACCCTGCTGGTCTGCAAGCTCCTCAAGAAGAAGGTCAGCCCGATCGTCATCATCCTGGCTCTCTTCGCCGTCGGCATCATCGGTCGCGTCTGCGGCTTCATGTAAGCACGCTTCGGCTTAAGACCGAGAGTTGCTAGGCAAGGGCTTTTGAGCCATTGAAACGGACCGCACCCGGTGGGTACACTGGATGCGGTCCGATTGTTTTTATTGGAGGGCGAGGCGCGTATGGCGCAATCTCAGAACAGCAAGGTCGATCTGGCAACGCCGGCAACCTGCCTGATGGGGCTTACCAGCCACGGTAACGTGATGGTGGGCAATAAGGCGTTTGAGTACTATAACGAGCGCAATCCCGAGGATTATATTCAAATCCCGTGGGACGAGGTCGACTATATTGCCGCCGAGGTCTTGCGCGGCACCAAGAAGATTACGCGTTTTGCCATCTTCACCAAGGACAACGGTCACTTTACGTTTTCGACGCGCGACGACAAAGAGACGCTGCGCGCTGTGCGCAAGTACGTGGACGAGGATAGACTCGTGCGTTCGCCCGACTTTATCGACGTAACGACCAAGGGCGCCAAGAGCATCCCTGCTGCCATCAAAAGCCTCTTTCACAAAGGCGACTAGTCGTCTGCGATAGATGGCGGAAAATGCATCCCGGAATTCGTTCTCATTCCGGGATGCATTTTCCTTTTGAGCGCCAGTTGGGAAAGCTTGTCCCATTTTTTAGCCGAATACCGGGATGGAATTTCCCTTACATGTGGTTAGAGGAAACCTCATCCCATTATTTTGCGTTATTCTGGGTTATAATTTTCCGCTATTGAGAAGGCTCTACGGCGATAATTCGCTGCAGAGCCTTCTTGATGAGTGGCCATGCGCTACATGGCCAAGGGGCAAATCTGCTACACTAGTACAACATGCCTCCGTAGCTCAGGGGATAGAGCACCGCTCTCCTAAAGCGGGTGTCGACGGTTCGAATCCGCCCGGGGGCACCAGGGAATATGACGGCGTCGCGGGAGCGGCGCCGTTTCTGGTTTGCGGGGGCCGCCGGCGGATTCGGGCCGTCGACACCCGCGTCACCAATTGCGTCTAGAGCCCTCCGGTAGAGTGTCCAAGCCCTAAAGCCCAGTTGATGCTACGGGGTTTAGAGGCGGACTGAAGCAAGGGGAAGACATGTCCGCTCGGGGTGATAGACTAACGCTGTGGTAAATACAGGACAGTTTGACCGTTTTTCAACCAAGATAGGCGTCCCATGCAACTAAATGCAGCTGATATAGCGCAAAAGAGAATTGACCTCGGCCTCACCCAAAAGGAGTTCGCCGCCGCCCTTGGTATGGGCTCGTCTGGCGAACGCACCGTTCGGCGCTGGGAGTCTGGGGATACTAGTCCAACGGCGGCTGAATGCGCCTTTATCGCATCGCTCGATGCGGGGGCTCCATTTGACCAAGGGGAGCGCAGCGACGCGCCTTTTACCTTCTGCGATCTCTTCGCGGGCATCGGCGGTATACGAATGCCGTTCCAGGAGCTTGGCGGTAGGTGCGTCTTCTCTTGCGAGTGGGATAAGTTCGCCCAGAAAACCTACCGGATGAACTATGGAGAGACCCCGGCGGGCGACATCCGTCAGGTCGCATCAAACGATATACCGGACTTCGATGTCCTGCTCGCAGGCTTTCCTTGTCAGCCATTCTCCCTTGCAGGCGTTTCGAAGAAGCAATCTTTGGGGAGACCCACCGGCTTTGAGGATAAAACGCAGGGAACCCTCTTTTTCGAGGTCGCTCGCATCATACGCGACAAGCGCCCGAAGGCCTTCTTGCTTGAGAACGTTAAGAACCTTACGAGTCACGACGGCGGGAAGACCTTCAAGGTCATACGACAGACGCTTGAGGAGGACCTTGGATACCATATTTTCTGGAAAGTGCTTGATTCAAAAAACTGGACGTGCCAGCACAGGGAGCGCATCTACATCGTGGGGTTCAGGGAGGAAGTTCCCTTCTCGTGGGATGACCTTGAGGTGCCGGGACCGGGACATACGCTAGGGGAAATCCTCGAAGAGCAACCAAACGAACGCTACACCATTTCGGATAAGCTATGGGCCTATCTGCGCGCCTATCGCGAAAAGCATGAGGCGGCGGGTCACGGCTTTGGATACTCGATGGTCGGCCCAGAGGACACGACAAGGACGCTTTCCGCCCGGTACCACAAGGATGGCAGCGAGATTCTGGTCGGGCAGGAAGGAAAAAACCCTCGTAAACTCACTCCCCGCGAATGCGCGCGCCTGCAAGGATTTCCCGATGAGTTCATCATCCCGGTGTCGGATACTCAGGCATACAGGCAGTTCGGCAACTCCGTGACCGTGCCGGTCGTGCGCTCGGTCGCGAAGTTGATGATGGAGGTGTTCTAGGATGGACTATGGAGTACTTGGCGCGTATTTTGACGGTGCTGTCGCGAAAACCCTCGCGGGCGTTGACATCATGGGGGCCAATAAAAGCCACCAGCACGAATTCAACGGCGTGGGGCCTTTGCGCGCGCTTTTCGGAGACGATGACATAAAGGGGATGCGAACTACCTTCGCATATCTCGATGATGGTGCAGACCCTATATTCGACCATGGTTATACCACTTGGTACGACGCCCGCAGGAAGCATCCAACTAGAACTGAGTATAGGCTCTACTACAACGATAATGCTGCCATGGGCATGGCCCGTCCGGGCGACCTCATGGTTTTGGCCCTACACGAAGCCAAGGAGGTCGTAATCCTATTTGCCCGAGCGGGGAGTACGGCGGAATCTCAAGTTCGCTGGCTCTTCGCGCTCGACGGGGTTGGCGAGAAGGGTTTTACGCCCTCTGCTCGGGAGGATACGCGCATCACGTCGATCGCCGCAAGGATTTTGGAGTCCATCGGCATCGAAGTTAGCATGCCGATCGCAGCGGAGAACTTCCTCGACGGTATGATCGAGAAATTCGGCGAGTCCTTCCCCAAAGGGGCAGACTTCTCAGCCTACTCAGCTTCCACCCTTGGAAAGCTCGATTGGACGGGCGACCCGGATGGCTGCTTGGTCGCTTGTTACGAACGCGAAGAGATGCTGTTCCGCGTCTTCGAGCGGCATCTCTTGGAGCGCGACCTCGCGCCATACCTTGGCTCGGCGCTTGATGTTGATGGCGTGCTGCGCACCACTATGTCGGCCTTCCAGCGCCGCAAGTCCCGTGCGGGGACGGCGTTCGAGAATCAACTCTCGATGCTATTCGATGCTAGGGGCATACGCTACTCGGCGCAGAAATACACCGAGGGCAAATCAAAGCCGGATTTCATCTTTCCCTCTATTGACGATTACCACGACCCCAAGTTCCCTGTCGCTCGACTGACGATGCTCGGTGCCAAGACAACCATCAAGGAGCGTTGGCGTCAGGTGCTTGATGAGGCTGACAGAATCGAGGACAAGCATCTTGTAACACTTGAGCCCGCCGTAAGTGAGGATTACACACGAGCTATGGCTAAGGACAGGCTCAGCCTCGTTGTGCCCTCATCGCTGTTCGAAACCTACACGCCCGCGCAAAGGGAATGGCTCATGAGCGTCAACGACTTCTGCAGGCTGGTAGAAGCCCGACAGCACGAGTAGAACCACGAGACGTTTTTTAGAAATGAGGCCGGAGACCAGTTGAGTCTCCGGTCTTCTTTTTTCACTCGCAACAGATTCGTCGATCACGAGGTGGGATTTGTATTTGGACTGCGCAAACTCTTGGGCAAGGGTGCTTTTTCCAACGCGGCGGGCCCCCTCGAGCATGATGGCTCGGGATCCATTGCTCGCTTTCCAATCGAGGAGTTTATTGTAGGCCGTACGTCTGAATACTGACATGATTGCCCAATCTAGCTGCTGTATACACGAAATGGGAAGTGTGGTTACCTGATTCAATACACGAAATGGGAAGTATATACAGGCCCTTTTCTACACGAAATGGGAAGTGCGGGTACCGCTGGAGCTTGTTGGGATAGATGGAGCGCATGTGTTGCGTCGCTCAGGTATGCTCATATGTGCCTAGAGTTTCACATGCCGAGAAAGGTTGATGGCTGCCATATCCACATACCAAAACACGGAGCGCTCAGCGCCGTCGACACCCGCGTCACCAATTTCCCCGCGGGGGGGAGTTATCGAATCCGCCCGGGGGACCAGGGAATATGACGGCGTCGCGTGAGCGGCGCCGTTTTTGGTTAGTGGGGGCCGACGGCAGATTCGGGCCGTCGACGCTCGCGTCACCAATCGCGTCATTCGAATCGGCGCTGGGAATTCAGTGCTTTTCCTCATGCAAGTATCTTCCATCTTGCGTCGCCGTCAGCCGTGAGCGGTCGATTTTTACCGATAAACCGCAAATTAATTCAGAAAAAATCAGGTAATTTCAAGAATGGTCAAACTTGATTAACAGCAAAACCACAAGGTAGATGGCTTTATACGGTGAAAAACTCTGACACAATGAGAAAAAGAGTGAAAAATACTGATTGAAAATGAACTTATGTGGCAGTAATCTACATGTCACAGGGTAAGCCCCGGCGCGCAGGCGGCGGCCCTTATCGAATTACGGATATAGATCAGGTGCTCGAACGGGCAGAAACGATCAAGGACGAAGGTAAAGGACGTAGAAGCATGAAGCTTGCAACTCGTATCAACTCCTATTTTCGCGATGGCGACAAGAATCTTGATCGCGTGTTCGCGGAGTTCCAGAGCGTGGGCCTCACGCACGTCGACCTCAACTACCCCGAGCACTGCACAGGTGTCACGGCTGAGGACATGGCCGCCAAGCTCGCAGCTCACGACCTGCAGCTGAACGGCTGCGCGCTGCGCTTCCGCAACGCCTTCCTCAACGGTGACCTGGGCAATGCCGATGATGCCCTTGCCGCGGAAGCCCTTGAGCTCTGCTACGAGGCGTGCGACTACTGCCGCACTGCCGGTGGCAACACGGTGACCATCTGGCTCGGCCACGACGGCTTTGACTACAGCTTCCAGATCGCCTACGCTCGCGTCTTCGACCAGCTCGTAGCCGCATTCCAGAAGGTTTGCGACTACGCGCCCGACCTCAAGATCTCGATTGAGTACAAACCCTACGAGGAGCGCGCGTACGCGTTCATCGACTCCATGGGTATGACCGGCATGATTCTCAACGCTGCAGACCGCCCGAACCTGGGTGTCACGCTGGATTACTGCCACATGCTCATGAAGCACGAGAACCCTGCCATGGCCGCCGACCTGTTCGGCCGCGAGGGCAAGCTCTACGGCATTCACCTAAACGACGGCAACGGTCGCTTCGACGATGGCCTTATGATTGGTACGTCCACGCCGGTGAAGACCCTCGAGTTCCTCTACTACGTGAAGAAGCACGGTTACGACAGCGCAATCTACTTCGACACGTTCCCGGTCATCGAGCCCGCTGCCGGCGAGGCTGCACAGAACGACCAGATGATCCATCTGCTCAACGACGCCATCGAGACCGTAGGCATGGAGAAGATCCAATCCGTTATCGATGCAAACGACGCGATTAAGGCAGCCGAGCTTGTCCGCGAGCTCTTCTGCGCAATGGGGAGGTAACCAATGAAACGCGACTGGAACGCGATGGCTCAGGGGATTCTGGACGCCGTCGGTGGTCCCGAGAACATCTCGGGCATGACGCACTGCGCGACGCGCCTGCGCCTCAATCTCAAAGACGACGCGGCTTGCGACGACGCTGCGGTCAAGGAAGTCGAAGGCGTTGTGAACACGCTGAACAAGGCCGGTCAGTACCAGGTTCTCATCGGCACTGAGGTCCCGAAGCTGTACGAGAAGTTTGAGCCGCTGGTCAAGGGTTCGGGCGTGGAAATCTCCGCTGCTACCAAGGACGAGGGCGAGAGCATCGTCAGCCAGATCTTCTCCGCGATTTCCGGCATCTTTGCCCCGCTGTTGCCCGCCATGGCCGGCTCTGGTATCCTGCGCGGCTTTGTCATCCTTGCCGCCCAGCTCGGCATCATCGCCGAGGGCACGGGTACCTACACTATCCTGTACACCCTGGCCATGAGCGTGTTCTACTTCCTGCCCGTGCTGCTCGGCTTCTCCGCCGGCAAGCGCTTCGGCGCGAGCCCGTACCTGTCGGCGCTGCTCGGCGCGTGCCTGCTCTACCCGGACTTCATCGCCCTCATGGGCGACGCGGGCAACGGCGCCATGACGGACTTCTTCGGCATCCCCGTGGTTCTCATGAACTACAACTCCACGGTTATCCCTGCCATCTTGTCTGTCTGGGTCTACTCGTACCTGTACAAGTGGCTCGATGAGCACGTTTCCGAGATGCTCAAGCTCGTCGTGCTGCCCGCCATCTCCCTGATCGTTATGGTTCCGCTCACCATGCTCGTCATCGGTCCCCTGGGCGTCTACGCTGGTGAGGCCATCGCCTTCGTGGTCAACTGGCTGATCGAGCGCAGCTCCGTGTTCGCCGGCGTGCTGGTTGGCGGCGGCTGGTCCGTGCTGGTGTCCATGGGCATCCACTGGGCCGTGAACCCCATCATGATCAACAACATCGCTCAGAACGGCTTCGACTACATCTGCCCCTTCACCTTCGCCTGCAACTTCGCCGTTATCGGCTGCGCCTTCGGCGTGTTCCTCAAGGCCCGCGACCAGAAGCTCAAGAGCTTCGCGATGACCGGTGTCGTATCGATCGCCCTGTCCGCCATCATCGAGCCCACGCTGTTCGGTATGCTCGTGAAGAACAAGAAGGTCTGGCTTGCGCAGATCATCGGCGGTGCCGTCGGCGGCGCGTTCCTCGGTATCATGAAGGTCGTCACCACTGCGTTCACCTTCGGTTCCGTCACTACGTTCCCGGCTTTCGTGAGTTCCGACCCCATGAACTTCGCTTGGGCTATGGTCGGCATGCTCATTTCCGCCGTCGTGGCCGGTGTTCTTGCCTTCGCCTTCACCGGCAAGGAGGATCAGCTCGCCTAAGAGCCCCGGATGCGCCGCCTCTCCTAGGGTCGTTCTCTTCGCTTGAAGAGCGTCGCGCTTACGCGAGGTGTGTCAACCTCGTTCAAATTGTGAACGAGAGGGTAGGTCAATCGATTAAGCGGTCGTCATCGCAACAGGTGGCGGCCGCTATTCTGCTTGTGCGTTACACTTTTCGAAAAGAAATGAACGAGCGTGAAGCAGAGTGGTTTGGAGAGGTTCCCAATATGATTCCGTATGAGCGCCAGGAGCGAATTGTAGAGTGCCTGCAGAAGTCGGGCCTCGCGAGGATTTCCGAGCTGCAGGAGGAGCTGCCGGGCGTCTCTATTTCGACGCTACGTCGCGACCTCAAGGAGCTGGAGGCGCTTGGCAAGGTTGAGCATCTTTCGGGCGGCGCGGTGAGGCTCCTCTCGGCTGTCCACGAGGTGAGTATCTCGACGCGTTCGGGCCTACACGGGAGTGAGAAGGAACAGATTGCCCAAGTCGCCTTGCGTTTTGTTGAGGACGGGGACACGCTCTACTTGGACTCGGGTTCCACCTGCACGGCGCTGCTGCGTCTGCTGCTCGACCGCGACGTGACAATTTACACGACGGATGCCTCGGCGTGCCTGATTAAGAGCGAGACGCGCGCCCAGCTCATCGTGGTGGGTGGCGAGTTCAACTATGTGAACTCCTCGTTCTGCGGTTCTATGACCGAATCGATCCTGCGCGATCTGTACTTCGATAAGGCGTTTATCGGGACCAACGCGATTGACGAGGACCGCGGCGTCATGACGCCCTCCTACGTTGAGGCGGCGAAGAAGCGCATCGTGCGCGAGAATTCGAATAAGGCGTACGTGCTGTGCGACAGCTCGAAGTTCCATCAGTTCTCGAATGTTCGCGCGTTTGGGTTCGATGGTGTGTCGATTATCGCGGAGTCCTATGACGAGAAGATCGCCCAGTGCGCGCGCCTGATCACGCCTGGAGCGTAGGGGGTCCGGGCTCAGGTCTGCGGATTGCGGCCCCTGGCTGCTGCTGTCCGCGTAGCGGGATTTCTTCCTAGGGAATACGACAGCGTTTCGTGGTGCGGGCTCCTGCATGATACCAGCTAGATAGGCAAATATGGCAACGTTGTGAATCTGGAAAAGCCTGCAGGTTAACAACGTGGTTAAACGATTAATCAGCCAGACTGTAGATAAAGGTTAAACGATTAATTACCACCGAGTAGATAATCACCGAGCGGATAAGGAGTTCACTATGCTGCTCTGCCCCAGTCTCATGTGCGCCGACTACGGCAATCTGCGTGCGACCGTCGAGGATCTCGACGCCGCCGGCATCGACATCTTCCATTGCGACGTGATGGACGGCAGTTTCGTTCCCAATTTCGCCATGGGTCTCGAAGACATCAAGGCCGTGCGAGCTGCCACCAACAAGCTCGTCGACGTGCACCTTATGGTCGAGAATCCTGCCAGCAAGGTTGAACTTTTCGCCTCCGCCGGCGCGGACATCATCTATATCCATCCGGAGTCCGAGCGTTACGTGGTCAAGACACTCGCCGCGATTAAGTCCCTCGGCAAGAGCGCCGGTATCGCCGTGAACCCCGACACCTCTATCTCCGAGATCGAGGAGATGTTGAACCTCTGCGATTACGTGATGGTCATGACGGTGAATCCGGGTTTTGCCGGTCAGAGCTTTATCGAGTTCACGAACGACAAGGTGCGTCGCCTTGCCGCGCTGAAGGAGCGCTTTGGCTTCAAGCTCATGATCGACGGCGCCTGCTCGCCCGAGCGCGTGCGCGACCTGTCCGCCATTGGCGCGGACGGATTTATCCTGGGCACCAGTGCGCTGTTTGGCAAGGACGCTGGTTACGAGGAGTGTCTGCGCCGTTTGCGCGCCGGCGAGGTGTATTAGAAGCGGAACGGCGAATTAGGACGGATTGAGCGCGCGGCATGCGCGAATGGTTCTTATGGAAAGGGGTCTCTTTTGAAGATCGGTATTGGAAACGACCACGTCGCAGTCGAGTACAAGGAAGCCATCACGGCGTATATCCAGGAGAAGTACGGCTACGAAGTCGTGAACTTCGGTACGGACAGCACCGAGCGCTTTGACTATCCCATCGCGGGTGAGGCCGTGGCGGACGCTGTCATGTCCGGCGAGGTTGATCACGGTATCGTTATCTGCGGTACGGGTGTGGGCATCTCGCTTGCCGCCAACAAGGTGCGCGGTATCCGTTGCTGCACCTGCTCTGAGCCGTATTCCGCTCGCCTGTCGCGCGAGCACAACAACACCAACATGCTCGCATTTGGTGCTCGTGTGGTAGGCATCGAGCTGGCCAAAATGATTGTCGACGCCTGGCTCACCGGCGAGTTCGAGGGCGGCCGTCACCAGCGACGCATCGATATGATTCGCCAGATCGAGGCTCGTCAGCTCGTACGTGCGGAGGAAGCACGCGGCTGGTAGCGGAAAAGCCCGTCACCCGTGTGGTGGCGGGCTTTTTGCATGTCGCGCGTGGGATAGAGCACATGCGAGAGAAAAACGCGGCTATTCGCTGCCCGCTGTCTAGCTGCTCGCGCGTTGCACGAGCTTAACGGGGACAAGCGTCTCCATCTCGGGCTCTTCGCCGCGCAGCAGGGCGAGCAGGGCCTGACATCCCTCGTGCGCGAGGCGCTCGGGGAAGCGGCGGATGGTGCTGATTTGCGGCGTCGGAAGCTGCGCGTAAACGGAATCGTCGAAGCCGATGAGACGGACGTCTTCGGGTACGCGCTTGCCGGCGGCAACGAGCGCACGCAGCGCGCCCACGGCTGCGTGGTCGCTATGGGCGAAGACGCCGTCGACGGGGTAGCCCGTGGAGAGGAAGTCGGTCACGAGCTCTTCCGACTCGATGATGCTCGGCTGCTTACCCGAGACAAACAGCTGGTAGTCGCGGCGTAGCGGCATTCCGTGCGCGGCGAGCGCCCGCTCGTAGCCCATCTGGCGCTCGTTGCCGGGGTAGTTGGCGGTAAAACTCGAGATGCTCAGGATGTCCTTGCAGCCGCGCTCGATGAGGTGCTCGGTCGCCATGTAGCCACCGCCGATGTTGTCGGAGCCCACGTGTGGGAAACCGAGGTCGTTTTCGGGCGCACGGTCGATGCAGACCACGGGGATTCCGTGGGGGACGAACTCGCCGTCGAGCCTGCGCAGGCCGGAGATACAGATGATACCGTCGGCCTGCTTGCTTGCCAGCGTGCGGAAGTAGTCACGCTCGCGGGCGGGGTCATTGGCGCTGTTGCAAACAAAGACCGAGTAGTCCTCGGTTGCCAGCTCGCGCTCCACATGCAGGGCGATCTTGGAAAAGAAGTCGTTGGAGATGTCCGGCACGATCATACCGATGGTCCGGGACTGGGCCATACGGAGGCTCTTCGCCGCCATGTTCGTGACGTAGCCGTATTCCTTTAGGGCGGCTTCCACGCGTTTGCGGGTGTCTTCGGAAAAACGGCCGCTGCCGTTGATGACGTGGGAGACCGTGGCGACGGATACGCCGGCCGCGACGGCAATCTGGCGCATGGATGGGCGCTTGCCTGGTGTGGGCATGGGGCCTCCTGCTGCTTTCGGGTGGTTAACAGATTAACCGAGATTGTAGCGCATGCGCGATGCCGTAATGGGTCGCTTCGAAGTCGTTTTGTCGCGCTCGGTCTGCACCTTGGATAAGAAGGAGTTCGTCGAGCACTCCGATCCGGAGCACACGCGCGCCAACATCCCGCTGTTCCAGCAGGGCATCATGATACAGCAGCTCAACTCCGAGAAGCTCGTGGTCGAGATCATGGTGAAGTTCTGCGGCTAGTAATTACTGCATTACATATTCTGTTGTCACCTGGGAGGCTTGTTTTTGCGGGCCTCTTTGTGTTGCTATGGAGCCCTGGCCTGTCGATAAACAAAGCGCCCGCTTGCCGGGGAGCAAGCGGGCGCTTCTGAGCGAATATGTTTGCGGCCATAGCCGCTGCAGGTGATGGGTTGTCGACTAGTTAGTCGTCGTGCCGGAATCGTCACCCGAGGTGGAGCCAGAAAGTGCGACCGTCAGCGTGATCGTGCTGTCGGTGGACTGCTTGCCGGTGGGGGAGACACCCGTAACGGTGGCGTTTTCGTTGCCGCTCACGGGGTTGCCGTTCTGATCGCAGAATGCGATGTTGTAGAAACCGGCGTTGTTGAGCGCGGTGACGGCGGCGGAGATGCTCTTGCCGTACAGGTTGCCCGGGACGCTGGCCTTGCCGGACTTCTTGGCGATGACGACGGTGATCGTGGCGCCGGGCTTCTGCTTGCCGCTGGGGTTCCAGCTAATTACGGTGCCCTCGGTAACCGAGTCGTTTTCCTGGTAGCTCACGTCGACGCCAAAGCCAGCCATGTCGAGAGCGTTGCGCGCCTGGGCCTCGGTCATGTCGGTCAGATCGGGCACAGAGGTGGTGTCCGGGCCGCCAGAGACCTTGTACGAGATGGTCGTGCCCTTCTCGACCTCTTTGCCGGCAGCAGTGCTCTGCTCAAAGACCTGGCCCTCTTCGGCCTCATTGGCTTCCTCCGAAGCGCTGCCCTTCAGGCCCACGCTTGCCAGTGCGGCCTCGGCCTGGTCCTTGGTCAGGCCGACGAGCTGCGGAACCTCAACCTTCTCGGAGGGCTTGGGGCCCTTGGAGATTACCAGGTTCACCCTTGTGCCCTTGGCCTTCTTGGTGTTGCCGTTGGGGGTCTGCTCGGCGACCTTTCCCTCGTCGACATCGTCGTTGTAGCTCTGGTCGACGGTGCCAACCTCAAGGCCTGCTTCCTTGATCAGCTCAATAGCGGTTTCCTGGTCCTTGCCCAGCACGTCGGGCACCGTGACCTGTTCGCCACTGAACATGCCCGTGGCAAAGGCCACTACAACGCCAATTACGGCGACGGCGGCAATCACGGCGGCGATGATCTTGTTCTTGTTGGACTTAGGCTTCTCGACCTCGTAGGAGCCCGTGGAGCCCGAGACAGCGCTACGGGCGGTATTCTGACCGCTCACGCCCGAGACGGGACGAACCATAGCGCGCGTTGAGTCGGAAAGCTCACGGGTCTTGGTGGCACCCAGGTCGCCGGCGGCACCAATGATGCGCGTGGGCTCCGAGACGTTGACGGCACGGCCGGACAGGTAGCTGTTGAGCACCTGGCGCAGCTCGTCGGCCGTCTGGAAGCGGTTTGCCGGGTCCTTCTCCATGCACTTGAGGATGATGCGTTCCAGGTCGGCATCGACGCCGGAGTTGATCTGGCTCGGCGGGATGGGGAGCTCGTTGACCTGCTTGAGCGCGACCGAGATGGCGTCGTCGCCGTCAAAGGGTACGCGGCCGGTGGCGCACTCGTACATGACGACACCAAGCGAGTAGATATCCGAGGTGGGGCCGAGGTCCTGGCCGCGGGTCTGCTCGGGGCTTACATAGTGGGCGGTGCCCAGCACGTTATTATCCTGCGTGAGATGGCTGTTCTTGGCGCGTGCGATGCCAAAATCCATTACCTTGATGTTGCCGTCGGGCAGCACCATGATGTTTTGCGGCTTAATGTCGCGGTGGATGATCTCGTGCTTGTGTGCGACCGAAAGCGCGGAGCTGATCTGCGAGCCGATCTGCGCGACCTTCTTGGGATCGAGGGCGCCGTGGCTCTTGATGCCGCTCTTAAGGTCGGTACCGCGCAGGTACTCCATGACGATGTAATAGGTGTCGCCGTCCTTGCCCCAGTCGTAGACGCCCACGATATAGGGGGAGGACAGGCCGGCAGCTGCCTGGGCCTCCTGCTTAAAGCGGGCGGCGAAGGTGGCGTCGCCGGCATACTGCGGCAGCATGATCTTGACGGCAACCGTGCGGTCGAGAACCTGGTCCTGTGCACGGTAGACGGTCGCCATGCCGCCTGTTCCTACCTTATCCTTGAGGAGGTATCTTCCCCCGAGGACCCTCTGTTCCATTCCTGCTCCTAACATAACTATTCGCTCAACGATGTGTGTAGTACCTATGATGTGGCCGCTGGGGCCGTGTGACGCGTTGCCGCTAGCTCATCGGCCGTGGCGTGCCCCAAGTATCCGCCTTGATCACGGGCATCACGCTCCCTGTGCGGCGAGCGCCGCGGTCAGGACGATGCCGGCAATCTTGGCCGCCTTGACGTCGTGTTTGTCGTAATCCTCCAGGGCCACCGAGATGGCAACCGTGGGTGAATCGTAAGGTGCAAAGCCAACAAACATAGAGTTGACGTTGGTGCCGCCGATCTCGGCCGAACCGGTCTTGCCGGCAACCTTGACGCCCGGAATCTGGGCATCGGTGCCGGTGCCGGACTGGAAGACGGCGAGCATGGCCTGCTTGACCTGGTCGGCCGTGGTAGAGCTGACAGCCTGGCCCAGCGAGCGGGACTGCGTGGTCTTAACCACGGTCCCGTCCGGGGCGAGTATCTGGGACACAAAGAACGGGTCCATGACCACGCCGCTGTTGGCGATAGCGGCAGCGATCACGCAATTCTGCATGACGGTGGTCTGCGGGCCAGGTGTGTGGTCCATGCCGACGGGCTGGCCGGCGCCTGCCCAAGCGGTCTCCCACTCGGTCATAAGCGACGGGTCGGCCATGATGGAAGCCGCGGTGGTCAGATCCTGACCGAGCTTTTGACCGTAG
Organism: Collinsella aerofaciens ATCC 25986; assembly: GCF_964239575.1. Lineage (GTDB taxonomy): Bacteria > Actinomycetota > Coriobacteriia > Coriobacteriales > Coriobacteriaceae > Collinsella > Collinsella aerofaciens_BQ. Next base: position 56,706 of record NZ_CAXSQQ010000008.1, read on the forward strand.
CCAAAGGCGTTGGCAAACTGGACGAGCGAGTTGGCGCCGACCTCGTTGGCCACCTGGCCAAAGACGACGTTGGACGACACGGCGAAGGCCTGCTGCAGGCTGATGGTGCCGTAACTCTCGTTGGCATAGTTGGTGACCGGCGCGTTGCCAATATCCATGGAGCCGGGCGCCTGGTACGTGCTGGTAAGGCTGGCAGTGCCGGTTTCGAGCGCCGCGGAGAGTGTGACGACCTTAAAGGTCGAGCCCGGGGTGTACAGCGCGTCCATGGCGCGGTCGTACATGGAGCCGTCCTCGCCACCGCCCGACTGCATCAGGGCGTCGATGTTGGTGTTGTCGTAGGTGGGCGAGCTCGCACACGCAAGGACCGCACCGGTGCGCGGATCCATGACCACCACAGCGCCCTTAAAGCCCTTGAGCGCCTGCTCGGCAGCCGTCTGGATGCGCGAGTCGATGGTGAGCTTGGCGGTATTGCCCGGCTGGGTCTGCCCCGCGAGCGACGCGATGGCGTTGTTCCAGCTGGAGTAATCCTTGGAGCCGGTGAGCGTATCGTTCATGACGCTCTCGATGCCTGCGGTGCCGTATTGCTGGCTCACGTAGCCCACCACATGCGCGGCCATGTTGCCGTTGGGGTAGGAGCGGGCGTAGGTGCCGTCCTCCTGTTGCAGCGACTCGGCTAGTGTCACGCCGTCGGACGTGATGATGGAGCCACGCTGGATGTACTTGGAGCGGGCGATGGTGTGGTTGTTGGTCGGCATGTCCTGATAGTCCTTCGCCTTGATGACCTGGACATAGGTGAGGTTGCCGATAAGGATGGCGAACAGCGCCGTGAAGGCAAGCACGGCACGAGTTAGACGGTTGGCAAGCGCCACGCGGCCGAGCACGCCGGACTCAGGCGTGTCGAGCAGGCGACGACGCATGCGAGAACCCGCGGAGTGGTTGCCGTGGCTGTAGGAAGGTGCGTTGGCAAAACGCGTACCGGTCGGGGCAGCGGCGGATGCGACCTGGTCATCGGTGATGGCGGCCATGGTGCCGGTGCCGGTGAGCTCGGCTTCGCGTCCGGTTGCCTCGTCGCCGGCGCGCAGCAGCAGCGCGACGATGATAAAGCTCGCCAGCAGCGAGGAGCCGCCCTGGCTCATAAAGGGCAGGGTGACGCCGGTCAGTGGGATCAGGCGGGTTACGCCGCCAACGATTAAGAATGCCTGGAAGCTGATGGCCGCCGTAAGGCCGGTCGCGCTAAAGGCGGCAAGGTCGGACTTGGCGCGGGCTGCCGTGGTGAGGCCACGCACGGCAAAAAGCATAAACAGGATGAGCACGGCGCCGCCGCCCAAAAGGCCCATTTCCTCGCCGATGGCCGAGAAGATAAAGTCGGACTCGACGACGGGGATGTTGTTTGCCATGCCATTGCCGATGCCGACGCCAACCAGGCCGCCGTCAGCCAGCGAGTAAAGTGACTGTACGATCTGGTAGCCCTGACCCTGGGCGTCCTTAAACGGATCGACCCAGACCTGAAAGCGCACCTGCACGTGCGACAGGAACTTGTAGGCACCCACGGCTCCAACGGCCAGCAGCGCAAGGCCGATGATGACGTACGAAAAGCGTCCCGTGGCAACATAGAGCATCAGCAAAAAGATGGTGTAGAACAGGACGGCCGAGCCCAGGTCGCGTTCGAAGACGACGATGAGCAGGCACACGCCCCACACGGCAAACAGCGGCAGCAGCAGGCGGAAGCGCGGAATCTTGAGGCCCAGGATCTTGCGGTTGGAGATGGAGAGCAGCTCGCGGTTCTCGGCCAGATAGCCTGCCAGGAACAAGACGATGAAGACCTTGGCGAACTCGCCGGGCTGGATGGTGAAACCCGCGATGCGAATCCACAGCTTGGAGCCCGAGATCGTGGTGCCGATAAAGATCGGCAGCATCAGCAGGATGATGCCGATAATGCCAAAGGTGTACTTGTAGCGCATGACCACGTCGAGGTTCTTGACCAGTGCGAGCGTTCCCACCATGAGCGCCACCGAGACAAACAAGATGATGAGCTGCGAGATGGCGAGGTCGGGGGCCAGGCGCGTCACGAATGTGATGCCGATGCCCGAGAGCACAAAGACGATGGGCAGGATGGCGGGGTCGGCGCCGGGCGCCAGGATGCGCACGGCGATATGCGCCGCGGCGAAGGCGGCGAACAGGCCGATCGGCACGGCGAGCGTCTCAAAGGAAATCGTGGCACCCGCGGTGAGCACGTACATCGCATAGAGCAGGATGACGGGGAACGCCGAGGCGATGAGCAAGAGCAGTTCGGTGTTGCGGCGACTCATAAGCGGCACTCCCTTTCTAATTCTTATCGGAGGCCTCGGCCTCGGCTGACTGTTCGGCGGTTTTCTCGGAATCTGACTCGGAGGCGGATTCCTGATCGGTGTTGTCGCGAATCGTTTGCGCGTCAATCACCTGACGGGTCTGCTCTTCGTCAATCTGATGGCGATACTTGGAAATGGTGTCCTGCGCATCGTCGACACTCGTTTGCGGAATGCCTGCCTTCAGGCGGTTTTGCGTGTCTTCGGGCAGGTCGGACAGCTTGATGCTGGTTTCGCTCTCGAGCCAGTGGAGCTCGACCCCGAGCGTCTTGCCGGGCAGGCCGCGCCAGACGGCGACATTGCCGTGGTAGGTTCCCAAGTAATAGGAGCCGGTGACGCCCGTGTATGCCCAGATGCCTGCTACCAGAACAAAGACAAGGGCCAAGACGGTGGCGATGGTGACATTGCGGCGTCGGACGCGTTTTGCCTCGCGCATGACGCCGTCGTCGACCAGGTCGACGACCACCACGGTCACATTGTCGTGGCCGCCGGCGGCGAGCGCCGCGTCCACCAAGTTGTCGACACAGATCTGTGCGCTCGAGGACTGCGTAGCAATGTTCTCGATATCGCTATCGGGAATCATGCTTGAAAGACCGTCGGAGCACAGAATCAGGCGGTCGCCTTCCTCGATGTGCAGGGTAAAGTGGTCGGCATACATGGCGGGATCCGAGCCCAGCGCGCGGGTGATGACCGAACGGTTGGGGTGGACGCGAGCCTCGTCTGCCGTGATTTCGCCGGCGTCCACGAGCTCCTCCACGTAGGAGTGGTCGCGGGTCACGCGGATGAGCGTGCCCTCGTGGAGCAGGTAGGCGCGAGAGTCACCCACGTGGGCGATGGCGAGCGTGTCGTTTTCGATATAGGCGCAAGTGGCTGTGCAGCCCATGCCGGGCTTGCCCAGGCCATTCAAGGCAGCCTCGATTACGGCGGCGTTGGCGGCCTCGACGGCTGCCGCCAGGCGTGCGGCGTCGGCAGACTGAGGAGCTGTCTTGGCAATGGTCTCGACAGCGATAGAGGAGGCTACCTCGCCGGCGGCGTGACCGCCCATGCCGTCGCATACGCAAAAGAGCGGCGACTGCACCAGGTAGGAATCCTCATTGTGCGGGCGCACACAGCCAACGTCGGAGCGGGCGCCCCACATGAGTTGCGTGGTGGTGCCGGCATCATAGGTCGAGTCGGTCTCGATGCGCTCCTCGGTTAGGGGTTCAAAGCTCATGGTCGAGCCGGGGTCTTTGAGCTTGGCCTCAACGGCGGCAACGTCGATCTCGGCTGTGTCACCGGGAGAGACGGTGTCGGTCTCGGCGTTTGATTCGGAATCGCCGGTGTCCGGGGAGTCGGGCTCCTCGGAAACGCGGGCGGTCGACTCGTCATCTTGCGGGCTGACGTCTATAGGATCGGGCGTCGCAAAGTGCGACGGCGCGGGCGTGTTTTGCGACTGGGCGGCGGGCTCGGCCACGGCATCGGACTCGCTTGCGGGCGCAGGCTGCGGGGTCTTGGGTGCAGGGCCGTCCTCGGGGGATGTCCCCGCCTCGGGCGCCGGCGTAGACGCGGGCGCAACCTCGGATGCCGGGGCTATGGGAAACGCCGGCGCGGCGGGCTCGGGTGCCGCAAACACCGCAGCGCTCTCGTTGATTGCCGCGGCGACGGGCTCTGCAAAGTGAGCCGGCGCCGGGGTTGCTTCGGGCGCTGTGGGCTGTTCCGCAGCATGTGCGCCGATGGGCGCCGCTACGGCATCCTCTTCGTCTTCGTTATCGGCGAGATCCGAAATATCATGCGTTACATGCGAAAGAGGCAGGGAGAACACGGTGTCCTCGGGTTCCACGGGTGCGGAGCCCGCCGGAGCGGCGTGGGCCGGCGCAGCTGCGGCGGCAGCCGGTGCCTCGGTCATAGTTGCGGACTTGTTCTCCTCGTCGATCATCGACGGTTCACCTTCATGACCACGTCGCCAATCTGGACTTCGTCGCCCTCACGCAGCGTCGCGGGCTCCACGAGCTGGCGGCCGTTGACGAGCGTGCCGTTAAGCGAGTTGAGGTCCTCGATGATGAGCGCCGGGCCCTGTAGCGAAAAGCGCGCATGCGAGGCCGAGACGAACGGTTCGTTGATGCAGATGTCCGAAGATGGCGAGCGACCGACGATGACGGGGCCGAGCATGTCTACGTGGATGCCGCGGATACCGCGCGGACCCTTGTCCACATCGATCGTCCAGATAGCCGAGTCGCGGCGCTGCCCGCGCACAAGTCCCACGCCGGTCTTCATGACGGCGAACAGGAAGATATAGAGCAGGGCGACCAGGACGATGCGGCCTGCAAAAAGGACGATATCGATGTTCATAAGCGACTATCCCCTAAATTCAAAGGTGCTCAGGCCAAACGTCAGCAGATCGCCGTTGCGCAGCGGGCAGCGCGTAATGCGGCGGTTGTTGACGAGCGTGCCGTTGGTGGAATTGAGGTCCTCGATCGACCAATCCGAGCCCGTAAAGGTGAGCTGGGCGTGGCGACGCGACACGTTGGGGTCGCGCAGGGCAATGTCGGAAACCGAGCGCTCGCGACCGATGGTCACCTGTGCGGAGGTGATGCTATGGCTCTCGCCGCTCACGACGTCGACGAGCTGGGCGAGCGGGCGCTGCGGGGCGCGGGTGCTCGCCATGTTGGAGGCGATGCCGGCTGCGGCGCCTAGGCCCACGGCGGCACCGGTCGCGGCGGCTCCGCCCATGCCGGCAAGCGCGTCGCGCGAGACGGTCTGCGGCACCGGGATAGGAGCGGCGGGGTCGGGGACGCTAGGCGCGAAGGGGTCTGCCACGGCAAGCGGGTCGGGAGCGGCGGCGCGAGGCGTCGGCTGCTGCTGGGGCATGGCGGCGGGGCGCTGCTGCTGCGGGGCGGCAAACTGCTGCTGGCCGGCGCGCGGGGCGCTGGCGGCACGGCTTGCCGCGGAGTTGTTCTGGCCCAGGCCGTTTTGATAGGCGCGCTCTTCTTCGTACAGGCGGCCGAGCGTGGGGGCATCGACGTTCTCGGCAAAGACCGAGAACTTGCCGGCACGCAGCTGCGGATCGATCATAAAGCGCACGAGGGGCTCGCCGACAAACACATAGCGGCGCTTTTCGGCCTGTGCCTTCACAAACTCGCGGACCTCGCGCGAAAGCTCGGGGTAGAACGGGGCGAGCATGGGATCGTCGTCGGCGGCGATAAGGATGGTATAGAGTGCCGGCGCCGTGTTGACGCCGTTGATCACCAGAGTCTGATCCTCCATGTCGCGAGCGGCCTGCTTGGCAAGCTTCTTAAAGGAGAACGGGGCACGGGTGGCACCGAAGATGCCGGCCACGTGGTCCTCGAAGATGTTCAGGAAGTTCACGAAAGATCACTCTCCGTATAGGTTCTTTGGTATCCGAGCAAATATAGGCATATCCCAACGATTATAGAGGATAGGATTCCCGCAACCGCCGCCTTGGCGATGACCGCGGCTGCAAGGCTGGCAATTTCCATATGGTGTGCAAGACAGGACGCCGCTGCGCAGCCGATGCCGGTGACAGCGATGGCGGCGATTGCGGCAAGGTTTGAGTCCTGATTGGCACGCTTGGCATGGGCATTGAGCAGCGCGGATGACGCTGCGGCAGTTGCCGCGGCCAGCCCAAAGGCAGCCCAAAGGAGCGGGTCTCCCAGCGCTGCGGCAACGTTACCGAGCCCCAGCACGCCTCCGGCTGAAAGCGCGACTGTCGCCAGGCGGGCAAAAAGCGCGCCCATGCCCGTTGCTGCGGCGGCGCTTGCCGGGCCGAGCCAAAATGACGCGACGCCGGCGGCGACCCCAGCTGCTAGGAAGGTATTGCCGGTCAGACAGCCAAGCGCGAGTGCACAGGTGAGTGCGGCGCTCGCGGCAGCCTCGGTGCGACCCCAGGCGATCCACCAACCGGACATGGCGGCGGCAAAGATCACCGCGACGGGCAACATCGACAGGATGCCCTGCGTCTGCATGGTGGCGTTGGCCATGAGCACCAAAAAGCCCACGGCCGAGATGGCCGAGCCGATCTGCGGGGCCAAGCCTGCCGCCGCGCCAATAGCGATGGCCGCCACGACCAGCCCGGGAAGCGCCGCGACGCCCGCTGTCTGCATGATCAGAAAGCTAAAGGCACCACACGTTAGCGCCGAGATGGCGCGCATGGTGTAATCGCGCGCGCGGCTCCATCGCGTGCCGGCCCAGCCGAGCGCGGGGTCGACCTCGATGGCGTCGTCCTCATAGGGCAACGATTCGATATCGTCTGCCGCGCGCTCGTCATCCGACAGCTCGCCCACCATCTGCTCCAGGCTGCGACGGCCCTCGCGCACGCTGCCCAAGCCGGCGAGCAGCTGGTCGCAAAATGCCTCGATGCTGCTGGGGCGGTCTTGCGGCATGGGGGAGAGGGCGCTCATGAGCGCAGCCTCGGCTCCTGGGGGAAAGTGCGGGATGAGCTCGCTGGGGTAGGTGGCACCGCCGATGATGCGGCCGAGCGAGTCGCCGGGCGTGGCGGCCATAAAGGGAGCGCTGCCGCACAGGCCCTCGTAGATCACGCAGGCGAGGGCAAAGACATCGGCGCGCTCGTCAACCGTGCCAGTTTCGATGTCGAGCTGCTCGGGTGGCATGTAGCCGATGGTGCCGCCGCGCGAGCCGCCAAAGCCGCCGGCAGACGACAGCCGCGCCATGCCAAAGTCGGTGAGCTTTACATTGCCCGAGTGGTCGATGAGCACGTTGGCGGGCTTAATGTCCAGGTGGAGCACGCCGTTGCTATGGGCGAAAGTGAGTGCCTGGCCCAGCGCGTCGGCAATTGCCGCGGCCTCGTCAAAGGTGAGCGAATGGCCGTCCACGCGATGCAAAAACTCGGCTAGGGACATGCCGTCGACATACTCCATGACCAGGTAGGCATAGGCGGTGTCGTGCGTAAAGTCGATAACCTGCACGATATTGGGATGTTGAAGCATGGCGGCGGTGTGTGCCTCGCGCAAGACATCCATGATGTCGCTGGCGGGCATGCCGGCGCCGTTGATAAGGGGGATGCGCTTAATGGCGACGCGGCGGCGCAGGTGCGTGTCGCGGCAAATCTCGATGGAGCCAAAACCGCCGGTCGCAAGCGTCTCGAGCGGCTGGAACCGCTTGAGCAGCTCGCGAGAGCTGGTGCCCTCCAAGGGAACGTCCGGCGAGAACCGGGCGGTATGTTGCGAGAAAAGCGGCATGGCCAACCCTCGTGCGTTTAAAGTTCGTTTGCGAGCGGCGGGCGCGGGGCCGAGCCGTTCGCGGTGGCATAGATGCTGCTAGTTTAGCACGCTCGGGCGCATGGTGAAGGTAGCGGGGCGAGGTGGCCTGTCTGGCTCGGCCTTAGTGCTTCTTCTTGTTCTTCTTCTGCTTGCGCTGTTTGGCCTTTGCGTTCTTGGGCTCGCTTTCCTGCTTGGCCTTGGCAGCGGCCTTCTCGGCCTTCATCTTCTTGCGTTTGGTCTCGATGCGCAGCTTTTTGTTGATGCGCGCCTTGAGGAAGGAGCCAAACTGCTCGGCATCACCACGAACAAAGGTGTCCTTAGGGATCGTCACGCCCTGGTCGGCGAACATGGCCACAAAGATGCGCTCGCCGTCGAGTACGTGGTCGAGCTTCTCAAACGGGAAGAACTGCGACTTGCCGCTCTTGCCCCAGACCATCAGGCCGTCCTCGTTGGCGGCGACGCGGCGGTAACGGCCGCCCATGGACTCGTCTGCCTCGACGGCTTCGATAAAGTCGCGCGCGAGCGTATGGTGCAGATTTTTGCTCCACCAGGCCAAAAAGGCGCCGAACACGATCAGCACGACGCCGAACTTGATCCAGCTGCCGCCGGCCACCAGCATGCCAATACCGAGCAGCGCGGCAATGGCGGCGGCGACGTACAGGGAGCCGCGGCGCCTGGGCGAGGCAACCAAGCGGGCGAAATCGGTGACGAGGTCGTTTTCGTACTGATACTCGTTGAGGTACAGGATGCCGTCATCGGCTGCTGCCTGCGTCTCGAGCGCGACCTCGACCTGGTCGGCTGCTTCGGAGGGAACGAGGTTGCTCTCTGCGTCTGCCATGCTCTTTGGACTCCTATCGCGGCGGGCTCGCCGTACGGGTTATTATGGATGCAGTATGCCGTGCGACCGCATGGCCGCCGCGGCAACAAGACTCAGTATACCCGGGGGAGCACCCATGGAATCGTTGTACCGAAAGTATCGCCCGCTCACCTTCGACTCCGTGGTGGGCCAGCAGCATATCGTCTCGACGCTCGAGCACGCCATCACCGAGGGGCGCCTGTCCCACGCCTACCTGTTCTGCGGACCGCGCGGCACGGGCAAGACCACTATGGCGCGCATTTTGGCCAAGGCGCTGCTGTGCCGCAATGCCGAGGCGGCGCGCGCCGAGGGTGCAAGCGGCTGCATGCCCGACGGCACCTGCGAGGAGTGTGAGCTCATTGCCGAGGGCAACCACCCCGATGTCTACGAGCTCGATGCCGCAAGCCGTACCGGCGTAGACAACGTGCGCGAGGAGATCATCAACTCCGTTAACTTTGCCCCGGTGCGCGGCAAGTACAAGATCTATATCATCGACGAGGTCCACATGCTCACGACGGCGGCGTTTAACGCGCTGCTCAAGACGCTCGAGGAGCCGCCGGCGCATGTGATCTTTGTGCTGTGCACTACCGACCCGCAAAAGATTCTGGAGACCATCCTCTCGCGCTGCCAGCGCTTCGATTTCCACCGCATCGGTAACGAGGATATCGAGCGTCGCCTGGCATACGTGTGCGAGCAGGAGGGCTTCGACTACGACGACGAGGCGCTTGCCATCGTGGCGCGCCATGCCAAGGGCGGCATGCGCGACGCGCTCTCCACGCTGGAGCAGCTGAGCGTCTTCGGCAACGGCACCGTGCATGCGGACGATGCCCGCTCGCTTTTGGGCGAAGTTTCGGACCAGATTCTGGGCGAGTTTGCGCGCGCCATTGCCGATCGCGATGTCGCCGAGCTCTATGGGCTTATTCGCGCGCAGGTCGAGGAAGGTAACGATCTGCTGGAACTGACGCGCGACCTGGTGGCGCACGTACGCGACGTGTATGTTGCTTGCGTTGCCGGTGCCCGTGCCGAGTTGTTTGAGGGCGGTGCCGAGCAGGCCGAGGCGCTTGCAGCCGAGGCCGCTGCCTTTGGCGAGCATCCTGCCGATCGTTTGGCTCGCGTGCTGACGGTGCTCGACGATGCCGCCTTGGAGATGAGGGGTGCGAGCGACGTGCGCCTGGTGCTCGAGATCGCCTGCACCCGCCTGGCGCGTCCCGAGGCCGATTTAACGATTGAGGCTTTGGCTGAGCGCGTGGCTCGCTTGGAGGCCATGGTTGCCAACGCCGCCGTTCCGGCGAGCGTGGCAGCTGCTCAAGCGAGTGCGCCTGCAGCATCCGCATCTGCTGTCCAGCAGCCGACGCTGATTTCGGGTGCCCGAGCTGCTACTCCTGCGGCGACCGCCGCCCCCGCTGCTACGTCCGCGCATCAGGGCGGCATGCCTTGGGACCGCGGCGCTGCTGTTCCGGCTGCCCAGTCTGCGCCCAAGTCCGCGGCTCCGGCTCCCGCGCCCAAACCTGTAACGCCTGCACCTCAACCCGTTGAGGCTCCGGCTCCCGCGCCCGCTGCACCGACCGTGCCGGTGTCCAGGCCCAACAACGCCGCCCAGGTTGCCACTGCCGGTGCTGCCGAGACCCCCGCGGTCGAGGACGCCGGCGAGCTCCAGCGCAAATGGGCCGAGGTCGTCGAGCGCGTCAAGGCTCGTCAGGCTTCCTATGCAGGCCTTTTGCTCAACGCCCGCGCCACGGCCGACGACGGCTCCAAGCTCACGGTCTCGTTCCCCGCGGGCTCGACCTTTGCCATCAAGATGCTCGGTCGCGCCGACACGCAATCGGTGGTCCTGCCGACGGTCTGCGCGGTCTTCGGTCGTCGCACCGTCGACTACGTCCTGGATGGAGGTGGCACGCCGGCTCCTCAACATGAGGAGCATTCTCCATCTGCACGGGCTGCGGCATCTGCGGACCCGCAACCCGTGTCCTCGGCGGCCCCTGTATCCTCGAGCGCCAGCGCTCCGCAGCAGCAAGCGACGCCGGTGATGGCACCGACCCCGTCGGCGCCTAAGCCCGCCACGCCCAAATCTGCTGCTCCGGCTCCCGCGCCCAAGCCCGCCGCCGCGCCTGCGTCTAAGTCATCCGACCTGGCTAAGGCCCCCTGGCTGCGCTCCGACAACCCTGCCGGCGCTCCTGCCACGGGCAAGCTCCCGACCGAGCCAGCGCCCCGTGCGCCCGAGCGCTCTGCCGCTCCCAAGACTCAGCCGTCTGCGCAGTCCGCTCCGTGGGAATCCGAGCAGGTTCCCTACGACGATGCCATGGTCGGCGGTTTTGCTGCCGATGCCGGCGGGGACGATCTGCCGCCGTTCGACGTGCCGGGTGCGGCGTCCGCGCCCAAGCCCGCTGCAGCTGCCCCCAAAGAGGAGGACGCCCCCGCTGCCCCTTGGGAGTCCAACCCAGGCGCGGGCAGCCCCTTCGGCCATCAGGGCGCAGCCCCGAGCATCCCGCAGACCGAGGACGAGGCCAAAGCCCTCATCCGCAGCGTCTTCGGCCAGGCCACCATCTTCAAGCCGGTGGAGTAGCTGCGCGGGCGGGCATACTGCTCAAGAAGAGAACTCTTTGTCCGGGCGCATCTGTATTTCGGACATGTGTAATGTGGTGCCGCGTATATCGCATTCGAGTAGACAGGTACGTGACGGTCGGCCTAGGATGCTGAGGTCGATACGATACGTTGCATGGCTGTCCGTGTACTCGACTTGCTCGGCGCTGACGGTTGCTCCGATTGTCGAGAAAACGCCTAGTTCGGCATCGACAATCTTGGAGTTCTTTATCTTGACCTTGAACTCTTGGTAGAGGGATGGGCTGTTGTAGTAAACGGTTCGGGTTCCGTCGGTGCACTCATCGGTCGCTTCCCATTTGACGACGGGCTGGCCCGAGCTGGCTATTAGCAGTTCTGCTCCAAAGGATATAGCATGGGTGATGGCAACCAACAATGCCCAGCCGACAAAGAGATAGAGAACAAAATATGCAGCGGGGTGTTTTGAGCGGATGTTTTGGAGCGCGTCGGGGGCATTCATGGGGTACCTCCAAATTGCTATCTATGGCAATCAAATTATACCCCACCGTCATGAGCGCCACCTCGAGTGGTGGCTCGGCATTTAGCCATTTAGTGGTACGCCTTGATTCTCATTTTCATTGCAACAGCCTCAGGACTCAGCGCAACGCGTTGCGCTGAGTCCTGAGGCGCGAATCCG
>NZ_CAXSQQ010000009.1:0-66329 GCF_964239575.1 Collinsella aerofaciens ATCC 25986
GGCTACATGTCTCCGGTCGAGTTCAGGGAGGCGGGGCTGTCCCTCCCGGAATCGTCCAAATAGGTGTTGCCAATCCACCGAGTACGCCGAGAGGGCCAGGGCGCGGGGGAAGAGCGACAGGGAGGTCATGAGGTGCCTCAAGCGCTACGTGGCCAGGGAGGCGTACCGGGCGCTGATGCGCCCGCACGAGGTCAGGAGGCCCGAGGACGCCTCGGGGCTCGTGGCGGCCAGGCGCGCGGCGAGGGTCAGCCAGGTGAGGGCGGCGTCCATATTGGGAACCAGCGAGAAGTACATCTCGATGCTGGAGAGGGGCCAAAGGGAGCTCAAGCCCATAAGGAGGGCCTACGAGGCATGGGTCGAGGCCGGACTTCCGCTCGATTGGGACAGGCAAGCCTTCGAGGCCGAGCGCAAAATGGATTCTAAAAAACACCTTGCCAAATAGGAGCGTCAGGGGGAGCGATATTTTGCAGCACGAAGTGCGCAGCAAAATATCGGTCATGCCCGAGGACGCGCCGGGAGGCAACACCGATTCGGGACCGGACATACGGATCTACCTGCGCATTAACAAATTCGTAAACTTTTTTGAAAAAAGTGCTTGCACAGTTCTCGAATCATAGGTTATTATCTTCCTCGTTGAACGCGCGGGTCCAACAAAACGAACTGCGAATCAACAACATAGCATGTCGGAGTGGCGGAATTGGCAGACGCGCTAGCTTGAGGTGCTAGTGACCGCTTTTTGGTCATGCGGGTTCAAGTCCCGCCTCCGACACCATCGCATTTGAGAAGCCTCTTCGGAGGCTTTTTTGTTACCGATAGACGGTGGGGTCCACGATGGAAACGCTTGAACGCAACGAGTGGGCAGACGTTGCCCAACTAGTCGAGATCACGAGCGATGCTGTCATCATCTGCGAGCTCGACGGAACAATTCTGCATGTGAATAATCGCTTACTTGGTTTGATGTGCGAGGAACGCGCTGACGTCATCGGTGGAGATGTTAAAGATGTCCTGTACTCATCCGCTTTTGAACGTGCGACGGAACATCGTCTGCCATTTGAAACTGATGGCTCCGAGAACGAACTGATGCTCAAGCTGAGTGACGGCTCCTTTATCCCCGTCTTGGTTCGTGCGGGCTCCGTAACGCCTCCACGCATCTTTGGGCGCCGCGCGCCACGTGTCCTGGTGGCGCTCCATAGCATCGAAGAACAGTATTCGCACGACCGTCAGCTCAAGCGTGCGCTTTCGGAGCTTAGAGTGGCGAACAAGCGCCTCTCTGGCACGCTCTCGGTCATTATGAGCACTGTGGGCTCCGATGAGTTACCCAGCCTACTTGATGCTGTTTTGAACCAGCTTGTCGGAACGCTCGATGCTTCGGGTGCCGCTATCTATTTTTCTGAGAGCGGCGGTTTTAAACTTCGCGGTGTTTCCAAGGATCTGTACGACAGCTACCTGCCTGAGTTTTTGCCGTATGGCGCTGGCATTCCGACGTATGTTCTTCGTGAGTCGCGTGCCTGTCGCTTGTCGATTCAACAGGACCTTGAGGGTGATAAGGCCGCCTCCGGTATGTTTATGGACTTGGACAATCGTTCTAAGCACCTGTTGCGCATGCAGGATATGCCTCCGTACCGCAGCGAGATCTGTCTTCCCGTTTTTTACGGTACGCAGATTCTTGGCGTGCTGGAAGTTGGTTGGAAACGCCCTCAGGCACCGCTCGCCTATGACGTTAATGTGCTCGAGGTCATTTGCGATTACCTGTCTATCCAGCTGGTCGGCATGGCATCGAGCCTTCGCTCCCGTCGCACGGCCGAGCTTGGCCGCTCGCTCAATGTCTTGCGTGATGAGTTGTTTACCTTTCTAGACGATTCCGCCGCGGCTACCCAGGCGGTATCGTCCGAGATCTGCAATATGCTTAACTGCCATTTTTGCCCTGTTGAGTATGACGCCAGTCTGGATTCCTACGTCATAGATTTTGAAGGCGGCAGTCGCGTTGCTTTGCCGGACGATCCCGAGAAGCTTTTCTTTTCCACGACGGCGCCAGCGGCACGTCTGGGGGCTGGCCCTGATGGCTTTGAGGCATCTGTTTTGGGCGGCACGAGTGCCGAGGACCTTAAACACGTCCGTATAACTCGCGTTGACGAATCGATGCCTATGGGAGGTTGGCTTAGGGCGCATGGTCTGCCTTGTCAAGGTCTCTACGTCGACTCCGGCATCGAGGCGGGGCGCCCGCGCTCTGAGGGTGATGGCAAACACAGTAACGACGCGATTGTTCCTGCTTCTGTTGCGAAGAGCCCTACGACGCGCGCGCTGCTGCTTCGTGATGGTAGCCAAGAGCCGATTGATGACCTTGAATATGACTACTTGGTGCACTTAGCGCATGACTTTGAGCTGATCTACGAAGGCGAATCTCAAAAGCGCGAGGAGCGCCATATCGCTCAGACCCTTCAGATCGGCATGAGAAATTCCCTGGGGGATGTTCCGGGTATCGCAACCGATTCGGTGTACCTGTCGGCCACGAACTCGGCGTTGGTCGGCGGCGATTTCTATACGCTCATCCGTCTTCCCGACGACTGCGCCGTCATGATTCTGGGCGATGTGTCTGGCAAAGGCATTGAGGCTGCATCGATGTCCGCGCTCGTCAAGACGGCCCTGACGGCATATGCCTGGGAGGGCGCTGGACCGGCCCGCATGGCACGCTCCCTTAACAGCATGCTCATGGGCTTCTCGAGGGTCGAGACGTTCGTGACGGCCTTTATCGCCAAGATTGACCTTAAAGCCGGACGCGCAACGTATTGTTCGGCGGGCCATCCTCCGACCATGGTCATTAGGCCAGAGTCGATGCCGCTGGGTGGCGGCGAGGCCCGTGGGGGAGAGGTCGAGCTACTTGGATGCCAATCGGGCGTAATCGGTGCCTTTGAGAGCATGGTGTACGAGACAGGCGTGTTTACGTTCGCTCCTGGTGACATGCTCTTCATGTATACGGATGGAACGATTGAGGCCCGCGACCGCACCGGAGCGTTCTTTGGCGAGCAGCGTTTGCGCGATCTTCTGCTTTCTGTTTCGGGGGAGGGCGTATCGGGAATCTGCGGCAAGGTCTTGGGCGAGCTTGACCGATTTACCGAATCGGCGCTGGACGATGACATTGCATTGGTGTCCCTTGAGTTTTTACGGGGTCGTTCATAGACGACGCTGGGCGGGCTGAATCCGTACGGTTGGGGAAACGAATGCATTGAGTGGGCTTTTTTGGGGAACCATGGTCGTATGAATGAGTGGAATGACATAGCGGTTTTGACGCCACCAGGCGATATCGACATCGCCACGGTGCCTGCGCTGCGTCGGCGGTTGGATGCTCTGATTGGCCGCGGCGTGCGTCGCGTCGTCATCAACTGTCAGGCTGTTAGCTTTATCGATTCGACGGGCTTGGCATTCCTGCTTACGCGCGCTCGTGAGCTCATGAGGCGAGAAGGCCTGCTTTCGCTCGTCAATGCATCAGGTGAAGTTGTTCGCTTTTTGGAGATTGCTCGTCTTGTCGATATCCTTCATGTCGCGGGGCCGGCACGGGAGTCTATTCCCGCCATTCCGGTGGGGGAGCTGCCTCGCTGGAGTAAGAGCGTCGAGGTCCGTCAGGGTATCGAGAATCTTCCATACTACCGACATCGCATCGCCGAACTCCTTGAATCGCTCCCGTTGCGCCGTGACGAGCGCTACGATGTCGCATTGGCGTCGGGGGAGGCGCTGGGTAATGCCTATGACCATGCGGGCGGTATCGGGTGCGTCCTGACGGTTCAGGCCTATGGCGATCGCGTTGTGGTTGAGGTGCTTGATCGAGGTGCCGGCTATTCTATCGATGAAACGAACGAGCCGGTCACATCCGAGGAGCGCGGACGTGGTATCAAGCTCATGCGTATGCTCGTCGATAACGTGGAGGTTGCTCGTCGTACGGACGGCGCCGGCACGCGCGTGCAGATGGTGAAGCTGTTTAGCGGAGCGCTGGAATCGTGTGCCTAGCCAATCGCTTTAGCGCGTTTAGCTACTAAGAACATGCGGCAGACAAGTTTTTTGAAAAAAGTACTTGCGTCTTTTGGACAACTCGCGTAAATTAATAAGCCGCAAGCGGACATGGCTCAGTTGGTAGAGCACAACCTTGCCAAGGTTGGGGTCGCGGGTTCGAGCCCCGTTGTCCGCTCCATTGCATTTCCGGACCGTTTAGGCGGTCCTTTTTCGGCGAAGTGGCCAAGTGGTAAGGCAGAGGCCTGCAAAGCCTTTACCCCCGGTTCGAATCCGGGCTTCGCCTCCAGGCAACATCCGGGCGCTCCGGCGCCCGTTTTGTTTTACATATGCGGACATGGCTCAGTTGGTAGAGCACAACCTTGCCAAGGTTGGGGTCGCGGGTTCGAGCCCCGTTGTCCGCTCCAAACGCAGCAGCCCGACTACCACGGTAGCCGGGCTTTTTTGTACCCATCGCCTGGGCTCGAACCCGAGAGGGAGCGAGCGTTTTGGGTCGCGGCTGTGGCGTTGTTTGCCGCGAATGTCCGCTTTGGGCGTATCATCGTGGGCATCTCGCATAACCTCGTTGCAAGGGAGATACGCCCCATGGCTACAGAATAGTCTTCTTCGCGCTCATGGATGTCCGACGCCGCGATCTATCAGATCTATCCGCGCTCGTTTAAGGATTCGACTGGTTCGGGTCTGGGCGATATCGCGGGCATTACCCAGCAGATGGACTATCTTGAGCGGCTGGGTATCGAGGCCATCTGGCTGAGCCCGTTTTACCCATCGCCTCTTGTCGATGGCGGCTATGATGTGGCGGACTACTGCGATGTCGATCCGCGTCTCGGCTCGCTTGACGACTTTGATGACATGATCGCTGCGGCTCACGCGCGTGGCATCAAGGTCATCGTCGACATCGTGCCCAACCATTCATCCAACCAGCACCCCTGGTTCAAAGCTGCTCTTGCCGCCGGCCCCGGATCGCCCGAGCGCGCCCGTTATATCTTCCGCGATGGTCGCGGCGAGCATGGCGAGCTGCCTCCCACCAATTGGAATGCCAACTTTGGCGGCCCCGCATGGACGCGTGTTGCGGACGGTCAGTGGTATCTGCACATGTTTACGCCCGAGCAGCCGGACTTTGACTGGTCATGCCCTGAGGTTCACGCGCTCTTTTGCGACGTCCTGGCGTTTTGGAGCGATCGAGGCGTCGACGGCTTTCGCATTGATGTGGCGCAGGGTCTCGCCAAGGATCTCGACCGCGATGACCTCGACCAGTGGCATCTCGCCGAGGGCGATGACATGGTTGACGACGGCACCCATCCGCTGTGGGACCGCAATGAGGTCCACGAGATTTATCGCGAGTGGCGCCGCGTGTTCGACCGCTATAATCCGCCGCGCAGTGCCGTTGCCGAGGCGTGGGTGCTGCCCGAGCGCCAGTATCTCTACGCGCGTCCCAGCGAGCTTGGCCAGACATTCAACTTTGAGTTTGCCAAGGCCACTTGGACCTATGATGACATGCACACTGCAATCGAGAAGGGCTTGAAGGCAGCCGTCGAATCCGATTCCGCCTCGACCTGGGTACTCTCCAACCACGACGTGCCGCGCGTGGCGACACGCTATGCCCTGCCGCAAATCAAGGCGACGCGCTACCACCAGATTGCGCTCGACTGGCTCTTACGCGACGGGTTGTCTTATGACGAGGACCGTGAACTCGGCGAGCGCCGCGCGCGGGCGGCCCTTTTGCTTGAACTGGCGCTTCCGGGCTCGGCATACGTGTATCAGGGTGAGGAGCTCGGCCTTTTTGAGGTGGCTGACATCCCGTGGGCTGCACTCGAAGATCCTACTGCGACCAATACGCGCGGACCGAAGCGTGAGAAGGGGCGCGACGGCTGCCGTGTGCCCCTGCCGTGGGTGGCGGCGGACGATCCCGCGCAGGGCGGATCGTTTGGGTTTTCGCCGGCGGACGCCGATGCGGCGCCCCATCTGCCGCAACCTGCATGGTTTTCCGATTACGCTGCCGATAGGGAAGAAGCGGACCCGACATCGATGCTTGCGCTCTATCGTGACGCCCTCTGGCTTCGGCGCAAGCTGCGCGGTTGCGCCAACGATTTTGCGTGGCTCGATCTTGACGGGCGCACCGGTCTTGCGGATGGTGCCGAGGGCGCCGAGGGCGGCGTCATCGCCTATCGCCGCGACAACGGCTGGGCGTGTGTGACGAACTTCGGCGCAGCAGCCGTGGAGCTGCCGGCGGGCAGGGTCCTGCTCACCTCATCACCGCTTGCAGACGGCAGGCTCGCGCAGGACAGCTCTGCCTGGATCATGCTCGGTGAGATGTAGGGGTCTCTTGCGGCGAGATTGCGTTTGCCCGCGCCTTCCGTGGTGGCTGATGTCTTCGCGAGGTTCGCGAGGGCGTTGCAAAACTTTTTAAAAAAAGTTCTTGCATAGGATGCGGGCATCACGTAAGATTAATCCTCGTAAGCGGACATGGCTCAGTTGGTAGAGCACAACCTTGCCAAGGTTGGGGTCGCGGGTTCGAGCCCCGTTGTCCGCTCCATTTGGGCGTTTAGCTCAGGGGGAGAGCGCTTCCCTGACACGGAAGAGGTCAGAAGTTCAAATCTTCTAACGCCCACCAAATGTTCGCAGCTCAGAGGCTATGTCCTCTGGGCTGTTTTGTTTTGCTACCAAGCACGCCGTCAAATATGCCACCAAATATTGATCCAAGGTCCCCGTAGAGGTGCCGGCAGATTGCATACGTCCTGGCCGACCGTGACCGCAACATGTTGGTCAAGCATAATCTTTTGGATTCTTTTGGCGTGAGCGGCTTGGTTTTGGTAGGATTTGTCAGCGGCTTGACTAAGGGGGTTTTATAACTGCCATGCAGGTAGCCGTATTGGTAACGTTTTACCGACTTCCCAAGAACCCCTCATTTTTAATGCGTCTGCAAAATGACTAATTGCTTTGACCTGCTGAAACACTATATGTTGTGTTTGACCTAAAAAAAGAATACAGGATATAGATGCCTCTTTGTCGTATGATAGATGGCGGACAGAGAACGAGAACCTTATTCGCCCCATTTGGACACGTCTTTGAGCCGCTTGATCGGCCGCGAGGATTGTCCGCATGAGGACTTATGGTTTATCGAGAACACAGATTGCGCGACGGCGCCGCAAGACAGGGGCAAGCCCTGCCGGGTATCGTTTGGCTCTGAAGCGCGATGAGGCTACGATGCGAAAGAGGCAAGAGGATGAAGATCATCAAGCGCAGCGGCACCGAGGTTGTCTTTGACATCGATAAGATCGTCAATGCCATCCGTGCCGCAAACTCGGAGGTCGAGGAGAGCTCTCGTCTTACCGACCGCCAGGTGGTTTACGCGGCGCAAAACGTCGCCGAGGCATGCGAGAACGCGGGCCACACTGTTTCGGTCGAGGAGATTCAGGATTTGGTCGAGGACGAGATCATGCGTCTCGACTGCTACGAGGTTGCCCGCCACTACATCATCTATCGCTATGTTCAGAGCCTGAAGCGCCAGAAGAACACGACCGATGACAAGATCCTGTCGCTGATCGAGTGCAATAACGAAGAGGTCAAGCAGGAGAACTCCAACAAGAACCCGACCGTCAATTCCGTTCAGCGTGACTACATGGCCGGCGAGATCTCCAAGGACCTGACTCAGCGTGTGCTGCTGCCTCAAGAGATCGTGGATGCCCATAATGAGGGCCTGATCCATTTCCACGATTCGGATTACTTTGCCCAGCACATGCACAACTGCGATCTGGTGAACCTGGAGGACATGCTCCAGAACGGCACTGTTATCTCGGGTACGCTGATCGAGAAGCCGCACAGCTTCTCGACCGCCTGCAACATCGCGACGCAGATCATCGCCCAGGTTGCTTCCTCCCAGTACGGTGGCCAGTCGATTTCGCTGACCCATCTTGCCCCGTTCGTCGAGGTGAGCCGTCAAAAGATTCGCGGCGAGGTCGCTCGCGAGCTTGAGGAGCTCGGCGTCTCTGCGTCTGCCGAGAAGGTCCGTGAGGTCGTTGAGGACCGTCTGCGTGACGAGATCCGTCGCGGCGTCCAGACGATTCAGTATCAGGTCGTGACCCTTATGACCACCAATGGCCAGGCGCCGTTCGTGACGGTCTTTATGTATCTTAACGAGGCCCGTACGCCTCAGGAGAAGCACGACCTTGCCATGATCGTGGAGGAGACGCTTCGCCAGCGCTACGAGGGCGTTAAGAACGAGGCCGGCGTATGGATCACCCCGGCATTCCCCAAGCTTATCTATGTACTCGAGGACGATAACGTTCACGAGGATTCCCCGTACTTCTACCTGACCCAGCTGGCTGCCAAGTGCACTGCCAAGCGTATGGTGCC
Organism: Collinsella aerofaciens ATCC 25986; assembly: GCF_964239575.1. Taxonomy (GTDB): domain Bacteria; phylum Actinomycetota; class Coriobacteriia; order Coriobacteriales; family Coriobacteriaceae; genus Collinsella; species Collinsella aerofaciens_BQ. The sequence continues at coordinate 8,359 of NZ_CAXSQQ010000009.1, forward strand.
CGATTACATCTCCGAGAAAAAGATGCGCGAGCTCAAGCTGTCGAAGGGCGAGACCGCGGGTAACGGCGACTGCTATACCTGCATGGGCTGCCGCAGCTTCTTGACGCCCGACCGCTCGGGCAACGGCTTTAACAACGTTGCCAACGCGCTGAACTACGACCCGAACAAGCCCAAGTACTATGGTCGCTTTAACCAGGGCGTCGTGACCATCAACCTGCCCGATGTCGCGCTGAGCTCGCACCAGGATATGGATAAGTTCTGGAAGATCTTCGACGAGCGCCTTGAGTTGTGCCACCGTGCCCTGCTGTGCCGTCATGAGCGCCTGATGGGTACGCTTTCTGACGCCGCACCGATTCTGTGGCAGTACGGCGCCCTCGCTCGTCTGAAGAAGGGCGAGACGATCGACAAGCTGCTCGTGGGCGGATACTCCACCATTAGTTTGGGTTATGCCGGCCTGTATGAGTGCGTCAAGTACATGACGGGCCACAGCCACACCGAGAAGGAGGGCACGCCCTTTGCCATGGCCGTCATGCAGCGCATGAACGACAAGTGCGCCGAGTGGAAGGCCGAAAGCGATATTGACTTCTCGCTGTACGGTACCCCGCTTGAGTCGACGACCTACAAGTTCGCCAAGTGCCTGCAACGTCGTTTTGGCATCATCCCGGGCGTGACGGACAAGGGCTACATCACCAACAGCTACCACGTCCACGTGTCCGAGGAGATCGACGCATTCGACAAGCTCAAGTTCGAGGGTATGTTCCAGCAGCTTTCGCCGGGCGGTGCCATCTCCTACGTCGAGGTTCCCAACATGCAGGACAACCTCAAGGCTGTCATTCGCGTGATGCAGTACATCTATGACAACATCATGTACGCCGAGCTCAACACCAAGAGCGATTATTGCCAGGTGTGCGGCTACGACGGCGAGATCAAGATTGTCGAGGATGACGGCAAGCTGGTGTGGGAGTGCCCCAACTGCGGCAACCGCGATCAGGAGAAGATGAACGTCGCCCGTCGTACGTGCGGCTACATCGGTACCCAATTCTGGAACCAGGGTCGAACCGAGGAGATCCGCGACCGCGTGCTGCATCTCTAATACCGCTCCGGGGCTGAACCGAGAGGGCCGCTTGGGCATTTGCTCGCTATTTCGGACAGTCCTGCGCAAGACGAAGGCCACATTAAGTGGCCTTCTTTGCGTGCGGAACTCATATCGAGCAAAAGCCCAAGCGGCCCTCTCGGTTCAGCCAAGTTGACGTAGCTGAGATGCAGCATGAGGCCTGCTCACTCCTCGAAGTTCTTAGCGGAAATGAGTTGACTTGCAACAACGCTTTGCTTGCGATAACGGTTGAGCTGCAACAAAGTATTTATTGGACCTCGAACCCTATACTCGATGTTCGCTTCGTTCATTGAGTTACCCTTTGCATGAGGCCGGGACATATCGTCCCGCCCGCAGTTTCGCAGGCCGAAGGCCGAGAATGTTTGAGGACGGGATGATATGTCCCGGCCTCCCGGGAGAGTTACCTATGAACTACGCGAACATTAAGTATTTCGACATTGCTGATGGGGAAGGCGTTCGTACTTCTCTGTTTGTGAGCGGGTGCCGTCGTGGGTGCAAGAATTGCTTTAACTCTGTCGCGTGGGACTTTGCTGCGGGTGAGCCGTTCGATCGTGCCGTCGAGGACAAGATTATCGAGAGTCTCGATCATCCCTTTATCGATGGCCTGACGATTCTGGGCGGCGAGCCTATGGAGCCCGAGAATCAGGCGGGGCTCGTTGACTTTATCGAACGCGTGCGTGCGGCCTATCCTGCGGGGTCGGGCAAGACCATTTGGTGCTTTACCGGCGACGTGCTCGAGGAGCTTATGCCGGGCGGTCGCCATCATACCGAGGCGACGGACCGTATCCTTGCCTGCCTCGATATGTTGGTGGATGGCCCGTTTGTTCAGGATCTGTACGATATCTCATTGCGTTTTAGAGGCTCGAGTAACCAGCGTGTGATCGATATGAACGCTACGCGCGACCGTGCTGAGCGCGAGGGTGTTGTGCTTTGCGACGCTGTGGAGCTTTGGCGGGACGATCCGGTCTATTCGACCCATACTATGTAGCTTGTGGCCGATGCCAAAGGGCGTGGTACCATAGCGCGAACGTGAAATCGGAAAAGTGAGGCCCAGATGGTCGATCAGGAAAAAGTCGAGGCCGCCATTAAGCTGTTGCTTGAGGGCATAGGCGAGGACCCAACTCGTGAGGGCCTGCTGGAGACCCCGGCGCGCGTTGCCCGTATGTATGGTGAGATCGCCGGCGGTATGGATCAGAGTGCCGAGGAGCACCTGTCCAAAACCTTTGCCGTCGCTTCGAACGATTTGGTTATCGAGCGCGACATCACGTTCTACTCGCTGTGCGAACATCATCTGCTGCCGTTTTATGGCAAGGCCGCCATTGGTTATATCCCCAACGGCCGTGTCGCAGGGCTCTCTAAGCTTGCCCGCACGGTTGAGGTCTACGCCCGTCGTCTGCAGCTGCAGGAGCAGCTGTGCGCACAGGTTGCCGATGCCCTCATGGAGTATCTCGCTCCCCAGGGAGCGATTGTGCTCATGGAGGCTGAGCATATGTGCATGACCATGCGCGGCGTGCAAAAGCCTGGCACCAAGACCGTGACGCTCGCTCGCCGCGGCGTCTTTGAGACCGATCCGTCGCTCGAGGAGCGGTTCTTTAGGATGCTGGGCCGTTAGCATGAGGGTCGTCAACGACTTTACATCGAAGACCGATGAGGGGACGCCGCGTCGCGGCTTCATGGCTTCGGGCCTGGCCCCCTTTGATGCCATGCCTCGCATTGATTACATTTGTGCCAACGGGCTGTTTCGGCGGCACCTGGGCAACATTGCGCAGTTGGAATCGGGGCGCATCTTCTGCCGCCACGGTATTGACCATCTGCTCGATGTCGCTCGCATTATGTGGATCAAGAATCTCGAGGAACAGCTCGAATTTGACCGCGAGGTCATCTACGCCACGGCACTTCTTCACGATATCGGCAAAGATGAACAGTATGAATCGGGTATATCCCATGATGTTGCAAGCGAACGCGTCGCCGATGCGATTCTCGGCGGCATGCCCGATGATGTGGCGTTTGAGCCGGCCGATGCCGCAGCCATTAAGACGGCCATTCTGGGCCATCGAAAGCTGCGCGTGAACAGCCAACCGCTTGAGCGTCTGCTCTATGCGGCCGATAAAGCGTCGCGCGCCTGCTTTGCATGCCCCGCGCGCAATGCTTGCAACTGGAGCGATGATAAAAAGAACCTGTCGATTCGCGTGTAGTTAGTTTGCGCGGTCGGGGTTCTAAACGAAGGAGACGATCGCGATGAGCAATAAGAAACTGCCCGAGAATGCAACCAAGACTGAAGGTGCCGAGCTCGCCCGCCGTGGAAGGGGCGAAATATCCACCGCAACGGCGGTACCCCACGTGAGCTATGACGATCTGCGCCATGCCGACCGCATCACCGTTGAAGGTCTTGAGGTTTTTGCTAACCACGGCGTATATCCCGAAGAGAACGCGCTGGGCCAGAAGTTCATCGTGTCCCTGGTGCTCTATGCCGACCTGCGTGCAGCGGGGGAGCACGATAACCTGGACGCCTCGATTGACTACGGCTCGGTATGCCACGATGTCGATGGCTATCTGCGCGAGCATACGTTTAAGCTCATCGAGGCTGCAGCCGAGGGTGTGGCCCAGATGCTGCTGCGTCGTTACCCCCTGCTGCTTGGCGTGCACGTTAAGCTCGATAAGCCTTGGGCGCCCGTCGGTCTTCCCCTGGCAAGCTGCGGTGTCGAGATCGAGCGCGTGCGCTAACCGACTCTAGAGCTCGTTGGCGGGCGGTTTTTTGAGCCGCTGCGACAGAGCCCTGTTGTTGGGGCAGTACGTGTCGAGCAGCGCGTGAAACCGCTGATTGTGGCTTGGCTCGAGCAAGTGGACGAGCTCGTGGGCGACAACCATGTCGAGGCATTCGACGGGGTAGGCGGCAAGTTCTCGTGCGATGCGAACGGCGCCGGATTTGGGAGTGCATGAGCCCCAACGCGTTTTCATGCTGCGTACGGAAACGCGGGAAACGGCGACACCCATTGCGATTTCGTATGCGTGCACCATATCGCGCAGCGCCGTGGCGACCTCGGTTGCATAGAGCTGGTCGATGCGGGTCTGGAGCTCATCGGACGTCAGGCCGTCGAGGGTTGCGCGCCGCTTGGCCTGTGGGCGTTCGTTCGATTTGTCGGCACCCATAAAACTTGCGAAGGTGGCCTGCTTGGGCCGCGGTGCGGGTGATGCAAAGTTGCGATCGAGCGCATCTTGTACCGTGATGGGCTTGCCCCAAAGTGCAATGATGGACGAGGGGCTGAGCGGCTCTCGTGCCGTCGCCTGACGTTGCTCGCGCTGGGCAAGTCGACTGATAATCCAGGCGCTGTTGCGCTTCACAAACGCTTCGATACGCTCGCGGCTGGCGTCGAGCGGTGCACTGGCGTGGACCTCACCGCTCGATGTGACGCGTAGGTTGAAGTTCTTGACGCGCTTTTTGGTAACGACGACGGGGATGGATGTGCCATCCGGTCGGGATACGGTAATCGTAAATTGCTGCGTCAAAAGCGGTCCTTCAGATTGGGGACGGGCCGCATGTCGACCGTTCGGCATGCCGGCCCGCTCAGGGGATGTGAAATTAATAACGCTCGAAGAAGGCAAGGGCATTATCGCTGCAGAGCTTCTGCATCACGGTCTTGCCAAAGTGCTTGGAGAGCATGTTCTGGAACTCGGGCATCTTGCTGGCATCGGAGAGGAAGGCGGGCACCGTGGCACCGTCCCAGTCGCCGCCGAGCGCGATGACGTCCTCGCCGCCCAGGTCGAGCCAGTGCTCGATATGTGCCGCTAGCTGGTCGAAGGTGACGTCTGCGGCGGTCTTGTCGGTTGCGTCGTTGGAAAGGAACTCGCTGCAGTAGTTGAGGCCGACGATACCGCCCATGTCGCGAATGGTGCGGAACTGGTCGTCGGTAAGGTTGCGTTTGACGCCGCAAACCGCACGGGAGTTGGAGTGGCTGGCGACGAAGGGACGCGTGGCGTGGGCGACAACCTCGTCAAAGCACTCATCGTTGAGGTGGGAGACGTCGAGCACCATGGCGGCGTGCTCCATCTGCGTAAGTGCCTCGATGCCGGCAGCGGTGAGGCCGGCGTGGGTATCGTGTCCGCTCGCGAGCGGTCCCTGCGCGTTCCAGCTGAGTGACGACATAAGCACGCCCAAGCTCTTGAGCACCTCGATCAGTGCGGGGTCCTCGGCAAAGAACGTGGCGTTTTCGATGGTGTGGATGCAAGCGACTTTACCGTCCTTGAGCGCGGGGCGAATGTCTGCGGCGCTGCGTACGTTGACCATGCGGTCGTGGTTGAGCATTGCCTGGCCGCTCATATGCGCCATGATTTGCGCCTGGAAGCGCGCGGCGTGGGCGGTGGGAATCTCGTCGGGGACAAACGTGGCGAAGCACTGTGCCCACGGCGTGTTGCCGATCTTTGCGAGCGAGATGGCACAGGCGTTGCCCTCGATGAGGTCGAAATCTTGCGGATGCGTTTCGTCGCCGGGGAAATAACCGTCGGTGCCGGCGGTAAAGCGCAGGTCGAGATCGAGCGTGGCCCAGCCGATTCGGTCGGCGGTGTCGCAGTGTAGGTCAAATACGGGATATGCCATGGTTCCTCCGGTTGCAGCGTTTCTTTGCAAACTGTCATTGAATTGTATGACTAGGGTATAGTTAGCGCCATATGTTCACGGCGGCCTGCGTTGTGCGCCGCCCTTATCACGGAGGTTACCATGTCCAACCAGGGCAAGAAGGTCAAGACCCATTATCGCGGCACGCTCGACGACGGCACGCAGTTCGATAGCTCCTACGATCGCGGCGAGCCGCTGGAGTTCACCTGCGGTGCCGGTCAGATGATCAAGGGCTTCGACGCCGCTGTTGTCGACATGCAGGTGGGCGAGAAGAAGACCGTGCACATTCCTGCTGCCGATGCCTACGGCGAGCACAATCCCGAGATGGTTCTGACCTTCCCGGCCGAGCAGGTTCCCAACATCGAGCAGATCGAGAAGGGCATGAAGCTCTTCCTGTCCACGCCGAGCGGTATGCCCGTCCCCGCCGTCGTCATTGACGTGACGCCCGAGGCTGTGACGCTCGATGCCAACCACGAGCTTGCCGGCAAGGATCTCAACTTCGATATCGAGCTCGTCGAGGTCGAGGATTAGGCTATGCCTGCAAATCTGGTTTCGACAACGTGCCTCGGAAATCTCAACGACCCGTCCTATGAGCTTTTGCTTCGCCGGGAGCTGGGCGGTGTCTTTGAGGTCGATGAGCTACTGCTCGATTGGGACCAGGCTGATGTATGCGCGTTTGCGGGCGTGACGGAGCTGGGGCGCACGATCGATGTTCGGCCGGATGCTACCGACGGTGGTCGTCTTGCCGACGGTGACGTGCTCGCCATTGACCGTTCGGGCGTGGTGCCCGTGGCGGTTGTCGTGCGCCTGCGCAGCGCCGAGGTTTATTTGGTCGAAGTCGACCGCATGGATCCGATTGCACTCGCGCATGCGTGCTGGGAGATCGGCAACATGCATGCGCCGCTCTTCCGAGGCGACTCGGACGAGCATACCGTGCGCATGTATACGCCGGTGCAGCCTGTTTTGGGCCGCATACTCCGGGGTGTCGAGGGTGTTCGGCTCTCAGTGGTCACGCGCGAGCTCGATGCCAGCCGGCGCTTTGCGTCGAGTGCGGCGGAGGTCGTCGTGAGCATGGCTCCCGACTTTACCATCGTAAAAAAGGCGCGCGGCTAAGCGCGCGTATGCGCAAGACGGGCTTTGAGGGGCGACCAATCAAGGTCCGTCTTGCTGTTGATAGGAGGCTTTGGGGGAAGCGTATGGGTCTTGAGGGAATCAAGCTGATCGCCTGCGATTTGGATGGCACGTTGCTGCATCCGGGGGAGCGCGAGCCGCGTTCCGAGGCCTTTGAGCTTATCGATGAGCTGCATCGTCGCGGTATCGTGTTTATGCCGGCGAGCGGCCGTCAATATGCGAGCTTGCGCCACCTGTTTGCCCCGGTGGCCGATGAGCTCGCATATGTATGCGAAAACGGAGCCCTGGTGATGAGCGAGGGACGTGCCGTTGTCAAGCGTTCCATGGAGCGCAGCCTTGCTATGGATATCGCGAATGCCGTGGTTGCGTATCCCCATGCCGACGTGACCCTTTCGTGCGAGGGGCACCTCTACACCATGAGCGGCAATGATGCGTTCGTCGACCATTTGCGCTATGAGGTCTACTGCGATGTGGCGGTGGTCGACCGTCCCGAGGACATCGACGAGGACGTCATTAAGATTGCCTTCCAGACACCCGAGGTTGATCAGCCGGCGGCGCTGGAGCATTTTGAGCGCCTCTTCAGCGACCGTGTCGACGTGATGACGTCGGGAACCGAATGGACGGACTTTATCGGTTTCGGTTCGGGCAAGGGCTCCGCGCTTGCCGATTACGGTCGTGCCCTGGGTATTTCGCCCGATGAGATGATGGCGTTTGGCGACAATGAGAACGATCGCGACATGCTTAACGTCGTGGGCCATCCCTATCTGATGGAGAGCTGCAATCCCTCTATGCGTGGCATCAACGACCGCGTCCGCTACGTGCGCACGGTCGAAGAAGAGCTGCGTCGTCTACTTGCTGAGTAGACATTTGGGACATGTCTAGAAATCTACTTTTTGCTGCAGAGTGCGGAAAGGTGGATTTTAAGGCATGTCCCAAACATCTATCGGCAGTCGGGGCAGAGACCCTCAAAGATGGTGTAGTGCGACGTGACGTTCCAGCCGATTTGCTCGGACGCCTTGGCGTCGAGCTGGGCATCGAAGGGGAGCGGTACGTCGATGACGCGGCTGCACGAGGTGCAGATGATATGCGCATGCGGCTCGATCGTGCGATCGAAGCGGCTACCGCCCGGCGTCTTGATGGAGAGGATCTCGCCGGCGTCGGCCAAGAGATTGAGATTGCGGTAGACCGTACCGCGGCTGATTTTGTCATCCTGCGCGCGCACGACGTTGTAGATTTCGTCGGCGGTGGGATGGTTATAGCTTTGGCGCACGGCGTCAAGAACCAGCTTTCGCTGCTTGGTATTCCTTCTTTGCACCGCCATGCGCCTCGCCTCTTTTCTATTAACGGTCGTAGGTAAATGATACCGTATTTAGCACACAATACTAATAATGAGGACTGAAACCGTCTTCATTGCCAAGTGGGGCTCGGGTCTGGGCGTCTACGAGGCGAAAACGCGTTCCCATGCGCTCGTAGGAGGCATGGAGCGCCTCGAGATGAGATAGGATGCTTGCCGGAGCTCCCTGTATCTCCATCTCGACTGAGCCGTCTTCCATGTTACGCACCCAGCCGGTGAGTGCGCGTGCCTGCGCGAGGTTGGTGTTGGTAAAGCGAAAACCAACGCCTTGGACTTGCCCCGCCCAGCGCAGGAAATAGCGCAGGGGAGTGTCTTGAGTGGCCCCGTCGCTTGCGAGCACAGTAAGCCTGCGGCGCAGCTCGAGCTCGACGTTTGACGGTTTTTGAGGCTCTCGACTGCCGCTGGTGACGCTGGAGAAGAACGTATCGAAGAAGCCCATCGCTATGCCTGCTTGCCTGCGTCGGCCGGGAAGGTTATGCCGGCCTGCTGGCGCACGGCATCCATGATGCGCAGTGAGACGAGCGTGACATCGCGGTAGTGGCCAAGCTCGTGACGTCCCGCCGGGGTCTCCCAAATCTCTTCCTTGACGTTATCGATGCCGCCGATGGCGGTGATAAAGTCTGTGAGTTCGTATTCCATAGTGTTGCTCGATTTGGGCAGGTCGAGCACGCGGCCGTTGTCGCCCTGTTCGCGCGGCGCCTCGGTCGCCGAGCCGCGTACGACGTCGCCGCGATAGTCGATGCGGACGTTGCGGGGCGTGGACAGATGGTCGATCTGGATAGTGCCACGCTCGCCTTCGATCTGCGAGGGCAGCAGGTCATTCGTAATTTTGGAGTGCGCGAGCTCGACGGAGATACGGCCACCGCCGTAGCTGGCGAGGATGGAACCGCAGCCATCGATGGGGCCGTGCGTGAGCTGTCGCGTGGTGGGGTCGAGCAGAGTAGCCATGCTCGTAAGGCCGGAGGGCATGCCGAAAATCTCGACCATGGGCTCGACGGTGTAGACGCCAATATCCATGAGGGAACCCGATGCCATATTGCAGTCGAAGATATTGGTGGCGCGTCCCGCGAGAATCTCGTTGTAGCGCGAGGAATATTTGCCAAAGCGCAATGAGGCGCGGCGGATGGGCGCAATCTCACCCAGGGCGTCCTCGATGGCGTGGAAAGCGGGGTCATGGAGCGGGCGCATGGCCTCGAGGGCTACGACGCCCGCCGCCTCGGCTGCGCGAAAGACCTCGAGCGCCTGCGCCTCGGTGGCGCAGAAGGGCTTTTCGACGATAACGTGCTTGCCGCCGGCGATACAGGCGAGCGCCTGCTCGTAGTGGAGCGCATTGGGGCTGCCGATGTAGACGGCATCGACGTCGGCAGCGGACGCAAGCTCGTCAAGCGCGGTGAAGTTACGCTCGCCACCGTGCTTGGCGGTGAAGGCGGCGCCGCGATCTGCATCGCGCGAGAGCGTGCCCACAAACGCAGCTTGGTCGTTGGCGTTGACGACCTGGATAAAGTCGTCGGTGATCATGGATGTGCCGATGGTTGCGATACGCAGCATGTGTCCCCCTTGCGTTGTTTGGCCTACAGGATGAGTGTAGCGCGTGGGGATATAAAGCTGCGCGAAAACGCTATTACAGGTCGCTCTCGTTAAAGCCGGTGTCGATATCGAGGTTACTGCCGTCGGCCGCCGTGGTGGCGAGTTCATCGCAGCGCTCGTTGAGCTCGTGACCGGCGTGACCCTTAACCCAGATGAACTCAACCTTGTGCTTGCTTTTGACGGTGAGTAGGCGCTCCCACAGGTCGCGGTTCTTGACGGGCTGCTTGTTGGCGGTTTTCCATCCGCGCTTTTTCCAGCCGTCGATCCAGTGCTTGTTAAAGGCGTTGACGACGTACTGCGAATCGGAATGGACCTCGACCTCGCAGGGGCGGTTGAGCGCCTCGAGCGCCACGATGACCGCCATGAGTTCCATGCGGTTGTTGGTGGTCTTGGCGTAGCCGCGTGAAAGCTCGGAGGTGAAGGTCTTGCCGGCGGGGTTGGTGTATTTGAGTACGGCGCCGTAGCCGCCGCGTCCCGGATTTGATCGGGCCGAGCCGTCGGTATAGATGATGACCTTCACATGGTTCCTTTCGTTGGGTACGTTTCGTGTGAGTGACCATTGTAGCGCCATGCCCGCCGGGGGCTAGCAATCTACGATTTCTACCCCGTCTTCCGACAGTTAGTTGGCATGGATGATGCGGTTGAGCTCGTCGAGGTATTGCTGCAAGAGGGGAGAGGGCTTGCGCTCGTCGTGCATGATATAGCCTACGTGCATCGTTGGGGCGTCTGCTAACGGGATCGATGCCATACCCCATTGCATTTCATTGGAGAGGACACCGGTCGATAGGGTATAGCCGTTCGACGTGATAAGTAAGTTGGTAAGTGTTCCGCGGTCCGAGATTCGTATGTTGCGGTCGCAAGGGATATAGCTAAAAGGTTCCTCGGCGTAATAGAAGGAGTTCGAGGTGCCTTGCTCAAAGCTGTAGCGCGTATATGGTGTGAGGTCGGCAAGGGACAGCTGCGGGCGGCGGGCAAGCGGGTGGCGCTCGCTAACGAAGACGTGGACCGTCGCGTCGAATAGGGGATGGAAGCTCGCGCGCGCATCGGCAAAAGCCTTCTGCAGAACGCGGACGTTAAAGTCGTCCAGATAGAGGATGCCGATGTCGCTGCGAAACGCGCGGACGTCATCGATGATCTGCGATGTGGTGGTCTCGCGCATGATGAACTCGAACTTGCTGTCGCGGCAGCGCTCGACCACGTTGACAAAGGCCTCGACCGAAAAGGCGTAGTGCTGGGCGGAGATGGCGAGGCGGGCTTGCGGAGTGCCGCCGTCCTCGTAGCGCGCCTCGAGCATGTCGGCCTGCTCTACGACCTGGCGCGCATAGCCCAAAAGCTCGGTGCCGTCGTTGGTGAGCGTGACGCCGCGGCTGGAGCGCGTAAAGATCTCCAGGTGGAGCTCCTGTTCCAGGCTTTTGACGGCGTTTGAGATGTTGGACTGAGCGGTATAGAGGCGCTGGGCTGCGGCATTGATTGAGCCGGACTCTGCTACGGCGATCAGGAAACGAAGCTGCTGGAGGGTCATCGGCGCCGTCCTTTCGAGCGTTATCTATAAAACCGATAACAGGTTAGCGCTTTTAAGTGATTGACCGAGGGAAACAATGCTCGTACTATTCAAAACACACAAAGGCGGTAGGTAATTAAACCGACCACGGAACCGGGATGCGAAAGGAGGCCCGCATATGAATTGCTTACCAAGACGAATGCCGGGCTCCTGTTTGCGCCCGTCGGCGTGATCAGGAGACAGCGACTTACTTCTCTCTAATTAATTAACTTTTGTTCGATCAAGGAGATCATCATGAGCCAGTTCATCAACAACCCCGAGCACACCTTTGGTTTCGATACCCTGCAGCTTCACGTTGGCCAGGAGAGCGCCGATCCCGCATCCGACTCCCGCGCCGTGCCTATCTACCAGACCACGAGCTATGTGTTCCGCAACTCCCAGCACGCCGCCGATCGCTTTGGTCTTGCCGACGCCGGTAACATCTACGGCCGTCTGACCAACTCCACCCAGGGCGTCTTCGAGGACCGTATCGCCGCACTCGAGGGTGGTGTGGCAGGTCTTGCCGTCGCCTCCGGTGCTGCTGCCATCACCTATACCCTGCAGGCTCTTGCCCAGGCCGGTGACCACGTGGTGGCTCAGAAGACCATCTACGGTGGCTCCTACAACCTGCTGGAGCATACGCTCTCCCAGTTTGGCGTCGAGACCACCTTCGTCGATGCCCACAACCTGGACGAGGTCGAGGGCGCCATCAAGGACAACACCACGGTCATCTACCTCGAGACGCTCGGCAACCCCAATTCTGACATCCCCAATATCGACGCCATCTCCGAGATCGCCAAGAAGCACGGTTTACCGGTTGTCGTCGACAACACCTTCGGCACCCCGTATCTGTTCCGTCCGCTGGAGCATGGTGCCAACATCGTCGTCCACTCCGCAACCAAGTTCATCGGCGGCCACGGCACCTCGCTGGGCGGTGTGATCGTCGACGGCGGTAACTTCGATTGGAAGGCGAGCGGCAAGTATGAGCAGATCGCCGAGCCCAACCCCTCCTACCATGGCGTCTCGTTTGCCGAGGCTGCCGGTCCCGCCGCCTTCGCAACCTATGTCCGCGCCATCCTGCTGCGTGACGAGGGCGCCTGCATCAGCCCGTTCAACGCTTGGATCCTGCTCCAGGGCACCGAGACTCTGTCGCTGCGCGTTGACCGTCATGTCGAGAACACCAAGAAGGTCGTTGAGTTCCTGGCTGGTGATAGCCATGTCGCCAAGGTGAACCACCCGAGCCTGTCTGAGCACCCCGATCACGAACTCTATCAGAAGTACTTCCCCAACGGCGGTGCCTCGATCTTTACCTTTGAGATTAAGGGTGGCCAGGAGGCAGCTTGGAAGTTCATCGACCATCTGCAGGTGTTCTCGCTGCTCGCCAACGTGGCCGACGTCAAGTCGCTCGTCGTGCACCCGGCTACCACTACGCACTCCCAGCTCTCTGCCGAGGAGCTCGCCGAGCAGAACATCACGCCCTCCACGATCCGTCTTTCCATCGGTACCGAGAACGCCGAGGATATCATTTGGGATCTGAAGCAGGCCTTCGCCGCGCTGGACGAGTAAGGCGACTTGTGCAAGGACCCCTTGCGACTCGATAGGTATAACTGCATAAAATGCCTGCTCAAGGCGCCTGTGCGAACAATGGTTGCACAGGCGCCTTTTTTGCATAGAGCGGGTGCAAAAACAGGGTTTTTGGCATGCTTTATGCAATCGAGATGTGGAAAACTCCTGTTAAGAGGATGTGAGTTTTACGCAATTGACGTGCGCCTTTTGAGTAAAACCGCAGGTCGCGATTTGCTCGGGGTACTATGCAGCGCGATCGAATCACACGCAGCTCAAACGCAGCAAAAACGCACTACGGAGGTTTCTAGCTACATGAGGATCGATTCACGAAAACCGAAAGCCGCCGCCCTTTCCGCCGCTCTGACCGTGGCACTTTTGGCGGGCGCCGGTGCAACCGATGCCCACGCGGCAACACTATCCGATACGGTTGGACCTACGCCGTCCGAGGCGACGCTGGTGCAGCCCGTTGACTATCGCGGCGATGGTTATGGTTCCATGCAGGAGTGGAACGCCTCGATGGAGGCCAAGCGCGATTCCCTTGAGATGCGCGCTCAGATCATTATGAATATGTATGGCGACTATGCTACCGATGACGAGCGTGCTGTGCTGCAGGGTTGCATCGACGGTGCGGGTAGCCTGTTGACGATGGGGGAGGTCGACGCCAAGTCGACCGAGCTCGATGAGCTGCGCGCTGCGCTTGAGGATGCCAAGCGCGAAGCGCTCGAGGCTGCCGCAGCCGAAGCCGAGGCCGCTGAGGCCGTTCAGGCTTCGTATTACAACGCCGGCTCCGGCTCGTCTTACGCGTCTGCTGCGTATTACGCGAACGGCTCGGGCCTGACGCGCTCGAGCGGCGTCAATAACTATAACGGCCGCCGCGAGACTTATTACAGCAGCAACGTGTTGTATCACCACCGCACGGGCGAATGGACGCAGGACGCCGAGGGCTTTTGGCGCGATTCCGATGGCTACTACGTCGTTGCCGCGGGCGATAAGGCCCAGGGCTCCACGTTTACCGGGTCCAAGGGCGAGTGCAAGGTCTATGACTCCGGCTGCGCTGCCGGAACCACCGATTACTACACTGGCTGGTAATTTTTCTGCATCACGGATATTTGGCGGACGGGCGTCTTTACCGAGCTTTAGGGCAACGTAAGGGCGCCCGTTTTTTGTGCGTGCTTGAGTTAACAGAGCGCTTACCGTGGCAGTACGCCGCGCATATGGGCGCGGGGCACACTAAGTCACGAGAAACAAAGTCTTTCTCGTGGAGGAAGTGGTCTTGTGAACGCTCGAGATATCGCCGTTGCCGCCGTTGCATTGACGCTTGGTTGCCTTGGTCCTACGGCCGCGCTCGTCGCGGGTATGCAGGGGTCTTGTGGGGCTGCCTCTATCGTGGTCGGTGCGTTGATCGCGGCTGCGCTGCTGGGAAGTGCGGGTGTAGTTCTTTGCCGCGATGGCGAGGACGAGGTGCCTGAGTCGCAACGCTAACTGTTGTGAGGTTGCCGCCGGTCATAGACGAAGATGAAAGCCGCCGCAGGGGAAAGGTTCCCTTGCGGCGGCTTTGCTGTTGAGTCTGTTGACGTGGTGAGCCGGGCGCTACCAGCTTGCCTCGATATCGCGGATGCGCCGATAGAGCCACTCGTTTTGCGGTGCCTGGATATCGTGCTTGGCCGCCAGACGGCAGATGGTGCCCGCGAACTCCTCAACTTCGGTTTTTCGTTGTGCGATGCGGTCCTGCGCCATCGAGGGCATACCGGCGGGGTCGATTCCCTCGATGAGGTGCACCATCTGCGTCAGGTCTGCCTCGGTCAGCTCAACGCCCTCGGCGTTGGCGACCGCAAGCGTCTCGCGCATGGCGGAAACAAAGCAGCGACGCTGCTCGGAGCCCGGCTCCGTGGCGCTTCCGTAGGTCCCGCCGTAGGCCATACAGGTCTGGTTGATGCCGTCGTTGAGCATGAGTTTGGCCCACATGCGGTGCGCAAGTCGCTCTCGACGGTATGGGCGATGCCGCAGCGTGTGTAGAGCTCGTCGATGGCGGCGACGGTCGCGGGGTTGGTGCCGGCTGCCGCACCAAAGCGGATTTCGCCAGTGTTGGTAAAGGTGAGCGCGCCGTCGAGGAATACGGCGTCCATGCCCTGGCAGATACCCAGGACGGTGTGCTTCCAGCCAAAGCGCTCGGCAATCTTCTGCTCGCTTGTAATGCCGTTACACAGCGAGGCGATGAGCGTGTTGGGTCCCACGACGCGCTCCATAGTCTTGAGTGCCACATCGAGTCCAGTCGTCTTGACTGTAAGGATGGCCAGATCGGCGGGCGTTACCTCGCTGGCGCGGACGGACTTGAGCACACAGGGCTTGCCGTTGACGGTGAGCGCATCGCCCGCGTGACGCTCAAAACGTGCGTCATCCATAACGTATTCGACGGCGTCGCTGCCGAGCGCCCTGGCGATCATGCTGCCGTAGAGCAGGCCGACGCCGCCCTTGCCGATAAAGGCGACCTTGTTGATCTGCATGCGAATCATCTCCCCATATAAAAGGCGCCCGCGTAAGGGGCGCCTGATGGATTGTATGCCGCCAGGGTGATTTGTGGGTGCGTGGGGCGGCAGTTATAAAAAGAAATGTTTGCCTGGACGCTACACTGCAGGGCAGACCGCGAAAACGCGTGCGGGATATCCAACGCCATCGCGCACCTTGGGGAAGGTACAGAAGATGACGGCACCCGTGGCGGGAAGCTCGTCCAGATGGTCCATGACCTCGATCTGGTAACGGTCGACCGAGAGGATGTATTGTTCGCCGGGGTAGGGATAGGCGTCCTCACGCGTGGTCTGTTCGCCTCCTTTCATCGGGCTTTTTGCTGATGTTAAAGCGGTGTCGTGATGGCTCGATTGCTGCTACGTTACGATACGTTCTCGATTGCGATTCCAATGTGTTTTGATGGCGTGGCCGTTGTGTTTCGCCTCATTAGAGCTTCGAGGGGAGAGGAGGGGCAGTGCAATATCGTGTTGACCCCAAAAGCGGCAACCGTATCTCGGTGCTGGGACTGGGCTGCATGAGGTTTCCCGGTGCGCCGGGACACCCCGATGCGAAGACGGCCGATGCCATCATTTCCCGTGCGGTGGAGCAAGGAATAGCCTATCTGGACACGGCCTATCTCTACCCCGGTAACGAAGCTTGTGTGGGAGCTTCGCTTGAGCGCCTGGGGCTGCGCGACCAGATTTTGCTTGCGACCAAGTTGCCGCACGCTTCGTGCAAATGTGCGGAGGATTTCGATCGGTTCTTCGACGAGCAGCTGCGCCGTTTGCGGACTGACCATATCGACTATTACCTTATGCACAACATCACCTCGCCCGCGCAGTGGGAGCGCGTGGTAGCGTTGGGTATCGAGGACTGGATTGCGCACCAAAAGGCGGCGGGGCGTATTCGCCAGATAGGTTTTTCGTACCACGGCAGTGCGGCGGACTTCCTCACGATGCTTGACGCGTATGACTGGGACTTTTGCCAGATCCAGTACAACTACGCTGGAGAGCGCTACCAAGCGGGAACGGCGGGACTCATGGCAGCCGCCGAGCGCGGGCTCGCGGTGTTTGTGATGGAGCCGCTTTTGGGTGGACGCCTGGCGGGCAAGCTACCTCCGCGAGCCCGCGCCGTGTTCGATGACGTACGCGATCCGTACCTGAAGACGCCGGCTGCTTGGGGCCTTTCTTGGGTGTGGAATCATCCTCAGGTCACGATGCTGCTATCGGGTATGACCGATACCGCGCAGGTGGACGAGAACGCGGCATTGGCGGATCGCGCACTGCCGGATTCGATGACAGCTACTCAGCTCGATACCATCGCACGTGTGCTGGGAGAGTTTGAGAAATCGAATCGCGTGCCCTGTACGGGGTGCGGCTACTGCATGCCGTGCCCCAAGGGTATCAATATTCCCGGCTGCTTTGGCGCCTACAACGCGAGCTACGCGCATAGTTGGTTTACGGGGCTGTCTCAATACTTTACGGCGAGCGCGGTGCGTACAAGCGAGCCCAAGTTGGTGAGCAATTGCATCAAATGCGGCAAATGCGCGCGGCACTGTCCGCAGCACATCGATATTCCCGAGCGTCTCGACGATGTGCGCCGACGTTTCCAGCCTGGCCCCGTAACGGCTGCGCTTAAAGCCTTTTGCAAAACGCGCTCCTGATGCCCCTTTTATAACTTGCGGTGGAATAGTTCCTGTTTGCGGCAGAATAGGGGCAAAACAGGAACTATTCCACCGCAACTGAAGGGGGCTGTCGTGGGCCATCGGGATTCATGTGATGATTTGCGTGAGGTTCGTTGGGGCGTTTTGGGCGCTGGGCGCATTTCGCATCGATTTGCATCGTCGCTCAAGGAGGTGGACGGGGCACGGCTTGTGGCTGCCGCCGGTCGTACTCCTTCGCATGTTGAGGAGTTTTGCAGGGCGTTTTCGATTGATGCCGCGCACAGTTATGCCACAGCTGACGATAACGGCGATGCGGCTTATGATGCGTTGATTGCCGACCCCGATGTCGACGTAATCTACTTGGCTCTTCCGCATGGCATGCATGCGCGTTGGGCCTGTCGCGCGCTGCGCGCCGGAAAGGCCGTGCTGTGCGAAAAGCCGGCCGTTTTGAATGAAGAAGAGGCCTATGTGATCGCCTCGGTTTCCCGTGAGTGCGGCGTGCCATTTATGGAGGCGATGAAAAATCGGTTTTGTCCGATGCATACTCGCGTGAAGGGCTTGCTTGCGTCGGGCGAGCTCGGCCGTATCGTTTCGATCGAAAGCGTGCAAAAACTTGATTATGGTGAGCCCCCTTCGAGTTATCTGCTCGATCCGTTGCAGGGTGGTTGTCTATATGACATGGGCTGCTATGCGGTCGGGTGGTTTGAGGATTTGCTTGCGGGTGCGTGCGATGTTTCGTCTCGTGAAGTTCGCTGGCGTGACGTATCGGGCGGCCGCGTGGATTGGGCCGATGAGATTCATATGAGCGTCGGCGGCATACCCATTCATATGGTGTGCGACGGCAAGGCAGCGTATGAAAGCCGCTTAACGATTGCCTGTGAGCGGGGCTCGTTGGAAATCGAGCGCCTCCATCGCCCCGAGCTCGCCCATGTGAAGTATTCCGACGGGCGAATGCTCGAAATAAATGCCCCGTTTGAGGTTGATGATTTCTACGGCGAAATCCAGCATGCGACCCAGCTCATCCGGGCGGGGAAACTCGAGAGTCCCGTCATGCCCCTTGCCGCCACACAGCGCTGCGCGCGCATTATCGATGCAATCCGTCTAGCCCTCTAGGACTTGGCGCTGACGCATAGGGGATTATGACGCTGGCGCCCGTAGCCGTAGTGCTTGGCGGCCCGCATCCCTGATGCCCCTTTTATAAGTTGCGGTGGAATAGTTCCTGTTTGCGGCAGAATAGGGGCCAAACAGGAACTATTTCACCGCAACTGATGAGGGGGAGCTGGAGATGCTGACGATTGGGTGTCATCTTTCGACGACGAAGGGCTATCGGGCAATGGGGGAGACGGCGTTGTCCATTGGCGCCAATACCTTTGCGTTCTTTACGCGCAACCCGCGCGGTGGCAAGGCAAAAGAACTTGACATGGATGACGTGGCGGCTCTGCGCGAGCTTATGTCGCAAAACGACTTTGGACCGCTGGTGGCGCATGCCCCGTATACCTACAACCCCTGTTCTGCCAAAGAGCGGGCGCGCGAGTTCGCCTTGGAGGCTATGGCAGAGGACCTGCGGCGCATGGAGGCGCTGCCCGGCAACTACTACAACTTCCATCCCGGTGCGCATGTGGGGCAGGGCTCCGACGCCGGCATTCAGATGATTGTCGACACCCTGTGTCAGGTGATGTTTGAGGGCCAGCAGACGACGGTGCTGCTCGAGACCATGGCCGGCAAGGGCACCGAGGTGGGCCGCAGCTTTGAGGAACTGGCGTGCATTATCGAGGGCGTTGCCGCCAAGTGCCCAGAGCTGTCCGATAAGCTGGGCGTTTGTTTGGACACCTGCCATGTGAGCGATGCCGGCTACGACATCATCCATGATCTGGACGGCGTACTCGACGAGTTCGACCGCGTGGTGGGTATCGATCGCTTGCATGCCGTACACATCAACGATTCGAAGAACCCTTGTGGCGCCCATAAAGATCGTCACGAGTGCATCGGCAAGGGATACCTTGGCAGTGAGGAATTTGGTGGAGGTATGCAGGTTATGCAGAATATTGTATCGAATGGCCACTTGCGTTCGCTGCCGTTTATTTTGGAGACTCCGAACGAACTTGCAGGTTATGCAGCTGAAATTAGACAATTAAGGTCATTGCAGCAGTAATGACTGTCACAAAGTAGAGTATTCCATTCACGTTATGGGTTTGTTTCAATCAGTTTTCTCATTGCAGATTCGTAATTCCGGGTGCATAATAGCCAACAGTTTTTGCAGACCTCTGAATCAAACGAGGTCACCGGAAGGAGACTGATTATGAAGCTGAAGAAGCTTGGCGCATTTGCCGCCACGGGTGCTATGGCGCTCGCCCTTGCTCTGACGGGCTGCGGTTCGTCCAACGCCACCTCTGGTTCTGATGCCGGTTCCAGCAGCTCTGACGACGCTAAGGTCGAGAAGGTCGACGGCTCCAAGGAGTACGCGCTCGTCAAGGACGGCACGCTGACCGTCGGCACCTCTGCCGAGTACGCGCCGTTTGAGTACAAGGATGACAACGGCGACTACCAGGGCTTTGACCTTGAGCTCATCAAGGCTATCGGTGACAAGCTGGGCCTGGATGTCGAGTACGTCAACAATGACTTTGACACGCTGGTTCCGGGTGTCGCTTCGGGCGCCAAGTACGACGTCTCCATCGCGGCTATCACCGACACGCCCGAGCGTGAGAAGGAAGTCACTTTCTCCGATTCCTACTACATGGACGATCAGGCTATCGTGACCAAGGTCGATAACACCGACATCACGGCCGACAACTACAGCGAGAAGCTCAACAACGCCGACGCTACCATCATCGTTCAGTCTGGCTCGACCGCCGAGTCCTTTGCCCAGGAGAACTTCCCCAAGGCCAAGATCGTCCCCTACAAGGACGCTACCGAGTGCTTCAGCGCCCTGCAGTCCGATAAGGGTGACGCCGTAGTCACCAACCGCTCCGTTGCCAGCCAGCTGACCGCCGAGCAGTTCAACACCTGCCAGACCATTAAGCAGATCAGCACCGGCGAGGAGTACGCCATCGCCATCAACCAGGGCAACACCAAGCTCAAGGACGACATCAACCAGGCCATCAAGGACCTGACCGACGACGGTACCGTCGACGC
Source organism: Collinsella aerofaciens ATCC 25986 (assembly GCF_964239575.1). Classification (GTDB taxonomy): domain Bacteria; phylum Actinomycetota; class Coriobacteriia; order Coriobacteriales; family Coriobacteriaceae; genus Collinsella; species Collinsella aerofaciens_BQ. Next base: position 28,563 of record NZ_CAXSQQ010000009.1, read on the forward strand.
CCTCATGGCTAAGTACAGCATCAAGTAAATAGATGCTTGATTGCGCAAAGGCCCTTTCCGTTTTGGCGGAGAGGGCCTTTGCGCTTCTCTTGACGGAGAGCATTTCCGTCTCGTTTTGCCGGCAACTTCTACGATAGGAGCCACCTTGTCTCGATTGAACGAAGGGGCCATGGGTCGGCGCTTCCCGCTGCCCTCGATGCTCCAAAAACTAGCCTGCGCCCTGACTGTGGCGCTCGCTTTGCTGTGCGCGGGGACAGCCGCGCCTTCGACCGCTCAGGCGCTCGAGACCGCAAAGATCACCGCGCGTCCCAATACCGGTTCGGGCAGCGACGTGGTCGGTGGCACCGAGACGCGCATTACCTGGGAGGTCCAGGCCGATGCCGATGAGGAGCTGAGCGGTCTTTCGCTGACGTTTGTCGACGGCACGACGTTTGGTACCGATGACACGCGATTGACGATGCTCTCGGGCGAGGACCTCATGGATCGTACGCCCATGAAGCCCACGTGCAAGGCTGACGGCCAGACGCTCAAGATTGACTTTGGCGAGACGGCGCCTGCCGGCGGCTTTTTTCGTGTCGAGGTTTACGGCGTGACCTTCCCCGTCGAGGGCGGCGATGAGGCCTTTAGCGGCACCTGCACTTTGGCCGATGGCTCGACCAAGAAGATCTCCAAGATTCCGTCGGTGGAGATCAAGGGCGTGACGGCATTCGATAACTTCTTGGCCGATCTTAAGGAGCAGCCGTGGGTCGAGGCCTGGAACTCCAATATGTTCCTGCGCCTGTTCTTAAACCCGGTCATTTTGGTCCAAAGCCTGCCGATCGTCTTTAAGGGCTTCCTTATGTCGCTCTCGATCGTGCTTGTGGCGTTTCCGCTGGCAATTCCCTTTGGCTTTGCCTTGTCGCTCATGCGCATCTCCAAGTCGCGCATCCTGCGCTGCCTCGCCGGCATCTATGTGAATATCATCCGCGGTACGCCGGCGTTCCTGCAGATCTATATCGCGTTCTTCGGTCTGCCGTTGGCCGGCGTCAAGGTTGATGACTACGTGCTTGGCGTTATCGTCATGGCCATGAACTCGTCTGCGTACCTATGCGAGATCTTCCGTGCCGGTATTCAATCGATCCCCAAGGGCCAAAACGAGGCTGCGCGTTCGCTGGGCATGAACGCGTTCCAGACGCTGCTCTATGTCATGATTCCGCAGACGTTCCGTAATGTTTTGCCTACGCTGACCAGCGAGTTTATCTTGCTTTACAAGGATACGTCGCTGCTTGCCGCCGTGGGTGTGGTCGAGATCGTCATGAACGCCCGTACCATCGTGGCCACGACGGGCTCCATTACACCGTACGTGGTTGCCGCCCTGTTCTATCTGGTCATCACCCTGCCGCTCGCTCGCTTGGTGAGCGGTCTTGAGGCGAGGCTTTTGGGCACGGCCGAGACCAAGAAGAAGCGTCCCGCCAAGAGCGCCGGACAGGTTGTCGCGACGCCCGCCGATCACATCGCCGGTCTGTAAGGAGGTCCTATCATGAGCGAAACCAATAACTCGAACGAGGTCGTCGTCAGCATCAAGAACCTCCAGAAGGCCTTTGGGGACAATGTGGTCCTGCGCGATATCGATCTGGATGTGCACAAGGGTGAGGTCGTTGTGGTCTTGGGCCCCTCAGGCTCGGGCAAGTCGACGATGCTTCGCTGCATCAATCGCCTGGAGCATCCCACGAGCGGCTCGATTGTCGTCGAGGGCGTGGATGTGTGTGCCAAGGGCGTCGACCTCAACAAAGTGCGCACGCACCTGGGCATGGTGTTTCAGCAGTTCAACCTGTTCCCGCACCTGTCGGTCAAAAAGAACGTCATGCTTGCGCAGCAAAAGGTGCTCAAGCGCAGCAAGGAAGAGGCCGAGAAGATCGCCGTCGAGGAGCTGACCAAGGTCGGCCTGGCCGAGCGCATCGACTTTATGCCGAGCCAGCTCTCGGGCGGCCAGCAGCAGCGCGTGGCCATCGCCCGCGCCCTGTCGATGAACCCGCACGTGATGCTCTTTGACGAGGCCACCTCGGCGCTCGACCCTGAGCTCGTGCGCGACGTTCTGGGCGTCATGCGCGACCTGGCGCACGACGGTATGACCATGATCGTCGTGACGCACGAGATGGGCTTTGCCCGCGATGTCGCCGACCGCGTCGTCTTTATGGACGGCGGCGTCATTGTGGAAGAGGGTACGCCGAGCGAGGTCTTCGACCACCCCAAGAGCGAGCGCACCAAGGCGTTCTTGGGCAATATCTCGTAGCCGCTTTATATGACTGACATAGCAGAAAACGGGAGCCGGATGTGATCCGGCTCCCGTTTTTGTTGGGACGCGAATGTGTTTTGTTGCAATGCGCGTTGCGGGCGGAGCTCATTGCCGCTAGGCGAGCTCGGCTCCAAGGGCGCGGCAGGCCGCTTCGCTCTCATCATCGGGGGCGTCGTAGCAGATGACGGAATCGACGACGTTGACGCCCTCCTCGTCGGCGTCCGCCTTCCAGTTGTCCATCCATTCGCCCTCGGCCCACGAATAAGAGCCAAAGAGGACGACCTTCTTGTCGCCGAGGGTCTCCTTGACCTCATCCCACATGGGCTGGAACTCATCATATTCAAGCTCCTCGGAACCCATGGCGGGGCAGCCGAAGGCGATAGCGTCATAGCCAGCGGCCTTGTCTGCGGAGAAGTCGGCGCAGGAGATGACCTCTGCCTCGGCGCCGGCATCGGTTGCACCTTCGGCAACGAGGTTTGCCATGGCCTCGGTGTTGCCCGTGCCGCTCCAGTAGACGACGGCGATCTTGCTCATATTGAGTCCTTTCGGTTGTGCGGCGTGCGGCCGCGGTTTGTACGTTCTATCGGGTTGCCTGGGCAAGTTGCGCCAAGCTGTAGCCCTGCTGATAGACAAAGGTGAAGTATTGGGTGCAGGCGCGGTAGGCATCAAACGTCGCAAGTGCCTGCTCGACATTTGCGTAGACCTTCCAGGCCCCAAAGACCTTATAGTTCTCGCCGCGCTGGACGATAAACTGATGGACATCTTCGTAGGGATAGCCCAAAAAATAGCCAATTTCGTGGGGGAACTCGCACATGCACCCCGTATCGCAGTGCCTATTTCGCGCGAGTGCGCAGACACTGCCGTCATAGGCACTTTCTGCGGCATTGCTGCTTGCCAGCGTGATGCGCGCGGCGAGATGCACCAGGGATGCGGGCAGGTTATGGACATCGTAGCCTTCGGCGGCAAGCGCCGTCGTGGCGCGGGGGTCGGAGAGGTATCGCATGAGGTCCGCAGGGCGGTACACATAGATGAGCGCTCCGCAGGGGCGCCAGACCAAAATGCTCATATGGATCCCGAGTGGCTGGAGCTTGCGGTTGCATTGGGCTATGACGGCAAGCAGGCGAGAGCGTCGCTCTTCGATATGGGCGGCGCCGGGTATTCCGTTTTGGTTGGCGTAAACGCCGGGATAGGTGAAGAGCGAAGCCGGCTTGATACCTGCGAGCGTAGGGGAGCAGTTGCGCACGACGGCCGTTTGGTATGTTGGGATGTCAATGGTTCGAGTCACGTTGCCCCTTTCGAGCCCTTACTTGTTAGCCTAGGAAAACTTATACACGAAAGTAAGCCATGGTCAACAAAAAAGTTTGAAGAGGGAAACTAATTGACCGAACGGACATGATTTTGGGTTAAGATGGAGACACCCCATGGGGGTATCCAGATAGGGCTACTTGAAAGGGGAACGCATGAGTGACTTGCTCAACCCTGCGAATCTCATCGTGCTGACCGTCATTGCCGTCGGCATGTTTTTTGGACTGCGTCGCATTGCCGCTTCGACACACGGGAAGAGTTGCTGCAGCGATGGTGCGAGCGGCAAGAAGGCCAAAAAGGTTGTGGTGGCAGACACCGACGAGTCCCACTACCCCTATCGTGAGGAACTCCTTATCGGCGGCATGAGTTGCGACGGCTGCGCCCGGAATGTGACGAATGCCCTCAATGCGCTTGATGGCGTGTGGGCTACGGTAACGTACGCGGACCACACGGCACGCGTGCGCTCGAAGCGCCCGGTTGATCGCGACACACTCGAGACGGCAGTGAGGGGTGCGGGCTATTACGTTATGAAAATGTAGGCGTTGCCCTCTCCGGTGGGTACCAGCCTCCTGCCCATTGTGACTATCGGCATCCAAAAATTTGCGCAAAAATAACCTTTAGATGCGGCAAAAGTGGAGTTTGGTGACGGTTTGCGCGGAATTCGCTACCAATCGAGCATCTATGAACCCGTCCAAAAAATTACAGGTGTATATTTATACACTGATTATTGCTGTGCTCAGATTGCAATTAACCGTGGACAGAAATGAAGAATGCTAAAACTGGGCTTTAGGACAGGGGAGGCTATAACCTTATGAGACGAGTGGGAACACTTGGCTTGGTGGCAGCGCTTGCCGCTATCTTGGTATCGCCGCTGCCGGCGCACGCCGAAGACGCATCGGGTGCCGTTACCTACAATGCGGGAAATGGGTATTCCTTTGAGAAGCTCTCGCATCCTACGGTAGGAACGTCGCAGCCGGATGGCATCGTCGACTACCAGGGTAACGGTGCCGTTGCCGTCCCGGGCGCCGATGGTAATACGGCCAACAACGAAGGCGATCGCGGCCAGAGCTACACTTGGGCGGCTGCGAGCTATGGTGACTGGCTTTATGTGGGCACCTGCTATGCGGCGATGGGCAACACGCTGACGCTCATGAACAGCACGCTGGGCGATTCCTTTGATGTCGAAACCATGCGCCTGACGCTGGAGGCCATGTTTAACGGTACCTTCTTCTATGGACAGCAGAAGGAGGACGGCACGGCCGACAAGGACAGCGGCGGCATCTTGGTCAAGATCAATACCAAGACCGGTGAGACCAAGCTGCTACTCTCTGAATCGCTCAACGGCGTCGCTCCTTTGTTCCGCAATGCCGTGAGCTATAAGGGTAAGCTCTATTTCTGCGGCAGCGTCAGGACCAATGACGGCAAAGGCGGCCTGCCTGCTGTATACGAGATCGATCCTAAGACGGATGAGTACAAAGATGTCTATCAGGGCCTTTCGAGCATGCAGGATTACGGTGCTGCCTACAAGCAGGGCATTTCTACCGGTATCCGCGGCATGTGCGTCCATGATGGCCAGCTCGTCATCAGTAATGTGGGTAAAGACGCGAACGGTAATTTTGTGTCGACAATCCTGACGTCGTCTGACCCCTCGAAGGGCCAGGACAGCTTCACCGAGATTGCCAACTCGGAGACGCTGTTTGGCTATCCGGCGATTCGCTATCAGGACAGCATCTACGGCGGCGCCATTTGGGATATGGTCTCGTACAATGGCCATCTCTATGCGACCATCTGCACCGGTACGCCCGAGAACGCTCCCGATGATAATTCCATGCAGTCGTTTGCCATGGTCCGTGGCGACAAGAATGCCGACGGCAGCTATTCGTGGACTCCCATTGTCGGCGATCAGAAGACGGACGGTGCAAAGTACTGCTTTGGCATCGATCCTGCCCGTACCCGTTCTGGCGCTGCCAACCTCATCGTCTACAACGACTACCTCTATATCGGTGAATACAACGACGAGGAGATTGCCCTCGAGCGCATCCTGTTCAACAAATCCAACACCGAAGAGGGCGGCAAGAGCAGCATGGGTGGCGTTGACTGCTCGTTTGTGAATGCCAATCTTGAGCAGTCGGTTAACATCTATCGCATGGACAAGGACGAGAACATGGAGCTCGTCGTTGGCGATCGCACCGACATGTTCCCCGAGGGCGGTATTTCCGGCCTGACTTCGGGCTTTGGCCGAAACGAGAACCAGTACATTTGGCGCATGCAGAAGTTCGACGGCAAGCTGTATATCGGTACCTTTGATACCGCGAGCCTGCTTGAGCCGATCGGCCAGTTCTCCAATGGCGACATTATCGATATGACGCCCGAGGAGTGGGACTCTCAGGTTCAGCGCCTTAGGGACCTGCTCAATCACCTGCTCGACAAGAAATCGCCTGACGACCCCATCGTTCCCGTGAACACGCTTGCGGACGATGATTCAAACGAGGCCGTCGAGGTCGATGATTCGAACGAAGCTGCTGAGGTTGATGATTCAAACAAGGCCGTCGATGTCGATGACGAGAAGACCGAGGTTGCTAAGGGCTTTGGCGATCTGAGCGATGCGCTGGAGGATGCCGCGGGCGGTCTTTGCGATCAGGCCGCGACGATGTCCCAGGACTTTGAGGACGACGCCGCTTATGTCCAGAAGATCGATGGCGAGATCGCGTACTTCAAGTCCTTTGCCGACCAGTATCAGGACATGCTCGATAGCTATGAGAGCCTTAAGCAGCAGTACGAGGATGCCTATGGCACCGAGCTGCCGAGCGATATTCAGGATGCGCTCGATAAGCTGCTGAGCGAGGAGAACCTCAAGAAGTTGCAGAGTGTCCTTACGTGCATGTGTTACCTGCGCGATGCCGAGCGCGGCTTTGATATGTATGTGACCGAGGACGGCGTGAACTTTACGACGCTGACGACCAATGGCTTTAACGATCCGTATAACCATGGTCTGCGCACCTTTGCGGTGACCAACCAGGGTCTGTGCCTTGGTACCGCCAACCCGTTCTATGGTTGCCAGGTCTGGATCCAGCGCAAGGAGAATTCGGAGAATCCGGTTGATCCCGGTACTCCGGATCCGACGGAACCCACCGATCCTTCGCAGCCGGGTGGCGGCGATCAGCCTGGCGGCAGCCAGACGGGTGGCAACGACCAGTCGAGCAGCACCACGACCACCGTCACGACGACCGCTAAGAAGACTCCGAAGGACGGCTCGCTGCCTCGCGCTGGCGACTCGACCCTCACGCTGGTCTTGGGATTGCTGGTTGCAGCTGCCGCAGTGCTTGGCATTGCTCTCGTCTTGCGCAAGCGTTCTCGTCGCTAGGCTCGTCCGCGTAGCTCAATGTCCTGGATATCGTCGAAGTTGATGGCGATATCCCTGAGTTTGAGCAGCTTGAATGCGGGTAACGCTTCGTCGAGAATGCCCGTGCGGCTACGATAGCCGTACGTATCGTAATAGGTGACGCGCACCAAGTCGCCGCGTTTGAGGCCCTCGAGCTTTTGCGAAAGCTCGAGGGCTTTTTCTTCCGTGAGCTCACGTTTTTGCTCGACGGTGATTTCCTGCTTGCGCACGAGTTCGTAGTATCCCGTGAGGGCGGCAAAGGGCATAAACTGTGCGGCGCGGTTGGCGCGCACGGCACCGTTGGCAGTGAGGTTGGGGTCGGCTGCGCGGCGTCTGCCCTCGGGGTCCGCCAGGCGCTCGAAGGCGGTCGGCGGGCGCATGGGCTGTTGTTTGGGTTTAGGCACGGTGTCCTCCAACTTGATCGTTGCGCTCGCGCGCGGTGGCGCCGGCGGTAAAGCTTAATCCCTTGACGAGCGCGTTCTTGCCGTACTTGCCTTTCACGGCCAGAACGGCGCGCGCCAGGTCGCGCTCGCGCTCATCGGCCTCGATATCGCTGAACAGATCGATGGTGGCAAATTTCTCGGGCACAAGATTGCTAAAGCCCAGGTTGATGCGCTTGACCGGTCGTTTGGGATCGACAGTCTGCGCCCAGAGCTCATCGAAATAGCCCATGATCTTCTTAAACGAATTGGTACGCTCGGGCAGCTTGCGCGAGGCGTTGGAGTGCGCAAAGAGCGCGGCATAGCCACCACGCGGTTTGCCACCATGCTCTCCCACAAAGATGCCATCGATTGCCTGCGCTTCGCGCACCAGGCGGCGCCGTTCGTCATCGCGCTGGACGGGCTTGGGAGCACGGGGCGCGAGCTCGGGGCCGGCGGTTGCGGTGGGTTCGATGCTCGACGTACTCGAGCGCAGGTGTCCGCATCCGTCCACATATTGTGCAGTACCGCTGGCATCAAGCCTGCGTATGTCGGCGCGCTCGCTCGCGTAGCCCACAAAGAGCGAGATGCTGTCGCAGACCACGTGCTTATCGATCAAGTCCAACACGGCGTTGTCGACCATCTCGCGCAAGACGGTGTAGGCCTGCTCGTAGGCATAGCCCTTCGAGAGCACCTGTCCTGTGGTGGTCGAAGTTGCTTGCGGGCGATAGGCTTGGATATCGGCGATGGTTGTCGGCTCGCGTCCGAAGGCGTGGTCGATGAGATACTCGGCATTGACGCCGAGCTCGTCGTAAAGCAGGTTTTCGTCGAGCGCCGCGACGCCCATCAGATCGTAGACGCCGTATTTTTCGAGTCGTGCTGCCACGCCGGGGCCGATGCCCCAGATATCGGTGATGGGACGATGGGGCCAGATTTCCTTGCGAAAGGTCTCATCGTCGAGTATGCCGATGCGGCTGGGTACGTGCTTGGCGGTGATATCGAGTGCAACTTTGGCCTGGAATAGGTTGGGGCCGATGCCGACCGTCGCCGTGATGCCGGTGCGCGCCAGGACCTCGTCGCGCAACATGCAGGCGAAGCCTTCCGCATCGGTGTGATAGAGGTCCAGATAGGGTGTCACGTCGATAAAGCACTCGTCAATTGAGTAGACGTGAACGTCTTGCGGACTGACGTATTCCAGGTAGATACCGTAGATCTGCGCCGACACCTCCATGTAGTGCTGCATGCGCGGTACGGCCTTGATGTAGTCGATGCCGTCGGGAATCTCGAATAGGCGGCAGCGGTTGTGAATACCTAAGTCCTTCATGGCCTGCGTGATGGCGAGGCAGATGGTCGTGCGTCCGCGCGATTCGTCGGCAACGACTAGGTTGGTGGTGAGCGGATCGAGCCCACGGTCGACGCACTCGACGCTGGCATAAAACGTCTTGAGGTCGATGCAGATATAGGTGTGCTGCTCGTGCGCCATCCGTGTCCCTCCATCAAACACATGTTCTTATCGAATACTTGTTCGATAATACCCGCTCGTCCGAACATCGTCAAAACCTGCCAAAAAGGGACAGGTGCGGTCGTGCGGTTGGATCGGGTTTTAACGCAGCCCTAAAGAGCGTGAAACAGCTCGGAAAACCTCGCTTCTTAGCATGAGCCTAACGATTGATACCGCCTATACGCACGGAAGGGTTGTGGGAAAGATGGTCAATTATGGGTTTGGTATGCCGACACGCCTTGTTGCGGATGGGGACGTGGCTCGCTGGTGTGGACGATTGGTCGCTCACTACGGCGGCACTAAGGCGCTGGTCGTGCTGGGAGGCGACAAGCACACGCGTGATGAGCTTGTCTCGGCGGCACTCGGCTCGGTTGATCGAGCTCTGCTTGAGCGCGTGCTTTTCCGCTGCGGCTCGGCTTGCGATGGGGGAGACGAGCTGATCGACGAAGCCGTGGCCCTGGCGACCGACGAAGGCGTGGACTTTGTCCTGGCGATTGGCGATGCCGATACGGCGGGCTTTGCGCGCGAGCTCGCGCGGCGCATGGCGGCGCTCGATGCCGGCGAAGACGGCTTTGTGCCTTATGGATGCATTGTCTCGGAGGGCAAGGTACCTGCTGTCGTGGGAGCCGGCGAGGTGCCCGTTTTTGCCATCATTGCGCCCGAATTGCTGGAGGGTATCGGGTCTCCTCTGCGCGAGCTGCTCGGCAGTGTGTGCGCCGCGGCCTAATATCTGCCATAAAAGGATGGGTTATTTTTGTAGGTAAAGCGTTTGACCTGCCAAAATAAACCTGTCCCTTTTTGGTCGGTTGCCGTTTAGGGGCGGATTGGCAACGCTCGCTGATTATGGTCTTGACCTGCGCTAGAATAGTGGCATCTGAATGTCCGGGCGCATGGAGGCGTGCGCCCGTATGCTGAGGAGGACTCTATGGCAACTGTTGCCGCACCTATCGATGCTACGTCGACTGCCGCTTGGAAGGCGCTCGAAGCTCATCAGGAGAAGCTCGAGGCCGAAGGTATCGACCTCAAGGCCTGGTTCGCTGCTGACGCCGACCGCGTGAACAAGCTGAGCTTTGACGCCGGTGACCTGCACTTCGATCTGTCGAAGAACCTGGTGACTGATGAGACCGTCAAGCTGCTGTGCGATCTTGCCCGCGAGGTGAAGCTCGAGGAGCGCCGTGACGCCATGTTCTCCGGCGAGCACATCAACACCACCGAGGACCGCGCTGTTCTGCACACTGCGCTTCGCCGTCCGGCAAGCGAGAAGGGCCAGCTCATCGTCGACGGTCAGGATGTCGTCGCCGACGTGCACGAGCTCCTCGATCGCATGTATGCCTTCGCCGAGCGCGTGCGCTCCGGTGAGTGGAAGGGCGTTACCGGCAAGAAGATCGAGCACCTGGTGTCCATCGGCATCGGTGGCTCCGATCTGGGCCCGGTCATGGCCTACGAGGCTCTGCGTCCCTATGCCGACGCCGGTATAGACTGCCGCTACATCTCCAACATCGACCCCAACGACCAGGCCGAGAAGCTTAAGGGTCTGGATCCCGAGACCACGCTCGTGATCATCGTCTCCAAGACCTTCACCACGCTCGAGACTCTCACCAACGCTCGCGAGGTCAAGACCTGGATGCTCGAGCAGCTCAAGGCTCAGGGCGCTATCGATGGCTCCGATGAGCAGAACGCCGAGGCCGTGGCAAAGCACTTCGTCGCCGTCTCCACCGCACTCGAGAAGGTTGAGGCCTTCGGTATCGACCCCGCCAACGCCTTCGGTTTCTGGAACTGGGTCGGCGGCCGCTATTCCGTTGACTCCGCCGTGGGCCTGTCGCTGATCGTCGTGCTCGGCCCCGAGCGCTTCCAGCAGTTCCTCGAGGGCTTCCACGCCATCGACGAGTACTTCTGCAATACCCCGCTCGAGAACAACGCCGTCGCGCTGATGGGCCTGCTCAACGTCTGGTACGTCAACTTCTTCGGTTCCAAGAGCCACGCCGTGCTGCCGTACTGCCAGTACCTGCATCGTTTCCCGGCCTACCTGCAGCAGCTCACCATGGAGTCCAACGGCAAGCATGTCCGCTGGGACGGCAGCGCCGTGACCTCCGACACCGGTGAGATCTTCTGGGGCGAGCCCGGCACCAACGGTCAGCACGCCTTCTACCAGCTGCTGCACCAGGGCACCGTGGTGGTCCCGGCCGATTTCATCGCCTTCGCCAATACCGCAAACCCTGCGACCGACAGCGGCCAGGATGTCCACGAGCTGTTCCTGGGCAACTTCCTGGCCCAGACCAAGGCGCTCGCCTTTGGTAAGACGGCCGATGAGGTGCGCGCCGAGGGCACGCCCGAGCAGATCGTCCCGGCCCGCTGCTTTGAGGGCAACCGTCCGACGACCTCGATCTTCGGTGACACGCTGACCCCGTTCGCGCTCGGCGAGCTCATCGCCCTGTACGAGCACATCACGTTTGTCGAGGGCACGGTCTGGGGCATCGACTCCTATGACCAGTGGGGCGTTGAGCTGGGTAAGCAGCTTGCCAAGCAGATCACCCCTGCCTTCCACGATGACGCCGCCAAGGCCGAGCAGGACGCTTCGACCCAGGCGCTCATCGAGTTCTACCGCGCTCACCGCAAGTAGTCGCTGCTGTTAACGCATCGCGTCTTATAGTCAGGGGCCCGTATCCTATCGGATGCGGGCCCCTTTGCTTTGCCGTGGTCCCGGGGCGCACGGCCTTTGTGGAACATCACCGGGGCGCCGCGCGCTGCGAGAACCCTGCGCCTAGATCTCGGTCTCCGCATGGCCTCGCTGCGCCTCGGGCAGCTCCCCGTAGAGCGGATGGTCTTCGAGCCTAAAGCGCTCGACCTGTTCGGGAATGCGACCGCGTACAAAGAGCCACGAGCGATCAATCGGCGTCGCCATGAGCGTGCTGGGCAGCGCGTCGGCGCGGTCGGAAAACACCCGGGCACTCTCGGGATCCTGGAACGCCAGCACCAGATGCGTGTCGCAGTTGCCCATGATGGAGCGTGCGCGTGCCTCGCCATAGAGCGCATCGAGCTGGTTGGTCGACTGCAGCAGCAGCGTTGCCCAGATGTTGCGGCTTCGGATAATCGAGAGCACGTTGTCGATCTGGGGGATCTGCAGATTTGCGAAGTCATCGAGCATAAAGCGCACGGGCACGGGCAGGCTGCCGCCGGGCTGCCTATCGGCCTCACGAATGAGGCCCATAAACGCCTGCGAAATAAAGAGGCCGGTCAGCGGATCGAGATTGCGGTCAATATCGCTCACGGTTACAAACAGGGCGCAGGGGGTGTGTCCCATGGAAGCGAAGTCCACCTGATGGCACTCACGATAGAGCTGTGCCGCACCGTCGAATCCCAGACACATGACCTTTTCGGCAAGGATGCCGACGATGCTCGCGTGCATGCGCTCGGCATTTTGCGTAATGGCGTAGCGTCGCCATAGCGAGAGGGCATAGCTTTGGGGGTCGGTCGTGATCAGGTCGTCAAACAATCGACCCGTGGCACCGTCCTGTAGGTGCTCGATCAGCTTGATGACCGAGCTGATCGTCTGCTCGTCGGCGGGTAGCTGTTCGGTGACGTAGGCGATAAGGCACGACAGCAGGTTTGCCGCCGCATGATCCCAAAAAGGCTGGTTGTTGTCCTCGATGGGGCAGATGGCCTTTGCTACCGAGAGGATGTCCTGCTGGTTGGGCCTGCCGTCCGCCTTGCGGCGAATGTGCCTCAGGGGGTTGTAGCCGCAGCGCTCGATGCCGGGCGCAAGGGCCGGGACGGTGTTGAGGTCGGCGAAGTTGAGACATTGCACGCGGTAGCCGTGGGCTGCCAGCACGGGTCCCACTTCGCGACAGAGCGTGCCTTTGGTGTCGAGCACGATGTAGCTTGCGTTCATTTGCAGCAGGTTGGGCTTGAGGACGTTTCGGGTCTTGCCGGCTCCCGAGGGGCCGATCACAAGTGCGTTGTTGTTGAGTCCCGTCTGGCGGGTGTCGCAGGAAAGCGTTCGATCCTTGGCGAGGATGGTGGACGATGCGGACTCAGATGCGGCGAGGCGGCTGGTGAGGTTAGACATGGGCGACCTCCTTGGTGGTCGAGAGGATTTCGTGGGCAAAGCCGAGCTCGACGGCGCGCTCGGCCGAAAGGTAGGTGTCTTTTGCAGTGAGGGACTGGATGCGCTTGGGCGTGAGGCCGCTGCGGTCCGAGAGGATTTGCGTGAGGGTCTTGCGGGTCTGCATGAGACGCCGGCTGGTTTCCTGCAGCGCAAGTGCCGAGCCGCCTGCCCCCTGGGGGATCAGCGGGTCGTGAATCATGAGCTCTGCATGGGGCGCCATACGGCGATCGTCGCCGCCCATAAAAATCACGGCGCCCATGGACGCGGCGAATTCCAGGCAGACGGTGCGGATGGGGCACGATGCGAGGCGCATGGCGTCATAGATCGCAAGACCCGATCGCACGCTTCCGCCGGCGCTGGCGACAAATATGGTGATGGGGCGGCTGGGGTCGGTGGCATCGAGCAGGCGGATCTGCTGGCATAGGTCGTGGGCCATCGGGGTTTCGATGTTTCCCATGACGGAGAGCTCGCGACGGGCGAGCATCTCATCGTAAATGCTGGTGAGCGTGATGCCTCGGGCGGATTCACGCATGGTGAGGGGGCTGATGATGGGGGAATGATTGGTGTCCATGAGGACTCCTTTCTGTTGGTTGTGTTGTGGAATAGAATTGTTGCCCGCGGAGGGGCTGGCGGGCTACAGGGTTCGTCCGAGCCTGAGATCGAGCTCGGTTGTGGGGCAGGCTGCCTGTCCGTGCGGCTCGCAAGCGCCAAGGGCTCCAAAGCGATGGAGCGTTGCGACGGGCGTGGTGTAGGCGAGCCGCAGCTGATGCTCGATAGGGGCACATCCGTCATTTTTGTAATGAGCCGCGTAGTACTGCGCGATGCTGGCGTTCATCTCGCTGCCATTGCGATGGCGCTCAAACTGGCGTCTGCAGGTCTCGATGATCTTTGCTACCGACTTGGGTGCCGTCGCAGGAACAAGGGCGAGATAGCCCTCAAATAGCTCGTTGATGCTCAGGAGGCACAGCAGGTCGATCAGCGTCCTTATGGCTGCTCCCTCGGCGGAAAAGTGCGCGGTCATGCGGTTATATCGGTTGCGGTCGACGATGGCCACATGGGGTCTTGGAGTTTTCTGCCCCGTGGTCCCGGGCTTTTGCCGCGCCTGTGTATTGAGCTCGACGTTGCAGCGCTTGAGGCCGTCCAACGGAAGGAACAGTGCGGTGCGCAGGGTGTTCCGCTTGCTTTCGAGTTCATGACGCTCGTCGGGTTCCCATTCGAGCTTGAGTTTCGTGTCGAGCGCCGTAAGCATATGGGCTAGGCAGCCTACGGTAAGAACGTACGAATCGTTGTCGCGTTTTGGGGCATAGGGGTCTGTCAGCTTGCGAATGTCGGGGTCGCCCATGATCTTTGTGCAGCGCTTCAGCAGTTGAGGGTGGTCGGCCAAGATCGTCGCGAGCGGTAGCGACGCGTAGTTCTTGATGGTCGCGGCGGCAAAGGCGGCGTCATATTCGTTTGCATATGCTCGCTCAATGCGGGCATCCAGAATGCTTTTCTTATCGCCGTCTTCAGCGTGGTGGTTTGTCATAGCTTCTCCAATCGGTTGATGTTCGTGCTGTTTGTTGATGTGCTGGTTGTCGTGAGTGATGCGCTTGCCGTGGGTGATGTGCTGACGTTGGGGTGCTATGCGGTTTTCAATGAGCCCGTGAGGCAGTTGCTGCAGGGGCGGGATGGAACGGCCCATGCAAGGCGGAAGGCATCGTGCTCAAAATCGAGACAGCAATGCCCTGGGTGCCTCACATGTGGCAGTTACCTCATTAAGTTGTCATTGCGTTTGGGGTTGTACTTTGCCGATCTTCCTTCTCTTACACGCTAAAACTCAAACTTCATATGCTCGATCTACTTAAAACCGCAACGGCGGTCTTTTATCAACTTATATGTCAGAACGCGTCTTTGCAAGTACTTTTTTGCGTTTGTTTCAAATGGGGTGGTTTTGCAACCGTCATGCGCGCGCTGTGCGAACGTGCCCCGGCTCGGATAAGATAGTGCGCGATAAAAACGATGCAAGGAGGCACATATGGCAATCAAAGCCATCGCGATGGACATCGACGGTACGCTCACCAACGACCAGAAAGTGATTAGCCCGCGTACGCGCGAGAAGCTGCTTGCGGCGCAGGAGTCGGGCATTAAGCTCATTTTGGCTTCGGGCCGTCCCGCATGGGGGCTGCACGCCTTGGCGCAGGAGCTCGACCTCCAAAACCATGACGGTCTGCTAGTTGCCTTTAATGGCGCGCATGTGGTCGACGCTCAGACCGATGAGGTCCTTTTTGACCAGGCCATGCCGGCTGACGAACTGCACCGTCTGATTGATCATCTGCAAAACTATGGTGTGATCCCCATGATCTCGCTCGGTCGCGACTTGCATGTCGAGGATTCGTACCGCTGCATGATTACGCTGCCGGATGGCTCGCAGAAAAACATCGTCAAATACGAGCGCGATGCGTGCGACCTTAAGATCCGCGAGGTGGAGAGCCTGCATGAGGTCGCTGATGCTTATCCCGTGGACAAGCTGCTCACTGCGGGCGACCCGGCCTATCTGCAAGCGCATCACGAGGAGATGTACGCGCCCTTTACCCAGACGCTTTCGGGCATGTTTACGGCCGACTGGTACTTTGAGTACACGGCGCCCGGTATCGACAAGGCCCGTGCGCTCGAGGGTGCCCTGCCCAAACTCGGCATCGATGCCAGTGAGGTCGTATCGTTTGGCGACGGCCAGAACGACAAGTCCATGATTGAGTGGGCCGGCACCGGCGTTGCCATGGGCAACGCCGTCGATGAGGTTAAGGCTGTGGCCCAGATGGTGACCGCCAATAACAACGAAGATGGTATTGCGGTGGCGCTGGATAAGCTGCTGGGTTAGAATCGCCGATTAATGCATGGTTCGGGCGCCTGCTCGCGGGCGTCCTTTTGTTAGGGAGGGTGCCGTGTCCGCATTTCCGTTCGATGCCGTTATCTTTGACATGGACGGCGTGATTGTCGATACCGAGTATTACTACCTGGGCGAGACTGCCGCGTTTGCCAAGGAGCTTGGGCTTAATCTGACTCAAGAGGAGTTGAATGGGCAGGTCGGTACCTCGCATCAGTTCTTCCTGCATATGCTGGTCGATTGGTTTGAGCGTGCCGGTAAGGGGCATTTCACTGGCGAGGAAGCGTTGGCCCGTTGGGACGAATGGGCTCATAAGCGTCCGCGCGACTATCAGGCTTTGATTAACCCAGGCGCCGTGGATACGATTCGAGAGCTGCCGCGCCGCGGCGTTCGCGTGGCACTTGCCAGCTCGTCTCCCATGGTTAGTATCGAGGAAGTGCTCAATGCGTGCGGGCTGTCGGATGCCTTTGAGTATGTGGTGAGCGGCGAGCAGTTTAAGGAGAGCAAGCCCGAGCCCGACATCTACCTGCATGCGCTGGACCTGCTGGGGCTGCCCGCGAATCGCTGCTGCTGCGTCGAGGATTCGGTGCCTGGCATCACCGCTGGCAAGCGAGCCGGCCTGACAGTCATTGCCAAGCGCGAGGAACGCTTTGGCTTTAGCCAGGATGCCGCGGACAAGATTATCGACCAGCTGCCGGAGCTGCTCACGCTTTCTTAGGAGCGCGGTAGTTGCGCGTTTTTCGGGTCTGATGAGTAAATAGCCAACATTTTGGTGCGACACCTAGCATACTTTAAGCTAATGCGGGCTTAAGGGCTTGTTGAATGCCCTTAAGCCCGTTTTAGAATTAATTGTGCTGGGAGAGGGTATATGCCACCGACTGAAGGGCCAACTGACGGTAAAGCAGCGATACCGCTGTACCAACAGGTCATTGATATCATTAAAAACGAAATCAACTCCGGCGCCTACAAGGCAGGCGCGCGGATACCCAACGAATTCGAATTGGCTGAGAGCTATAAAGTTGGCCGCGTTACCGTGCGACGCGCTATTGAGGAGCTCGTCCAGCAGGGCTATCTAACGAAGCGACAGGGGAAAGGCACGTTTGTCAATGCCCCCAAGCTCAAGCGCAAGATTCGCCAGAAGGATGACGTCCAGAGTTTTTCGGACGCATGCCGCGTTAACGGAATGGAACCGGGGGCGTGTGTCATTTCGAGAAAGATACTGCCGGCGGATTCCACCGAAGCGCAGTTCTTTGGTGTTCCCGTTGGAACTGACTTGATTTGCGTTGAGCGCGTGCGCACTGCCGATGGCGTCCCTGTCATGCTCGAGAACAACATATATGTTTACGAGGACAACGCCTATCTATCAACGGCACTTCTATCTAACCAATCCATTTTTGAGTTCGTGCGCAACCGGACGGGCCGCACGCCCGCGTTTACCGACCCGTGCACGCTCGAGATCGCGTGCGCGTCGCCCGAGGTCGCTCGACTGTTGGCAGTTCCCGTTGGCGAACCCTTGTTTTATATGGAAGCCTTCTTTTTCGATGAGCAGCGGCGGCCGTTTATCATCGGTCGTCAGCGGATCGTTGGGTCTCGCTACGTTTTTGACATCTAGGACATTGCGAATGGAAACGCCCGGTGGATCATCTCACCGGGCGTTTCCATACCGTTCATGGCGCAAACGCGACCGTTCAACCGCGTTGCGGCAATCAGTTTGAAATTATCTTGATGACTGGAAAATCTGCTGGTAATCTATGGAACGTCATAGAACGTTTGCTTGTGCAAGCGTTGAAGCGAGATGCGATGCAGTCTTGAGTTCTTTGGAGGTATCTATGTCAGATACGAAGGCGAAGAAGACAAACAGACGTTTTAAGTTCAAATTACCGCATGTCTATACGATCATGTTCTTGCTGATCGTTGTCTTTGCGGTCCTGACTTGGATCGTTCCTTCTGGTCAGTATCAGCGCAAGACGATTTCGACAGCGGCGGGTGAGCGTGAAGTCGCCGTTGCTGGAACCTATGAACAGGTCGATAAGAACTACACCGATTCCGAGACCGGTGAGACCATCAATCTGGGCCAGGATATCTTTGCGGTCCTGCAAGCGCCTACTAAGGGCATCCAGGAGGCTGCCGACGTCGTTGCGTTCGTCTTATTGATTGGCGGATCGTTCGCGATCATCACCAAGACCAACGCTTTGAATGCCGGCATGAGCCGTGTGATTAAAAAGCTCAAGAACAAGGACATCCTCATCATTCCCATCACGATGACGTTGCTGTCCATTTGTGGCACTACGTTTGGTATGTCTGAGGAAGCCCTGCCGTTCTATGCCATCTTCATTCCCATCATGATGGGTATCGGTTATGACTCGATGACGGCATTCATCATCTGCTTCCTTGGTCCTAACCTGGGATATTGTGCTTCGACCATCGACCCGTTTAATGTTTTGATCGCCCAAGGCATCATTGGCATCGAGGGTAATCCGCAACTGTGGCTGCGTGCCGTTTCTTGGGTCATCTTCACTGCCGTCGGTATCGCATGGGCCATGCGCTACGCCATGCGCGTCAAGAAAAACCCCGAGTCGTCCATTGTGTACGAGGACGATAAGCTCAAGCGTATTGAATTTTCCGTGACCGATGCCTCCATCGAGGAAGAGTTCACTATCCGTCAGAAGCTCGTGCTTATCGATTTTGCTTGCGGTATGGGCATTATCGTCTGGGGTCTTGTTACCCAGGGCTGGTACATGAATCAGATTTCCGCCGTGTTCCTTGGCATGGGCTTGCTTGCCGGTATCCTGGGCGGCCTTGACCAGCAGACGATCGCAGAGGAGTTCGTTAAGGGCCTCGCCGACTTTGCGTACGCTGCCGTCGTTATCGGTATCGCTCGCGGTATTCTGGTCATCGCCGAGGGCGGCATGATCATCGACACCATCCTCCACGCGCTCGCTACCGCGCTCGCCGGTGCACCCGCCGCCGTCTACACCACGTTTATGTATGTCGTCCTTGGTCTGCTCTCTTTGCTGGTTCCCTCGAGTTCTGGCCTGGCGGCGCTCACCATGCCCGTTATGGGCCCCCTGACCGAGCTCATGGGCCTCAATCCCGAGGCGGCCGTCACCGCGCTCCAGTTTGCCAACCAGACCATCAACACCATCAGCCCCGTGGCGGGCATGACGGTCGCCGGCCTTGCCGTGGCTAAGATTTCGTTTGGCCAATGGTGGAAGACCATTTGGAAGTTCTTCATCTTCATGGTCGTGTTTGGCTTGGTCATTACTGCCATTTCCGGCATGCTTCCGGCGTAGGTGGTTGTGATGTCCGATCGTTTGACGGTCCTGACGTCTAAGAGCGTCTTTACCGGTACGGGGGACCTGCCGTTTGAAGGTTTCGTAGCGGTCCGTGGCAATCGAATTGAGGCTGTTGGCACCAAGTGTGAGCTAGCTTCGTATTTGACCCAGGCGGACGAGGTAGTTGACCTGGGCGACCGCACTGTCATGCCTGGCCTGATCGATGTGCATACCTTCTATACAGGTTGGGCGCTGCGGACGTTGGGGTCTGATCTGTCCGGCATCGCTGATGCCAAAGAGGCCGTGTCGCTCTTGCGTGCATGGAAAGAAGGTCATCCGGATTGCGCGGCGGCTTTTGGCCACAACCTACCCGAAACGTTGGCATCGGATGCCGAGAACGCAAATACAGCAGCTGTGTTTGACGAGTGTTTTGGCGATATCCCTGTCGTCTGCTTTACGCCGGGCGCGGAGACCTGCGTTCTCAATGCTGCCGCCAGTGCGCGATATGGCTTTACACCCCAAGCGTGCTATGCCGAGAAGATCTGGCGCATGATGAGCGATTTCCTTGCGCTGCCCGAGGTGCGTGCCGGGTATTCGGACTACATGAGCATGCTTAACGAGCGCGGCGTTACCGCCATCAAGGAAATGGCGTTTGATGACTACTACGGCTTTGCCGACGAAATGGCTCGCCGTGAGGAATCTGGTGAGCTGACGGTTCGCGTCTCTATGATGTCGCAGCCGGTGGGCGCCGGTGCAAATCTGGCATATGCCCGCGAGGCGCGAGAGCGCTTCCGGGGACCGTTCGTTCGTTTTTCTGGCTTCAACCGTATGACCGATCGCGGCGTATGGGCGGGGCTTGCCGAGATGATTGACCCCTATGAGGACACGGCCGATGCGGGCGCTGCCGGCAAGACGGTCGTCGAGGAGCCAGAGTGGGATCTGATTGAGAACGAGCTGCGTGCAATTGATGCTGACGGATTCCGATATTCCTTGCATTGCCAGGGCGATGGGGCCGTTCGTCGCACCGTGGCGCTCTATGCCTCGCTGCCTCGAGACGAACATGGACGGATGCTTCGCCGCCATGCGATTACCGATCTCGAGAACTCTGACCCGACCGATCTTGTCGAGTTTGGCAAGTTAGGTGGAATTTGCGAGGTCTATCCGCAGATTCTGACGCTGGACCGGCGCGAGGATTGCCTGTCGATGATGCGTCGACAAATTGGCGAGACGCGACTTTTGCACAGCTGGAATCGCCGCGGCATGGAAGATTCCGGATGCACAGTGTGCTGCGGCACGGATCTGCCGCTGCTGATTCCGAGCCTGGGCGAGTCAATCTACAGCGCGTGCGGCGGATTCTTCGCCGACGGACTGCCCGTGAATGAGGTCAACACGCTGACGCTTGTCGAGCTCTTGCACGCTTGGACTGCCGGGGGCGCGTACGACCTGATGCGCGAAGACGAGCTGGGTACGCTCGAGGTTGGCAAGCTTGCCGATATCTGCGTGCTCGATCGGGATGTGTTCGACCTCGATTATCGCGACGCACGCGATCTTGCGGTTGACATGACGATGTCGGACGGACAAATCGTGTTCGATCGAAATAAGGAGGCATAAGATGTCTGAATCCAAACCGACGCTGCACCGCGAACAGATTGCGGGCATGAATATCCACTACATCATGTGGTCGCTCGATTACTTCCTTGATGTGCAGCAGCGTTTGGGCTTTGAGTCCATTGAGCTGTGGTGTGCGGAGCCGCATGTGACGCTCGACCACACGGGCTACTTTGAAGCTGAGGTCCTGGCGAAAAAGGCTGCAGACCGTGGGCTTAGGTATCGTACTCTGTGTCCCGAGAATGTTGTCTATCCTTGGCAGTACTGCGCACGCAAACCGCTGCATGAACAGCGCAGCTTGGCGTACTTTAAGCACGGCATTGAGCTTGCCGAGGTACTTGGGTGCGACCGCATGTCCATCAACTCGGGCTGGGGCGACTGGGACGAGGACCGCGAGGAAGCCTGGAAGCGCAGCCGCGAGCACTTGTCCATTCTGGCGGAGTATGCCGGTGAGCACGGTCTGGTGCTTACGATGGAAAGCCTGCGTCCCGAGGAGAGCAACCTTGTGACGACGGTTTCCGATGCGAAGCGCATGATTGACGAGGTCGCGAGCCCGTACTTACAGCCCATGGTTGATACAACCGCGATGGGCGTTGCAGGCGAGACGCTCGAGGACTGGTTTGCCGCCTTTGGTGATGGGGCAATTCACGAGATGCACTTTATCGACGGTGACCCGTATGGCCATCTGGTGTGGGGCGATGGCAAGCACGATATGGACGCCTTCGTCGCCACGCTCAACGCCCATGGTTTCGACGGCATGCTGGGCCAGGAAATCACGGACGGTCGTTACTACGATGATCCGGCGGCGGCAGATGCCAAGAACATGGCCGCATTCGAGAAATATCTGATTGACTAAAACAACCATCGGCCACGCAACCAACGTCATTGATTGCGGGCCAAATAAGAAAGGAACTGGATATGAACGCACACGATCTGATCAAAGAGGCAATTGCCGAGAAGGGCAAGTTCGACAGCGTCTACTGGATTGCTTGCGGTGGCTCCATGATCGATTTGATCCCGGCTCATGAGCTTCTGCAGCGCGAGGCAACCACCTTCACTTCGTATATCTATACGGCTCGCGAGTTCGATATCATGCGTCCGCGTCGTCTGGGCGAGAAGTCCCTGGTCATCGCTTGTAGCCACAGTGGCAACACCCCTGAGGTCGTCGAGGGCTGCGAGATTGCCCTTGCTGCCGACGCTACGGTGATCGCCCAGACCGACAACGCTGGATCTAAGATCGACACCGGTAAATGGACCACGTGGGTCTACCCGTGGGGCGAGGGCGTGCCGCAGGCCGAGGTCCCCGCTGGCATTTCGCTGTCGCTTGCGGCAGAGCTGCTCGATCAGCAGGAGGGTTACGCCGATCTTGCCGATATGTATGCCGGTATCGCCGAGATGGATAAGATTCTTCCCCCGGCACGCGAGAAGGTAAATGCCGAGCTGGGCGATCGCTTTGCCAAGCTTTGCCAGGAGCACGAGTTCTTCTACATTCTGGGCAGCGGTCCCAACTTTAGCCAGACCTACGGTTTCGCTATCTGCTCTCTTATGGAGATGCAGTGGCAGCACTGTAGCTACATCCACTCTGCCGAGTACTTCCACGGCCCCTTCGAGGCTACTCAGGATGGCGTTTTTTACTTCCTGCAGATGGGCTCCAGCGAGTGCCGTGCTATGGACGAGCGCGCCCTGGCGTTCCTTAAGACGCATACCGATACGCTGATGGTGCTCGATGCCAAGGAGTACGGTATGGAAGCCGTGCCGGCGAGCGTCCGTGCCTATCTGGACCCGGTGCTGTTCTACGCCATGAACTGCGAGCTGCGTGCTGCACGCGGCAAGGTGTTTGATCACGATCCCGATTTCCGTCGCTATATGGGTGTTGTCGAGTACTAGAAGGGGCAAAGGCCATGGCATTTAACGTTAACGCGCTCGGATTTGGCGACAACGTCGTCGATCGCTACGAGCATATCCACACCATGTATCCCGGCGGCAATGCGGTGAACTTCGCCGTTTATGCCAAGAAATGCGGTGCCGCACGCTCCGCATACATGGGCATTTTTGGCAATGACGCCGCTGCCGAGCATGTCATTGCAAGCCTCGAGGATGAAGGTATCGAGCTTGACAAGTGCGAGCAGATGATTGGCGAGAACGGAGCGGCTCGCGTGACCGTCGTTGACGGTGACCGTGTCTTCCTTGGCTCCAACGAGGGCGGTATCCGTGGCGATGCGCGCTATGTCCTCGATCGCTTTGACCTTTCGTACATGAAGCAGTTCGATGTGGTTCATTCGGGCAACTATTGCTTTACCGAGCGCGAGCTGCCCAAGCTGAAGGCTGCGGGCGTCACGGTCTCTTTTGACTTTTCGGATGACTCCACCGACGAGTATTACGAGCAGATTGCGCCCTACGTCGATTTCGCTTTCTTTAGTGCGGCGGATGCCGCGAGTGAGGACGAGATTCGCGAGCGTCTGGCATGGGTGAAGGGCCTGGGTCCGCGTTTTGTGTCGGCTACGGCGGGCGCCGAGGGCTGCATTGCTTACGACGGCGAGCGTTATTACCGCCAGCTGGCTAAACCGGTAACGGACATGAAGGACACCATGGGGGCGGGCGACTCGTTCCTCACCTCGTTTTTGATGTGCTATCTCGATTCCGCCAAGCGTGGTGAGGATGGCGCCGAGGCCATCGAGCGCGCGCTCGACTTTGCTGCCGGGTTTGCCTCGACCGTGTGCGGCATGGAAGGTTCTTGGGGCCACGGAGCGCCAATCGTCGAATAGCTTAAGAAAGCGTACGGCGGTCTGGCTATGAGGCCTTGGACAGCCGATGCAAAACAATAAGCGAAACGCGAAAAGGGGGCTCGCCATGTGGTGGGTCCCCTTTTGAACATTGGAGAAGACCATGGGTATTAAAGCGTGCGCGGCTGGTTTTTGCTGTGCGGACGTCTATCAAAACATCGGCGTGTTCTATCCGACTGGTAATGGCATTGACTGGGGTATCCATCTTGCACGAATGGGCGTTTCGGTATCCGCCGTGTCGGTTGTCGGCAAGGACGAGTACGGAGACAAGATGAGAGAGGCGCTGGCCGCTGAGGGGCTCGATATCTCACATCTGCGGGTGGAGGATGGCGACACCTCGGTGATGCTCATGGCATTGAAAGACGGCGTCGATCGCGTGCATCTCGAGGCAATCGATGGCGTAATGGAGACATATCGACCGAATGAAGATGACCGGGCGTTTATCCTAGAGCATGACATCATTCATACCGACCTGTTTGGCAATTGTTTGGACCTCCTGCCCGAATGGCACGATGCGGGCAAGACGGTGGTTATGGACTTCTCGGTGTTCAGCCAGGATCCCGAATATGCATGTGAGAATCATTTTCCCTACGTTGACTACGCATTTATGTCGTTTGAAGAGGACACTCCGGAGCTACGAGACTGGGTACGCCACGTGCAGGAATTGGGACCGCGCGTTGCGGTTGCCACGCTTGGCGAGAAGGGAAGCATTGCCTATGACGGTGAGCGCTTCTATGAGTGCGGGATTGTACCGGCGGAGAAGGTCGTTAATACCGTGGGTGCCGGCGACTCGTATATTGCCGGGTTTACCAAGGGCGTGATCGATGGCCTTGATATTCCGGCGTGTATGAAGGCGGGCGCTGAGCTGTCGTCCCGAGTGATTGGTTCGTTTGAGCCGTACTAGGGTCAAATGCCTGGAAAGGAGTACGAAATGGTTATCGACATGTTGGTTCAGCCCATGCTCTACGGCGAGATCTGTACGCCGGGTGATGAGCCTGATGGATTCGGTTTTTGGTCACGAGAATTTGGTATGGGGCATATGGGTCCCATGGATTGGGACGAGCTTCAAGTTGAGATGGACGTCTGCGATGTGCAGAAGAGCTTGCTCATGCCGCTCGATGTAACCACGGCATGCGGAGGGCATTTTGGCACCAATGACCAGATTGCCATGCTGGTTGCCGCGCATCCCGATCGTCTGTGGGGATTTGCGAGCGTAGATCCGCGCGTGAGCAGTGCCGCAGGCGAATTGGAGCGCGCCTTTACCGAGCTGGGGGCAAAGGGGCTTTGTCTGCATCCGGCAAAGCAGGGTTTTGACCCCGATGATGCTGTGGCTGAGCCGCTTTACGAGCTGTGCGAGCGCTATAACAAGCCGGTGGTTTTCCATGCCGGTATGTCTTGGGAGCCGGGCGCAGAGCTCTCGCGCAGTAACCCGCTTGCATTTGAGCACACAATCGCAACGCATCCAAATGTGCGTTTTAGTTTGACCCACTTTGGCTGGCCCTGGGTGCGCGAGACCGTGGCGATGCTGCTCAAGTATCCCAACTGCTACACGGACACCTCTATCACTTACATCGATTCGCCCGAGGAGATGATGCAGCGTCTTTTCACGGTCGATATGGGGCCGCTGTGGTATGAGCGCGCGCTATCGCATCAAGTGATGTTCGCCAGCAATACGCCGCGTTTCCGTGCGTTCAAACTCAAGCGGGCGCTCGATACCGTGTCCATGCGCGATGATGCGCGAGAAAGGCTCTACTGGGGTAATGCCCTGCGTTTTCTTGAAGGGGATGAGTAAACATGGTGACGCTCGAAACATTGAGCTATCTATCGACTGCTCCGGACCAGTTCATCGATATTACCGAAGACGTGCACGCTGCCATCGAACGCAGCTCGGTGACCAATGGCTTGGCAGCGATTATTTTGTCGCATACGACCTGTGGAATCGTGGTAAACGAGGGGCTGCCCTGCGTGGAGACGGATCTTATGGAAACGCTTGATCGCATCGCCCCACTCGATGCCCCCTATGCACATGCACACTTCCTGCCGAGCTATGGAGCCACCGGCAACAACTCCTGTGGGCATATCAAGAGCATGATTTGTGGGAACAGTTGCTTCTTTCCCGTCCAAGATGGCCACATCGTGTGCGGAAGTGCCCAGAACATCTATCTTGCGGAGTTTGACGGTCCGCAGAAGCGAAAAGTGTACGTCGAGGTGCTGGGGGAGTAACGTCCCTGCAATAACCCTATGAAGGAGCACGCTATGTCGTTTCTAACTTCGATGTTCAAGACCGAAAAGCCGGTTATCGGAATGCTGCTGCGTCCTCTGCCGGGCGACCCACTGTATTACCCGGGTGGAAGCGTGTCGCAGGTCGTGGAAGCCGCCAAGCGCGATCTCGAGGCGTTGCAACAGGGCGGTGTCGATGGCATTTTGATTAGCAATGAGCTCTCGATGCCCTATGAGCAGCACGTTTCTCCCTCAACCCTTGCATCGATGGGCTATGTAATCGGAGCTCTGTCCCATGATCTGTCGACCCCTTGGGGAGCCGAGGCTATTTACGACGGTGATGCCACAATCGAGCTGTGCGCTGCTGTCGATGCGCAGTTCACGCGCTGCAATTTTTGCGGTGCCTGGGCCGGTGATCTCGGGCTGATTAATCGAGATTTCGCGCACACCATGCGTCGCAAGGCGGCGCTGCGCCTGGATGACCTCAAGCTTTTTCACTTCATCACGAGCGAGGGGGAGGTTTATCTCAACGACCGCACGACTGCGGACATTGCCGATTCACTTCTCTTTAATTGCCTTCCGGATGCAATGGTCATCGGCGGTTCGGCTGCCGGTCGTGGCGCTTCGGGCGAGCTTGCCGATGAAGTCCGCGAGCGTGTTGGCGAAGTACCTGTGGTATGTGGCACCGGTTGTCGCGAAAATACCGTGGCTGACGTATTCGCTCACTACGATGGTGCGTTTGTCGGCACGTGCTTAAAGTGCGACGGAAAGCTGGATGCCCCGGTCGATGTTGAGCGGGTAGCTCGTTTTATGGCTGCCGCTCGTGCGGCGCGAGGGGAGTAAGCACCTATGGCGTTCTATCTGGGTATTGATATCGGGACAAGCGCCTCTAAAGGTGTTTTAATCGATGATCGATGCGATATCGTTTGCCAAGCCTCTTGTGGACACGAGACGGACAACCCGTGTGATGGATGGTACCAGCATGATGCGGAGGCAGTTTGGTGGGGCGATTTTTGCCGCTTGTCGCGCGAGCTGGTGGCGCAATCGGGGGTTAACGCGGCGCAGATCGGATGCGTGGGGCTTTCCGCATTGGGTTGCGACTGCGTGCCGGTCGATACCGAGTGCAACGCGCTGGCGCCCGCGATTTTGTATGGAGTCGATGCGCGGTCGAAGCCGCAGATTGACGAGCTTCTTTTCGAATATGGGTCAGATCGCGCACGCGAGCTTTTCGGGCACGATCCCTGTTCGTCAGATATTGCTCCCAAGATCTTGTGGTTTAAGGAGAATATGCCCGAGGTGCACGAACGTGCCGCGAAGTTCCTGACGGCGTCATCGTTTCTGTGCGCAAAGTTGACGGGGCGTTTTACGGTGGACCGTTATTTGGCGGAGGATTTTCTTCCCCTATATGACCGCTACACTTGGAAGGTTGATGCTCGGGAATGTGCTCGTTTCTGCCGGCCTGACCAGATGGCGGAGGTAATGTCGGCTACCGATATTGTCGGGGTGATTACGCAGCGTGCGGCTGAGGCGACGGGGCTCGCGGCGGGGACACCTGTCTTAGTGGGAACGGGTGACTCTGGTGCCGAGGCCATTTCGACGGGTGTATTCCGTCCCGGCGATATGATGGTTCAGTTGGGGAGCACGGCGTATTTCATCTACCTAGCTGATCATATGGTCGATGATGCCCGCCTGTGGCCGGGGACGTTTATCATTCCCGGAACTTACGGAATCTGCGCGGGGACCAATACGGCGGGTGCACTCACATCGTGGCTGCGCCAAGAGCTGTATCGCGACGCCGTAGAGGCCGAGGGCCACGGTGGCCCCGATGCATATTCGGTTATGGCGCATGATGCCGCCGATGTGGCGTCGGGTGCCGATGGGCTCCTGTGCCTGCCGTACTTTGCGGGGGAGCGTACTCCGCTCAACGATCCCGAGGCGCGTGGCGTCTTCTTTGGCCTGACCGGAAGGCATACGCGAGCCCATATGGTTCGCGCCGCCTTGGAAGGCGTCGCGTATACCGTTGCATCCCATGTCGACATTATCGAGCGAGAGCATGGACTGCCAATTGGGCGCATTATGCTTGTCGGAGGCGGAACCAAGAATCCAGTTTGGATGCAGACTATCGCCGACGTATGCGGGCGCGAGGTCTCGGTTGCCAAGGTTACGGTGGGTGCATGCTTCGGTGATGCCATCATGGCAGCTCTCGCAGGTGGCGCCTACGCATCATGGGATGAACTCGCCCAAGTCCTTGGCGTTGCGCAAACAATCGAGCCCGATATGGCTGCCCACGAGTTATATGCGTCGCGCCGTCATATCTTTGACGAATTGTATGCACGCAACCGTGATCTCATGCACGAATTGGTGTAATGCTGCCGAATTGTACTGTCTACCAATAGGGGCTGCGTTGTGCGATTCGCATGTCCCTTGGCATTTTTGCCCACAGGGGTTAGCGAAGGTCAAAAACAGAGCGCGCATTTGCTAAAACTGCCGACTCAATGTGCTGTACATTGCAGTTTTTGAGTGAGGCAATGCGCATCGAGGTCCTTGTGAGCGATCTGATGAGCGACTGTGCGCTTGTTTCTGTGTTTGGTTCGGCTGGTGCATCGGTCTCGAGCAGTAAACGATCGAGTGGAATCTGTCGTGCGTATTCGCGACCGCGCTTGGTCGCGAGCATGCGTTCGTTGACGGAAAAATAACAGCCCGCATTACGCGCGCGGGCGAGTTCGTCCGAAGTGCCGCTAAACCAGTGGAAAATGATAGCGGGGGAATCGGGGTTTGGGATGAGTAGTCCATGCGATTCGAGGACGTCCAGTACGGCTCCTGCCGAACGAACGGCGTGAATTGATATCACGCGCTCGGCAAGAGGACGCTGCACGAGCGCATCACAGAGCCGGTCAAGTGCCTGTATTTGAAGCGGTTCGCTTCCGGCAAAGCGCGCGGAAAAGTCGAGTCCCACCTCGCCGATGTAGCACTCTTGGGCAGCAATTTCGCAAAGCAGATTGACTTCGGCAGGACCGCAGCGGCCGTCGGCGAGCCACCAGGGGTGGAGGCCGACGCCGGCGATAATGTTTGGGTAGCGGCTGGCCTGCTTTTTTGCTGTCGTGAAGTCGCGTGGGTCGACCCCGCAATCAAAGACCCCCAGCCCTTTAGCCGCAGTTTCGTCGGCAACAGCATTCGGGTAAGTCATCAAATCAAGATGGCAGTGTGCATCAAATAACCGGGGCTCCATCTCGGCGCACTCCGCTAGTCCAGGCGCTGGCCATCAGCGCGCACGCGCTCGGTGCCGCGCCCGCTGATCTGGCGAATGACCTCGCCGGCAATCATTTGGCCCATGATAGGGGGCATAAAGCTGGCTGTTCCGAGCTCGGTGCGCTCGTGGATGTTGGAAGGGTCGCGGGGCTGGGTCTTAACCGACTCCTCGCAGCTAAACAGCACGTGCAGGCTCTTGATGCCGCGCTTCTTACACTCTTTGCGCATGATGCGGCTCATGGGGTCGCGTACCGTATCGAAAATGTCGGCAAAGCGGAGGCACTCGGGATGGAGCTTGTTGGCCCCGCCCATGGAGCTAACCAAACGAATGTCGTGGTCCTGAGCATATTTGGCAATGGTGAGCTTGGCCGAGATGGTGTCGATGGCGTCGACGACGTAGTCGATCTTGCCTTCCGTCTGCTCCAAAACGCTCGCGAAGAAATCATCGATGTTGTCGCTCAGCAGGTATTCGGTGCGCTTGATGACGGTAGCGGTAGGGTTGATGTCGTGAATCATAGCCTCCATGACGTCGACTTTGCGCTTGCCGACGGTGCTGTGAAAGGCGATGGCCTGGCGATTGATATTGCTGGGCGCGATGATGTCCTTATCCAGAATGACGAAATGACCGATGCCGCCGCGGGCGAGTGCCTCGCAGCAGTTGGAGCCCACGCCTCCGCAGCCGAGCACTAGCACCGTAGCATCGGCGAGCTTATCGAGTGCCTCGCGACCCATGATAATCTCGAGCTTGGTGTCGCGTGTCTCGATGGGAGTTGCAGCTGTGGTTTCGGTCATAAATATCCTCCGATGGGGAAGCAGGTCGTGTTTTAGCTATCGCCATTATAGGTAATCGCCCATAGGTTGCGATGGTGTTTGCTTTGATGTGGTTTGAAGCATTGCGATTAGATAGTTAGACAAACATCTAAATATTGAGTATAGTGTGCACGTCATGAGAGATGATGAGAGGAGGTCTTATGCCGGGAGAGGGTTTTAAGGCGCTGGCCGATCCTACACGGCGTCACATTTTGGAACTGCTGCGCGAGGGCAATTGCACGGCCGGGGAGCTTGCCGAGCATTTCGATATCAGTAAGCCGTCGTTGAGCCATCACTTGGCGACGCTCAAAAACGCCGGGTTGGTGACCGACGAACGTCATGGCCAAAACATCGTTTACAGCTTAAACACCACCGTCATGCAGGACTTGATCGGTTGGTTTATGGGCTTTACAAACACGGAAGGTAATAAGGATGAATAACGAAAACAAGGGCATTCACGCCACGGGGGTATCGTCGCGCGTGTGGGCCATGCTTGTTGTGGTCTGCGCTATTAATGTTGTAGCGCACCTCATGGTGATGCCGAGCCTGCCTGCACAGATTCCCACGCACTGGGGCGCGAACGGCGCCGTCGACGGTTGGGGTCCTAGTTGGATGGCCTCCGCGCTCGGCGTGCTGCCTCTGGCGCTTCTCGCAATGTTCTGCATGGTGCCGCGCATCGACCCCAAAGGTGAGGCATATCGAACCTCGGGCAAGTTCTACCAGGGCTTCGTAATCGCCTTCACCTTGTTCATGTGCGCCATAAGCTGGCTGGGAGAGCTTACGGTCTGGGGCGTAGTGCCGGCGGTCGGTTCGGTTAACGTGCTGATTTCCGGTGTTGTCGGTTTGCTGTTCATCGGCGTAGGCAACTACTTGCCGCGTGTGAAGCAGAACTATACGCTCGGTATCAAGACGCCTTGGGCGCTTGCCGATCCCGAGAACTGGCGCCGTACGCAGCGCTTTGGCGGTGCCTGCTTTATGGTGCTGGGTGTTGGCCTGATTGCGATGGGCGTGGCAGGTGCGGTGCTTTCGAATGAAGTCGTCGCCGCGGTGATTGCGGTTCTGGCGTTTGGTTCGGTCGGAGCCGTCTACGTCTACTCGTATCTGCTGTGGCGCAAATCGCAGCGAGCCGCTCGTTAAGGTTGCGGAAAACTAGCGTACGCAGTTCATAGTATGTTCCGGGGGACTTTTCCCAGGTAGTATTAGGGGGTGTGGGCAACCATGCCCCTTTTTATTAGAACGCGCGAACTGCCTCTCCGCTTTTTCCAAAACGGAGAGGGGGAGAAGATTTCCGCAGCTAGATAAGGAGAAATGACTGTGGCGGAGTTCATTTATCAGATGTATCAGGCTCGCAAGGCCCATGGCGACAAGGTGATCCTTGACGACGTGACCCTGAGCTTCTACCCCGGTGCCAAGATCGGCGTCGTGGGCCCCAACGGTATGGGCAAGTCGACCCTGCTCAAGATCATGGCCGGCATCGAGGAAGTCTCCAACGGCGATGCCAAGCTCACCCCCGGCTACACCGTGGGTATCCTGCAGCAGGAGCCGCCGCTCGACGACGACAAGACCGTCATCGAGAACGTGCGCATGGCATTTGGCGACATGATCGCCAAGGTCGATCGCTTCAACAAGATCGGCGAGGAGATGTGCGACCCGGATTGCGACATGGACGCCCTCATGGCCGAGATGGGAAAGCTCCAGGACGAGATTGACGCCGCCGACGGCTGGGATATCGATTCCAAGCTCGGCCAGGCCATGGACGCCCTGCAGCTGCCCGATTCCGACATGCCGGTCAACGTGCTCTCTGGCGGCGAGCGCCGTCGCGTGGCCCTGTGCAAGCTGCTGCTCGAAGCTCCCGACCTGCTGCTGCTCGACGAGCCCACGAACCACCTGGACGCCGAGTCGATCCTGTGGCTCGAGCACTTCCTGCACAACTACCAGGGCGCGGTGCTTGCCGTCACGCACGATCGCTACTTCCTGGATAACGTTGCCGAGTGGATCTGCGAGGTCGACCGCGGTCACCTTTATCCCTACAAGGGCAACTACTCCACGTATCTGGAGACCAAGGCCGCCCGTATCGAGGCGCAGGGCAACCGCGACGCCAAGCTCGCCAAGCGCATGGAGGCCGAGCTCGAGTGGGTACGCAGCTCGCCCAAGGCTCGCCAGGCAAAGAACAAGGCCCGTCTGGCTCGCTACGAGGAGATGGAGGCCGAGGCCCGCGCAAGCCAGAAGCTCGACTGGACCGACATCCGCATCCCTGTGGGCCCGCGTTTGGGCAACAAGGTGCTCGAGGCCCATCATCTGCACAAGGAGTTCGATGGCCGTGTGCTCATCGACGACCTTTCGTTCACCCTGCCGCGTAACGGCATCGTGGGCGTCATCGGCCCCAACGGTGTGGGCAAGACTACGCTCTTCAAGACCATCGTGGGCCTGGAGCCGCTGACTTCGGGCGAGCTCGAGGTGGGCGAGACCGTCAAGATCTCCTATGTCGACCAGAACCGTTCTGGCATCGATCCCGATAAGAACCTGTGGGAGGTCGTCTCGGACGGCCTGGACCACATGATGGTCGGCGAGACCGAGGTTCCGAGCCGCGCTTATGTGGCGAGCTTTGGCTTTAAGGGCCAGGACCAGCAGAAGCGCGCTGGCGTACTTTCCGGTGGCGAGCGCAACCGTCTGAACCTGGCGCTCACGCTCAAGCAGGGCGGCAACCTGCTGCTCCTCGACGAGCCCACGAACGACCTCGACGTCGAGACGCTGTCCTCGCTCGAAGCGGCGCTGCTCGAGTTCCCGGGCTGCTCGGTGGTCATTAGCCATGACCGTATGTTCCTGGACCGCGTCGCCACGCACATTCTGGCGTGGGAAGGCACCGACGAGAACCCGGGCAACTGGTATTGGTTCGAGGGCAACTTCGAGGCCTATCAGGCCAATCGCATCGAGCGCCTGGGCGAGGACGCGGCCCAGCCGCATCGTATCCACCGTAAGCTGACGCGCGACTAGATCGTTACGCGGTTTTCCAAACCGCGTAACTGCTCGACGCTGCGCGGGTCGCAAGCACCCCATCTTGCCGTTCAAGCCGTCGCTCGCGTACCGAAGTACGCGTCGCTCCTCTTTCACGGCAACCTGGGGCACTTGCGGCCCGCTCGCTGTTGGTTACGCAACATCAACAAATAAAAACGGCTCAAATCCTGATTTGGATTTGAGCCGTTTGTCGTTACTGCTCGGGTTCTTCGACTTTATCGATGGTCCAGGTGGCTCCGAGACCGCCGGTGGTGTTGCGGCGGATGCGCACGGCAACCTCGTGGCGCTCGCCGTCCTGCGTGTAGCGCAGGGGGAAGCTTGCGCGGTTTCGCGCGGCCTCGATGGTACCGCGCTCGCGGGCGATCCAGTAGTACTCGCCGACGATGCCGAGGGTATCGGCGCCGTAGGGGAGATAGGTCGACAGCTGGTGTAGCAACGGACCGGGGCAGAAGACCTCAGTTGCGAAATCGACGGGGAAGTCCTCGGGGATGGCGGGCGCTACGGGTGCGGGGGCCGGTACCATCGCCGGTGCGAAGGCCTGCTCATTGACGGGCGTCACCTCGACGACGGGCACGGGTTCGGTGCCGAGCACTGATTCGGTGCCCACTTTTGGCATCGCCGCGGAATCTGCAGACTCGACGATAGCGGGTGCGTCTACGGCCGCGGTGTCGAGCTCGACTTGCGGAGCGCTCTGATTCTCGACGCTCGACTTTGCCTCGATGGGCGTGGATGCCATGGTGGTGATGCCGGCGTTGGCGTTCTCGGGGTCATAGACGACCGTGAGCGAGATGGCAGGCTGCGGTGCCTCGGGCTCCGATGCCGCCTCGGTAGCGTCCTGCTCTGCGGGCTCTTCGGGCTGGTCGTCCTCAGCCTCGTCGCCAAAGACATCGCTGTTTTGGAACGCAGGCGTCTCGGGCTGGTCAGCGGCTTCTTCGGTTGTCGACTTGGGAGCTTCGTTGAGCTCCGCAGTGGCTTCCTGCTCGGATATGACTTCGGGATCGGTCGTGGCGGTGATTTCGGTGTCGGCTTCTGCCGTTACCTCAATAGCGACTTCGATCTCTGCCTCGGGCTCGGGCTCCGGAGCGACTTCGGCCACGGGCTCGGGCTCGGCGCGCTTAACGTGCTTGGGGCGCACGGCCTTGAGGTCCTTCTCGCCGCGCTTTTTCTTTTTGTAGGACTGCTTGGCACCCTTGGCAGCCTTGGGCTTGTCCTCGCCCTTGGCAAGGGCGGCATCCCAGGCCTCGTTGGCGATGAGCGTGGCATACAGGCGACCGCCCTTAAAGACGGTCAGCCTTATGCAGTCGTCGAGCTCCTCGAGCAGCTCGCGCGTGGACTCGAAGCCCAGGTCATAAGCGGCCATGTCACCAGCAGCGAGCGCCTCCTCGACCTGCGTCATAAACGTTTGCTTGCCGCACCCAATCGCATCACGCAGCAGACGATACAGATAGATGTGGTTGCCCAGCGATAGCGTGGGCTTAACTATTGTCTTGCTCATGGCAAATCTCCTCTTTACACACCAAAGCATCTTACCATCGCGCGGGGCTTGCTACCTCGGCGCCCAAGGCAAACGGGCGCGACCGTTGCCGGTTCGCGCCCGTTATACAGGTCGATTATCTATGAGGGGCAAACGTGCTTAGTTGCCCGATGCCGTGCCTTGGCTCGAGCTGTCAGATGCCGTGCCGGACGCGGTTCCACTCGAGCTGTTCGAGTTGCTGGTGTTGCTGCTGTCTGCTGAGCCCGTTCCCGACGTGGTGTCGCTCGTCTGGTCGCCCGTGCTCGGTTGAGAGCCGTCAGTCGTTTGGCTTGAGTCGGTTGTGCCGGATTGCGTACCGTTGTTGTTCACAGAAGAATCGGCGCCCTTCGACTGATCGGGGGTGTTCGAGGACGAGTCGGTGGATGCGGAGGTGCCCTGTGAGTCGTCCTGCTGGCTTTGCGATTGACCAGTGCTGTCCGCGTCGTGCTCGGTCGTGCGTGACGACAGAATCGGCTCGGGACGCTCGCCCAGACCCTCACCGGCGGTGGTGATAAGGATGGCAGCGGTGCAGGCGATAACCGCGACGATGGCGATGGCGATCGAGAAGATGATGACCTTCTTTTGCGTCTGGCTGCGCTCTGCCGCCGCCTTGGCGCGCAGGCTGTCGGGGGCGACGCGCGCCGTGGTCGCGCGCCCTGCAATCTGGCGCATCTCCTGGGTAGTCGCGGCGCCGCCTAAGTGCTCCTCGGCATTTAATTCAACGGGTTCATAGGCGCCGGCGGGGTAGTCGACGGTGGCGTGCGTACCTTTGAGGGCTTCGGCGCTGGCAGAGATAAAGTGGCGGTAGACCTGCGAGGACACAACGGTGATGACCGAGCTCACAGCGGCACCGATCACCGATCCGGCGATACCGATCTTGGAGGCAAGCGCGACGCTCGTAGCGGCAGCTGCGGCGCCGGCGATGATCTGGGGAATGGAAATGTCGTCAAACAGGCCCTTTTTGGGCGCGATGGCCATGGTCTGGCCGATGGAATGGTTTTCGTGAACGCCGTTGTTGAGCGATGCCGGCGTCATGACACGTGTGCGCGGCGCGTCGGTGTACTTGGTTGTCATACGGGGTCCTCCCGGTGTAAATCTGCTTCGTTTCGTGTAGCCATCAGGGTACCCACCAGATGTGAATCGTACGTGACATTTAACAGATACCATCAACTCATCAAGGGGGCTTGCTGTCTTTGGTGCAATAGCTTGATGCTAAACTGGATTAACGATTGCGAGGTGGTTTACGTGATGTACCCGTATATGACATTCGAAGACGGTACCGAGGTCGTTCATTCTGACCTGATAACAGATGGGGATATCGAAAAGGTTATCGCGCATTTTGAACGACCGACGGTAGAGGGCTTCGACTCCGCTCGCTGTGAGTTGCCTTCCTGTTCGTGGACTGACTGGGAAGGGCATTTTACTCAGAGTGAAAAACGAGCTTTCGAAGAGTGTTTGAGCAAATAATTTAGATTAGTTCGAGTTTAGTTCGAATAAAGAAGCCGAATACGATGACCTAAAGCGTATGCATTTTTAGTATTAGATGCGTATGAAATGGAGGATGTGAATGGATGAGCTAATAGACTTTAAAAAACGATTTCTCAAGAATGGCGAGCTGGTTTCAATTCCAAAAAAGGAAAGCTATAAAAGAATCATGCTGCTATGGGCCGTCTCTTTCTTTGAATTAAATACAAGTTATACGGAGCTTCAGGTTAATCGTGTGCTGTCACAGCTCTATCCTGATTATGCCGTGTTGAGGCGGTACTTGGTTGATTATGGATTCCTATTAAGGGATGAGCGAGGCCTGAAATACGAGGTTAATCCTGATGTTCACGGTATTGAGAGCTAGCCGTCCGGTTCGGGTCCTATATATTGCTAGAGGGATAAGCGAAATAGGCAATTGGTGTGCGAATATTGCTTTGCCAATGCTGATTTACGAGGTAACTCACGATGTTTCTGCAACTGCTTTGATGGTCTGCTGCAGATTTGCCCCCGCTCTGTTTTCAGTTGCG
This sequence comes from Collinsella aerofaciens ATCC 25986, assembly GCF_964239575.1. Lineage (GTDB taxonomy): Bacteria > Actinomycetota > Coriobacteriia > Coriobacteriales > Coriobacteriaceae > Collinsella > Collinsella aerofaciens_BQ. The sequence continues at coordinate 64,898 of NZ_CAXSQQ010000009.1, forward strand.
CTCGCGCAGCTGCCTCAGAAGATGGGTATCGGGACACTGCAGGCCATGAGATTGGCAGACTTAATTCGCGCGGGATTATTCGTTTGCTATATTTTTGTTGATAGTAAATGGAGTATGTTTGCTATTACGTGCGCGGTATCGCTTTGCCGAACGGTTGAAATGCCCTGCTTTTACTCGTTGTTAAGAGCCAATACGAATAGTATCAATCGCGACGTAATTAATAATTCGTTTGGGTTTCTGCAGAATTTGATGATGGTTCTGGGGCCAGTTGCCGGCGGTTTTGTTGTCGCTCAATTTGGGGCGGAGGCTGTTCTTGCATTAGACGCGCTTTCTTTTGCCGCGTCGTTCTGGTTGCTGCGAGATGTTCCGTCGGTTATCGAGGTTAATGATAAAGAGGGGATAAGCAAAAATGAAAAAAACTGGACTGCATTTAGTGATCTTAACGCGAAGCACTTGGCAATTGGTTTCCTATTAATCGATATTTCTAGTGGCGTGGCATTCGGCTCTCTGAATTCTCTTTTGCCAGCTATAGCGCAATTGCAATTTGACTCGTCATCGATACAATACGGATTCCTTCAGAGTAGTCTTACAATCGGACTGTTGTTCGGAAATACAATATACGGTCGTTTAATCAGTGGTTCCGATTGCGTTAAATCATATTGTTTTGTGACGTATCTTGCGCTCGGTGCGTATCTGGCGTTTGGCTATCGCTATGCGTCTGGGATATCGTTTATTTTCCTTTTTATCGTCGGTGCCGGAAACGCCATTCAAGATGTGCTTCTCATAACATCGCTGCAGGATTTGGCGAGAGACGGATCTGAATCGATGAGCCTGCTTTCAATTAGGGAGTCTTTGCAATCGGTTGCTGTTGTTATTTCAACACTCCTTGTTTCGCTGTTCACGAGCATCGCGATGTTCTCAATTCTCGTTACAGGACTTGGTGTATTTTCAATTATGATGGTAGTTGTGTTTCAATTGAATTATTTGCGAAAGATGTGACGTTGATATGCCTAAAACGCTTTTAGTATTTCCCCCAGGATGGAGTCCAGTGGGGCCGTATCTTGCCTTGCCTGTTTTGAAGTCATATCTTCAAGAGGTTGAACAATACAAAGTTGACATTGTTGACTTAAACGTGGAATTTTACGATGACCTCCTATCTTTTAGACATGTCGAAGAGTGCTGTAAAAGGTATCGGGAATCAAAGGATTCGTTTAGTTCGAATGTTCAATTAACAATCGAGTTGATACAAAAGTCAGCACTTAATGTTGACGAGGCAAAAGATATTTTCAGATCGAAGAGATACTTTAATCTAAAAGAAAGACAATATGCTGAAAACATTTTTAGAAATGCACTCTATAGATCGCGTCGAAAATGTTGGTGTAAGGGTGACGCCCTAGCGCCCGTTTAACGAAGAACGGCCTTCGTCCTAGAA
>NZ_CAXSQQ010000010.1:0-16543 GCF_964239575.1 Collinsella aerofaciens ATCC 25986
AGATTCGACAAGGGGCGACCATTGTGCAATCGCAAGAAGATGACGGGGCGGAATGTCAATCCTGGTCTAACAGAGCCTTAAAAAATCATCCCGCGAGGCTTGTAACTCACGCGGGATGATGGCGTCTTATTTATCCTGCTCCAGCAGATCGGACGGTGTGCGGTCGGGCTTGCCTCCGCGGAAGATCTCGCGACCGTGCAGGCGATGCTCCAGGTCACGTTCGGCCTTTTCCTCGTCAATCTTGGTCTGGCTCACCGACGGGTCCTCAATCAGCGACGACACCGAGTTCACCTGCTTTTGAATGCGCTCGGAAATCGTGTCGTCCATACTCACGATATGCATCTTCCAGTCGATGCTCGTGGCATTTGACGAGCTCTTGGTCCACACAAACGTCAGAATGGCGCTCTGATGGCCCCGTGCGGGAAACATGCCAAAGAAAGAGTCGTGCTGGATCTTGCTGTCCTCGTCGATATAGGCGTGCACGTTGTACACCACGCGGTCAATCTTATCGTTGAGCAACGCGTTGGTCGCAAGTGCCGCAGCCTGAATCTGCCCGTTGGACAGCAGCTCGAGCTCGTTGGCAGACGACGTGTCCAACACCGTTACCTCGACCGTGCCTGTGCGCTCGTCCGCCTCGTCGACGGTAAAGTCGAGCGGGAACTGCGTAAAGCCGTTACCCCACTCAAGGCCGCCCTTCAGTGCCGTGGAAACGGTATCCACCGAAACACTCTCGGACAGGTTGGCAGTGTTCAGGCGACGCATCACGCCGTAGCCAATCTGCATGCCCACGATCAGTACAAGGATGCCTATGACCACAGCCATAGCGGTCTTCGTAATGGTATGGCTCACCTGCGAGCCCGAAGGGTCGTCCTCGGACAGCGGGTCGATCTGTTTTGTCTGGCTTGCGCGATCTTCGCTGCGAAGCTGCGCCAACGCCGCCTTGTCGCCGCGCTTGGCCGCTGCCTCTTTTTCGCGCATGCGCTCGGTGCGCTTTTTGGCAAGCGTCGGATCCAAAACGCCGGATGCGTCGATCTCGGAGAATAACTCCGTCACTTCTTCCGGAGTCAAAGGGTTCTTCTCAGCCATATACTTCCTGTCATATCAATCAGTCGAGCTCGTGCGCACGCGCACCTTCGAACTGCATTCGATAGTAACGGGCATAGGTGCCACCACGGGCGAGAAGCTGCTCATGCGTACCACGTTCCACAACGCGACCATGCTCGACGGTCGCAATCTCGTCGGCATGCTTAATGGTCGAGAGACGGTGGGCGATGATGATCGTGGTGCGACCGCGCGCCAGGCGCTCGAGCGACTCCTGCACCGCCTCCTCGCTCTCGTTATCCAAGGCGCTCGTCGCCTCGTCCAGGATCAGGATCTTGGGGTTCTTGAGAAACACGCGCGCAATGGCTACGCGCTGCTTCTGGCCGCCCGAAAGACGGCTGCCGCGCTCGCCCACGACCGTGTCGTAGCCCTGCGGCAGCGACTCAATGAAGGCATCGATATTGGCGCGGTGGGCGGCCTCGGCGACCTCTTCTGCCGTGGCGCCTGGCTTGCCGTAGGCGATGTTCTCGCCAATCGTACCGTCAAACAGATAGACATCCTGCTGCACCAGGCCAATGGCGCGGCGCAGGCTCTGTTGTGTCACGTCGCGCACGTCCTGACCGTCGATGCTGACGGATCCAGCAGCCACGTCGTAAAAGCGCGGCAGCAGCGAACAAGTCGTAGACTTGCCGCCGCCCGAGGGGCCAACCAGTGCGATGGTCTGGCCGGGCTTGATGGACAGATTCATATGGTCGATCACGGGACGAGCCTCTTCGCCTGCGCCGAGCTCAACGTCCCCATAGCTAAAACACACGTCGCGATATTCAACCGCGCCAGCCGTCACCTGCAGGTCCGTGGCACCCGGCTTGTCCTGGATATCCGGGGCGGTCGAAAGCACCTCGTCCATACGCTTAAAGCCGGCGATGGCCTTCTGATACGTTTCGGCCGAATTGACGAGCGTCTCGAGCGGGGTGCAGAACAGTGAAATGTAGAGCGCGAAGGTCGCCATATCGACCGCCTGCAGTTGGCCTTGCGCCACCAGCCAACCACCCAGCAGCACCACGATCACGTACAGCACGCCCGAGAGCAGGCCATACGTCGCTGTGTAGACGCCCATGGCGTGATACATATTCTCCTTGGACGAAAGATAGCGGTCGTTAGAGGCGCGGAACTTGGAGCGCTCGGTCTCCTCGTTGGCAAAGCTCTTGACCACGCGCATGCCTGCCAGCGAATCCTGCAGCTGGGCATTAATACCGCTGATCTTTTTGCGGTTGTCGCTAAAGACCTCGCGCATGCGCATGTTCTGCCAAAACATAATGACCGCAAACACCGTCGTCACCACGACCATAGCAAGCGCCAGCACCGGAGCGATGGTAAAGAGGATCACAAACGAGCCGATAATCTCGATACCGCAGATGATTATCCACTCGGGCACGTGGTGTGCCGCCTCGCAGATATCGAACAGGTCGTTGACCACGCGGCTCATCATGTCACCCGAGCTGTTGCGATCGAAGTACGCAAAGCTAAAGCGCTCGTACTGATCGAACAGGTCCTCGCGCATCTTGGACTCCATGCGCGCGCCCATCACGTGGCCCCAATAGCTCACAAAGTAGCGGCAGGCGCAGCGGACGGCGTACATCAGTACCAAGCCGACCGCGATCATACCGAGCGCCTGCATAATAGCAGCCTGGCCCTGGGTAAAGAGCCCGCCGGTCAGATTGCGCAGGATAATGGGGAACGCCAGGTCAATGGCGGCAAGCACCAGGGCGCAAACAGTATCGGCAACAAAAAGCCCCATCTGGGGCTTGTAATACGAAAGAAACCTCTTCAGCATAATCACCTTACGCGGTTTTACCAAACCGCGTTTCATCTCGACGCTGCAAGTGCTCCATTTGGACAATCTGGCCTTCAATCGTCGGTCGCGTATATCCATACGCTTCCCTCCTCTTTTAGGCCACCTTGTCTCAAATGGAGCACAATCGCTGACTTACACAAACCTACGGGATCATTCCCGCTCGTTAAAGATCGGCTCCGCCCAAGCGGTGCGCGATGCTATCGCAGGCCAAGGCGCCCACGACGGTCTTGGCGTCTTCGATCTTGCCGTCGAGCACGGCGTCGATCAGCTCGTGCAGCGGCACCAGATCAACGTTGACAAACTCATCATCATCGGGGTTGGGTGCATCGAACTCGAGCTTGGTGGCCAGGTAGATGTGAATGATCTCATCGCAAAAACCGCAGGACGTGACAATCGACGTCAAAAAGCGAATACGACCAGCCCTAAAGCCGGTCTCCTCATGCAGTTCGCGCTTGGCGCAATCGAGCGGGTCCTCGCCTGGATCGAGCTTGCCGGCGGGAATCTCGACCGTCACGCGGTCGATGGCGGTGCGGTACTGACGCACCAGTACGATCTTGCCGCTCTCGGTCAGTGCCACAACGGCCGCCGCACCCGGATGGCGAACGATATCGCGACCGCTGCGGTGGCCGTTGGGCAACTCAACCTCAAGACGGTGGACGTCGAGGATCTTGCCCTTCCAGGCGCACTCCTCCGAAAGAATCTTCTCGTGCAGCTCGGCATCGTGCGGGTCGTCGTCGCCCAGCACCAGTGCCGGCTCGTCAGCGACCTCGCCACCAGGCTCGCCCTCGGCGTGCCCATACATGCGGCTGTCCTCTTCGACGATCTGCGCGTCCACGAGTTCTTCGTTCTTCTCGTCCATCCGTCTCATTCCTCTCGGATTTTAGGCATCCCAGGCGTCGCGGCCGCGCAGCGCGCGCAGGCCGATGTCGTGACGCAGGGTCTTGCCCTCAAAATCAATCTTCTCGCAGGCCTCGTAGGCAAGGTTGCGAGCGTTCTCGAACGTGTCGCCCAGAGCGGTCACGGCAAGCACGCGGCCACCATTGGTCACGAGCTGGCCGTCCACCACGGCAGTGCCCGCGTGGTACACGGTCACGTTCTCCATGGCCTCGGCATCCTCAATACCGGTGATGACCTTGCCCTTCTCGTAGCTGCCGGGATAGCCCGCGCTCGTCAGGACAACGGCCACGGCCCACTCGTCGCGCCAGTCGAGTTCAATCTGATCGAGCTCGCAGTTGGCACAAGCCAGCATGACCTCGACCAGGTCGTTCTTAAGGCGCGGCAGCACGACCTGCGTCTCGGGGTCGCCAAAGCGAGCATTGAACTCCAGCACCTTGGGGCCGGCAGGCGTGAGCATAAAGCCGCCATACAGGCAGCCGCGGTAGTCGATGCCCTCGGCGGCGAGCTCTGCCACGGTCTGTTCCATGACCTCCACCATCGTGGCGTGCTCCTCGTCAGTCACGATGGGCACCGGGCTGTAGACGCCCATGCCGCCGGTGTTGGGGCCCTTGTCGCCCTCGAGCGCGCGCTTGTGGTCCTGCGAGGTGGCCATGGGGCGCACGGTCTTGCCGTCGGTAAAGGCCAACAGCGAGCACTCAGGACCAACGAGCATCTCCTCGATAACCACGGTGTTGCCGGCATCGCCAAAGGTGCCGCCAAAGCACTCGCGCACGGCCTCCTCGGCCTGCTCAAGTTCGGTCGCCACGATAACGCCCTTGCCCGCGGCAAGGCCGTCGGCCTTGACGACCAGCGGGGCGTCCTGCTCGCGCACGTAGGCGAGAGCCGAAGCCTCGTCGGTAAACGAACCATAGGCTGCCGTCGGAATGCCCGCACGCTCCATGAGCTGCTTGGAGAACAGCTTGGAGCCCTCCATCTGGGCACCCTCGGCACCCGGGCCAAAGCAGGGAATACCCGCCGCGCGCACGGCGTCGGCCACGCCCGCCACGAGCGGAGCCTCGGGGCCAATTACCACGAGTCCGCATCCGTGGCTCTGCGCAAACGCCGCCACGGCCGCAGGATCGCAGTCGTCGAGAACAACGTTCTCGCCGCAGCTCGCGGTGCCGCCGTTGCCCGGCGCGATGTAGAGCTTGCCGGCGCGCGGTGATGCTGCGAGCTTAGCTGCCAAAGCATGCTCACGGCCGCCGCTGCCCAACAACAGGATGTCGATGGTTTGAGTGTCCGCCTTCAAGGGTGCCTCCTCTATGGATGAATGGCCCGCTCCGCGCGAGCCCTTTGCAAGCAAATATACCCCTCGGCCGCCCGTCCGGGCTGCAAAGGGGTATATCGCAATAACCAAATAGTCCCGATTACTTCCAGAATCGGTTGATGATCTGCTCGCGACCAGCGCCAACGCCAATGAACGTCACGCGGGTGTGTGCCAGATCCTCGATAAACGCCACGTAGTCCTGAGCCTCTTGCGGCAGCTCGTCAAAGCTGCGGCAACCGGTGATATCGCACTTCCAGCCGGGGAGCTCCTCGTAGATGGGCTTGGCATGCTCAAAGCGCACCTGATGCTCGGGCACGCTCGTGTAGCGCTCGCCATCGACGTCGTAGGCCACGCACACCTTAATGGTGTCGAAAGCCGAAAGCACGTCGAGCTTGGTCATGGCGATATCGGTGAGGCCGTTGACGCGCGAGGCGTAGTTGGCGATGGGGCCGTCGAACCAGCCGCAGCGACGACGGCGACCGGTGGTCACGCCGTACTCGTAGCCCTCCTCGGTCAGCGTGTGACCGGCCTCGGACTCATAGGAAAGCTCGGTGGGCATGGGGCCCGAACCGACGCGGGTGATATAGGCCTTCATGACGCCCAGTACGCGGTCGACGTTCTTCATACCGACGCCGGAGCCGGTGATGGCGCCGCCGGCGGTGCAGTTGGAAGACGTCACGTACGGATAGGTACCGTGGTCGATGTCGAGCAGCGTCGCCTGGGCGCCCTCAAACAGCAGGTCCTTGCCCTCGTCAATCATGTTGTTGAGCAGCAGACTCGTCTCGGTGATGTAGGGACGCAGGCGCTCGGCCATCGGCAGGTACTCGTCGCAAATCTGGTCCACGGTGTAGGTGGGCAGATTGTAGATGAGCTCGAGCTCGGGGTTCACGCGGGCGAGAGCGGTCTCCAGCTTGTCGCGGAACAGCGTCTCGTCCAGCATGTCCTGCATGCGCAGACCAATGCGGGCCATCTTGTCCTGATAGCACGGACCGATACCGCGCTTGGTGGTACCGATGTTCTTCTTGCCGAGCTTCTGCTCAAAGGCGCCATCCAGATCAATGTGGTACGGCATGATGACATGCGCGTTGCCGCTAATCTTGAGGTTCTTGGTGGTGATGCCGTCGGCCTCGAACATGTCGATCTCCTCAAGGACAACCTTGGGGTTGACGACGCAGCCGTTACCGATCACCGACACGTGGTCGGAATACATGATGCCGGAAGGCACCTGGTGCAGGCCGTACTTCTTGCCGTTGACGACGATGGTGTGACCGGCATTGTTGCCGCCCGAGTAGCGCACGACGGCATCGAAGTCGCCGGCGACCAGGTCGCAAATCTTACCCTTGCCCTCATCGCCCCACTGGGCACCGACCAAAACGGTTGACGGCATGTTTACTCCTTACATTCATGGACTGTCTACGCGCCACGCCGGCACGCAGAAGCACAAAACATTCCCAGTATACCCGTGCAACGGGTGCCTGTCCTACTCCTCGGCATGTGCCCCATCAAGCTCATAGAACTTGGTGGATGCCGGCAGGAACATCAGGTCGACGTCGCCGATCGGGCCCGAACGGTTCTTGGCCACGACGATACGCGTAACGCCCTCGTCGGGTCGATCGTCGCGCGAGGCTTCGGCCTCGTCGGCGGAGCGGTCCAAGAACATAACGATATCGGCGTCCTGTTCGATGGAGCCCGATTCACGAAGGTCGGAAAGCTGCGGGCGCTTGCCGGTACGGGATTCGACCTGACGCGAAAGCTGCGACAGCGCGATGAGCGGGATCTTGAGCTCCTTAGCCATGATCTTCAGACCACGCGACATCTCCGAAACCTCGACGGTACGGCTCTCGGAGCGGCGTCCCGGCGGAGGACTCACCAGCTGCAGGTAGTCCAGGATGATGATTGCCTTCTCCTTGTTATGGAGCATGCGGCGGCTCTTGGCGCGAATCTCGGTCACCGTGGTGCCGGGCGTATCGTCAATCAGAATATCGAGCTTGGACAAGGTCTGCGTGGCCTCGTTGATATTGGCCCACTGCTCGGGGCTAATGCGGCCCATGCGGAAGTCACTGATCGAGATCATGGCGTAGGCACAAATCAGACGCTGGGCAATTTCCTTGCCCGACATCTCCAGCGAGAAGAAGCCGACAGTATAGCCCGCAGCGGCAGCGTTGAGCGCCAGATTCAGAGCGAACGACGTCTTACCCACGGCAGGACGGGCACCGATGATGATGAGCTGGCCTTCGCGAAAACCCATGAGCATGCGGTCGAGCGACGGGAAGCCCGTGGGCACGCCCGCAGCCTGGCCACCGGCCTGGCACACTTCCTCGGCCTCGTTATAGGCCTCGACCATAAACTCGGTCAGCGTCTTGTAACTCGACTTGACCTCGCGTGCCGTGACCTTGAGCAGCTTGCTCTCGGCTAGCTCCACGACCTCTTTGGTGTCGGTGGGGGCGTTATATGCCAGCGCGTTGATCTCGTTGGTGGCGCCGATCAGCTCGCGCAGCATCGAATCGCGGCGAACGATGGCGGCATGGTGCTGCCAGTTGACGAGCGACAGGGTCTGACCCATCAGCTCCAAAATGTAGGCCTCGCCGCCCACGGCATCGAGCTTGTTGATGCTTCGCAGGTAATCGATCAGCGAGATGGAGTCGATGGGAATGCGGCTGTTGTACATATCGACCATCGCAGTATAGATGGTCTTATGAATGGGCCGGTAGAAGTCATCGGGCTGCAGCTCGACCTGGGCCTCCTCGACCACCTCGGGCGACAGCAGCATGGCGGCCAGTACATTGGCCTCTGCATCTTGGTTTTGAGGGAGACCCAACTTGGAGCCACGGTCCTCGACCGTCAGCCCCGTCTCCCTATCGTCGTATGCCATGAGCATCCTCATTCATATCGCTTGCGAGCATCCATAGTATCAGCCACAACCCCAAAACGGGCCGCGCCCCGGCAATCATCACCGAACGAAACGGATGAACGGTCCCGCATTTGGGACTTCACCACAACGCATGCCATGGCGCTCGCCAAGCGTAGAAAACAAAAGAGCGCCCTTCTTAGAACAAGATTGTTGCGTTGCAGCAAATGCTACTCGGCAGCAGCCTCAGTCTCGACCTCGGCGGTCTCGGCCTCGGCGACCTCAGCGGTCTCCTCAGCCTCGGCAGCGAGCTCCTCGGCGGTAACGCCAACGAGAACGACAACCTCGGCCTTGATCTCGCGGTACAGCGAGATGGCAACGGTGTGGGCACCGGCAACCTTGATGGGCTTACCGAGCTCGACGCGCTTGCGGTCGATGTCCATACCGAGCTGAGCCTTGATGGCGTCAGCGATCATAGCGGCGGTAACGGAGCCAAAGAGGATGCCCTCGTCGCCGACCTTGACGTCAACGGTGACCGTCTTGCCCTCGAAGGCAGCCTTGGTCTCGTTGGCGGTAGCCAGACGGACGGCCTCGCGCTTGGCGATGTTGTTGCGACGCTCGTCAAGCTGCTTGAGGTTGCCCTTGGTGGCGGCAACAGCGAGCTTCTTGGGGAACAGGAAGTTCTCAGCGTAACCCTGAGCGACCTCTACGACGTCACCCTCGCCGCCCTTGCCCTTGATCTCATCGAGAAGAATAACCTTCATGATGCGTCTCCCTTCTTAGCCGCGGTCGCGGTTGCCACGAGAGGAAACCACGGGGACGGTGTACGGCAGGAGAGCCATCTCGCGGGCGCGCTTGATGGCGTTGGCGATGTCATGCTGATGCTGCGTGCAAGCGCCAGTGACGCGACGGGGCTTGATCTTGCCACGGTCGGTCATGTACTTACGGAGAAGCTGAGTGTCCTTATAGTCGATGAACTCAGTGTTCTCCTTGCAGAACTGGCAGTACTTACGACGCGGCTGACGTGCAGAAAAATCATTAGCCATGTCAAAATACCTTTCGTTTGGCAACTTCGGCGAACCGAAGCCGCCTCTCACTCAAAAATAGGTGAACAGCCCTTAGAACGGGATGTCCTCATCGTAGACGTCGACCGCGGGCGGCGTAGCCACCGGTGCGGCAGGACGTGCTGCGGGCGCGGGAGCTGCGGGGGCGTAACCGCCCTGATCGTAGCCACCCTGGCCACCACGGGAGCTCATAAACTCGATCTCATCGACGATGACCTCAAGCTTGCTCCGGCGCTGGCCGTCGCGCTCCCAAGAGCTGTAGCGCAGCTTGCCCTCGATCGCGACCTTGTTTCCCTTTGCCAGGAAACGGCTCACGGCCTCGGCGCGCGTGCCGAACATAGTGCAGTCGACAAAGTTGGGATAGTCCTCCCACTCGCCAGTCTGCGGGTTGCGGCGACGATCGTTCACGGCGACGCCAAAGGACAGAACCTGGGTTCCGCCGGCGGTGGCGCGCAGCTCGGGATCACGCGTGAGGTTACCGGTGATGTTCACTCGATTGATGCTCATAACTCACTACTTCCTCTTGGGGCACAAGCCCAGTCCAAAACGACAGTCTTACTCCTGGTCGTCGCGACGGACGATCATGTGGCGGACCACAGCGTCGGTGATGCGCAGGACGCGATCAAGCTCGGCGATCTGGGTAGGATCTGCGTGGAAGTTGATGAGGGTGTAGTCACCATCGGTGAGGTCGTTGATCTCGTAGGCGAGCTTGCGCTTGCCCCACTCGTCAACGGAGTCGACCTTGCCAGCGCCCTCAGCGATCGTGGTATCGATACGCTTCATAACAGCGAGACGAGTCTCGGGGTCGAGCGACGGGTCAACAAAGAACAGCAGTTCATAAGCCTTCATATTGTCACCTCCTCTGGGCAAATGTGGCTTCAGGTCGTGAAGGTGCGCCTGAAGCAGGAAAAGACTTGGTAATAATATCTTTCAACCTCTCAGGCCGCAAGAATATGCAGCTACAACCTCATGACCTCCACATATGCCCATGCTCGCACCACGTTTCATGCGCATTCCAACCAAATGCTGACCAAAAGCTTGACGGATCTGTGGGCAAGATACGGTGCCGTGGGGACAAGCTGAGCCAAGCCGCAGGTCAACGGGCACAAGGCTGTGGTCGCAAAATGCATACCAGTGGCCCACAGCACCACCCAAAGATTTTTAAATTCATTGCCAAGTCGCTTATGAATACCCCTTTTGAACAATTGAGCTGATCAACCACGCTGGTCGGAAGCCGTTTTTTGGCACCTCAAACCCCACTGCAACGCCAGGCGCGGCCAAGCGTTTTAAAAAATGCCAACTTTTCTGTTTGCACTTTTCGATTCCTCGTGTATACTGACTTTCGCATTTAACGGAGAGTTGTCCGAGTGGCCGAAGGAGCACGATTGGAAATCGTGTAGGCGTCAAAAGCGTCTCCAGGGTTCAAATCCCTGACTCTCCGCCAGTTAATTCCAAAGCAGGCCTTCGAGCCTGCTTTGTTTTTACCCCACGCGGAGGGGTGGCAGAGTGGTTGAATGCGGCGGTCTCGAAAACCGTTTGGCCTGTATAAGGTCACGAGGGTTCGAATCCCTCCTCCTCCGCCATTAGATGGTATGAGCCCCAGCAATGGGGCTTTTTTCTTTTTGGGCACATTTCAATTACGCGCAGGAGGAGGGATTCGAACCCGCCAGGGCGCAAAGCGTAAAGAAAACGCGCCAGTGGCGCGTTTTTAGCGCAGCGCGGTCGGCGCAAGCCGACCGGATAAATTGTGAGCTCCACTCAAAATTTGGACATCCCTCCTATTCAGCCACGCCCCCATCGCGTTCGGCATCAACCCGGATCCCCAAACATGGAACCTATGACCGTACCCAGTCCCGACCGTTTGCCGAGCAATAGGGTCGCAATCGGCACCGAACATGTACTATGTACGGGCATTGTCAAAATCCGTAACCCAAAGGACCCCATCTTGCCCGTCGTCGCCGCTATGACCATTACCTCACATGCATCGGATGCCATGGTCGCTATTCCGTTTTGGCTCGAGATGTTCGCTGTTGTCGCTGCATCGATCTCGGGTGTACTGGTTGCGCGCGAGCACAAGCTCGACCTGGTGGGCGCGGTCGCGCTCGCGGTGGTCTGCGGTCTGGGCGGCGGTCTTTTGCGCGATATGACGCTGCAGGTGGGCAACGTCTACATCCTCAACCAGCCGATGGCACTGCCGCTTTCCATCGCCACGGCAGCCATCATCTACATTTTCCCGGCAATCGTCGACAAACCCGAAAAACTCATTCCCCTGCTCGACATCATCTCGGTCGGCATCTATGCCGCCACCGGAGCGGACAAGGCGCTGGTCTACGGCTTTGCACCGGCGGTGTGCATCATGATGGGCTTTTTTACCGCGGTGGGCGGCGGCATGTTGCGCGACGGCTTTATGGGCGTGGTTCCGGGCATTTTCCAACGTACTAACTTTTATGCCATCGCCGCCATCGCCGGATCGACAAGCTATGTGTGTCTCGTTATGAGCGGCATCATGAGCAATGTCGCCGCGCTGGTCGTATGCGTTGTCGTGACCATGGGTCTGCGCTGGCTCTCGCTGCGCTTTGACATCAAAAGCCCCACCGAGGAAGACATCGCACACTTTTTGCACCGCAAAAAATAGGTGGCGCGGGCCCATCCTTCGAAATGCAACCGAGAGGTTCTTTTAGAGCGCCCGCGCGTTGGGTACCCTGTTAAGTGCATATCGAGCATCTGACGAAGGATTCACTATGTCCCGCAATCAATTCCCGTCGACCCAGCGCCGTAAAGCGTGGGGCCGCATCACCATCCTATTCGCGCTCATCGCGCTGGCGCTCGCCGCACTTCCCACGGCGTCATTTGCCGGCACGGACACGGCAGGCAACGTACTTGCAACCGACAACGACTCTAATCCGTCCGGTGTCGAGGGCGACCTGTATTGGGCCGGTCAGAGTCTCGAACTGGACGATGTCTCCATCGACCACGATATCATCGCCGCGGGCGATACCCTCTCAATTCGCGACTGCACGGTGGGCGGCGCCGTCCGTCTGGCGGCACGCACCATCGACATTGCCAAGACCACGGTTGATGGCAGCGTGACCGTTGCTGGCCAGCATGTCGTTCTCAATTCCGACAGCACCGCTAACTGTTTCTACGCGATAGGCGAGACGGTTGCCTTGCGAGGCTCCACCAAGTCGGCAGCGCTCGCGGGCGATACGGTAACCATCGACGGCACCGTCGATGGCGATGTCGAGGTTTGGGCCGACAAGCTCATCCTGGGCAAGAACGCCCACATCACCGGCACCGTGAACGCGCACGTCTCCGAGGACCCCGAGCGCGTCGCGGGAGCCGAGGTCGGCGCACTCAAGATCGACCGCACCGAGAACGAGGATACTTCCACCGTTAACGATGTCATCGGCGGTATCGTCGCCGCGGCACTCTCGACCTGCTTTGTCGCCCTGCTGCTCGAGCTCGTCTTTCCGCGTGCGACTGCCAGCGCCGCCGGTATGCTCCACCAGCGCCCCATGCCCCTGTGGGTGAGCGGTCTTCTGGGCACGATTGCTATCGTCCCCGCCGTCCTACTGCTGATTATCTCTATCGCCGGTCTGTCGCTTGCCGGAGCCCTCATGTGCGGTGTCATTGGCATCGCGCTGGTGTCGAATGCCTTTGCAGGGTGCGCGATTGCACGCATGGTCGGACACAGCCAGAACCGCTACGCCATGGCAGCCGTTGGTGGCGTAATCGCAGGCGCCCTCACGGGGCTTCCCCTCGTAGGCAGTTTCATCAGCGGCGTGGCCTTTGTCTTTATGCTCGGCTACATCATCCAAATCATCTGGCACAACGCCCACCTCAAGCCGCAGCAGCCGGCTAACACGCCAGAACTCCCCACCGCTTAGCAGCTAACCGCCACAAAGATGCCAAGCACCTTTGTGGCGGCGCAAACGAACCTGCCCCCTGAACCAAAAAGGGCGCCGACCATTACGGTCGACGCCCTTTCTTGTTAGACGCTATAAAGTCCAGCGCTTATTTGTTGACCTGACCGGCGCGGACGGCGGCCTTCTTGCGGTCGGTGGCGTTGAGCAGGCGCTTGCGCAGGCGGATGTTCTTGGGAGTGATCTCGACCAGCTCGTCGTCGGCGATGTACTCCAGCGCCTCCTCCAGCGAGAAGGTGCGGGGCGGCACCAGCTGCACGGAGATATCGGAGGTCGAGGAACGCTGGTTGCCCAGGTTCTTGGTACGGGCGATGTTGACGACCATGTCGCCGGCCTTGCTGCGCTCGCCCACAATCATGCCCTCATAGCACTCGGTGCCCGGCTCAACAAACAGCTGGCCGCGCTCCTGCAGCGTACCCAGGGCATAGGCAACGGCCTTCTCGGTGGTCATGGAGATCATGGCGCCGTTCTGACGGTTACCGATCTCGCCGGCGTAAGGACCGTACTCCAGGAAGGTGTGGTAGAACACGCCCTCGCCGTGGGTGACGTTCATGATGCGGTTCTTAAGGCCCATGATGCCGCGGGTCGGAATCTTAAACTCGAGATGCGTCACGATGCCCGAGGTGTCCATGCTCGTCATGATGCCGCCGGAGGTACCGAAGACCTCAACGACCTTGCCCGAGTACTCGTCCGGGCACTCGACGACGGCCTGCTCGACGGGCTCCATCTTGTTGCCGTTCTCATCCTTCTTAAACAGAACGCGGGGACGGCCGACCTGGAACTCAAAGCCCTCGCGGCGCATGGACTCCATCAGAACGGACAGGTGCAGAATGCCGCGGCCCGAGACCTCGACGCCGCTCTTGTCCTCGAGCTCCTCGATCTTCATGGTCACGTTGTTCTCGGCCTCGTTGAACAGGCGCTCCTTGAGCTGACGGGCGCCCACGATGTCGCCGTCGCGACCGACGAGCGGAGAGGTCGAAGCCTCAAAGACGATGGACAGGGTCGGCGGGTCGATCTCGATGGGCTCGAGTTCAACGGGGTTCTCGGGGTCGGTGTAGACATCGCCGATATCGGTGCGATCGATGCCCACGACGGCGGCGATGTCACCGGCGCCGACTTCCTGGCACTCGGTGCGGCCCAGGTAGTCGAAGGTAAAGAGCTGCTTGACGGTAGCGGTGGCGCTGGAACCGTCATTCTTGACAACCAGGATCTGGTCGCCCTGGTGGATGGTGCCGGAGTACACGCGACCGATGCCGATACGGCCAACGAAGTTGGAGTGGTCGATGGTCACGCACTGCATGGCCAGCGGGGCGTTCTCGTCAACCTCGGGCGCGGGCATGTCGTCGATGATCATATCGAGCAGCGGATACATGTCCATGTTGCCGTCGTTGGGGTCAAGGCGGGCAAAGCCATTCATGGCGCTGGCGTAGACCACGTGCTCCATGGCGAACTCAAGCTGGTCGTCGGTAGCGCCCAGGTCGGCCATAAGGTCGAGGCAGTCGTTGTAGGCCTTCTCGGGGTTGGCACCCGGACGGTCGATCTTGTTGATGACGATCATGATCTTAAGGCCGGTGTCGATAGCGTGACGCAGCACGAAGCGGGTCTGGGGCATGGGGCCCTCAAAAGCGTCGACCAGCAGCAGGGCGCCGTCGGCCATACGCAGCACGCGCTCGACCTCGCCGCCAAAGTCGGCGTGGCCCGGGGTGTCGATGACGTTGATCTTGACGTCCTTGTACTCGATAGAGATGTTCTTGGCGAGAATCGTAATGCCGCGCTCGCGCTCCTGGTCGTTGGAATCCAGGACGCGGTCCTCGACCTGCTGGTTGGCACGGAAGGCGTCCGTGGCACGCAGGAGCTTGTCGACCATCGTCGTCTTGCCGTGGTCGACGTGAGCGATGATGGCGATGTTCCTCAGATTGTCTACGCGCATGTAGTTCCCCTATCTTCTATCTATATACAACCGGCACGCGTATGCGGCCCGCCCAGCGATACAACGCTCAGCGGGAATATTGAGCCTTTTACCGAAAACTCGTTTATTTTAGCGATTTTAGATGAGAGGGGTTTCCTCACCTGCAGGTTCAGGGTCGCTCCACATAAAACCATCGCCGGCGCCCATGCCCTCATACAGCACATATGCCGAAAAACCACTCTCGAGCGTGGTTTCGAAGAAGCTCACGAGCAGAGCATCGTGATAGCCGCCGTCAATCTCGACGCAGCCGGTGTAGCCGATGGCATAGCGAGCGATACGGCCCAGGCCCTCGTCCTTAAGACCCATCTTGTGCTCGGAGATAAAGTTGGTGGCCGCCTCGAGGCACGCCTCTTCGCCATCCTCATCGAGCGCCGCCAGATAACGGTTGGAAGCGGCGTCCTCAATTGCCACGACCACGCCAGGGTTTTCACCGGCGGCAAGGTCGTCCAAGAACGCTCCGATCAGATCGCACACCATGGCGTCGAGCTCGGCGGAGACGTTACCGGCGTCCTGCATATCCTGTGCCATCTTTAGACCTTCCCATCGAGTCTGGCGTCATTACAGTTCTTGTGCCTCAGCGGCGATCTTAGCGGCAGCGTCGCGGGCGCGCATCATATCCATCGCGCGCTTGTCGAGCACCTTGATCTGACTGGTCAGCATTACCGCGTCGACCACGCCCCAGATCACCAGGCCCGTAGAGATCGAAAACCCAAGCGCACCAACTGTACCACGAAGGCGCGAGCAGATTGCCGCGACAAGGGCGGAGACGACAACCATCTTGATAAACGAGCCGCGGCGCTCGTGAAGCGTGCGGGCCTGCGTCACATAGGCAATGCGAGCCGCCTCGGACGCCTCAGAGCGCATCTGGGCCTCACGGGCGATCGCAGCCGCCTCAGCCGACATACCGCCGGCCATCAGCGAACGCTCCGCATCCTGGCCGCCCCGCATTTAGAAGTCATCGGGCGAGAGCGTATGGACGAACTCGTCGAACTTCTCGAACTCCTGCTTGTCGTCAACTTCCTCGGTATGGGCAGAAACAGTGCCCAGGCGATTCATGATGTCGTCCTCCACAAACATGGGGGCATTGCTGCGCACGGCAAGGGCAATGGCATCACTGGGACGGGCATCGATCTTGCGCTCGTCACCATCGGCCAGTACGACAATCGTCGCGTAGAACACCGGCGGCTCGGCGCGAACGATCTCGATGCGCTCGAGCTTGGCGCCCAGGGCGCCAACAGTATCGAGCAACAGGTCATGGGTAATCGGGCGATCGGCGCGTCCGCTGTCGATGCCGCGGCTGATTGCCGCAGCCTCAAACGAGCCAGTCTGGATGGAGAGGGAGCGCAGCGGCGCGGGGGAATCCGACTTGCTGCAGCGTTCGCGAAGCACGATAAGCGATGGCACGGGACCGGCGGCCATGACGATGGTCTCTATGTCGACACGAACCATGGAACACCTCCGGTACGTAGCGGTTAACACGCGGCGGCCCGCCGCGTTGAATAGCTATACTACCCAAACTTTCGCGTAGCACACAAAATCAAAGTAGTTAATTTGGGACAGAGCTTTTTTGACTACCTTCTGTGGCTAAGAAAAAAGCCTCGAGGCAATTGCCCCGAGGCTTTTAACAGTTTTGATGGTGG
>NZ_CAXSQQ010000010.1:16638-57872 GCF_964239575.1 Collinsella aerofaciens ATCC 25986
GGTGGACCTGACAAGATTCGAACTTGTGACCTCCCGGTTATCAGCCGGACGCTCTAACCAACTGAGCTACAGGTCCATCATGGTGGAGGTTAGGGGGATCGAACCCCTGACCTCAGGCTTGCAAAGCCCGCGCTCTCCCAGCTGAGCTAAACCCCCACGGAGACAGTAATAAACACCCCGGCGGCGACTCGGCTCTCGCTGGGGTGTTTATTGCGAAAGAAAGTGGTGGACCTGACAAGATTCGAACTTGTGACCTCCCGGTTATCAGCCGGACGCTCTAACCAACTGAGCTACAGGTCCATCGCGCAAGGGATATATTAGACGAGTCGTTACGCGCGCGTCAACAACTTTTTTGAAAATCTTTGGGAGGGGTTCGCCCCGGCCGCGCGGCGGCATATGAAGTCGCCTGCTCGGACAGTCCTGACTCGCACGGAGAGCACATTAAGTGCTCTCCGGCTCGTGCGGAACTCGCGATCGACTTCATATGCCGCCGCGCGGCCGGGGCGAACGTGGGTCCAAAATTGTCAAAAAAGCGGTCGGCGCGCAGGTGCGCCGACCGCCGATATATGGGGTCTGATATTTTCTACCAGCTAGTTCCTCTTACTCGTCGAGGAGATCTTCTGGCATGTCGTTGCCGTCGCCTAGGTCGACCGGGGCCTCTTCGGCGTCGGCTGTGGCCTCGGCATCTTCGCCTTCGGGCTTCTCCTTGGCGGCCGTCATGCGGGCTACGGCGCAGATGCGGTCGTTATCGTCGACGGTCATCATCTTGACGCCCTGGGTGGCGCGACCGGTTTGGCTGATCTCGTCGGTCTTGACGCGAATGACCGTCGCGCCCTCCGTCACGATGAACAGCTCATGCTGCGGGCCCACCGTCTTCATGGCTGCGAGGTTACCCTTGCGCTCGGTCATCTGGATGGTGTAGACACCCTGACCGCCGCGGTTCTGCTCCGGGTAATCCGAGACCGGCGTGCGTTTGCCGTAGCCGCGCTCGGTAATGACAAACAGGTCGCCGTTACCGTTGGTAATCTCCATACCAAGAACGCTCACGCCTTCCTTCATGCCAATGCCGCGGACGCCGCTGGTATCGCGGCCGGTGGCGCGCACCTGGTCCTCGGGGAACATAATCGCCTTGCCCGCGGTGGTTGCCATGATGATCTTGTCACCCTCGCGCACGCGACGCACAGCGAGCAGCGCGTCGTCGTCCCTCAGGTTGATGGCGATCAGGCCGTCGCGGCGGCTACGGTCGTAGGCGCTCATCACGGTCTTCTTGACCATGCCACTCTTGGTGGCAAACATCAGGTACTCGTCGGCGGGGAACTCGCGGCAGCTGATGACGCTCGCGATCTTCTCGCCCTCCTCGAAAGGCAGCAGGTTGACGATCGCGGTGCCGCGCGCCTGGCGCGTGCCAACCGGCAGCTCGTGCACCTTCAGGCGATAGACCTTGCCCTTGCTCGAGAAGAACAGCACGTACTCGTGTGTGGATGCGATAAACATCTCGTCGATAACGTCGTCCTCTTTAAGGTTGACGCCCGACACGCCCTTGCCGCCACGCTTTTGGGCGCGATAGGCGGCCACCGGGATGCGCTTGACGTAGCCGGTGTGGGTGATGGTCACGACCATGTCCTCGTCGGCAATCAGATCTTCGACATCCAGGTCCTTCTCAACCTGGCTGATCTCGGTGCGGCGCTTGTCGCCAAACTTCTTGGAGATCTCGCGCATCTCTTCCTTGATGACGCCCAGGATCTTCTCCTCATGCGCCAGCAGGTCCTCGTAGTAGGCGATGGCGCGGCGCAGGCCGTCCAACTCTTCTTGGATCTTGTCGCGCTCCAGGCCGGTCAGGCGGCGCAACTTCATCTCGAGGATGGCCGTGGTCTGCTCGGGCGTAAAGCCAAAGCGCTCGATCAAGCGGCTGCTGGCCTCGGAGTCGGTCTGCGAGGAGCGGATGATGCTAATGACCTCGTCGATATGGTCGAGAGCCATCAGATAACCCTCGAGGATATGCGCGCGGGCTTGGGCCTTCTTAAGGTCGAAGCGGGTGCGGCGGGTGACGACGTCGACCTGGTGGTCGATGTAGTGCTGCAGCATCTCACGCAGGCTCAGGCATTTGGGAACGCCGTTGACGAGCGCCAGGTTGTTGGCGCCAAAGGTCGTCTGCAGCGAGGTGTACTTATACAGGTTGTTGAGCACGACCTGCGGAATGACGCCCTTCTTGAGCTCGATAACCAGACGGATGCCCTTCTGGTTGGACTCATCGCGCATATCCGAGATGCCCTCGATGCGCTTGTCGTTGACGAGCTGGGCAATCTTCTCCTGCAGGGTGCCCTTGTTGACCATGTAGGGAATCTCGGTGAAGACCAGGCGACTGCGACCGGTCTTGGTGGACTCAACGTGTGCCTTGGCGCGCACGGTAATGGAGCCGCGGCCGGTCTCGTAGCTCTGCTTAATGCCGGCGCTGCCCATGATGATGGCGCCGGTGGGGAAGTCCGGACCGGGCATGATCTGCATGAGCTCGTCGACGGTGGCGTCGGGGTTGTCGATCAGGTAGCAGGTGGCCTCGATCGCCTCGGCGAGGTTATGCGGGGCGATGTTGGTGGCCATGCCGACGGCGATGCCCTGGCTGCCGTTGACCAGCAGGTTGGGGAAACGTGCAGGCAGTGCCACGGGCTCGGCGAGCGATTCGTCGTAGTTGGGCTGCCAGTCGACGGTATCCTTCTGCAAGTCACGCAACAGTTCCATGGCGGGCTTTGCCAGGCGGCTCTCGGTGTAACGCATGGCCGCCGCGCCGTCGCCGTCGATATTGCCGAAGTTGCCGTGACCGTCGATGAGCGGCGTACGCATGGAGAACCACTGCGCCAAGCGGACCATGGCCTCGTAGACCGCAGAGTCACCGTGCGGGTGGTACTTACCGATAACTTCGCCGACCGTCCAGGCCGACTTCTTGTGCGGACGGTTGGGGTAGATGCCGCTCTCGTTCATTGCGTACAGGATGCGACGGTGCACCGGCTTTAAGCCATCGCGCACGTCCGGCAGGGCGCGCGCCGTGATGACCGACATCGAGTACTCGATGAACGACTGCTTCATCTCGCGGCCGAACTCTGAAATCTGGAGCTGGCCGCCGTTTATATCCTCGCCGGCCGAGGCACCACGATCGACTTCGCCAAAGCTCTCCTCGAGCTCACCGTCGTCATCCTCTTCCTCATCATCATCGGCATCGGGGTTATAGGCATCCGGATCGCCATCCTCGCCCTGCTCGGCGCGGGCGAGCAGGCGCTTCAGATCGTCGGGCATGCCGGCGTCGCTGGCCTCGTCCATACCCTCGTTATTGTTGATATCGTCTGCCACGTTACCTCCTCATGGTTTGCGTGGTCCATTAGTTCCCTACCACGGAGACGGCTTTTCCAGGTGCCGCAGATTCGCCCGAAAGAGGAGGGAAGCGTACTTGGGTACGCGACCGACGATTGAGGGCGAAGGTGCGGTGGCTGGGAAAGCCGCAGGGATTAGGCATCCAAGAATCGTGCGTCGTGGGCGTGTTTTTCAATGTATTCGCGGCGATAGCCGACCTCGGAACCCATCAGCTCGCGCACGGCGCGGTCCGCCACCACGGCGTCTTCGATCGACACACGCTGCAGGATGCGGGTCTTGGGGTCCATCGTCGTCGAGGCAAGCTGCTTGGGGTCCATCTCGCCCAGACCCTTGTAGCGCTGGACGGTATAGCCCTTGCGCTTCTTGGTAATCTTGCCGTCCTTGGCCTTGCCGTCCTCGTCGTTATCGTCGGGGTTCAGGCCCAGACTCTGGATGGTGTCGCGCAGGATCTCGTCTTCGGGCTGGCGGCCGTTGGGATACACGTAGTGGATCTTGTTGCGCACCTTAATGCCAAAGATGGGCGGGCAGGCAACATAGACGTAGCCGGCATCGATCAGCGGACGCATGTACTTGTAGAAGAACGTCAGCAGCAGGATGCGGATATGCGCACCGTCGACGTCTGCATCGGTCATGATGATGATCTTGTGGTAGCGCGCCTTGGTGATATCGAAGTCGCCGCCGTCGCCGGCACTCGTCGTGACGCCGCAGCCGATCGCGGTAATCAGCGACTGAATGGTGTCACTCGAGAACGCGCGATGGTCACCAACGCGTTCGACGTTCAAAATCTTGCCGCGCAGGGGCAGAATCGCCTGGATGTCTCGGCGGCGGCCGTCCTTGGCCGAACCGCCTGCCGAGTCGCCCTCTACGATGAAGAGCTCGGTCAGCTCGGCATCGCGCACCGAGCAGTCAGCGAGCTTACCGGGCAGGGACGCCGTCTCGAGCAGGCTCTTGCGGCGGGTCGCCTCGCGCGCCTTGCGGGCGGCATTGCGCGCCTTGCAGGCCTGTTGCGCCTTCTTGACGATCTCGCGAGCGGGCTTGGGATGCTCCTCGAGGTAATCGACAAGGCCGTCGGTCACAATCTTGAGCGTGAGCGCTCGCATATAGGAGCTGCCGAGCTTTGCCTTGGTCTGGCCCTCAAACTGCGGATCGGGCAGCTTGACCGAGATAACGGCCGAAAGGCCCTCGCGCACATCGTCGCCGGTCAGGTTGGCGTCTTTTTCCTTGAGCAGGTTCTGCTTGCGCGCGTAATCGTTGATCACGCGGGTGAGCGCGGTGCGGAAGCCCTCAAGGTGCATGCCGCCTTCGGGGGTGTAGATGTCGTTGGCAAACGACATGACGTTCTCGCCGTAGCCGCTATTCCACTGCAGGGAAACCTCGACCTCTCCCATCTTGGCCACAGGCGCGTCCGGGTCCGATTTGCCCTCGATGTAGATGGGCTCCTTAAAGGCCTCGGGGACGTCCTTGCCCTCGTTGAGGAACTTGACGAAGTCGATGATGCCGCCCTCGTAGCAAAACTCCTCCACGTGGGGAGTCGCTTCGCGCTCGTCGGTCAGCACGATTTTGAGGTTCTTATTGAGGAACGCCGTCTCCTGCAGACGGTTGTGCAGCGTATCGAAATCGTAGATGCAGGTCTCGAAGATCTCATCGTCGGGCCAGAAGGTGACGGTGGTGCCCGTCGAATCCGAGGTGCCCACGACCTCCATCTTCTTGACGGTCTTGCCGCGCGAGAACTCCATCTCGTAGGTGTTGCCATCGCGACGAACCTGAACGACCACGCGCTTGGACAGCGCGTTGACGACGGAGATGCCCACGCCGTGCAGGCCGCCCGAGACCTTATAGGCCGAGTTATCGAACTTACCGCCGGCGTGCAAGATCGTCATGACGACCTCGAGCGTCGGGATCTTTTTAACAGGGTGCTCGTCGACGGGGATGCCGCGCCCGTTGTCGACGACCGTGATGGAGTTGTCGGCGTGGACCGTCACCTGGATCTCGGTGCAGAAACCGGCCATGGCCTCGTCGACGGAGTTGTCAACGATCTCCCACACCAGGTGATGCAGACCGCTGGCGCTCGTCGAGCCGATATACATGCCCGGGCGCTTACGAACGGCCTCGAGACCTTCGAGAATCTTAATCTCGCCGCCATCGTAATCGTTTTCGTTTGCCACACGTCCTCCTTCAGTCAAGAAAATGTGTACAGCCTTACTAGTTTATCGTAAAAAAATACCCTCGGGAACGAGGGTATTTGGCTCTACAAGGCCACCAGATGCGATTTAAGGCTCTTTTTTGCCTTGCACGCCCTTGGCCCACTCGGCACTGGCTCTCATGGCGTTCTCGAGGGCCTCGCGCAGTTTTTGGTCTTCGATGGGCGCCACTTGGCGCTCAATCTCGGTGCGCTCGGCCTCACTTAGGTCAGCATGCGGAGCCGGCGGGCGCTCGGCCACGGCAGGACGCAGACGCTCTTTGGCAGCGGGCGGCGTGTGACCGGGCGCGGTGGTTTTGAACACCAGGCCATCCACATGCGCACCGACGCGCTCCATGCGCGCGCGGATGATCTCGCGCAACAGCGTCATTTCCTGCGTCCACGAGGGCGAATCGAGATATACCAGCAGCTCATTGGACTCGGGCAGGTAGCGCAGGCCCGTCACATGCCGCCCCTCGCGCGTGCCCGAGCACACCGCGTTCCACGCGCGATAGACCGCGCGCGACTCCTCGGCAGCCTCCATCTGCGCGCGGCGCTCAGGTGTTGCAGCCGCCAGGATGCGCTGGCGCTCTGCGTTTAAAAACCCACTGAAGGCGACCGTTTCGCTCTCGCGCTCGTAATTAGCACGTCTCACCCATGCTCACCACCTTGGCTCGATCAAGCAGGTCATCGGTAAAGTATCCCAGGTTGGTCGTGGTTATGACCGTTTGGATATCATCGCCGATCAGCCGCAGAAAAGCACCGCGGCGCTCGCCGTCGAGCTCGCTCATCACGTCGTCCAGAAGCAACAGCGGAGCAGTACCCAGAACATCGCGAGCCACGGCCACCTCGGCCACCTTCCAGGACAGTACCAACGTTCGCTGCTGTCCTTGGCTGGCAAATGAACGGGCGGAGCGACCCGCCACGGTAAATTCAATCTCGTCGCGATGCGGTCCCACCAACGTCACGCCGCGGCGAATTTCCTCGTCGGCGTGCTCATCAAGGGCGGCCAGCATGCGCTCGTACGCCCAGCCCTTCAGCTCTTCGCGATCCTCGACCTGGGGCAAATCCCCCAGTGTGGACGTGTAGGTCACGTTGGCAGCCTCGCCGGACGCCACTTGCCCGTAGGCAGTGTGTACATGGCCCGCCAGCCGGTCGAGCAGGGCCAACCGGTGCACGAGCAGAGCCGCGCCCGCGCGGGCAATCGAATCGTTCCACGCGCCGAGCATCTCACGGCAGCACCAGGTCTCCTTGAGCAAGGCGTTACGCTGGGTCACGCAGCGCCCATAGGTGCTCGCAAGATCGGCATAGCGTGCGCTCAGTTGCATGCCAAAGTCATCGAGGGCGGCGCGGCGCACACTGGCGCCTCGCTTAACCATGTCCAGATGGTCAGGGCAAAACAGCACGCTCGGCAGAACCCCGCGTACACCGGCGGCAGAGCATCTCTTGCCGTTGCGGCTAAACGAGCGCTTACCGTCCTCCGCGCTCAATCCCATATCAAGCACGCGGCCGTCGCCCTCGAGCCTCAGCTCGACCTTGCACGAGCCCACGCCGTCATGGACGAGCTCGGCTGCGGTCGGATGCCTAAACGAGGCGCCGCTCGTCAGCAGCTGCAGCGCCTCTATGAGATTGGTCTTTCCCGCCGCGTTTGGTCCCGCAAGTATCGTCACGCCCTCGTCCAGGGCAAGACGATAGCTATCGAAGCCGCGGTAGTGCGCGACGGAAAGATCGCGGGCGAACATGGTCATGGCGCAGCGCTAGATGCGGACCGGCATGACCAGGTACAGGTAGTTGATCTTGTCGTAGGACTTGAAGATGCCCGCCTGCGAGTAGCTCTTGAGCTCCAGCGTGATCTCCTTCTCCTTGGACAGGGCATTGAGGCAGCCGAAGATGTAGTGGTAGTTGAAGGCGATGGTGCCCGACTCGCCCTCGGCCTCGACATCGATCGTCTCCTGCGCAAGGTCCTGGTCATTGGAAATGGAGGACAGGCCCATCTGCCCGTTCTCGACATCGATCTCGAACTTGACGGCGGGGTTGGCGCTCGCGATAACGGCCACGCGCTTGAGGGCGGCGTTAAAGGCGGCGACGTCAATCTTGACGCTCGTCACGCACGAATCGGGGATGAGCTGCTTGTAGTTGGGGTACACGCCCTCGATACGACGCGACACGTAGGTGGTGTTGCCGGCCTCAAAGACGACCTGGGTGTCGGTAGCCCCGATCATGATGGTCGCCTGGCTGGCCATGATGTTCAGTGCGTCGTTAAAGGCGTCAGCCGGAACGTTGAGCTCAAAGGAGCCCTCGAGGGTCGAGGTCTCGACCTGCGTATCGCACACGGCCAAGCGGAAGGAATCGGTCGCCACCAGGCGCACGGTGTTGTTCTCGACCTTCATGTGCACGCCGCCCAGGATGGGGCGAGCCTTGTCGGTCGAGGTGACGCGCCACACGCGGCCGACCATCTCGGACAAGATATCGGTCGGCAGCTCCACGGCACTCTCGATGGCATAGGCCGGAAACTCGGGGAAGTCATTGGCATCGAGCGTGTTCAGGCGGAAAGAGCTCTTCTCACAACCAATCAGCACCTGGCGCTCGGACAGCTCAAAGGTGACCGGGGCATCGGGGAGGGTCTTGGTGATATTGGAGAGCATCTTACAAGGGATAACCATCTCGCCCCCTTCTTCGACATGTGCCGCGATGCGATGACGGATCGAGATGGTGTAGTTAGAGGTCTGGAATTCCAAGATGCCGTCTTGCGCCTTGACGAGCACGCCCGACAGGATGGGAAGGGTGGACGCCGAAGCGACACCCTTCATAACGACGCCGATGGCTTGTGTAAGCGAGCTCTGGCTGACGGTGAACTTCATCTTTTAATACCTTTCTTTAGATATAAATATCTTAATAATAGTAATAGCACTGACGAAACTGTTGATTACTCCCAAAGACGCAGGTCAGACCCAGAAAGAGAATCGACAGCAACCTGTGTGCAACGGGGGTGGTTTTCCACGTTCAAAACCTGCGCAAAACTTTTCACCACCGCGGGTTGGGTTTTAGACACCTTATGCCCATGGTTTCGACAAGTTTTCAACAGGTGTCTCTATTTCCCTACGAGCGCAGTGTAATTTTATCGCGCAGCGATTTGAGGTCTTCGGTGACGGTACGGTCTTCCTGGATCATCTTCTGGACCTTTTTGTAGCTCGTGCTGACGGTCGAGTGGTTGCGGTTGCCAAATTCGGCGCCCACCGCCGTGGTCGTCATCTCGCACATCTCGATGGCCAGGTAGATAGCGATATGGCGTGCTTTGGCGATATTGGCGTTGCGACGCGGGCCGATGAGCTCCTCGTGCGTCACGCCGTACTGCTCTTCGATGACGGACTGAACCGTCTGGACGTTGATCTTTTTGGCCGATGTGTCGAAGTACTGGCTGGCGATGGCGTCGATATCGTCAAAGGTGAGCTCCCCGCCCTCGCGCTCGCGGTCGCCCGCCTCGCCGGCGCAGCGCTCGCAAAAGCTCTCGAGTTCGCGGATGTTGGTGCCCGAGACCTCGGCCATGTGTTTAAAGTGCTCGTCGGTCAGGTGTCCGCCGTCGCCCCCATAGGCCGCCAGCAGCGAGTCGTCGCCTGCCTCGGGAGCGGCGACGATGGTGTTCTCGTAATAGCGCTGCAAGATCTTGTATTTCATCTCGTAGCTGGGCTCTGCGACCAGGCAGAGCATGCCGGCGTTGAAGCGGCTGGTCAGACGCTCGTCCATGCTCAGGTCCTTGGGGGCACGGTCTGCCGCGATGACGACCTTCTTGTTGTTGCGGATGAACTCGTCCATGAGCTGGAAAAAGTAGTCCACGCTCGCGCGCTTGCCGATGATGTTTTGGATGTCATCGATGATGAGCACGTCCACGCCGTGGTACGCCTGCATGATGGGGGCGTTGCTCTTCTTTTGGCGGTCGAACTCGGTCATCAGGTCGTCCAGATATGCCTGGGAGTTGGCATACTTGACCTTGATCTCGGGCGACTTCTCGGCGAGCTCGTTTTTGATGGCAAGCAGCAGGTGCGTCTTGCCCAGGCCCGATTTGCCGTAGATGAACAGTGATGTGCATGTGCCGCGCTCGTCCGCGAGGGCGGCAAACTTGAGTGCCGAGCGATAGGCATGGCTGTTTTCGGGGCCGTAGACAAAGTTCTCAAAGGTAAATTTTGAGTTCGCGGCGAGCGGGGCTCCATCCGTATTCTGCTCGGCCGGCACGGCCGGCGCCGGTATGGGTGAAGCGGGGGTCGCAGCTTGCGTGGATTTAGTCGGCGCTCCGCCCTTCATCTGGTTCATCATGCGACGAAAATCATCGGCCGAGAGCGTGTTCTTGATTGCAATGCCCGAATCCGCGCCCGCCGCTGCGTCGTGAGCGATAGGCATGTGCGTGACGGGTGCGTTCGTTGACGTCGCCGCCGCGGTCGGCAACGGTGCCATGGTTTCACGGGAAACATCGCTGTGCTGGTGCTCGATTGTCGGCACGTCGCCTGCGGAGGTCGGTGCCGCCGGGGAAGCGGCGGGAGCCGTGGCGGGCGCCGTCGCGGCACCGGATTCCGTTGCGGCGCCTTGCGGTGCCACGATGTCGAGCGCGATCGGTGCAAAGGCGATTTCTTCCAGATAGGCCTCAATAGTCGGCTGATGCTTTTTGAGCTGCGCGATGGCAAAGCGCGAGGGGGCCTCGATCGTGAGCGTATCTTCGGTCAGGCTTATGGCCCGCGATTGCCCCAGCATGTTGATGAGGCGTGCATCTTGGCCGTCGCGCTGGCAAAAGGCGATGGCATCCCCCAGGATGATGCTTGCTTCCTCGTCCACTGTCTCTCCCGTTCTTTAGCTCTGAGCTCGCACGCGAGCGGCGCCGAGTTCGGTCAGATGGTATTTCTGGCCATGCTTGATGACCAAGCCGGCCTGCGCCAAGTCATTGAGCGTGCGTGACCAAGTGGGGGCCGAGTTTCCAAACGCCCTCGCCAGATCGGTTGCACCGCACGCTTGATTTTGCGCCAGATAGCCCAGCGCGGCGTTGCCGCGATCGCTTACGAACACGTCCGGTTGTGGCTGCGCATACTGATTTGCTGCATTAGGATACATCATTTGAGCTGCTGGTTGTTGAGAACTCTGCATCGGCGGCATTTGCTGTTGAAAACTTTGAGGCCACTGTTGGTAAGGCTGCAGAGGCATCTGTTGGGCCCAGGGGTTGTACTGCTGCTGCGGCATCTGCTGGTACGGCTGCTGATATCCCTGCTGGTACTGCTGCGGGAACTGCTGGCCATACCCCAGTGGCGACATCTGCTGATATGGATATCCCCGTTGGTACGGCTGATAGCCCATTTGCTGGCCACCCGGTGCCCCCGTCGCCTGCTGCATTGCTGCTGCATCCTGATCTGCCAGCGGCATGGCCTCTGGCATGTTTGGCGTCATCGACATAGATGCCGCCTGGGGCTCTTGTGTGGGAAGCATTCCGGGCTGCTGCATCTGCCCCACGGGGGGCTGCATCTGCTGCGTTGCCATGGGCTGCTGCGCAAAAGCTCCCGGCAGGGGATATGTGGGCTGCTCCGTCTCGGGCCGCACGGCAGCACCGCGTCCGCCGGCACGCTCGATTTCCTGCACGCGTTTAGGGTTCAGGCTTACCGTAACCACGGTGCCGTTGCCCATGTTGTCCTCGATGGATACGGCACCGCCGGCGTTTTCCAAATACTCCTGCACCATGGGAAACCCTGCTCCGGTTCCACGGATATAGCGCTTCATCTTGCTGTTTGCGCTGGTAACGCCAAAGTCGAAAGCGCGTTCCTTGTCGTCGATGCCGGGTCCTTGGTCAGCAAAGCGGATGGTGTCTCCGCCGTCCAGAATCGAGATGATGGGCTCTGCAAAGTGTGCGTGGATAAAGTTTTCGACAATCTCGCGGATGACCATGAGCGAGATATGGCCACCTTGTTCTTTCATGCACTGGTAGACGGTGTTGGTCGTCTCTTCCAAATACGTGCGGACATCTTGCGGATCGATGACGATCACACGCGGTGTCGACAGCATGTCGTCATAGACGGCGATGCGCGCGGCGTACATGGCTTTTGGCGCCTGCGTTGTCGTCTGTTCACCTTCGTCACGCTCTTCGCGCACGCCGGTGATGTGCTCGTTGTCGGGTGCCGGGTCTCCGGAATCGACCATGGTGTAAAAGTCGTCAGACATGCCGCTCGCAATCTTCCAAAAGGTTTCGAACAAATAGTAGCTCACCGTGCAATGTTTCTCATCTTTCGACAAACTTTCAAAACCTGTTGAAAACTTTGGAAAACGGACGAAAAGTTCTCAACATTGCCAACATGACCTGTTGAAAACTCGATGAAATATCATGAAAAGTTGCCATGCACCGCTAAATCGAGCTTGGCTTATGGGGGAACCGTGTGAACTGCGCAACCTTTTACCTTTGATTTCTTGACATTTGAACATTGATTTCCCTACAATCTTCAAGCTCACGTGTCTATATCTGCGTCCGCGTCCCCGCGGACACTCGAAATGCAGCAGGAGGAACTTAAGATGAAGCGTACGTATCAGCCTAATAAGCGTAAGCGTGCCAAGACCCATGGCTTCCGTGCCCGTATGGCCACTAAGGGTGGTCGTGCCGTGCTCGCCCGTCGTCGCGCCAAGGGCCGCAAGCGTCTCACTGTCTAGCAGCGATACACACATCTCGCATGAAGACTATTAAGTCTCGGCAAGATTTCGAGCATGTGTTCAGTCAGGGGCGTCGTTTCAATCACCCTCTGATTCGAATGACCATATGTGAATCGGTTGGCGAAGGCGACTCCGGAAGGGTCGCCTTCGTTGGTGCTAAGCGACTCGGTTGTGCCGTCGTGCGCAACCGATCTAAGCGTGTGATGCGCGAGGCCGCCCGCAGCTGCGGATTTCCCGTTGCGGGTTATGACATCATCTTGTTTGCAACTCCCAAGACGAGGGTTTCCTCGCCGCAGGAGATGGACAAGGCGTTGCGTTCGCTTATGAAGCGCGCCGGCGTTGCCGGGGAGGAGCGATGAGCAATCACGTTTTGCGACGTGTTGCCATCGCTCCTATTCGCATATATCAACAGGTTATTTCGCCCTTATTGCCTGACGCCTGCATTTATTACCCAACGTGCTCGCAATACGCCATCCAGGCGATTGAGAAGCACGGTGTTTTGAGAGGCTGCTGGCTTGCCGTGAGGCGCATCGCTCGCTGCAATCCCCTGCACGTCGGCGGTTATGACCCTGTGCCCTAGCGGGCACTCGCTATCGGAGGAAAACTTACATGTGGGATTGGATCGTTAACATCCTTTTCGAGCTGCTCAAGCTCATCCAGACCTTTGCGGTCGACTGGGGCCTGTCCATCATCATCCTGGTGGTCATCATCCGTCTGCTGCTGACGCCGCTTATGCTCAAGTCGACCAAGTCGACGGCTCGCATGCAGGTGCTGCAGCCCAAGATGCTCGAGATCCAGGAGCGCTATGCCGACGATCCCCAGCGTCAGGCCGAGGAGATGCAGAAGTTCTACAGCGAGAACAAGTTCAACCCCATGGCTGGCTGTCTGCCGCTGCTGATTCAGATGCCTATCCTGTTCGCCCTGTTTACATTGCTGCGCAACCTGCCGCAGTACTTTAACAACGGCACGTTCTCGTTCTTCAACATCCTGCCCGACCTGACCACCACGCCGAGCGCTTCCTTTGCCGATGGCTTTATGGTTGCACTGCCTGCGCTGGTTTGCCTGATCCTGTTTGCCGTCCTGACCCTGATTCCGCAGCTCTATATGTCGCGCAACCAGACCGGCCAGCAGGCTCAGAGCATGCGTATGATGGCCGTTGTCATGACGGTCATGATGCTTTGGATGGGCTGGAGCCTTCCCGTTGGTGTTCTGCTGTACTACGACGTCTCGTCTGCTTGGCAGGTTATCCAGCAGATTTTTGTGACGCAGAAGGTCATCGACAAGGCGAAGGCCGATGAGGAGGAGCGTCTTAAGAACGCTCCGCTGCAGGTTGAGGTCACTCGTCGCGAGAAGAAGCCGCGCCCGCACAAGAAGAAGTAGTGGGATATCAATCTTATTTAGGTACCTAACTTTTGGAGTACGTTATGTCTGAAGAGATCATCGAGGATATGCTTGAGGAGGTTGCCCCGCAGGTCGCGGGCGATTATCCCGAGATTGCACAGCGCTACAAGGCTGGTGAAGAGCTGACCGATGAGGAGCTCGACACCATTGCCGATGTTGCGATTTCCATCCTGCGTTCCATCCTTTCGCACTTCGATGCCGCCAACTCTCCTATCGATGAGTATGAGGGCGACGAGGGTGAGCTGATTTTGGATGTAACGGCTCCCGACCTTGCTGTTCTCATTGGCCGTCATGGTCGCACTCTTGATGCTCTTCAGGTTATGTTCTCTTTGCTGGTGAGCCGCAAGCTTGGCTTTAGGTATCCGGTTGTAGTGGACGTCGAGGGATACAAGAGTCGCCGTCAGGATAAGGTCGCCTCCATGGCTCAGTCTGCTGCCGAGCGTGCCATCCGCACTCATAAGAGTGTTTCGCTTCCGCCCATGAATGCCTACGAGCGCCGACTGGTTCACATTACACTTCGTGGCAACGATGCAGTCGATACTCATTCTGAGGGTTCTGACCCTGATCGCCATGTGGTGATTGTTGCTCGATAATCTACTCGAGCTTATGCTAGGGGGACGTGGTTTCCACGTCCCCTTTTTTTGTCAAAAGTTCTCGATACGCTGATTTTTGTCAGAAAGGAGCTTCAGTTGTTTGTACTTACCGATCAGCAGGCTGACGAGATGTTGAGTCTCCTAACTTCCTATTGCAAAGAATATTCCTTGAGCGTAACTGATATTGAGCTGAGGAAATGTATCCAGCATTTGGATTTGGTTCTAGAAACAAATAAGACAACCAATCTCACCCGTATTCTTAACGTAGAAGATGCTGCCGTACTTCATATCCTCGACTCACTTGTTTTGCTCCCCTATATCAATAAGGCTCCTGAGGGAGCTTTGCTCGATATGGGAACAGGTGCGGGCTTCCCTGGTATTCCATTAACCATAACCACGCATCGAAAAGCTACTTATATTGACTCTGTTGGCAAGAAGGTTGATGCGGTTAATTCCTTTGTCCATGCTCTTGGATTGAAACATGCTCATGCGGTTCATGATCGTCTTGAAGAATATGCTCGAAGCCATAAGAAGCAGTTCTCCGTTGTAACCGCCCGCGCACTGGCCCCTCTACCGATTCTTGTTGAGTATGCGGCTCCGTACCTGAAGGATGGAGGGCTATTTGTTATCACCAAGGGCAATCCTTCGGATGAGGAGCTTGCTTCCGGCATGTCAGCAGCTAAGATTTGCGGCTTCACTTTGCTTCTGAATGACGCAATTGATTTGCCTGAAGGCTTGGGTCACAGGGAGTTCATTGTTCTTAAGAAGAGTCATTCAGCATCCGTTTCATTGCCTCGTGCAAATGGCATGGCAAAGAAGAATCCGCTTGCCTAGATGTTTCACGTGAAACATAATGGTTACTAACAGCTTGCAGTGTTTCACGTGAAACATAGCAGTTGCTATAGATTCGGAATGTTTCACGTGAAACATCCTCCGTTTGACAGCTTTAATACACACCAGGAGGGACCGTGGGATTTCGCGACGTTAAGCGTTCTAAGAGCGCAAAAGACACGCGTATCATTGCAATCATCAATCAAAAAGGCGGCGTCGGTAAGTCAACGACGGCTGTAAACCTTGCAGCAGCACTGGGTGAGCAGGGTCGTAAGACACTGATTGTTGATTTTGATCCGCAGGGAAACAGCACCAGTGGATTCGGAATTGAAAAAGAAGACCTTGATCACTGCATCTATGATGCATTGCTGAATGATGTGCCGGCAGAATCGCTTGTTCTTGATACAAATTGCAAAAAGGTATTCGTAATTCCGGCTACAATTCAGCTTGCAGGCGCGGAAATTGAACTCGTAAGCGCAATTGCTCGTGAAACCCGTCTCAAAGATTTGCTTGAGCCGATTCAGGACGAGTTCGATTTTATTTTCATTGACTGCCCTCCTTCGCTCGGCCTGCTTACTATCAACGCTTTGACCGCAGCAGACAGCGTTTTGATTCCGATCCAGTGCGAGTATTACGCACTCGAGGGCGTTACGAAGCTGCTTGAGTCAATGAAGATGGTCAAATCTCGTCTGAACAAGGGCTTAGACACCTACGGTGTGCTTATGACCATGTATGACTCGCGTACTTCTCTATCGAATCAGGTTGTTGAGGAGGTTCAATCGTACTTTGGTGATAAGGCATTTAAGACGTTGATCCCCCGTACGGTTAAAATCTCCGAAGCTCCGTCTTTTGGGGAACCGGTAATTACCTATGCACCTCAAAATAAGGGTGCAAAAGCATATATGAACCTTGCAAAAGAGGTGATCAAGCGTGCCTAGTGTAAAGAAACGTGGCGGATTGGGACGTGGACTCAATGCTTTGGTCTCAGAGGCCGAGTATGAGACCGGTGGTTCGGCTGCATCGGCTTCGAATGCCGCATCTGAAACAAAACTACCTATTGAGGATATCGTTCCCAACCCTAATCAGCCGCGAATTCACTTTAACGAAACTGAACTTCGTGAGTTGAGCGAATCAATCCAAGAACATGGCGTCTTGCAGCCGCTTTTGGTTCGCAAGCATGGAAACGGCTATGAGATCATCGCTGGTGAGCGTCGTTACCAAGCGTCAAAGCTTGCTGGTCTTGAGGAGCTGCCTGTCATCATTAAAGATGTTAATGATGAAGAGATGCTGGCTCTTGCTCTGATCGAAAACCTTCAGCGTTCTGATCTGAATCCCGTCGAAGAGGCTAAGGGCTATCGCCAGCTTATCGATGCCAGCGGTATGACCCAGGAGGCATTGTCGAAGGCAGTCAGCAAGTCACGCTCTGCAATTACAAACTCGCTGCGCCTTCTCGATCTCCCTGAAATTGTTCAGCAGATGATTTTTGAGGGCAAACTTACTGCTGGTCATGCACGTGCGATTCTTGCAGTTCCCTATGAGGACGCTCGAATTCGACTTGCAGAGAAGGTTGTTGCAGAGGGCCTTTCCGTAAGAGCGACAGAAAATCTTGCTCCGTTGTTTTCTGCCGGAGAGACACCTAAGACGCCGAGGCCTGCAACGCCTCAGTCTTTTAAAAAGGCTGCCCGCGTGCTTCGTCAGGTTTTTAATACCAACGTGCGTGTTAAGAGCTCGTGTGGAAAGAATAAGATTGAGATTGAGTTTAAAGACGAGGAAGAGCTCTCTCGTATTCTTGGCGAAATGATTCAGTTTGATCAAGGAGGCCAAGATGAGGAATAGGATTTTAACTGCGATTGCATTGGCGACGACTGTCGCGGCTGGTGCCTTTGCCGGCTATAAGATCGCGACAGACGATGAACTTCGAGGTCGTTTGCTTCGTAGTGCGCAAGATATTGTCGATACATCCAAGAAGAAAATGGATGTTATGACAGAAGATGTTGCCATGCGTACGGCTCAGGTAACGAAGAATCCCAAGATTAATCAAGGTTGGGTTAGTAACCAATGGGAAAATGTAGGCTATTAGGTACCTAACAATTACTTAGCATATTTTGAGGGGTCCTTGTCTGATTCACGAGGCAAGGACCCCTTATTTTGGCCGTAAAAAATGGGACAGGTAGCAGCTGATTCAAAATTAAGGTCAATAAATAAAACGGCCCCGGTTGCATCTCCTGTAACCGGGGCCGTTCGATGTTTCACATGAAACGTTTTGGGGTGCGACTCCCCTATGCGTTCTTCTGAACTTTGAAGCGCTGCTTCAGCTGTCCGCAAGCGGCGTCAATATCGTTACCACGGGAGTTACGAATCGTGGTCTCGATGCCACGGGACTCAAGACGACGCTGAAGATCCTCAACCTTATGAATCGGCGACGGCTTGAGCGGGCTGCCCTCGATGTCGTTAAGCTGAATCAGGTTAACGTGGCACAACGTTCCCTCGCAGAAGTCGCAGAGCGCCTGCATCTCGGGATTCGTATCGTTGACGCCTTCGATCATGGCATACTCATAGGTCGGGCGGCGGCCAGTCTTCTCGGTGTAGAGTTGAAGCGCCTCGTGAAGGCGAAGTAGCGTGTACTTCTTAACACCGGGCATTAGCTTATTGCGTGTCGACTGGATGGCGGAATGCAGGGAAACCGCAAGCGTGAACTGCTCGGGGATGTCGGCAAATTTGCGAATACCGGGAATAACGCCGCTGGTAGAGACGGTGAGGTGACGAGCACCGATACCGATGCCATCGGGGTCGTTGAGGATTCGCAACGCCTTGAGAACCTCGTCGTAGTTGGCAAACGGCTCGCCCTGGCCCATGAAGACAACGCTCGTGACGCGCTCGCCAAAGTCGTTGGATACATGAAGTACCTGGTCGACGATCTCTTGAGCGGTCAGAGAGCGCTTGAGGCCGTTGAGGCCGGTAGCGCAAAAGGCACAGCCCATGCCGCAGCCTGCCTGGGTGGAAACGCAGACGGAAAGCTTGTTGCGACGGGGCATACCGACAGTTTCGACGGAAATGCCGTCGTGGTACTCGAGCAGATACTTGCGCGAGCCATCTTTGGAAACCTGCTTGGTGAGTTCAGTCGGCGTATCAAAGGCAAAAGCCTCTTTAAGCTGCTCGCGGAAAGCCTTGGGAAGGTTGGTCATGTCGTCGAACGAACAAACGTTCTTCTCAAAGACCCATTCGATGAGCTGCTTCGCGCGGAAGGCGGGCTGGCCAAGCTCGGCCACGAGCTCGCGAATATCGTTTTGGCTCAAGTCGCGAATGTCCTGAGATTTAGTCCTGGGATTCATGGAAGCCTTTCGATTTTGGGGAAACGTAGAGGGTATCGCTACAATATGGTATCAGCTGCAGAAATTATAGAGGAGGAGTCTGCCCATGCCGGGTAAAAGCCTAGAGAACATGCACGTAGCGGTCTTGGCGGGCGGTCATTCCGCTGAACGCGAGATCTCGCTTAATTCGGGAAAGAACGTTGTGGTGGCACTGAAGGAAGCCGGCTACACCTCGGTGGAGCTGCTCGATACGGCCGCTGATGACTTTATGGTAACCATGGCAACCGGCGGCTTTGACGTGGCGTTTATCGCCATGCACGGTGCCGGCGGCGAGGATGGCGCCATGCAAGGCGCCATGGAGACCCTGGGTATCCCCTACACGGCTTCGGGCGTGCTTGCCAGCGCCTGCGGTGCCGACAAGGAGGTCTCTAAGCTCCTGTACGCCAAGGCGGGCATTCCCATTGCCCCCGGCCTTGCGCTCGAGGTGGGCGATGAAGTCGATATCGATCATATCGTCGAGGTTTGTGGCGAGCGCTGCTTTGTGAAGCCGGCCGTCAACGGTTCCAGCTATGGCATTTCCCTGGTCCATGAGCCCTCCGAGCTGCCCGCGGCAATCGCCAAGGCGTTTGAGTACGGCGACAAAGTACTGGTCGAGAAGTGCATCGAGGGTACCGAGATCACCGTCGGCGTATACGGCGAAGATGACGTGCGCGCTCTGCCGATTGTCGAGATTCGTAAGCCCGAGGACTGTGAGTTCTACGATCTGGACGTGAAGTATGTCGACCCTACGGACATCCATCGCATTCCGGCGCAGATTTCACCCGAGAATTACGCTCGTGCCCAGGAGCTTGCCTGTGCTGCTCACAAGGCCCTCGGTTGCCTGGGTATCTCGCGCAGCGACTTTATCGTGAGTGAGGACGGCCCCGTTATCCTCGAGACCAATACCATTCCCGGCATGACCGATACGTCGCTGTATCCGGACGAGATCCGCCACACCGACGACATGACGTTCCCGCAGGTCTGTGACAGCCTGATCCGTATGGGCCTTCGTCGAGCGGGCATTGCATGCTAATCGAGGACGCGGTTTCGTCAGGAACGCCGCAGTTTGTCATCGACTCCTATGCCACGCTTGCCGAACGCGCCAAAACGCAGTCCTTTGGTCTTATCGAGGAAGATGTGATTGTCCTCGATACCGAGACCACAGGTCTTTCGGTGCAGGACAATGAACTGATCGAGATCTCGGCGGCCCGTCTTTCGGGCCGCGAGATCGTCGACCGTTTCGATACCTTCGTGCATCCCAAGCAGCTGATTCCCGCCGAGATTACCGAGCTCACGAGCATTACAAATGCCGATGTGGCAGATGCCCCGTCGGCCGTTGAGGCCGTCGCCGCTCTCGCCGATTTTGTCGGTGGTTGCCCGGTGATCGCACATAACGCCACGTTCGACCGCTCGTTTATCGAGTCGGTCAAAGGCGGCGTCAACGTGAGCGATATTTGGATCGATTCGCTGGCGCTGTCGCGAATCGCGCTTCCGCGCCTGGCCTCGCACAAGCTGTCTTTTATGGCCGATCTGTTTGGCTGTGACTCGGTATCACACCGTGCCAATGCCGACGTCGACGCCCTGTGTGGCGTATGGCGCGTGTTGCTCGTGGCGCTCACCGACTTGCCCCAGGGCCTCATGGCGCGCCTAGCCGACATGCATCCGGATGTGCCTTGGTCCTATCGTCCTATCTTCTCATTCTTGGCAGGGCAGAACCCTGGTTCTATCTTCTCTCTCAGCGCCGCTCGTGCTGACGTTCTCAAGGCCGATCGCGCCGACGATCGGGTGGACGCCGACGAACTGCCGGTCCTCAAGATGCCGAGTCGTGAGGAGATTGAGGCAGACTATGCGCCAGGTGGCCTGGTCAATCGCATGTACCCCACCTACGAGCCGCGTGATGAGCAGATTGCGATGGCGCTCGAGGTCCGCGATGCGCTGGTCACGGGCACTCATCGTGTAATTGAGGCGGGCACGGGCGTCGGCAAATCGATGGCCTATCTGGTGCCTTTTGCCGAGGCAGCACGCCGTAACAACATCACGGTTGGTATTGCGACCAAATCGAACAATCTCGCCGACCAGCTCATGTACCATGAGCTGCCAAAACTTGCCGAGCAACTGGACGGTGGTCTGTCATTTTGCGCTCTCAAGGGGTATGACCACTATCCGTGCCTGCGCAAGCTTGAGCGCATGAGCCGCGGCCAGGCCGAGATTACCACCAAGCGCGATCCGACGGACACGCTCACGGCGGTCGCGGTCATTATGGCGTACGTCTGCCAATCAGCCGATGGCGACCTCGACTCACTTGGCATTCGGTGGCGCAGCGTCAACCGCCCCGACTTTACGACGGCCTCGCGCGAGTGTGCTCGTCGCCTCTGCCCGTTTTTCCCTGATAAATGTTTGGTCCACGGCGCTCGCCGTCGTGCGGCGCATGCCGATGTGGTGGTCACCAACCATTCCCTGCTGTTCCGCAACGTTGCGGCCGAGGGCAGGATTTTGCCTCCGATTCGTCATTGGGTAATCGACGAGGCCCATTCCATCGAGCGCGAGGCGCGCCGCCAGTGGGCGCGCGTGGTGTCGGCGGACGAGTCACGCGTTCTGTTTGAGCGCCTGGGTGGCTCGAGCACCGGCGCGCTAAGCCAGGTTTCCCGTGATTTGGCAACCTCCGAGGGCTCTACGCTCTATCTGGGCCTTACTGCCAAGGCGACGTCGACGGTTGCGCGCGCGAGCATGGCAATCGCCGACGTGTTCGATGGCGTTCGCGAGCTCGGCCGCCGTGCCCGTGGGGGTTATGACAATGCCAATCTATGGATTGGCCCCGAACTGCGCGAATCTGACGACTGGCATGATTTCTTACAGTCGGCCTACGCTGCCATCGACGCGTTGGAACAGGCTGACAAGAGCGTCGACGCGCTGGTGCAAGCCGTCGCCGCCGACAAGCCCGAGGTTGTTGTCGACCTGGGTGATATCTCGCGCCGCTTGCACGAGCTGGCCGAGAACCTCAAACTCATCATTGACGGCACCGATGAACACTACGTGTATTCGCTGCAGGTCAATCGCAG
This sequence comes from Collinsella aerofaciens ATCC 25986, assembly GCF_964239575.1. GTDB lineage: Bacteria > Actinomycetota > Coriobacteriia > Coriobacteriales > Coriobacteriaceae > Collinsella > Collinsella aerofaciens_BQ. Next base: position 38,087 of record NZ_CAXSQQ010000010.1, read on the forward strand.
GTTGCGTGTCGGCGGAGAGTCAATGACCGCAGAGCGCATCGACATTGGCGAGGCCTTGGCAACCGAGTGGCTGCCCGAGGTTCACACGGCTATCTTTGCCTCGGCGACCATGACGGTGTCCAAAAGCTTTGAACACTTTAACCACGCGGTCGGCCTCGATCGCATCGGTGCTTCAACATCCTCATCGTTGCACTTGGACTCGAGCTACGACTTCGATTCGAACATGGCTGTAGTCGTTGCGGGTGATATCCCCGATCCGCGCGATCGTGAGAGCTATCTTACGGCGCTCGAGCGCGTGCTGGTCGACGCCCATCTTGCCATGGGCGGATCGGTGCTCACACTGTTCACCAATCGGCGCGACATGGAAGACCTGTACGCCCGCGTTGAGCCCAAGATGGCCCGTGCGGGTCTGGAACTCAACTGCCAGCAGCGCAACTCATCTCCTCGTCGCCTGCGCGACCGGTTTATCAGCGAGCCGACTTCATCGCTTTTTGCGCTTAAGGCCTTCTGGGAGGGATTCGACGCCAGCGGCGAGACGCTGCGCTGCGTCATCATTCCCAAGCTGCCGTTCTCGAGCCCCACGGACCCGCTCTCGTGCGAGCGCAACCTGCGTGAAGACCGCGCTTGGGCGCGCTATTCGCTGCCCGAGGCGGTGCTCGAGGTCAAGCAGGCGGCCGGCCGCCTTATCCGCTCGTCGACCGATTGCGGCGTGCTGATTCTGGCCGACCCGCGCCTGGTGACGAAGGGCTACGGAAAGAAGTTCTTAACGTCGCTGCCCACGAGCTCCTACCAGCGCATCGAATCGGCACAGATTGGGCACTATCTGCAACTGTGGCGTGCACGCCACGAGCGGCGGCGCTAAAGCGGACAGACGAGGGTTTTTGCCATATCGCACAGACGCTTTGACAGGGCGGGGTCATCCAAGATGCGGATGGCTCCGCCCGCTGCGATTACCTGGCTCAGTAGCCAACGCTCGGAGCCATAATGCACGGTTACCGTTGCCATGTCTGCCCCGCTGCGCTCGATTAGGGTGATGCCGGCCCAGTCCAGATGCTCCGCCATATCGAATGGCATCAAGAGCCTTGCGCTACGCTGCGTCCGAGCAAGGGAATCGTGGAGGGATGTGACGTCCGGTGCATGAGGCACGACGGAGTCTTCCGTCAAGGCGAGTCCCTCGATTTTATCCATGCGATAGGTGCGCTGCTCATCGACCGCGATGTCCCAGGCAATCAGGTATGTTTGGTCGCCGTTTGCCGTAATGCGCAAGGGGTCGACCAGACGCTCACGTGGCCGTGCATCGTCCATCGAGCGATACGAGATGCGGCAGCGAACACCGTCCTGAATGGCGCAGCTCAGCTGCTGCCAGTGCGACCCGTGGTTGACGGTGTCAAAGACGCGCTGGTTATAGCCGAGCTCTTCGGGTAGAAGGGCATGTCGAATCCGAGCTGCCGTATGCGGCTCGATCCCCAACGATTCAAGTTCATGGTTGAGCACAGCGCCCTCGGCGGCACTCAAGCGCAGCGGTAGCACACGCCCGGCGTCACCGGTGAGGACCACACGCTCGCCGCGGCATTCGCAGATGATGCGCGCGCCCGATTCTCGGTCCGCGAGCGTCGAGACGATCTCGAGAATCTCGTCGAGCGATACCCCCGTGATGTCAAAGCGACTGCAAATCTCGGTCCGTGTCATGCCGCTCTCGCCGGCGGCGTAGAGGGCCTCCATGATGTCGATGGCGCGCGAGAGTCTCTGCTCGCTGGTGAGTTTACGCACGGGCATACTCGTGCACCGTCCTTTCAATGAGGTGGTTCCACGCCTGTTTGAGCGATTTGGGGGCCACGGGCCTCATGCCGTCCATGGCGTGGGCCATGCAAAATGAGGCGCCGGCTTCAAGATCGCGCACGTCAACGGTCCAGGTCCATCCCACATCGGTGTGTACGAGCTCACCTCGCCCACGCGTGAGACCGTTGATCATATCGATCTGCGTCTGAGGGGCGAATGAGAACGTGGCTGCAACGGGCGGTCGGTCGGCAAAATCGAATTCAAAGAACAGGTAGTCGCTGAGGTTGAAGTCCGCGGGGATGACGTAGGCCTTCGAAGGACGCCAAGCGCGAACGATACGGTCGCAGCGGAATGTCCTGATGTCGTCGGTGACGTTGTCGAGGCCGCAGAAGTAAGCCACGCCCTCGCGCTCGAACATGCCGTAGACGCAGACGGTACGTTCTCTCTGCTCGCCGCGTCCGTTCTGATATAAAAATCGCAGCGCGCATCGCTCGGCAAAGGCGCTCCAAACCGCATCGACGGTGGGAGAGCGGCTGATCGGCGCCTCGTCTACCGTCGTCCTGCCGGTGAGATAGGCAATCTTGGAGCGAATATCGGCAAGCGGTGCGGCAAAAGTGGATGAGCCGGCCGCTAGTGTCTGGTCGATGGCGTTGAGCAGGATATCGGCGTCGTCTGCGGTAATGAGGCCGCCTGCCGCAAACGTGTGCTCGCGGTCGATTGTCCACGAGCTTTCCTCGGTCTCCTGCGCGCCGGTGGGGCGAACCTCCTTGATTAAGATGCCGCGTTCGAGCAACTTGTCACGATCGCGTCGAAACTTGCGCTTATCCGAGTCGATATTGCCCGAGCCATATCCCAGGTCAGAATCCAAGACGATCTGCTCGGTCGTCAGCGGTTCGGGGGAGCTATTGAGCACAAAGAAAAGATTGAGGATGCGCTGAGCCGTTTTATCGAAACTGGGCTCCGAATTTCCCTTTTTAATTGTCTCGGTCGTGTCGCTTGCCGTCATAGAGTCCTCGCATGAGAAGGTGGTTTGCTGCCATGATTTTAGTCCGATATGGAGATTAGGCTATATCCTTGTCCGCTCGGGGCGTTAAGATGGCCCGAATTCGGTCGTTTGCGCTCGCTCGGGGTATACTTTCGACTATATACGGTTCTAATGTGCATGCATTGGGCCTATTTGTCGGATTATGGATGTGGAGCGCACATGGCGAACACCCAGAACTATATTAACCACCTGCTGCAGAACACCGGCATTACGCCGGCATGCAGCGAAGAAGAGCGCTTGGCTGCCGAAGATATCGCTCAGATCTTCCGCAACCACGGCTTTGACCCCGAGGTTCAGGAGTTCAATGCCCCGGCGCCCAGTAGGTTGGCATTTGCCGTTACCGGTATTCTTGCGTTTGCCGGCGCCCTGCTGATGGGCATCGGCGGCGGTATCGGCTTGGTCGGCACCTTGCTGGCCATTGTCGGCGCCGTTCTTTACGTGCTCGAGCGCACGGGCCACCCCGTGGTTTCGCGCCTGGGCAAGACGGGCGTGAGCCAAAATGTCATCGCCTACCACAAGGCCTCGGGCCCGCTCGCGTCCCCGCGTAACCGCCCGGTGGTCGTTGTCGCACACTACGACTCTCCCCGTGCTGAGCTGCTCGCCCGCGAGCCTTATGCTTCGTATCGTGCACTCATCGCCAAGCTGTTGCCCGTTGCCACGGTTGCCCCCGCTGCCGTTGCCATCCTGCGTATTCTGCCGCTCCCCGGCGCGCTCAAGGTTCTGCTGTGGATTGTCGCGATCCTCGCTTCCCTCGTTGCACTCGCCAACGCGGTAAACATCATCTCTAACCGCCACATTCTTCCCTATACGTCTGGCGCGGTGTGCAACAAGTCTTCTGTCGCCGCTATGCTCGGCGTTATGGACAACGTTGCTCCCTTCCAGGGCGAAAACGAGTTTCCCGACGATGTTCCGTTCGATACCTATTTTGGGGAGCAGAAGCGTCGTGCCGAGGAAATGGCGCGCGCAGCGGCGGAATATGCCGCGGCCCAGCAGCAAAACGACTACGGCAACACCATCGAGTATGAAGAGCCTACCTACGCCGAGGACGAATTCGGTCAGCCGATTGCTCCCGACGCTCAGACCGAGCCCGAACAGGGCGAGGCTTTCGACGAGCAAATCGAGGGCTTTGAGGGTGCGTCTGCCGACGAGACGCTGATCGGCGCTATCGTGCCTGAGGATCAGAATCAGGCTGCCCAAGCCGAAGAGTTCAATGACGAGGTTCCCGCTGCCGAGCCGGCGGAGGAGTCTGCCGAGCCCGAGCCCAAGCTCTATCGCAACGCCGCCGGCAACATCCGCTTTGGTTCGGATGCCATCCGTGCGCTCGGAATGCTTCCCGAGTCCTGCACGCTCGATTACGAGGAGGGCGAGGAGCCAACGTTTGAGCCCGAGCCTGCCCCCGTCGTGGCTGCGCCTGCGCCCGTTGTCGCTGCGGATGATGAGTCTGCCGCGGTTACCGCTGCCGTTGCCGATCCCGAGGCGGTGTCCGCGTTCGATCCCGCGGCAGGACTGGACATTTTGGCTCCCGCCGCACCGGCGCAAGACGTTGCGGACGAGTCTGACGACGATTACGTTGAACAACCGAGGCGCGTGTCTTACGAGAGCGATACTGATTTCTCGGCCGAGATTCCCGCGGCAACGCCGCATGCCGACATTGCATCCGCGTTCTCGTCGATTGGCGCCAGCGCTTCCAACTTCTTTAAGGGTGCGTTTGCAAAGGGCAAGAAATTTGTCGACGATTTCGAGGAGAAGCGCGCTGCCGCACGCGAGGCTGCCGAGCAGGAGGCTATCGCTCAGCAGCAGGCAGCCGAGGCGGCACGTGAGCTCGCGGCGCAAGAGTTCGAGCAGAACGAGGCTATGCAGTCCGCGCCCGTCGAAGCCGCCGAAGCTACAACGTCCTTTGAGTCCCAGCAACCGGCGTCCGCGGATGTTGTTGAAGCGACGACGTCTTTCGAGGCTCAGCAGCACGTCGATAGCACCATGTCGTTTGATGCCGCGCAGTTCGATTCCACGATAACGTTTGAAAAACAGGGCACCGCGATTGCCGAGCCCCTTCCTGTTTCCGATGAGCAGGGCGACGCGGCAGACGATGACGAGCCTGTTGATGCTGCCGAAATCCAAGATGCCGCCGAGGACGAGCCCGTCGAGGCCAACTCTGACGAAGAGCAATACGCGGCAGCCGAGCAAGATGATTCGACCGAGGTCGAGCAGGAGGAAGTGCCTGCGGTTTCCGAGACTCCCGAGACGGATGAGTCGAGGCCTTATTCCACGCAGATTTTCACCATGCCGACCCCGAGTGGTTCCGGTGCCACGGTTGCCAATGTCGCTCCCACCCAGGACGAAACGGTCGATTCCCTTATGGCCCAGATTTCCTCCCAGGCATCGCCGCGCCCGCAGATGAATGTTCCCGATCCGTCGTCGGCACCGTCGCCTGCACCTTCCTCGTCTCCGCTGGCTTCGGTCCCCGATCCGTCGCTGCCGTCTATGAAGCAGGCAAACGTTGCGTCTCGCACGTCGCTGTTCGACCTTCCCGACCCCTCCGCACAGGTCAATGATCCCTTTGCTACTGCCCAGGGCCCCGAACCCACATCGGCACCCGTTGCGCCTCCTATGCCCGTTGCGTCGGGCGCACAGCCGACCGAGACCATTTCGGCTCCCGCCCCGGCGGCACCCAAGTCTCGTAAGCGCGGCCTGGGTGGTCTGTTCGGCCGTAAAAAGAAAAACGAGCAGGACAGCATGAGTGACTGGCTGGGCGTCGAAGACGATTACGATGCCAAGAAGTCCGGTCGCGGTATCGGTTCGTGGGATAACTTCGAGGACGATAACGATGGCTGGAAGGGTGGCGCTACGTCTTCCGATGGCGCTTCTTCCGAAGATATGCTCTCGGCTGTCGCCTCTATGGGCGATGATGAGCTGCTCGGTCACGATATCTGGTTTGTGGCAACGGGCGCCTCGGATTGTGATGGCGCTGGCATGAAGGCCTTCTTGGCTTCGCATCGCGATAAGCTCCGCGGCGTATTCTTTATCAATCTTGAATCCGTCGGCGCCGGTAGGCTTTCGGTGGTGACGGTCGAGGGCGAACAACAACTGCTCAAGGGCGATCGCCGCATCATGAACCTGGTCAGCAAGGTCTGCAAGTCGTTCCATGTCGATTGTGGCGCGCTCGAGATGCCCTATGCCAAGACCGATGCCTATGCTGCGCTCGAGGCGAGCCGCCGAGCCCTTACCATCGCCGGCGTGGACGGCACGCGTCTGGCTTGCGCTCGTACCGAGGACGACCTGCCCCACAATGTCAACCCGACGAACATTGCTACGGTATCCGAGGTCGTGACCGAGGTTATCCGCCGTTCGTAGACGGAGCTCTAAGGAGTCAACGTGTTTTCGTATATTAAGCGCCATTGGCCTGTCTACGTGATTTTGACCTTGATTGCCATTGCGTTAGGATTTGGGGCTGCCTACATCGTGGGTGCAAAGGGCTCGACCCCCGCCTCCGCAATCAGCGAAGAGGTGGAGCAAGAACAGAGTACGGGTGCCGATGGGATTCCTGAGTCCGAGCAGGCAATCGTTGATGGTGGATCTTCGTCTGCAGAGTAGATGCGGCGATTTAAATGATTGAAAGCGGGCGAGCCAGGGGACTGGCTCGCCCGCTTTTTCATCGCGCTAGCGCTTCTTTGGGATCGACCTAAGGCGAGCGAACCATAGGGCTGCGGCACCCGAGGTCAGGAGCGCGGTGATGCAAGCGGCGATGGGAACTGATCCTGTTGCCGGTAGGTCCTGCGGTAGGGTACAGCGTTGAATGACGCTGTCCTCGTCATGTGACTCAAGTTTATCGCCGCCACCGTTGCGGCAAAGATCGACGCGCGCGCTGTTGGTGAGTGCGGTTTGGGGCGTATAAGCCGACGTTGCCTGCATGTGTACGACTGCGCCCCGAGCGTCTGTGCCAAGGATTGCTTTGGCATCGTCAAGGTCGTCGTGCTCATCTTTGAGATCATCGCGGGTCCAAGAATCCGCATCGCTTCGAGTCGTAAAGTCGGCGGCTACCGCACCGTATTCAATTCGAATGCCTGTTACGACGGTATTGGATGCAAGGTCGAGCTCTTCCGCCTCGAGTGTGGTGGATTCCGTGGTCGAGACATCCGCCTTCCAGAGGCGCCAGCCGTCGTAATCGACGAGGCGGCAGTCCTCACCAAGGCTCTCTTTTACTTCGTCGGACTCAAGCCAAGGATTTTCGTGTCCATCGTCAAGTGTCGCGTTCGCCGGCTCATCGACGTCTGTCGAGTCCAACGGCGTCGTGCGATACCACACGTTGCACAGACCGTTGAGGTCGCCGATGGCGACGGGGGTTTCGATTGAGATGAATCTCGCCGTGCCGTCTTTGGCGCACTCAAGATCATCGGTAATCGTAAACTCATCAACCCAAGTAGCGGAATCGTTTCGAGCGTCGATGGTATAGGAGAAAAGTCCATCCGTATTAGTTTGCGTCGCGGCGCGATTTTTACCATCGCCGTTAGCCAACAGGCCCTTTTCGATAGGTTGGACAAGTTCCTGACGCTTGTCGACCTGTCCCTTGATCTCGATGGGCGCATCCTTCATCGCGACGGATTGGACTTCTCCCGTATCCTTTATTTCAAACGTTATTTCCTCGGCAAGGTCATAGGTCCGCGGAGACATCATTTCGCGCAACGAGTAGGTGCCGGGTGCAAGATGTTCGACGCGGTGTGGCTTGTCGGATGAGGTCCAGGAGTCTATTTCGGTTTTATCGGGACCATATAAGGTGAGTTGTGCGCCTTCCACTTCCTGCTCACCGCTTGCATCGACCTTGGAGATATCAACCTTGGTGTAATCGTCGGATACGTTAAGCCGTGCTTCTACAACGGGTGTTTTCTGGTCGGCATAAGTAAGGTCGACAATATGGGTTGTCCGATCGAGCAAGAAGCCTGCCGGCGCTTGAGTCTCGACAACCTCGTAGCGTGCGGTGCCAAGTCCCAGCGGGAGGTTGTCCGCGCGTGCTTCTCCAGTTTCATCCGTCGTGATGGTAGCGACAGTCTCACCGTCGAGCGCGGCAATGCTACCGTCGGGGCGCACGATATCACTCGAGGCACGGATCTCAAAGACGGCGCCCGCGAGGCTGCTGCCGTCTATGGCATCGGTTTTAACGATCCTGATGTTTCCGGTCGCGGCGTGGTCATAATACGAGGCGATTGCAACGGGCGTTAGGTTCATGTCGGCGGGTATGTTTACCTCGATCTCCTCGCCGACAAGATAGGGCTCTTTGGCCGAGGTTTCGCGTACATAATAGGTGCCCGGCACGAGCGATTCGGGCAGTGTGACGGTCCCGGTCGCGTCAGTCGTAAAGGTGTCCATTACGTTATGTGTTGGATACCAGCAAGTTTGTGAGACAGATTCGTGATTGCTGTCGAGTAGTTGGAAGGTGAATCCGGCTAGTGGAACAGAAGCGCCTGTTTGGGCATCGCGTTTTACAATCTGGAGATGCGTCGACAGAGCATGGTTGTCCACGATATATTGAAGCTCGGCGCCGTTGGAAATCTGATTGGCCCCGACGGTCCATTCCCCTGCACGTTTAAAACCCTCGGGGACGGTTTCCGGAACCTCGCGAACCGTGTAGCCGGCACGGTCGTATGGGACGGCTCCGTGGACACCGGCGGGTCGCTTGCCTGCGCCGAACCATGCTTCGGGCTGATCTTTGGTGGAGGCAAAGCCATAGACGTTTGTGGTCAGTGTGCCAACAACCTGCTGAGAGCTGTTGCTGACAACCTCAAAGACAACACCACCCGCCGGCTGCTCCAGGCCGGATTGGTCGCTATTGCCGTAATCCTTGAATTTGGAAATCTCAAGGTTAAACGCAATGGGGATATCGGAAACGCGAGATTCGATCTCGACCACGCCTGAATCGCCGAGCTGGTCGGCTCCAACGGTATAGGTCCAGCTGTCGTTGGATGGCAGGTAGCCCTCGGGGGTTTTTGATTCGTAGATGGTAAAGGTTCCTAAGGGGACATCGGCGAGGGTGGCCCGACCGCTTTCGTCGGTCGTGAGGATTTGTGCCCATCCAGGGGTTGATTGCGACACACACGTGAACTCTGCTCCTGCGAGTGAAGATCCCACCTGGGGGCCGGCATTCGTCGCGGCATCGAGTTTTACGATACGCAGATTGATGGTGCCGGGCTGTTCATCAATGGCGACCCGCCCGCCGTCATTCCCCGTGGTAAAGGCAATACGATCGTGGCGGGGGACATAGCCGGCCGGCGCCTTCGTTTCAACTAGGTAGTATGCCGTGTTGGGCAGAAGTGTTGCTTGCGCTCGACCGTTGCTGTCCATCTTGATGGTGCCGACACGCGCGCCGCTGGCGCTCTCAAAAATATCGAATGTTGCCCCGGTAAACTGATAGGTATTGTTTCCGCTGGTAATAACGGTGTTAGCAGACTGCTTTTGGAAGGAAACAGAGACCGCCGGCAGTACATAGAGCATGTCTTGACGTTTGCTGCCGCCCGATACGGCTCCTAGATAGCGTCGCGCGCGGTGCGGAGCGGCTTTGATGCTTCCTGATTTTGCGCTGTCGTGGAGCCACCGCGCAGCCGCCACGACTTCATTGTCGGCGGTAAAGTGTCCGCTCTTGGTTTTGCCCTGAGCGGTCGTGTAGGAGTAGGTGCCGTCGACATGGGTAGTGCCGTTGAGCATCCATACGGCAAGCTGGGTGGCGGCGCGGGCGCGATCGGGTGAAAGATGGTAACCGCCAAACGACGTGGCGGTAGGATATCCGTGACAAACGATTGCCGCGAACTCGTCGTCGAGCCACACCCAGCCTTGATCAAAGTTGAGCCATGGGCCGCCCGGTTTGGTGGGGCCGGGGCGCTCCTGGTTCATGCAGTAGGCAATCGAGGTGTCTTGAGCTTCATACTTGCCGATGAAGAAGGGTCCACAATCATCGCTAATAGTGCGGAAGCCGAGCTGGTCGTAGCCATCGACGGCAAATGCGGCTCCCGGTGCCAGACAGCCGAAAAGCAGGAAGAGGAGCAGGAGCAGCGGACCTGTTGCGATTGCGCTGTGGACAGAGTGCGTGGGTGCGTTGGACATGGCTGCTCCTTATCCCTCGTGCGCCGCACGGGGAGGCTGCGACGCGTAGGATGAGGCTACCCCCGAGGTTCATGCGGGTAAGTACCGGAGCCTGACCAAAAGCTTGCCCGATTTCTGACAAATCGAGCTCAAATACAACAATCAGATAAAAGTGCAGGTAAAAGATGGTAAGAAAAGAAAGACAAAGGTCCTCATCTCCACAATTGGCGCGGTTTTCAAATGATTCTCCACAGCTAAAACAAGCATCACCACCCTTGTATCGAACAAGACAACCGCGTTATACTAGCCAACGCACAAGCGGGCATCGCCAAGTGGTAAGGCATCAGCTTCCCAAGCTGACACTCGCGGGTTCGAGTCCCGTTGCCCGCTCCAGTAAAAAGCACAAGCACGGCAGCGTTACGTTGCCGTGCTTTTTACTACCAAGCGCCGGGACTCGAACCCGCCAGGGTGCGAGCGTTAAGCGAACGCGAAGCGTTTGTAGCGAGCAGGCGAAGGCGCCGACAGGCGCCTGAAGCCGGTGCGGATTTGCGAAGCAAATACGCGGACGTCCCGTTGTCCGCTCCATGGAGCACAGAAGACCTCGGGACGGCCAATTCAACAAAGTCTTCCCCATCGTCACCGTGAATCCGAGGGGATCGACCGCAGCCGGTGCGGATTTGCGAAGCAAATGCGCGGACGTCCCGTTGCCCGCTCCAATTCCAAAATGTTAGGTTAATGCCTGCTGCCCATACTTGCACCTGCGCACGGTACAATGGTTGGGTTACGACCAACGTGCCAATAACCAAAAAGGAGCCGCTATGATCGATCGCTATACCCGCCCGGAGATGGGACACATCTTCTCCCTCGAGAACAAGTACGCCATTTGGCAGGAGATCGAGGTCTTGGCCTGCGAGGCCCAGGCGGAGCTCGGCAAGATCGGTATTTCCAAAGACGAGGCCCAGTGGATCCGCGACCATGCCAACTTTGAGAAGGCGAAGGTCGATGAGATCGAGGAAGTCACGCGCCACGACGTCATTGCCTTCCTGACCAACATGAAGGAGTACATCGATGCCGATGTTCCCGAGGGCGACCCCAAGCCCAGCCGCTGGGTTCACTATGGCATGACCAGCTCCGATCTGGGCGACACGGCCCTGTGCTACCAGCTCACCCAGGCCTGCGACCTGATCATCGAGGACGTCAAAAAACTCGGCGAGATCTGCAAGCGTCGCGCCTTTGAGGAGCGCAACACGCTCTGCGCCGGCCGTACTCATGGCATCCATGCCGAGCCGATGACCTTCGGCATGAAGTTTGGCTCTTGGGCCTGGGAGCTCAAGCGCGATCTGGATCGTCTTGAGGACGCCCGCAAGAATGTTGCCTTCGGTGCTATCTCGGGCGCTGTCGGCACGTACAGCTCCATCGAGCCGTTCGTCGAGGAGTACGTCTGCGAGCACCTGGGCCTGGTCCACGATCCCCTGTCCACGCAGGTCATCAGCCGCGATCACCATGCCTACCTTGCCGGCGTGCTTGCCACTACAGCGGCCACCTGTGAGCGCATCGCTACCGAGGTTCGCAATCTACAGAAGACCGATACGCTCGAGGCCGAGGAGCCGTTCCGTAAGGGTCAAAAGGGCAGCTCAGCCATGCCGCACAAGCGCAACCCCATCACCATGGAGAAAGTCTGCGGTCTGTCGCGCGTCGTGAAGTCCAACGCCCAGGTTGCCTTCGATAACGTCGCCCTGTGGCACGAGCGTGACATTTCGCACTCCTCTGCCGAGCGCGTCGCCCAGGCCGATAGCTTCATCGCCCTCGACCACATGTTCCAGTGCCTCATCCGCGTTATCGACGGCCTGCAGCTGTATCCCGCCCGCATGATGGCCAACCTCAATAAGACCCGCGGCCTCATCTTCTCTTCCAAGGTACTGCTCGCCCTCGTCGACACGGGCATCACCCGCGAGGACGCGTACGCCATTGTGCAGGAGAACGCTATGGCAACCTGGCACGAGGTACAGGATTGTGTCTCCGGCCCCACCTTTAAGGAGCGTCTCGAGGCCGACCCGCGCTGCACCGTCAGTCAGGAGAAGCTCGACGAGATCTTTGATCCGTGGGACTTCCTCACCCGTATCGACACGGTCTTTGATCGTCTGGAGCAGCTGAGCTTCGAGTAGGTTCGGGCATAACGTTAGCTTTTTAGGGCGCTTTGCTGGTAATGTGTGTTGCCGGCAAAGCGCCTCGTTGCATTTAGGGAAAGACGGGGATAATAGTCGTCTCGAATAACATTCTGAGAGGGGATCGCATGATTTCGTTTGATTACAAGCCTCAGGGCGTGTGTGCTCGCAATATTCACCTTGACCTTTCCGATGACGGCAACAAGGTGGTGGGCGTTGAGTTTACCGGCGGCTGCGACGGCAATCTCAAGGCTATCTCCAAGCTGGTCGAGGGCGCTCCCGCCGATCGCGTAATCGAGGTTCTCGCCGGTAATACCTGCGGTATGAAAAAGACCTCCTGCGCCGACCAGCTTACGCGCGCTATCGAGGCCGCTCGCGCCGAGATCGCCTAATGGGTATCGCCGATCACATCAAGAACGGAATATCGCGTCGCGGCTTTGTACTCGGTGGGGCTGCCGCGGGCGCTGCCACGGTGCTTGCCGGATGCTCGAAAAAAACGGGTACCAGCGATGATGTCGCCGGCGAGCCGCAGGTTATCAAGGACGATTCCAAAATCATCTCGATTACGGATGAGTATGAGGCTGTCGACATCGATCTTGAGCCGGCGTCATCGTGGACGCTGCCTCTGGGTACGCTGCTGTACTACTGCGACGGCGATTACGCCGCGGCGATGATGGCGCCCGCATCGGCACTGCACGCCAACACACTCGGCGTGCTCAACCTGGGCGATGGCTCGCTTACCACATTAATCGAGGATCCTATCGAGGGCACGGGATACGCATTCTACGATGTCCGTGCCGGCGACGGCGTATTCGCGTGGGTTGAGATGAACTTTGCCAATTCATCGTGGAAGCTCTACGCTCAAAATCTGTCGGGCGCTTCGCTCTCTGGCGACGTGGTTGAGCTCGATCGAGGTGGCAAGGACTATGATCCGCCCCTGTTCACGGCGTTCGGGTCATCAGTCATCTGGTATAAAATGCCTTCGGCAGGCGGCAATAAAACGAGTAGTGATTCGTTTTGCTATCGTCGCTCGCTTGATGAATCCAAGGCCGAGGTAATTTGGAAATCGACGGGCCGCTTTGCATCGGCCCCGCGCGCGAGCGACGGCATTTTGACCATCTCGCCGCGTGTCCGCAACGACGAGGGCGTCTACTACGGCATAACGGCAATCGATCTGACCGACGGCAACAACACCAAACGTGCCCAGCTAGTTCTTCCCTCGTCAGTCTCGCCTTTCGAGGCCGTATATATGGGCGATACCTTCGTGTTTTCTATCGAGGCGACCTATAGTGGCGTGGGCAGCCTGGGCAACATGGGCACGTATATCGGTAATGAGGGAGGGCCGTATCTCTTCCTGTCCCGCGAGCCGCTTGCATGTGCGGCTGGCAAGAAGAATAAATACCTTGTTAAGGTACAGGCGTCGCATTTCCTGATCGACACCTCTGCCAAGACCTATGGCTCGCTGCTGTCGCCCGACCGCGCTTTGGAGTATGGCGATTATCCAGCTACGGCGGGAAAGTCGGACTCATTCCTTACGTACGCCACGGTGCGCAACAGCCAGGGTATACCAGAGACGGTCACTGCACGCCTATTCTCTCTTTAAGCTTAGAGGGGTTAAAAAGGCGCCAACAGGGGAATAAACGCGTTGTAATTGTGAGTACCGCCCGCCGAGCTGCCGCGTCATAGCGGCATCCGGCGGGCTCAGGTGCGTTAAAATGGGCTTGTTCTTAGCTAATTGAGACAGGGGGGCCGTGTTATGGCTTCAGATGCAAAAAAGATTCTGCTGGTCGAGGATGAGAAGGCAATCCGTGACGCCGTCGCTGCCTATCTCGAGCGCGAAGGCTACTGGGTTGTGGGCGTCGGCGACGGTCAGTCCGCGATCGAGGAGTTCGAGAAGCATCAGTTCGACCTGGTCGTGCTCGACCTTATGCTCCCCAAGATTCCCGGCGAGCGCGTTTGCCGCACCATTCGCGATACCTCGGATGTCCCCATCATCATGCTGACGGCTAAGGGCGAGATCGAGGACCGTATTATCGGTCTTGAGCTCGGCGCCGATGACTATCTGATTAAGCCGTTCTCGCCGCGCGAGCTCGTCGCCCGCGTTCGTGCTCTGTTCCGCCGTGCCCATCAGGCCGACGAGCCCGCCGTCGAGGTGCTCGACTTCGGCGATCTGGTCATCGATATCTCGGGCCACAAGATCTTGGTCGAGGGCAAGGAAGTCGATCTGACGGCTTCCGAGTTCAAGCTGCTCACCACGCTTGCCCGCCATCCCGGCCGTGTGTATAACCGCATGGAGCTGGTCGAGAAAGTGCTCGGGTATGACTTTGAGGGCTATGAGCGCACCATCGATAGCCACGTGAAGAATCTTCGCGCCAAGCTGGGCGATGATCCCAAGAAGCCCAAGTGGCTCTACACCGTCCATGGTGTCGGCTATCGCTTCGAGGCTCCGGCCAAGACCGATAAGTCGGACGAGAAATAGGGAAATCACATATGACACCTGCGCGCTTTGAAATCGGACAAAAGCACAAGCAGGAGAGCGAGGCGGGTTCCAAGGCTAGTTGGAACACGCCTCGTTCCGATTCACGGCCAACGATGAGCTATCCCTCGCGCATGGCACTTGCTTTTGCTCTGACATCGCTCATGACGGTATTGGTGCTGGTGGGCGTTGTCTCTGTTGTGTGGGGCACGGTCTTTTCGGATTACACACGCTCCAATATCGTCGAAATCGCAAATTCCGCTGCCGAGAAGTTGGCAACCTCATATGAGGAAAACGGCTCTTGGACCGCGGGAGAACTGCGCACGGTCGCAACGTCGAGTTTGGTTTCCGACGATCTGGGTATGCAGGTCGTCAATAAAAAGGGCGTGATCGTTTATGACGATTCCTGGCCCTCGGCAAGCGCCACCGCCGATGTACGCGAAAACCAGGCTACGACCGACGACACGAGCGGCAAGAGGGCATCGCATAGCCCGGTCTCGTCTGCTCCAACCGACTCCGATAGCGTTGCTAACGTCGAGATTGTAACGTCTTCCGGCGAGCATGTCGGACAGGTAAAGCTGTGGGCCATCGGCTCCGACGCTCTGCTCACCAAGGCGGACTCTGCGTTTAGGGAGAAGACCTTTAACGCCATGGCCCTCGCCGCGGTTGTTGCAATCTGCATTTCGGTCGTTATCGGATCGCTCGTGTCGCGCATGCTCACCAAGCCGATTCATCGCATCACCAGTACCGCAAAGCAAATCCGTGACGGCGACCTGTCGGCTCGCACGGGACTGCGCGGTGATGACGAGATCGATCAGCTGGGTGAGACCTTCGATGAGATGGCCACTTCGCTCGAGAAGGATATGAAACACGAGAAGCGCCTGACCTCAGACGTTGCACACGAGCTTCGCACGCCGCTTATGGCCATGCTCGCAACGGTCGAGGCCATGCAGGATGGCGTGTATCCCACCGACGATGAGCATTTGGAAACCGTTGCTTCCGAGACGCGTCGCCTGGCTCGTCTGGTGCAGCAGATGCTCGACCTGTCGCGCATGGAAAACAGCACGGCTCCGCTCAACCTTGAGCCGGTGGACATGGTTCCTTTCGTGCGTTCCATCGTTAATGCCCAGGAGCGCCTGTTTGTCGACCGCGATCTGCGCCTGCGTTTTGCGGACGAGACCCAGGGTCACGACGATGTCGTCGAGGCCGATCCCGACATGATCACGCAATGTGTTATCAACCTCATGAGCAACGCCATGCGCTACACCCCCGAGGGCGGTTGGGTCGTGGTGTCGGTGCTCAGTGACCGCAAGCACGTCAGCATTGCCGTTTCTGATACCGGCATCGGTATTGCCAAGGACGATTTGTCGCGCATCTTCGGGCGGTTTTGGCGCGCCGATGCCAGCCGCGCCCGCGAAGCTGGCGGCCTGGGCGTTGGCCTCGCCGTGACCAAGCAGATCGTCGAGCGTCACCATGGCTACATATCCGTGGAGTCGGAGCTTGGAAAGGGTACGACTTTTACAATTCATCTGCCCCGCGAGCACACGGCAGACGCGGCATCTACTACAATGGAGCACTAGCTTTTCGCTATTCGGTGAAGGAGGGGCCGCGTCCCTGCCGCTCCGAGTTTGCGAAAACATGCGGGAAAGAACCCGCATTTCTGTCGTATTTAGGTAAGGAGTGACTCACGTGACAACGATGGAGCGTCGTCCGGATTCCCGTGGCAAGGTTCGTGATATTTACGATGCCGGTGAAAACCTGCTGATGGTCGCCACCGACCGCATTTCTGCGTTCGACTTCATTCTTCCCGACGAGATTCCGTTTAAGGGAGAGGTACTCAATCGCATCTCGGCATTCTGGTTCGATAAGTTTGCCGACATCGTCCCCAACCATCTCGTTTCCATCGACCCGGCGGAGTTCCCCGAGGAGTTTGCTGAGTATCGTGACTACCTCGCTGGCCGCGCCATGCTGGTTAAGAAGGCCCAGACGATTCCTATCGAGTGCATCGTCCGCGGCTATCTGACCGGTTCGGGCAAGAAGACCTACGACGAGAACGGCACCGTCTGCGGCATCCAGCTGCCTGAGGGCCTGACCGAGGCTTCCAAGCTTCCTGAGCCGCTGTTCACGCCGTCCACGAAGGCCGAGATCGGTGACCACGACGAGAACATCTCGTTCGAGCGTTGCTGCGAGATCGTGGGCGAGGACATCGCCACGCAGATTCGTGACCTTTCCCTCAAGATCTACAAGGCTGCCGCCGAGTACGCCGCGACCCGTGGCATCATCATTGCCGACACCAAGTTCGAGTTTGGTGTTATTGATGGCAAGGTCACGCTGATCGACGAGTGTCTTACGCCCGACTCCAGCCGTTTCTGGCCTGCTGCCAGCTACGAGGAGGGCAAGATCCAGCCTAGCTACGACAAGCAATTCGTCCGCAATTGGCTCAAGGCCAACTGGGATATGACGGGGGAGACCCCGCACCTGCCCGCCGAGGTCATCGATGGCACGTCCGAGCGCTATCGCGAGGCCTTCCAGATCATCACGGGCTCCCAGTTCACAAGCATGAAGGAGAACGCATAAGTGAGTACCCGTAGCGCCACGAACAAGCGCACGCAATCCCACGAAGTTACCGGGGTTGCGCGCAAGTCTGCCGCATCTGCTAAGCCCGCCCGCCAAGCAGCGAGCTCCGTTCGCGTCGTGCCGGCTTCGTCTAAGGCACGCCGCAAAGAGCTCGAGAAGGGCGAGAACCTCGAGGGCCTCTCTAAAGAGGAGAAGCGCGCCCGCAAGGCTAAGCAGCGCGCCAAGGAGGACCGCATCTATACGGTGTCGAATATCCTCCTCAAGCAGGACGAGGACTACACCAAGCGCCGTCGCATCTGGTGGATTGTGCTCGCCATTGGCATGGTGCTCGTCGTGGCAATTTGGGCCTCGCTGTACTTCGCTCCCGCTGGCATGGTGTCCAGCCCTGTCCAGATGGTCGGCATTGTTTTGTCCTACGTCATCATTTTGGGCGACTTTATCTATGACTTCGCTCGTATTCGTCCCTTGCGCAACATGTACCGCGCGCAGGCCGAGGGCATGTCCGAGAACAAGCTCAACGCTCTTATTGAGCGCGCGGCTGCCGAGGAGGACAAGAAGGACTCCAAGAAGAAGTAGCGTTTGCATACATACTTATCGCTAAGATATAAGGCGCGTCGTTTTTGCGGCGCGCCTTTTTACTGTTCTATAGATAGATGGAGTAGCACATGATTCGAGCTGCCCTGACGGTCGAAGAGGCTCTGGAGGGCATGAAGGCCCTGGAGCCCAAGATTAAAAACTACGCGCGCCTGGTCGTCCGCAAGGGCGTAAACGTCAAGCCCGGCCAGGAGGTCGTCGTTCAGTCTCCGGTCGAGTGCGCGCCGTTTGCGCGCGTGGTGGTCGCGGAGGCCTATGCTGCCGGCGCCGGCCACGTGACGGTCATTTGGGCCGATGATGCCGTGACGAGGCTCACGTACGAGCATGTCGAGAAAAGCTATTTTGAGCAGACGCCCGAGTGGAAGCGCATGCAGCTGGATTCCTTGGCCCAGGATGGTGCCTGCTTTGTCTTTATCGAGGGTGCGGATCCTGCGGCCCTCAAGGGCATCGATCCAGCCAAGCCGGCCGCGGCATCAAAGGCGAGGAATACGCAGTGCAAAGTTTTCCGCCGTGGACTGGATTACAACATCAATCCGTGGTGCATCGCCGGCGCTCCGGTCGTGGCTTGGGCGCACGAGGTGTTCCCGGGAGACGCCGATGAGGTTGCAATCTATAAGCTGTGGAATGCGATTCTGCACACCGCGCGCGCCGATGGCCAGGACCCAGAGAGCGACTGGGAACTCCATGACGCCGCATTCGAAAAGAACCTGCGTTTCCTGAACGACAATCGTTTCGACTACCTGCATTACACCGCGGCAAATGGAACCGATCTGACGATTGGCATGACGAAAGGTCACGAGTGGGCCGGCGGCAAGGGCAAGACGCCCGATGGGCACCCCTTCTTCCCCAACATTCCCACCGAGGAAGTCTTCACCTCGCCCGATCGCATGCGTGCCGACGGTATCGTGTACTCGGCCATGCCGCTCATCCATCACGGCAATAAGGTCGAAGATTTTTGGATTAAGTTCGAGGGCGGCCGCGTGGTGGACTACGACGCCCGCGTGGGCAAGGCAACGCTCGCAAGTATCATCGATACTGACGAGGGCGCTGCTCACCTGGGAGAGGTCGCGCTCATTTCCAAGAACACGCCGATCCGCGAAAGTGGTGTTCTGTTCTACGATACGCTCTATGACGAGAACGCTAGCTGCCATCTCGCGCTAGGTGTCGGTTTCCCCGAATGCATCGAGGGTGGGTATGACATGTCCAAGGAGGAGCTTCTGGAGCATGGCGTTAACGTCTCGAGCACGCACGTCGATTTTATGATCGGCACGGACGACATCGATATTGTGGGCATTACGCCTGATGGACGTGAAGTTGTGATTTTCCAGAACGGCCAATGGAGTTGGGAATAGTCCCAGACCGTGGTACAATGCCACCCGCGGGCCGTTAGCTCAGCTGGCAGAGCAGGGGACTTTTAATCCCAAGGTCCAGGGTTCGAACCCCTGACGGCCCACCCAAAGATTGTTGAGACGGTCAACTTCGGTTGGCCGTCTTTTTTGTCGCCCTTTCATGGGTTCGAACCCGTCGGGGCGCGGAGCTGAGTAAACGCGTGAGCGTTTGCCAGCGCAGCGCGCAAGGCGCGAAAGCGCCGCAGCGGCCGCCTGCGAAGCAGGCTGAACCCCTGACGGCCCACCCAAAGATTGTTGAGACGGTCAACTCCGGTTGATCGCTTTTTTGTTGCCGGTGCATGGGTTCGAACCCGAACTTCTCTATATATAAGAACGCTTGGCGAACAAAACCTGCCTTTTACCGACGGGAAACAAATAGCTGATGCTTTTGGAGTAAAGTGGCGCTCCAGAGATGACCGATGCCTTAACACCTATAAACCAGCTGGTCATCGCCAATATCAGAAGCCAATGCTTCAGTTATAACCTCAGGGACGCGACTGAGGGACATATTCATTTGTGAACAAAATATGGAGTGCGCGATTCCCGCCCCCGGCGCCCCTCCGGTCTGGCAATATATCTCCTTGCCGCGCGGCCCGGTGGAACCGGATCAGCCGCGCAGGCGTGCACCTTGAGAACCGGATACTGCGAGGATGGACACATTGAGTGTCGCATCCGGGCAGACATCGAACCATTT
>NZ_CAXSQQ010000011.1:0-53798 GCF_964239575.1 Collinsella aerofaciens ATCC 25986
GGCGTTCCTGGCCCGCCGCGGCTACGTCTACGGAGGCACGACGCCGGCCGGCAACCCCCGGAGGTACTGGACGTACGGCTTCCTCAGGTGGCTCGACGGCATACGCCCCGCCGACGACGGCGGCATCCGGGCGCTCGCGGCGCTGAGGAACGAGGTCGAGGCGGCCGACGAGACGAGGGAGGCCGTCCTCGCCGAATACAGGGCCGCCGTCGCGGCGGGCCCCCTCTCGGCCGAGGTCGAGGCGCTCCAGTCCATCAAGGGGTGCGGGTTCGTGCTCGCCGCCGCCTTCGCGTCCGAGGTCGGCGACTTCTCGAGGTTCCGTTCCGGAAGGCAGGTCACGGCCTATTTCGGCCTCGCGCCGAGTCAGAGGTCGAGTGGCGACTCCGTGCGACTCGGCGGAATCAGCGGTGCGGGCAACGCGCTCGTGAGGAGGCTGGCGGTCGAGGGGTCCTGGCGCTACGCCCAGGCCGGGCACCAGCCCAAGCTGATGCCCAAGGGCTCCGGAGTCCCGCTCGAGGTGAGGATGCACGGGAGGAAGGGGTCCGAGCGCCTGCTCCGGCGACGCGAGGAGATGCTCGCCAGGGGCATGCCCCAGGCGAAGGCGAACGCCGCCACCGCCGCCGAGCTCGTGAGGTGGCTGTGGGCCCTCGGCATGATGTGCCGGGAGGCCGGCGAATAGACATAGCCCCCGTCCCGGCGAGCCGGGCAGCCTTCGGGGATACCCCCGTTCTCGCTGTGCGCGCGGCGGTCGCCGCATTCGCGTCGACAGACTTGGGGAACCCCCGCCGAAGGAGAGGATTGCGGGCCGCCGGAGCGGTATCCGCGGATATGAGACTGAGCCGAAGGCGTCGATGACATGCCGGGGGCGGACCGGGACGGGTTCAACGGCAGGCCCCGCCGACCGATTGCAAGCGGTCGGCGGGGCCATTGCGGCTCTTGACAGCGGATTGGGTCATATGAGCGAGCGGGTCGCATTTGTGACAAGGTGACGTGAAACAAAAGGGCGCTGACCTTCTGGTCGCGCCCTTGAAGTTGAACGTCAGATTGTCCAAATGCGGCCCGCGCAGCGTCGAGCAGTTACGGCGTTTGGTAAAACGCCGTAACTAACGTGCTCCGTACTGCTCGTAGTAGGCATCGATGGCGGCCTTGAGCTCGTCGTCGATGACAACCTTGCCGTCGATCTCGTGGTTATAGAGGGTCTCGACGACCTCGGCCATGGAGACGATGCTCGCGACGGGGAAGCCGTACTTGGCCTCGATCTCCTTCTGGGCGGTGGTCACACCGCCCTTGCCGACCTCCATGCGGTTGAGGGACACGATCAGGCCCTTGATCTCGACATCGGCAGCAGCCTTGACCTTGGGATAGGTCTCGTCGATGGACTTACCGCTGGTGGTGACGTCCTCGACCATGACCACGCGGTCGCCGTCCTGGGGCTCATAGCCCAGCAGGTTACC
Source organism: Collinsella aerofaciens ATCC 25986 (assembly GCF_964239575.1). Classification (GTDB taxonomy): domain Bacteria; phylum Actinomycetota; class Coriobacteriia; order Coriobacteriales; family Coriobacteriaceae; genus Collinsella; species Collinsella aerofaciens_BQ. The sequence continues at coordinate 1,455 of NZ_CAXSQQ010000011.1, forward strand.
CTTGTCGGCACCGTGGTCCTTGGCCTCCTTGCGGTCGCAGCAGTACTTGACCTCCTTGCCGTACAGCTCGTGGTAGGCAATTGCGGTCACGACGGCCAGCGGAATACCCTTGTAGGCCGGTCCAAACAGCACATCAAAGTCGTCGCCAAAGTTATCGTGGATGGCTTGGGCGTAATACTCGCCCAGCTTCTTGAGCTGATAGCCCGTCACGTAAGCGCCGGCGTTCATAAAGAACGGGGACTGACGGCCGCTCTTGAGCGTAAAGCTGCCGAACTTAAGGACGTCGGACTCGACCATAAACTTGATGAACTCTTGCTTGTAAGCCTCCATGCGGGCTCCTCTCGTAATCGCGTACGTGCCTTCCAGTTTAGCGCAGGCGAAGCGTAGATGCGGGCGCGCTTTGGGGCCACGGCATTCTGTAAAGGCTTTGTCAGGGGGAATGGTTTTCCGAACAATGGGGTTGACATGTCAAACCCCCTCATCAAGAATACGGGCGGATTAAAAAGGGGTACGAGATACCCAAAGCGCGCTGCGCTCAGCCTTTAGGAGGTGTGCCATGGAAGGCAGTCCTAGTCGAAAAACCTGCATGTCGCCCTCGGCACGCCGCGAGGACTCCGCACACGCATAAACGCCACCGGCAGATCGCCAAAACCACCGCAAAGGCGCGCTGCACCCTTTGTGGGCTCAAGAGCTTGACGTGAGCGACATCTAGGTTTTTTGAAGCAAATACGACACGTACGCTAACTCCCCTCAACAAGGAGGACCCTATGCTGATGCTCAAAACCGTCACGGTACTCGAAGCCATCTCCAAGCGCCGCCGCACGGCGCGCCCTGCCGCTCATACCGGCCTGTCCAAGAACACCATATTCGCCGCCACCCATAGTGCCGAGGACGCCCTCGTACTGCTTGACGCCACGGCAAACGGCCTCACCGTCGAGCAGGCAACTGAGCGCCTGAACGCCGCCGGCCCCAACACCATCGAGGCAACGACCAAAACGCTCGCCCGCCGCATCGCCGACGCGTTCATCGATCCCTTCGCCGGCATCCTCGCCGCGCTCGCACTGGTCTCGCTCTACATCGACGTGCTCGCCGTGCCCGAACCGCAGCGCGACCCCTCCACGGTCATCGTCATCGGCACCATGCTGCTGGTATCGGGCGGCATGAAGTTTATCCAGGAAGCCCGCAGCGGCAATGCGGCCGAGGCCCTCAAGGACCTGGTCTCCAACACTTGCACCGCCCTGCGCGACGGCGAGCGCATCGAGATCCCCTTCGACGAGCTCGTCCCCGGCGATGTAATCCGTCTCTCTGCCGGCGATATGGTGCCAGCAGACGCCCGCATCATCACCGCGCGCGACCTGTTTGTGATCGAGTCCGCACTCACCGGCGAGAGCGGGGCCGTCGAGAAGACCACCGCCACCACCGTCGTCGAGGGCGCCGACGGCTCCGCACTGCCACTCTCTGCCTGCAAGAACATCGTCTTTACCGGCACCTCCGTGCAAAACGGCGCCGCCATGGCGCTTGTCGTTGCCACCGGCTCGGACACCTACCTGGGCGGCATCGCCAAGATGCTCAACGGGCGCGGCGAAAAAAGCGCGTTTGACCGCGGCGTCTCGAGCGTCTCCATGCTGCTGGTGCGCCTGATGCTCGTTATGGCGCCGGCCGTCTTTGCCATCAACGCCGCCACCAAGGGCAACGTCATCGACGCGCTGCTGTTCGCCACGAGCGTGGCCGTGGGCATCACGCCGCAGATGCTTCCCGTCATCGTGACCACGAGCCTGTCGCAGGGCGCCAAGGACCTCGCCCGTCGCCAGGTTATCGTCAAGGAGCTGCCGGCGATTCAAAACCTCGGAGCGATGGACGTCCTGTGCTGCGACAAGACCGGCACCCTCACCGAAGACCGCATCGTGCTCGAGCGCTACCTCAACACCGATGGCAGCGAGGACGCGCGCGTGCTGCGCCATGCGTTTTTGAACAGCTTCTTCCAGACCGGCCTCAAAAATCTTATCGACCTGGCCGTAATCGACCGTGCCGATGTGACACCCTCGACCGTCGCACCCGATTCCATGCTGGGCCAGAGCCTGCGCGACCGCTACACCAAGGTCGACGAGGTTCCCTTCGATTTCTCGCGCCGTCGCCTGAGCGTAGTTGTCGCCGACGCCCAAGGCAAAACCCAGATGGTTACCAAGGGCGCTGCCGAGGAAATGCTCGAGATCTGCTCCTTTGTCGAGATCGATGGCATCGCTCAGCCGCTCACCGACGAGAAGCTCGCCCAGATTCGCAAGCAGATCGCCGGACTTAACGCCGAGGGCCTACGCGTAATTGCCGTGGCGCAGAAGACCAATCCGCGCTGCGTGGGCGAGTTTGGCATCGCCGACGAGTGCGACATGGTGCTGATGGGCTTTTTGGCCTTCCTCGATCCGCCCAAAGCAAGTGCCGCGGGCGCCGTCGCCACCCTCGAGGCCAAGGGCGTGGCGGTCAAGGTCCTAACCGGCGACAACGACCGCGTCGCCGCCACCGTCTGCGAGCAGATTGGTATCGATGCGAGCAACGTCTTGCTCGGCTCCGAGATCGATACGCTCGATGACGCCGAACTTGCCGAGCGCGCCGAGAAAACCCACCTCTTCGCCAAGCTCTCGCCGCTGCAGAAGGCGCGCCTGGTACGTGTCATGCGCGAGATGCTCGACCACACCGTGGGCTTTATGGGCGACGGCATCAACGACGCCGCCGCCATGCGTGCGAGCGATTGCGGCATCTCGGTCGATTCGGCCGTCGATATTGCCAAGGAATCCGCCGATATCATCTTGCTTCAGAAGGACCTGGGCGTGCTCGAGCGCGGCATCATCGAAGGCCGCCGCACTTACGGCAACCTGCTCAGGTACCTCAAGACCACGGTGAGCTCCAACTTTGGCAACGTGCTGTCCGTGACCGTCGCGAGCCTGTTCTTGCCGTTTTTGCCCATGAGCGCCCTGCAGCTGGTACTGCTGTCGCTGGTCTACGAGATCGTGTGCATCGCACTGCCGTGGGACACCGTCGATGACGCCTGGACTGCCCGCCCGCGTGCCTGGGACGCCGCGTCCATCAAGGGCTTTATGCTCGAGCTGGGCCCCGTGAGCTCGCTGTTTGACATCGTGACCTTCGCCGCGCTCTTCTTTGTCGTGTGCCCCGCCGCCGTGGACGCAAGCTGGTCCGAGCTTGCCGCCGCGGGCGACGTCGCGGGTATGGCGACCTTTGCTGCGCTCTTCCAGAGCGGCTGGTTTGTCGAGTCCATGTGGTCGCAGACACTCGTGGTCCACATGCTGCGCTCCCCGCATCTGCCGAGCCCGCGCGACCACGCCGCGCCCGCATTGTGCGTTCTTACCGTGCTGGGCCTGGCGCTCGTCACCTGGCTGCCGGCAAGCCCCATCGCCGATGCACTGGGCCTCATGCCGCTGCCCACGAGCTTTTTTGGGCTGCTCATTGGCATCGTTACCGCCTATATCGCGCTCACCCAGCTGGCAAAGCGCCGCTACATTGCCCGCCACGGCGAGCTGCTGTAGCAAGTAGACGGAAAACACCCTGCCAGCTGCCGTTGCCACTACCACAGCTGCCAACGCCGCTGCCGTTGCCTCTGCCGCCGCCGCAGTCTATCCCCCCAGCAGTTGCGGTGAAATAGTTCCTGTTTAAAGCCCCGTGACTTTAATTTAGGGACTATTCCACCGCAACTTATTGGGGGATTAGCTAGTCTTGAGGCGTCCAGGACCAGTAGAAGTTGATAAGGGCCACGCGCGAGGCGGTGACGGTCTTTTTGTTGATTGAGGAAATGTGACGGTAGAGCGTGGAGCGCGAGAGGAAGAGCGTCGTGGCGATGTCCTGAACGCTCTGGTCCGAAACGACCAAGGCCTCAAGAATATCGCGCTCGCGCTCTGTAAGCCCAAAGGTGGCGACGAAGGCATCGAGGCGTTCATCGGACGTGAGCTCCGCTGCCTCCACGGGCTCGGGGTCGGAGCATGTGGGCGCAAGATCCCCACCAAGATCGTCGGTGGCAAGCGGCAGGCCATCCTGCATCACGGCATCATCGGCTCGTTGCCCCAACTGCCCCAGCAGCGTAATCGCAATGCCCACAAACATCACGAGCGCCGCACCGACCGCAGCCAGCACATTTTGACTCGAGATAATCGCCACTGCCGGCGCCGTCACGAACATCGAGCACACGTTGTTGACGACGCGACCCATGCACGGCCAAAAATATGACCAGCGCGCATAGAGCGAGACGGCGGCATATTTTGTGGTAAAGAACACCACGAAAAAGCCCGAGCCCAGATAAAAGATGATCGTGGCAGCAAGCTCGTTGCCGCCATTGCCATCGACGATGAGCACAAAGAACGAAAGCGTGGACAGTATGGCGGCACACGTCATGCCGATATTCATATACGAGCGGCCGTGCAGGTCAAATAGTGCGCCAGCGACCAACGAGCTCACGACAAGCAGCAGGCGCGGCCAATCGCCCAAATCGACGGCTCCGACAGCATGCAGGGTCGTGAAGCCCGCGTTGAGAGCGGCGAATACGCTGGAAAGATACGCCGTCGCCACGGTCAGGCGAACTACGGCGCGACGGAATGCCGCCTTTGCCTCGGGATCGTCATGCCACTTGGCGCCATATTCCAGAGCATCTACCGAAAGCCCGGCAGCACTGGGTTCAAAGTTGGGATCGGACTCGTCGCGCAGCTTGGCGCGTCGGGCACCGTGGAGCAACGCCACCTGCGCGATCGCACAGACGACCAGAACAGCCTGCTGAGGAATGCCGACAGGCATCACCATGTGGTTGAGAACCTGCACCAGAACGCCCATGGCGTAAGAAAGTGCGGCGGCGCGCGCCAAGCAGGGCGTTCGCGCAAAGCGCCTCGCAAAATTTGCATGAGCAGTCGATCCGCAGTAGCCCAGCGCGCAGCACGCCACCAAACCGCCGGCAATTACCACCTCAACCTGAACCGCCATAATCAACAGCAGCAATGCCGCCACCAGCAAAACGCCCGTGACGTCACTCGTTGCGTCGATAACATGGGGACGGCGATAGTACAGAATGGGACGCACAAAAAAGCCAATCACGCTCGCGCCGATGACAAGGCTCTCATAAATAACGACCTCGTTCGGAGACACGAACTCGGCCATGCGCACATCAAAAAGATACTCGCACGCCAAAACGTGAAGAAGAACAGCGCCAGGCATATAATCTCCCGAATGCCCCGACGCAAATATGCGTTTGTGTCTCCCATGCCCCTCATGGTTAACCCCCAGCCGCTCAATTGTCTGGAAATCTATTTTAATAAAGAACCAGTCTCAATATCGAAGCCAGGCTCGAAATGTTGCCAATTCGACCCCAGCCGTCCACATCACGCCGCGATTTTGAGCCGCATGGACCAGAAGGGACGCGCGCGATCTCTAGCTCGGCCAGGAGTGTCCCCAACTACCACTCATTTAAGTACGTCCCCAATGAGTGGCCGAAGAGTGTCCCCGGCGTCCAATCAAAAAATGGGCCATGTGTCCCAGTTGTGGAGACTCCTTGAGCCGTCTGGGTATCGCGAAGGATCGCGCACTCCCCCATCATCAAAAGTGACACACGCTACCAGTTGATGGGAGGCAGCCATGGGCTTCTTTGACAAGATGTTCGAGAAGAAAGAGTGCGCGATTTGCGGTACCGAGCTGGGACTTCTAGGTAAGACAAAAATCAATGAAGGCTACCTGTGCAAAGAGTGCGCCGGCAAGCTCTCCCCCTACTTTCACGGCTATCGCTCCAGCACCGCGGACGATATCCGTGAGCAACTCGCCTACCGCGAGGCCAACGCCGAGCGCCTGTCTTCGTTCAACCCCACGCGCACGCTTTCTGCCGGGCGCACCAATATTATGCTCGATGAGGACGCGGGCCTGCTGATCATCACTTCGCAGAGCCGCTGGCGCGACGCCAATCCCGACATCATCGAGTTCTCGCAGGTACTCGGCTGCGATATGGATATCGACGAGCATCGCACCGAGATCTATCGCGAGACCAAGGACGGCGAGCGCGAGAGCTACAACCCGCCGCGCTACGACCTGGATTACGACTTTAATCTGACCATCCACGTCAACACGCCGTACTTCACCGAGATCAACCTGCGCGTGAACGACTCCACCATCGATCAGCGCGGCTCCATCGAATACCGCGAGGCCAAGCGCCAGGCAACCGAGGTCCGCGACGCCCTGGTGCAGCTGCGCCAGGAGACGCGCGACAGCGTCGTGGCCGCCAAGGCTCCCAAGACCGCGGTGACCTGCCTCTTCTGCGGAGCCACCACCATTCCCGATGCCAGTGGGCGCTGCGAATACTGCGGCGGCGCCATCGGCGCATAGCCCCCGGCAGCGAAAGGACCGATCATGGCCTTCGAGAGCGTTAACTATCAGTGCCCTGCGTGTGGCGGCCCCCTTCACTTTGCCAGTACCGAGCAAAAGCTCGTCTGTGACTACTGCGATTCTCGTTTTGAAGTCGAAGAAGTCGAGGCCCTCTATCGCGAGCGCCAGGACAAGGCAGATGCCAAAGCCGATGCAGCAGCCGCAACGCCCAAGCCCGTCGCCGACGACGCGGTGCAGGAGCTCGCCCAAAACGCTGGCTACATCTGCTCGTCGTGCGGCGCCGAGCTCGTGTCCGACGGCACCGTCGCCGTCACCACCTGCCCGTACTGCGGCAACTCCGCCGTGGCACCCGGCCAGCTCTCGGGCGACTTCTCACCCGACCTGGTGATTCCGTTTAAGCTCGGGCGCGACGATGTCATGGCCGCGCTCAAAGACCACTACAAGGGCAAAATCCTGCTGCCCAAGAGCTTTGTCACCGGCAACCATATCGACGAAGTCCAAGGCGTTTACGTGCCGTTTTGGCTTTACGGCGCCCGCGTGGACGGCGAGGTGTGCTTTGATGCGACCAACGAGACCGTAACCGAGGAATCCGACCGCACCGTCACGACCACCGACCACTACGATGCCTACCGCAAGGGAAACATCTCGTTTAAGCGCGTGCCCGTCGACGGATCGTCCAAGATGCCCGACGGCCACATGGACGCCATCGAGCCGTTTGACTACGACGCGCTGCGCCCGTTCTCGGTCGCCTATATGCCCGGCTACATCGCCAACCGCTATGACGAGGATTGCGAAACCTGCAAGGCGCGCGCCGAGCGCCGCATGGAGGAGAGCACGATCTCGGCCCTGCGCGAGACCGTCGTCGACGAGTACGACGACGCCACGGTCGAAAGCAAGCAGCTCGACTACACCTGGGAAGACAGCGACTATGCCCTGTTCCCCGTGTGGATGCTCTCCACCTCGTGGAACGGCAAGAGTTACCTGTTTGCCATGAACGGCCAGACCGGTCGCATGGTCGGCGAGCTCCCCTGCTCCAAGCCCAAGCTCGCCATCGCCTCGGTGCTGTTCTTTGTGATCGGGTTTGTCCTCTCCCAGATCCTCTTTATGGGAGAGAACGCCTTCAATCCGGATTACCTCACCTTTGATATCGAGGGTATCCTCATCAACATCGTCGCGCCGCTAATCATCGTGATCATCGCAGACGTGCTGCTGGTGGGCCAGCTCAAGACGGCCAACGAGGCCACCCACGCCGATTGCTACTGCGGCGAGCTCGACCTGACCGAGAAGCACGACACCTTCAGCCACACCGAGACCACCGTTGTCATGAAGGACAACAAGGACGATTAGCCATTCTGACCAATACCACCCGGCCTTTGACGAGAAAGGAAGATCACCATGGGACTCTTGAAAGCTGGATTGGGCGCTGCCGGCGGCGTCATGGCCGACCAGTGGAAGGAATTTATCTATTGCGAATCGATGCCCGCTGACGTCTTGGCCTGCAAGGGCAGCAAGCGCACCGGCGGTCGCAGTTCCAACACGCGCGGCGAGGACAACGTTATTTCCAACGGCTCCGTCATCGCCGTCAACGACGGCCAGGGCATGCTCGTGGTGCAAAACGGCAAGATCATCGAGGTCGCGCTGGAGCCTGGCGAGTTTGTCTTTGACACCGGCAGCGAGCCGAGCGTCTTTAGCGGCAACCTGGGCGACTCCATCAAGGAGACGTTCGCCAATATCGGCAGCCGCTTTACCTTTGGCGGCGACGCAGGCAAGGACCAGCGCGTCTACTTCATCAACACCAAGGAGATCGTCGGTAACAAGTACGGCACCGCCTCGCCCGTGCCTTTCCGCGTGGTCGATAACAACATTGGCCTGGACGTCGACATCTCCGTTCGCTGCAACGGCGAGTATTCGTACCGTATCACCAACCCGCTGCTGTTCTACACCAACGTGTGCGGCAACGTGACCGATAGCTACACGCGCGATAAGATCGACAGCCAGCTTAAGTCCGAGCTGCTCACCGCTCTGCAGCCCGCTTTTGCCAAGATCTCGGAAATGGGCATTCGCTACAGCGCTATTCCCGGCCACACCACCGAACTCGCCCGCGCGCTCAACGAGGTCCTCTCGGCCGACTGGCGCGACCTACGTGGCGTCGAGATCGTGAGCTTTGGCGTCAACTCCATCGCCGCCTCGCAAGAAGACGAGCAGATGATCAAGGACCTGCAGAAGGCCGCAGTCATGCGCGATCCCACCATGGCAGCCGCCAACATCGCCAGCGCCCAGAGCGACGCGATGCGCGCGGCAGCGGCCAACCCCAACGGCGCGATGGCAGGCTTTATGGGCATGGGCATGGCAGGTGGCATGGGCGGCATGAACGCTAGCCAGCTGTTTGCCGCCGGCCAGGCACAGCAGCAGGCTGCCCCGCAGCCGTCTCCGGCTCCCGCCCCCGCACCGGCACCCGCTGCCGCACCTGTGGCCGGCGCATGGACCTGCAGCTGCGGCGCCACCAACACCGGCAAGTTCTGCTCCGAGTGCGGCAGCCCCGCACCCGCCCCGGCACCGGCCAAGTGGTTCTGCCCCAACTGCGGCAGCGAAAACGGCGGCAAGTTCTGCAGCAACTGCGGAACGCCCAGGCCCTAACCCCTCTATCTGGTAATTGGCGGGGGATCCGCCACCCCCGCATTTGCTTCTATGGGTTTCGTTCGATAAAGGAGGACACCATGAAGACAACGTTCAAAAAGTCCGCGCTCGCATTCCTGACATGTATCTTGGCGCTCGCCTTTGCCCTGACGGGCTGCAGCGGCGGCGGCAAAGACCCCAAGGCCAACTTCGTCGGCAGCTGGCAGTACTCGGGTGGAACCTTGGACGGCGAAGAGCTCACCGATGAGTACATGGATATGCTCAAGGAGTGGGGCCTCAACTGTATCCTGATCCTCGACGAAGACGGCACGGGCGTCCTCGACATGTTCCTTGAGGTCGCCGACCTGAAATGGGAGGCCAAGGACGCCACCACCGTAACGATTACCGCCGAAGATGAGTCGCACGACCTGAAGCTCAAGGACGACAAGCTCGTCCTGGAGGTGGACGGCGACAAGCTTATCTTTACGAAGTCCGACAAGGATCTGTCCGGTACGGTGAAGAAGGATCGCGAGAACGCCGAGAAGGAAGAAGAGATCGATGAGGCCGTCGAAGACGACGACGTCCAGAGCATCGAAATCTCCCCCGCCGTCACCGTCGCCGATGACGACCTGTGCACCATCACCATCACCGAGAAGTTCAAGGACGACTGGGGCGACATCGGCTTTGTCGTCAACATCACCAACAAGAGCGACAAGGACCTGACCTTCTACGCTCCTTCCGGCAAGACCAACGTCAACGGCACCATGAAGGAACCCTGGTTCTCGGCTCACCTGATGCCCGGCACCAACGCCACCGAGGAATTCACGTTCTCGAACGGCGAGCTTGACAGCCTTGACGACCTCGTCAATACGACCATCGGCATCGACGCCTACCTGACCGATTCCTACGAGGACGTCGCCTCTTACACCGCAACCATCGCGTAACGGCAGACACCGACAGCCGCGGATTGGCGGACACATCCGCGCACATGCCAGACGGGGCCGCAGGAGTTGATCCTGCGGCCCCGCCGCTTTATGCCGATGCGTAACGAGTGCTAGCGCTCCATGTTGGGAACGATGCTGCCCTCCGTTACTGCGCGCACGGCCAAGCGCATGATGTTGTCGTAGCCGGTCTTATTGAGAATCTCCGAGATGCGGCGTTTGATGGTGCCCTCGCTCATAAACAGCTCGGCCGCGATCTCGCGGCGGCTTTTACCCTCGCAGGCAAGGCGCAAGATCGACAGCTCGACATCGTCGAGGGCCGCCGTACCCGAAAAAATACTCTCGGGCGGCTTGGGAAACGTGCAATAGCCCGCCAGCGTGGAGCGCATCACGGCGAACAACTCGTCGATACCGACGTTCTTGTACACAAAGCTATCGACGCCCGCCTCGCGGGCCTGATCGACAAAGGTGATCTCGGGCATGCCGGTCATGATAATGACGCGGCACTCGGGCAGTTGTTCTTTAATGCGCGCCGCCGCCACGATGCCGTTGGAATCATGCTCGGTGCATACGTCCATCAGTATCATGTCCGGGCGCTCCTTGAGCGCGACACCCAAGGCCTCGGAAGCATCGGCAATGGCGGAAACAACGGTCATATCGGGCTGGTCGCCAACGGAACGCGCCAGGCTCTCGCGCAGGATGGCCTGGTCTTCGACTATAAGGACGCGGATCATGAGCTTCTCCTTTGAGCTGTGGCGCTGGCGTTGAGCGGGATGGACACCGCAAGCGTAAAGGGCGGGGCGGCATGGATTTCCAGGCAGCCGCCCAGATCTTGCGCGACATGCCTCATACCTGGGATACCCGTTCCCTCGCGATACGATACGGGTGCAGGCGCGCCGTCGTTAGAAACGGTCATCCGCGCAACAGCGCTGTCTTCCGACGTCTCCCGCCACAGGCGCACATGGACCCGATGGGCCTGTGCATGCTTGGTGGCATTGGTCGAGGCCTCACGGATAATCTGCAAAAATGCGGCGGCGACACGCGCGTCCTCAGGCAGCGCACCCTCAACATCGATCTGCACACTCACCAGGCCAAAAGCATGGACGATATCACCCAGCTGCTCTGCAGGCTCGCTGGCACCGCCACTGCGCAAATCGGCGGCAATTGAGCGCAGCAGCGGGTCGATCTGCTCGAGCGACTCGTCATCCAGGCGCCCCTCCTCCAGATAACGATGGAGGATGGACAGGCGCTGCCCGATCACGTCGTGCACGCGAGCGCGCATACGCAGATAGGCCGCATTGTCAGCAACTTTTTTGACTTCTTCGATCTGGGCTTGGAGCTCTTGGCCCGCAAGCTCAAGCAGGTGGTTGGCTTGCGCTAGGCGATCATGAGCATGCGCATACTCTGTTACATCCAGGCCGATAATGCGCTCAAAGAGGCGGCCCGAAACCACAACGTCATCGTGCACAAACAAGCGAATCTCGGCGGGAGAAACCTCGACCACCGCCCGCGCCTCACCAAAGCGGTCCAGATTAATCCGCACACGGTTCTGGCTGCTTTCGGGCATTTGCATGCTGAGTTTGCGCAGGCCGTTCCATGTACCGCTCATATCGCCTAGGTCGGTGGGCATATGAAGCTCCACCAGGTTTTTGCGCATGCAGCGGTTCATGAGCAGCGGACGGCCCCTCGGGTCCAGATACAGGATGCCCACGGGAATCACGTTGATGGTCTCGATCGTCGAGAACATGGTGATATCCTCCTGGCGGTTGCGGACATCCATCAAGAGCGCCGCGATGGAACGGAACAGGAAGAACGCTCCCTCTGCGATAAGGACAACGGTCCACGCCGAGCCCATGGCAAAAACCGCCGGCGGTGTAACGGTGACAACAAGCAGCAGCTCGACCAGCATGACGGGGCGACGATAGCGCACCATAAGCACCACGCCGTAGGCAAAGATCACGGCATTGAGCCACAACGCTCCGCCCATTGCCCTGGCGCAAACGTCAAGCGGCGCCACCAGATATGAGCCAGACGACGCGAACAAGATGAGCGCCGAAATAACTAGGTGAAGCACAAGGCTCGCCTCGTAGGCACAAATCACCTTACGGTTATAGGACGAGCGGCGCGATGCGATGAGCGGGACGTGGATAGTCTGCAGACACGCAGCCAGGGCAAAGACAACATCGAGCGCAACGATTTGGGGAAGAATGAGCGAAATCTGCATCGTCACTCACCCGCCCTCGGCATCAAGACGATCATGCGCATCTGGCCGGGCTCGCCCTCAAGGCGGTATGCCACGTTGCGCCCTTGCAGAGCGCTATCGAGCTCTTGCGCAGCGGGCGTCTGCGAAAGATCTGCATCATCGTTGGAAAAAAGCGTGGCGCGTAGCTCGACACTGCATCGGTCATGGTCGCCCAAGTGATACATAAGCGCCGGATGGTCGGTGGTGTAGGCAAAAAACGCAAAGTCATACACGCAGTCGTACAGGGCGCTTACCGTACTGGCGTGCATCGGGCGCCGTATGGCGATAATCGAGGCGCAATCGATATCGATGGTGCGCAGGTCGCTTGCGAGCTCGTTGGCAATGAGCTGAATGCGGTCGCGATCAAAACCGCTCTCCCCGTGCTGTGCCAACGTGAGCGACCCCTTGCGCTTGCAATAGGCGACGAGCATCTTGGCGCGCTGCAGCATGCGGTAACGTTCGTGCGAAGACGATTCATCGGTCAACGGCGGCAGCGAGCTCAGCAGGTCGTACATCCCTTCGAGCGCGCGGGCAAGCGCCTGGTCCACGTCTTGGACCAGCAAGGTCTCGGCCTCTTGGTCTGCCAGGTGCGTCTTAAGGTCGTAGTCGGCGGCGAGCAGCTCATTTTGACGCTGCAGCTCCATACGACGATGTGCCAGTTCACGGTTAAGCTCGTTGAGATCCGACACGTCTTGGGCAAGCAGGGCCGATCCGCCCAGCAGTGGAAAGGCACGGTACATCACATCGGGATTGGACTTCACGGCAAAGGCATGGGCATGCCCGTGTTCCTGGGCTCGCAGCTCTTCGCACACGCCCGCCGGCATTGGCTTTGACACCGGCGTGGCATAGACCTCCTGCAGGTCGCGCGTTAGAACTTTGAGGTCAAGCGGCAAGGTGTCGAAGATGCCGGCGATGTCGTGATATGACGGAATGACACCGCAATCGAGACAGATTTCCATCGCCACCACGCACAAGACGCAATAGATGAGCGAAAAGTTGAGCCTCCATGCCCAGGGCACGCGCAACGCATATGAGATGGCAAAGAACGCGCCGCCCAGCAGCACGAGCGCCGCCGTGCCCGAGAAACGTTGGATGCGAAAGGACGAGGACCGGCCCACCAGGATAAAAAAGGCCACAAAGTTAAAGGCCGTCCACACGAGGACGGCGAAATAACCCCAGCCGTACGTGTAATCGTTGCTCCAGGTGTCGCTTGTACGGTCAAAGTGGAAGACCTGCTGGTGAAAATCGTTGGTGAGAACAAATCCGATAAGCAGGATAGCCACAATCCACAGCGCAGCACAGTAGCGGCGACCCAGGCGGTGTTGCTCCAGGCCCGCAAGGCGCAAACCACACAACTGGTAGAGCAGCGGAATGAGCGTCATGGGCACGTAGTACAGGTACCACAGCACGGTGGCATAGAACGGCGTGAACGACTTGTACTTGAGAATGACTTCGATCATCCACAGGGCGCAGATGGTGGCGACGGCAACAAGGCGGCGGCGCAGCACATAGTCCAAACAGCGCAGATAGACCGATACGCCCCAGATCGAAAATGCAATTGCGGCAACAAGCAACGGCAGAGAGCTCGAATGGACGAGCGCATCCACGACCTCTTCGGACACCTCGCTATAGGCGGGCACGGCGTTAGAAAGTTTGGGGTCGAAGGCGAACAGCGCCGGCAAGACTGCCAAAAGCATGAGGAACATCGCGGTGATGACACCGGCGATAGCAAAGACGCGGTGGCGGTACACCTGATGTGTTATGCCAACAAGGAATCGCGGCATGGCGAAGAGCCTGCCGCCCCTGGGATCCGCCACGGGTGCGGATCGGGCGGCCGCGTTGCCGATATGTCGCTCGCGGGTACCCATAGTGCTTTTAGTGTACCGACAGATGGGTCGAAAAAGCGGGCCGCATGTCCCAAAATCCGCAGACGGCAAGGCGCCCGGCGAGCATTAACTACTCGCCGGGCGCCTTGGTTAGGAGACTCTGAAGTTGAGTGTCTCAGCTTCCTTAGGAAAGGTCCTCACCATTAGAAGCAATAACTTTCTTGTACCAGTCGAAGCTCTTCTTTTTGGAACGCTTGAGGGTACCGTTGCCGGCGTCGTCGCGATCCACATAGATAAAGCCGTAGCGCTTGGACATCTCGCCCGTACCGGCGGATACCAGGTCGATCGGGCCCCAGGTGGTGTAGCCCAGCAGGTCAACGCCGTCCTCGGTCACCGCATCGCGCATCGCGGCGATATGCTGGCGCAGGTAGTCGATACGGTAGTCGTCGTTGATGGAACCATCCTCCTCGACAACATCCTTGGCGCCCAGGCCGTTCTCAACCACAAACAGCGGCTTCTGATAACGGTCGTACAGGTCGTTGAGCGTAATGCGGAAGCCCAGTGGATCGATGGCCCAGCCCCACTGGCTCTCCTGCAGGTAGGGGTTCTTGGCGCCGGCGAAGGCGTTACCCTGGGTGCGCTCGACATCGGGGTTATTGGCACCGGCGGAGCAACGGGTGCTGTAATAGCTAAAGCTGATGAAGTCGACGGTGTTAGTGGCCAGGATCTCGCGGTCCTCGTCCGTCATGCCCACATCGATGCCTAGACGCTCGAGCTTCTTGACGGCATAGGCCGGGCAGTAGCCACGGCTCTGAACGTCGACGAAGAAGTAGTTGTCCTGATTGTCGAGCTGCGCCTGGCGCACATCGCCCGGGCGGCAGCTGTAGGGGTAGTAGCTACCTGCGGCGAGCATGCAGCCGATCTTGACCTCGGGGTCGATCTCGTGGGCAATCTTGGTTGCCCAAGCGCTGGCGACGAGCTCGTTGTGGGCGGCCAGGTACTCGACGGCCTCCTTGTTCTCGCCTTCCTCAAAGACCAGACCGGCACCCATAAACGGCAGGTGCAGAATCATATTGATCTCGTTGAAGGTAAGCCAGTACTTCACCAGGCCCTTGTAGCGGGTGAAGATCGTGGTCGCGAGGTTCTTGTAGAAGTCGATGAGCTTGCGGTTGCGCCAGCCGCCGTACTCCTTGATGAGGTGAATCGGGCAGTCGAAGTGCGTGATGGTCACGAGTGGCTCGATGCCGTGCGCCTGACACTCGCGGAACACGTCCTCGTAGAAGGCCAGGCCAGCCTCGTTGGGCTCGGTCTCGTCGCCGTTGGGGAAGATGCGGGTCCACGCCAGGCTCATGCGGAAGGTCTTAAAGCCCATCTCGGCAAAGAGGGCGATGTCCTCCTTGTAATGGTGATAGAAATCGATGCTGGTCTGCGCGGGATAGTAATAGCCGTCCTCGAAGTCGAGCATTTTACGCTGGCCGGAGACCACCGCATAGCGCTCGGGGCCGTGCGGAGCCACGTCCACGTTGGCAAGGCCGCGGCCGTCCACGTTATAGGCG
This sequence comes from Collinsella aerofaciens ATCC 25986, assembly GCF_964239575.1. Lineage (GTDB taxonomy): Bacteria > Actinomycetota > Coriobacteriia > Coriobacteriales > Coriobacteriaceae > Collinsella > Collinsella aerofaciens_BQ. The sequence goes on from NZ_CAXSQQ010000011.1 coordinate 16,996, forward strand.
CCCTCGCACTGGTTGGCAGCTGTCGCGCCGCCCCACAGGAAGTCATTGCGGAAAGCCATGTATCAATCCCTTCGCACGCTGTTGTCATAGGCTCAGTATCCCTGCAAACAACGCGTCGCTCAACGGCAACGGCACGGGCCGATACTTCTTTTCGCACACGGCGGCCCAGCAGCCGCCCCGTCTGACACTTTTTGATACCCGCCCGCCCAATCCACCACAAAGGGGACAGGCACCTTTGTGGTGGTTGGGGGCGGTTTGTCTCGATCTGTAACGGCTAGGCCGTCAAAACCGGGCCCGGTGTTACAGATCGAGATCTTTCGGGCAGCCCCTGCAGTTTGTCTAAATCTGTAACAGGTAGAGACGATTTAGCCCGCTAGATGTTACAGATCGAGACAGAAGATTCTAGTCGCAGGCGATGTCGAGGTTTTGCCGACGAGGCCTACGTAACCGCCTTCGCTCAGCAATTCATTTGACTGAATAGGAAAGAAAGGAAAAAATAGGAAAAAAAGGAAAGGAGACTTATGACTGAAACCATCTTCTCCCCCTCATTTGGAAATCGCCCGTCCTATCTGGTGGGTCGCGGGAACGTGATTTCGACATTCATCTCCGGTCTTGAGCAGGAGCCGGGCAATCGAGACCGAGCCATGCTCATGCTCGGCCAGCGAGGCAGCGGCAAGACGGTTCTTCTGTGGGAACTTGCCGACCGCGCACGCAAGCTCGGTTTTGTTGTCGCCACACCCACCGTAGCCTCCGAAGATATGCTTGAGCGCATTGTTGAAAAAATCCAAGAAGCAGGCGAGCCTTATGTCAGCAAGCGTCATCTCCCCAAACTTTCTGGCGGTAGCTTGAGCGTCTTCGGCTTCTCAGCCGGTCTCGAGTTCACACGCGATGTGCAGGAGACCAAGAGTTTCCAGTTCAAACTCACGCAGCTGGCGCGCAAGCTGACCGAGCAGGGGCACGGCATCCTCATCCTTATCGATGAGCTCCAAGCTAATTCACCTGAGATTAGACAGCTCGTCACCGCCTATCAAGAGCTGGTCGGTGAGGGACTCAACGTCGCGCTTGTTATGGCAGGTCTCCCGGGAGCCGTCTGTGCAACGCTCAATGACCGCGTGCTGACATTTCTCAACCGCGCTCGCAAGGTCACGCTCGAACCGCTTTCAGTCGGAGATGTCGATGCCTATTATCAGCGGGCTTTCGAAGAGCTCGACCTTGATATTCCAGGCGATCTTCGCCTCCGTGCCGCTCGCGCAACCCAAGGCTCGCCCTATATGCTGCAGCTCATCGGCTATAACATCGGCAATCGCTGCAAGACAGGAGAACACGTAACGCCAGAGCAAGTCGACGGAGCTATCGAAGCGTCAAAAGCCGATTTCGAAAACGATGTTTGTGAAACGACGCTCGCCGCGCTATCGGACCAAGACGTCGCGTTTCTCGACGCAATGACTGATGACGAAGACGCCGTTTCGCGCATTTCCGATGTAGCGAAACGTATGTCAGTCACACCCGACTATGCGCAAAAGTATCGCCGGCGCCTCATCGACGCCGGCGTAATCGAACAGGCGCGCCGCGGTTACGTGCGTTTCGCCGTTCCATATATGGCTGACTATCTGCGCAGCCAACTCTAGGCAGCCACCACAAAGGGGACAGGCACCTTTGTGGCGGCTTGGGCCCGGTTTGTCTCGATCTGTAACAGGTAGAGACGATTTAGCCCGCTAGATGTTACAGATCGAGACAGAAGATTCTAGTCGCAGGCGATGTCGAGGTTTTTGCCGATGAGGCCTACGTAGCCGCCCTCGGCTGCCTTGGGGCTGTCAGCATGGCAGAGAACCCACTTGTCGGCCTTCCAGTAGCAGTAGCTGTCACCGGTGGCAGGCATGTCGGTTGCGGCCTCGGGGCGCGGGCCGTTGGTGCCCGCCGGCAGCGCCACCATCACCTGGAAGCCGCCTTCGTCGACCATGCACGGCGTGTAGTGCAGCGTGGTGTTGAAGACCTCAACAAGCGTACCGGCCGGTACACGGAACGCCTTGACGCACGCGGTGTCGAGCTTGCCGTCCTCGATCTCCCAGCGATGCGCCACGAGCAGGATAAAATCGCGTGCACCCAGGTTGAACTCGCTGGCGCGGTGATACTCCAGGCAGTTGAGCTGCGTGTTGTGGCCGTTGCACCAGCCGAGCTGGAAGGGACGGCCGCCAAACATGAGAAAGCCCAGTTTATCGGCATCTTTGACGCCCTCGAGCTCCGGCGCGCTTGCTACGTACTTGCTGCCCTCGGGAATGGGCGTGGCTGAGAGCGCCTCGAGCACGGGCGACGTGAGCTCGGACGGAACGTCATCCCAAACGTTGCCATAGGATTTGAACTCGGGATCGTTGACAGAGTAGATATGCATGTTCACTCCTGTTCGTAAATGTGACTATACGAACATTCTAGAACAAACATAAGCGATTTTAAACACTCGTCCCGACCACTCAGCAAAAAGGCGCCCAATGCGCGCGTTTTGGGCGATAAAGCCCTTACGCCTGCTGATAGTGCAGGTGCTTCTCGTCGATATCGGCCAGGTCGCGGTCGAGGTAGCGGCGCGCAAGCCAGTTGGCCATGGGGAGGTTCTGGTCCAGGTAGTTACCGCACTCCTCGGGAGCGGCACCGGGGACATCGCCCTCAAAGCCGGCGACAAACTCGAACAGCTCACGCACGAGCGGCAGGATCTCCTCGCTCGTCACCTCGCCAAACACAACCAGGTAAAAGCCCGTGCGGCAGCCCATGGGGCCAAAGTAGACAATGCGGCCCGACCACTCGGCATGATTGCGAAGGAACGTCGCGCCCAGGTGCTCGATGGTGTGGCACTCGGCCGTGTTCATGACCGGCTCCTTGTTGGGCGTGGTCAGGCGCAGGTCAAAGGTGGTGACGGCGGCCCCGGTCGCCGGATCGCGGTCGATGCGGCTCACATACACGCCGGGCTCAAGCAACAGATGGTCAACGGAAAAGCTGGCGATGCGCTCCATGGCAGATCCTCTCGATAGTCAAATTGGGACGGGGCTCTTTTAGCTGGTTCGATTGGTCGCACCAATCATACCAGTCAAAAAGCCCCGTCCCAAAAAGACAACTTAGCCCAAGACGCGGGCCATGCGTGCCTTGAACTCGGAAAGGAAGCGCGGAGCATCCACGGTCAGTGCCACAAGCGCGCTCTTGTCCGGATTGGACAGGCGGCGCTCATCGCAGATGGTGCGGCCGCGATACTCGCCCAGCAAGTCAACACGCAAGTTGCAGGCGAGCGCACCTACGAGCGTGGGGTCGATCGCCACGGCAACCGCCAGCGGATCGTGCAGCGCGCAGCCGCCCAGGTAGGGCGCGTTCATCTCGTACGAACCAATGTAGTGCTCGACCATGCTCGCAAATGCGCAGCCAGCCATAGTGCCCGAGCCCGTCCAGCCGGCAACGTCGCGGCGTGTGAGCACCACGCGATGCGTCACGTCCAGACCCACCATGGTGAGCTTGCGACCTGAACGCAGCACCGCGTCGGCTGCCTCGGGGTCGCTCGCCATGTTGGCCTCAGCGCCCGCGCTCACGTTGCCGGGCACGGTAAGGGCGCCGCCCATCACGACCACGCGGCCGATGGACATCATCGCCGCCGCATCGCGCTCCAGGGCGAGCGCCAGGTTGGAGAGCGGGCCAGTCACTACGTAGACCAGATCGGGACCATAGGTGCGCGCGGCATCGATCAGATAATCGACCGCAGCGTTGCCGTCGGCCGAGGTCGCCCCCACCGGCTCGTAGGGCGACGCGGGCACGCTCGCGCCGCCGATGCCGTTCTTGCCGTGAATGAGCGCGGTGGACGCCGGCGGCGCATAGGGTTCAGTCGCCTGCAGAGGACGGTCGGCACCCAGGTACACCGGCACCTCGGGACGACCCAACAGGTCGAGCACCGCCAAGCAGTTGTGCGCCGACTGCTCGACGCGTACGTTGCCAAAGCACGTGGTGATGCCCACGAGCTCCACCTCGGGACTCGCGATGGCATAGGCCAGCGCCATCGCATCGTCCACACCCATATCCAGATCAAGGATCAGCTTCTTGATTGCCATTGTTCTACTCCGCTTCTCCGTCTTTATCGTTTAACCAAACCAATGTTCAACTTCGGCGCGCGTGGGAATCGATTGCTGAGCGCCCAGGCGCGACACCGTCACTGCCGAGGCGCGAGCACCCGCGGCCATGCACTCAAAGAGCGGCAAGCCCTCTAGGCGAGCCGCCGCCAACGCGCCGATAAACGTATCGCCGGCGGCCGTGGTATCGACTACCGTGCTCGAAAGTGCCGGCATGCGCAGCAGCTCACCGTCATCGCCGAGCGTAACCGAGCCGGCACCGCCCAACGTGATGACCGCAGCTCCGGCACCCCTAGCGAGCAGGGCGTTGAGCGCCACGACGCAGCTTGCATCGTCCGCGGGCAAGATTCCCGTCAGAACCTGGCACTCGGTCTCGTTGGGACAGACCAGGTCGACCGCAGGCCAGGCCTCCGCAGGCAGCTCGCAGGCAGGCGCCGGATTAAAGACCGTATAGAACCCCAGCTCGTGAGCGCAAACAAGCGCATCGGCCGTCGCTGCAAGGTCACATTCACCCTGAGCGATAAAGACGCTTCCGACAGCCGGGGCAATCTCGCTGGCGTCGCCGTCGAGCTCATGGGCCGCCAGACGCCTCAACGCGCAGGCAACGTCCGCGCCCGCAAGCGCATGGTTGGCGCCCGGTGACAGTATGATGCGGTTGTCGCCCTCGCAGCGAATGATGGTTGCCGTTCCCGTCTCCACGTCATCGCGATGCACTACAAAGTCACAGTCCACACCGGCGTCTTGGAGCCCCGCCACGAGCGACGCGCCGAACGCGTCGCGACCGACCGCGCCGATCATGTGCGTGCAAGCGCCCATACGCGCGGCAGCTACGGCCTGATTGGCGCCCTTGCCGCCGGCGTTGGTGATAAACCCGCTGCCGCCGACGGTCTCGCCCGCACGCGGTATGCGCTCGCACGCCACCGAAAGGTCCATGTTCATGCTGCCGAACACCGCAACGATGCCGCGATCTGCCATGGAAACCTCCTCATCTGCGGGCCTTATGCCCACCGCCAGCCGTCGATCGTGCACTCTCGCACCCCCTATAACTTTAGTTCACTTTGATGTGGACGCGCGCTTGAGCTTGCGCCAGCAGCAAGCATTCACAGGAGCAGGCAGCTACAATGAAGGCGTGCTGATTATTCTCGTCATTGGATGATGTTTTATGGAACAACTCTCGCAATCGGGCTCGCGCGGTCGACGCCGCACGGGCAACGAGCCGGCGCCGCACGAACGCGTGAAGGGCGAACGCCGTGCCAACGAACCGCGACGCACCGTGAGCCCCCATCGTGCTTCTGCCAACAACGCGGGCCGCGCCAACACTCCCGCCGCGGAGCAGACGCCTGCTCGCCCCAAATCCCGCTACATCCCTGCCCTTGACGGCCTGCGTACGCTCGCCGTCGTCGCGGTGGTGCTCTATCACCTTAACCTCACGTGGGCGCAGGGCGGCCTGCTTGGCGTCACGATCTTCTTTGTGCTTTCGGGCTATCTGATCACGCGCTTGCTGCTCAACGAAGTCGCTAAGACCGGACGCATCGACCTTAAGAGCTTCTGGATTCGCCGCATCCGTCGCCTGGTCCCCGCCGTGGTGACCGTCGTGGTGGTAACCTGCGCGCTGTGCACTCTCTTTAACCACGTGATGCTCACCAAGATGCGCCCCGACATCCTGCCGTCGCTGCTGTTCTTCAACAACTGGTGGCAGATTGCCCAAAACGTCTCGTACTTCAATGCTCTGGGCGACCCCTCGCCGCTCACGCACTTTTGGTCGCTTGCCATCGAGGAACAGTTCTACCTGATTTGGCCGCCACTGCTGTTTGCCATGGTATCCATGCATGTGAGCAAACCCAACACGCGCCGCGTGGTTCTGGGCCTTGCCGTGGTATCTGCCCTAGCCATGATGGTGCTTTACAACCCTGTCGCCGACCCCAGCCGCGTGTACTACGGCACCGACACCCGCGTGTTCTCGCTGCTGCTGGGTGCCTGGATGGCCTTTATCCCCGATCGCGACCTGGCGCCGGTGCGTCTCGCTCATCGTTTGGGGCTCAATCGCCTGGCTGGCGCCGCCAAGCACGGCAAGAACGCCGAGGGCAAACCTGGCGAGAAGGCCGACGAAGCAGCCGAGACCGCCCCGGCACAGCCGAGCGCCCTCGTGCGTTTTTGGTCCTCGCCCGCATCCATCGATGTGTTGGGCGTCGTGGGTCTGGTTGGCCTTGCCGCCATGGTCGCGCTCACCAACGGCTACACCGCCTTCCAGTATCGCGGAGGCACGCTGCTGTGCTCGATCCTCACGCTCATGGTCATCGCGGCCTGCGTGCAGCCCCAGGGAATGGTTGCCCGCGCGCTGTCCGCCGAGCCACTCGTGTGGGTTGGCAAGCGCTCCTACAGCATCTACCTGTGGCACTATCCGCTGCTGCTCCTCATGAACCCGGTCGCCAACATCAACGATACGCCGTGGTGGCAGTACATTTTGCAGGTGTTGTTGGTGGTCGCCGTGGCAGAGTGCTGCTATCGCTTTATCGAGACTCCGTTTAGGAAGGGCGCCTTTGGGCGCACCGTCGCCGAATTCCGCGATGGCACCACCACGCCCGCCAACTGGGCACGCACGCACATCCCTGTCTGCGCAGCCTGCGCTGTCGTGTTGGTCGTTGCACTGGGCGGCCTGATCTTTGTGCCCGAGACGTCTGCGCTGAGCGGCGAGGGCGCCGAAGTTCTGAACAAGGAAGCCAAGAACACCGCGCCCACCGACCAGCAGGCGGCCGACGACACCGACAAGGACAACGACGGCTTCCCCGATGGCTCCTACGATCTGCTTATGATCGGCGACTCCGTGTCGCTGCGTGCCGTAGACACCTTTGACGGCGTGTTCCCGCACAGCCATATCGATGCCGAAAAGGGTCGCCAGTTTGATGCGGGGCGCGCGACATTTGAGGGCTATATCCAGCAGAACCTTGCCGGCAAGATCGTGGTCTTTGCCCTGGGCACCAACGGCTTGGTAACCGACGACCAGATCGACGCCATCATGGCCGATGCAGGAGATAAGCGTATTGTGGTGTTTGTGAACACGCGCAGCCCGCAGCCGTGGGTTGGCTCTACCAACCAGGCCATCGCCAACGCCGCTACGCGCTACAAGAACGTGCGCGTTATCGATTGGTACGGATACAGTGCCAACCGCAACGACCTGTTCGATGGCGATGGCACGCACCTATCGACCACTGGCGTGACTGAGTACCTCAACTTGATCCACGATGCCGTCAAGAAGGACCTGCCCGTACACCCCGAGGATCACGTCAACGATCCGCAGCCGGCAGCCGTCAAGTCTGCCACCGACGCGCTCGTCAATGCGCTCGCTCTCAAGCCGCACAAGTTGGGCACCGACAAGTAACCTGCAGCGCAAACTTCCCACATCCGGAGGGGGCGTCTGCCGTGGCAGACCCCCCCTCCGGCAGTTAGGGACGTTCCTTATGTACCGGTACCTAGGGACACTCCTGGCGCAGCCAATGAAGACCTCTACGGATGAATTCCAGGCCGCTCCGTCGCTCCAGACATCGTTTCCGCGCCTCGTGCCTGCCCCAAACAATCAAAACAAGCCCTTTTCGCCGCACCCTCAAAGGTCTGTGGGCAAAAAAGGGCAAATATGAGTACTGTTACCATTTTAGTAGCAGGCAAAACCACCCAAAATGACGTCCGAGCGACCCCTACAACCCCCTAAAGCAGCCAACCTGACTGGTTTAAGGCGTATTGGAGCCAATTTTAATGAACAAACTAAAGGCTATGTTCATTATCTTTTAGGATGTAAATGCTATTCACTTAGCAACAGTACTCATATTTGGCATTTTTTGTCCATTGCTATATAACTAACACCCTATAGCAGACAAAAAACAGGCCGCAGCCCATCGCTGCGGCCTGTTCGGAAGCAAAAGTGGGCGTTAAGCGCTGTAGCCCATCGCCTGCAGAACAAACATGACGACCGTGAGCACCGTAATCACACCGATAGTCGCCCAAGTGAGCACATTCCACACGCGGCCGTTGCGGTTGGCACCCATAATGTGACGGTCGGCTGCGATAACCACCTGGAACACCAGAACCACGGGCAACAGCACACCATTGATGACCTGTGAGGTCATCATAATCTGGAACAGATCGACGCCGGGCATAAGCACCAGCACGGCAGAGATACCGATGATGGCCGTAATGATGCCGCGATAGACCGGGGCCTCGTCCCAGCTGCGGTCGGCACCGCGCTCCCAGCCAAATGCCTCGCAGATAGCGCTCGACGTAACGCCCGGCAGCACGCAGGCAGCCAAGAAGCTCGCCGCGACCAGGCCCGAGGCAAACAGTACCGTGGACCACTGACCCGCAATAGGCTCCAGCGCGCGGGCAGCATCGGCAGCATCGCTAATCTGAATGCCCGCCGGGAACAACACCGTACCGGTCGTGATGATAATAAAGCCGGCAATGACATCGGCAGCAAGCGAGCCGCTCACGGTATCGATGCGCTGCAGCACGATATCGTCCTCGCCCGCGTTCTTATCGACCACGTTGTTCTGCGCCAAGAAAATCATCCACGGCGCGATGGTGGTACCGATCGTCGCGACCACGAGCGACACGTAGCTGGGGTCATTTTGAATGTTAGGCACGACCAGGTCGACCGCGACCTCACCCCAGTTGGGGCCAGCCATAAACGCGGCGACAATATAGGTCACGAACACGCAGCTCACCAGCAGCAGAATCTTCTCGATGCGCTGGAAACTACCCGACATGGTAAGCATCCACACCAGCAGCGCCACCAACGGCACCGAAATGCTCGCCGGCACGCCAAAGAGAGCAAGGCCGCTGGCGATGCCCGCAAACTCCGAAATGGTAACAGCCGTGTTGGCGATCAACAGCGCCGCCATAGCAAGTACACTCTTGCGCACGCCAAAGCGCTCACGAATGAGCGATGCCAGGCCCTTGCCCGTGACGCAGCCGCAGCGTGCCGCGGTCTCCTGCGTCACGATGAGCAGCACAGTCATGACGGGAAGCATCCAGAGCATCTTGTAGCCATAGCTGGCGCCCGCGCTGGAATACGTTGCAATGCCGCCGGCGTCATTGCCCGAAAGCGCCGCCAGCAGACCGGGACCCATAGCGCCAAAGATGGCCGCGATGGTCAACTTTTGCTTGGTGCCCGACTTTTGCTTGGTATTTTGCACGCGACCACCTAACCCATGACCGACATGGTGAGCAGCACCGCAGCGGCGCAGTACGCTACGCACGAGATCATGACGGCAATAACGTTCATGGCGGTGCCCGACGTGTTGAGGTCATGCTCGTCACGCCAGAACAGCACCATCAGGTAAATCACGGCGCTCATGTTGCCAACCAGGCAAATGATGGCAGCGATATTAAAGCACCCGGTAAAGAGTTGCTCCTCAAACATGGGCGCATCGGGGAACGCGGCAGTGCGCACCAGCTGCGCGCACAGGTAAGTAACAAGCGAAAGGATCAGGCCCATACCCGTGCTCTGGAAGAAGAATCCCAGGTACGGTTTGGGCTCGTCGTCGTGACCGTCGTACTCGAGGAAGTAGTTCTTGACGAACGACACCATACGCGAGGCAGCCAGCAACACGAGCGGCATGGCGCACATGGGGAACACCACCAAATGCGCGGAGCCCAGCGCCGTCCCCAGCACCGTTGCCATGATGCACGAGGCGATGCCCCACACGACGACCCAGTACTGACGATGCACGAACCAGCTGAGCACGTTCGTCGAGTCGTCCGACGCGCTATCGCCCGAGCCGACACCGGCGATCTGCAGGTCCTCCTGATGCTCCTCGGCAATAACGTCCATGGCGTCGTCGAAGGTCACGATGCCCAGGATATGACGGTTCTCGTCGCAGACAGGGATGGCAACCAGGTCGTACTTGGTCATCTCATCCGTCACGTCTTCCTGGTCCTCGTCGGGTGACACGTAGACCAGATCGCGATAGGCGAGCTGGCCCAGCGTGGCGTCGCGGTCGGCCACGATCAGCGTGCGCAGCGAAAGCACGCCGGTCAGCATGCCGCTCGGGTCCTCGGTATAGACGTAATAGACGCTCTCAAAGTCCTCGTCGAGCTTGCGAATCGCCTCGATGGCGTCGCCGACCGTCGCCGTGGCGGGCAGCGAGACAAACTCCGAGGTCATGATGCGGCCGGCGGTGTTGTCCTCGTAGCCCAGCAGATTACGAATCGCCTTCTCCTCCTTGACGCCCATCAGGCGCAGGAGCTTCTCGGCCTTCTCATAATCGAGTTCGTCGATCAGGTCGGCAGCGTCGTCCGGGTCCATCATGGCCAGCATCGACGATGCGTCGGTATCGGACAGGCCCTCGAGCATCTCGGTCATAAGCTCGTCGTCATCGAACTCCGAGATGGCCTCGGCGGCCTGGGCAGTATCGAGCTGCGCAAACACCTGCGCACGCAGGCGCGGGTCGAGCTGCTCGATAATGTCGGCGATGTCGGCAGGGTGCAGCTCGCCGAGCGTCTTGTGCGACACCGAGAGTTGAATGTTCTTGGTCGAGCGGTCGAGCAGGTCCATGTAGGACCAAGCGATGATGTCCTCACTGAGCGGCTTGCCCAGGTGCTTCATAAAGCCTTCGACGATATGCTCAAGTGCGGGGCTGATCGCGCGTAGCAGACCGCGGGCGCCCACTTCGGCGCCCAGCAGGCGCAGCTGATTTTCGCCCGACATGGAAAACTTGATGTCGTTTACGCGCACGACTTTCATGCCCTGCGTGTCGACGATCTGCTTGTTGAGCACGTCGCGGGCAAGCAAGAGTTCGGTCGGCTGCAGGTACGAAAAACGGATTTCGGTGGCCGACGTCTTAAGGTGTACACCCGTCTCGTCGATACGGTCGACCCATTTGCGCCAGCTGATCATAAACGGCGTCTTGCCGGGTCCGCGGAACGCGAGCGACGTCACGTGCGGAAAAACTTCGCCGGTAGCAATGCCAAAATCGTTCACCACGCCGAGCTTTTCGCCGTCGACGTCCAAGACCGGCAATTTGAGCATCTCACTCAGATAATTCAATGGTGCTCCCCATCATTATTCCTCCGGACGCGGCCGCATGTGCGGCGTCCGGGGGCTTCTGGATATGTATACGCATGCGCGGGCGGCACGCCGCTCGACGCTTACACCCCGTGCATGCGCAAAAAGCACCTGCATGGGGTCATCGACTGTATGGTCGAGGTTTGGATTTCACCTGTAACCTTTCTCTTGACCCTCATTAACCGCAGTAACTATAGCATCAGCATCGCCCTGCGGCATCGAATTTATGCGCTGCACATTGCAGGCATACCAAACGCTGACGCATCCGTGACATAGCCATTGGGGACGTTCTTAAACGACTACCCAATGACTACTCTGTGGTGTCGTTGTCCTCGGCAAGTTGGGGGAACACGGCGTCCTTGGGCATGGTGACCTTCGTCAGCGAGGTGAGCTTTTTGCTCAGCGACGTGTCCGTCTTGACCAGGTCGCTGAGCGTCACGATCTTGTAGCCGTCGGCAATGAGGCCGTCGATAATCTGCGGCAGCGCCTCGAGCGTCTGCTCGGCGCATTCGTCTCTATCGGTGAGCAGCACGATATTGCCCGGCGTCACCGAATCGAGCACCGTCGAGACCTGCTCGTCGGCACCGTTGAGCAGCCAGTCGCCCGAGTCAATATTCCACGAGACCACGGCGGAGACCAGGTCCATCGCATCAATCCAGTTTTGCTCGTCAAAGGCAGCGTAGGGAGCACGCAGTAGCATCGTCTTCACGCCGGTCGCCGACTTAATCGCATCGGTGCCTTTCGTGATCTGTTCGCGTACCGCCTCACGGTCCTGACCCTTGAGCGAATCGTCGCTGTAGCTGTTGGATCCGATCTCGCACCCGGCATCGACAATCGCCTTGGCCGTGGCAGGCGAGGCCTCGGCCGCATCGCCCGAAAGGAAGAACGTCGCGGTGACGCCCTTTTCCTTGAGCACCTGCAAGATCTGTTTGGTGGCGCCGCTCGGACCCTCGTCAAACGTCAGCGCCACGTACTTTTTGTTGCCCTTGGGCGCCACACTGGCGCACGCAACAACGCAATCGGTGGCGGGCACAACCTCGCCGCGGTCTTGCGTCTTGCCCGACTGCTCACCAACCCACACCTCGGAGCGGCCCTGGACACCCCACGTCTGCACATACTCGATAGCGCCCGTGCCCTCGACCTTGAGCTTGGGCTCGATAACCGTAGCCTGAACCTCGTGCTTCTCGTAGGTGTTACGGCCATCCTTGACCGTCACCTTCTCGCCGCCCTCGAGTTCGCGGCTATCCCATTTGCCCTGCTTCACGCGCTTGCCGTCGACCTTCACCGACAGCTTTTCGCCCCCATGGCGCTTGAGCACGCTGTCATCGACGGCCAGCAGGTCGCCTGCGTCGTAGGTGTCAGTCAACTCCTGGTCGTCGATGAGATTCTGCAGCGTAGAGCCCACGCGCACCGCGGTCTTCTGGCCGTTAAGTTCCACGTCCACGCTGCGGTTGACGTAGCCCACGACGGCAGCGATAAACAGCACGAGCGCGCAACCCACGGCGATGAGCGCATAGGGCAGGCGAGACGAACGACGGGGTGTGCGGCTGTTGCCGATGCGAGCGCTGCGATCGCTAAAGCCGCGGCTATGGTTGAGATACATCGCGCCGGGCTTACGGTGACGCTTGCGCTGACCGCTGGGCAGCTGCCCCAGGTCGCGGCGCGCCGTCGGACGCGTACCCGAACGCCCGTTTAAGTTGGATCCGTTTTGGCGCATGTGCCCTCCCCCATAAACACAGCAAGCCGGAGCAACAGGTCTCCGGCTTGCCTCCCATCATTTGGTACGTCGCTATTTTGTAGCTTTTGACGAGCCTCCGCTCGCCTTTTGGTATTCGTCCTTAAAGGCCTTGAACATGCCGCGCGTCTTGCCGAGCTGCTTGCCCAGTGCGCGACTGCCCTTGTCCACGGCAACCGATCCCTTGTCGTCGAGCACCTTGGCGCCCTTCTTGACCTTATCGCCCACCACGACGCTTGCCTCGGCAGCCTTGGCAGCCGCACCGCCCGAATACCCGAGCGACTTGACCTCGTCCGAGACGACCATCGCGCCGTTCTCGTAGCCGCGCAGCATCGTCGGCGGCACCTGCGTGTCACCAACCAAAACACTCGAAGCAGCACCGGCGGTCACATAGAATGCCTGCACGATGCCCGAACGCGGCTTGAACTCCACATCCGAGCAATAGCCCACGACGTCGCCCGATTCCGTGCGCACGTCCATACCGACCCAGATGATGCAATCGTCCAGGTTGATGTCGAGGCGCTTGGCGGCGGCGGCATCGTACGTGTCCTTGACGTCATCGACCGCAATGGCGCCCTCGTAGACACCAATGGCGTCGAGCGCTACGAATCGGTCGGGACGCTCGATCATGCCCGCGATATCGGACTGGCGGACCATAAAGCCGACCACGCGCGTACCGCCCGGGGTAAAGACCGGAAAGTGAATCTTTCCGAGCTTTTTAGGGCTGCGCGGCGTGCCGTCCTTTTTGGTGCGCTTGTCCTCGGTAGGCTTGCGATAGATCTTGGCGCCGACAAAATCCCCGGCGCGCATTATGCCTCGGTCGAGGGCTCCGCAGCCTCGGTATCAGCCTCGACGGCGTTCTCGACCACGACGTCGGCGGCAGGCGTCACGTTGCCGCCCGAAATGGCGTCGTTGAGCTGCTCGCGCAGCTGGTCCATGCGCTCGCGGGCCAGGTCGACCTTGGCGCGCAGGTCATCGGTCTTGGCGTCGACCATCGGGCCAAAGTCATTCACCGCAGCACGGGCCTCCTCGGCGCTGTGCTCGTAGGTGTCGCGCATATTGTCCCAGGCGTCGTTGGCGATATCGGCAGCCATGGCGCGGGTCTCGGCGCCCGAGCGCGGGGCCAGAGCAACGCCGACAATAGCGCCGGCAGCGGCACCAAAAAGTGCGCCGGAGACAAAGCTGAAAGTCTTACCCATGATCATTCCTCTCCTGCGGGCACGTCGGTGCCCACCGTTTGAATGCTGTCCATTATACCCGCAGCGCATCACTTGCCGCTCCGCTCATCTGCGTACGGCAAAGGCGCAGGTACGTGATGGTGATAAACGCGTAGGCCTACTCCTGGGGCATAGCCGGCATGGCCACCGTGGCACCCGGGTCCTCGCCGGCGCCGTCCACGAGCGGCAGGCCGCCCTCATGCGCAGGCCCTGCCGGAACCGTCGCCGCACCGCCAAAGACGGCAGCGGAGGCCTCGTGGTTCTCGGCAACCGCGCCCTCGATATCAATCGCCACCTGGGGCTCATCGTCAAAGTCGGGGACGCCTTGGGGCTCGGTTGGAACGGGCTCGGCGGTCGCATCGGCAACGGGCTCGGCGTCGACCGGCACATCGCCCTCGTCAGCGCCCTCGTCCTCGGCAGCATCTTCGCCGTTCGCAGCGGCGACGGCCTCGTGAGGATCCTTGCCCTCGGCCTCGGCGCGCATGCCCAGCACCAGGTTGCGCAGGCCCGCGACCGTGCCCTCCACGTCGGGGGCAGGCTGGTCGGCGTGCAGATAGGCCCAGTCCATCATAAAGGTGGCCGAAGACAGCGCGCCGATGGCCAGCGCGTCGTCGGGGCACGAAAGCTCAACCTCAAAAACGCGCTCGTCGTGCTCGCTTACGCGCGTGCGGCCGCACGAGATGCTGCCGGCAAGCCCGGTCTCGTTCATGAGCTCGACCGTCACATGCTCAAGCAGATGGCAAAGCTCGGTCTGACCCATGCAGTCCTGGAACTCGCGACCGGAATCACCCAGGCACAGGTGCTTGGCAATCGCCGGCACCAGGTAATACACGCGCGCCGTGGCCTCGATATCCTCCGAGGTCATGAGCGGCATGCCGGGGTTCACCAGCACATGCGCGCAGATCTTGTCCTCACTGACGGTGACCTTAAGGATGTTGAACAGGCCTGCCATAACTCTCCCCTACTCTTCCTTGTCCTACTCGTCGCCGTCGTGCGGATTCGCGGAACCCGCACCCGACGTCGTCGGCTCGTCTACCGAAGACTCGGAATCCTTCTTATCGGTTTCGACCGGAGCGATCACGCGAATGAGCGAGATGCGCTGGCCACGCATCGACTGAACTTTAAACTTGTACCCCGCGACCTCAAACACCTCTCCGATGTCGGGCACCGAGTCGCAAAGCTCCAAAATCCAGCCGGCGATGGTCTCATAATCATCGCTTTCCTCGAGCGGCCAACCAAGCTCAATCGCGTCATCGCACGAAAAACGCCCATCAACGAGCCACTCGCGGCGCGAAAGGCGCGTGAGATACTTGTTGTCGGGGTCGAACTCGTCCTCGATCTCGCCGACGATCTCCTCGACGATATCCTCGATGGTGATAATGCCGGCCGTGCCGCCGTACTCGTCCACGACCACCACGATCTGGTCGTGCGAGGTCTGCATCTCGGACAGCAGCGGCAGGATGTCCTTGGTGTCGGGCACAAAGGTGGCGTCGCGCAAAAAGCCGGCGATGGGCTGGTCGCCCTTGCCGTCGAGCGCGGGCTGAATCAGGTCCTTGATGTGCGCGATGCCGGCGACGTTGTCGGGATCCTCGTGATAAACGGGGATGCGGCTAAAGCCGGTCTGGCGCATGGTGGATAGCACGCTAGCGACCGTCTCGTCGTCCTCGCACATGGTGGTGTCCACGCGCGGCACCATGACCTCGCGGGCAACGGTGTCGCCCAGGTCGAAGATCTCGTGGATCATGCGCTTTTCCTCGTCGAGCAGGTCGTCCTGCTCCGAGACCATGTACTTGATCTCTTCTTCCGAGACGTTCTGGCGGTCGTCGGCACTCTTGATGCGCAGGATGCGGGCCAGGCCATCGGAGCAAGCGCCAGTCAGCCACACGAGCGGACGGGCGATCTTCTGGAAAAACGACAACGGCCCCACGACCTGCTTGGACACGCCTTCGGCGTTGGCCAGGCCGATGCGCTTGGGCACAAGCTCGCCGATCACGATGGACACGAAGGCGACCGCGACGGTGATGATGACCGGCGCCAGGCCGCGCGCGATGGCGGAGAGCGGCGCGATGCCAAAGCTCATGAGCCACGTGGCGAGCGGGTCGGACAGACTCGTCGAGGCGACGGCGGACGAGGCGAAGCCCACGAGCGTGATGGCGACCTGGATGGTGGCGAGCAGCTGGTCGGAGTCGGCAGCCAGCTTAATGGCACGCTCGGCGCGCTTGTCGCCTTCCTCGGCCTCGTGCTCCAACACGGCGCGCTTGGCCGTGGTGAGCGCCATCTCGGACATAGAGAAGTAGCCGTTGATGAGGGTCAAAACGAGGGTGGTGATAAGGGAGATGGTTATGTCCATCGGGAGTTTCTCGAACCTCCAAGATTCGGGACGTCAGGTTAAAACGTTGATGGCGGATACGGCAATTGCACCGGCGCCCAAACGAGAACGCGGGCGCGCAGGCATGGTCGCTAGATTACGAAGAGGATCACCGCCATGAACTGGAAGATGCTGCCGGCGAGCACCCACAGGTGAAACACGCTGTGCAGATAGCGCACGTTTTTGGCGATATAGAACGGCACGCCCGCGGTGTAGCACACGCCGCCGACGGCGAGCAGGGCAAGTGCCACGGGGTTGAGCAGCGCAACAAGTTCGGGCAGCTTAAAGACAACGAGCCAGCCCATCAGCAGGTAGACCAGGCCGCTTACCCAATGCGGCTGGCGCTCGCGTAGGAAGCACTCGAGGGCGATGCCGATGATGGCGATGGCCCATACGGCAAAGAACAGCACAGCGCCGCCGTCGTTTGCGAGCGTGATGAGGCAAAACGGCGTATAGCTGCCGGCTATGAGCAGGTAGATGCAGCTGTGGTCGATGATGCGAAACACGCGCTTGGCGCGCGCGGGCTGAATCGCGTGGTAGAGCGTGGAGGCTAGGTATTCGAGGATAATGCTGACGCCATAGACAATCGCCGCGGCCATATGGGCCGGGCCTCCGCCGCGCAGGGCGGCGAATACGATCAGGAGCACCAGGCCCGCGATACCCAGCAGGCAGCCGACACCATGGGTGACGGAGTTCATGATCTCCTCGCCCACTGTGTAGTGTGGAACGACCGCGGTCTTGGGTCGCGGCTTAGAACTGTCGCTCGAATCGGACATGCCGGTTACATCCTCCAACGTAAAGAGTTCTCAACACTATATCAAAGCGTCTAGGTACGTGCGAAATTTGCACCATACGTGACCCTTTGTTTACCCATTCTTTGCCTGTTGACGCATCAACGGCGAACGTCCATAATGCGCTTGCATTAAATGTTGATGTATTAACATCTTATAGGAGAATACCGCATGGCTCAAAACGCACGTTCCCATCGAAAGCTCAAGATAGCCGGCATCGTTGCACTAGTGGTTGTCGTTGCGCTGCTCGGATTTGCCGGCAACTTTCTGTTTGACTTCGCGCTGAATCCCCGCGCGCCATACACCATGAAGATGATGCAGGATAGCAAGAACGACAAAGAAGGTGAGCAGCCGGATGCCGAGGATACCGAGGCGCGGGCATGGTTTAAAGAGAACCGCAAGAGCAGCAACCTCACCGCGGACGACGGGACCGAGCTTGCCGCCTGGTATTTTGCTGCGTCGGAGAGCACGCACGACTACGCCGTCTGCCTGCATGGATATACCAACGAGCCCATCGGTATGGCCCGATACGCCAAACGCTTCCACGACCGTGGCATGAACGTACTCGCACCCGCCGCCCGCGCCCACGAGCGCTCCGGCGGCGACTATATCGGCATGGGCTGGCCCGAGCGCCTCGACATCGTCGCATGGATCGAGCGAATCGTTCAGGCTGACCCCAAGGCGCGCATCCTGGTCTTTGGCGAATCCATGGGCGCGGCGACCGCCATGAACGTCGCGGGGGAACCTCTGCCCGCAAACGTGAAATGCATTATCGAGGACTGCGGTTATACGAGTGTTTGGGACGAGTTTTCTCTGCAGCTCAAGGACGTGTTCGGCCTGCCCAGCTTTCCCTTGCTCGATGTAGCAAACTTGGTGTGCAACGTGCGCGCGGGCTACGACTTTCATAAGGCGAGCAGCGTGGAACAGCTCAAGCGCGCGACGGTTCCCATGCTGTTTATCCACGGTGACCAAGACACCTTTGTGCCGTACAGCATGCTCGACCAAAACTACGACGCGTGCGCCAGCAAGGTCAAGCAAAAGCTCACCGTCCATGGCACCACCCACGCCAAGAGCGCGCAGGTCGACCCCGAACTCTACTGGAACACGGTCGACGACTTCCTCGACGAGTATTTTTAGGCAAATAGTACGGTTTACTGGCCTATCTGACCCCCCTAGCACTTCCGAAAAGCCGCCCGTGGGCACTGTGCTCACGGGCGGCTTTTGCTAACAGTTGTGCTACAAAGGCGCTTGTTTTGTCTAATAGCTAGGTGCTACTTGACCTCGATGAGCTCATACTCGCTCGTGCCCAGGCCGATCTTCTCGGCATGCGCGATGCACACGCGCCAGTCGGTGTCGGGATGCGTGATGCAGAAGGGATCCTTGGCCTGCTCGCCCTCCAGATGCTCGTGGTTATGCTCCATCTTGGCCGCGCTATCGGTGAGCTCGGTGTTGGGCAGCGGCTCAGACGCCATGACGGCGTCGGCGCAGGCCTGGTCGATGGCGACCGGGTCGAAGCTCGCGAACATGCCGATGTCGTTGACGATAGGCGTATCGTTTTCGGGATGGCAGTCGCAGTTGGGACTGATGTCCATGGCAAGCGAGATGTGGAAGCTCGGGCGGCCGTCGACGACGGCCTTGGTGTACTCGGCGATCTTGCAGTTGAGCACGTCGGCTGCGGCCTCATAACCGGGCTTGATACAGTCCTGGTTGCATGCCGCAATGCAGCGTCCGCAGCCCACGCAGCGATCGTGGTCGATGGCAGCCACGTGCACCGTGCGAGTAGCGCCGCTGGCAAGCTCGCGCTCGCGGGTGCCGTCGAACGAGATAGCGTTGTGCGCGCAGATCTTTTCGCAGGCATGGCAGCCAACGCAGTGCTCGGTCGCGACGTTCGGCTTGCCGGCGGCATGCTGCTCCATCTTGCCGGCACGGCTGCCGCCTCCCATGCCCAGGTTCTTCATGGCGCCGCCAAAACCGGCCTGCTCATGGCCCTTAAAGTGGGTGAGGCTGATCACGATATCGGCATCCATGAGCGCCTGACCGATCTTGGCCTCGTGCACGTACTCGCCGCCCTCGACCGGGACGAGCGCCTCGTCGGTGCCCTTAAGGCCGTCGGCGATGATGATCTGGCAGCCCGTGGCATACGGGGTAAAGCCGTTCTGGTAGGCGGTATCGATGTGCTCGAGCGCGTTTTTGCGGCTACCGACATAGAGCGTGTTGCAGTCGGTGAGGAAGGGCTTGCCGCCCAGCTCCTTGACGACATCCGCGACGGCGCGGGCGTAGTTGGGGCGCAAAAAGCTCAGGTTGCCCAGCTCGCCAAAGTGAATCTTGATAGCAACGAACTTGTTCTCAAAGTCGATCTGCTCAATTCCGGCGTGACGGATGAGGCGCTTGAGCTTGTCGAGCTGGCTCTCGCGAGCATGCGTACGCAGGTTGGTGAAGTACACCTTGGCGGGTGCTGCGGGTGCAGTTGCGGTCATAGATATATCCCCTCGGTCTATATGGCGTTACAGACATAGAGGATGGTACCAGTTAAAGCAGAGTTAAAGTCAAGTACGGCACCTAGTCATTGGGGACGTTCTTAAATGACTACTCTTGGACTTTGAGTGCTTCGGCCAGGCCCACACGTTTGATGGAACGCATGTGCAGCAACGCCACGACCAGGTAGGTCGCAAAGCCAATACCGACGCATGCAGCCATGGACCAAGTGGGCACGTAGATCTCGATATTGCCGTTGTAGGCGAGCAGCATCGAGCGGAAGATGGCCGTGAGCGAGCCAATGATGACCGGCAGGCTCAGCACGAGCGACGCTGCCACGCACAACGTGATCGAGCGGATGTACAGATGCGAGATCTCGCTATCGCGGTAGCCAAAGACTTTCATGTAGCTGATCGAACGGGCGCTGTGGTCGATCACCGCCTTGGTCAGCAGGTACATAAACAGCAGGAAGATGAACACCGCAAGTCCAACCATCATGCCGATCATTTTGCTCATCATGCCGATGAACTGGTCGCCCACGGCGCGCATGTCGTCGGGCGTGGTGTCGCCGGCAAAGTAACGAGCATCGAGGTTGAGCTTCTCGTCGCTCACATAGCCGTTAAAGTAGGCGGCGTCGTTGCCGAACAGCTCGTTAAAGTCGTCGATGCTCATATAGACATTCATATCCGACTTAGAGCCCCAAACGCAGTCCTTGCCCACGTACTCAAAGGAATAATTCTTGCCCTCGTACTTGTCGCTGAGCGTGACCTTCTGACCCTCGCTCCAGCCAAACTTATCGAGCAGACCGCCACCAAAGACGACACGGCCGTCGCCGACGTTGAGGTCTTTCCAATAGCGCGAATCGGATGAAATGCCGTAAACGGAAATCGTCTCCTCGCCATTTCCGTCGCCGCGATCGTATTGCAGCTGGTAGACGGCGTATTTCTCGGCCTGCGCGATTGCGCCTGCACCGTTGTCGATCGTGTTGACCGGGTGAATGTCGTCGTTGTCGGTGTCGATCTTAGAGGCCTTGTCGATCAGGTCGATAGCCTCGTCGCGGTCGCAGCCGAGGGCATCGGCAAGATCATCGAGGCGCGCATAAAGCGCATCCTTCTTGTCCTGGACCTTGGCGAGCGCGTCCTGCGCCGCGGCCAGGCTCTCGGCAGACGGAGCGCTGGTCGCGGCATCGGCTGCCGCCTGCGCCGCATCGGCCGCGTCGTCAAGCTCGTCATCGGCATCCTGAGCGGCAGAAAGCAGCACGCCGTCAACCGACTGTAAGCGCTCGAGTGCCGACCACTGCTCGCGCTCCTCGGCAGTGCCCTCGAGCTCCAGCGGCGCCTTGAGCGTGTACTGGTGCTCGGCGACCAGGCTTGTCTCGAGGTTGTCCACATAGTGCGTCATCGTGGGCAAAATCGCCAGGCCAAAGAGCAGTAGCAGCGAGGCAAACGCAATGCCCACGAAGAGCGTGGCGAAGTTGCCCAGATTGCGCAGGAAGATACGCAGGCGGAAGCGGGAAACAAAACCCATGCGCTCCGGCAGCTGCAAGCCGCGCTTGGTGCCCGATTTGCCGCTCGCCTCGTGGCGAAGAAACTGCAGCGGCGTCTTGCCCATCTTGCGAAGCAGGCCCACCAGCGTGATGAGAATGAGCGCGGCGGCGGGAACCACGGCACACTTCACGAAGATCTCCCAGCTCCAGTACACCTGGAAAGGCGGCAGGCTGTACGAACCGTAATAGAGGCTGCGCATGGGCTCGGTAAAGAACACAACGCCGAGCGCAGTGCCCAAAAGCGCCGCGACCACGCCCACGATGGCGGGAAGCGCAAGGTAGTGCAGCACGATCTCGCGTCGACGATAGCCGCTGGCGAGCAGCGTGCCGATGATGGCGCTCTCCTCCTCGATGGTGGCGTCGGTAAGGACCACAAAGACAAACGCCATGATCACGATGATGATGTCGAGCAGCGTCATCCACATCATGGAGTCGCCGTCCACGTCATCGCGCGCATAGCCAATGCCCTGGTTGGAATCGGCGTCGATCAGATCGTCCACGCGCGCATCGGCGTCGGTCAGTGCCTCGACCATATCTTGCTCGGCGTCGATGCGGTCCGCGGTGGGGAGGTCGCGATCGGTAAAGGTGAAGGAGTAGGTGTAGGCGGGTGCGCCGTCGGCATCTTCGAGCGCGGCAAAGCCGCCATCGGTGACCTCGGCCACGCCGTACGTGATGGTGTTCACCGTAAAGTCCGAATTGTTGAGGAACAGCGCCTGGCTATCGGGCTGGGTCATGATGCCGCAGATGATGTAGGTGCGGCCCTCAAGCTCAACCTTATCGCCCACGGCGAGGTCGTTGTTGGTGGCAAAGACACGGTCGATTGCCACCTCGTCGTCCGCCTTGGGTTCCCTGCCCTCACAGTAGGACGCGATATCGACCTTGGTGCGGTGCGCATAGGTGCGCAGCGTGCGCTTGGTGCCGTCGTCGCCGGCGGTCTTTTTGATGATGGCGTCGATGGAGAAATTCTTGTAGAGCGTAACGCCGCCGACGTCGCCGGCTGCATCCTCGGCCGCCTTGAGCTGGTCTTTGGTGGCCTCGAAGGAGGTGGTCACGCGGCCGTCCTCAATCGTGTACGCATCGCGCATGTCGTCGATAAGGCAGCCGATGGAATGCGCTGCGAGCAAAAAACCCGAGGTGAGAGCGATGCTTCCGCACATAAGCAAAAAGATGCCCAGGTACTTGCCGATATTGCGGCGCAGCTCGCGCGGGAGACGTTTTGCGAGAGGTGTCATGGCGCCGCCTACCAATCGAGCTCGGCGGCCGCAACGGGCGACTCGTTGAGCTCATCCTCGACGATGCGCCCGTCGCGCAGGCGCAGCACGCGATTGGCCATGCGCGCGATGGCGGCATTGTGGGTGACAATGATGATGGTGCAGCCGTAGGTGCGGTTTACATCCTCCATGAGCTGCAAGATTTCCTTGGACGTCTTATAGTCGAGCGCGCCCGTGGGCTCGTCGCACAGCAGCAGGCCCGGGTTTTTGACGAGCGCGCGGCCGATGGCACAGCGTTGCTGCTGACCACCCGAAACCTGGCGCGGGAACTTGTTGCGGTGCTCGTAGAGGCCCAGCGAGCGTAGCAGGTCGTCAATGTTGAGCGGCTTTTTGGACAGGTGCGCCGTGACCTCGATGTTCTCCTTGATGGTGAGATCGGGCACCAGGTTGTAGAACTGGAAGACAAAACCCAGCTCACGGCGGCGATACTCGCCCAGGTCGGTAGGCTTGAGCACCGTGAGGTCGCAGCCGTCCACCATGATGGAGCCGCCGTCGGCATCCTCCAGGCCGCCGATCAGGTTAAGAAACGTCGACTTGCCCGAACCCGAAGGCCCCAGCATGACGCAGATCTCTCCGCGGTTGATGGACGTGTCGATGCCGTCGAGCACCGTCAGGCGTGCATCTCCATCGCCGTAGTGCTTCTTGA
Source organism: Collinsella aerofaciens ATCC 25986 (assembly GCF_964239575.1). Lineage (GTDB taxonomy): Bacteria > Actinomycetota > Coriobacteriia > Coriobacteriales > Coriobacteriaceae > Collinsella > Collinsella aerofaciens_BQ. Next base: position 40,199 of record NZ_CAXSQQ010000011.1, read on the forward strand.
GCCCCTTGACCTGGACGTAGGCTTGCTTCGTCGCCATGCTATCCCCCATTGTTAGCCTATTGCTACTTTATGAGCGTAATAGTAAACCATGGCGAACTATTTTGGAGCGAGGCTCGGGATTTATTTCAGACTGGTCATTGGGGACGCTCTAAATGACTAGGTGGCTAGGCGCGGGATTTGGCGCGTGCGAGGGCCAGACCTACGGCGGCAATGGCGGCGGCGAAGAGCACCGTGACGCCCAGATCGCAGGCGATGTCGCTCAGCACGGCAGACGTCAGATCCGAGGCAAGTGCCTTGCTGATCGCATCGTTCACCCAATATGTCGGCACAAAGTGCGCCACGGTCTGCACGGCCGAGCCCATGAGCGACAGCGGCATCCAAGCGCCGCCCAAAAACGTCATGAGCATGCCGAGCAGGTTGCCCACACCGTTGAGCAGCTCCTCACGCGCACCCAGGCTCGAAAGGGCAAAGCCAACGGCCAGCGGCGTGCACGCCAGGGCAAACGTCGCTGCCAGCGCCAGGCACACACGGCCCACGCCGACCTCGGCGACCGCGCCGGCAAAGCCCACAACGCCCATCATGCTCGACACAAACCAGATGCAGACGGTGAGCACGGCGGCGGCCGCAAACACAGCAAGCGAGCGCTGGCGCTCGGAGACCGGGCCGGCCTCCATGCGGCGCACACGCTCGGGCTCGTTCATGCCCGAGAACACTAGTCCCACCGACACGATGACCGACGAGATGATCGCGTACGCGCCAAAGTTGAAATACGACTCGAGCGTGGCGGCAGCCGTCGAGTCGACCTTGACCTGCTCGATCTGGACCTCCGCGCGCTTTGCAGCGGCATGCTCGGCGGCCTTGGCAACATCGCCGTTAGAAGCAGCGGGCTCAAGCGCCGCCGCAGCGCCCGCGAGCGAGATCCAGCGCGAGGCCTCGGCAGACGAAAGCGCCGCCGCCATGGTGCCGGAACCGTAGGTCACGTCGAGCTTGGGCAGGGCCTCCCTCGCGCGGGCAGCCGCGACCAGGTCGTCCTCGAACCCCTCCGGGATAAAGAACACGCAGTCGGCGCTGCCCTTGGCACTATTGCTCTTGGAGAGCGCGTCCGCGAGGTCGTAGGTGTCGTCGCCGACGCCCGTGACCAGCTCAAAGCGCGAACCCAGATGTTTGGTAAGCGCACGCGAAAGATCGCTGTCGTCGCGATCGATCACGATCACGTTGGTGTCGTAGGGCTTGTACTCGGTGAGCTGCGACGAGTTCCAGCTCACCGATGCCGCGATGAATACGCCCATGAGCGAAATGAACACCGTGTAGATAAGCAGATAGAGCGGGTGTGCGAGCGCCATGCGAAGCGCGGTCTTAAAGGTGCTCATAGCGGCTCCTTCCAAAGATCAGCGTAGCGGCGGCGACAAACACCAGCGTCATGAGGACCAGCGCGCCGGCGCGAACGACAAAGGGGCCCAAGTCCTCAAAGAAATACAGGCGGTTGAACATGTCGCAGACAAGCTTGACGGGGTTGAGCCAACACTCGGCCGGGCAGGCGCGGGCGACGTCGTCGGCAAGCGCCATCGCCGGCTCGCCGTAGAGGCCGGCGAACAGGGCGCACGTGGTGGCAAAGCCCGTGAGGATGCCCGACTTGGACGCCTTGCCGCCCTTAACGGGAAGCGTGCCCACAAAGAGCCCCAAGCCCGTGGCGGCAAGCGCGGAAGCGGCGGCGCCCACCAAACACAGCCCCTCGCGCCCGCCAAAGTCGACGCCCACGACTAGGCGCACGTAGCCGATCGCGATCACCATCGAAGCAAAGGAGACCAGCCACGAGCCGACAAAAATGCCGGCCAGCGACGCCGTCTTGGAAAGGCCGCCCACGCAGCGGCGCGCGCCAAGGCCCGACAGATTGGGCTGCAGGTCGACAACGCTCAAGGCGGCAAACTCGGCAGACATCATCGCGACCAGGCCAAAAAGCGCGTAATAGTAGATGACCGTGCCGTCGGGCGTGGTGCGCGTAAGGCTCACGCGACGGGTGCCGCCCTCGAGCGACAGGGCGCGCGCAACCGCCTCGGGGTCGGCGAGTGCCGCCGGGTTGTCCTGGGCAATCTGGGACATGAGCTCGGCATTTTGTGTATACGAGCTTGCCACCGTCTCCAGGATGCTGCGATCGGTGAGCACCGATGATGCGCGCGAGCTGTCGTAGCTCGATAGCAGTGTGAGCTTGGGTGCGCCCGCGTCGTCGACCGTATAGATGCCCGCGACCTCGCCGGCCTTAAGCACACGGTTCGCATCGGCTGCGTCGTCGCACTCGTGGATCTCGAGCAGCTGATTGTCGCTCTCCTTGGCAAGCGACGTCGCCACGTCCTTAAAGGTCGAGGCGTCCCAGGCCTCGTCCGCTATGACGGCAACCGGTACCGGGTCGACCGTGCCGTCAGAGCTCAGATTCGCAAACATAAACATGAACATCGTGGAAAGTGCGATGGGAAAGAGAGCGCCCCAGACCCACGTGCTCGGCCGGCGCAGCAGCGTCTTGACCGTAGTGATGATGGTGTTGAACATGACTGCCCCCTAGTCGCGCAGCTCGCGGCCGGTGATCTCGAGGAACACGTCGTTGAGGGTCGGCGGCTCGCTCCACACGCGGCCGAGCGCCACATCGGCGGCGCGCAGCGTGTCGAGGATGTCGACCAAATTGTGCGGGCTCGCTTCGCAGGTGCAGACGAGCTCGCCGCCGGACAGCTCAACCGAAAGCACGTGCTCGAGGGCGCGCAGCCGCTCGACCGTGGCGGTCTCGACGGCGCCGACCTCGACAGTCACGCGCTCGCCCATTTGAATCATGCGTTTGAGCTCGTCATTGGTGCCCTGCGCCAGCACACGTCCGCCGTCCATGATCATGATGCGGCTGCAAATCTGCTCGACTTCCTCCATGTAATGGCTGGTATACACCACCGTGGCGCCCTCGTCGCGCAAGCGGCAGATGCCCTCCAGGATGGCGTTGCGGCTCTGCGGGTCGACCGCCACCGTGGGCTCGTCAAAGAAGATGAGCTCGGGCTTGTGCGCGATACCGCAGGCGATGTTGAGGCGACGCGCCAGGCCGCCCGAGAGCTTGCCGGGGCGAAACTTGGTAAAGTCGCCCAGCCCGACAAAGTCGATCGCCTCGTCCACCAGCGCGCGGCGGCGCTTGCGGTCGTTGACGTAAAGGCTGCAGAAATAGTCGATGTTCTCGCGCACCGTAAGCTCGTCAAACACCGCCACCTGCTGCGGCACCACACCGATGCGGCGCTTGAGGTCGTAGCGGGCGGGCGTCATGGGCTCGCCGAACAGCTCGATGGTGCCTTTGTCGTAGGCGAGCAGCTGCAGAATGCAGTTGATGGACGTGGTCTTGCCCGAGCCGTTGGGGCCCAGCAGGCCAAAGATCTCGCCGGGGGCGATGCTGAGGTTAAAGTGGTCAAGCGCGATAAGGTCGTCGTAGCGCTTGACGAGGTTTTCGACGTGGACGATGTCTGTCATGAGGCGGCCCTTCTGTTGATTGCGGCCCGGTACGATTGCATCATCGCAGGAGCGGACGGCGCGCACCAGTGAGCTTTGTCACGAGTGCGGGGGCTCGGTCGCGTGGCCCGCTGACGCGACCGCCCCACCGTGCGGGAGGAATGTCACGGTTGCGCTAGGCGGCCCCTCCACCACGCGCAGCTTCGCGTACAATACCCGTATGAACAGGCTTTTCGACAAATCGATCGTGCTGGCGTGCTGTATTGCGGCCGCCATGGGTCTTGCCGTGGACGCTCGTCTGGTTGTGGCGTTTTGCCTTGGCATTATTGCCACCTCGCTGGCCGAGGTCGCACAGGGGAAACGCACCCGACGCGCAAGCGAGGCAGCGAGCTACGCCTGCATCATCGCGGCTGTCTTCGTGCCGCCGTTTGTGCCGTTTGCGCCTCTCGCCCTCTATGACATCGCGCGACGCGTGCGCCGCGAGCACGCCTGGGTCGCGTTGGGCATTGGCTCCGTCTTTGCCTTTGCGCTCGTCGCGGACCTTCGCGCCGATGCGCTTACCGCACGAACGCTCCTGCTGACCGCCATCCTTTCGGTTGCCGCCACCTTGCTATCGCTACGCACCGCCCAGTTGGAGCGCGAGCAGCGGCGCATGCGCCGCACCCGCGACGAGCTGCAGGAACGAGCCCTCGCGCTCGAGGCGCGCAACCGCGATCTTGCCGATCGCCAGGACTACGAAGTCGAGCTCGCGACGCTCGCCGAACGCGCCCGCATCGCGCGCGAGATCCACGATAACGTCGGGCACCAGCTCACGCGCGCCTCACTGCAGGCCGAAGCCCTACGCGTGGTCCACGCCGACGAGCCTGGCGTCGCCGCCGATTTCGCCGACGTTAAACGCACGGTTGACGAGGCGCTCCAGCTTGTGCGCGCCAGCGTCCACGCGCTCAACGACAACGCCGTCGACCTTTCCGTGCAGCTCGAACGCATTGTCGAAGGCACACGCTCGGACGGCGGCCCGCAGATTGAGCTTGAAGTTATGGCCGAACATGCGCCCGCAAACGTCGCCAACTGCTTTGCAGCGGTCCTGCGCGAAGCGCTCTCCAATACCATACGCCACGCTTGCGCCCAGACCGTCACCGTACGGTGCATGGAGCATCCGTCGTTTTACCAGCTCATTGTTACCGACGATGGCGTGGGTGAGGTCCAAGCAAGCGGCCGCGGCACCGCGGAGGGCATGGGGCTCGCCTCCATGCGCGAGCGCATCGAGGCGCTTGGCGGCACCTTCACCGCCGGCCCGCGTGCCGGCGCCGGCGGCTGGCGTGTGTTTGCCACCGTTCCCAAACAGCAAGGAGATGAGGGCCGATGAGGCTCATCGTTGTCGACGACGACCGCTTGGTGGTCGATTCGCTCAAGATTATCTTGGGCGCCCAGCCGCAGATCGAAGTGGTGGGCACCGGTGCCAACGGCAACGATGCGGTGGCGCTCTACGCCGAGCACGCACCCGATATTGCGCTGCTCGACATCCAGATGCCGAGACGCGACGGCCTTTCGGCCGCGCGCGAGATCCTTGAGCACGACCCTGCGGCGCGCGTGGTGTTTCTGACGACGTTCTCGGATGACGAGTACATTGTGTCGGCGCTCAAGCTGGGCGCCCGCGGCTACCTGATCAAGACCGATGTCGCTGCCATTCCGCCGGCGTTGGCGCAGGTCATGGACGGCAAACGCGTGCTCGAGGGCAAGGCGATCGAAGATATCAACTTTGATGGGGCGGACGTCGAGGCCGGCGCGACCCGCCGGCCCGCCGCCTTTGCCGGCCTGACCGACCGCGAGTTCGAAGTCGCCGAGCTCATCGCCCGCGGCCTCGACAACAAGGAGATCGCTGCCACCGCCTATATGGGCGAAGGCACCGTGCGCAACCACATCAGCTCGATCCTAGCCAAAATGGGGCTACGCAACCGCACCCAAATCGCCATCGCCTATCTGCGAGGCTAGCCGCTGGCTGCCGCCAATTTGATGCCATTTCAAAACTATGCCGGTTTACTACGATGAACCGCATATCTCCGACCACGGCAAATTGCGCACTTACAAAACCGCAGGTAGAACACTTGCGATATTTGCAAAAATGCGGGTGTGGTCAGGAATCTCGGATTCATCGTAGTAAACCGGCATAGTTTTGTTCGGGCGGCCCTGCACGAGTGTCTCCGCCAGCCTCGCGGGACCAAAATGAGCCGTTTTCCTCCGTCCCCAATGGATCAGCCGAAACCGCCCGCCACGAAATCGGCCCATCTACTACGTTTGACTCGATACCCCTGACCATACCTTCGTTTTGAACAAAACCGCAGTCGTTCTACCTGCGGTTTTGTTTTTGCGCTTTTCGGCATGGTTGGGGGTAAGGGGCTAAACGTAGTAGATGGGCCGGTTTCGTGGCGAACCCTTCTCGCCTACGCACAAAAGCGCCGCCACGGAGGAGGGAGATACCTCCGTGGCGGCTGGGGCTGGGGGTGGGGCTATGTTCTGGCTCCCCGCCGGCCGCCCGGGGCCTTCTGGCCCCGGGCGCTGCCAGCGTGCCTAGCGCTTACGGATACCCCAGACCAGGGCTCCGACGCCGGCCATGGCGATGACAAATGCCATAAGCAGAGCGGCAGCCTGCTGGTCGCCCGTGGTGGGCAGGAAACCCTTGACCGTCTTGACGATGTTCGTCACGGTCTTGGGCGTGCCGGGATCGGGTGTCGGCGTAGGAGTCTCGGGCTTCTTGTACGTGTTGTTGAACACGATACCCTCGACGCTCCTGTCGCCCTTGGCAAAGGCGACATTCGCCTTGAGGTTGCCCTCGCCGTCGTCGACCACGTTGACGGTCGCGGTAAAGACGGACTTGTCGTAGGTTATACCGGCCTCGTCGCCCTTGACCTCGCTGATGGTGTAGACGTACGTACCGGGCTCGCTGTACTCGAACTTGTCGAAGTTGATCTTACCGTCGGCATCGTTGGTGACGGCGGACTCGATGCCCTCGCCAACGAGCTTAAAGCTGAACTCGTCCTTCTTGAGCTCGCGTCCCTCGAGCACCTTGATGGCGCCGATGGAGACCTGCGTGGGCATGGCGTGATACTTGTTGGTAAAGCCAGCCGACTCGGTGGTTCCCTCGAGCTTGTGCGTCGCGGTCAGCGTGCCGTCGCCGTTGTCGGAAACGGTGGTCACGACGGTGTAGGTCGTGCCGTCATAGGTGACGCCCTTGTACAGGCCGAGCGCGTTGGGGCAAGCCTCGCGCAGCGTGTACGTGTGCGTGCCGGGCGCCTCGTAGCGGATCGGGCTCAGTGTCACAGTGCCGTTGGCGTCGTTGGCGCCGCTTGCGACAACCACGTCGTCCTCGAGCAGATCAAACGTGAACTCGCCAGCTGCAAGGTCGCGTCCGGTCAGACGCTTGACCGTCTTGACCTGATCGGTCACGGAAGAATCGGTAGGCGCCACGCTGTAGGTGTTGGTGAACGTGAAGGCAGCACCGTCGTCGCCTTCGCGCTTGACGCTCAGATGTCCGGTGCCGTCGTCAGTCACGGTATAGGAAACCTTGCGCGTGGCGTTGGCATCGTTAGTCACGCCAGGGGCGCTGCCGGTCTCGGTTACCGTGTACGTAAAAGTGTGCGAGCGCGGAGCGGTGGGGGCCGCAGGCTCGGGCTCGTCGGCGTTGGCGTCAGCGTCGGCCTCTTCAGCTTCGGTCTCGTCAGCCTCGTCGGCCTCGGCCTCGTCAGCTTCGTCCGCCTCGGCCTTATCGGTCGCATCGTCCGCCACGCCCAGGGCGCGGTTGAGGTCCTCGAGCGTAAAGTGGATCTTGCCAAAGTCCACGTTGCCGGCCGCGTCGTTGGTTGCGGTCGTGCGCTCGGGCATCGGGGCACCAGCCTCGTCGGCGGTCACGGTAAAGGTGAACTTACCCGTGATGTCGGCCGGGGCCAGGCCCTCGGCAACCTGGAGCTTCTTGGTACCGGTGAGCGCGGCATCGACGGCCTCGGTGCCGTAGACGTTCTCGAACAAGGGCTCGACGCCGCCGTAGTCGACCGTTGCCGTCAGGGTACCGTCACCGTTGTCGACGACGATAACCTTAAAGCCAAAGCTCCACGTTGTAGCGGAAACGCCATTTGGCAGCCCGAATAAATCTTCGTAGGCCGTGTAGTTAATGGTCCAGGCAAGCTTGCCGTCCTTATCGGTACGATGGGCAAGCCCAGCAGACTCAAGATCGGCAAGCATCTTGGTGTCGTAGTGCAGAGCATCAAAGCTCACGTGCCCGCCGATATTGGGCTTGAGATTTTCATAACCCACAAGCTCACCCTGATAGGCGATACCGAACCAGAACTCGCCGTCGACCATCGGGCGACCGGTCAGGGTCTTGGCGGCAACGACCTGAGCAGCGGTGCCACCAGGCGTGTTGGTCGTAGCGCTATAACTGTTGACGAACGGAACCACGGCGCTCTCGACCGCAGCCGCGCCGGTCTTGTACTCGGTCACCAGCGTGCCCTCGGGACCGCCGGAAACGGTCGTCGTAGCAGTGAGCGTGCCGGCGGTGTCGTCGGCGATGGCGATCGTCACCGTGCGCACGGCGTCGTCGTAGGTGTAACCGGGCTGGTCGTCGTTCTTCTCGGCCACGGTGTACGTAAAGGTCTTGCCGGCGTCAGCCTGCGTAAATATAACCTCATGACCAGCCAGAATGTCGATCAGTCCGACCGTTGCCTCTGCCGCTGCGGGGGACTTGAAGCTATTAGCCCCGGGCAGCAGACCGAGCGCGCGAGCCGAAGCGTCGTCAGCAGGTGTCACGGTAAAGGTGAACTGACCCTCGGTCATGGGGCGGCCATCCAGATACTTGCTGAGCCACAGACCGCCGGCAGCGGTGTAGTTAAGCTCAGTGCGGTACGTGTTGGTAAAGCGTCCGTTTTCCTTCTTGGTGACGTTGGCGGTCAGGCTGCCATCGCCGTTCTCGGTCACGGTCACTTCGGCGGTTGCGACATGCGCGTCATACGTCATGCCGACCGTGCTGCCCGCGTTCTCGCGAATCTCGTACTTATAGGTTCCGGCGGCAGCGTAGTGAATCTTGCCGAACTTGATGGCGGCAATGCCGTCCTTCGCGTCCTTCTTGCTCACGGTTACGGTTGCGGGATCGGGCAGTGGGGCGTCTTCGGGGGCGGTGATGGTAAAGCTGAACTCGTCCCCATCCGTCCAGTCGCGGCCGCTGATGACCTTGCTCAGGTCAAAGTCGAGCTCCGCATCGAGCGGGGCCACGCTGTAGGTGTTCTTGAAAGTCGCAGCCGTGGCGTCCTTCAGGACATGCTCGGCCTTGAGGGTGCCGTCGCCGTTGTCCGTGATGGTGGTCTCGATGGTGTACTTGGCGTCACTGTAGGTGATGCCCTTGCTGGTGGTTCCGCCCTTGATCTCGCGCAGCGTGTAGGCGTGCTTGCCGGGCTTGTCGTATGCGACCTTGCCCATCGTGATCGCGCCGTCGGCAGCGTTAGTGCCGGTAGCGACAACCTTATCGCCCTCGACGAGCTCGAAGGAGAACTCGCCTTCCTTGAGCTCACGCCCGGTCAGGACCTTGTTCGCGGTGATCTGGTCGGTGACGCTGAACTCGCCAGGATTCGGCTTGTAACTGTTGCTGAACTTCGCCTCGTCGGCGCCCTTCAGCTCATGCTTTGCCTTGAGCTCGCCCTTGCCGTTGTCGGTGACGGTGGTCTCGATGGTGTAGGTCTTGCCATCGTAGGTGATGCCGTTGCCGGCGTCGCCCGGGACCTCGCGCAGCGTGTAGGCGTGCTTGCCGGGCTCGTTGTAGATGATCTTGCTCATCGTGATCTCGCCGTCGGCGGCGTTAGTGCCGGTGGCGACGACCTTGGCGTCCTCGCCCTCGACGAGCTCGAAGGAGAACTCGCCTTCCTTGAGGTCGCGCCCGGTCAGGACCTTGGTCGCCGTGATCTGATCAGTAACACTGAAGCTCTTGGGCGTCACGTTATAGGCGTTCTCAAAGATCGCCTTCTCGACGTTCTGCAGCTTGTGCTCCACGCTGAGGGTGCCATCGTTGTTATCCTTGACGGTGGTCACAATAGTGTACTCAGCGGTGCTGTAAGTAATGCCATTTTCGGTGGTGCCGGCCTTGGTCTCGCGCAGTATGTAGGTGTGCTCGCCAGCCGCAGTGTAGGTGACAGGATCCATTACGATCTTGCCGTCGGCATTGTTGGTACCGGTGGCGACCACGTTATTGCCCTCGACGAGCTCGAAACGGAACTCGCCAGCCTTGAGGTCGCGCCCGTCCAGGACCTTGTCCGCGGTGATCAGGTCGGTGACGCTGGAGCTCTTGGGGGTCACGTTGTAGGAGTTCTTGAACTCGGCAACCTTGACGTCCTTCAGAACATGCGTGGCACTGAGCGTACCGTCGCCGTTATCGGTGATGGTCGTCACGATGGTGAACTTGGCATCACTGTAGGTGACGCCCTTGCTGGTGGTTCCGCCGTTAACCTCGCGCAGCGTGTAGGTGTGCGTTCCAGCCTTGTCGTACTTCACGGGGCTCATCGTAATCGTGCCGTCGGCGGCGTTCTTGCCGGTGGCAACGACCTTGGCGTCCTTGCCCTCGCCCTCGACGAGCTCGAAGGAGAACTCGCCCTCAGTCATGTCGCGCCCGGTCAGGACCTTGGTCGCGGTGATCCGATCCTCGACAGGCTTCACGTTATAGGCATTGGTGAACGTAAATGCCACATCGCCGTCTGGCTTGTGGGATACGCTCAGATTACCCTTGCCGTCATCGATCACGGTGTAGGAAACCTTGCGCGTGGCGTTGGCGTCGTTGGTCACGCCAGCAACCTTACCGGACTCGGTCACGGTGTAGGTAAAGGTGTGCTCGCGCTTCTCGCGCTTCTCGCCCAGAGCCTTGTTAAGGTCGTCGAGCGTAAAGGCGATCTTGCCAAAGTCGACCTTGCCCTTGGCATCATTGGTCACGCTCGCGTTCGCGGGCATGGGTGCGCCCTCTTCACCGGTCACGGTAAAGGTGAACTTGCCGGCAATGTCAGCCGGGGTCAGGCCATCAGGAACCTGCAGATTCTTCTTGCCCACAAGCGATACCTCGACAGGCGCGGCAGTGTAGGAGTTCACAAACTCGTTGCCGGCGTCGCCGTAGACAGCCGTCGCCGTCAGGGTACCATCGCCGTTGTCGGCAACGGTCACATATGCGTCAATTGCCGCCGTGGTAGCGCTCACGCCCGCAGGCAGCTCGCCGGTCTGCTCGGCAGCAATGTAATGAATAGTCCACGTGGGCTTATCTGCGCTGGCGTCAAACAACGCCTTGTCTTCCTCGACAAGCTTGACAAGCGACTTGGTCGTGTACGTCAGCGGACCGAACTCAACCTTGCCACTCTTGTTGGTTGCGTTCAGCAGGACCTCGTCGTGCCCCGCGTAGCTCAACGTAAACTTGAATTCACCGTCGGCCATCAGGCGCCCCGTGAGCGTCTTGGTAGCCTCAAGAGTCAGCGGGGTTTCCGTCTTGGCGCTATAGGTGTTCGTGAACTTAGTCTCACCCGAGGTCTTTTCAACGTCAGCCTTAAGCTCGCCCTTGGCGTTAACCGTCACAGTCACCTTGAACGTGACAACGTTCTTGCTGTAGGTAATGCCACCGGCGTCGCCCTTGACCTCGCGGACCTCATAGGTGTACTCGCCCGGCTCGACATAAGTAATCTTGCCAAAGTTAATGGCTGCCTTGCCCTTGTCGAGATCGGCATTGGTCACAGTTACGGTCGCGGGGTCGGGCATCGGGGCATTGTTGTCGGACGTCGCGGAGAGCTCAAACTCAAACGCATCCGTATCCGCCCACTTGCGGCCCTCGAGCACCTTGGTCAGACCAAAGTCAGTCTTGGTATCCACCGTTGTCGGCTTGGTTGCAAGGCTAAAGATAATCTTGCCGTTGTTGCCCAGGTGCGAATGCACGTGCGTGGAAGTCGCAACGGAGGAAAGGTCATTCCACCTGGGGTTAAGCACGTCGCGCGCGGTCTCGGTCTTGTTGCCGTTCGCCTCCACATCGTCCTTGGTGGTATGCAGCTGGTCGATATAGGCCAAGCGCGCGGTTCCCTTATTAAAGGACCAATAGCCGTCATCTTTGACCAGAGCGCCGTCGTAGTTGGCGATCTCGTGCCCCTCAAACTCCACAACGGCATAGTCGTCCTTCGGCTTGCCGTTTGCGCCCATCGCCACAAACTCGTCCTTGTAGTAATAGACGTCGTTGCCCCGCGGCTTTACCGTCGCGCGCTGGGTGCATTCCTTGTCCGTGTAGATAGGCGTGATTTTTTGGAAGTAATAGTAGCTGTTGGTATCGGCGGGCTCAAACTCGGCGACAACATCGCCCAGCTCGCCGCCCGACCACTTGTTGGCTAGGAAGTAGACCGTCTGGTTGTCGGCACCCTTATGTTTCTCGATATACTTCTTGAGTCCGTCATCGGGCGTAAACAGGTTGTTACGCGCGGCGTCCTTGACGCTCGAGGTGTATTTAATCTGAATAGGCTTGATGTCATTGAGCGACGTGCGCTCAAAGATCCCGTTTTCCATGTCCACGTGATAGCGGATCAGCGGAATCAGCGATGCGGGAATCTTGACCGTCACGATATCGCCCTGCTGCGCATTGGCAGAGCGCTCGACGGTGATGACCAGGTCCTTGGCCACGCCCGAAAACTCGTACGTGTCCGTATTGCCCTTGGTTGTCTTGGTCACTTCATCAAAGGGGACGCCATTAATCTGAGCGCTGACAAACGTATCGACCTGCATAAAGTCGCCCAGCTCATCACTAAAGGTGATGTAGCCGGACTTGCTCTCGTCGTAACCATCCTCGATCTGAGTGGGAGAACCCTTGCCCGAGGTGATAGAGCTCGAGATATCATCAAACACCTTCTTGAGCTCATCGGCATTCGACGCAGCCTTGTAGAAGTCGGAATTCTCGGTGCGCTTACCAAGACTATTGGTTGTGTAGGACGTGGCGTTTGGATAGTTACTCGACACGGCGTGCATGAACTTGTTTTCGTTGCTCGTCCAGTAGTTCGTAGGATCGGCAGCGGGATTCGCGTCATCAAAGATGCCGATGGTGTAGACCGTAGCGCCTTTCTCCTTCATTTTCTTGGCCGCGGCTATGGCATTGTTGGCAACCGTAGAGTTGAATTCACTGAAGTCTGTGGGCGTGCCATCCGTAAAGAACACGACTACCTTCTGGGCATCCTCGCGGCCTGACATGCCGCGAGCAAGCTCAAGGCCGTAATCAGCCTGCGTGGCGCCGGCGGGCTTGATAGAGCCGACCGTATCCTTAAGTTCCGTCGCATCGCTACCGACACACGGCGTCAGACTCTTCATAACCTGCGAATAGTTGTAATCGTCGTACGTAAATCCCTGATATTCGCGATACATATCGTTGCCGATCTCGTTGCTCTTTGCACCCGCGAATTTAACGATGGCAACCTGATGCTGCTTGGAATCATCTTCGATCTTTGCATTCTGCTCGGCAATAGCGTCGATAAAGGAACTGGCAGCGTTCTTAAGTGCGGTGATGCGTTTGATCTGATCATTGCCGCCCATGCTCTTATCCATCGAGCCGGAGGCATCAAGCACCATCACGATATCGAGCGGTTTAGTGACCAGCGACGTTGTGTCAGAAGTCGAAGACATCGTGGAGAGCGTCGTCACAAAGTCGGACTTTTCGTCCTCTGTGGGCTCGACCGTCTTGTCCGTCCAGATTCGGCCTACATAACGTGTCGTCTGGTCCTGCTCGCCGCCCGACGCCCAGTATTGCCAGCGGCCGGTAGTGTCGGGGTCGACTATCTTTTTGCTCGCCGTCGGTCCGTCCATTCCTGTGCTGGACCTGGCGTTGGCCTCGGGCAGCATGGCAAATGCTGCAGCCGGCAACACCAGCACCACGGCCAGTATCACCGCCAAGAGACCCCTCGTGTACTTACTCATCGCGTCTCCCTTCTCGCGGTCTCAGACCTTGCAACAGCCTAAAGTTACGAAATGAGACACAATTTGGGCAGGTGACACATGTTCCAGATTCTGTTTTGGATCGCGTCGAAAATGTTGGTGTAAGGGTGACGCCCTAGCGCCCGTTTAACGAAGAACGGCCTTCGTCCTAGAATCT
>NZ_CAXSQQ010000012.1:0-47088 GCF_964239575.1 Collinsella aerofaciens ATCC 25986
CCCGTCACGGGTCAATCTGCAGTGCGGCCCGAACCCCGTGAGGGCCGGCGCCTTTAGACGCGTGCCGGAAATCCAAGGGTTATACCCTAAGAGCAAACCACCCCTTTTAGGGGTGGTTTTGATTTCACGTCACCTTGTCTCAAATGCGGCCCGCTCGCTGCCGTTGCCAAAACATCGGCGTTGCCTTGCTTCGGGAATGCGGCAGATAGAGACGTTCCTTTTTTGCCGGCAGTTTGGGACACTCCTTACGGGGCAACCCCTCCACAGCGCCTATGCCAGCTTGTCGATTTGCCCAATCTCCCAGAGCGGAATATTGACGAGCGTGCCTTCGTCTCTATATGCCGCTAACGATGTTCTCACGCAGCGCTCGAGCTTGAACTTCTCGCAGGCAATCCTCAGGCTCTTTGCTTTGAGATTCTCTGCCGCCTTGACCTCGAGCGGAAGCACGGTCCCCGCATGGTCGACGGCAAAGTCAGTCTCTGCATTGCCGGAGGAGGATGACCAATACGCGGGAGTATTGCCTTGGAGCAAAAGCTCCTGTGCGACGTATTGCTCGGTCAGCGAGCCTTTGAACTCCGTAAAAACAGCGGGCCCGTTCAGAACAATGGCTGGCGTGAGGCCGGAGAGTGCTCCGAGGATGCCGGTGTCGATGCAGAACAGCTTGAAGCCCGAGAGATCCTCGTAGCTTGTGAGCGGTGCTCTTAGGGCGGAAACACGTGGTACCTTATGAACGATTCCATAGTCCATGAGCCACTGGAGGCTTTCCTCAAAATCGCGTGCGCGCGCCCCGGGACGAAGCGCGCCGTAGACGAACTTCCTGTTTTCCTTTGCGAGCTGGCCGGGAAGGGATTTCCAAACCAGCCTCATGCGCTCGACGATGCGGGCTGGCGCATGCTTGCCAAAATCGGATTCATAAGCTTCGATGATTTGCTGCTGAAGCCTGCGGGCCTCGATGAAATCGTGGGAGGCGGCGAAAGCGGAGACAACTTCTGGCATGCCACCGACAACGAGGTATTCCTTGAGCAGGCGCTCGAGCTTTTCGGAAACATTCGCCAGCAGGTCCATGTCTGCGGCAAGGATGGCATCTGCGAGCGGATCGCCATCGACGGCACGAACGAACTCGACAAACCCCATGGGGCGCATGGTAAGCTGGTCGATCTTGCCGACGGGGAACGACTCGTTTTCGCGTCGGAGCGCGAGCCCCATATAGGAGCCGGCTGCCATGATATGGTATTCCGGCGCCAGCTCGTTGAAGTATTTGAGCGAGGTGATGCCACGCGGTGCCTCTTGGATTTCGTCGAAGATGATGAGCGTGTCTGTCGGCGTTATGGTCTGGCCGCGCAGGAGCTCTATCTGGGAGATGATGCGTTTGGGGTCAAGGCTTCCGTCGAACAGCGAACGTGCGCCCGGTTCGAGCATAAAGTCAAAACGGATGACGTTTTGATACTGCTGGCCTGCGAATTCGTTGAGAAGCCAGGTTTTTCCCGTCTGGCGGGCCCCCTTAAGCAGGAGGGGCTTGCGGTTTGCCCTAGATTTCCAAGCGATGAGTTCGTCCATTAGCTGTCGCTGCATACTGCCCCCTAACGATCATGGTTAGTATAAGACCGTCTTGGTCTTTCCATCGAAAAATGTGGGAGTAAACCACGTTTTTCCATCGAATAATGTGGGAGGTAACCACGTTTTTCCATCGAATAATGTGGGGTTTAGGTCGGCACCTGGGGCGCTCCTTCTCTGCCGGCAGTTTGGAACACTCCTTGTTTTGGTGCAAATTAGCTACCCTTGCATCAGAAAACGGCGCCCGCCGGCGATGTTGCCGGCGGGCGCCGTTGTCGTGTAGGTGGCTATTTGTTAAGTGCGTGCGTTCGAGCTCGCGTGCTACAGCGAGTCGATAAAGCGCTGCTGGGCGGCGCGTCCTGCCTCGTCCCATTTAAAGACGCCGGCGTTGTCGAGCACGTGGCCAAACACCACGCCCACCTCCTCGTGCAGGATATCGATGGCGTTGTCGGTCGTAAGTTCATCGGCGCGGCGTGCAAAGACATCCTCGGCCCATGCGGCGTGGCTGCGGCAAAGGTCGTCGCCCTCGAGTGCGGCGCCAAGGTCGTAGCTTGCGTCGACCTTGGCGGCCAGCAGGTGCTCGCGGACGGCGCCGAGCTCGGGAACCAGGCGTGGCGGCAAAATGGCCAGGCCCATGACCTCGATCAGGCCGATGTTCTCCTTCTTAATGTGGTGGTACTCGGCATGCGGGTGGAATACGCCCAGCGGATGCTCGTCAGTCGTGATGTTGCAGCGAAGCGCCAGGTAGGCCTCGTAAATCTCGCCGCCGGCATTGCCGCGGGAGTCGACGCGGCGGATGACGGGCGTCACGGTGTTGTGCGCCACGCCATCGGCTGTGTGCGCGACGACGCCAACCGACTCATCGGTCCACTCGCGCCAGGCAAGGATAATCTTCTCGGCGGCGTCGAGCAGCTGGGCGCGGTCGTGCGAACGCAGTCGCAGCACCGAGAGCGGCCACTGCAACACGGTACCGCTGACCTGGTCAAAGCCGGGCACGCTAAACTGCGAGACCTCAGCGGCGTGCATCATGGGGAACTCGTGTGCGCCGCCCTGGAAGTGGTCGTGCGACAAGATCGAGCCGCCCACGATGGGCAGGTCGGCGTTGGAGCCAATAAAGTAGTGCGGGAACAGGTCCACAAAATCGAGCAGGCAGGTCAGACCCTTGCGGTCGACGTGCATCGGACGATGCTCGGAGCTCATGGCAATGCAGTGCTCGTTAAAGTACGCGTACGGGCTGTACTGGAAGCCCCAGCGCTCGCCGTCGAGCTGGATAGGGATAACGCGCAGATTCTGGCGGGCGGGATGGGCGCCGCCGTCGGCTGCAGCGGAGCGTCCGGGGTAGCCCTCGTTTTCAATGCAGAGCTGACAGGCGGGATACTTCTCGCCCGTGTTCTTTGCGGCGCCGGCCGCGGCAATGTCGCGCGGATCCTTTTCGGGCTTTGACAGGTTGATTGTGATCTCCAGGTCGCCCCAGTTGGTGGGGGTGCTCCATTTGATATTGCGCGCGATGGCGGCACGACGCACGTAGCCGGCGTCGCAGCACAGACCGTAGAACCAGTCGGTCGCGGCGCGGGGCTCGTTGACGCCCATACGGCCGTTGAATTCCTCGTTTACAACCGAAGGCCTCGGCATCAGCACACCCATGATGCGCATGGCGATGCGATCGCGGCCCGATGCCGTATCCTCGGCAGCACCGTTGGCAACGGCGGCCTCGGAAAGCGCGGCAAGTGTGCCTTCAAGGTCAAAGTTGGGCAGGGTGTCGGGGTGCAAGAGCGAGAGTTTCTCGACCTGGAGCGCCCAGGCCATGTCGAGCGCCGGGCCCGTAGCACCGATGCACTCGAGAATGGTGTTATACGCCCAGATGCGATCGTCCTGGCCGATCATCGATCGGTGGATAGCGTACTCGATCAGGTTCTGCGCGGCCTCGCGCACGTCAGTCATTACAGCCATGCCGCGTAAGCCCCCTTGTCAGAAATTGCGTAGTGGCGGGCAGAGCCCTCGCCTAGCCAGCCGTTCATCTTGGTGATAAAGGTGTCGACCAGGTCGAGCGGCACGAAGGCCTGGATGGTGCCACCAAAGCCGCCACCGTGGATACGGACGGCGCCACGGCCGTCGAGCACGTGCTCGGCCAGTGCCAGGGCATACATCGAGGGCTGCTCGGAGCCCAGCTTGGCAACGACATTCTGTAGGTACATGGCAGAGCTGGCGCCGGACTCGCGCGTCAGGACCAGGAACTGATCGATGTCGCCGGCGTTCAGAGCAGCCCAGCGCTTGTCGACCAGGCCGTTCTCGTACCAGTAGTGAACGGCGCGCAGGCAGGCGCGGTCGCCCAGCTTGGCGCGCAGCTCGGGGAGCTTGGCGTCAAAATCGGCAACGTCGACCTCGCACAGGCGTGCCTTGCCAAACTCGGCGGCAACGTCCTGCATCTCGCGCGGAACGGCGGCGTAGTCGTCGGTGGCGGCCACGTGGTCGGCACCGACCTTAACGAGCACGAGCGCATAGCCGTGATCCTCAAAGTTGAGCTCGAGCTTCTGGGTTTTAGGCTGAGCCTGGTCCTCAAAGTCCATGTAGGCAAGGCCGCCCAGGCACACGGCGGCCTGGTCCATCAGACCGCAGGGCTTGCCGTAATAGTTGTTCTCGGTGCGCTGGCTCATCTGCGCGAGCGCGACGGGCTCGATGGCGGGTGCGCCCCAGAGGGTTTCCATGGCGCGACCGTACGCGGCCTCGACGGCGGCAGAGCTGGAAAGACCGCCGCCCGAGGGGACGGAGCAGGTAAAGGCAAAGTCGAAGCCGTGGGGCTCAACGCCAAGGGCTGCAATCTCGTGGGCCATGCCGCGGACGAGGCTTGCGGACGTGCCCTTCTCGGACTCCTGAACGTCTAGCGTGTCGAGCGTGATCTCAAACGTGGGATAGCCCTCGTCGGCGACGCGGACCTTGTTGGAGTCGGTTGCCACGGCGATGCCGTCGACAGCGACATCGAGCGAGCCGGCGATAACGTGGCCACCCTCGTGGTCGGTGTGGTTGCCGCTGATCTCGGAACGGCCGGGTGCGTGTACGTAGAGCACCTGGCGGTCGCCGATGGGGCCAAACTCCTCCTCGAACAGCTTGGTGAGCGTGGCGAGTGTCATTTCGTCGGGGGTGGTCATGGGAGTCCTTTCCTTGGCGCGCACGGGTGAGTTTTGCGTCGTTATGAGTACGTTAACAACTTGAAGCGGCATGAACCAAGTGTTCACGATACCGCACGTTACGGGCTATGTTAACGTACTCATAACGCAACGCTTGTCACTTTTTGAGAATCTGGTAATCGGTAGAAATTCAGCCGTGAACGGTACTGCCGTATGGACTTATAAAGCAGAAGAGATGCAGATAGAAAAAGTAGAGTACGTTAACATGCGTCCGACGATAGCGGGCCTCGGCGCGGGATGTATTTCTGCCCGGGCCGGCATTCACGCTATTCAGATCTCGCAAGGGTGAAGGTGATCCTGTGGCAAGGCGCCCGTCCAACGATACAGGTACGCGTCCGGTTTCCATGGCCGACGTCGCCCGCGCTGCTGGCGTTTCGCAGCAGACGGTTTCGCGCGTCGCCAACGGCTTGCCCAACGTTAACGAGCAGACGCGCCAGCGCGTGCAGGCTGCTATGCAAGAGCTCGGCTTTCGTCCGAGTTATGCCGGTCGCTCGCTGCGCGACGGCCGTTACCATTCGGTCGGCCTATGCATCAACGATGTCACCAAGTTTGGCAACCTCTCAATGATCGACGGCATCGCCAGCGCTGCTCGCGAGCATAATTGCGCCATCACGCTGGTCGAGATGTCCAAGACCGAGGAGTTTTCGCTTGCCGAGGCCACGCGTCGTATGGCCGCATTGCCGGTGGACGGCATCATCATCGGCATGAGCCGCATGGCGCCCGATTTTGAGACGTTTGATCCACTGCCGGGCATTGGCACGGTCATCGTTACCATGTACGCGCACCCGCGCGTGACCACGGTCGACTCCGACCATTACGGCTGCTCGCTCTTGCTTATGGATCACCTGTTTGAGCTGGGGCACGAGCAGATTCGCTATATTGGCGGCCCGTCGTTCTCGGTCGACGAGCAATTTCGTCGTGCCGGTTGGCAGGATGCGCTCGAGCGTAAACACATCGAGCCGGCAGAGCCGCTCGAGGGCGACTGGTCTGCCAACAGCGGTTACGAGGCTGGCAGGTACCTGGCCGAGCACGATCGCACCATGACGGCGATTTATGCGGCAAACGACCAGATGGCAAATGGCGCGATTGCAGCGCTGCGCGATAGCGGCCTGCGCGTGCCCGAGGACGTGAGCGTGGTGGGCGTCGACGATTCGCTCGATGATTTTGTCGCGCATAACGAGCTTACGACCGTTCGATTCGACTTGCATCAACGTGGGCGCGAGGTGTTTGAGCATGCGGTTCCCGAGGCGGGTACGGCGGGCAAAACCGTTGCCATTCGTATTCCCGGCCAGCTCATTATTCGACATAGCACGGCGATACTGCGCGCATAGTTTGTGCAGGTCAACGGCAGTATATTCCGCCTCAATTACAATCGGTAAGGATGCTGACGGATAGCCGTGGCTATGAAGGCGAGTGTTATGATAGACGGGTTCTTTTGTCTATCTAGGAGGCTTTGCCTGATGGAGATCACCAAGGATATCCGCTACATCGGTGTCGACGATCACGACATTGACCTGTTCGAGGGCCAGTACGACGTGTCCGAGAACGGCATGGCATACAACAGCTATGTTATCTTGGGCGATAAAATCGCTGTCGCCGATTCGGTCGACGCTGGCTTTGTCGACGAGTGGCTCGGCAACCTCGAGGCCGTGCTCGATGGCCGTACGCCCGACTACCTGGTCGTCCATCACATGGAGCCCGATCACTCCGCCGGTATCGCTGCCTTTATGGAGCGCTATCCCCAGGCGCAGATCGTGGCCAGCATGGGTGCTTTCCGCATGATGGTCAACTACTTTGGCACCGACTTCCCCGAGCGCAAAATGGTCGTCAAAGAGGGCGATGTGCTCGATCTGGGCGGCCACAGCCTGACCTTTATCGGCGCCCCCAACGTTCACTGGCCCGAGGTGCTCTTCTCCTACGAGTCCACCGACAAGGTGCTTTTTAGTGCCGACGGCTTTGGCAAGTTCGGCGCCAACGACATCGAGGATCCGGAAGGGTGGGCCTGCGAGGCTCGCCGTTACTACTTTGGCATCGTCGGTAAGTTCGGCAAATTCGTGCAGGCCGTGCTCAAAAAGGCCGCCGACCTGGACATTCAGATTATCTGCCCGCTCCACGGTCCCGTACTGACCGAGAACCTGGGCTATTACCTCGACACCTATAACACCTGGTCGAGCTACCAGCCCGAGGACGAGGGCATCACGATCGCCTATGCGAGTGTGTATGGGCACCTGAAAGCTGCCGTCGAGGAGCTCGCATCTGCTCTCGAGGCCCGCGGCCAGAAGGTCTCCGTCTTTGACCTGGCTCGCGATGATATGGCCGAGGCCGTTGAGGATGCGTTCCGCTATGACCGTCTGGTGCTCGCCTCCATCACCTATCAGGGCGAGATCTTCCCGTTCATGAGCACCTTTATCCACACGCTTGCCGAGCACGCCTATCAGAACCGTACGGTGGCGCTTGTCGAGTCCGGTTCCTGGGCGCCTGCAGCGGCCAAGATTATGACCAAGGAGCTCGAGGGTATGAAGGACATCACCCTGACGCAGAACAAGGTGACTGTGCTGGGCTCGCTCAACGAAGCCTCGCGCGCTCAGATCGAGGCCCTCGCCGACGAGCTGTCCAAGTAGCGATATTTCGCTTTTAACGAGCAAAACCACCACAAAGGGGACAGGCACCTTTGTGGTGGTTTTTGTTTAAGCGCTTGCGATGATGAGAGCTGGACGTGCGCTGTCGGCGATCTCGGCGATTGAGGTGGCGACGGCATGATCGGGGTCACGGTCCATCACGATGGCGTCGACATCGGTCAGCTCGGCAAAGCGGTACATGCCGCGTCCGTTAACCTTGCTGGCGTCCATGAGGGCAACGCTTTGATGGGCCGCGGTGATCATAGCCGTTTTGGTCTCGGCCATCTGGGGAAAGTCGGTCGTAAAGCCGCAGCTGGGGACAAAGGCGCCGGGGCACATGACGGCCAGATCGGCATGGACCATTTGGAGCGCCTGCATAGTGAGCGGTCCGTACAAATAACGATGGCCTTTGCGCAGCGCCCCGCCCAGCATGACGACATCGACCGAGGGCATGCTCTCGTCGATGTAATCGGCAATGGTAATGTCGGCCGTGATGACGGTGATACCGTCGCGCTGATCGAGGAGCCGGACGAACTCGAGCGCCGTGGTGCCCGAGTCGACGAGCAGCGTGTCGCCGTCATTGACGAGCTCGATGGCGCTTTGCGCGATGGCCTGCTTGGCGGCGACGTTGACATTGATGCGGCGATCCTGCGTGGAGACGGTCAGACGTTTGTGGAGTGATACGGCACCGCCGTGCGTGCGGCGCAGCTTGCCTGCTTCGGCGAGCGCGTCCAGGTCGGCGCGGGCGGTGACGGAGGACACGCCAAAGGTCTGGGCGATTTCTGCTACCTGCACCGAGGCATTATGATCGAGCATTTCCAAAATGGCGGTACGGCGTTCGTCGGCAAAGGCACGGTTGGTGGCTTGGGCCATGCTTGCTCCATTCTCGGCTAAATTTGCAGGAATTGTGTTGACTCTATTTTCGTTCATTTTCTTTTTGAGTAAGAAAACACCTTTCGATTACTTATCTTTTCTATAAAAGAAAGACGCTGAACGCCCAAAATTCAATATCGAACATGTCCACTCGGCTCATATTCCTTCCGTTTACTTTTCAAAAACGACTGTATTGACCTGCATGGGCTCAATATCTCGCGCGTGTAAAGCCGCTGAATTTCATACAATGAGCGCAGAAAAACGCAAGGTAAAACGCCTTGTGAACAACTACGCCCGATGTCCAGATGCGGGCGAGGGAGAGGAGCAAACGCTCATGGCACTTGTTACCACCGAAAAGATGCTCAAGGACGCTCAGGCCGGCCACTACGCTGTTGGCGCTTTCAACGTCGAGAACCTCGAGTTTGTTATGGCCGTTCTGGCCGCTGCCGAGGAGACCAAGTCCCCCGTCATCATGCAGACCACCCCGGGCACCATCAAGACCGCTGGTCTGGACTACTTCTACGGCATGGTCAAAGCTGCCGCCGAGCGCGCTTCCGTGCCCGTCGCTCTGCACCTCGATCACGGCGATGGCTATGACCGCTGCATGCAGGCTTTCCGCACGGGCTACACCTCTGTCATGATCGACGGCTCGCACGAGTCCTTCGAGGACAACATCGCCCTGACCAAGTCCGTCGCCGACGCTGGCCGCGCCATGGGCGTGCCCGTCGAGGCCGAGCTCGGCAAGGTTGGCGGCAAGGAGGACGACGGTCCCGCGGTTGAGGGCGAGAGCCCCTACACCGATCCGGCCGAGGCCAAGGAGTTCGTCGAGCGCACCGGCTGCACCTCTCTCGCTATTGGCGTTGGCACCAGCCACGGTGTGTACACGAGCGATCCGCACATCGAGCAGTCCGTGGTCAAGGCCATCCGCGACGCCGTCGACGTGCCGCTGGTTCTGCACGGCACTTCCGGTGTGCCCGATGAGCAGGTCGCCGAGGCCGTGAAGAACGGCATCTGCAAGGTTAACTACGCCACCGAGCTGCGTCAGGCCTACACCAAGGGCTTCATGGCCTACATGGCCGAGAACCCTGCCTGCTTCGATCCCAAGAAGCCGGCCAAGGAGGGTATGCGTGAGATCACCGAGCTGGTTAAGATCCGCATGACCAACCTCAACTCTGTGGGCAAGGCAGAGTAACAGCAAGGGTACTCCGACTCGCTACATATCCCGGGGAGGGACGAGGGCTTAGTCCCCCAATCGTCCTCGGGCATGCAAAAAGCCTCGCTGCACACTTCGTGCGGCGAGGCTTTTTGCCCCCTGCGGAAAGATTGGGGAACTAAGCCCTCGTCCCTCCCAGGTTGACCTACTCGAGGTCGTCGCCCTTGTGGCGTTAGAGCGGAAAAATTGGAGCGTTAGGGCTTCTTTGCTGATGGGGGATTAGTATGCCCGGGCTTGGTTGGGGAATGCCTGGTCTAGTGAGGCTTGGAGTTTTTCGAAGGATGTCTGCAGGTTGAGGTGTTGGTCTGCAGAGCGTTTGGCTTTTGTGGTGGGGGAGTCGAGGAGGCCGTTTCTCTGTGTCGGGGGGAAGGAGAAAAGGTTTGCATGATTTAGGGATGGCTGCTGTGCTGCGTCGTTGGAAGAATGCATGCTTATGCGGCCTCCTCGATATCCACCAAAAGGTTGCGCACGGGGTGTGCTGCTAGCTCCCGTGCGTTGGCAGTATTATGCCGCGGCTTCTGCAAAGAAGCGCTAAAGAAAGGCTTAACCTGGTTTGGTGTTACGATGAAGCTGCAGGTCAGAGGTATCGAATAACACTTTTGAAAGGTTTTGGGCTTAAGGGCTTTCTAAGGTTTGTGGCGCGGATGTGGCTCGCCTGTGTGGGGCGTGTGGATGGCTCGTTCCTAGCGCTGCGGCTCTGCGGCGCGCACCTGCTCGACGACCTTTTCCATCGTGGCGTCGATGCGGTCTTTCTTGAGCTCACATTCCCAGATGGTTATGGGTGTCCAGCCCATTTGAGTGAGTGCTGCCACGGCAGCGCGGTCGCGCTCGACGTTGCGACGGAACTTTGCCTCCCAAAACTCAACGTTGCGCTTGGGCTGGCTCGGGTTGCACTTGGGGCAGCGGTGCCAAAAGCAACCGTTGACGAAGATGGCGATTTTGCGCCCGGGGAAGGCGATATCGGGTTTGCCGGGAACCTTCCATTCCAAGCGATAGCCCGTAAGGCCCGCGGCGCGCAGGCGCTGGCGAACGAGCAGCTCGGGCTTGGTGTTCGCACGCTTGTTGCCCTTCATGGACTTTTTGATGGCGGCGCGACGGCGCACCAGTTCGCGCTCGTCAGCGGAGAGGTCCGAGGTATCGATGCCGTCGAGCAGGCCGGGCTTGGGACGCTTCTTGCTGTGGCGCTTAGGTGCGCGCTTGGCCTTGGTGGCGGGCTCGTCGGTCGCGGTGGCCTCGGCGTTGTTGGCAGTGCCGTTGGCCTCGAGCCGATCTTCCTTCAACTCAATCAGAGCATCGATAAGCCCCTTGTCGGCGGGCATCCACTCAACGGTGGCAAGCGAGGTGCGCGGAATCCAGCGGATATCAAGCTGGCGGTCGTGCTTCTGAGGCTCATCGGATTCATCGGCCAGCGAGCAGTAGTAGCACTCCATGGAGAGATGAAAATCGGGGTAGTCATACTCAACGGTATAGAAATCGCGCAGGTTGGTGACTTTTACCTGCAGCTCTTCCATGAGCTCGCGGCGTACGGCGTCCTCGGGCGTCTCGCCGCGCATGAGCTTGCCACCGGGGAACTCCCAAAGTCCCTGCATGTCGCCATAGCCGCGCTGTACGGCAAGCAGCTCGTCAGATCCTTCCTTGCGAATGATCCCAGCGGCAACATGAACAGTCTTCAACAGGAGTCCTCTCTCAACATCAACGCGTGGCAGGCTAGCTACCCGTACCTTACACAACGGTAAGGCAAGCGTAAGCCATATCGATGGTAGCTGACTCGTCTTCTTGCGACTATAGATGCCGTAGACTAATCGCAAGAAAGGACTCGGTATGCAAACCACGCACATGGCGACCCCGGTACTGGAGGTCGCGCATCTCGAAAAAGTATATGGAGCGCTGGGCAACGTGACCCGCGCGCTCAACGACGTCAGCTTTACCGTCAACCGCGGCGAATTTGTTGGCATCATGGGCGCTTCGGGCTCGGGCAAGTCGACGTTGCTCAACTGCGTGTCGACCATCGATAGCGCCACGAGCGGCACGATCCGCATCAACGGGCAGGACGTGACGCGCATGAAGCAGGCCAAGCTCTCGCAGTTTCGCCGCGAGGAGCTCGGCTTTATCTTCCAGGACTCCAACCTGCTCGATACGCTCACGGCACGCGAGAACATCGCCCTGCCGCTCACCATTGCCCGCACAAACTCGGCAGAGATCTCGACCCGCGTGCAGGATGTGGCAGCGCGCCTGTCCATCAGTCAGGTGCTCGACAAGTATCCCTACCAGATGTCCGGCGGCCAGCAGCAGCGCGTTGCCGCGGCTCGCGCGCTCGTCACCGACCCCACCATGATCATGGCCGACGAGCCTACCGGCGCCCTCGACTCCAAAAGCGCCCGCCTGTTGCTCGAGAGCCTAGAGGCCCTCAACCGCCGCCTGCGCGCCACCGTGCTCATGGTCACGCACGACAGCTTTGCCGCCAGCTACACGAGCCGTGTGCTGTTTATCCGCGACGGCAAGATCTTCACCGAGCTGCGCCGCGGCGACACCGACCGCCGAGAGTTCTTCGACCGCATTATGGAGGTCGTTGCCATGATGGGCGGTGAGGGCTCCGATGCTCTGTAAACTCGCTTGGGGCAACGTCCGCCGCGCCGGCCGCGACTACCTCGTCTACCTTTTGACGCTCACCCTGGGCGTCACGGTCTTCTATGCCTTTAACACCATCTCGATGCAGGTCGATATCGCCGGAATCGATGAAGAGGGCTTGGCGCAGGTTATGGGCAGCATGCTCGGCGACCTGACGTACTTTTTGGCCGGTGTCATGGCCTTTTTGATGGTGTACGCCAATAACTTCATCATGAAACGCCGCAAGAAGGAGTTTGGCCTGTACCAGGTGCTCGGCATGGGGCGTGGGCGCGTCGCCACGATCATGGCGTTCGAGACCGTGATAGTGTCGGTCGTGGCCTTTGTCGCCGGCATTGTGCTGGGTGTGGGACTCTCCCAGCTCATGACATTCTTTACGGCCTCGCTCTTTAAGACACAGATCGCCAATTTCCACTTCTTTTTCTCGGTGCATGCGTTCAATCTGACCCTTGCCTGCATGCTCGTAATGTTTGTGCTCACGCTACTGCTGAACCTTCGCGCCGTGCGTCGTACCAAACTCATCGAGCTTATGGGTGCCGAGCGTCGCAACGAGAGCATCAAGACACGCAACCCCTGGATTGCGATTGCCATCTTTGCCGTGGGCGTGGTGCTTGTGGGCGTGGCCTATTACCGTCTGCTACGTGATGGGTTCCCGCTAACCGCGACGGACAGCAAGCTGCAAGAGGCCATGAACCAGTTTGGTATTACGACCGCTATGGTTACAGTTGGCACCTTTGCCCTGTTCTGGGGACTCTCGGGCATGCTCATCAAGCTGCTGCAGAGCCTGCGCGGCGTGTATTGGCGCGGCCTCAACATGTTTACCGTGCGCCAGCTTGCGGCCAAGGTCAACACGGTGTGCTTTTCGATGGGCGTCATCGCGATGCTCCTGTTTTTGGCCATCACCTCGGTGACGTGCGGTATGTCAATTGCCAACGTGATGAATGAAAACCTGGAGCGCTATAACCCTGTTGACGTGTCTCAGACGTATGTCTATTACACGCCCGATACGCTCGACTACTACAAAGGGTACAAAGGGTATGTCAATCCGTCTGAGGCCGATCGCATGGTGTTGGCCGATACAACGGTCGATTTGTACCCTGCATGGCACGGCAAGGGCATGTCGGCGGACAACAACGACGAGACCGGCAAGAAGGTCGATATCGCCGATGTTGCCGGTGAGCATGTGCAGATCGATTCGTATCTGAGTTACCCATTTGGCGGCTCGAATCCTTCGGTGACCCCAAGTGAGATGTGCAAGATCATGGGCGAAAAGCTTCCCAAGGCGTTCGGGGGTAGCAATGCCGATACGATGGGTCTGTTTGTGACGCCGGCGAGCCAGTACAACAAACTGCGTCAGATGATGGGCGAGGAGCCGGTGCACATTGGCCGCGACCAGTACTTGCTCACGTGTGATATGGGCGGCGAGCTGGTCGACCTGTACACCAAATACATGGCCGGCGGCCATACCCTCACCTTGGGTGGGCATGAGCTCAAGCCTGCAACCGATAAGTCGGACGAAGATACGGCGGCCATCGCCAACTCGGCGATGGGCAGTAATCCGGGTACCGTCGTCGTTGCCGACGAGCTGTTGTCCCAACTTAATCTGCAGCCGTATTCCAGTAGCCTGCTCGTTAACTACAAACAGGGGATGGATACGACTGAGGCAGACGAGAGCATTAAAAACACTGTGCTCGACAATCTGCTCGTTGACGGCAAGGAGCCGGGGTCGTGGGGAATCTTCATCACACGCTCCGAGATGTACACGGAAGCAGCGCAAATGAACGGTCTTATTAGCTACCTAGCCATCTACATCGGCTTTGTATTGGTCGTTGCATGCGCGGCGATTCTGTCGATCCAGCAACTCTCCAACGTGGCCGACGGCAGCCGCAGCTATCGCGTGCTGGCGCAGATCGGCTGCGACGACCGCCAGATCCGCCATTCGGTGATGGCGCAGCAAGCGGTATTCTTCCTGTTCCCGCTGGCAGTGGGCCTGGCGCACTCCTTTGTGACACTTAAGGTGATCATCGAGCTGGTGAGCATTTTCGGAAATATGAGCATCGGCGGCACCGTGGGCCTCACCTGTGCAATCTTCCTGGCAGCATACGGTGGCTACTTCCTGGTGACCTACCTCATGAGCACCGGCATGGTACAAGCTGCTATCGCCACCCGCTACAGCGAGTAACAAGCGGGCAAAATCGTCGCAAAATCAGAGGTGTATGACCGCCGCGAAGGGGCTGGGGACCTCTTGCGGCGGTTATTTTTGCCTATCTGGTGCGTTTCGGATGCAAGTGAGTAGACTTTTTTGAACTTGCCGAGCACATCGCGACAAATGATCTATAAAACTGCAGGTCAGAGCTGTGGCGTTTTGGGGCATGCTTGGCCTCCTGCAAAAAGCCTACTCACTTGGTTTTTCTGCTAGAAGACCGCCACGAGGGAAGGCAACTCCCTTACGTCGGTTTGGACGTTTGCCCAGATAAAACCTGCTAAAATAAACCTGTTCCTTTTTGGCAGGTGGTTTCAACTGAACGGCGGGCGGTGCGGCTTGTAGTCATTGGGGACGTTCTTAAACGACTAGTCAAACAAGAACGTCCCCAATGACTATCCCTGAGCCGCCATAGCCACCCGCTACAGTGAGTAACTCACCCAGTTTGGAATTATCGTAGGTTGAGCATAAGTCAGCGAAAACGCCCCTAGGCGAGCAAGGTGACGTGAAAGAGGAGGGAAGCGTCCTTTGGTACGCAACCGACGATTGAACGTCAGATTGCCGCTTAGGGGCGTTTGCAGCGTCGAGCGGTCCGCCGTTCGTTAGAACGGCGGAACCAAAGGCGCAGCGTCGAGCCGTTACGGCGTTTGGTAAAACGCCGTAACCTACACCCGTTCCGCGATCTCGTGGATGAGGTAGTCGGTCTTTTCCCAGCCCAGGCACGGGTCGGTGATCGACTTACCAAAGACGCCGCCATCGACCGGCTGGTTGCCGTCCTCAAGGTAAGACTCGATCATAAAGCCCTTGACCAGCTTGGAGATGGACTCGTTGCGGCGGCAGCTGTCGAGCACCTCCTTGCAAATGCGATATTGCTCCAGCGGACGCTTGCCCGAGTTGTCGTGGTTGCAGTCGATGACCGCTGCCGGATTGGCATAGCCGGCGTGCTCGGTATAGCGTTCGGCCAGGCGCTCCAGGTGCTCGTAGTGGTAGTTGGGGTAGGTGCGACCGTCGAGACCGATGTAGCCACGCATAACGGCGTGCGCGAGCGGATTGCCGTCGCACTCGACCTCCCAGTTGCGGAAGATGAAGCTCTGGTGCGCCTGCGCGGCGTAAATGGAGTTGAGCATAACGGTGGTGGAACCGGCAGTGGGATTCTTCATGCCGACGGGTACCGAAATGCCGCTCGACACCAGGCGATGCTCCTGGTTTTCGACCGAGCGTGCGCCCACGGCCACATAGCTCAGCAGGTCAACGAGGTACTGGTAGTTGGACGGATAGAGCATCTCGTCGGCGGTGAAGAAGCCTGTTTCCTTAATAACGCGCAGGTGCATATGGCGGATGGCCTTGACGCCCTCGAGCAGGTCGTCGGGAGCCTCGGGGTTGGGGTTGTGCAGCAGGCCCTTGTAGCCGGTGCCCTTGGTGCGCGGCTTATTGGTGTAGACGCGCGGAATGATGATGAGCTTGTCCTTGACCTCCTCGGCGGTCTTGGCCAGTCGGTTCATGTACTCGAGGACCGAATCCTCGCGGTCGGCAGAGCACGGGCCGATGATGAGCACCTTGCGTGCGTCCTCGCCGGTAAAGACTTTGGCGACCTCGGCGTCAAATGCCTGCTTTTTGGCGGTAAGCTCGGCAGAAAGCGGCATTTCCTCGCGGATCTCCATGGGGATCGGCAGCCTGCGTTTGAATTCCATGGCCATAGGGGCCTCCTCAATCTATAGAAAGAGCAATAAGCGTATTGTCGAGTGCTCGGCATTATCCGCTGTCGCACGCTAAAGTGCAAGCCCTTGCCACCCCGAAACCTGCCAAAAGGGACAGGTTTATTTTGGCAGGTTTTATATGGGGGAACGTCGGCGGATACCGGGAGGGAGTGGCGTCGCGCGGGACCCTAAGGCTATTGTCGGTTCCCCAGGAAACACCCTGCGGGCAAAAAATGCCAAATATGAGTAATGTTGCTAACCTAGTAACATATCCGTCTAGCGAGATAATAGACAAAGTGATAAATATGTTCATTAACGTTGGCACGCAGAAGCCTGCTAACGGGCGTTTTGATTAATTTGAAGGCGTATAGAGCCCGCAAAGAGGTCGTTTGAGGCGGTTTTGGCTGTTACTAAAAAGGTAACAGTACTCATATTTGCCCTTTTTTGCCCACGGGGCCTCGAAGGGGCTGTCAATCAGGTCCCAGGGGAGGCGGCTCAAGGGCCGCAGAACAAAAACGGGGGCGCAGGTTGTCCTGCGCCCCCGTTCTCGGGCGTTATTCGTTCCCTGCGGCAGAATTTACGCCGCCTCGTCGAACTGCGAGTTGTACAGGTCGGCGTAGAAGCCGCCCTGGGCGAGCAACTCGTCGTGCGTGCCCTTCTCGACGATGTCGCCGTCGCGAATTACCAAGATCACGTCGGCGTTGCGGATCGTGGACAGGCGGTGCGCGATAACAAAGCTGGTACGGCCCTGCATCAGCGCATCCATGGCACGCTGAATAAGCTCCTCGGTACGGGTATCGACGTTGGAGGTCGCCTCGTCCAGAATCAGCGCCGGGCGGTCGGCCAAAATGGCACGGGCGATGGTCACGAGCTGGCGCTGACCCTGCGACAGGTTAGTGCCCTCCTCGTTGATCATAAAGTCGTAGCCGCCGGCGAGCGTATGGATAAAGTGGTCGCAACGCGCGGCACGCGCAGCGGCCTCGACCTCGGCATCGCTCGCATCGGGGCGTCCGTAGCGGATGTTCTCGCGGATGGTGCCGTTAAACAGCCAGGTATCCTGCAGTACCATGGCAAACTCGCCGCGCAGTGCCGCACGGTCCCAGTCGCGCAC
This sequence comes from Collinsella aerofaciens ATCC 25986, assembly GCF_964239575.1. GTDB lineage: Bacteria > Actinomycetota > Coriobacteriia > Coriobacteriales > Coriobacteriaceae > Collinsella > Collinsella aerofaciens_BQ. The sequence continues at coordinate 17,080 of NZ_CAXSQQ010000012.1, forward strand.
GTCGACGCCCTCGACGCGCAGCGAACCGCCGTCCACGTCGTAAAAGCGCTGCAGCAGCTTGATGAGCGTGGTCTTGCCGGCGCCGGTGGGGCCGACGATGGCGATGGTTTGGCCGGGCTGTGCCTCGCAGCTAAAGTCGTGGATGATGGTCTTGTCGGGCGTGTAGCCAAACTTGACGTGGTCGAACTCAACGTGGCCAGGGCGCTTCTCGGGAATCTGGGCGTCGGCCTTCTGCTCCTCCTCGGGCGCGGCGAGGAACTCAAAGACGCGCTCGGTGGCGGCGGCCATCGACTGCATCGTGTTGCTCACGTTGCCCAGCTGCTGCACCGGCTGCGTAAAGTTACGCACGTACTGGATAAAGCTCTGGATGTCGCCGGGCGTGGCATTGCCGGTCAGCGCGAGCTGTGCGCCCACCACGACAACGCCCACGTAGCCCATGTTGCCCACCAAGCTCATAAGCGGCATCATCAGGCCCGACAGGAACTGCGAGCGCCAACCGCTCACAAACAGTCGGTCGTTTTGACGGTCGAACTCCTCGATCGAGGCCTCGGCGCGGTCGAACACCTGAATGACGTTCTGACCGGCAAAGTCCTCCTCGATAATGCCGTTGACGGTGCCCAAAACCTGCTGCTGCTCGCGGAAGTACGGCTGCGAGAAGTGAATCATCACGGTCAGGATAATCGCGGCGGCCGGCAGCGTGAGCACGGTGACGCCGGTAAGCGGCAGGCTGATCGACAGCATCATGACGAGCACGCCGATAATCTGCGTCACCGACGTGATGAGCTGCGTCACGCTCTGGTTGAGTGACTGGCCGAGCGTATCGACGTCGTTGGTGATGCGGCTGAGCACGTCGCCCTTGCTGTGTCCGTTAAAGTAGCTCATCGGAACGACGGCGATCTTGGCGGCGATCTCCTTGCGCATGCGATAGCAGATCTTTTGCGTGACGCCGGTCATGAGCCAGCCCTGGATCAGGCTACAGGCAGAGCTTGCCAGATACAGGCAGAGCAAAAAGCCGAGCGTCTTGGCGATCCAATCAAAGTCAACGTCGCCGGTGCCGTTGACCTTGGCGACCAGGCCCTCGAACAGCTTGGTCGTAACCTGGCCGAGCACCTTGGGTCCCACAATGTTAAAGATGACCGAGCACACGGCAAAGGCGACGGCGGCAAACACGGCAATCTTGTGCTGGCCGATATAGCCGAGCAGCTGCCTCATGGTGCCCTTAAAGTCCTTGGCCTTTTCGCCACGGCGCATGCCGCCCATGCGGCCCATGGGACCACGCTGACGGGTGGGCTTGGGAATCTGAGTCTTGGTCTCGTCTGCCATTAGCGCTCGCCTCCTTCCATGACGGCTGCAATTTCTTCTTGGGTAAGCCCCAGCTCCTCGGCGGAAAGCTGCGACTGTGCAATCTCCAGGTACGCCGGGCAGCCGTGCAGCAGCTCCTCGTGCGTGCCGGTGCCCACTACGTGACCGTCGTCGAGCACGATGATCTGGTCGGCGTGCATGATGGTCGCGATGCGTTGGGCCACGACCACGAGTGCGGCGTCGGTGACGTTTTTGGCGAGCTCCTCGCGCAGGCGCGCGTCGGTCTTGTAGTCGAGCGCGCTAAACGAATCGTCGAAAACCACGACCTCGGGCTTCTTGGCCAAGGCGCGGGCGATGGCCAGGCGCTGACGCTGACCGCCCGAGACATTGGAGCCGCCCTGGCTGATGGGGGAGTCGTAACCGCCCTCACGTTCGGCGATAAAGTCCTCGGCCTGTGCGATGCGCGCTGCCTGGTGCATGTCATCATCGCTCACCATGTCGCCGGCAAACTTGAGGTTGCTCTCAACGGTGCCCGAGAACAGGCGACCCTGCTGCGGGATGTAACCGATGCGGCGGCGCAGCTCGGAAAGGGTCATGTCGCGCACGTCGATGCCGTCGAGCGAAATGCTGCCGCCCGTGACGTCGTACAGGCGCGGAATCAGCTGCACGAGCGTGGACTTGCCCGAGCCCGTGGAGCCAATGATGCCGAGCATCTGGCCGGCGTGCGTGGTGAAGTTCACACCGCTGATGACATCGGCGCGGGCATCGGGGTACTGGAAGCTCACGTCGCGGAAGGTGAGCTCACCGCGCGGCGCGCTGGCTGCGGGCAGTTTGGGCGAGGCAGGGTCGTTGATGCTCGTGGGGCAGGTGATGACCTCTTCCACGCGCTCGGCTGCGACCTCGGCGCGGGGCAGGATGACCGAAACCATGGTGAGGATCATAAACGCCATGACGATCTGCATGGTATAGGAGATAAACGCCATCATGTTGCCGACCTGCATCACGCCGTCGGACACGCCCTGCGCGCCAAACCAGACGATAAGCACGGTGATGCAGTTCATGACGAGCATCATGAGCGGCATCATAAAGCTCATGGCGCGGTTGGTGTAGAGCTGCGTGGTCATCAGGTCGAGCGACGCCTTGTCAAAACGCTCGAGCTCATGCTCCTCGCGGTTGAACGAACGGATAGGCATAAGGCCGTCGAGCAGCTCGCGGGCGGTAAGGTTCACGCGGTCCACAAAGCTCTGCATCTTTTTGAACTTGGGCATGGTGAGGCCCATAAGCACGCCGACGACGGCCGAGACCGCGATGATGGCCACGGCGATGGTCCACTCCAGGCCGGTGTGGTTGGCCAGGACACGCATGACAGCGACGATGCCCATGACGGGGGCCATCAGGCACATGCGGATGAACAGGGTTGCGGCCATCTGGATCTGCTGAATGTCGTTGGTGCAGCGGGTGATGAGCGAGGCCTGGCTAAACTTGCCCACCTCGGCCGGCGAGAAGTGCATAACCTTGTTGAAGGTCTCGCGGCGCAGGTCGCGGGCGATGGAACAGGCGGTGCGCGAGGCCACGGCACCGGTCAGGATGGTGGCGACGAGCGACACGAGGCACAGACCAAACATCGTGGTCGCCATGCGGCTCAGGTAGGCGTTCTGCACGTCAGCGGGGTCGATGCCCTGCGCCTTGTACTCGTCCTGTACATAGCTCACGGCGCGCTGGGTCACGATAGAGCCCGACATGGAGCCCATTTTGTCCGCCATTTGGTTGGCGCCCTCGACGAGCTTGCCCTGATCGATAAGACCGCCTTCAACGCCTAGGCGCAGGCTCTTCATGGTGATCTTGCCGCCGTCGGCGTCGATCTGCTTTTGCATGCTCTGCGCCGCTGCGGCCTTCTGCTGCATCTCGGCGAGCTGCTCGGGCGTCATTGCCGCCATCTGCTCGGGGGTGGGCATGGCCTGAGCGCCGCTGTTGTCTTTCTCACCGGACGTGCCCATCATGTCGCCCATGGAGTCGGCATCGATGCCCTGGTTGAACGAAAGGACGACGGTCTCAGGCAGGCTCATGATGTCGGCAATCTTGCCGCCGTCGGCGCGCTCCTCCTCGGTGCCCTTGTACGTTCGAATGCCGTTTTTGTCAGCCTTGCTAAACACGGCCTCCACAGCCTTGGCGTCCTTGGCGCTCATAAAGAGTTCGAGGTCGTCGAGCGATTCGGCGCGGATGGTGTCGGGTACGGGCGAGGCGATACCGCCTTGCTGCACGCCCACGTCGACGATATCGCTCATATAGGTAGGCAGTGCCAGGTCGGCGTTGCAGCTGATTACGATGAGTACGATAGCTGTGAACAGTGCCAGGATATGCTTTTTAAAGAGCTTGAGAATCCTCACTCGGCATCTCTCCTTTCTTGATTGCGGTCGATAATTTCGTTGGCACGTCTAAGAAGGCGCACCATCTCTTGGGTATCTGTTTCGCCGAGCTGCTCGAGGAAAGCCGCAGTGCGGTTCTCGAATTCCCGACGTTTGATTTCGAGATCCTGGAATCCTTTGTCGGTCACCGTGACGTGCACGCGACGACGGTCGGTCTTTGAGTGCTCGCGCTCGACCCAGCCCTTGGCTTCGAGAGCGCGTAGGATATTGGCGATGCGGGCACTCGAGACCCAGGCGCGATCAGCGAGTTCGCTCGGCGTGAGCGAACCGCCGGCGAGTATGAGGGCGCGCATGACGGCCATCTCGCCGCCGAGGGCTTTGTCCGCAAAGCGCGAAATGCGCTGATGCATGCTGCCGAACTCGGTAAGGAGCTGGCGCCCAAGTTCACGGAAATCGGTATCTTCCACCGAAAACCCCTAACACTAGAAACTATTTTCGGTGAAAGATGATACCCTTGCACGCGCACCCTATACGGTAGATTTTGGGTCATGCCTAGAAAACAACCTTTAGGCGACCGCCGTACACCGTCGGTACCAGCAAAGTTGGGGGCAGATCGTTAGACATGTCCTAAAGCCTGCTCAGAAGCACTTTACCCTGCTAAAGCTGGCATAACAGCTAGAGCGAACGTCGTACAAAGGCAAGGAAAAATACCATACAAATCGGTGAACGGTAGTTGTTTGCACTCGCATTTCCTGCGGGTTTGTAAAAAACGCCCTTATGATATAAAAAAAGAAACATATAACAGCCCAGATGGAGAGGGTCGCTATGTTATCCTTCTCAGACGGGTGAAATCTTGGGTTTTGGGTTGCAGTTCCAAGGTGGACAAACGTTTTTCCCTGCACCAACATGTGGTGAAGAACGGAAGAAGCCGGTAGTGCAAGCCGAACATTCAAGAATTCAATAAGCAGCGGTGTGAGAGAGCGCCGCATTACACGTAACTAGGAGCGTGGTTACACAATGCAGGAGGCATGGGAAGGCTTCAAGGAAGGCATTTGGACGGGAGAGGTTGACGTCCGAGACTTCATCCAGAAGAACTACACCCCTTACGAGGGCGACGAGTCGTTCCTCGTAGGTCCGACCGAGCGTACCAAGGAGCTGTGGGGCGAGGTTCTCGACCTGCTGCTTAAGGAGCGCGAGCAGGGTGGTGTCCTCGATATGGACACCAAGACCGTCACGGGTATCGTGAGCCACCCCGCTGGCTACATCGATAACGCCCACCGCGAGAAGGAGACCATCGTCGGCCTCCAGACCGACAAGCCGCTCAAGCGCGCTCTGCACGTCAACGGCGGTATCCGCATCGCTTGCCAGGCCGCCAGCCAGCACGGCTACAAGGTCGACGAGAACGTTGTCGAGCGCTACACCTTCGAGCGCAAGACCCACAACGCCGGCGTCTTCGATGTTTACACCCCCGAGATGCGTGCTTGCCGCTCGGCTCACATCATCACCGGTCTGCCCGATGGCTATGGCCGCGGCCGCATCATCGGCGACTACCGTCGTGTCGCCCTGTACGGTGTCGACTACCTGATTAAGGACAAGGAGGCCCAGAAGGCTTCCACCCCGACGGTCATGACCGCCGACAACATCCGCGATCGTGAGGAGCTGCAGGAGCAGATCCGCGCCCTCGGCGAGCTCAAGATGATGGCCGAGACCTATGGTTTCGACATTTCCAACCCTGCTACCAACACGCAGGAGGCCATCCAGTGGATGTACTTCGCCTACCTTGCTGCCGTCAAGGAGCAGAACGGCGCCGCTATGTCCATCGGCCGTACCTCTACGTTCATCGACATCTATGCTGAGCGCGACCTTGCCAACGGTACCTTCACCGAGGAGCAGATCCAGGAGTTCGTGGATCACTTCATCATGAAGCTCCGCATGGTCAAATTCGCCCGTACTCCCGAGTACCAGGCCCTGTTCACCGGCGACCCGCAGTGGGTCACCGAGTCCATCGGCGGCATGGGTGTTGACGGCCGTACGCTCGTTACCAAGATGAGCTACCGCTACCTGCACACGCTCGAGAACATGGGTACCAGCCCCGAGCCCAACATGACCGTTCTGTGGTCGACCCGTCTGCCCGAGAACTTCAAGAAGTTCTGCGCCAAGACTTCCGTCGCCAGCTCCTCGATCCAGTACGAGAACGACGACCTCATGCGCGTCTATCACGGCGACGACTACGGCATTGCCTGCTGCGTGTCCTCCATGCGCATCGGCAAGGAGATGCAGTTCTTCGGCGCCCGCGCCAACCTTGCCAAGTGCCTGCTCTACGCACTCAACGGCGGTGTTGACGAGGTCTCCAAGAAGCAGGTCGGCCCCAAGTATCGCGCCGTCGAGGGCGATACGCTCGATTACGACGACGTTGTGGCCAAGTACAACGACATGATGAAGTGGCTCGCTGGCGTGTACGTCAACTCGCTGAACATCATTCACTACATGCACGACAAGTATTGCTACGAGCGCATCCAGATGGCTCTGCACGACAAGCACGTGCACCGCTGGTTCGCTACGGGCATCGCTGGCCTTTCCGTCGTGGCTGACTCCCTGTCCGCCATCAAGTACGCCAAGGTTCACCCCGTCCGTGACGAGAACGGCATCATCGTCGACTTCGAGACCGAGGGCGAGTTCCCCAAGTACGGTAACGACGACGACCGCGTCGACCAGATTGCTCACGACGTTGTGCACCAGTTCATGGAGTACATCCGCATGAACGACACCTACCGCAACTCCGTGCCCACGACCTCGGTTCTGACCATTACTTCCAACGTCGTGTACGGCAAGAAGACCGGCTCCACCCCCGACGGCCGCAAGGCTGGCCAGCCGTTCGCCCCGGGTGCTAACCCCATGCACAAGCGCGATAGCCACGGCGCCATCGCTTCGCTGTCTTCGGTTTCCAAGCTCCCGTTCCGCGATGCTCAGGACGGCATTTCCAACACCTTCTCCATCATCCCGAGTGCGCTCGGCAAGGAGGACCAGGTGTTCTTTGGCGATATCGACCTTGATCAGCTGGGCGAGTAACTATTGTTAGTGCTATACTAACAATAACGATTACTGATTAGCGCGCCGGTTTCGGCCGGCGCCTATCAATCGAAGGAGACATATTATGAAGGTTTCTGAAGTTTCCGAGACTCAGGCCGATAACCTGGTCCACATGCTCGACGCTTACGCCGAGAAGGGTGGCCACCACCTGAACATCAACGTCTTCAACCGTGAGACGCTGCTTGACGCTCAGGCTCACCCCGAGAAGTACCCGCAGCTGACCATCCGCGTTTCCGGCTATGCCGTGAACTTCCACACGCTCACCAAGGAGCAGCAGGACGAGGTCATTGCGCGTACCTTCCACGACAAGTTCTAAAGGGGTTTAACTCCCGCAGGATCGCCGGGCCGCTTTGGGTTACTTTCCAAAACGTCCTCGGACATGCAAAGGGCTCCGCTGCGCGCTTCGCGCGGCGGAGCCCTTTGCGTCCTGCGGAAATGTTTTGGAAAGTAACCCAAAGCGGCCCGGCGGGGGTCCTGTGTAGTCACCCTTTAGGCGGAACTCTCCTAATTATTTGGATGAGTCGTTTACATACTTGTGCTGTTACCGTCTTCCCGCTGTTGTTGGGGTATGCTTTGTTCGTATGTAAACGTATGACATGTTGATGGGGGAGGGTGCTATGGCTCGCGAGAGTGCTCGTTCTAAGGATACGGCTAAGCCTGGCATCAAGGAAGTTGCAGCGGTGGCGGGGGTTTCGCCTACTACGGTATCTCGCGTGCTTAATAATCGCGGCTATATTAGCCAAGAGACCCGCGATAAGGTCCATGCCGCGATGAAGCGCATCAACTATACGCCCAACGATATCGCCCGTGCCATGCTCAACGGTCGCCTGAATCTTATCGGTATGATCGTCCCCTATGTCAGCAGTCCGTTTCATGCCCAAGTGGTTCAAGTCATTGAGCATACCCTGGCCGAAAACGGTTTTAAGATGCTGCTGTGCAATAGCGCCAATCGACCCGAGCTTGAGCGCTCTTATATCGACATGCTTCGACGCAATATGGTTGATGGCGTCATCGTCAACTCGCTTAATATCGGTGCCGAGGCGTATGCCGAGATGGGCTTGAGTCTGGTTGGTATCGACTGCGACCTTGGCGAAGCCTCTGTTCAGATTGCGAGCGACAGCTATAGCATCGGCGAACTTGCCACGCGTCGCCTGATCGATGACGGATGTTCACGCATCCTGTGCCTGCGCAGCAATAGCCGCATGCGCATGCCTGCCAATAAGCGTACCGATGCCTACCTCGATGTTGTTGAGCAGGCCGGTTTGCCCGCGCTTGTCCGTGAGGTCGAGTTCGTTAAGCCCGACGACGAAAAGAGCGCGGTCGTTGCGAAGATCCTCGATGAGAACCCCGATATTGACGGCATCTTTGCGGGAGACGACACGATGGCGGCTATCTGTCTTAACGTGATGAAGCAGCGCGGCTTGAGCGCTCCGGGCGATATTAAGGTCGTGGGCGCGGATGGTGCCCGCCGCACTATGACGTTTATGCCTGACTTAACAACCGTTCGTCAAGATATCGATCGCATCGGAGAGCTCGCGGCGCAATCCATCATCGCTCTTGTTAACGGTGAAAAGCCCGAATCGAATACCAAGCTTCCTGTCGAACTTATCGAGGGTAAAACCGCGTAATTCACCCCGCGCCAAAAGAATCCCTCAAACGCCTCCAATAACCGTTCGCCGGCATATGTCAACCGTTTGCCGACGACTGGAACTGCGAAAAGACGTATTGGTGTGAAAACGTTTGACATATGAAAACGATTGACATATCTTGCAGTTGTACCGAGTTAGTATCACGTGGGAAGGAAGTCTCGGATGCACAAGGTGTATTACCAGCCTGAGGGAATTTGGGTGGGCGACATCATGCCGTACGGCGAGGACGGCACGTTCTATCTCTATCATCAGCGTGACACGCGAAACCCCGGACCTTTCGGAGAGCCGTTTGGCTGGGCACTCGCGACAACCAAGGACTTCGTCAATTACAAAGACTTTGGCGAGAGCCTTGAGCGTGGCGGCGACGAGGAAGTCGACCAGTATGTTTATGCCGGCACGGTGTTTAAGGTGGGCGACAAGTACCATGCGCTCTACACTGGTTGCAATCGCGATAAGGTCCGCGCACGTTTGATGAAGCAAGTTCTTCTTCACGCAACGAGTGACGACGCCGTCAAGTGGGAGAAGAACATCGCCGAGACGCTGCTTCCGCCCCAGGAGGGTTACGATGACCGCAACTGGCGCGATCCCTTTGTGCTTTGGGATGAGGAGAACGAAGAGTACATGCTCATCCTCGGCACGCGTGTGGGCGAGGACAAGCGTCTGATGACCGGTCGTCTGGTCAAGTTCACCTCCAAGGACCTGGATACCTGGGAGTTCCAGGGCGACTGGTGGAATCCGGGCCTGTACACCATGTTTGAGATGCCTGATCTTTTTAAGATGGGCGACTGGTGGTATCTGGTGTTCTCTGAGTACAGTGATGGCAACAAGACCCGTTACCGCATGTCTCGCTCTATCAACGGTCCCTGGATCACTCCTGCGGACGATTCCTTCGATGGCCGTGCGTACTATGCCGCGCGTACCGCATTTGATGGCGAGCGCCGCGTTCTCTTTGGTTGGGTTCCTACGCGTGACGAGGGCGGTGACCCCAGCTCTTACCTGTGGGGCGGCACCTTTATGCCCCTCGAGATCGTTCAACGTGCCGACGGAACGCTTGGCACCAAACTCCCCGACAGCATGCTTGGCGCCTTTGGCGAGGCCAAAACAGTCGAGGCCTTTGAACTTTCCTGCGAGTCGGGCAAGGTCGAGCAGGTGCTCGCCGCGGATGCCGGTTCCACCTATATGCTCGACGCTGACATCGAGCTCACCGGTGACGCTGCCGGCTTCTCGGTGAAGCTTGCCGAGGACGCCGAGTCCGGTCTTGCCTATGAGTTCCGCGCCAACCTGCGTGAGGGCAAGCTCGAGTTTACGGCTGCCCCCCAGTATCCATGGTTCCAGGTCAACAACATGGGCCTCGAGCGTCCGTTGTTCTTTAAGGGCGAGGGCACTCACCATGTGCGCCTGGTCGTTGACGACGATATCGCGACCATCTTTGTCGATGATGTTGCGCTCAACGCTCGCTTCTGCAATAAGCAGGGCCAGGGTGTGGCGCTGACGGTCACCGACGGTACGCTCAAGTGCGCAAACGCAACGATTGCGTCTCTGTAATGGTGGCAAAACGTCCTATGATTTCGTAAGGGAATGGAGAGGAACATGGACTACAAAGTAGTGTCTCAGCAAGTCGTCGATAACGTCGGCGGTCTGGAGAACATCGAGGGTGCCACGCATTGCGTTACGCGTCTGCGTTTGGTGCTCAAGGATACGAGCAAGTACAACAAGGCCGAGCTCGAAAACATCGATGGCGTCAAGGGCGTGCTGTACAACAGCGGCCAGCTCATGATCATCTTCGGTACCGGTACCGTCAACAAGGTCTACGATGAGTTTATGGCTCTGACGGGCGTTAAGGAGATCAGCGCTTCCGAGGTCAAGGGCGCCGAGGCGGACAAGAAAGGCAAGTTCTTCTCTGTCCTCAAGGTGTTCTCGGACATCTTTATCCCCATCATTCCCGCCTTCGTCGGTGCCGCTATCATCATCGGCCTTAAGTCGCTGATCGTTGCCAACGGCCTCTTTGGCATGGAGGGCAGCCTCGCCGACCACAGCGAGTTCCTCAAGAACCTCGCAAGCTTCTTTGCCATTATTGCCACCACCTTTGACTACCTGCCTGTCCTGGTTATGTATAGCGCGGTCAAGCGTTTTGGCGGCAACCCGATCCTGGGTATCCTCGTCGGTATCGTCATGGTTCACCCGAGCCTTATGAACCGTAACGCGTTCGTTATGGATCCGTCGGGTGCTGAGTACTGGAACTTTGGTCCGCTCTCCATCCCCATGGTTGCTTTCCAGGGCGGCGTGTTCCCTGCAATCCTGACTGCCTGGTTTATGGCCAAGGTCGAGAAGATTGCCCAGAAGTACATCCCCGAGGTCGTCTCGTTTGTCTTTGTCCCGACCGTTACCCTGATTCTTGCTAACGTTGCCCTGTTCACCGTGTTCGGCCCGCTCGGCAACCTGATCGGCGACGTCCTCGCTGGCGTAATCGATGTCCTGTACAACAGGATGGGCGTCTTTGGCGCCTTTGTCTTCGCTGCGTTCCTGCAGCCGCTCGTCGTTACCGGTACGCATCAGTTCATCCAGGGTATTGAGGCCAACCTCGTTGCCACGACCGGCTTCAACTACATCCAGGCCATCTGGTCGGTTTCCATCATCGCCCAGGGCGGCGGCGCCATCGGCATGTATCTCATTCACAAGAAGCACTCCAAAGAGCGCAACATCTGCATGTCGTCCTTTATCCCGACGCTAGTCGGTATCTCCGAGCCCGCAATCTTTGCTGCAAACATGCGCTACTCGATCATTCCGTTCGTCTGCGCTTGCATCGGTGCAGGCTGCGGCGGTGCCTTCGTGAAGCTCTTTGAGGTGCGCGCCATCGGTCAGGGTCTGACCGGAGTACTTGGCCTGCTCATCGTCACACCCGAGACGCTCGTGTGGTATGTGGCTGGCAATCTCATCGCCTTCATCGTGCCGATCGTCTTGATCTTTGCCTACAACAAGGCAAAGGGCGTGCCGACCACCGATGAAGAGGGCGCTGGCGCTGGCTTCGACGTTAGCTTCTAGTTGAGCCGTTCAGCGTAATCTGAGGGTAAGTCCATTTGGGGAAGGGCGTTCGGCTCGTGTGAGTCGAGCGTCCTTCCCCATAGACGAGAAAGTCAACGGCGATGTTTAATCAAAAAAATAAGGTGACACGCGCGGACTATGAGCAATGGCGTGCCGGACAGGATGAGACGGCGGGTCGCATCGCGTCCGACCCCGATAGGCTCCTGTTCCATGTGGAGCCTGAGCTTGGCTGGCTCAACGATCCCAACGGTTTGGTGCAGATCGGTGATACGTATCACATCTATCACCAATACGATCCATTCGATGCTGCGCATGGCGGTCCAGTGCTTTGGAATCATCTGACAACAAAGGATTTTGTGACGTACGAGAATTGCGGCCCTGTGCTGTTCCCCGATTCCGATTTGGATTCGAGCGGAGCGTATTCTGGTTCTGCCTTTGTACACGACGGCAAGATTCACTACTTCTATACCGGCAACGTCAAGCATTTTGACCGCGATGATTACGACTACGTGTTGACGGGCCGTGAGCAAAACCAAATTCATATGGTTGCCGAGAATCCCGACGAATTGGGCAAGAAGCGTGTGGCTGTTGGGCCGGTCGATTACCCCGACGATATCGGTACGCACGTACGCGACCCCAAGATCCTTGAACACGATGGTATCTACTACATGGTTCTGGGCGCTCGTACGAAAGACGACCGCGGCTGCGTGCTTGTCTATACCTCGAGCGATCTAGAGGACTGGAGCTATGCGACGCGCATTGAGTTGGGCGAGAAGTTTGGCTTTATGTGGGAGTGCCCCGATCTGTTTGAGCTCGATGGTGAGCTTATTCTCGTTTGCTGTCCGCAGGGTGTGTCCGCCGATGGTTGGCGTTACCGCAATCCGCACCAGTGCGTGTGGTTTCCCATCGAGGCCGATTGGGAGGCGCCGAGTTTTAAGATCACCGGGCAGGGCATGCCCCCGATGGTCGATGCCGGTTTTGATTTCTATGCTCCGCAGTCCTTTGAGGATGCTGCAGGCCGGCGTTTGATGATCGGATGGTCGGGTTGCCCCGATGCGACGGCGGAAAACCCGACGGTGGCGCGCGGGTGGCAGTGCGCGTTGACGGTGCCGCGAGAGCTGAGCATGCGCGATGGTAAGCTCTGCCAGCAGCCGGCGCACGAGATTGAGAGGATGCGCGGCGACTGCGTTCGCGCGACAGGCGGTGAAACCGTTGAGGAGCCGGGCCGCCTGTTTGATCTTGTGGTTTCCTGTGAGGGCACCAAGATGGTCGAGCTCGAAATCCGCAAGGGTGTCTTTGTGCGCTATGCAGGCGGGATGCTTACCCTCGACATGGGTGACGAAGGCTATGGGCGCGACCAGAGGTCGATCGAGCTCAGCGAGCTTCGCGACCTGCGCGTGCTTTCGGACACTACGATTGTCGAGATTTTTGCAAATGGCGGCGAGGCGGCACTTACGAGCCGTACCTATTCGCCGGCGGTTTCGGCGATGGGGTTGCATGCCGAGGGTGCGGCATCGATGAATTTCTACCGCCTCGTGCATTAACCGTGCATGGGGCACGATTGGACTTGCTGGGCGAAATGAATCGCAGTTGCCGCGGCCAACTACCGTTTATCGCGTATAGCGACCGTTTGCGGAGTAAGTAACACTTAGTAATAAACCGTGTAGAATCTCAGGTTAGCACGGAGTTTTCCAGGGAGACGCTGTCCTTTGTTGTGCGCAAGGGGCGGCGTCTCTTTGGCGCTTGGACGCCGTTGTGCAACAGTGCGGCGGCGCGTGCCATGTATTGAAAAGCCAATGTCGAGATGGGTCGTGATAATAATGGGCAAGTACGTAATCGTGGTTGAGTCTGGGTCGGATGTGACGCCGGAGCTCTGCGAGCGCTACGGCATCGTGCGCGTGCCCATGCATGTCACGATTGGTGACGAGACCGTCGAGGACGGCTCCATCGATCCACTCGAGATTTACTCGCGCTGCAACGAGTTTGGCGTAATGCCCAAGACCAGCGGCTGCGCGCCTGCAGATTTTGCGCACGTATATGACCGTATCCATGCCGAGCAGCCCGATGCGACCATTCTGCATCTTGCGTACTCCGAAGTCACGACTTGCTCGCATCAGTCCTCCAAGATTGCGGCTAAGGGCCGCGACTACGTATTCTCCATGGATACGCGTTTTGTCTCGGTGGGCCAGTCGCTCGTTGCCGTCGAGACCGCCAAATACATCGAGGCTCACCCCGACGCCACCGTCGACGAGATCTTTGCATTTACGAACTCCGTCATGGACCGCGTGCTGCTGGGCTTTGTTCCTACCGACCTGGCCTTTCTTAAGGCGGGCGGTCGTCTGTCCAACGTCGCGTTCCTTGGCGCCCACCTGCTCAAGATTAAGCCCTGCATTGAGGTGACGGGCGGTAAGTTTGTGGCGACCAAGAAGTTCCGCGGCTCTATGCTCAAGTGCGCCCGCGCCTTTATTGACCACATGGTTGAGAAGGGCGAGATTGACTACTCGCACATTGGCCTGGCGTATTCGGTAGGCCTTTCCCAGGAGCTGCGCGACGACATGGAAGTCTATGCGCACGACCTGGGCTTTAAGGACGTTACCTGGACTCAGGTCGGTGGCGTCATCTCGAGCCATTGCGGCCCGACCGCCTTCGGTGCGGTGCTCACGCTTAAGGCGTAAAGGCTGTAGGCGAGCATTCTTCGGCTTCACATCTCGACATGGGCTCCCGTCACGGTAATGGGGGATAGATTAAAACGTGCCATTCTAGCCCGAGACGTTTAAACGCAAACGTATGGGCTAGAATGGCTCTGGCATTTATGTAGCTAAAACCAATGAGAGGCAAGGTAGCGGGAATGGCTGAGATGACGCTCGAGGGTGTGGACGCTCGTCCCGAGGACTCTGCGTTTGCCCTGGGCCGCGTACATTCGATTGAGACGATGGGAACGGTCGATGGACCTGGCATCCGCTTTGTGGTGTTTGTTCAGGGCTGCCCCATGCGCTGTGCGTATTGCCACAACCCCGATACCTGGTCGGTTAACGGCGGTACCATGGTGACCGTCGAGCACCTGATGGACGAGTTCCAGAGCAACCATGAGTTTTACCGCAGCGGTGGTATTACGGTATCCGGCGGCGAGCCGCTCCTGCAGCCCGCGTTTTTAGCCGACCTGTTCCGCGCCATGCACAATAACCCCGATGGTCGCGTGCATACCTGCTTGGATAGCTGCGGCTATGCGTTCGATCCCGCGCATCCCGAGAAGTTCGATGCCGTACTCAACGAGACCGACATGGTGCTGCTTGACATTAAACACGCCGATCCCGTCGAGCATAAAAAGCTGACCGGTTGCGATCCCGCACGCATCTTGGCGTTCGGCGATGAACTTGCACGTCGCAAGATCAAGGTCGTTATCCGCCACGTGGTGGTGCCGGGCATTACCGACACGGTGGAGGAGTGCGAGAAGCTCGGTCGCCTCATCGCTCCATGGCACAACGTGGTGGGCCTGGAAATGCTGCCGTATCACACGATGGGTGTCGTCAAGTACGAGCAACTGGGCATTCCCTATAAGCTTGAGGGCGTACCTCAGATGGATACCGCGCGCATGCCCGAGCTGCGCAATGCCGTTATGGCCGGTATGAAAAAGCGCCGTGCGGAGCTCAGGTCGGCCATCGGCTAACAAGCCATTTTTGCCCCTTTATGATACCCGAGCTGTACTGGCCTAACGGCTTGGTGCTGACACGGTTGAGCCAAAATGCTGGTACCATACCGTGGATAAGCAATTTGCACGGATTTGGGGGATGGCATGGCAACCATCGCGATCATAGGCGCACTCGAAAAAGAGGTTGCGCAGATTAAGGAAGAGCTGAGTGGCACGCATGAGTCGCAGGAGGCGGGCTTGACCGTTGTGAACGGTGGGCTTTCGGGTCTGACAGTAGTCGCCACGACGGCAGGCATGGGGACCGTGAACGCCGCTGCCGCAACGCAGCATCTCATCAGCAAATACGCCCCGCAGGCCGTTGTGTTTTCGGGCATTGCGGGCGGCCTAAACCCTAAACTCCATATTAACGACGTGGTTATAGGCAAGTGCCTGCGCTATCTGGATACCGATACGGCACTCATCGCCGAGTCCGCGCCGGGGCTCGAGGAGTTTGTCTCGACACCGGCGTTGGCTGATGTTGCCGCCGCCGTGCTTGCCGAGCATGGATTTGTGGATGCCTCGGCGGATGAGACTTCTGCGGAGAAGGACCCCAAGCAGTTCCTGTGTGGCACTATCGCCACGGGTGATCGCTTTGTTACGGGTGACGCCATGCGTAACGCTGCGATTGAGGCCACGCATGCCGATTGCGTCGAGATGGAGGGCGCGGCAATTGCGCACATCGCGGCCAAGAATGGTGTCGATTGCCTGGTACTGCGCGCTATCAGCGATAATTGTGACGAGGCATATGACGCGTTTTGCGAGCGCGAGTTCGATCTGGACGAGTACGCTCGCACCGCGAGCGGCATCACGCTTGACATCGTTCGTCGTATCGCCGCCGCGCAATAGCACGCCCGTTTTGTAAGAACCTACGACCAAGGAGTGTCCATGGCCGATTCAATTAACTACCAGCTTGCCAAGTTCGTCGCCAGCTACGGCAAGGTTTCGCAGATTCCCGAGTCAACCTGTCCCGAGGTGAGCTTCGTCGGCCGCTCCAACGTGGGCAAGTCCTCCATCATGAACAAACTCTTTGGCCGCAAGAACCTGGTCAAGGTTTCGAGCACGCCGGGCAAGACGAGCAACATCAACTTTTTTGAGGCCGACGACGTGCATTTTGTGGACCTGCCGGGCTACGGTTTCGCCCGTCGTTCCAAGGCCGAGCGCGACCGCTGGGCCGAGCTCATTGGCGATTTCTTTGACTCCGAGCGCAGCTTTAACTTGGTCGTCTCTCTGGTGGATATCCGCCACGACCCCAGCAAGCTCGATCACGACATGATTGACTACCTGCAGGGCAACGAGTTCAACTTTATCGTCTGCCTCACCAAGGCCGACAAGCTCAGCCGCACCCAACAGGCCCGCCAGGCAGCAGCCATCAAAAAGCAGCTCAACGTCCCTGCCGAGAATGTGATCATCACGAGCTCCCAGACCGGCACCGGCATCGACGAACTCAAGCGCCGCATCGCCGAGGCCTGCCTCTAGTAAGGGCTCCTATCAATAAAATGCAGAACATCAGCCCGGCGACTTTCCAGAGCGTAGGTCCCTGTAGCCGCCGCCGGCGAAGTTAACATAGGGGAGGCCAGGGGCTTTGCCCCCAAATCTTTCCGCAGGACGGCAGGACCCCCGCCGCACGAAGTGCACAGCGGGGGTCCTGCCATGTCCGAGGACGATTTGGGGGCAAAGCCCCTGGCCTCCCCGGCGAGTATACGGGACGGCGACTACAGGTACTCGATTTGAGCGCCTTCCGTGTCGCACGTGAGGATATGCGTGTCGCACTTGGGGAACTGCTCGCGCAGCTTGACCTGCAGGAACTTTGCCACGATGGTGTCGTCGGTCACAGCCATGAGGGTCGAGCCCGAGCCGCTAATCCAGATGGTTTTAGCGCCGCCGTTAAGGCAGGTGTCGCGCACGGCGTTGTAGTCGGGAATCAGGCGGCGACGATAGGGCTCCTGAATGCGGTCGTCATTAGCGGCGGCAATCAGGTCAAGGTCGCCGGTCTCCAGGCCGCGCGTCATGCCGGCGATGCGGCCCATTTGCCATACGGCGGTGGAGAGTGGAATCTCCTGCGGCACGACCTTGCGCGCCTCGCTCGTATGTACCTCGTAGGGCGGAATCACGGTAATAAAACGCAAGCGATCGCTCACCTCGTAGCGCAGACATTGGGGGAGCGAATCGGTCGGCGTAAAGGAGCAGACGGCGCCGCCAAGGATGGCGGGAGCGACGTTATCAGGATGCCCCTCGACTTCGGTGGCAATGCGAACAAGCTCGGCACGGTCGACGGTGTGGCCCGTCAGTGCGGCGGCTGCCATGATGCCGGCGACGACGCAGGTGGAGCTGGAGCCCAGGCCGCGGGCGACGGGCACGTCGGTCTGGATGTCGATGGCAACGGGGAAGGCCGGCTCGCCCCATGCGGCCAGCGCATCGACAAAGCTCACATAGACCAGGTTATTCTCGTTTTGGAACTCCTTGGGGCAGCCCGTGATGGTGAGCTTGTCGGCGCGCTCGAAGGTGAAGTGCGAGTAGAGGCTGACGGCCATGCCGAGGGTGTCGTAGCCGATGCCTAGGTTGGCGCTGGTTGCTGGGACGGTGATTTTGATCATGTGGGTCCTCCTGGGCGGGTCTGGCCGTTTAGTTCGCTGCTCGGGCAGTCCTGGCTCGCTCGGAAAGCACATTAAGTGCTTTCCGGCTCGTGCGGAACTCGCGACGAACTAAACGGCCAGACCCGCTCGCATGCTCGTCATTATCCCGAAAGCTAAATAAAAAGAAGGTGCGCCGGCTTTCGCCGGCGCCTTATAAGGGGTTTTAGTTGGTAGTCATCTTTTTTGCTGCAGACTCGACGTAGTTGGCCATGTCGGCTACGTCGCAGACGTCTTCGAAGCGGACAGGCTTGGACTCAAGCTCGGCGAGTTGGACCGGGGCGACCGTGTTGGTGGCCTGCTCGAGTACACGCATAGCCTCAAAATCATCCTCGGGAACGTCGAGGCCCAGGGCGTCGCAGCAGGCGCGCGGGAACTTGTAGGGGCTGGCGGTCGAAAGCAGCACGCGAGCCTTGGCGCCCTCGGCGGGAGCGACCTTTTCAAAGACGTGATAGCTGCAAGCGGTGTGCGGGTCGATCACGTAGCCGTTGGCGTCCCAGCAACTCTTGATGGCAGCGCGGACCTCGTCCTCGCTGGCCCAGCCGCAGCCAAAGACGCTCTGAATCTTGGCCAGCAGCTCGGCGGGTACCTCGTAGCGACCGGTCTGTGCCAACTGCTCCATAAGGCCGGCAACGAGTTCGCAGTCGCCATCGGACAGGAAGTACAGCATGCGCTCCAGGTTAGAGCTGATGAGGATGTCCATCGACGGCGAGATGGTCGTGAAGAACGGGCGGTTACGGTCGTAGACGCCGGTGGTCAGGAAGTCGGCAAGCACGTTGTTCTTGTCGCTCGCGACGATGAGCTTGGCGACGGGCAGGCCCATGCGCTTGGCGTAGTAGCCGGCCAAGATATCGCCAAAGTTGCCGGTGGGCACACAGAACTCTACGGCGTCGCCAGCCTCGATAGCGCCGGCGCGCAGCAGCTGCGCATAGGCGGCAAAGTAGTAGACGACCTGCGGTACCAGACGGCCGACATTGATAGAGTTGGCGCTCGAAAGCACCGTGCCGGCGGCTTCCAGGCGCTCGGCAAGCTCCTTATCGGCAAAGATGCGCTTGACGGCGCTCTGGGCGTCGTCAAAGTTGCCGCGGATGCCGCAGACGGCGACGTTGTCGCCCTCCTGCGTGGACATCTGCAGGTTCTGGACGCGGCTAACCTTGCCCTCGGGATAAAAGACGGTGATGCCCGTGCCCGGAGCGTCGGCAAAACCGGCGAGCGCAGCCTTGCCCGTGTCGCCCGACGTGGCGGTGACGATCATGATGCGCTCGGCGCCGCCGTCCTTGGCGGAAGTGCGGGCCATCAGACGGGGGAGCATCTGCAGGGCGACGTCCTTGAAGGCGCTTGTAGGGCCGCCAAAGAGTTCCATCACATAGGTCTGAGGGGCGTCAACACCCGGCGCAGCGTCGAGTTTGACGAGCGGCGTAACCTCTTCACTCGCGAACGTGCCGCGGTATGCCTCGTCGACACACGCCGAAATTTCTTCGGCCGTGTAATCATTCAGTAACATTCCCAACACATCTTGAGCGATTTCAAAGTACGATTTAGCTGCAAGCGAGCTGATATCGACCTGCTGGGTGCCGAGCTCGTCCGAGACAAACAAACCCCCGTCGGGAGCGATGCCGGTACGGATTGCCACCTTACTTGAGCACGATAAAGTGCGTCCTCGTGTACTATGATAAGTTCCCATATAACACTGCTCCTCGGATGCCTTGGTCCCAATCGGTGAAACCATGGTATCAGAGCACGCAAAATAGGTTCGCAGAGGCTTTTAGAAAGGTAACCTCCAGCCCATGATTAAGATTGCCAAGTTTGGCGGCTCGTCGGTCGCCGACGCCGAACACTTCAAGAAGATCAAGGCCATCGTCGATGCCGACCCTGCCCGCCGTTTTGTGGTGGTTTCTGCCTGCGGTCGCCGCTTTAAGGGCGACACCAAGGTGACCGACCTGCTCTACCTGGTTAACGCGCACGTTAAGTATCACGTGTCGTGCGAGGAGTTGCTCGAGGACATTGGCCAGCGCTATTTTGATATTGCTGACGAGCTGGAGCTTACCTATCCCATCCGCGAGGAGTTCGCGGCCTTTGCCGAGCGCGCCCGCTCGGGCGGTTACTCCACCGAGGAGCTCGTGAGCCGCGGTGAGTACTTCACCGCTCGCCTGATGGCCGAGTACCTGGGCCTGCCGTTCCTGGATGCCGCGACGGTCGTTGCGTTCCATCACGACGGTACGCTCAGCATGAACCGCACCTCCGAGCTGGTGCAGGAGTACGGTCAGCAGGGCGGCTTTGTTATGCCCGGTTTCTACGGCGCGACGCGTGAGGGCCAGATCAAGCTGCTCGATCGTGGCGGCGGCGATATCTCGGGCTCGATTTTGGCTAAGTGCCTGGGCGCCGACCTTTACGAGAACTGGACCGACGTCTCGGGTTTCTATTCTGCGGATCCGCGTATTGTTCCGGAGGCTCAGCCCATTGCGCGCGTTACCTACGAGGAGCTGCGCGAGCTTTCGTACATGGGCGCAAGCGTCCTGCACGAGGAAGCCGTGTTCCCCGTGCGCGAGGCAGGCATTCCGCTGGTCATCAAGAACACCAATGCGCCGCAGGACCCCGGCACCATCATTAGCGAGACGGCTGATGAAGGCGAGGCGGAGCCCATCATTACCGGCGTGACCGGCAAGCGCGGTTTTGTCGCCATCAACGTCGCCCGCGACCGCACCAAGCCGCGCGTCGGCTTTATGCGCCGTGCGCTTTCGGTCTTCGAACGCTATGACGTTTCCGTCGAGCACATGCCCACCGGTGTCGACCGCTTTGGCGCCGTGGTGCAGGAGCAGGACGTGCACGACTCGCTGTACTCGCTCGTGGGCGACATTCAGCAGGAGGTCGAGCCGCTCGAGATCGAGGTTGTCGAGGGCTTGGCGCTCATTGCGACCGTTGGCCGTAACCTGCGCGGTCGCGCGGGCATCTCGGGCCATCTGTTTGGCATGCTTGGCCAGGCCGGCGTGAGCGTGCGCATGATTTCGCAGAGCTGCGACGAGATCAACATCATTATCGGTGTCGAGGAGAAGGACTTCGATCTGGCGATCCAGACCATCTACCGTGCCTTCTCCGATGAGAACGGCATTGTGAAGGTCTCCGACCTGGAGGCTCCCGCGCCGGTCGATCCCGCCCTGTCAGCACTCCACAAGTAGCGACTGTCTCGGTAGATTGTTGGGGCACGCGCCAAAAATCTACGGCGGGGCGTTTCGTTTCGGTTTCGTTTCGACGGGGCGGGTTTCGTGCCTGCCCCGTTCTTGTATACACTGGCAACAATAATCGGCCTGCTCGGCGTGCGGGCAAAAGCCAAAACCTTTAAAGGGGGAAGCATGAAACAGTACACGGTTGCTATTTTGGGCGCGACGGGAGCCGTGGGCACCCAGATGCTCGAGTGCCTCAATGAGCAGGAGTTCCCGGTCGGCAAGCTCAAGCTGCTGGCGAGTGCACGCTCCGCGGGCAAGACCGTCGAGTTCCGCGGCGAGCGGATCGTGATTGAAGAGGCTTGCCCCGAGGCCTTCGAGGGCTGCGATATCGTACTCGGCGCCGCCGGCGACGACATCGCCAAGGAGCTGCTGCCCGAGGCCGTCAAGCGCGGTGCCGTCGTGGTCGATAACAGCCATGCCTTCCGCATGGACCCCGAGGTGCCGCTGGTCGTGCCCGAGATCAATGCCGACGATATCAAGTGGCATCACGGCCTTATCGCCAACCCCAACTGCGCGACCATTATCGGCCTGGTTCCCACGTGGCCGCTGCATCAGCTCGCTGGCGTGAAACGCATGATCGTCTCGACGTACCAGGCGGCTTCGGGTGCTGGCGCCCCCGGCATGGCCGAGCTCGAGGCTCAGTTGGCCGCCCTGGGCCGTGGCGAGGAGATTCCCGAGCCGCGCGCGTTTGCCGCCCAGCTGGCGAGTAACCTGATTCCGCAGATCGGCGGCGTCAAGGAGGAGGGCTTTACCTCCGAGGAGATGAAGCTGCAAAACGAGGGCCGCAAGATCATGCACCTGCCCGAGCTGCGCGTGAACTGCACCTGCGTGCGCGTGCCCGTGCTGCGTTCGCACTCCGAGAGCATCATGCTCGAGTTCGAGCGTGACATTACGGTTGACGAGGCCCGTGCTGCGCTGGCTGCCGCTCCCGGCGTCAAGCTGGTTGACGATATGGCTGCCGAGGATGCGCACGACCGCTTCCCCATGCCGATGGATACGTCCGACCAAGACCTGATTTGGGTCGGTCGCGTGCGTCGCGACATCTCGAACCCCGAGGCCACGCGCGGTATTACCTTCTGGTGCTGCGGCGACCAAATCCGTAAGGGCGCGGCAACCAACGCCGTCCAGATCGCCAAGCTGCTCTGCGAGTAGGTTGACCTGTCCGGCGGGGCCGGGCTTAGTTTTCAGAACGTCCTCGACCATGTGTGGCGCCTTGTCCTGCTCCTTCGGAGCCGCGGACAAGGCGCCACACTGGTCTGCGGAGTGTTCTGAAAACTAAGCCCGGCCCCCGCCTGCGGTGACGCTGCGCGAGCGGTCTGCGATGGGGCCGTTGTTGGTTGGGGGCGCTGGGCTGATGTGAGGGCACGTGGCTGTTGCGGGCCCTAGTCCCGGCGGCGGCCCCGGCGCTTCGCGCCTGCTGCCTGCGGGGACTTTGGGGTCGTGCGGCAGCTGCGGCGCTGTCGCGCCTGCTGCCTGGGGCGACTTTGGGGTCGATTGAGGTTGTCTGCACAATTCGCGGTATTATGGTGCGGAGTTTTGAAAGGAGCCGCTGGTGGTCACGACGACGTTTGCTTCGCCTTTGGGCGAAATCCTGCTTGCCGCTGATGGCCGCGGTCTGACGGGGCTTTGGTTTGAGGGTCAGGAGCACTTTGGCTCTACGCTGCTCAAAGAGGATGCGGAGCACGTTGAAGGTGCCGATGCGGTTTCTGGTGCCGGTGGGATGTCTTCGGTAAGTCCGGAAAATGGCGCGGCTTCTTCGGTGCTTGAGCGTTCTTGGGCTTGGCTGAATGCTTATTTTGCGGGGCAGGAGCCTCGGTTTACGCCGCCGTTGCATATGATTGGTACGGCGTTTCAGCGCGAGGTTTGGTTTGAGCTGCTTTCAATTCCGCGTGGCGAGGTCGCTACGTATGGCGAGATTGCCCAGCGTGTTGCTGCTCGACATCGTGTGCCGGGAAACGAGGATCCCGTTGTGTCTCCTCGTGCGGTGGGGGCTGCGGTCGCGCGTAATCCCATTTCGATTATTGTGCCGTGCCATCGCGTGGTTGCCGCCGACGGGTCGCTCAACGGATATGCCGGCGGCCTCGACCGTAAGGAGTGGCTGCTCCGGCTTGAGGGCGCGTACGAGGAGTAGCGTTCGAGTGCTTTGCCTGTAGTAGCCGACTTCGACCAAAGCTCGCTCGAGTTCGCTTTGATCAGAGCACTTAAGACCCCTGTATTCTGTCAATAGTGCTATTTGTTCGTTGATGGATATCCGCGACTTCCGGTATTTCATTTAAGCCTCTTGATAGAAAAAGAGCTGGAGTTGCGCATCGTTGAGAGGCTTTCCAGCTTTAGCAAAACAAACTTATAAGATGCGACGGGCCGCGTCAAGATAATTACCGGACGGCCTAGGAGGCGGCTGGTTGGCTGGCTTAAAACCTAGCGCGTGAGATGACGCTCCACGCTATTCAGCGCGCTTGATAGGATGACGAACCACAGTCTTAAGTTTCTCCGGTGCACATTTGCGTGGATCGGAGAGATAGATTTCGTGATGGAAACGAGTGTCTGAGAAGTCGGGGACATAGCCCTGCTCGGTCGTGTATTCATTCATAGCGCCTACGGTCGCCGGTTCGTTGTCGTAGGGCCCGGTGTGCATGCATTGAACGCAGAGGCCCTCGTCAACTTTAAGCAGCTCGACGGCAGAAAAGTCAAGTTTCTTTTTGGTCGTGGCTTCCGCGACTGCCCAGTCAAAGTCATCTCGGGTGACGAAATCGGGCAGGCGAATGCACGAGATAAAGTTGAAATCGTCCTTGCGTACATAATCGATGTCGCCGCTCGGGGAGTCTTGCCACCAGAAACCCTCGAGCGGCGGTACCACAAAGTCGAAATAGCCCTCGATACTCCTTGAGCCTTTCTTCGACATCTTGACGGTATAGGCGATTCCGTAAAGCAGCGGCAGGGCGTTTTGATACTCGCCACCTTCGGTATTTGGGTCGCCCTTGCCGCGAACGGCAACGTAGCTCATAGGCGGGACAGTTACGATACTCGGCTTGCTTGCAGGTTTGTAGAGCTCCTTGCATTCCTTCTTAAAGTCGAACGCCATGTTGGCCGCCTTTCTGCGTATTGGCCTGCTTAGATAACGGAATCATATCATAGAAACGAACAGCTGTTCGAATGATTTGTCTGACAGATAGAGATGCGTACGTTGTGTTTGGCGGTCGGCCTGACCCTGTCGATGATTTCTCTGTCTCCCCGGCGCCTCATCTATGGCTGCCGTTTCCCCATATAAAACCTGCCAAAATGAACCTGTCCCTTTTTGGTCGGTGCGAAATGGGTAATACTAAAGAGTTATCCGACCAGATGGGAACCAATCGATGGCCTATATCGAATTCAAAGATGTCATCAAGGCATACGGCGAGGGCGACGCCCGTATTCATGCGCTCGACGGCGCGAGCTTTACGGTCGAGCGCGGTGAGCTCGCCATTATCCTGGGCGCCTCGGGTGCTGGCAAGACCACGGCGCTCAACATCCTGGGCGGCATGGATACGGCGACTTCCGGCACCGTGACGGTGGACGGGCGCGACGTGAGCTCCGCCAACGAGGCGCAGCTTGTTGAATACCGCCGCGCCGACGTCGGCTTTGTCTTCCAGTTCTACAATCTGGTTCCCAACCTGACGGCACTCGAAAACGTTGAGCTCGCAGCTCAGATCTGCCCCGATTCGCTCGATGCCGAGCAAACGCTTTGCCAGGTTGGCCTGGGCGACCGACTCGCTAACTTTCCGGCGCAGCTTTCGGGCGGCGAGCAACAGCGCGTGTCCATCGCCCGCGCGCTGGCCAAGAACCCCAAGCTACTTTTGTGCGACGAGCCCACGGGTGCACTTGACTACAAAACCGGCAAGCAGATCTTGCAATTGCTGCAGGACACCTGCCGCAAACAGGGCATTACGGTCATTATCATCACCCACAACTCCGCTCTCGCGCCCATGGCCGATCGCCTGATTCGCTTTAAGAGCGGGCGCGTGGAGAGTGAAACGGTCCAGCAAAATCCCGTGCCTATCGAGACGATCGAGTGGTAGCGCCCATGGACCAAGACCGCCAAAACAGCCTACGCCGCGACGCGCAGAACATGGAGCGCGAGCAGGATTTTACGACCTACCGCACTGCCCAAAGCTCAAACGATATGGTGCCGACGGTTTTTCGCCGTGGCATCTACCGCACAATCCGAGGCAGCCTTAAGCGCTTCCTGTCCATTGTGGTCATCACCGCGCTCGGCGTGAGTGTGATGTGCGGTCTTAAGGCGGGCTGCGAGGATCTGTGCGATTCGGTCGACGCCTACTTTGACCAGCAGAATGTCTACGATATCAACGTCCAGTCGACCTATGGCCTGACCGACGATGATCTCGCCGCCATCCAAGAGGTCGATGGTGTCGAGACGGCCGAGGGCATCTACACCGAGACCGCCTACACCGCCGTGGGTACAACGCGCGAGCGCGTGGTCGTGCAGAGTCTCTCCAAGGAGAACATCGATCAGCCGGTGCTCGTGAACGGCGATTTGCCCGAGAGCGCCGATGAAGTCGCGGTGACTTCGAAGTTCCTGAAGGCATCGGGCAAGAAAATCGGCGATACCGTGAGTTTTGCCGCCAATGACGCAAGCTCGTCCAATCAAAGTGCCAAGGATCAGTTTGCCGCGGGCGATTACACCATTACGGCCGAGGTCCTCGACCCCACCGACGTGAGCTCCGACTCGACAGTCAACGCCTTTCGCGCTGCTTCGGCTGCGGACTATAAGTTCTATGTGAGCGAGGATGCCGCGACATCTTCTTCCTACTCCGCGATCCGCGTGACCGTCGAGGGGGCCAAGAGCCTCAACTCCTATTCAGATGCCTATACGACAAAGATCAACGAGGTCAAGGGTAATATCGAGAAGATCCGTGAGGAGCGTGAGAAGGTGCGCGCTCAGGAGCTGACGGTTGACACGCCGGCAAGCTTGGATGCGGCCGAGCGCCAGGCGAATATGCTCTTTGGGATTGAACAGGACAACATCAACCGCATGCCCCAGGGCAGCGAGGAGCGTGTCCAGGCTCAGGCCGACCTGGACCAGCGCCGCGCCGCCGCCAACCAACAATTCGCCGATGCTCGCGCCGAGATTTCCGATTTGGGCGAATGCACCTGGTACATCCAGGACCGCGGTAACATCGCAAGCTACTCGAGCGTCGAGAGCGACAGTTCTTCGGTCGAGGCCATCGCCACGGTTTTCCCATTTATCTTCTTTGTCGTCGCCGTGCTCATCAGTCTTACCACCGCCACACGCATGGTCGAGGAAGAGCGCACGCTCATTGGCCTGTACAAGGCGCTCGGCTATTCGAGCGGGCGTATTCTGTCCAAATACGTGGACTACTCGCTGTGGGCGTGTCTGATCGGCGGCGTGCTCGGCAACATCATCGGATTTGTGGGCCTGCCGCTGTTCCTGTTTACGGTGTTCGACGATATGTACTCACTGCCCCAGATGCTGCTTTCGTACGACATCGTGTCCTCGATCGTTTCGGTGGCGCTGTTTGCCGTGGGCGTGGTGGGCGCCACGATTATCGCCTGCCGCCACGAGATGGCCGAGACCCCGGCCTCGCTTATGCGTCCCAAGGCCCCGCGCGCTGGCTCGCGCATCTTGCTTGAGCGCATCGGCTTTATCTGGCGTCGCATGGGCTTTTTGAACAAGGTGGCGGCGCGTAACCTGTTCCGCTACAAAAAGCGTGCCTTTATGACCATCTTCGGTATTGCCGGCTGTACGGCGCTCGTGATCTGCGGTATGGGCATCCGCGACACGTCGGTGGCGCTTTCGCCCAAACAGTACGGGCATATCACGCGCTATGACTTGCTGGCGGTTGCTAACCCCGACGATTTTTCACAGACGTGCGCGGCATTGGATGAGCGCGGCGCGGCCAATGATTCCAACGTGACCGTGACTTCGACGCTGCCGATTATGACCGACAACGTTACCTTTACATTCGGCGGAAAGAGCGAGACCGTGCAGCTGATCGTGGTGCCCGATGACCGCACGGGTGACTTGGGCGATTACGTTCGCCTTGAGGATGAGTCCAAAGAGCCACTGTCTTTGCGTGACGGAGACGTGTATCTGAGTAAGAGTTCACAGCTGGTGCTGGGGATTCAACCGGGCGATACGGCGCACGTCCAGGATTCGTCGCTCAATGTCGCCAAGGTCAAAGTCAGCGACATTTCGCTTAACTATCTGGGCAACACGCTTTACATGACGCAGGGCACCTATGAGCGCGCGTTTGGCCGAAGCGCACGCCTTAACGGCGTCTTTGTGCTGCTTAAGGGCTCGTCGGCCGACCAGATTGCGTTTAGCAAGAATCTTAAGAGTGACGGTTGGCTTACGATTTCGAGCACGGCCGAACATTGGCAGAACTACGAGGCGAACTTTACGATTATCAATTCCGTCGTGGTGCTCGTGACCTTTATGGCGGCGTGCCTATCGTTTGTGGTGGTGTTTACGCTGTCCAACACGAATATCTCCGAGCGCGAACGCGAGCTGGCGACCATCAAGGTGCTGGGCTTCCGCCGTGGCGAGGTGCACCATTACGTCAACAAGGAGACGTTGATCCTAACGGCAATTGGCGCCGCACTGGGCGTACCGCTAGGCGGCTTGCTGGCCGAGAGTTTTACGTACATCCTGCAGATGCCGTCGCTGTATTTTGATGTTGAGGTCGAGCCGCTGAGCTACGTGCTATCCGTGTTGCTGGCCTTTGCCTTTACGTTTATCGTCAACCTTGCCACCAATCGAACGCTCAACAAGATCGACATGGTCGGCGCCCTCAAGAGCGCCGAGTAACCTGCCAAAAAGGGACAGGTATATTTTGGCAGGTTTTATCTGGGCAAACGCCGGACAACCATTGTCGCTGCCACAATGACAGGATAGGGAACAAGGGCATTTTCCGGGTAGCCGGGTTCGTTACCATTCGTCCCATTCATCAGCATTTTCCTCCAGATATTTTCTTAATTTCTCAAAAGAGCTTGTCCGCCTGTACTGTATCGTGCTTCTCGATGTATTGAACAACTTCGCAATCTCGGTGTCGTTCATTCCCTCGAAATAGTACAGGAGTACGGCTTTGCGCTTTTCTTCCGGCAAAGTACGGATTGCTTCAAGAAGCAGCTTCGGCGTGATTTTCTTCCCGGCTTTCTCAAAGACGGTTTCGGCGGTTTCCCGTTTGAAATATTCATCAAAGGTATGAAGCTGCCGCGCTTCGTCTAAGGGCAAATCGGAAAAGGTGACTTCCCTTGCCTTATGCCTGTGCAGCTCCCTGTGAGCGTCACACGCTTCATTGTGCAGCACCGTATTACAAAACTTCTGAAAAGCACATTGTTTGTAAAACTCCCTGCTATTAGGTTCCACATTCTCACCTCCTTTCTCGTTGGAAAGTTGGTGGTGCTTCCCCCTTTTCGCGGGGCAATACGGCGTTTTTGAAAAACGCCGAAGATTTTTTGAAATTTTTTCAAAAAATTTTTTGAGCAGCAAAATACGCCTGTCCGAAAAGCCCGGACAGGCGTATAGGTATTGTAAGCAGTATTTAGATGATTAGACAGTTCATAGTCAAGGGTAGAGAGGTTCCCGGCGGTGGTCGGGCTTTTTTTGATATGTCAATGACCGTCGGATTTTGTCGATAGGGTATGTGCTTCATGGCGGCTACCTCCTTTAGCCGCCGCTTTTAACAGTGATACCGCGTCATTTCATTAGAAGATAAAAAGAAACGGCGGCTTTGATTTTTCAAAGCTGCTGCGGAAATCAAAGAACGACAAGCAACAGTTCTGATTTTGCTCCAATATGGTTATTAGGGGCACAAATTAAAATCAAAAAAGAGCCGATAACAGCAGTATTTCAAACTGCATATTATCGGCTCTGCGTCTGTGCGTCTGGCTCTTTTAATTAAATTATTTCTGTTGTTTTTTGGCTTTATTATATGTATTAGCTAACTGTCCACAAGCTGCTTTAATCTTTCTACCATGAGAAACTCTCATGGTAACTTCAAGTCCTGTTTGCTCTAATTGATGTTTGAACGCAACCATTTCTTGTTTTTGTGGTGCTCTAATTTTTGAATTACTCGTCGGGTTGTATTGCAGCACGTTAATCATAACATTTTTGCCCTTAAACCATTTTGCAAGTTGCCTTATATCTGAGGAACGGTCATTTATACCTGGTAAAAGCAAATACGCAAATACCACTTTTCGATTATGCCTTTGAGAATAGGACAATGCTTGCTTAACAACATCTTCAATAGCGTACATGTGCATATGAGGAATGATACAGTTTCTCGCAGCCTGTGTTGCTGCATGTAAAGATATTGTCAACTGAATTTTTAGATGTTCTTCGCGCAATTTTTTTAATTGATTAACTGGACCAACTGTTGATACGGTAATGCCGTCGGTTGGAAAGTTAAGTCCATTTCTATCTCGAAGAATATGGATTGCTGCAATCAAGTTGTCGTAATTGAATAAAGGTTCTCCCATTCCCATAAAAACGATACGATTTACTTTTTGACGTATCAATACAACCTGCTGCACAATTTCAGACGGTGTTAGATTACGAACAAAACCATTGCGTCCGGACTCACAAAAAATACAGCCAACAGAACAACCAACTTGCGTACTTACGCAAACAGTCCCACCATCTCGCCGTTTAATAAAAACCGTTTCAATATACCTGTTATCTTTCAATTCATAAACATACTTTTCAGTATCGCTACTTTTATAGACTTTTTTTGTTGATATTGATAGATTTTCTTTGTGAAATGGCTGTTTATACAATTCCGTATATAAGGCTCTTGCTTTATCCTCTCCAATTACTTCCGACATTTCTTTGTAAGTAAATCCGTATGGGTCATTCAATATTTCCGTAGGTGTACTTTTAGGTAAGTGTTTCATTTAAATATCCTTCCTTTTCAAAATTAAAGGTTGATTTTCAATCTCAACGCAACAGCCTGAACGGACCCCGCGTTTCCGCAGCTAGCGCAACGCGGAAATAGCTCC
>NZ_CAXSQQ010000013.1:0-47053 GCF_964239575.1 Collinsella aerofaciens ATCC 25986
GAGCTATTTCCGCGTTGCGCTAGCTGCGGAAACGCGGGGTCCGTTCAGGCTGTTGCGTTGAGATTGAAAATCAACCAAAGAGTTTTTCGGATCCATTTCGAGCATTTCCCACCGGTTTCATAGGAGTAAACTTGCCCCACCCCGATGTTCGAAAGGACAACCATGAAAGAACTCTCCAATCGCACGGCAACGTTTACCGATTCGGTCATCCGCCGCATGACGCGCATCTCCAATAAGTACGACGCCGTCAACCTCTCGCAGGGCTTCCCCGACTTTGATCCCCCGGCGCAGCTGCTCAATAGCCTGAGCACCATCGCCAGCGACCCCAAGCCGCTCTACCATCAGTACTCCATCACTTGGGGCTCCCAGGCCATGCGCGAGGCGCTTGCCGCCAAGCAGGAGCACTTTATGGGCATGCCGATCAACCCCAATGAGAACATCGTGATCACCTGCGGCTCCACCGAGGCAATGATGGCCGCCATGATGACGGTCACAAACCCCGGCGACAAGGTCGTCATCTTCTCGCCGTTCTACGAGAACTACGGCGGCGACACGATCCTTTCGGGGGCCGAGCCCATCTACGTGCCGCTCAACCCGCCCACATTCGACTTTGACCGCGAGACACTCGAGGCGGCCTTCCGCGACAACGACCCCAAGGCCATCGTCCTGTGCAACCCTTCCAACCCCTGCGGCAAGGTCTTTACACGCGATGAGCTCACCTTTATCGCCGACCTCTGCAAAAAGTACGACACCTACTGCATCACCGACGAGGTATACGAGCACATCGTCTACGCGCCCCACGAGCACGTCTATATGGCCACGCTGCCCGGCATGTTTGAGCGCACCATCAGCTGCAGCTCGCTGTCTAAGACGTACTCCATCACCGGCTGGCGTCTGGGCTACACTATCGCCCCTGCCGAAATCACCGAGCGCATCAAGAAGGTCCACGACTTCCTCACCGTGGGCGCCGCCGCTCCCCTGCAGGAAGCCGTCGTCACCGCCCTCAAATTCGACGACAGCTATTACGATGAGGTCCTCGACCTCTATACCGCCAAACGCGACCTGTTCTGCCAGGGACTCGACAGCATCGGTCTTGAGCATAACGAGCCGCAGGGCGCCTACTACGTGATGATGGATATCTCAGAGTTTGGCTACGACAGCGACCTCGAGTTCTGCGAGGACCTGGCCTCAAAGGTGGGCGTGGGCGCCGTGCCCGGCTCGAGCTTCTTCCGCGAGCCCGTCAACCATCTGATTCGTTTCCACTTTGCCAAGCGAGACGAGACGCTTAACGCGGCGCTGGAGAACCTCAAGTCGCTACGTGATAAAATCAAGCCGCGCGGGTAAGGACGGCCCGCAACTAAAGCAACCAAAGAAGCCTCGCACCGCCCGCCGCGTTGCGAGGCTTCTTTCTATAGCGCTTTCTTAAATGGTTTAGAGCTCTATACTTTAGTCACGGAGCAACTCGTCCCAGAGAGAGGAATACTATGGCAGAGCAGCAGCTTATCGGAGCGCTCGAGGCCGGTGGCACCAAGATGGTCTGCGCCACGGGCTATGCGGACGGTACGGTCCTAAAGCGCGAGCAGATCGCGACCACGACCCCGCAGGAGACCGTCGAGGCCGTCAACGCATGGTTTGCAGACAAGGGCATCTCCGCCCTGGGCATCGGCGCCTTTGGCCCCACCGCGGTCAACCCCGCCTCGCCCCAATACGGCAAGATCCTGGAGACGCCCAAGACCGCATGGCGCTACTTTGACCTGCTGGGCACCATCCAAAACGAGCTCAACGTCCCCTGCGGCTACGACACCGACGTCAACGTCGCCTGCCTCGGCGAGGTCACCTTTGGTTGCGCCCAGGGCCTCACTGACGTTGTCTACCTGACCATCGGCACCGGCGTGGGCGCCGGCGTGCTCTCGGGCGGTCAGCTCGTCCACGGCATGATGCACCCCGAGGCCGGTCACATCCTGGTCACACGCGACCCGCGTGACACCATCGGCGAGCACAGTGCCTGCCCCTTCCATGACAACTGCCTCGAGGGCCTCATCGCCGGTCCCGGCGTCAAAAAGCGCTGGGATGGCAAGAGCGCCGGAGACATGGCCGATGACCCGGAGGCCATGGATCTGCTCGCGGGCTATCTGGCACAGGCACTCATGACCTACACGCTGTGCTACGCGCCGCAAAAGATCATCATCGGCGGCGGCGTGGCCGACCACACCCCCATCGTGCCGCTCGCGCGCAAGAAGTGCGCCGAAATGCTCAACGGCTATATCGTCACGCCCGAGGTCAACGACATCGATAACTACATCGTCAACAACAGCCTCGAGGGCAAGCAGGGCATCATGGGTTGCCTGGCCCTGGGCGCACAGGCGCTTCAGTAGCAGACGCACCCACAGGGCGTGGCGCGCCCGGTAAATCCGACCTACGGAACGACGCCACCACGCCTCATATAAGCCCTCAAATAAAAAAGGCCGCCTAGGACCAAACAATACGTCCTAGGCGGCTTTTTTGGCGTACATCAGCGACCGTAAGAAATATCGGAGCACAACGCCCGTTGCCGCTCCACAGCAGTCGATCATCACATCGGTGATCATGCCGGCGCGTCCCGGCACAAAGAGCTGAATCGTCTCGTCGATCGAGGGAATCAGCAGCAGGAACACCGCCGTGGGCAGCAGCACGTCAAAGGTGCGCCGGCCCTCAAAATCAAAGGCGTGCGTTGCCAGGATGCCGAGCACCATATACTCGGTAAAATGCGCACACTTGCGAACAACAAAGTTGGTCACCCATTCATATGGAAGTCCCACGCCGTGCAGGAAACCGCGGATAGCTTCCATGACCGTTAGGCTCAGCGAGCCCGACCCCGAGCCGGGAACCAGCGAATTGCCCCAGATCAAGAGCGCCATCAGGCAGGTCACGACCGCCCATTTTCGATTGATCTTAACCATGCAGAAGTTATGCCTCCGCGCGGAGCGGCGCGAAGCTGGCGGTACCGCCCTCGATAACGCTCAGATAGGCACGACCCGTACGCTTGGCGGTAGAGGACTGTAGGCGCTCGATCTCTTCCTCGAGGATCTGATTGACGCGCTCGTGACGACGATTTTCCATAATGCCGACGGCAATAGCCTCGGCCCGCTCGATGCTCTCGCGCGAGATGCGGGCGGTATCCTCGGGGAACACAGCGCTGTGACGGCCGACATAGGCGGGGGCAGCAGGCTGAGGGGCAGCGACGGGAGCGGGCGCTACAACAGGAGCGGGCTCGTCAATCTCATCCAGAATCGCGGTGGCGGCGGCCCACATGTCCTCGTGGCCCGAGTAATCGGCCATGGGGACATCAACCTCGAGCGAGGCGTCCGGAAGGTCGCCGGTGTCGATGCGATCTTGGGCATCAATCGATGCGGTGATGGCTGCAGGCTCATCGAGGTCATCGAGATCGATGTCCGCGGCACCGGAAATGATAGGCATGCTGGCGAGGTTTGCATTGTACGGCGCAGCCTCAGCCGCCTGCTGCTGGGCAGGAGCGCCCCAAAGCGAGCTTTCGGCGGCACGGCGGGCGGCAACGGCCTCCTCGTCCGCGGCCATGGCTTCATCAACGTACGAATTGTCGGCAGAAGTGTTCGCGTCCGCCGAGGTAACGTTGTAGGCGTTATTGGCTGCCGCGTTGGCAACGAGTGCCACGAAAGCCGCCGTGCTGCCCGCAGGGGCGGCCTGGGAACCAGACACGGCGCGTGCCGCGGCGGCGATGTCGTCGCGATTGAAGGAGCCGGTCTGCCCGCCGTTGGTGAGCTCGTCGATGGCGACTTGATAGACGTCGCGCGAGTGTGCAGGGTCGCAGCTCACCGGCGAATCGTCGTCGAGCATACTGTCGATCATGGACCAAGCCTCGGCCTCGTCCATAGCATCTGCAGCTCGAGCGATGGTAGGGACACCATCATCGGCATGACGGCGCTGGAACGCACCAGTCAGGCCGGAAAGGAATGCCGAGGTAGACTGCTCCGCCTGAGCCTGAGAAGCAGAAGCCGCAGCGTAAGGAGTCGCATCCTGCTGCTGAGCTGGAATCGAGGCGGTCTTGAACTCGCTTTGATGCTGATTGAGATTGGCGGCACCGCCCATGGCATCGGGCTGGAACAGACGCTCTTCACGCTGCGCACGATACTCGGAGATACCCAGCGAGGCGGCATAGATACCCACGCCCGCCACCGCGCCCACGGCGAAGGGAACCGCACCCGCCACGACCGTCTCGTTCACAGACGAAAACGGCAGCGTCGCGGCATACATAACCACGGGAGCGGCAAGGCCGATCCCGCACGAAAGTCCGGCAAGGACTGCTCGTTGTGTTGCATCAGAAGAAGCCATGAGCTCTCCCCATCTTCCAGCACCCAAATCGCATCATTCAGTTGGCTGCGCGAGAGAAGATGAAGCGGGGCTATGCCCCAAAGCAACGGTATATGGTTCGTTTCATCTGCGTTTTCCGTCGCGAAGCTTAAAAGCTATTATGCGAAACCGCCCCGTCGATTGCAAGCGACGATGTCGGATTGAAACGGGAAACCTGCTGCTCGTCGGTCTTGTGGTCAAAAATAAGCGCGGAGCGGCGATATGGAAAAGGGCCGAGGCTCAAAGCACCGACCCTT
This sequence comes from Collinsella aerofaciens ATCC 25986, assembly GCF_964239575.1. Classification (GTDB taxonomy): domain Bacteria; phylum Actinomycetota; class Coriobacteriia; order Coriobacteriales; family Coriobacteriaceae; genus Collinsella; species Collinsella aerofaciens_BQ. The sequence goes on from NZ_CAXSQQ010000013.1 coordinate 4,623, forward strand.
TATCGCATTGATGGCTATCGCTGCGTGTGGATGACAACCTAGAACGTCTGCTCGTAGTCGCTGTGCTTTTTGGCCGAACGCACCAGGAACTCCTGGTTGGTGTTGGTGCCCTTAAGACCCTTAATAAACGACGCCGCCGCGCGCTCGGTGTTGTTCATACCGGCGAGAATGCGACGCAGGCCGAAGACAAACGGGCGCATCTGCTCGTCGACCAGCAGGTCCTCGTTGCGCGTACCGGAGGCAACGGGGTCGATGGCCGGGAAGATGCGGCGATCGGCAAGATCGCGGTCGAGCTTGAGCTCCATGTTGCCGGTGCCCTTGAACTCCTCAAAGATGACCTCATCCATCTTGGAGCCGGTGTCGATAAGGGCGGAGGCGAGGATGGTGAGCGAGCCGCCGTTTTCGATATTGCGGGCTGCACCCAGGAAACGCTTGGGCGGATAGAGAGCTGCCGAATCGACGCCGCCCGAAAGGATACGACCCGAGGCGGGTGCCGCCAGGTTGTAGGCGCGGGCAAGACGCGTGATGGAGTCGAGCACCACCACGACATCGCCGCCCAGCTCCACAATGCGCTTGGCGCGTTCGATGACGAGCTCGGCCACGCGGGTGTGGTTCTCGGCAGGCATATCGAAGGTCGAGGCCACGACCTCGCCCTTGATGGAGCGCTGCATATCGGTGACCTCTTCGGGGCGCTCGTCGACGAGCAGGCAAATGAGGTGCACCTCGGGGTTGTTGATCGAGATGGACTGGCAGATCTTCTTAAGGATCGTTGTCTTGCCGGCCTTGGGCGGCGACACGATCAGGCCACGCTGGCCCTTGCCGATCGGCGACACGATATCGATGGCGCGACCGGTGATGGAATCCTTGCCGTGCTCCATGCGCAGCGGCTCGTTGGGATAGACCGGGGTAAGGTCGCCGAACTTGGGGCGGTTGCGGATCTGCTCGGGATCCATGCCGTTAACGGTCGTGATCTTGGCGAGGCCGGCTCGCTTGTCGCCGCCGCGCGAGGGGCGCAGCGAACCCTCGATGACATCACCCGTGCGCAGGCGTGCGGAGCGGATGAGGTAAGCGGGGACGAAGGCGTCTTCATTGGACTTCATGTAACCGTGGGCATGGATGATGCCGGAGTTGTCCGGGCGAATCTGCAGGATGCCCTTAATATCGCGGAAGCCCTCGGCCTTCGCGGCGGTCGTGTAGATCTCCTCGACAAGCTCGGCCTTCTTCTTGCCGGTCGTCTCGATCTCGAACTCTTTTGCCTTCTCGCGCAGCTCGGCTACCTTCATGGCCGCAAGCTCCTCGCGCGAAAGCGTGGGCTCGGTGGGGGCGGCGTTGCGCTCCTTGTTGCGCTGTTTGCGGTCGCGCTGACGGCTGCGGCGGTCGTTGTTGCGGTCGTCCTTGCGCTCATTGCGCTCCTCGTTGCGCTTGTGCTGGCGACGGTTGGGGCGAGCGCCGTCTTCGGCCTCGGCGGGCGCGGCGCCATCGGTTGCGGCGGCATCGGCGTTAGCCGCAGCGGCGTCATTGGCCTCGGCGCCGGAATCGACCTGTGCTTCGACATCAGTCTGCTGCTCGGACGCCTTAGCCTTAGCGGACTTCTTACGACCGCGCTTGGGCTTCTCGGACGCAGACTGTTCGACGTCCTGGGGCTCGGCGGCATCAATCGATGCATCGACGGTCGTCTCGGCGGAATCCTCGGACGCACCCTTCTTGGCAGCTTTAGCCTTGGACGTGCGCTTAGCAGCAGTGCGACGGCTGCGACCGGGACGGACGTCGGCAGGCTTGGCATCGGCGGGAGCGGCCTCGGAAGTCGTAGCATCCTGGACGGGTGCGTCGGCAGCGGTTGCAGACTCGGCAGCCGCAGCAGCATCCCGAGCGGCTGCGGCCGCGGCTGCGGCCTTCTCGGCCTCGACGAAGGCCTTGGGCTTACGACCGCGACGGTGCGGGCGCAAAGCCGGATCGACAACGGGAACTTCGCTGGCCTCGACAGGCGCAGCGGGCTCAACAGGCGATGTGCCCTCCCCTGCCGCGGAACGGACCGAAGCCTCAGTGAGCTCGGGGGTTACCTGATCGGCAACCTGCTCGGCCTTAGCAGCCGTGCGACGGCGTGTGCGCGGTACCGGCTTCTCGGTCGGCTGGTCGGCGACAGGGGTCTCGGTGGCGGCAGGCGTCTCGGGCACAGACGGAGCTGCGAGCTCGGTCAGAGCCGCGGCCTCGCGCTCGGCAGCACGACGGCGGGCGCGCACCACCTGAGCCTCGCTAATCTGCGCCAACGCACGTGCCTGCGCGACCTCATCGGAAATCGGCGCCGAGGAGTCAGCTGCAACGGTGCGCTTGACGCGCGTCGTGCGCGTGGTACGGCGCTTGGGCTTGGTGACCTCCTCGCCGTCAGCAGCAGGCTTGACCGTGCGGCGCGTACGCTTGGGCTTTGCCGGAGCAGCCTCCTCACCAGTTGCAGGCACGGCCTTCTCAGCCGCTGAAGGCGTAGGCGTCGAAGCAGCCTTAGGCGTCTCAGGAGCCGAGGCTTGCGCGGGCGCCGCGACCTGGTCCAACGCAACCGGTGCAGCGGGAGCGGCTTGCGTCGTCGTTATTTCGTTTTCTTGCTGTTGATCAGACACAGTGTTTGCTCAACTTTCTTTTCAAGCCCTGTGATCACATGCTCCCTGCATAAACCTTCAGGGCGGCTAAACAGTCTAGCTCCGTCAAATACCGACGGACATCATTGATCTGTATCGAGATATTTGCGTCATATACGCAGCGTTAGTGTAACACAACCGCAACCACCTGCAACTTAGTCATTGAGGACGTTCTTAAACGACTAGTCAAAAGGGACAATCTTTGGTTTAACACCCACAAATCTGACTGCCTCCGCCAAAACTGTGGCGGTTTACTACGATGAATCGCTCAACCGCGATCACTCCGAAACTTGTTGAACTAAAACCGCAGGTAGATGCCTTGCGCTTTTTTGCGAAAAGCCGGCGTAGTTGGAATTTCTCATTTCATCGTAGTAAACCGGCATAGTTTCGTATTTCCAGCAGTTCCAAATTCGTCAATACGTCGGCGTTTGCAAAAAGCCCGACCTCCGTGGGAGATCGGGCTTTCAAGGCTTAGTTAAACCAAGTCTGTACGGTCAAATGACCCGTAGCTTACATCTGCTCGGGCGCGGAAACGCCAACGAGGGTGAGCACCAGGGCGAGCGTCACGCGGACGGCGTCGCAAGCGGCCAGACGGGCGCGCGAGAGCTCGGGGTCGACGGGACGGCCCTCGCTCGGCAGAACCTGGCAGGCAGCGTAGAAGCTGTGGAAGTCGCCGGCGAGCTCCTCGGCAAAGTGCGTCAGGCGGAACGGGGCGCGATCGCGAGCGCAGCTACCGATGAGGTCGGTGAGCTCGTTGAGCTTACGCGAAAGGGCAAGCTCGGTCGGGTCGGTCAGCAGCGAGTAATCGACGTTCTCGCCGATGGCCTTCTCGGCGACGGCCTTCATGCCCATCTCAGCGGCCTGCTCGGCGGTAACGTCTGCGGCACGACGCAGGATGGAGCACACGCGGGCGTGAGCGTACTGCACGTAGTACACCGGGTTGGAGTTGTCGCGCTTCTTGACGGCCTCGATATCGAAGTCGACCATCTGGTTGGAGCTCTTGGAGATGAGCGTGTAGCGAGCGGCGTCGGAGCCGACCTCGTCGACGAGCTCCTGCAGGGTCACCATGGTGCCCTTGCGCTTGGACATACGGACGGGCTTGCCGTTGCGTAGCAGGTTGACGAGCTGGCCCAGCAGAACCTCGAACTTGCCGGGGTAACCGAGAGCATCGCAGACGCAGCGGACGCGCTCGATGTAGCCGTGGTGGTCGGCGCCCCAGATATCGATGACGTGGTCGACGCGCTGGAACTTATCCCAGTGATAGGCAACATCGGAGGCGAAGTAGGTGTACTCGCCATCGGACTTGATCAGGACGCGGTCCTTGTCATCGCCCAGGTCGGTGGAGCGGAACCACAGGGCACCGTCCTTGGTGTAGAGATAGCCCATCTTGTCGAGCTTCTCAAAAGCGCGGTCGACGGCGGAGGTGCCGGCGGTCTCGCCCTCGGTATCCTTCACATACAGCGAGCGCTCGGAGAACCAACGATCGAAGTCGCAGTTGACGGCATGGCAGAGGTCGCGCATGTTGTCGACCATCTTTACGTAGCCGCGCTCGCGGAAGCTCTCCATGCGCTCCTGCGGATCGGCGTTGACCCACTTGTCGCCGTCGGTGCGCCAGAACTCGGCAGCCTCGTCGATGATGTAGTCGCCGCCGTAGGAGTCCTTGCCCAGAGTCTCGGCAAAGTTGTCCTGATACGGATGGGTCTCGGGGTGCTCGTCGCCCTCGTCGGCAACAAAGGCGTCGCGGTCGGCGATCAGAAGCTTGTGAGCCTCGTCGATATCCACGCCCTGCTTGGCGATGATGTCGGCAAGCTGCATATAGCGCGTGCTGATGGAGTTGCCGAAGGTGTTCATCTGAGAGCCGTGGTCGTTGATGTAGAACTCACGCTGGATGTCGTAACCGGCGTGGTCCATCACGCGGCAGAGGGAGTCGCCCAGAGCGGCCCAGCGGCCATGGCCGATGTGCATGGGGCCGACGGGGTTGGCGGAGACGAACTCGACCTGGGTCTTCAGGCCGCCACCGACGTTGGACTTAGCGAAGTCCATACCCTTCTCGCGGGCCTCGCCAAAGATGGCGTTCTTGACGGCAACGGAGAGGTAGAAGTTGATGAAGCCAGGACCGGCGATCTCGACCTTCTCGATCGCGGGGTCCTCGGGCATATGGGCAACGACGGCCTCGGCGATCTTGCGCGGGGCGCAATGAGCCAGCTTGGCGGACTTCAGGGCCATGGTGGAGGTCCACTCGCCATGAGAAGTATCGGCCGGTCGCTCGATAGCGCAATCGTCAAGTTCAAATGCGGAAAGGTCGCCGGTCTCCTGGGCCGCAGCAAGCGCAGCGCGTACCAGCTCTTCAATCTTCTCGGGCATAGATCCTCCTTGTGTTAAAGCCCCCGAGCTCTTGGTCACTCGTAGGGCAAAAGCCAGAGTTTGTAGCACTCTATCACAAGCGGTAACTACTGTCGCAGGGTAAAGCTAATAGATATTGCATATGCACAAAAATGACTACCGCTCTTGCGCTGCTGTACAAAGTTGGCGGTTTGCCTGCAGTTTATACACGTTCTGGAAATGCATGAACGTATGAATAAGCCGTTCTATTTATCGAATACTCTAACCTATCGGAGTTGTGTGCTTTTCCTGCATAAAGTAATGGTTTGCGCACGTCAGCGTGGTATTCTTAACATACGTAAATTCGTATAAGTTGGAGGTAGCATGTTCTCAATCGGTCAACACGTCATTCATCCGGGTCAGGGAGTCTGCACCGTCGTCGGTTTTAGGGACGACACGCCGCAGCCCATGTTGCTGCTCGAGACCAAGCAGGGACATGCGCAGACGATTCTCATGTACCCCGTGGCGCAGGCCGACCGTCTGCATGCCGCCATCTCGCAGCAAGATGCCGAGCACCTGTTGAGCCACTACGACGAGCTGGAGTGCGACACCTTTACCGAGCGCAACAGCTCGCTCGAGGAGACACACTTTAAGCAGCAGCTCAAGCTAGGCGCGCCCGAGACGGTCCGCGTGGCAAAAACCATGATGCACCGTATCCGCCAGGCCGAGGAAGCAGATAAAAAGCCCAGCTCTTATTACATGCGCGTACTCAAGGAAGCCAAGCGCCGCTCCATCGAGGAGTTCGCCGTGGCCCTGGGCGTCACCGAAGAGGCCGCCGAAGCCCGCCTAGCCCAAGCCGCCCTCAACTAACCTGCCAAAAAGGGACAGGTTTATTTTGGCAGGTTTTATCTGGCCAAACGTCAACAAACAATCAGTAAATGGCCGGGTGCTCCGTTTTGTTTGTGAGCGCCCGGCCATTTTTCTATATCCGTAGAATACGTGAAGCCCATTTGCGATGACATCACGCGGGGGCCGTCCAGATCGACGCAACCAACGGCCGCATCCACAACAAGCGCGCCTGTCTTGCTCAATTACCATTAAAAAGCATCAATTTGAAAACGCAATAACATTTCGGCAGGTAGCAGCTATAGTCGGTGAACTGAATCTCGACAACCGAAGCCTCCGAATGAGGTATCTTCAGCCCATCCAAGCTAAAGGAGGGGCCATGCCGAGAAAACCTCGTTCAAAGTCACCAACCGGTTATTTCCACATCACGTTGCGTGGAAACGGAGGGCAATTGCTGTTTGACGATGCCGAGGACCGAATCGCCATGCTTCAGATCCTCGATGCGATCCTCCCCAAACACAATATCGAGCTTATCGCTTGGTGCCTTATGGGAAACCACATTCATCTGCTCATCGACGATCCGGACGACCGCAAGAGCGACGCGATGCACGCGGTAGCAGTATCGTATGCGGGCAGGTACAATGCGCGGACGGGGCATATCGGCCACGTGTTTCAGGAGCGGTTTTGGGATTCGCCCATTAAGTCAGAAGTATATTTACTCGAGGCAATTCGATACATTCATCTGAATCCACAAAAAGCGGGACTGGCGGCATACGACGAATATCCCTGGAGCAGCCATCGCGAGTATCTAATGAGTGCCAGGTCACGGCCGCATGTTACCGGCAGCGTTGTCGGTGTTTTATTCCCAACACCTCGCTCATACCTTCGGCTCATGGAAAGTACGCCGTCGCTTCCCTATCGCCCCAGCGCAACAGCCAAGGTTCGCGAGGAAGATCTATGCGAATTTGGCACGGCAATCGTGCAGAGTGTCGCAGGATGTGCTCCGACGGAACTCAAATCCGTCTCCAAGCCACTTCGCAATGAGGCGATTCTCGCGCTTCGAAAACAAGGGCTAACGGTTAAGCAGGTTCAGCTGCTGACCGGACTGGGAACATGGATTATCAAGAACGCGTCGTAGCGTCGCGTTTGCCGAGTTACGGATACGGCGAAGCGCAGCTGTCTGCCGCGAGGCGCCGCCATTCGCCAGCGTCACCATGTCAAACAGAAAACGCTTCCGCTGAATAACATCCAACGGAAGCGTTTTCCCAGATAAAACCTACCAAAATAAACCTGTCCCTTTTTGCAGGTTAGGCCTGGAAGGTGTCGCGGTCGGGCGCGAAGGACTGCATGGCCGCGATGGTGCGGTCGAAGAGCTCGGGAAGCTCCCAGCCCAACATCTCGGCGCCCTGCGAAATCACGTCGCGCGAGCAGCCGGCGGCAAAGCGCTTGTCCTTGAACTTTTTCTTGAGCGACTTAGTCGTAAAGTCCATGACGCTTTTGCTCGGACGCATGATCACGGCAGCACCGATCAGGCCGGTGAGCTCGTCGCAAGCAAACAGGATCTTCTCCATCTGAAGCTCGGGCTTGGGCAGCGAGGCATTGAAATCGGACGTGTGCGTCTGAATAGCGCGAATGAGTTCGGGCGATGCGCCCTCGCCCTCGAGGATTTCTGCCGCATAGATGGTGTGGTTCACGGGGTCGTCCTCATGCTCCTCCCAATCCAAGTCGTGCAGCAGGCCGACGATGCCCCAAAACTCCTCGTTCTTGGGATCGAACTCGCGCGCAAAGTAGCGCATGGTGCCCTCGACCGTCTCGCCGTGGGTGATGTGGAACGGGTCTTTGTTGTGCTCGTTAAGCAGTTCGAACGCACGGTCGCGGGTGATTCCGGCGGAAAGCATCTGGGACATGGCAATACCTCCAGGTGAGTCGGTGCTAGGACACGGTGTCATTATCGTATATCGCCGTAGCTCAAGCCGAAAGGCAGAAAAGGTATACGGAGAAAAAAGCCGGGCAAACGTGTCGCCCGACAAAACCGCAGATAAAACCTGCCAAAATAAACCTGTCCCTTTTTGGTAGGTTTAGGGGCGAACCTGACCGGTGCCGCGGAGCTTGTATTTGTAGGTGGTGAGGGCCTCGGCGGCGAAGGGGCCGCGAGCGTGGAGCTTTTGGGTCGAGATGCCGATCTCGGCACCCAGGCCAAACTCGCCGCCGTCGGTGAAGCGCGTGCTGGCGTTGGCGTACACGGCCGAGGCATCGACCGCATCCAGGAAGCGCTCGCAAGCATCCGTGTCCTCGGCAACGATGGCCTCGGAGTGCATCGTGCCGTAGCGGTTGATGTGTGCGATGGCCTCGTCCTCGTTTGCCACGACCTTCACGCTCATCTCGAGAGCCAGGTACTCGCGACCCCAGTCCTCCTCAGTCGCGGCGACGTAGTCATCACCCTCGGCAAGCCCGGCATCGGCGCATGCGGCGCAGGTTGCCTCGTCGCCGTGAATGAACACGCCGTGGTCATGCAGCACGGCCACGACCGCAGGCAAAAACGCATCGGCCACAGCACGGTCGACCAGCAGCGACTCGGCGGCATTGCACACGCCTACGCGCTGGGTCTTGGCATTAACGATAATGTTGAGTGCCTTATCAAAGTCGGCGGATTCATGCACGTAGATGTGGCAGTTGCCCGTACCCGTCTCGATCACCGGCACGAGCGACTCGCGCACGCAGCGCTGGATCAGCCCTGCACCGCCGCGCGGAATGAGCACATCGACGATACCGCGGAGCTTCATGAGCTCGCCAGTGGCCTCGCGGTCGGTGGACTCGATCATCGACACGGCCTCGCGCGGGAAGCCCTTGGCCTCGAGCGCATCGGCCAGCAGCTCGGCGATCATGGCGCACGAGTGATAGGCCAGCGAACCGCCGCGCAGAATGCAGGCGTTGCCAGTGCGGATGCAGATGCCCGCAGCATCGGCCGTCACGTTGGGACGCGCCTCATACACCATGGCGACCAAGCCCAGCGGCACGCTCACGCGGGTCAGATCCACGCCGCTTGCAAGCACGCGGTGGTCTAGTACGCGGCCGACAGGATCGGGCAGCTCAGCGAGCTTCTCCAGGCCGGCGGCCATGCCCTCGACGCGCTCGGGCGTCAGCAGCAGACGGTCGAGAAGCCCCGCCGAGGTGCCCGCATCACGCGCCGCGGACATATCGAGCTCATTGGCGGCAACGATGGAATCGACGCCGTCGCGCAGCGCCGCGGCCATGGCGCGCACGGCCTCCTGGCGCTGGACATCGCTCGCCGTGGCAAGCGCGCCCGAAGCGGCCTTGGCCTCAACGGCAAGATCGTGAACGTAGGTGGCTATATCGACCGACATGAACGGCCCTTTCTCTTAGATGTTTGCCAACCATGGTAGCCGATTTGCACGCATCCTCGCAGACGGCGGTAGAATTGGTCAACCCGAAACACCGCAACGAATGGAAGCATCACATGGCGCTCATCACTTCGTACCACGTCCCCGGCCTCTACGTCGAGGACCACAGCATCGACGTCCCCCTCGACTGGCGCGGCCTGGAGCCCATGCTTTTGGCCGTCGGCAGTACCATGCGCCGCGGCGCAATGCCGGCGCCCATCGCCGGTGCACCCGAAAGCATCAAGCTCTTCTACCGCGTGGTTTGCGCGCCCGACCGCATTAACGACGACTTGCCGCTCCTCCTCTTTTTGCAGGGCGGCCCCGGCGGCGAGAGCCCGCGTCCGCTGTCGCCCACAAGCGATGGCTGGATCGAGGAGGCCGTCAAGCATTTCCGCGTCGTGCTGCCCGACCAGCGAGGTACCGGGCGCAGCAGCTGCGTAGACGGGCGTACGATCGCGGCTCTGGGCGATCGCGCCGAGGCAGCAGGAGCCGATGCCGCACGCTCGCAGGCGGACTTTCTCAAGCGCCACCTCGCCAGTTCCATCGTGCGCGACTTTGAGTACCTGCACCTGGTGGGCTTTGGCGGCAAGCCCTGGGTCACACTCGGGCAGAGCTACGGCGGCTTTTTGACGTTGAGCTATCTATCGCTTTTCCCCGAGGGCGTAACGGCAAGCTTTACCTGCGGCGGCATTCCGCACGTGCCGGCGAGCGCCAGCGAGGTCTACGCGCACACCTTCCCGCGCATGGCGGCCAAGACCCAGCAGTATTATGACCGCTACCCCGCCGACGTCGAACGCGTGGCGGCCCTGGCAGATGCCCTCGAGGAGCAAAAGCCCGCACTGCCCGACGGCTCGCCGATGACGGTCGAGCGCCTGCAGCTCATGGGCAGCGACTTTGGCATGAAGCCGAGCTTTGAGCGCATGCACTGGATTATCGACCACGCGTTTGTTGATGGCGACGGTACGTTGAGCTGCGGTTCCTCGGTATCCGACAGCTTTTTGATGCACGCCTTCGAGCGCACCAGCACACGCACGAATCCGCTGTACTGGACGCTGCAGGAGTTCATCTACGCCGATGGCGACACCATGCCCATCCGCTGGGCCGCGGCAGAAGAGAAGGCACACCGCGCCGAGTTCGACACGCTCGCGCGCCCGCTCATGTTTACCGGCGAGGCCATGTTCCCGTGGATGTTTGAGCAGATGCCTGAGCTCAAGCCCTTCAAGCTCGCCATGGATCTGCTGATGGAAGACACCAGCTGGGACAAGATCTACGACCCGCAGCGCCTGGCGTGCAACGAGGTGCCACTCCAGGCCGCCGTGTACTTCGATGACATGTACGTGGATTCGGGTCTGCAGCTCGACACGCTCAGCCGCGTGGGCAACTCGCATGCCTGGGTGACGAACGAGTTTGAGCACGACGGCCTGCACGGTAGCGTGGTGTTCAAGCACCTCTTCGGCGAAGCCCTCAACCGCGGAGACCTGCGCCGGATCTTCTAGCGAAGGAGTGTCCCCGTCCACCGGCACAAAAAGAGCGTCCCCTAGTGCAGAATAAGTGCCGGCAACAACAATGCCGCAGGTAGAGGTCGGAAAGCGAAAACGCCCCTAAGCGAGCAAGGTGACGTGAAAGAGGAGGGCATTGACCTTTTGGTCATGCCCGACGATTGAACGTCAGATTGCCGCTTAGGGGCGTTTGCAGCGTCAATTGGTTAGGCATAGATCTGTTGGTCATGCCTCGCCTTTTGAATGACAAATTGTCGCTCTGGGCGGCGCGCAGCGTCGACCCGTTAGGCGAAGACGATCAAATTATCTCGATGAATCGCAGGCTTTTCGGCCAGGTCAGCCAACAGACGGTTGCCGGCAATCTGGTCCTGGCGGCGTCCTGCCGCAAGTTCCAGCACGTCCGAATCGGCCTCGGCGATACCGCGGGCGACGACCATACCGCTCGGGTCGCACACGTCGAGCACATCACCCTCGGCAAACTGACCATCGACCTCGTGAATACCCACCGCGAGCAAGGACGAGCCACGGCTGACCAGCGCCTTCGCGGCGCCGTCATCGACCGTCACCGAGCCATGCGCCTTGTCGCCCAGCGCGATCCACAGCTTGCGGGGCGCAATGTCCAGACGCTCCGCCGGCGGATCGAACAGCGTGCCCACACTCTCGCCGCGAGCGAGGCGCACGAGCGCATCGGGCTCCTCGCCCGAGCAGATCACGCTCTGAATGCCCGCCGTCATCAGAATGCGGCTCGCGCGGATCTTGGTAATCATGCCGCCCGTGCCCACCGATGTGGAAGAATCGCCCGCCGAGGCGATGATCTTGGCATCGATCTTATGCACGACCGGGACAAACTCGGCCGTGGGGTCCTCATGCGGATTGGCGGTATAGAGGCCATCGATGTCCGAGAGCGTCACGCACAGATCGGCAGAAACCAGGCAGCTCACAAGCGCCGCCAGCGTGTCGTTGTCGCCAAACTTGATCTCGTCGACAGTAACGGTATCGTTCTCGTTGACAACAGGAACCACGCCAAGCTCCACCAGGCGCAGCAGGGCGTCGCGTGCGTGCAGGTAGGACGTGCGGCGGGCCGTATCGTGGCGCGTGAGCAGCACGAGCGAGGTGAGCAGGTCGCGCGCATGAAACTCCTCGTCGTAGGCCGACGAGATGATACACTGACCGGCCGAGGCGCAGGCCTGCAGGCTCGGCAGGTCGCCGACCGGTTTGCGGTCGAAGCCCAACACGGGATAGCCGCAGGCGATAGCGCCCGAGCTCACCACGACCAGGCGCCAACCGAGTTTGCGCAGGGCTGCGGCCTGATCGGCAAGCCCGCCGATAAAGGCGCGGTTGACCTTGCCGTCGGAGCCCACCACCGTGGACGAACCGATCTTTACCACCATCGTTTTATAAGAAGTCGTCATACGTCAAACCAATCGAATGTTGAGCAGGCGGGCGAGAAAATGATCCGTTTTCCTCCGTCGAATGCGGATCACCGGAGGAGCCGCAAGGCCAACTGATCCGTTTTCCTCCGTCCCCTTCGGATCATTTTGCCCAGGGGAAGGCCGAAGCCGCGGCCATGTTCTTGCGCACGAGCTCGTCGCGCACCTGCGCCAGGCCCTGCTCCATGCCCACCACATAGGTCTGCGGGTACAGGAAGCGCTTGTAGACCGGATCAAGATGGTCCAGTGCCCAGGTGCAACGCTCGCGTGCGTCCTCAATGCTCTCGCGCGGGGCAACGGCGTTGCCATCGCGCACGATCGGCGCCAGCAGCTCGCGATACTCGAGCTCGGACACATCGGTCACCAGGGCGGCATCGTTCACGGCCACGAGGGTATTGCCACGCGCGGCGCCCTCCCCCGCCAGATGGTCCTCGTCATAGATCATGTCGCAGATCGGGCCGCCAAAGCCGTCGTAATAGCGGCGCACGCGCTGCACGCCCGGGATCGTGCGCTTGTAGGGCTGCTCGGAGAGCTTGACCACCGGCGTCCACGGGTCCTCCTCGCTCGCACGGCGGGCGGAAAGCTTGTACACGCCGCCCAGCGCCGGCTGGTCATAGCAGGTCGCGAGCTTGGTACCCACGCCAAAGCTATCGATAGGCGCACCCTGGTCGAGCAGCGACTGGATCGTGTACTCGTCCAGGTCGTTGGAGACCGAAATCCCCACATAGGGCAGGCCCTCAGCATCAAAACGGCCGCGGACATACTTGGACAGCTTGGCGAGGTCGCCCGAGTCGATGCGAATAGCCGACAGGCGCTCGCCCACCGCCTCCATCTCCTTGGCAACCGTAATGGCATGCTCGCAGCCCTCGCGTACATCGTAGGTGTCGATGAGCAGCGTACAGTTCTTGGGGCTCGACTTGGCAAATGCGCGGAAGGCCTCGAGCTCGGAATCGAAGCTCATCACCCAGCTGTGCGCATGCGTGCCAAAGACGGGAATGCCGTAGCGGCGGCCGGCGAGCACATTGGACGTAGAGGAGCAGCCGGCAACGTAGCTCGCGCGTGCAACGGCCAGGCCGCCATCGGGACCCTGGGCTCGGCGCAGGCCAAACTCCGCCACGGGGCGACCGTCGGCGGCGAGCACCACGCGCGCCGTCTTGGTGGCGACAAGCGTCTGGAACCCGACGATGTTGAGCAGCGCCGTCTCGAGCAACTGGCACTCCAGCGCGGGGCCGGTGACGCGCACCATGGGCTCGCGCGGAAAGACGAGCTCGCCCTCGGGCACGGCGTCGATGTTTACATGCGCACGAAAATCGCGCAGGTAGTCGAGGAATCCAGGCTTGAACATCGCGCCGCCGGCAGGGGCCTGGAGCGAGGCGAGGTAGTCGATGTCCTCGGGCGTAAAGCGCAGATTCTCGACCAGCTCGGGCAGTTCGGCGGTGCCGCACATGACGGCATAGGCGCTGCCAAAGGGATGGTCGCGGTAAAACGCGGTAAAACAACCCTGCTCATTGGCCTTGCCGCTCTCCCACAGGCCCTGGGCCATAGTGAGCTCGTACAGATCGGTGAGCATTGCAATGTCGGTGGGATGCGAGATGTCGGTCAAAGCCATGGGGCGACCTTTCGGATGTGTTGTGCAGAGGTTGAGGGTTGGCGAGGCGGGCGTGCGGGCATGGAGCCCAGCGCGAACAGGCTAGTGCAGACCCATGCTGCCCGTGATCGTGTAGACCATAAAGACGATAAACGCGATGAGGGCGAGCACGATGATGATTTTTTGAGCCGGCGCCATGCCAGGGATCTCGTTCTCGCCCGTAGGTTCCTTGGAGGTAACCATGCGCTGGGCAAAGGTCATCTCGTCACGGCTCGACTTGGGCTCGACGGACTTGGGACGAGCGGCCTTTTTAGGCTGAGGTTTGGGCGCGGCAGGCGCAGGCTTCGCAGCAGCGGGCTTGGGTGCGGGCGCGGGCGCCGATGCGGATGCGGCGTTCGAGGCGACCTCCTCGGCCTTCGCACGCTCGGCACGCAGGGTAGCCAGCTCCTCACGCTCGCGACGGGCCTCTTCCCGAGCCTCGCGGCGGGCCTTCTCAGCGCGGAGCTCTTCCAACTCAGCGCGCTCCTCGTCGGACAATGGTTGGGACTCAAGCTCGGCCATGGTACAGCCCTTTCTTTTAAAAAAAGCCGCCGACACAATGTCAGCGGCTTATCAAATCCAAGGGTGGAGACGAAGGGAGTCGAACCCTCGGCCTCTGCCATGCGACGGCAGCGCTCTCCCAACTGAGCTACGTCCCCAGGACAAGTCGATATTTTACCTACGGCTCGCCAACTGTCAACGCCCAATAACCAGTCTTTTTGGGGCGCGGCTATTTTGACAACTTTTCGAGCAGGCAATCCTCTCGATGATTTTTTAATCCCCGTCCCAGAAAAATCATCGACGAACGCACTACTTTGCGCTGGTAAGAACACCGGTGGTGTCGAAGGCCGGGGTGAAGCTCTCGTCTACCGCGCCGCCCTCTTGCCAGAACATCGTCGTAAAACCCAGGTCGTCGGCATGGTCGAGCACCTGCTCGTACTCCTCACGCGTCACGGCGCGTGCCAGGTCGCCGCCCTGCTCGCGCATGAGCGCATTGGGCGTGTACTGGTTCATAACCGAGATCGGCACGTCGCCCACCGTCTGCCACACCAGGTCCAGCACGCGACGCGAATCGTCTGCATGCCCCGGAAGCACCAGGTGACGCACGATCATGCCACGCTTCATAAGCCCGTCCTCGTCCACCAACTCTCCCCCGCGGCGCTCGATCTCGCGCGCCATCTGGGCCAGACCCGACACGGCCACACGCGGGTAATCCTTTATATGGGAGAGCGACTGCGCAAGCCCGGCATCGGCATATTTAAAGTCGGTGAGCCACACATCGACCAGGTCGCCCAGCGCCGCCACGGCACTCGCGCGCTCGTAACCACTCGTGTTGTAGACGATTGGGATAACCAGTCCGCGCGCCCGCGCCGCGGCAATCGCGGCAGGCAACAGGTGCGCATAGTGCGTCGCCGTCACCAAATTGATGTTGTTGGCACCCTGGTCCTGCAGTTCCAGCATAATCTCGACCAGGCGCTCAGGCGAAATCTCAAGGCCAAAATTGCCGGTCGAGATCTCGTGGTTCTGGCAGTAGATACATTTGAGCGAGCAGCCGCTAAAGAAGATCGTGCCCGAACCGGCCTCGCCCGAGATAGGCGGCTCCTCCCACATATGAAGCGCGGCGCGGGCCACCTTGAGCGTGTCGTTAGCACCGCAGACGCCGTGCGCGCCCTCATCGCGCGCCGCACCGCAACGGCGCGGACACAAATGGCAGGCGGGCGAAAAAAGTTCGGTCAACGACGTCGGCATAAAACCATGCTCCAAAACAACGATTCAGCAGCTCAAACGTAAAGGGATCAACCCCACAGACGGCTCGAGCCCAAGGCGCCGTAATCGTCCGACACGATTTTTGTAATGTCAAGACTGGAATCGATAAAGTGCCGCTTTATGATGTAGGTATTCCGCCCCCCGCGGAGCAACTGGGTGAACCGTCGCGTTTATTTAGGGAGCCCACACAGTCGTACCTAGTACAGGTATCCTTCGTTGTTAAGGACGCTGGAACAGTCGATGAGGGCACCCACCTGTTTTAGGTGGGTTCATTTTCGTAACGTGGGGGGTGGTTTTCTTTTGCCGAAAATCACCATACAGTCCATATGGATCCCCGCCGGCATCCCGACAAGCCATCGACAACATCCCAATATCTGGTAAGCGCGTGATTATCGCTGCGTGCAATTACATGCACCCCCCTTGGTCGAGTATTATGGTTCGGCTATGCCCTTTGCGCATGGCGTTCTTCTGACCTTTTCCTTCGACGCTTGGCGGTTTTTAGATTCATGGCTTCATCCCCGAGCTACATACCGTACCTATGCGTGGCAGCGGCGGCTTTTATCACGACCTTCCTCGCGGTGCCCCTGGTCAAGCGCTTGGCAATTAAGCTCGATGCCGTCGACTATCCTTCTAAGCGCCGCATCAACACCAAGCCCATCCCGCGTTTGGGCGGAACGGCGGTGTTTTTGGGCCTGGTCGTTGCCTGCATTGTGCAAATCCTAGGCACCTGGTACCTAGGCTGGCCACCCGTCCTGGTACCGCACCCGCGCCTTCACATTAGCTATCCCATGCTGGCGCTCTCCTTTACCGTCATCTTTGCGACCGGCGCTATCGACGACGTCTTCCAGCTCACGCCCAAGCAAAAGCTGGCCGGACAGGTCCTCGCCGCGCTTATCGCCTGCATGGGCGGCCTAAAAATCGGCGTCATCGTCAACCCGTTTGCTCCCGGCGAGATCATGCTCGGATGGCTCGCCTACCCCATTACCGTGATCTATCTGGTGGCATTCACTAACATCATTAACCTCATCGACGGCCTCGACGGCTTGGCCACGGGCATCTGCGGCATCGCGTCGTTCACCATGTTTTCGATGGCCGTTCTCTCGGGCCGCATCGACGCCGCCGCGCTCTCCATTGCGCTCTTTGGCGCCTGTCTGGCCTTTTTGCGCTACAACTTCAACCCCGCAAGCATCTTCTTGGGCGACTCGGGGTCGCTGCTTCTGGGCTTTGCGCTGGGCTCCATCTCGCTGCTCAACGTGAGCCGCACCGCCGCACTCACCTCGCTTATCATTCCGCTCATCGTTGCCGGCGTGCCCATCATCGACACGTTCAGCGCCATCGTGCGCCGCAAGCGCGCCCACATTAGCATCGGACAGGCCGACAAGGGCCACATCCACCACCGCCTGATCCAAGAAGGCTACAACCAAAAACAGGCCGTGCTGCTCATCTATGCCTGGTGCATCATGCTTTCGGCCGGCGCCGCCGCCATCAATCAGGTCGAGGTGCCCATGCGCGTGCTCATTTTTACCGTGCTCGCCATTGGCTCGGCTGCCTTCGCCAAGCATCTGCATCTGTTTGAGCCCGTGCTGCGCCACCATTACAACAAGCGCACGCACGAGGACGAGCTCGTCACCCCCGACGACCCCGCCTTTAAGCAGGAGGAGCAGGCAGCTGAGGAACGTAAGGAAGAGCGCCACCACAAGCTCTAGGGCAAGCTGCCGAGGATGTGCCAAGGCGTTGGCAGCCGTTCGCGCGAACGCCGCGGCGGACTTGAAAGCCGGCCCCTGGCAGTCCCTCACCCACTCACGCCCACCCCTCTCAATAAACACGCTATCATCAAAACCTGCGAACGAACGTTAGGAGCAATCATGCCAAACGAGAACAGCTACGAAGTCGCGCTGCAAAAGAGCAACGCCATTCGCGAGGGCCTGGCCAAGACGCCCGAGAAGTTCACCATGCTTACCGGCGACCGCCCCACCGGCCGTCTGCACCTGGGTCACTACTTTGGCACCCTCAAGGGCCGCGTGGAGCTGCAGAACATGGGCGCCAGGACCAACGTACTCATCGCCGACTACCAGGTCATCACCGACCGCGACACCACCGAGCACATCCAGGACAACGTGTACAACATGGTCATGGACTACCTTGCCTGCGGCATCGACCCCGACAAGACCATGATCTACGCGCACTCCGCCGTACCCGCCGCAAACCAGCTCATGCTGCCGTTCCTGTCGCTGGTCTCCGAGGCCGAGCTGGCGCGCAACCCCACGGTCAAGGCCGAGATGGAGGCCTCGGGCCACGAGCTCACCGGCCTTCTGCTCACCTACCCGGTGCACCAGGCCTGCGACATCCTGTTCTGCAAGGGCAATGTGGTGCCCGTCGGTCGCGACCAGCTGCCGCACATCGAGCTCACCCGCACCATCGCCCGCCGCTTTAACAACCGTTACGGCAAGGTGTTCCCCGAGGTCGACGCGCTGCTGTCCGAGACCCCGCTGCTGCCCGGCCTGGACGGGCGCAAGATGAGCAAGAGCTACGGCAACGCCATCAACATCTCGATGACCGCCGAGGAGACGGCCAAGCGCATCAAGAAGAGCCAGACCGACTCCGAGCGCATGATCACGTTCGATCCCGAGAATCGCCCCGGCGTGTCCGGCCTGCTTTCAACCGCCGCCATCTGCACCGGCCGTTCCGAGGTCGAGATTGCCGAGGAGATTGGCATGGGCGGCTCCGGCCAGCTCAAGAAGTACGTGACCGAGGCCGTCAACGAGTACTTCGCGCCGATCCGCGAGCGTCGTCAGCGCTATGAGAACGATCTGGACTATGTGAAGGACGTGCTGCACGAGGGCAACCGTCGCGCCAACGAGATTGCCGAGCAGACCCTGGCCGAGGTTCAGGACGCCATGGGCATGGTGTACTAGACCGATTTGCTGGCTTGAGTTTTCGATTGCTTTAGGGCGGGCGCTACGGCGTCCGCCTTTTTTGGAGCCGGACCGCTTCGGCTCCGTCCATCGCACCCCCTCGACAAACAGGAACAGGCCCGCCGGCAGCTAGTTGCCAGCGGGCCTGTTCCCGAAGTACACCGTTGAATCGCACAGAGGGGAGGAATGCGAATCAAACTCAACAGGGCAGGCTTTTTCATCGCCTATTGCCTGCTCCGTTGCTGAAACCAATATAGTTCACCGTGGTTTACTTTCTGACGGCAA
Organism: Collinsella aerofaciens ATCC 25986; assembly: GCF_964239575.1. Taxonomy (GTDB): domain Bacteria; phylum Actinomycetota; class Coriobacteriia; order Coriobacteriales; family Coriobacteriaceae; genus Collinsella; species Collinsella aerofaciens_BQ. The sequence goes on from NZ_CAXSQQ010000013.1 coordinate 23,345, forward strand.
AGTACGCCACCACACCTTCTCCATAAGTTAGCTCTGGTAAACCTACAGCGTAAAACCACCACAAAGGGGACAGGCGCCTTTGTGGTGGTTTTCGCCACGGCAGAACCGCTAGAGCCCGGCAGGCCAGCGACAGGCGGCCAAGTCGACGTGCATGTCGTCCTTAAACGCCACACCTTCCCCTAGCAAAAGCTCACGTTGAGCATCGGGACCGCCAAAAGCGAAGCCCTCGCATATGTGCCCGTCGGCAAACACCACGCGGTGACAGGGAATCTCGCCGGGGCGCGGATTACTATGCAGGGCATACCCCACGTACCGCGCACTTCGTGGACGACCGGCAAGCAGCGCCACCTGGCCATACGTGGCGACCATCCCCTCGGGGATCTGCTCGACCACCTCGTACACCCGTTCAAAAAAGCCCTCAGACGCCATTGCTCGCTCCCTTCCACCCGGAAAAGCATAAACCACCACAAAGGTGCCTGTCCCCTTTGTGGTGGTTTGTGGCAGGTCGGTTAGTTGGCGGGCTGGAAGAAGGCTACGGCGACGGCGCCGGGGCCTACGTGGGTGCCGATGGTGGCGCCGATGGTGTGAACGGGCAACTCGCCCTCGGTGTGGCCAGCCCACAGTGCCGCGCTGTCCTCGACATACTTCTTGAGCACCGCATCCGAAAGGCCCGTATAGCCCAGCGCCAGCGGCATGGAAAAGTCGATGCCGCCTGACTTTTCGACCTTTTGGTTCAGCAGGTTGCGGCCGTTCTTGGAACCGCGCGCCTTGCCCAACTGCACGATAAGGCCGTCCTCGACAGCCACCACGGGCTTCACGTTGAGCAGCGTGCCCACGGCGCCGGCCGCAGCAGATAGACGACCGCCGCGAACCAGGTACTCCAGCGTCTCGAGCAGGCCGATAACCACCACGCGGTCGCGCACGGCCTCGACCGCTGCCGCGATCTGGGCCGCACTACGGCCCTCATCCACCAGGCGCAGCGCATACTCGACCAGCACGCGCTCTCCCAAGGTCACGTTATTGCTGTCCACGACGAACACGTCGCCGCCCGGCGCCTCGGCAAGTGCGGTACGGGCGCTCTGATTGGTGCCCGAAAGCTTGGCGCCCACGGTAATAATCACGGCCTCGTCGCCGGCCTCACGCGCCTCGGCAATCGCCTGCGAAAACGCGTACGGGTTGACCTGGCCGGTCTTGGGCAGCTCATCGCGCTCCACGAGCATCTCGTAAAAGCGCTGGTGATCGATGTCGACGCCATCCATGTACACATCGGTGCCAAAGGTGACGGACAGCGGCAGAACACGCAGAGCGGGGTGCTCCGCCGGCGACATATCGCTTGCGGAATCGGTAATAATGCGGACGGACATAACAAATCCTTTCTTGCGCAGGTCTCGCGCGGGGAATTTAGACAGCATTGCCCCGGCACGGTATACGCGCTCAAACGGGACTATGCAGTTGTTAATGGGAAGCAAATGCCTTGGCGGCCTTAGATCTCGCGCAGGGTGTTGAGAATCGTACGCAGCGACGCATACATCTGCTCGCGCTGCTCCACGCCCATGGCCTTACCGGTGGTGTCGAGCACGTCGTGGATGATACGGTCGGCCTCGTTCATGCTCTCGCCACCCAGCGTGGTCAGGCGAACCGGTGCGCGGTACTTGACGGCAGCATCGCCCGAGTCATCAACCTCGACAAAGCCGCCCTCCTCCAGGTGCGCCAGCGTGCGCGAAACGGCAGCGCGCGTCACGCCGGCCACGCGAGCCAGATCGGCGCCGGTCATGCCGTCCTTGCTGCGCTCCAGGTAGTACAGGCACATAACGTCGGAGCCCTTGAGGCCCAGCCTTGCGCCCTCAGACGTCTTAATGCGCTGGATCTCCTTGTACAGCCCGCTAATCAGTCCGACAAAATCCTCGAAACGTGTCTCGTCGTTCTGCTGCATGGGAGACGACCGCCTTTCGCTTGCATGATGCTAACGGGTAAACATCTTAGCCGTACTCAGCGACTGCCGCCTCCACGCGACCCAATTGTTAACCCATCAACATAAAAACCACCACAAAGGGGACAGGCACCTTTGTGGTGGTCTGGGGCATCAATAGGTTCTAGGCGCCGCTACAGCTCCACGCAGGGATTGTCGCGGGTCACAAGCGTCTTAACGACAACCGTCGCTCCCAGATAGCGCTCGAGCAGCTCGGCCAAGCGATCGATGGCGGCCTGGCAATCCCCCATCCGCTCGGGCTCCACGCACTCAATCGCCAGAAATGCGTCCGCCGAATCGTCGGACAGCGCCGTGCGAACGCCATCGCGCCAGTTCCAGCAACGGCACACGGCGCCCGCATCATCGATATAAGCAAGCTCACCGGGCAGCGTCGGATCATCCGCCTCCTCGCCAAGTGGCAAGAACGCGTCGCCGCCGTCGGTCACCTTCAAGCGAAGGTCTCCCTCAATCGCATGCAGATCCTCGCCTCCCACGGGCAGCGCATAGGTCAACGACACCGTGTTGTAAATATCCACCGCCGGTGTGATATGACCGACCGGCTTGCCCTTGAGCACGCGCTTGAGCAAGTTCTCGATCGAGCAGCGGGCGCCCTTTTTAGTCTTGAACAGCCGGTACGCGTCACGCCAAGCCTTCACCGGCGCGTTCTCGCTGATGGTATCGCTCGTCAGGTGACGCTCCGCTTCGATATTGGCGCGGTCGAGCAACGCGGCAATGGCATCCACGTCCTCCTGGGGAATCTGAGCCGCGGGCTTCATGCCCTTTACGACCACGACGCCGACCGCCGCCTGTGGAAACAGCTCCCAAAACGAATTCTCGGCAGCAAAGCCCTTCATACGCTCTCCCTTCATTGTGCGCGCCCGAGTGAGGGCGCCTAAACAAAAAGCGCCCTCACAGCGGCCACCTTCAAAGTCCTACGGTGCCGCCACAAGAGCGCTTGCGCTGCCCCCATCCGGAGAAGGGGGCGATATGTCAGGCGTATTGTAACCTGAGTCATCCGCCCAAGCAAAACCACCACAAAGGTAACTGTCCCCTTTGTGGTGGTTATGGACTTGCGGCGACGCTAGTGGCGGAGTCCCAGCAAGCCGCGGCCGCGATGACGGGCCTCGGCGGACACCTGGGCGTGCGGGCCGGCGGCCTTGACGGACTCGGGAAGGTGCGAGTACTTCTTCTCGAAGTTCTCCTCGAACATCACCGCCAGGTTGTGCGCTGCCTCGTCGTAGCGCGCGGTGCTCTGCCAGTACTGGCGCGGCACCAGGATGCCGTCGGGCACACCGTGGCACGTAGTGGGAATGTCGACATTAAAGATATCGTCGTGCACAAACTCGCTGTCCTCGATGGTACCGTCGAGGGCGCAAGCGACCAGGGCGCGCGTGTAGGCCAGCTCGATGCGATGGCCCACGCCATAACCGCCGCCAATCCAACCGGTGTTGACCAGGTAGACGCGCGTGCGGCCGTCGGCGATGCGCTCGCCGAGCATCTTAGCGTAGACCATGGGGTCGAGCGGCATAAACGGCTCGCCAAACAGCGAGGAGAACGTGGGCGTGGGCTCGGTGACGCCAACCTCGGTGCCGGGGATCTTGGCCGTAAAGCCCGTCACAAAGTGATACATGGCGGCGTCGGCCGTCAGGCGCGAGATAGGCGGCAGCACGCCAAAGGCATCGCAGGTCAGGAACAGCACGACGCTGGGAGTGGTGCCCATGCCCTTGGTCCACGCGTTGGGGATATGCTCGACGGGATAGGCCACGCGCGTGTTGTGCGTGATCGAGATGTCGTCGTAGTTGGGCTTGCGGTTCTCGTCGAGCACCACGTTTTCGCAAATGGCGCCAAAACGGACGGCGTTGAAGATCTCGGGCTCGTGGAAGGCGTCCAGGCCCTCGCATTTGGCGTAGCAGCCACCCTCGATGTTGAAGATGCCCATGTCGGACCAACCGTGCTCGTCGTCGCCGATCAGCAGGCGCGTGGGATTGGCCGAAAGCGTGGTCTTGCCGGTGCCGGACAGGCCAAAGAACACGGCGGTCTCGTGCGTGACGGGATCCATGCTGGCCGAGCAATGCATGGGCAGCACGTCGTCCTCGACAGGCAGCAGGTAGTTCATGACACTGAAGATGGACTTTTTGATTTCGCCGGAGTAGCCGGTACCCGCGACCAAAATCACGCGCTCCTGGAAGTTGATGACCACGGCGGCGCTGGAGTTGAGGCCCTTGATGGCAGGGTCGCATTGGTAGCCCGGCGCGGCGAGCACGCAGAAGTCCGGCTCGCCGGTGCGCGCGATTTCGCGGGCGAGCGGGCGGGCGAGCATCTGCTTAATGAAGAGCGCCTGGCTGGCACGCTCGCAGGCGACGAGCAGGCGGCGCGTATGGTTGCGGTCGGCGCCGGCCATGCCGCGGGTGACGAACACATCGCGCTCGTTGAGATAGTCGACGATGCCGGCTTTGATGACCTCGTAGCTTTCGACGGACAGCGGGCGGTTGACGGCGCCCCAGGCAATCTTGTCGTGGACATCGGGGGTGTCAACGATAAAGCGGTCGTTGGGCGAACGTCCGGTACGCTCCCCCGTCTCGATCACCAGCGCGCCGTTGGATGCCATGCGGCCTTCGTTGCGGCGGATGGCATGCTCGACGAGCTCTGCCGCCGGCAGGTCCACCAGCAGACGGGGTTGATTCTCGGCGGGATCTTCAACGAGCGTAATACCAAAGTTGGACAGAACTTCTGCAGGGGTAACACCAGGCATGGGGCCTCCTTTAAAAACGCGACACGTTGACGCGACGCGCACTTTACTCACGTAAAGCCCGTTGTACCCGATATGCAAAAACGTTTTTGCGGCAAGGGCGGCAAGCCCGCCCAACGGTCAAAAATCGCAGGCAAGCGGCCTAGTCATTGGGGACGCTTTTAAACGACTAGTCATTGGGGACACTCTTGAACAGACAACATTCAAGGAGTGTCCCCAGATGCCGGCACTTAGGGACGTTCCCAAAGTGCCGGCACATAAGGAACGTCCCTAAGTGCCGACTACAGCGGCAGGCCTTGGCCGAGCATGGCTATGGCGCTCATCAGGACCAGCATGCCGGCGGCGTAGGGCAGGACGGCGCCCAGGAGTTCGGCATCCTTACCGCGCACGAGCACGGCGGCAAGACCAATGGCGAGGGTCTGCGGCGAGATCATCTTACCGGCGGCGACGCCCAGGGCGTTCAACGCGACCATCCAGTAGTCGCTCACACCCAGCGCAGTGGCAGCCTGGCTCTGAATGGGGCCAAACAGCATGCCCGAGGACGTGCCCGAGCCGGTCACAAACGCACCGACTGCGCCGATCCACGGAGCCAGAATCGGGTACAGCCCACCGGCGACGGCGATGCAGAACGCGCTGATCGAAGAGATCATGCCCGCATAGCCCATCACCTTGGCACAGCCCAGCACCGAAAGCATCGTGATCACCGTCGGCATCATCTGCTTCACAGTCGCGGCCAGCACCTCGCCCATCATGCGTGGCGAAGCACCCTGAATGGCACCGCCGACAAACGCCGCCAGGAAAATCCAGACGCCTGGCGTGTTGATCCACGAAAACGTAAGCATACCGGGATTCTCACCGCAATACACCTGCACATGGCTCGCAAACGGCGCGAGCGCAGCATGTACAGCGGGCACCAGATTAGACGTGCCCAGCAGCAACACAAAGATCAGGATGAAGCACGACCAGGCCGAAAGCGCCGACTTAACGGTGAGCTTCTCCCCCGCCTCGATATTCATGTGAAAGCGTGCGTCCAGATGCCCCGACTTCTCGGCACGCATGGCAAGCGCAGCTGTCAGCGCGAGCGAAACGATGGATCCTACGACCACGGCCAGCTCGGGGCCCACAAACATGGCAACGACCAGAGCCGCGCCGACAAACGACACGCCGGAGAGCAACGCCACGCCGGCAACACCGTGCAGACGCTCGCCCACACTCGCGGCATTGCCCTGGTCATCGGCAACACGGCCCGCAACCAGCACAATAAATAGCGGCATCACCACAAAGAACGGTGCGAGCTGCACCAGCTGAACGGTCGCTAGGTGAAGGGAATCCAAACCCACCAGGTCGGCAACGGACACCGTGGGGATGCCGATGGAGCCGTAGGGCGTGGGCACGCCGTTGGCCAGCAGGCAGATGAGCACGGCAGGCACGGCCTCAAAGCCCAGGCCCGCGAGCATGCCGGCGGGAATGGCGACAGCGGTACCGAAGCCGGCCATGCCCTCCATAAAGCCACCGAAGCACCAAGCCACGAGCAGCGCCAGCAGACGGCGGTCGCTGCTGATGGAGGTGATCATGCTGCTGATCACGTCCATGGCGCCCGTACGAACGCACAGGTTATACGTGAACACCGCGGCGATGATCACCAGGACGATGGGCCACAGAGCCATCAAAAAACCTTCGAGCGAGGCGGTCGCGATCTGCGCTGCCGGCAGGTGCCACCATGCGAAGGCAAGCAAGCACGAAAGGACAAACGATCCGATAGCGGCCTTCCAAGCTGGCCATTTAAAGCACAGCAGCATCACGACCAGCCAAATAATCGGCACAAGAGCCAGTAAGAATGCGGCGACGTCCATAGGTAGAAGCTCCTTGGTACCGCGTGGGCGGCATCGGGGGTGTCACAAAACTTCAACAGGATACCGCACGTTTACCGACAAATTACAGCCGCCCGCCGAAATTATTGAACAATCCGTTCAAAAACACGAACGAACACCGTCGCGTCTATACTAAAGCGCAGCAATAGAAAGGACTCCGCTTTGAGCATCACGCCCCTCGATAGCATTCGCCGCGCCATCGCCCGCCGCAACGGCGTCTCCAACCCCGCTGCATCGAGAGACGGCGCCGCGAAGGCCCAGGGCGGCCGCATCGAGAACGGCCTCTTCCCTGCCTCGCACACTGCCGAGGAACTCGCACGCATCCAAGAGCTGAGTCAGCGCAACGCCGGCGGGCCCGATAGCAGCCAAGCCACACGTCGCCGGCGCGAACGCGATCGCAAGCCCGGCCCCGTCCGCCGCATGGTCAACGCTTGGTGGAACCGTCTGCTCGGTGCCGTCTACGGCGGCGGCTTCTCCATGCAGGAAGCGGAATACGAGGAGCACGCCACCCGCCGCGATTACCTTTGGAACGCTCTCGGCACCGCCGTGTGGGGCTTGGCGTTTCCGCTGCTCACCATCGTGTCCACACAGCTCGTGGGCGCCGAAGAAGCCGGCAAGTTCTCCATCGCCTTTGTCACCGGCACGCTCATCATGATCGCATGCAACTACGGCGTGCGCAATTTCCAGGTCTCGGACATCGACGAAAAGACGTCCTTTGCCTCCTACCAGCTCAACCGCTGGCTTTGCGGAGCGCTCGCCCTAGGCTGCGGCCTCATGTACAGCAGCGCCCGCGGCTATGACACGCAGATGGCGACGATCGGCCTGGGCGTCTACCTGTATAAGGTCATCGACGGCGTCGCCGACGTGTACGAAGGCCGCCTGCAGCAGGCCGACAAGCTCTACCTGGCTGGCATGAGCCAAACGCTACGCTCCGTCGGCGTCATCGCGGTCTTCAGCGTGGCGCTGTTCCTCACGCGTAGCATGCCCATCGCGGCCATGGCCATGGGCATCGCCGCGATCGCCTCGCTCGTGCTGGTCACCGCGCCGCTCGCCCTGCTCGAGACCGAAAAATCGCGCCGCGTAAGCCTGCGCGAGGTCGGCCACCTGTTTGTCCAGTGCGCCCCACTCTTTGGCGCGCTATTCCTGTTCAATCTTATCGAGAGCATGCCCAAGTTTGTGATGGAAGGAACACTGGCCTACAAATACCAGCTGTACTTTAATGCCCTGTTCTTTCCGGCGCAGGCTATTTTGCTGAGCATTGGATTTATCTATAAACCGCAGCTCCTGCGCTTGTCGAGCATTTGGGCTAATCCTCGCAAGCGTCATCGCTTTGACCTGATTATTATTGCCGTTATGGCGCTGATCGTGGTCATCACCGGCGTGTGCGCCGCATTTATGGCAGGTCCCGGTATTCCCCTCATGAGCTTTATGTACGGTCTCAGCTTTGAGCGCTACCGTACGCTGGCGCTGCTGATGGTCGTCGCCGGCGGCGTCACCGCGGCCATCGACTTTATCTACGCCATTATCACGGTGCTGCGCCATGCCGGTGACGTCACCAAGGTCTACCTGATTTGTTTTGCCGTGAGCGTGGTTTTGCCGGTGATTCTGATCAACCTGCTCGGCCTGATGGGCGCCGTCGTGAGTTACCTAGCCATCATGGCCCTACTGCTGGTACTGTTGATTATCGAGTACGCCCACATCCGCCAACGCATCGAACGCGACCGCAACCCATACGGCGCCTAATTAGCTGCCCGGTCACCGGAATTTGCGATGGAATCACCCCAGCTGGGGTCTCGTTGCGGACAATATGCATCACGCAAAACTAAGTGAGTAGACTTTTACCGAATCCCCGACCACACCGACAAAACACAAATCTGTGACCTGCGGTTTTATTGAAGTAAATATGTTGGGTGTTCGGCATTTCCAAAAAAGTCTACTCACTTAGCCAGCGGGCAGCCAAATGATTTTAAAATCCCCGTCCCAGAAAAATCATTTGGTGGGCAGAAGGGCAAAAGTAGTCAAAAAAGCCCCGTCCCAAATTAGCTACCACTTGCACCGATTATTCGCCCGGGTTGATGTTCGCGTAGAACTCCGCCCCATCATCGAGCCGCAGGATGCCCACGCGACCGAACTCGGAGCCGGTGGCGGCAGCGCAGTCGATGTCGATGCGATCGGACACGCCGGCAGCGTCCTCGCCGCCCAAGCGCACGATCTGCCCTCGTCCCGATTCCTCATCGAGCCCCGCCAGGCCGCCTACCTCGCAATAGCGCCCAAGCGATACCGTGGGCGTGTGGCCGCTCACCACGACCGGACCCTTGCCCTCGGCAGAAAGCAACCCCGTCAGCACATCCCAATAGCCATGGCGAATCCAGAGCAAGTCATCGGACGACTGTACGGCGAGCATTTGCTGCAGCAGCTCGCGATCGGCATCGACCGCTCCCCTGCCGTCGCCGCAATCGACACCATGCTCAAGCAAAAACGCCCGCGCCGCCTCGGTCTGAATGCCGGCGTGCACCAGCAGGTACGGCCGCTCGGCAGTCTCGACCACCGCGTAGAGCGGCAGCGCGGCCATCCATCGCACGAGCTCCTCGTATGCCTCAAATTCCATGTCGTTGAGTTGCTCGCGCGTCGTCCAGCCACCGTTGATATCCCAGGTCTCGGCATCGAGCGGATCCTGGCCAATGATGGCATCGAGCATGATCTGCTCGTGATTACCCTTGAGCACGCGGGCGTTGGGCAGCGAGCGCACGAGCTTAATAACGCCGATCGGATCGGGCCCGCGATCGATCATGTCGCCCAGCACGTACAGTGTGTCGTCGGACGTCAACGAGATCTTAGACAGGGCCTCGTCAAGCGCACGCACGTGCCCGTGAGCATCAGATGTCACATAGATCGCCATGGTACGCCTCTCCTTGCATTGCGGCCGAAGCCCGGCGCCGCAACTAAAACTTCAAGTTGAACTTAAACGTTACCCATTGTACTCCGTTGCAATAAAGCTGGAAAGGGTTTCCGAGCAGAGGCAAAGACGGCAGCCGTCTATGACGATATCGCGCACGCCCGCAATCCAACCCCATAAACCCACCATCTTTGGGTACAAATAACCGCAGACAACTGACCGTGCCACGCCAACCACCCAGGAGCGGACACTATCCATGAACCAGATACTTCTTTTTATCGGCCTCGTCATCATTTTGTGCCTGACCATCAAACCCGTCGGTAAAAAGCTCCCCTTCCCCACCCTGCTCATCTTTATCGCACTCGGCATGCTGTTGGGCGTCAACGGCCCGGCGCACATCGACTTTAGCGACTACGCACTTACCGAAACCGTCTGCAGCACGGCGCTGCTGTTCATCATGTTCTACGGCAGCTTTAACACCAACATCGACCGCGCCAAGCCCGTCGCCGCGCCCGCGGTACTGCTGAGCACGCTCGGCGTTATCATCACCGCTGGTATCACGGGCGCCTTTGCGCACTTCGCACTGGGCTTCGACTGGATCGGCGGCCTGCTGCTGGGCTCGGTCGTTGCGTCGACCGATGCGGCGAGCGTCTTTAGCGTGCTGCGCGAGCACAACCTGTCGCTGAGGGGCGGCACCGACTCGCTGCTCGAGGTCGAATCGGGCTCCAACGACCCCGTCGCCTACATGCTCACCGCGGTGTTCGCGACCCTCGCGGCCGGCGGCAATATCGACATTCCCGTGCTGCTGGCCAAGCAGATCATCCTGGGTGTTGGCCTGGGCCTTGCCATCGGCTGGGCGGCGGGCCGCCTGATTGAACGCGCGCACGCAACGGCCAAGGACGCGCAGACCATCTTTTTGTTCGCCGTGGCGATCGTCGCCTACGCGCTACCAAGCTATCTGGACGGCAACGGCTTTTTGGCTGTATACCTGGCCGGCATTGTGCTGGGTGCCAGCGACATCACCGGCAAAGTCGAGATGGCGCACTTCTTTGACACCCTCACCGAGATGGCAGAGATGACCATCTTCTTTTTGCTGGGCCTGCTCGTTACACCCGCACGCCTGCCGCAAATGCTGCTGCCGGGCCTGGCGCTCATGGCGTTCATGCTCTTCGTGAGCCGCCCCATCGCCGTCGGCGTGCTCCTGGCGCCCTTTAAGACGAATCCCCACCAGGTCGCGCTCGTAAGCTGGGCGGGCCTGCGCGGAGCAGCTTCGGTCGTCTTTAGTCTCTTTGCCGTGGTGGCCGACGTTCCCGGCGGACACGACCTGTTTGACCTGGTGTTTGTGATTGCCGTGTCGAGCATTGTGGTGCAGGGCTCGCTGCTGCCGGCGGTGGCGAAGAAGCTCGATATGATCGATGCGACCGGCGACGTGCGCCGCGCCTTTAACGACTACCGCGACGAGGACGGCATGTCGTTTGTAAAGCTCAAGGTGGGCGCTGGACATCCGTTTGCCGGACGCTCGCTCGCCGACATTGGCAGCGCCACGGACATGCTCGTCGTCCTGGTGCTGCGCGATGGCGCGCATCCGGTGCTGCCCAATGGCGATACCGTGATTGAGGAAGGCGACCTATTGGTGATGGCTGCCCCGACGTTAGAAGAGCGTGCCGAGGTTACGCTGCGCGAGGTCACCGTGACGCCCCACGGTCGCCTGGCCGGCCAGCGCTTGCGCGACGTGCCGCAAGGCAAGCATCCGTTTATTGTGGTGATGCTCAAGCGCGACGGCCAAACGATCATTCCCGATGGCAACACCCTAATATACGCCGGCGACGAAGCCGTCATTGCCACGCTGGCGTCGTAGTGACCAGGAGGTAGCTAATTTGCGACGAAGAGATCAAGCGCCTAGAGAACCTCATGCCTTCGCTCGCAGATTCGGATTTGCCTGAGGATTAAAGCACCCCTCCCCCATGTAACCATCCTGTAAATCATAGCGGCGCAGTCGAGTTTTACCGTGATGCGGTCGCGCCTAGCGCTCCACTGTGCTAAAGTATCCCGAACGTTCAAACGACTACGAGGGGAACAAGAAGATGGCACGTGTGCACAACTTCTCAGCTGGCCCGGCCGCGCTGCCTACAAGCGTGCTCGCCGAGATCGCCGACGAGATGATGGACTACCGCGGTTGCGGCATGTCCGTGCTCGAGATGAGCCATCGATCTAGCATGTACCAGCAGATCATCGACGACGCCGAGGCAACCCTGCGCCGCCTGCTGAGCATCCCCGACAACTACCGCGTCCTGTTTTTGCAGGGTGGCGCCACGCTGCAGTTTGCGGGCATCCCCATGAACCTCATGCGCCGCGGCCGCGCCGGCTACGTCGTGACCGGTAACTTTGCCAACAAGGCGTACAAGGAGGCCGCCAAGTACGGCGAGGCCGTGCTGCTCGCGAGCTCCGAGGACACCAATTTCGACCGCATACCCACCATGGCCGACGTCAACGCGCGCATTGCCGCCGAGGCCGCGGGCGACGGGCTCGACTACGTCTACATCTGCCAGAACAACACCATCTTTGGCACCATGTACCACGAGCTGCCCAACTGCGGCGACGTACCGCTGGTCGCCGATGTCTCGAGCTGCTTTTTGTCGCAGCCGCTCGACGTCGAGCGCTACGGACTCATCTACGCCGGCGCGCAGAAAAACGCCGGCGCCGCGGGCGTCACCGTGGTTATCGTGCGCGACGGCCTGATCGCTGACGGCCCGGCCTTTGCGCAGACGCCGCAGTACCTGGACCTTAAGACCCAGGCCGCCAAGGGCTCCATGCTCAACACGCCCAACACCTTTGGCATCTACGTGTGCGGCAAGGTGTTCCGTTGGGTGGAGCAGACCGGCGGACTTGCCGCCATGGCCGAGCGCAACTGGGCCAAGGCCAACCTGCTCTACGACTTGCTCGAGAACAGCAAACTATTCCACGGCACCGCGCAGACAGACAGTCGCTCCATCGCCAACGTCACGTTCCGCACCGGCGACGCCGACCTCGACGCCGCCTTTGTTGCGGGCGCGGCAGAGCACCAGATCCAAAACGTCAAGGGCCATCGCCTCGTCGGCGGCATGCGCGCCAGCGTGTACAACGCAGTCACCATGGAGGACGTACAGGCGCTGGCCACGTACATGAAGGACTTCGAAGCGCAGCATAGTTTGAGTCCGCGATCTAACTAGCCCGCAACACACGGGCCGACCAGCCACTTCAAACCACTTGTTTTAGACAAACCTGCTAAGGAGTTTTCCATGCGCAAGATTAAAACCATCGATGACATTACCAAGGACGGCAAAGTCGAGTTTGGCGAGGGCTACGAATTTGTGAGCACCGCCGACGAGGCCGACGCGATCCTGATGCGCTCGACCGACCTGCACGGCTACGAGCTGCCCGAGGGCATCCGCGCCATCGCCCGCTGCGGTGCCGGCGTCAACAACATCCCCGTCGAGGAATACGCCAAGAAGGGCGTCGTCGTCTTTAACTCCCCCGGTGCCAACAGCAACGCCGTCAAGGAGCTCGTCCTAGGCATGCTGGTGCTCTCGAGCCGCGGCGTGGTGCAATCGATGAACTGGGTGCGCGACAACGCCGACGACCCCGAGATTCAGGTCGATGCCGAGAAGGCCAAGAAGGCCTTTGTGGGCCGCGAGCTCAAGGGCAAGCGCATCGGCGTCATCGGCCTGGGCAACGTGGGCTCCAAGGTCGCCAACGCCTGCGTCGACCTGGGCATGGACGTTTACGGCTACGACCCGTTCATTTCCGTCGAGCACGCGTGGGTGCTGAGCCGCGAGGTGCAGCGCGTGGGCACGCTCGAGGATCTCTGCCGCGGCTGCGACTACCTCACCGTGCACGTGCCCAGCAAGGCCGACACCATCGGCATGATCAGCACCGAGCAGATTAACCTGCTGGCACCGGACGCCGTGCTCATCAACTACGCGCGCGAAACCATCATTGACGAGGACGCCGTCGACGCCGCCCTGCGCGAGGGCAAGCTCAGCTGGTTTAGCTGCGACTTCGCCACGCCCAAGACGGTCAAGATGTCCAATACGTTTATCACCACGCACTCGGGCGCCGGCACCGGCGAGGCCGAGGCCAACTGCGCCGACATGGCCATCAGCGAGCTCAAGGATTACCTGGAGAACGGCAACATCGCACACAGCGTCAACTACCCCGCCTGCAGCATGGGCAAGGCGCGCGCCGCAAGCCGCATTGCCTGCCTGCATGCCAACGTGCCCAACATGATCGGCCAGATCACGGCCATCCTGGCCAAGGACAACGCCAACGTGCAGCGTATGACCAACGAGTCCGCCGGCGAGAACGCCTACACCATGTTCGACACCGACGAACACCTAGACAGCAGCACCATCGAGGCGCTCAAGCAGATTCCGTCGATGTATCGCGTGCGCGTGATCAAGTAGCGCCGACTGACCTGACGGGCAGCTCCCCATGTGGCCTGCCCGTCACTGACATTGAATGCCCGCGGGGGTGCCTTTCGCACGAGAGGCGCCCCCGTTTTTGTGAGCGCTCCATTAAATGCACCGAGCCGCTTCTTGGCATACAATCTGTATGTTTACCTAACTATCTGTGAGGTGCCTATGGTTGATACAGATTTTGCCTGGCGGCTTACGCAAGGGCTCGTGCGGATCGACAGTTCCGACCCAGGTGCGTATGAGGGCGAGATTGAACGCTATATCAAAGCGTTGGTTGAGGAACGGTTGGCGCAGCTGAGCCATCCGGTACTCGATGCCGTGCAGGTTGAGGAGCTCGAGGTGCTGCCCGGGCGCCGCAACCTTATGGTCACCGTGCCGGGACTGAGCGACGAGCCACGGCTCGTCTATATCTGCCATATGGATACCGTTACACTGGGCGATGGCTGGGACGCGGACATTCCGCCGCTCGGAGCGATCGTGCGCAACGATAAACTCTATGGCCGCGGTGCCTGCGATATGAAGGGTGGCCTGGCCTGCGCCATTGCCGCACTGGTCCATACGCTCGAGCTCGTGGCGGCAGAAGGCAAGCTGCCCCGCCGTGTCTTCTCACTCATTTGCTCGGTCGACGAGGAGGACTTTATGCGCGGCTCAGAGGCCACGATCGATGCTGGCTGGGTCGGCTCGCGTGAATGGGTGCTGGACACCGAGCCCACCGACGGACAGATCCAGGTGGCGCACAAGGGGCGTACGTGGTTCGAGATTGAAATGACTGGCGTGACGGCGCATGCGAGCCAGCCCTGGAAGGGCGCGGATGCCGTCGCCGCCATGGCCGAGGTCGTGTGTTCGCTCCGTCGCGCGTTTATGGCGCTGCCCGCGCACGATGAGCTGGGGCCTTCGACCATCACGTTTGGCCAAATCGAGGGCGGATATCGCCCCTACGTCGTACCCGACCGCGCCAAAGCCTGGGTCGACATGCGTCTGACGCCTCCGACCGATACGGCCGCCGCGACGCGCATGGTAGAGCAGGCCATCGCCGTCGCCGAAGCCGCCGTTCCCGGTTGCCATGGCAGCTACACCGTGACGGGCGACCGCCCCGCCATCGAGCGCGACCCGAACTCTCCCCTTCTAGCAGCGCTCAAGCGTGCCGCCGATGACGTGACGGACGCGGACACGACCGTCGGCTTCTTTACCGGCTACACCGACACCGCCGTCATTGCCGGCAAGACAGGTAACCGCAATTGCATGAGCTACGGTCCCGGGTCGCTCGCGCTCGCGCACAAGCCCAACGAATATGTGCCCCACGCCGATATCGTTCGTTGTCAGCAGGTGCTAATCGCGCTCGCCGATAACGTGCTCTGGGACGCGAGCGGCCAAGTTGGGGCATAATAAGCCGCGAACAAACCGACTCGTGCGTTAGGACCGCCCATGAAAGCACTTCCGTTTCCCTGCATCCGCCCGGCTCAGGACCGCGTGCTCGAGGCGCTGCCTGCAATGGGCAGCATCCTGAGCGGCAACGATGCTCTGCGCGGAGCCATTGCCGATGGTCTGATGCTCAAGGACCCGGGTGCGGCGTATTACGTGTACGAATGCTCGGGCGAGCCGGGACGTGTGACGGGTGTCGTGGCGATCTGCCCGGTTGGTGCGCTGGCGGGCGGCGACGCGGTTGCCGCCGATACGACCGCCGCTGCGCGCGCAATCGCCGACCTCAAGGTACAGCCCCGTCCCGTAACGCTTGTCTACGAAGCCTCTCCCGTCATGGATATCATCCTCGGCGCCGCAAAAGAGGGCGCTTCACTCTATGCCGTCACCGACCCCGCCGGCATTACGCACCGCGTGTGGGAGGTCAAGCGCGAGGACGCCGTCGGGGCCATCCGCGCCATGCTCGACCAGGCGCCGGAGCCGGCACTGGCCGACGACCCTGCCTACGCTGTCGCACTAGTCGAGGCATCACAGCTCCTGACCGACGATGCACGTGCCGCCGGCACCTACACGGGCAAAGAGCCGTTCAACTTTGCCGTAGCTGCGCTCTTCCCCGCCGCGCAGGTCAGCGGCGGCGCGGCGCAGGTTCCGACGGGTCTGCTCACGCACCAGGTCGCGCGGTTCTAGCAAGACCAGACCGTCCAGCATAAAAATCGGCAGCCCAACAAACAGGGGGCGGAGATGCAGCAGGTACATGCATCTCCGCCCCTTTTGCGTCGAGAAGTTATGCCGACGACCCGTGCCGCCGCGCTCGCGTTATCCGCGCTGCGGACCCGCAGTAGCCACGAGCGGTTCAAGCCCCAGCTCGCGCGCGTAGTCTTCCTGCGTAAAGACTTCGACCAGCTCAAACGTATCGGCCGCATCGTCAAACGCAAAATGCAGCACTGAGCAGTTGCCCGGCACGCGTTCGCGCTCGTCGGCCGCCGCGCCCCGCACGTGGTCCAAAAACTCCTTGATAGCCGAACCGTGGCTCACCGCGAGCACGCACTCGTGGTCCGGACGTCGCATAAGATCGGTTATCGTCGCCGCCATGCGCTCGCGCACCTGCATCTGGCCCTCGCCGCCAAACTGACGATAGAAATCTCGCCACGGGCGCTCGGGCATAAGCATCACGCGCTCGGCCTCAAAGTCGCCAAAGAACCACTCACGCAGACCGTCCAGGCGCTCGTACGCCAAGCCCGGCCACAGGTTGGCGATAGTCTGCTCGGTGCGATGAAGTGTGGAGGTGTAGGCATGATCGGGTTCAATGCCGCGCGCACGCAAGAACATGCCGGCACGCGCCGCCTGGTCGCATCCCAGCTGCGTGAGCGGCGAGTCACTCCAACCCTGAATAATGCGCTTAAGGTTGAATATTGTCTGCCCATGACGAACCAGATACAGGTCTTTATTCATAGGGGTCCTTTCGTTCGTTACCAATCAAGGAGCGAAAACGCACCGTCGCAATAGCCAAAATGAAGCACGGCACCGTTGTCGGGTAGCTCTCCCCTGCCAGTCACATACTCAAGAAACTCCTGGCAGGAAGAGCCGTGGGAGACTGCCAGCACACAGTCGTGCTGCGGCCTGGCCATGATGTGGGACAGCGCCGCGACCATGCGCGACTGGAGCTCGCCTTCAGACTCGCCACCAAAGGCCACCGGATAATCACCCCAGGGCTGCGGCGGCATCTCGCGATTTGATGTACCCTCCAGCGAGCCCAAATGCCACTCGCGCAGGTCATCGACCAGCTCTATCGAGCGGCCCTCACCAGCAATTAGCTCAGCCGTACGCCGCGCCCGGCCCAACGGGGAGGAATACACACGGTCAAAGGTCACGCCACGCGCCTCAAACGCCGCGCGCGTCGCCAGCGCCTGCTCGCGCCCGCGCGCCGTAAGCGGCGAATCGTGCCCACCCTGCAAAATGTTCTGCACATTGAGCTCAGTCTGCCCATGCCGCACCAAATACAAATCTGCCACACGTCCTCCCCTCGCACCACCGCAAAGGGGACAGGTACCTTTGTGGTGGTTTACCGCCGGATCACACCGCGGTGACGCTCAACTACACCAGTACGTCGACAAGCGAGCGCTTGGGTACGTGGTGCACCTGCGCCTCGTCGCGCCAATAATTGATGGAGCCGTCGGGGTTGGAATCGATCGCATCGATCACCTGTGTCTCGGCCGGAACGCCAAACGCCATGATCAGCTTGAGCTCATACTTGTCGTTATCGAGCCCCATGGCATCGATCGCGTGGGGCGTAAAGGCCTTGAACATGCAGGCTGCCACCTCGGGCGTGGCGCTGCGGGCGGCGAGCATCATCGTCTGCGCGGCAATGCCCGTGTCGACCTCGGTAATGGGAGCGGCTGGCTTGCCCGGAACGGCGCGCTCAGCAAGAATCGCGATGTAGCCGGTCGGGCGCTCGCCCTCATCGGGACCCGGCCAATCCTTGAGCGCACCGGCCCATGCAAGCTCGTCAAATACACGCGCGCAGTCCTCTGCACCGCTTACCACATGAAAACGCAGACGCTGAGCATTGGCACCACAGGGAGTCAGGTGCGCCAGCTCCGCCAGCTCAAGCAAAAGCTCACGCGGCACGCGCATGGACTCGTCAAAGCGACGGCACGTGCGGGCGCAGCGAACCAACGCATCAAACGCGTCCAAGCCGAGCTTTTCGCAACCCTGCTTTGCCATCGACTCAGCGCTTACCGGCGCTGCGGGAACTGCTTCGTTCATAGGGACCCCCAATTTCGGGCAATTGTTCTTAGGAAAATCTAACCTAAAACGTAGGCAATAACGAACAGGGCTGCAATGTTCTACACCTGTTGAATAGAAAATCGCGACGTGGGGAACAACGGAAACAATTCGGGGCCTTTGGGTTACGTTTCGCCCTCCCCGACCCATACGCCAGCGCCTTTAGGCGATACTGGTTGTAATGATCAAGGCTTACGCCGCACGGAAAGGAGACATTATGGGCATCTTTAAGAACGATGACCAAAAATCGAGCCAGTTTGGATTTGACGAGAAAAGCATGGCGGGCAAAGCCGTCAAGGCCGTACGCTGGATTTACGCCATCACGGGCGTCTTGGCGCTCGTCGCCGGCATCGCACTGCTGTTTGCGCCCGCCAAGTCCCTCGTCTTCCTAACGACCGTCTTGGGCTTCTACTTTGTGATCACGGCCGCGATCAGGCTGTTTACCGCTGTTTTCGAGCCACTGCTGCCCACCGGCTGGCGCGTGACGAGCATCATCTCCAACCTACTCATTATCTTGGGCGGCGTCATAATCCTGCGCAACCAGGCCTTCTCGACCGCGACGCTCACCACGATGGTGGTTATCGTGGCCGGCTTTGGCTGGATCGTCGAAGGTGTCATGTCCATTCTGGAGTCCGAGCTTTCGTCCAACCGTGCCCTCGCCATCCTGAGCGGCGCGCTCTCCATCATCGCCGGCATGTTCGTGTTTATCTATCCGCTGTGGTCGGCCAAGATGCTCGTCATCTTTAGCGGCGCCGCACTGCTGGTGTTTGGCGTAACGCTGATTGTTCGCGCTATTCAATTTGGCAAACTGGTGCACTAGATGCCGCGAACGCTCTTTATTGATGCAGACGCCTGCCCGGTCACGCGCGAGTCGATTGACTGCGCGCGGCGGGCGGGCGTCGCCGTCGTTATCGCCGGCAACAGCACACAGAACCTGGAACGCCACATTCGCCGCGACGATCCGCGCGACGTCGAGCATGCGCGACGCGGATTTTGGGTCACGACGCTCGATGTGAGCGTGGGCGCCGACAGCGCCGACTTTGCCATTGTCGAACGCCTGCAGGCGGGCGACGTAGTCGTGACGCAGGACATTGGCTTGGCGAGCATGGTGCTCGGGCGCGATGCCGCCGCCATCGGCGTACGCGGGCGCGTCTACGATAAGGCGACCATCGACATGCAACTGTTTATTCGCCACGAGGAAAAGAAGGTGCGCCGCGCCGGCGGTCGCACTCGCGGTCCGGCGGCATTTACCAGCGAAGACCGGGCCCGCTTTAAGCGCAACCTCACCGAGCTGCTGCGCTAACCAAGGTAGATTTTTGGGACATGCCCGGAAATCTACCTTTTTGTTTTGAGCGGTGTGAGCGCTCAGGATCCATGGCTCAACAAAAAAAACGAGCTTCAAAATGCCATGCGTCGCCGCATTGTGCAAGCGCCGTGCATGGCTATTTTGAAGCCCGTTTTGTTAGGCCTACTTAGAGGCCAAAGGCAGATAGGACGAGGCCCCAGCCAGCGCCGATGACGTACATCATGACCAGGAACACGGCGTTTTCGCGAGCGCTGCGGTTGGTGCGGAACAGCACCAGGTAGCCCACACCGGCAGAGATGAGCGTGCCGGCGAGCATCGGCGCCAGCTGCAGCGCGCCTTCCAGGTACAGTTGTGTGATGACGACGCTGGCCGAGCAGTTGGGAATCAGGCCGACAAGCGCCGAACCCAGGACGGCGAGCGTCTCGTTGCCACGCAGGAACTGCTCGATCGCGGACTCGCCGAAGGTCTCGAGCACGGCGACCAGAATCAGCGTCACCAGAAAAATGAATACCGATACCTGCACGGTGTGCGAGATGGCGCTGCGAATAATCGACAGGAGGGGCGCGCCCTCGTGAGAGTGGGAGTGACCGTGGCCATGATGGTGTTCATGATCGCCCTCATGACCGTGATCGTGGCCATGTCCGTGTCCGTGTTCGTGCTCGTCCTCGTCTTCATCACAACCGCAATGGTCGCGCTCGCACAGCTCGTGGATGTGGTCGGCGCTCACGCCCGCCTCGGCCACCTCGTCGATGATGTCACCGCCAGTGTGGTCGTCGTGCGCGCAGTTCACGTGGGCCGGGTTGGCCGCGGTTCCCAGCACGGTGCGGCGAATCGCCGCATGCGCGCGAGCGTTACGACGCAGGCCGCGAATGGCGGCGTCCACGATAAAGCCCGTGACCAGCGCGATCAGTGCCTTCGAAGCCAAAAGCATCGCCATGGTCTGCACGGGCACCTGCTCGGCGAGCAACAGCGGCAGCATCTCATCGGAGGTCGAAAGGAACACCGCCACCAACGTACCCAATGTCACGACACGACCGGCATACAGCGTGGCCGCCATTGCCGAAAAGCCGCACTGCGGCACCATGCCCAGCAACGAGCCAACCACGGGGCCCGCGGCACCGGCGCGCTTGATGGCGCCGTTAACGCTGTCGCCCGCAACGTGCTCCAGGGTCTCGAGGGCCAGATACGTCACCAACAAAAACGGCACCAGCGACAGCGTGTCCTTGCCAGCGTCGAGCAAAATATCAATCAGCAAATCCATGAAGGATGGAACCTTTCGTGTCTTTCGGCAGCATTGTAAAAGTCCTAGCGGTCAACTAGGGTATTGTAGTTGACCTAGGCGTGGTGCCAATAGTTGCCCATGGTAAACTATCATCTCGCCATAACTCAATGCCACCGAACCGCGCGACGCGGCCCGTCCAAGGAGCAGTCTATGAACGTTTCGCAAGCACTCGAATACGAGCGCCAGCCGTTTATCCCCATGTTTATCTATGGCGATCACGGCGCCATGGAGTCCGAGCGCCAGAAGGGCGAAGAGGCCCTTAAGGTGCTCGAGACCGAGTACTTTACCGCCGAGGGCGACCCCGGCTTCGACTTTGCCACCGTGCGCGACCTGGCCGACCGCAACCGCGACCTGTGCGACCAGATTGGCGAGGCACGCATGCGCAACGTGACGCCCGCGACGCTTTCGCGCGGCCTGTCCGATGCCGACACCTGCGCCGCCATCGGCAAGATGCAAAAGCGCACCGCCGCGTCCGTCATGCGCGAAATCCGCGGCGACCGCGACGCGCTCGGCGTCGCCTACGCGCGCAAGCCCATCCAAGGCACCGTGCTCGGTATCGATATCGAGACCACCGGCCGTGCACCCGAGCGCGGCTACATCATCAACGTGGGCTGGGAAATCATGGAGCTCACCAGCGACGCCGTGCCGCATGACGCCGAGGCGCACTACTGCGGCCTGCCCGACATCTATCGCGGCGAGGACGTGCCGCTGTCGAATATCCACCACATCACCTGGGACGACATCGACGGCAAAAAGCCGTTCCGCGAGAACAAAGAATTGCAGAAGCAGCTGCTCAAGCTTATGAAGAAGTACCCGTACATGGCGCATAACGCCGCGTTCGAGGACAGTTGGTTCAAAATTCATCTGGACGGTTACGCCGAGGCACGCCGCGCCGGCAAGATTATCGTCATCGACTCGCGCCAGATCTGCCGTAGCCTGGATGCCGACGTCCGCTCGCTCCCCCGCGAGTCCGCCCCCGCAGCGCTCGAGAACTGGGCCCGCCGCCGCGGCACCCTCGCCGCCGACGCCAACGAGCAGCATCTGGGCCTGGACGACACCGACCTCATGCTCCGCACCGTCCAAGCCGAGTTCAACCTCAAGAACCTGTTTGCCAAGTAGAAACGTCTACGACAAACTCCGGCGTAGATCACGGGCGGCCTCGCAGCGGGAAACCCCGCAGCGGGGCCGCCCTACGTTCCACAAATAAACCTGCCATCACAAATTCTGAACACTCATTGCGAACGATTTCGGCCAATTCCCGACACGTAATTCGTTGTCGGATGGTGATGCATCACTATCAAATGTGCGGCAATTGAGTATTTATATGCTATAGCTAAGCTGCGAAAACTTTTATTTAGGGCATACCAACCCATAATTGCGTCAAGCTTTTTGACAGCATTTGGCTAGACCTCTAAAACGGCTTTTCCACTCAGCGCCGTCAACACGGCATTAGCTGACACGATATATATCATGAGTATCGTATTGTCACATACCACTGCAAAAGCGGTCTACCAGGCCGCGCATTCGGTGTCTGCGAAAGGCATCGAGTCCTGTAGCCCTGCCGCGATTTACGGATCATGTCCCACCGGAACGCTCCTTGACGCAGTCGCAGAATGGCTCACCAAACATGATGTTTCCCTCGACGCAAATGATTCCCTCGAGGTGATGGTGTTTGATCGCAGGAATGCGCGCTATGCAATGAACTGTCAATGCCACGTTTCTTCAAAACGATTCTCGAACTCACGCTTTATAGAGCTCAAAGATGGCATCTTCATTGTTGGCGTTGAGCTTTGCGCACTTCAGGCCGCCACCTATCTTTCTTTTCGCGAACTAGTGGAGTACTACTTTGAACTGTGCGGCGCTTATTCCCTTGGAACCGACTCTTCCACCTCCTATACCGAGCGTTTCGCGCTCACCTCGACCGAGAGGTTAAAGCAGTTCTTTAATTCCATTACCAGATGCGACGGTCTGGCCCTTGCCCGAAAGGCGATCCAATGTGTGCGCGACGGATGCCGGTCTCCCATGGAAACGGCATTTGTCATGATGCTAACGCTGCCCAAAAGCAAAGGAGGGCTTGGTATTAAGGGAATTGAGACCGATTACGAGGTGCAGGTCACCACTGCCGCAAAGAATCTCACGAGACGCAAAAAGTTCTTTATGGATGCGTATCTAAAGAAATCTCGCACAGACATTGAATACAACGGTTTTTATCATGACGCGGAAGAAGACCGCGCCATCGATGAGGAGCGCAAGAATGCACTTGCGTCCATGGGGTACGGAATCATCACCGTCAGTCGTTATTCCTTTATGCATGCCAGCTCTTTTGTTAGGGTCATGGAAGCAATCCAGCGGAAAGAGGGCGTACGCCCCTCGCGTCTGCCAAAAGACTTTCAAATCATGCAAGAGGACCTGAGACAGTTTGTGCTCAGAAGGTTTATAGAAGAGAAAAAGCGAATTCAGAAGCAGCTTCGCCAGGATTCCGAAGATCGTCAACGAATCGACCTCGAAAAAGCAATGCTCGAAGGCACTACGTTGGATGATCCAACGATTAACGAAGCGCCGGCAATCGATGACATGCAAACAGTCAAAATCGACAGCCCATCATTTGCTCAAACAAGCAGCCTCGCGCCCGAGGGCAGGATCTTCGGGGCCGGAGACTAGGCCGGCTAACAAGGTGGGTACCCTAGCGATGTGCAAAATTGCGAGTATTCAGCAGGGTCGGGTGTCTATCACCCTCGAGTGGATCCAAATGTGAAGCGAAATCACTCTTGCGTGAGAGCGTTAGGCAACATTTGAGGAAGAACTCATCGGATTAACACCCTAAGATAACTCTTGAACTGCATTATATGACCTGCAATAGATTAACGGACCCCCTATAGTTGCAGAATACTCCATTTTTTGCACGCCTTGATTCTCATTTTCATTGCAACAGCCTCAGGACTCAGCGCAACGCGTTGCGCTGAGTCCTGAGGCGCGAAT
>NZ_CAXSQQ010000014.1:0-43224 GCF_964239575.1 Collinsella aerofaciens ATCC 25986
GCTACATGTCTCCGGTCGAGTTCAGGGAGGCGGGGCTGTCCCTCCCGGAATCGTCCAAATAGGTGTTGCCAATCCACGTTGACCCTCGCGCACCCCTCGGCGAGGAACGCGTTGAGCTCGGGGAGCGCGCCGAACGCCGGCACGGGGACGAGGAGGTTGCGCCGGAGGAACCCCACGGCGTTCTCGACGGAGCCCTTCTCGTTTCCCGAATAGGGGTTGCAGTACCGGCTCTCGAAGCGGTAGTGGGCTCTGAACTGCGAGAACAGCCTCGATTCCGTGACCTCGCCGCGTACCATCCTGCCCGCCTCGGTGGCGTTGTCGAGCACCATCGCCGCCGGGGCGCGGCCCCAGCGGCGGAAGATCTCGAGCAGCCCGGAGCACAGGCACTCCGACCTCTGCGACATGAGGGCGACGCACTGCCGGTCGTTCGAGTGCGGAAGCGTCGCGACCAGCAGCTTGAGGTCGAGGGTCCTCCCGCCGACCGCGGCGCGGAAGTTCCCGAAATCGACCTGGCAGGTGCCGGGCGCCCACTCGAGCTCGAGGTACCCCTCTCCGCCCGCCGCCGCCCGGGCGAGCCTGAGCTCGCGGACGAACCTCTGCACGGTGGAGTAAGAGCCGCCGTAGCCGCGCTCGGCGACGAGCCTGTCGTAGATCCGCCTGGCGGTGTGGCGCTGCTTCCTCGGGGCCCCGAGGTCGGCCTCGAGAACGCCCGCGACCCATTCCTCGTTGCCCTCGAGCGCGGGCCTGCCCCTCCTCCGGGGCATCGGCGCGGCGGGCGACATGTCCTCCATGTCGGCGTACTTCGCCACGGTGTTCCGGCTCACGTGGAGCATTCGGGCGATCTCGGACCTCGAGCGCCCGGCGGCATCCATCGACCGTATATCATTCACTGTGTCCAGGGGCACGGTCATCTCCTCCATCCTTCCCGGGCGGGCTCGCCAAAGTAACCGCCCGGGGAAACCATACGGCGAGGGCCGCGCCCCCGGTCCCCGGGGCGCGGCCCTCTTGCTTAAACTGCTCAATTTTTCGTGCTCACGGTGCTTATTTCCCAGTGATCACTCGGACCACTTCTTAGTGAACATCAACAGAAGCAGCGGCTCCTGGCGTTCCTGGCCCGCCGGGGCTACGCCTACGGCGGCACGACGCCGGCCGGAAACCCCCGGAGGTACTGGACGTACGACTTCCTCAGGCGGCTCGACAAGGTCCGGCCCGCCGACGACGGCGGCATCCGGGCGCTTGCGGCGCTGAGGAACGAGGTCGAGGCGGCCGCCGAGACGCGCGACGACCTCCTCGCCGAGTACAGGGCCGCCGTCGCGGCGGGCCCCCTCTCGGCGGAGGTCGAGGCGCTCCAGTCGATCAAGGGGTGCGGGTTCGCGCTCGCCGCCGCCTTCGCGTCCGAGGTCGGCGACTTCTCGAGGTTCCGCTCCGGCAGGCAGGTGACGTCCTACTTCGGCCTCGCCCCGAAGCAGAGGTCGAGCGCGGACTCCGTGCGCCTCGGCGGGATCAGCGGGGCCGGCGACGCGCTCGTGAGGAGGCTGGCCGTCGAGGGGTCCTGGAGCTACGTCCAGGCGAGCCACCAACCGAAGCTGATGCCCAAGGGCAGCGGCGTCCCGCTCGAGGTGAGGATGCACGGGAGGAAGGGTTCCGAGCGCCTGCTCCGGCGCCGCGAGGAGATGCTCGCCAGGGGCATGCCCCAGGCGAAGGCGAACGCCGCCACCGCCGCCGAGCTCGTGAGGTGGCTGTGGGCCCTCGGCGCGATGTGCCGGGAGGCAGCCGAATAGACATAGCCCCCGTCCCGGCGAGCCGGGCAGCCTTCGGGGATACCCCCGCTTTCGCTGGGCGCGCGGCAGCGGCCGCATGCGCGTAGTCAGACTTGGGGAGCCCCGCCGAAGGAGAGGATTGCGGGCCGCCGGAGCGGTATCCGCGGATATGAGACTGAGCCGAAGGCGTCGACGACATGCCGGGGGCGGACCGGGACGGGTTCAACGGCAGGCCCCGCCGACCGATTGCAGGCGGTCGGCGGGGCCATTGTGGCTCTTGACAGCGGATTGGGTCATATGAGCGAAAACGCCCCTAAGCGAGCAAGGTGACGTGAAAGAGGAGGGAAGCGTACTTTGGGTACGCGACCGACGATTGAACGTCAGATTGCCGCTCTGGCGGGTTTGCAGCGTCGAGCCGTTACGCGGTTTGGTAAAACCGCGTAACCACTAGTTTGGTACCTTGACATTCATTTCTCATGCTCCTAGATTGGTTAGGCACAAAACAATTCCACTACCTAACTAAAGAAAGGAGCAACACTAATTCATGTGCGATGAACCTCTTAACCTTTGTTCGCACGAGCCCGGCGGTGACCCGTCGCAACCGGTAGACATACCCGAAGCGGTCAGCGCCGAAGACAAACTCGCCAAGCGCATCCTGAGCGGCCTAGGCTTTTGCGGCCACTACATGCACTTTCACGGCGGTGGCGTGTCCGGCAAGGCGCCCATCGTCTGCCTGCTCGCCAAGCAGGAAAACGGCGAGATGTCGCAGCAGGAACTCGGCATGCACTTCGACCTCAAGCCGGGGTCGCTTTCCGAAATTTTGTCCAAGCTCGAGTGCGCCGGCATCATCGAGCGCAGCCGCAATCCAAAAGATCGCCGGCAGCTCACCATTCGCCTAACCGAGATCGGCTGGGAGAAGGCCCGCATCGACCAAGCCTCGCGCATCCGCTTTAGGGAACAGGCCTTTAGCGCGCTCACCCACGACGAGCGCGAACAGCTTGCCGAGATGCTCGAGAAAATCCGCGTAACCTGGGAGGAACTGGATGATTAAAACCCTTATGGGCAGCATCCGCGATTACATGAAGGTTACGATCGCCACACCGCTACTGGTGCTTGGCGAGGTAATCTGCGAAATGATGATCCCGTTTATCACCGCCGACATGATTGACGCCATCAAAGACGGCGCCACCGTCGCCCAGATGCTGCCCACCGCCGGCCTTCTCGTACTCATCGCGCTGACGTCACTCGCCTTTGGCGCCGCCGCGGGCATCACCTGCAGCCATGCCAGCTGCGGCTTTGCCAAGAACCTGCGTCGCGACCTGTTCTACAAGATCCAGACGTTCAGCTTCGCCAACATCGACGAGTTCTCGAGCTCCTCGCTCGTCACGCGCCTCACCACCGACATCAACAACGTGCAGCAGGCCTTTATGATGCTCATCCGCATCGCCGTGCGCTCGCCGCTGGTGCTGGTCTTTGCCTTTACCATGGCATACGCCATGGGCGGCAGCGTCGCCATGGTCTACCTGGTCATCATTCCGCTGCTGGGCTTTGGCCTGTTCTTTATCATCTATAAGGTGCGCCCGATCTTTGCCCGCGTGTTCCGCAAGTACGACGCGCTCAACGAGTCGGTCGAGGAAAACGTCACCGGCATGCGCGTGGTCAAGAGCTACGTGCGCCAGGACTACGAGAAGAAGAAGTTCGCCACCGCCGCGCGCGACGTCCAGATGGACTTCACCCGCGCCGAGAAGCTGCTCGCCTTCAACAACCCCATGATGAACATCTGCGTCAACGGCGCGTTTGTCGTCATCATCTACCTGGGCTCCAAGCTCATCATCACGAGCCAGGGCACGCTGTTCGACGTGGGCCAGCTCTCCTCGATCTTTACCTATGGCTTCCAAATCCTCATGAGCCTGATGCAGCTATCGATGATCTTTGTCATGGTGACCATGGCCGACGAATCGGCGCACCGCATCACCGAGGTGCTGGCCGCCGAACCCACGATCGCCGATCCCGCCGAGCCCGTGCTCGAGGTCGCCGATGGCTCCATCGACTTTGACCACGTGAGCTTTAAGTATTCCGCGCATGCGAAGCGCCAGGCGCTCGACGATATCGACCTGCACATTAAGAGCGGCGAGACCATCGGCATCATCGGCGGCACCGGCTCGGCCAAGTCCACGCTCGTAAACCTCATCGCCCGCCTGTACGACGCCACCGAGGGTACCGTGCGCGTGGGCGGCGTGGATGTACGCGACTACGACTTGGACGCGTTGCGCCACCAAGTGGCCATGGTGCTACAGAAAAACGTGCTGTTTAGCGGCACCATTGCCGAGAACCTGCGCTGGGGCGACCCGAACGCCACCGACGAGGAAGTCCGCGAGGCGGCACATCTGGCCTGCGCCGATGAGTTTGTCGATGGCTTCCCCAAGGGCTATGACACCTGGATCGAACAGGGCGGCTCCAATGTTTCCGGCGGTCAGAAGCAGCGCCTGTGCATTGCGCGCGCTCTGCTGCGTCGCCCCAAGATCTTGATCCTGGACGACTCCACCAGCGCCGTCGACACCAAGACCGACGCCAAGATTCGCGCAGGGCTGGCAAGCTATCTGCCTAACACGACCAAGCTCATCATCGCCCAGCGCATTAGCTCCGTGCAGGACGCAGACCGCATCATCGTCATGGAAGGTGGCCGCATCGCGCAAATCGGCAACCATGACGAGCTGCTTAAGACAAGCGAGATCTACCGCGAGACCTTTACCTCGCAAAACAAGATGTCTGCCGAGGGCGAAGGGGCCGTCGAGGCCGACACCGAGGCATCCGCAACGCAGGCTCAGACCCAGGAAGGAGGCGAGGCACATGAGTAAGGCAACGACCGCCGAGCGCGCGCTCAACCGCAAGGGCGGCACCATGTCGCGCCTCATCAAGACGCTCTTTGGCTTCTACCCCGTGCTTTTGCCCCTCGTCGTCGTCGGCGTGGTGCTCTGCGCCATCATCAACTCCATCGGCGCGACCTTCCTTCAGAGCGCCCTGCAGATTATTAGCGAATCGTGGCAGTCGGGCGATTGGGAAGCCGCACAGCCCAAGATCGCACAGCTCGTGACTACCCTCGCCTGCATCTACGGCGTCGGCATCCTGTCTTCGCTCTTCTGGAACCGCGCCATGGCCATCGTCACGCAGGGCTCGCTCGAGAAGCTGCGCGAGAAGATGTTCAACCGCATGCAGGACCTGCCGATTCGCTACTTCGACACGCACCAGCGCGGCGACATCATGAGCCACTACACCAACGACATCGACACGCTGCGCCAGATGATCAGCCAGTCGCTGCCCAACCTGCTCATGACGACCATCGTCATCGTCACGGTGTTCTTTATCATGCTGTACTACAGCGTTTGGATGTGCCTGGTCATTGTGGCAGGCGTCGCCTTTATGACCTTTATGACCAAGCTGCTCGGCTCCAACTCCGCGCGCTTCTTTATTGCGCAGCAGACTGAGCTCGGCGTGGTCGAGGGCCATATCGAGGAAGTCATGAACGGCCAGAAGGTCGTCAAGGCATTCTGCCACGAGTCTGCCGCCGAGGCCGATTTTGACGAGCGCAACGAAAAGCTCTTCGAGGTCTCGCAAAAGGCCAACATGTACGCCAACATCCTCATGCCTATCCTTATGAACCTGGGCAACCTGCTCTACGTGCTGGTCGCACTGGCAGGCGGCATTTTCCTGGCGCTGGGCGTGCCCAACCTGAGCATCTCGGGCATGACGCTGTCCATCGCCGTCGTAGTGCCGTTCCTCAACATGACCAAGCAGTTCTGCGGACAGATCGGTCAGATCTCACAGCAGATCAACGCCGTGGTCATGGGCCTCGCCGGCGCCGACCGCATCTTTGAGCTCATCGACGAGGAGCCCGAGGCCGACGAAGGCTACGTGACGCTCGTCAACGCGCAGGTGAACCCCGACACCTGGCAGCTCGAGGAGGCCGACCACCACACCGGCATGTGGGCGTGGAAACATCCGCACCGCGCAACCGGCGAGATCGAGTACGTACCGCTGCGCGGCGACCTGGTCATGGACAACGTGGACTTTGGCTACACACCCGACCATGAGGTGCTGCACGGCGTGTCCGTGTTTGCCAAGCCGGGCCAGAAGGTCGCGTTTGTCGGCGCCACCGGTGCCGGCAAGACGACCATCACCAACCTCATCAACCGCTTCTACGACATCGCCGACGGCAAGATCCGTTACGACGGCATCAACGTCAACAAGATCCGCAAGGCCGACCTGCGCCGCTCGCTGGGCGTCGTGCTACAGGACGTGAACCTGTTCACCGGCACTGTGATGGATAACATCCGCTACGGCAACCTGGACGCCACCGACGAGGAGTGCATCGCAGCGGCCAAGCTCGCGGGCGCGGATGACTTTATCACCCGCCTGCCCGACGGCTACGATACCATGCTCACCGGCAACGGCGCGCAGCTGTCGCAGGGCCAGCGTCAGCTGATTTCGATCGCACGCGCCGCCGTCGCCGATCCGCCGGCAATGATTCTGGACGAGGCCACGTCGAGCATTGACACCCGCACCGAGGCTATCGTGCAAGCGGGCATGGACAAGCTCATGGAGGGCCGCACGACGTTTGTCATCGCGCACCGTCTGTCCACCGTGCGCAACTCCGACGCGATCATCTGCCTGGACCACGGCCGCATTATCGAGCGCGGTAACCACGACGAGCTGATCGCCAAGCGTGGGTATTACTACCAGCTCTATACCGGAGCGTTTGAGCTGGAGTAGTTCGGCTCGCCGAGATGGCCGATTTACCGCTCATTCGTCGGGCATGACCCTAAGGTCAATGCCCTCCTCTTTCGGGGCAAATCGACTCATCTCAACGACCCAAACACAATGCGCCGCAACGAATAAAGCCTCCGCAGCCACACGAGCTGCGGAGGCTTTATTCATGCCGGCCGGAAACCGTATCCCACTTTTCGGGCCCAAAATGGGATGCCGTTTCCCGCTGGGCCCCCTCCGGGAAACGGCATCCCATTTCAAGGGCATAAACCGGGATGTGGTTTCCCCTAACGGCACCTTTGGGAAGCCGCATCCCACTCTAGACGCACAAAACGGGATGAGCTTTCCCATGGTGATCCAAGACCAGAAGCATGTCCGATAGCGCGGCCAGGTCAAGAACAACAAGGCAAGCGTCACGCCAATTTGGACGAGCGTCTGCTGCAGTTTGAGGCTGCTGGCCCATATGGTAGAGTTAACCACCCATGAATTTCAGCACACTGCGTGCTACCTGTTCTTTTGTCATTTAGGGGAGTGAACTTGTGAATACTTCTGTCGCCAAGAAGGCCGGCCAGGCGGTGCGCCTGCTCATGATGGTGCTCACGGCAGTTCTCATCTTCTTCTTCATCAATGTTATGCTGCTCGTCTCCGATATCCAGGGCACGGCGCGTGTGGTCAACTACGCCGGCCTGGTACGCGGCACCACGCAGCGCATCGTGAAGCTCGAGGACGCAGGCCAGTCACAAGACGACCTGCTCAAGGCCGTGGATTCATACATTAACGGCTTGCGCTACGGAAGCGACGACCTCAATCTCGTCCGTCTCGACGACGATGAGTATCAGGCAAAGATGACCGAGCTTGCAAATTATTTTGATGAGCTTTGCACCGAGATCATCCGCGTGCGCGAAGTCGGCTATGAGAACACCGACATCATCTCCATGAGCGAGGAGTTCTTTGGCATTTGCGACGATGCTACGCGACTCGCAGAGGACTACTCTCAGGAGAAGGCGTCGGCGCTCAACTATCTCGAGGGCTTGGTGATCATCGACATCGTGGGCTTGGTGGCGACCTTTGCGGTCGAACTTGTTCGCGCGGTGCGAACTGCCGCGCTCAATCGCGAACTGCACAACAAAGTCTATCTCGACGAAGCCACAGGACTGCCCAACAAGAACAAGTGCGAGGAGGTCTTGGGGCAGGAGCAGCCTGTCTCCGCAGAGGCGCCCGTTGCGGTGTGCGTCTTCGACCTTAACAATCTGCATACGGTCAATAACAACTTCGGCCACGAGAAGGGCGACGAATACATCCGTTCTTTTGCCCAGCAGCTGGGGTGCGTGGCGTCCGAGACCTGCTTTGTGGGCCGCGACGGTGGCGATGAGTTTATCGCGGTGCTGCGAGATACCGATCGAGCTGCCGTGGAGTCCTGTCTCGCTCGGGTTCGCGCGAACGTGAACGAGTATTCCGAGACTCATCCCGACATGCCTATCAGCTATGCGGTGGGCTATGCGCTTTCCAGTGATTTTGATGAACCGCCTACGATGCGCGAGCTCTTTTCCCAGGCCGACAAAAACATGTACATCGACAAGAACCGCGTAAAGACAGCCGAGGCAGCCGGGCCGCAACGCGAGGACCGCTAAACCCGTAGCAAAGGGTAGCTAATTTGGGACGGGACTCTTTTGGCTATTTGAGAAGTTGTGCCATGGCGTTGACGAATTTTTGTACTTGGAGGGTGGGCTCGAGCGGGTAGTGCAGAAAGACTGGCACCTCGCGACCGCATAGGAACGGCACGCCCACAAAGGCCGGGTGCACCCCCGACCACGCCCCGCAGGTGAGCACCGCGTCGCCCTTTTCCTCCGCCTCGTTAAAGAGCGCAAAGTCGAAGCTGTCCACATCGATCACGTCCACGCCGCCGTCTGCCAAAAGATCGATACGCAGGCTGTCCATAGCGTCGTTGCCGTGGCGGAGTACGCGCAGACGCATGCCCTCCAGGTCGGCAACCGTAATGCGATTCTTGCGCGCCAGCGGGCTCGTGCGCGGCACGTCGATATAAAACGGTACGTTAACGATGCGAAGCTTTTGGCAGGCGTCGCCCCAGCGCGGGGTCGAAAAACTCGACTGCACTACATCCACCTCGCGACCAAGGCTGCGCATGACGGATTCGCGTTCGTCGTAGAGGTCGCTCACCGGCACGATCTCGAAGCGCAACGATGGCTCCAGCTCGTGTACGTCCGTCCACATCGACAGCGTTTGGCGCCCCGGGCACATCATCGACACGCCCAGACGCACGGCACCGCCATCGCCCGCCGCGCGTCGGGCGCGACGCAGCGCATCCTCGGACTGCCGCATGATCGAGCGCGCGTCGTCCACCAGCAGAGCGCCCGCCGGCGTCACCTTAACACCCGAATGCGAGCGCTCGAACAACGTGATGCCAAACTCGGCCTCGAAGCCCGACACCTGCTTGACGAGCGCCGGGGTCGACACGCGCAATTTTGCCGCCGCACGCGAGAAGCTTCCCAGCTCCGCGGCGGCCGATATGGCCTCGAGTCGTCGATCGTACACGTCAATCTCCCGTTTCCAGACGCATGGCAATGAACTGCCGAAGGGGGTCGTTTTGGCAGGTCACGCGCTCAATTGAGAAAAAACTGCATCGCACAGTGTAAACCTATGGTTAACGCCATTCTAACAAATATGCAATTCACCTGCGCAAATGCAAAGCATACGATAACCAGCGAAAACCACGTGGGTCGGTTAATGGGAGCGACCCACCGGGAGGCACAAGAAGGGAAGTTCCTATGAGCAATTGGCTTAAGCTCGAGGGCGATGTCTGCGCCGTGACCGGCGCACTCGGCGGTATGGGCGTCGAGATCTGCCGCGAGTTCGCCCGCAACGGCGCCAATGTCGTCCTGCTCGACCTGGACGAGGAGAAGGTCAAGGCCGCAGCCGCCGACCTCGCCGCCGAGTTTGGCATCCACGCCGAGGGTTACAAGATGAACGCCACCGACGAGGCCGAGGTTCAGGCCGCCGTCGATGCCACCATCGCCGACTTCGGCCGCGTCGACGTTCTCGTCAACACCGCCGGCATCCTGCGCTTCGCCGCCATGGAAGACCTGCCGCTGAGCGACTGGGAGCAGGTGCTCAACGTCAATCTCACCGGCTACTTCATCACCTCGCAGCGCTTTGGTCGCGAGATGATCAAGGCCGGCCAGGGCCGCTTGGTGCACATCTCGACCGTCGCCAGTCACTCCCCCGAGACGTTCTCGGGCGTGTACAGCTCCACCAAGGCGGGCGTCAACATGATGTCCAAGATGCTGGCTGCCGAGTGGGGCCCCTACGGCGTGCGCTCCAACTGCGTCGAGCCCTGCTTCGTCAAGACCCCCATGTCGGCAAGCTTTTACGCCGACCCCGAGGTCGAGAAGAGCCGCAGCCGTCTGATCGCCACGCGTCGCATCGGCGAGGTGAGCGATATCGCCAACGCCGTCATGTTCCTGGCGTCCACGCGCTCGGACTTCACCACCGGCGACGCCATCAAGGTCGATGGCGGCTTCTCCAACATGATGGGCGACCTCACCGCCAAGCCCGGCGGCCGTCGCGCCTATGCCGACAACTACCTTAAGAACAAGGGTGTCGAGCTCTGGTCCGATGAGTCCGGCGTCGCCAAGCCAACTGACCAGTAACCAACCTGACAGGGAGGCCCCGCGGACACGCCCGCTCCTCCCCCGTATCGATTAGAAAGAGTCCAATGGCTTCCACCAACTCCAGCAAGGGTCGCGCTGTCGTGCTTTCCGCCGCGTGCGTCACCATGTTCTTCATCAGCTCCATCGCGCTGTATTCCGTCGTAAGCAAGAACCTGCTCGCCGTCTACCCCGAGTGGTCCAGCGCCCTTACCTGGGCGTTCCCGGTCTTTCAGACCATCATGGCCGTGACGGGCATCTTCGCCGGCCGCATCTCCGATAAGATCGGCCCGCGCAACGTCGTGATCGCCGCCGCTGTGTGCTACGGCCTGGGCTGGTTTATGTCCGGCACCGTCACCGAGCCGTGGCAGTTCTACCTGTGGTTCTCGCTCGTCGCCGCCATCGGCAACGGCCTGGGCTACAACCCCGCACTCACCACCGGCCAAAAGTGGTTCATCGACAAGAAGGGTCTCGCCTCCGGCATCACCCTGGCCGCTTCGACCGCCGGTCCCGCCGTGCTGTCCCCGGTGCTCGCCTCGCTGCTCATCCCGAGCCTGGGCATCTTTGGCGCCCTTAAGGCACTCGGCGTCATCTTCTTTGTGATGATCGCCGCCTCCGCCCTGTTCCTGAAGGCCCCCGAGGCCGGTTGGCTGCCCGAGGGCTTCGAGGCCCCCAAGGGCGGCGCGCACGCCGGCACCTTCGGCGACCTCACCCCGGGCGAGATGGTCAAGACCCCGCGCTTCTGGGTCCTCATCGTCACCTTCGCCTTTGCCGCTACCGCCGGCACCCTGCTCGTGGGCAAGGTTGCTTCCATCGCCGCCGTCCAGCTCTTCGCCGATCCCACGAGCGCCGCTGCCGTCGCCCTCGGCGGTGTGGTCGTCTCCGTCAACACCTGCGCCAACCTGGTCGGCCGTCTGTCCTTTGGTCAGATCATCGACAAGCTCGGTGCCTATAAGTCGCTGCTCATCAGCCTTGTCGTCACCATCGTCGCACTCGTCATCATGTCGATGAGCTTTACGCAGAGCATGTTCTTTGTGGCGCTCGCCCTGCTCGGCTTTAGCTTTGGCGCTCTGCTCGTCATCTACCCGCCGCTCACCGGTGGCGCCTTTGGCACCAGCAACATCGGCGTCAACTACGGCATCATGTTTTTGGGCTACGCCGCTTCCACCTGGATCAGCCAGCCCATCACCGCCGTGCTGTATCACGCCGAGGCCGGCAGCGCCGCCTACCAGCAGTCCTTCTACGGCGCCATTGTGATCGCCGCCATCGCCGTCGTGCTCACCGTCTACATGATGGTCTCCGACAGAAAGAAGAAGTCCGCCTAGTTTTACCGATGCGACAAAGGGACAGCCCCTTTGTCGCATTCCACCGGTCACCAGTATTAAGGAGTCGAAATGTCTGAGCTCAACCCCGTCCGCATTGCCGTTATCGGCGCCGGCGCCATGGGCCGCAACCACATCCGCTTTGTCACCGAGGAGCCCGAGGCCGAGCTCGTCGCCATCGCCGACGCCTTTGAGGGCGCCCGCGCCACGGCCGAGGCCGCCGGCGTGCCGTTTTACACCGATCCCGCTCAGATGATGGACGAGGTCAAGCCCGAGGCCGTCATTATCGCCACCCCCAACGACCTGCACCTGGGCGTTGCCCGCGAGGCTGTAAAGCGCAACATCGTGCCGCTGGTCGAAAAGCCGATCTCCAACGACCTTGAGGATGCTCAGGCCTTCGCCGCCGAGGCCGAGACCGCCGGCGTGCCCGTGCTCGTGGGTCAGCACCGTCGCCACAACCCCTTCGTCAACAAGGCCAAGGAGATCATCGAGTCCGGCGAACTGGGCAAGCTCACCGTGTCGAGCTTCCACTACATGATCTATAAGAACGACGAGTATTTCGATGTCGAGTGGCGCCGCAAGAAGGGTGCCGGCCCGATCCTGGTCAACCTAGTGCACGACGTCGACCTGCTCCGTTACCTGCTGGGCGAGCCCGTTGCCGTCCAGGGCATGCAGTCCAGCGCCGCCCGCGGTTTTGAGACCGAGGACTCCGCCGTGGTCAACGTCCGTTTTGCCGATGGCGCGCTTGCGAGCATGACCATCTCCGACGCCACCGCCAGCCCCTGGAACTGGGAGGCAACCGCTCGCGAGGATCCGCAGTACCGCCCCTTCGACGCCGACGCCTACTTTATCGGCGGCACTAAGGGCGCCCTGTCGCTGCCCCGCCTGCACCAGTTCTCTTACGACGGCGCCTCCAACTGGCACAAGCCGCTGCAGATGGAGATTCCGGCCGTCGACCCGGCACTGCCGCACAAGATGCAGCTCAAGCACTTTGTGAAGGTTGTCCGCCGCGAGGTCGAGCCCGTCGTGACCCCCGCCGACAACGTTAAGACGCTCACGCTGCTTAACGCCATCAAGGAGGCCGCCGAGACCGGCCAGCTCGTCGAGCTGTAGCACCTTAGGACAGGCCGCGGCAGAAACCCCATGCCGGGCCCCTCGGTCCGCCACAAATAAGCCCCTCTTCTTTGCCCCGCGAGCAGCCTCCTGCCCGCGGGGCATTTTGCTACGTTGCCAATGATTTTTCTGGGACGGGGGACTTTTTGCACCTTAGCTTGATTCGTTCGCCACGAAATGTGCCTATCTACTACGTTTAACCAATCACCCTCATCCATACCGAATTTCGCGAAATAAAAACCGCAGGTAAACGGCTTGCGCATTTTCGGAAAACCGGGGGATGGTCGACCCACACGGTTCAAACGTAGTAGATAGGCCGCTTTCGTGGTTCCGCGCCAAAACAGTCTTTTTTGAGCGAAGTGGCAGGTGGTATCCTTGGTAGCTCTGTGCTGCAAACGCACCTTAAACGCAAGGAGTTTCATGGATCTTATCGCCCAGCTCGCGCGCGAGCTCAACCTTAAGGCCGCCAGAGTCGAGGCGGCCGTCAAGCTCATCGACGAGGGAAACACCATTCCCTTTATCTCGCGCTACCGCAAGGAAGCCACGGGCGGCATGGACGATGTCGCCCTGCGCGCGCTCGACGAGCGCCTGTCCTACCTGCGCAATCTTGAACAGCGCAAAGAGGACGTCATTCTGCTCATCGACGCCCAGGGCAAACTTACGCCCGAGCTCGAACAGCAAATTCGCGAGGCCACGCAGCTCCAGCGTGTCGAGGACCTCTACAAGCCCTACCGCAAAAAGCGCATGACCCGCGCACAGAAGGCCCGCGAGGCAGGCCTGGAGCCACTTGCCAACATGGTCATCATGCAGGCCTCGGCCAAGGGCAGCGCGCTCGACGCCGCCGCGGCATACGTCAACGAGGAAGCCGGCTTCGACACGCCCGAAAAGGCGCTCGCCGGCGCCGCCGACATCGTGGCCGAGACGGTGGCCGAAGATCCCGAGAACGTCGCCGACCTGCGCGCCTTTACGCAAAACACCGCCGACATCGTCGTCGAGGCCACCGACCCCGCCGAGAAGACCCCCTACGAGCCGTACTACAGCTATGATGAGCCGCTGCGCCGTATACCCAACCACCGCGTGCTGGCTATCGACCGCGGTGAGCGCGAGGGCAAGCTCCGCGTGCGCGTGAACGTCGACGGCGCTGCCGCTACGGCACGCCTCGGCAGCCGCTGGCCCCGTCGCCAGGGCGTGTTTGCTCCCGTCTTTGACGCCGCCATCGCCGATGGCTACAAGCGCCTCATGGCCCCCTCGCTGGAGCGCGAGGCCCGCGCCAAACTCACCGTTCGTGCCCAGACCGAGGCTATCAACGTCTTTGCCAAGAATCTCGAGGGCTTGCTCTCGGCGCGCCCCGTGCGCGGCGCCCGCGTGCTCGCGCTCGATCCGGGCTACCGCACCGGCTGCAAGGTCGCCGTCATGGACGAGACCGGCAAGCTACTCGACCACGGCGTGGTCTATCCCACCAAGCCGCGCCACGACGTCGCCGGCACCAAGCGCGAGCTCGCCCGCCTCGTCAAGAAGGACAGCGTCAACACCATCGTCATCGGCAACGGCACCGCCAGCCGCGAGACCGAGGAAGTCGTCTCGGAGTTTATTGCCGAGCAGGCGCCCAGCCTTCGCTACACCATCGTCAACGAGGCGGGCGCGTCGGTGTACTCCGCCTCCGAGCTCGCGAGCCAGGAGTATCCCGATCTGGATGTCACCGTACGTGGCGCCATGAGCCTGGGCCGCCGTCTGCAAGACCCGCTGGCAGAGCTCGTCAAGATTCCGCCCCAGTCCATCGGCGTTGGCCAGTACCAGCACGACCTTGACCAGGCCGAGCTTTCGCGCACCCTGGGCCACGTGGTGGAAGACGTCGTCAACCGTGTGGGCGTCGACGTCAACACCGCGAGCGCAAGCCTGCTGGGCTACGTGTCGGGCGTTACGCCGAGCGTAGCCAAAAACATCGTGGCCTACCGCGAGGAAAACGGCGCCTTTACCGATCGCCGCCAGCTCAAGAAGGTCCCCAAGCTGGGACCCAAGGCGTACCTCAACGCCGCAGGTTTCCTGCGCATCAGCGGCGGCAAGAACCCGCTCGACGCGACAAGCGTCCACCCCGAAAGCTACGAGGTGGCCACGGCCGTCCTGGAGCGCGCCGGCGTTGCGGCAAGCGAGCTCAGCCGCGGCGGCGTGCCCGATATCGAGCGCCGCCTGGGCAGCATCTCGGCGCTGGCAAGCGACCTGGACTGCGGCACCCTCACGCTCATCGACATCGTCAACGAGCTCAAGAAGCCCGGTCGCGACCCGCGCGACGACGCGCCCGAGGTAGTCTTTAGCCGCTCGGCGCTTTCGATCGACGACCTGGAGCCCGGCATGGAACTCAAGGGCACGGTGCGCAACGTCGTCGACTTTGGCGCCTTCGTCGACGTGGGCGTGCACCAGGACGGCCTCGTGCACATCTCCAAGCTGGCCAACCGCTTCGTCAAGCACCCCAGCGACGTGGTGCGCGTCGGTGACACGGTCAAGGTGTGGGTCGAGAAGGTCGATCGCGACCGCAAAAAGATCTCGCTCACCATGGTGCAGGGCAAATAGCCGCCAAAGCGGACGTCCCCCTCTTCACGGCGTGCAAAATCGCGAGTTTTCAGCATCTCCCGATAGCCCCGCAGCGCCTCAAAGGGCCATAAAAGCAAAAACGGCCCCCGTTTTGGCGGTTCTAGAGCCAAAACGGGGGCCGTTCCGTGCTTCAACCAGCTGGTAAAAGTCTTTACCATGCTGAAAACTCGCGATTTTGCACGTCGCTGCAGGGGGTACCCTTGCTTACGGCAGAATATGGAAGCCGAGCGAGGCGATATCCTTGGCAAAACCGCGCACGGTATCGAGCGAGACCTCGTACGGGTCACGGCCGATGTTCTTACGCTTGGCCAGGATGCTGTTTGGCACCGTGATGATCTGGCAACCGCAGGCTTCGGCCTGGTAGATGTTGATGAGCTCACGCGTGGACGCCCACAGGACCTCGCAGTTGGGCTTGGCGGCGGCCTTCTTGACCGACTCCGTCATAAATGGAATGGGGTCGACGCCGGTGTCGGCAATGCGGCCGGCAAAGAGCGAGATGATGGACGGCGTCTCAGCGTCAACGGCCTCGACCATCTCGTCGACCTGCTTAGGCGTAAAGATGGTAGTGACGTTGACCTTGATGCCGTCGGCCGAAAGCTTACGGACCAGCTCGGCGGTGGACTCGCCCTTGGTGGTCACGCACGGGATCTTGACGTAGACGTTCTCGGCCCAGGTAGCGATCTCGCGAGCCTCAACCTCCATGGTCTCGACGTCGTCGGCAAAGACCTCAAACGAGACGGAAACGTCGGTGATGTGGGCCAGGACCTCCTTGGCAAACGCGCGGTAATCCGTCACGCCGCCCTTCTTCATAAGGGACGGGTTGGTCGTGAAACCCTGAACGTTGCCGTTCTCGTACATGTCGAGCATGCCCTCGAGGTTTGCACCGTCAGCGAACACCTTGATTGCCATCTGCCTGATTCCTTTCGCTTGCACATGGGCGTTGCACTGCTAAACACTTTACCTACGTTTATCAAGGCGTGAGCTGCGGGTTTTTATCTTCTCGGCGAACGGTATAAACACCTCAGTGTTTGGATTGATAAATCGATTGAGCATGCAAAAGCAAAGAGTCGCAGTTTGAGCAAACGTCAGAACGCGGGATTCATTAGATGAGGCCGAAATGCTGCATCGCCGTGACGGTGCCGTCGTGTTCGACATCGTCGGTCACGTAGTCGGCGACCGCCTTGACCTCGGGCATGGCGTTGCCCATGGCGACAGCCGTCTCGACCGCAGCGAGCATGCCCAGGTCGTTGCCCGAATCGCCAAAGCCAAAAGTGCGCGCATTTCCCTCGCGGCCCAGATACGCCAGCGCTCGCGCCACGCCCACGCCCTTGTCAATACCCTTGGGACTCAGCTCGCGGTTCTGACCACCGGTGTTGCACAGCTCAAAGTTGCGATTGATAAAGCCGTCATCGTTGGCTACACGAGCCAAACTGGGCACATTGAGGCATACCTTGCCTACGCGCAAGCTGCCGTCGATGCGCATCTCCTCGGCGCTGTGCACCACAGAGGTACCGATTAAAGACGAGCGCTCAACGCCCACAGGCTCCAGCGCAAAGGTCGCAGCATTGGACTCGAAAAAAACCTCGATGCCGGCATCCACAACGCGGCGTGCAAGCTCCTCGATAACGTCCTCGTCAAAGCAGTCCTCATGCACCACGCGGCCCTCGACCTCGAGCGTGGCGCCCGCCATGGCAACGACACCCGCCGGGTTCAGCGCGCGCAGGCCATCGGCAAT
The DNA here is from genome assembly GCF_964239575.1 of Collinsella aerofaciens ATCC 25986. GTDB lineage: Bacteria > Actinomycetota > Coriobacteriia > Coriobacteriales > Coriobacteriaceae > Collinsella > Collinsella aerofaciens_BQ. The sequence continues at coordinate 16,949 of NZ_CAXSQQ010000014.1, forward strand.
CAGCCACAAGGGGCGACCCGTGCAGATAAATGCCCGGTGACCCGCATTGCGCAGGCGACCAAATGCATCGATAACGGACTTCGACGGATGGACTGCATTGAAGTCCTTATCGGTCATATCGTCGGGATCGAACGACGCCAGCGTGCCGTCCACGTCAAAAAAGAGCACAGCGGATTCGGGGCACGCATCAATCATATGGGTTCCTTTCGAGGATAAGGGCAAACGAAGCATCCATCATATAATGGAGCGACGCAACCAGAGAGGTCACCCATGGAATTTTACGCAAGCTGCCCCGAGGGCTTTGAGTCCGCACTCGCCGATGAGCTTAAACGCCTCGGGCTTTCGCATGTTCGCCGGCTGAGAGGCCGCGCCACGTTTGAGGGCGAGCTCGAAGAAGGCTACCGCGCCTGTCTGCGGTCGCGCCTGGCGAGCCGCGTGTTCGTGGTACTCGGGCGCTTTGAGGCGCAGGATGCCGACGAGCTGTACGATGGCGTTTACGACATCGCCTGGGAGAGCATCGTCCGCCCCGGCGCCACCATCGCCATTACCGCCCGCGGCGTGACCGAGCAGCTGCGCAACACGCGCTTCTCGGCCCTGCGCGCCAAGGACGCATTGTGCGACCGCCTGGCCGAGACCACGGGCCGTCGCGCCGACGTCGATGCCGCCGACCCCGATGTTCACCTACTGCTTTCGTTGCGCCAGCGCCGCGCGAGCATAAGCCTAGACCTTTCGGGCGACCCGCTGTTCAAGCGCCTGCCGCCCGCGGCGACCCGTGCCGGCGAGGGCGCGCACGTGCTGCGCCCCGACTACGCCGCTCTGGTGCTGGCGCAGGTCGGCTGGACCGCACTGTGCGAGCGCGAGCTGACGGCCGATGATTACGAGAATGAAGCCCTGCCCACGCTGATCGATGCCTCGTGCGCCGGCGGCGGTCTGCTGCTGGAGGCCGTGAATATTCTGACCGACCGCGCCCCGGGCGCCGCACGCGAGCGCTGGGGCTTTGAGGGCTGGCAGCTGCACGACGCCGCCCTGTGGGAGCAGCTGCGTGCCGAAGCGCACGAGCGCGAGACGACGGCACGCGAGCGCCAGGCGCGCATCGTTGCCGTGGATGTTGACCCCGCCGCCCGCAAGACTGCCGAGCGCATGGTTAAGTGCGCCGGCTACAAGCGTTTCGTCGACTTCTGCGCTGCCAAACCAGCCACCGTGCTGGACCATGTGGGTGCCGTCGCCGGCGCCGCCGTAGTCGCAGACACCACCGAGACCCCGCTTTCGCTCATGCACGACGCCATGACGCTGATCGGCGAGCTGCGCCGCGCGCCCGAGCTTACCGCCGCGCCGGTCGCCGCGCTCACCCGCGATGGACTTATGGCCCGCGCGCTCCATGCCGAGCCTGCGCGCTCCATCGCCGTCATGCCCAATAACGAGGAGGCGGCTCTTGAGGTTTGGCCCTCGCTCGACCACGCCGCCGCGGCATTCGAAGCTGCGACCAGCGCAAACGCCGAGAAACAGACCACGGACGCCGTGGACGAAGCCGCCAACACCCCCATGCCCGAACCTGCCGCCACGCTCGACCTGGGCGACGGCAAGCCGCTGCCCGTGCTCATCCCGGAGTCCGAGCAGTTCGCCAACCGCCTGCGCAAGAATGCCCGTCTGCGCCGCAAGTGGGCCAAGCGCGAGGGCGTGAGCTGCTACCGCGTCTACGATGCCGACCTGCCCGATTACTCCGCCGCCATCGACCTGTACGAGGGCTGCCCGCAGACGCCGGGCCGCTGGCTCGTCATCGCCGAATACGCCGCGCCAAAGACCATCGACCCCGCACTGGCCCAGGCCCGCATGCTCGACATTCTGGCCATCGCACCGCGCATCCTAGATGTTCCCGCCGAGCATGTGCACGCCAAGGCCCGCATGCGTTCGCGCGGCGGCTCGCAGTACGGCAAGCAGGGCGCCGGCAAGGGCACATCGGGCGAGCGCGCCAACATCGCGCGCCGTCGCCTGCCGCTCATCGAAGAGGGCGGACTCACCTTTGCCGTCAACTTTGACGACTACCTGGATGTTGGCATCTTCCTGGACCACCGCGTCACCCGCAGCCTGGTGCGCGAGCACGCCAAACAGGCGCGCCGCTTCCTCAATCTGTTCGCCTACACCGGCACCGCCACCTGCTATGCGGCAGACGGCGGCGTCGAGGAGACCGTGACGGTCGACCTTTCCAACACCTACCTGGACTGGGCCGAGCGCAACATGCGACAGAACGGCTTTGTGGGCCCGCAGCATCACTTTGTGCGCGACGACGTGCTTGCCTGGATTCGCGACCAGCGCCAGACGCGCAACCGCTGGGACCTGATCTTTGTCGACCCGCCCACGTTTTCGAACTCGTCCAAGATGGGCCGTCGCACCTGGGATGTCCAGCGCGACCATGTGGAGCTTTTAGCCGGCGTATCTCGCCTGCTCGCACAGGGCGGACATGCCATCTTTAGCTGCAACCTGCGCGGCTTCCGCCCCGAGACGCGCAAGCTCGCACGCGCGGGCGTCGTGCTGGAGGACATTACGGCGCAGACCATCCCCGAGGATTTCGCACGCAACCAGAAGGTGCACCATTGCTATATCGTGCGCCGCCTGCCCATCGAGGACGCCATGGCCGAGGTCGGCTTTAGCGCCGAGGAGATTGCCGAGCGAACCGAGGAGCTGCGCAACCCCGAAACCCGCAAGCCTCGCGCAACGGCGCCCGCGCACGCGCAGGCCGGCGACCGAGGGCCGCGCGGCGACGGCAAGCCCGTCTGTGCAGGTAAGCCCAAAAAGAAGAAGTTCTACGCCAGCAAGCCCAAGGGCAAGTAAACAAAGTTGCGGTGGAATAGTTCCTAAAAAGCCTGGTAAAAGCCCAAACAGGAACTATTTCACCGCAACTTATAGTGGGATGGCGGATGCCAGCCTATCCCTGGGTGACCAATCGGTAACCGATACCCACATGCGTTTGGATATAGCGCGGATGCGCGGGGTCGGACTCGATCTTCTTGCGCAGCGTGCCCATAAAGACACGCAAGCTCGCCAGATCGCTCTTAGTTGCCGTGCCCCAAATCTCGTGCAGGATAAACTGGTGCGTCAGCACCTTGTCGGCGTTATGCGCCAGCAGGCACAGGAGCTTGTACTCGATCGGCGTCAGATGCAGCTCCTCGCCATCCATCGTGGCGATGCCGGCATCAAAATCGATATGCAGCTCACCGGTATCGAACGAGCCCTCGGAGGCAACGCCACCCGTTTGCGCATACGAAAGACGCCTAAGCGTCGTGCGAATGCGCGCGAGCAGTTCCTCGACCGAAAACGGCTTGGTCAGATAGTCGTCGGCGCCGGCATCGAGTGCGCGAATCTTGTCCGCATCCTCGCTGCGTGCCGAGACCACAATGATCGGCATGCCCGACCATGCGCGCACCGACTCCACCACCTTGACGCCGTCCATATCGGGCAGGCCCAGATCGAGCAGCACAATGCTCGGCGCCTGCGACGAGGCGGCGGCGATGGCGGCATGGGCGGTCTCCACGGCCATATGGCGCAAGCCGTGCGCCTCGAGCGCGGCAACGATAAGGTTGCGAACAGCTGGGTCGTCCTCAACGACCAAGATGAGCGGTTTTACGGCAGAGTTCGACACAGCGCTACTCCTTATCAAACGAAACGTCGGCGGCGGGAAGCTCAATCGTAAAGACCGAACCGTGCGGGTCCGCCGCGGCAACCTCTATGCTACCGCCATGCGCCAACGCAATGGAACGGCAGAGCGAAAGACCCAGGCCCACGCTGCGGTGGCTGTCGGCCAGACCATGGTTGGCGGTATAGAACGACTCAAAGATCCGCTCGCGATCCTCGGGTGCGATACCCGGACCATCATCGGCCACCGAGCACGCCACGCGACCATCGTCGACGCTAATCGAGATCACGATATGCGAGCCTGTGGGCGTATAGGTGATGGCGTTGTTCACCAGATTGACCACCAGCTGCACCATCAGGCGCGCATCGACGTTGACGAGCGCCGGCTCATCGCACGCCACCACCTTAAGGTCGTGCTCGCGCACGGCAGGGTTCACGTGGCGCAGCGCCTCCTCGACGATATCGTCCATGAGCTCGAGCGTGGTCGACAGGCGCATACCGCCGCCCTCGAGCTTGGTGATGGCGAGCAGGTTCTCGACGGTGGCGTTGAGCCATTGCGCATCCGAGCGAATGGACAGAAGCATGCCGCGGCGCGTCTGGCTATCGAGCACGGCGGTGCCGGTCGAGCCCTGGTCGAGCAGCACATCGGCATTGCCCGAAATACTGGTGAGCGGCGTGCGCAGGTCGTGCGAGATGGAGCGCAGCAGGTTGGCGCGCAGCTGCTCGTTTTTGGCGAGCACCGCCGCCTCCTCGCGGGCCTCCATGGCGCGGGCGCGATCGAGTGCCAGCTCGCCTTCGCTCACGATGGCATCGGCAAGTGTCCGCTCCTCGTGCGTCAGCACGTCGGGCTCGGCAACGATAGCCAGCACGCCCACCACCGAGGCGGGGTCGCCCGAGCGCACGAAGCCGTCACCTGTGCGGACCGTCAGGTAGATGCCATAAAACGCCGAGCCGCCATAGGTGGCATCGAGCGGCGTTCCCACATAGGCGGACGCCGAGAGCCGCGGCGGCATCTGCGGCGCCAGTTCGTGCACCGGCGCGGCATCGCCCACGGCCGTGTATGTCGCACGCGGCAGCAGGTCATCATCGTCGGCGTCGGCGCTGTACCACACGACCGGACAGCCCGAAAGACGCGCCAGCTGCGTTGCCATGGCATGGATAATTTGCTGCTGGTCGGCGCACCGCTGCAGCATGCGGTTAGTCTCGAGCACCATATGCGTGCGACGGTCGCTGGCGGCAGCCTGCGCCAAGGCGCGGCGCAGGGCCAACGCAATCGAGCTCGACACAAGCGAGACCACGAACATGATGAAGAACATGCCGGGATAGACGCGGTCGATAAGCGACAGCGAGTAGCGCGGGTCGACAAACAAGAAGTTGTAGAGCGCCACGGCGGCAGCCGAGCTCAGCAAGCAATACAGGCGACTCCAGGTAAAGAATGCGCACAGCTGAACGGCGAACACATAGACGATCATGATGCTCGGCGCGAGACCCGGATGGTCGAGCAGCGCGCCCACAATCGTCGCTGCGACCAGCAGCCCCGCCGATACGCAGGCGTCATACAGAGGAGTGCGGCGCGTCAGCGTTGTGCGCCGCCACCAAAAGTTATCGGCAATATCGCCGTCCGCACGGACGTCCATAGACACCGTACCCCTCCCTCAAAAACAAAAACCACCACAAAGGGGACAGGCACCTTTGTGGTGGTTTTCCCTCGTGGTGGTTCTAAGTGTAAAGCCTTCTACGACCGGCAGTCGCTAGACAAACAGCACGTGCGCGAGCAGGGCACACACGCACACCGCTCCAAATACCAGTGCCACGATCGAAATTACGCGATCGGCCATGTCCATGTTGGCCCGATTCGTAAAGAACCGATCTTCGGCAGCGTCGACACGCGCCTCACGCATCATTTCGACCACCGCCTCACGGCCATCGAGCGCCTTTGTATCCATGTTTACCTCCCCGGCCTCATGCTTATCCATCAAAAACCAACTCCGTGTAGCCGCCGACGTCTACGGCCGCTCGTTGGGAGCCAGGCGCTGCATCTTGTTCACGGCCTTGAACTTGGTGAACAGCGGCACGTACTCAAAGCTCACGTTGGAGTTCTCCAGGCCGTACCAGCGTGCAGGCGTGCCGGCGGCGCGGCGAATGATGTACTTGAGCGTGATGGCCGTACGCTCGCTGGGCTCCACATCGCTTTCGGGCGCCAGAAGCTTACGGATCAGGACGAACTTGAACGTACCGATGTTACCCGGATCCTTGTAGACCGAGTAGTCATGCGTCTGCGGCGGCAGCTCGCCGGTGGCAGCCAGGTCCTGAACAACCTGACGCAGGTAGGCATTGACGCGCTGGTTGATCTTGTAGCCCAGGTACAGATGCACGCGGAACACGTAGTCGGTGCCGAACGTCTCGACCGAATAGGCAAAGGTGTGCGGTTCGTCCATGGTCTCGACATTCACAAACCACCAGGCGCGGGCGCGCTTGGGATGCTTGTCCAAGATCGAATAGACGATATCGCGGTCGATGTAGTCGGTATGGGCGTCCTTGGTCAGGTACACGACGTTGTCGCTCATGCGCTCGTAACGGTCGTCGTCACGCAGGCGCTTGAGCTGCGGCAGGTAGCTGCGCAGCGGCAGCAGCGTAAACTGGCGCTGCTCGACCGCCGTGCCGTTGTACCAGCACACCATAATGCCCATGATGAGTGCAGCCATGAGGATGGTGAAGTAGCCGCCGTGGAAGAACTTGGTGAGCGAGCTCACGAAGAAGAAGCCTTCGAGCAAAAGGAAGAAGGCCGCGAAGATCCACGGAGCAACCTTGAGCTTGCGCTCCTCGTGCAGGTAGAAGAAGAGCAGCAGCGTGGTGCACATCATAGTCAGCGTAATGGCAAGGCCGTAGGCGGCTTCCATATGCGCCGAGTTCTGGAACAGCAGCACCACGATGACGCAGCCGACAAGCATGACGTTGTTGACCATGGGGATGTAGAGCTGGCCCTTGGTCTCGGCAGGGTAGAAGACCTGCATGTGCGGCATAAGGTCCAGACGGCTGGCCTCGGACACCAGCGAGAATGCGCCGGTGATGAGCGCCTGCGAGGCGATGATGGCCGCAACGGTGGAAAGGCCGACGGCAAAGGGACGCAGGCCCGGGGTGAGCATCTGGTAGAAGGGGTTGAGGTCGGCGATACCCATGAGCTCGGGGTTGGCGGCGTTGTTGATAAGCCACGCGCCCTGGCCCATATAGGAAAGCAGCAGACAGCACTTAACGAACGGCCAGGTGGCGTAGATGTTGCCGCGGCCCACGTGGCCCATGTCGGAATAGAGCGCCTCGGCACCGGTGGTGGCAAGGAAGCAGCTGCCCAGAATCATGATGCCCGCGTGGTTGTTGGGGCTCAACAAAAAGCCGATGCCACGCAGCGGGTTGAGGCACAGCAGCACCGCGGGGTGCTGGAAGACAAAGAACAGACCCGTGCCGCCCAAGAACAGGAACCACAGCGTCATGATGGGGCCAAAGGCGTGACCGATCTTGGCCGTACCGATACGTTGTACCAAGAAGAGCGCGATGATGATGGCAAGCGTGATGGCCACGACACGGCCCTGATCGTCACCCAACACAGCATGGACCGCCGGGATGGTGCGCAGGCCCTCGATGGCCGTGGTAACGGTAACGGCGGGCGTCAGGATGCCGTCAGCGAGCAATGCGGCGCCGCCCAGCATGGCGGGGATGATGAGCCACTTGCCGCAGCGCTTGACCAGGCTGTACAGGGCAAAGATACCGCCCTCGCCGTGGTTGTCGGCGCGCAGCGAGATCAGCACGTACTTGACGGTCGTCAGCAGCGTGACCGTCCACACGACAAGGGAGAGCGCACCAAGCACGAACTCCTCCGTGACGCTTCCGATGCCGCCGTTGCCGGCAACGAGCGCCTTGGTTACATACATAGGGCTGGTGCCGATATCGCCGTACACCACGCCCAGCGTGACGAGCATCGCCGAGATACTCACAGGAATCGCAGCGTGCGAGGCTGCCTCCTTGGCCTTTTGTTCCATAAGCCGGTTTCCTCCCAACTTTAACGTTCGAGGGGATTATAGGTAATCGGCCCATGTTTTAATGCACTGTTTTCCCAGCTAGATAAAGATTTATACAGTCTTTAGGCTACCGCGGCGATATGGAATGTGACAAAGGGACTGTCCCCTTGTCACATTCGTCATTTTCCGAGCCAGTTTTTGAACCACCACTCCATGGAGCGACTCATCTCGGCCATAAAGGGACTGGTGTGCTTGCGGGTATAGATGTCCACGACGCGCTCCCCCACCTCGCGGGCATGCGGGCGAAACATCGCATCCATCTCGGCCACCTGCGCGTCCATGGTCGCGGCATCGGCGCGGCGATAGCGTTCCTCGTGTACCAGGTTTACCACGGGGTGCGCGATTGCCGGGCGTTCCTTACGGGGCGTGCCGATGATGAGCATCGACAGCGGCACGGTATACGCAGGCAGATCCAGCAGCTCGGCCACTTCCTCGGCATTCTCGACGATATCGCCGATGTAGCAGCTCCCCAGGCCCAGGGCCTCGGCGGCGACCACGGCATTTTGCGCGGCGATCACGGCGTCCTGTGCCGCGATGGCAAAGTCGCCCAGACCCGGCGCGCGACGGGGCGACTTGCCCGTGCGCTCTACAAACTCGGGCTCAAAGCAGCCCACATGCTCAAACAGATCGATCCACTTGGCATAGTCGACCACAAATATAAGTGCCCAGGGCGCCTTGGCAATCATAGGCTGATGGTCGCACAGGTCGGCCAGGCGATCGAGCGTGGCCTGCTCGCGGATGCTCACGATGGAATACATCATCATGGCGCCCGCCGACGGCGCACGGCTCGCCGCGTGCAGAATCGCTGCCCGCTGCTCGTCGGTCACCGCCACAGGACGGTCGTCGTCATCGCGCGCAAAGGCACGCGTGGACGAGCGGTGCTCCAAGATGTCCAGCACCGCGTTACCCGTAGTCTCGACCGGATAGCCGTTCGCATCCACGCCCGCAGCTCCGCCGCAGTGCCCGGCACCCGTCATACAAACCCGCTCGCCCATAGCTCTATCCTCGCCAATTCTTTAAGAAGCCTTTACGTTTCCGTGTAATTCCCGTCCATTATCGCGCAGGTCGCCACTACATTGCGCCACACCGCCGCACATGCGCGTTAATATGGCTGGTTGTCGTGCGCAGCCCGCAAATGCAGTGCATATTTAGGTAACAATCGGGTAAACCCCCGCTATCGTAGGTTTTAAGTTTGTGAGGAGTCTCAGCATGTTCGCTGCCGCCATCTCGCTCGTCGGTCTTGCGGCGACCGTCTACCTTGTTTTGCGCGAGGCCAAGGCCATTCGCGCTCAGTCGGGCACCGTTGCCAAAAGCGCTCTTGGGTGGAGCGTCGCCTTCGGCCTGTTCCAGCTCTTTTTGACCATTTGGAGCGCCATTGGCCTCGTCGCGCAAAACGAGCCGCTCGCCTTCGTAATGCTCATCCTGACCAACGCCATCCTCACCGGCTGCGCTTGGGCCAGCATCGCCCGCGACCGCATCGCCCCGCGCGTCTTTGCGTTCGCCGGGCCCGACGCCCCCGCCCCCACCGGCAAGCTCGCCCGCCTGCGCGGCGCCTTTGTGGGCAAACCGCTCGTCGCCGCCGTCTTGTGCCTGCTGCTCGCCGGCGTCTTTGCGCTGCTGGGCATGGAGGTCTCGTCCAACCACGACTTTACCTGGGTCTACCCCCTGTGCATCCTGCTCGAGTGGGCCATCATCACCACGCTCATGGTCGGCCTGTTCTTCCTGTTCCAGCGCCACGGCGCAGCTCCCGCGGTCCTGGCCTTTGCCCTCTTTGTCCTGGGCATTGCCGAGTTCTTCGTCATCACGTTTAAATCCATGCCCATCCAGCCGGGCGACCTTTCGGCCATCTCCACCGCCGCCGCGGTCGCCGGCACCGGCTACACCTTCTCGATCTCACTGTTCTGCGTGCTGTCCATGGGCTTTACCGCCATCGCCATGCTGCTATGCGAGTACGCCGGCCTGGTGGCACCGCACCGTCAGAAGGGCGCCGCCAACGCCAAGCGCATGCTGCTCACCAACCTGCTCGTCGCCGTGCTGTGCCTGGGCGGCGTGACCGCGCACGTCACGCTTATCGACTACTACAACACCCTCGGCATCACCGTCTACACCTGGCGCCCGCTCGAGAGCTACTGGCGCGAGGGCTACCTGCCCGCCTTTATTAGTGCGGCGCAGTCCATCAAGCCGCCCAAACCCGCCGACTACTCCGTCGACGATGCCAAGGCCACGCTCAAAAAGTACGCCAAGGCCTACGACAAGTCCGACGCGGCCAAGAGCGACGAGCGCGCCGCCGCAAAGGAGCAGTTCGACAGCGAGAAGCCCACGGTCATCGCCATCATGAACGAGACCTTCTCAGACCTTTCGATCTACCAGAACATGCGCGCCGGCTACGAGGGCCCGAAGTACTTTAAGAACCTGTCCAACTGCCTCAGCCGCGGCAAGCTCTATGTGAGCGCCTACGGCGGCGGTACCGCCAATACCGAGTTTGAGTTTATGACCGGCAACTCCATGGCCAACCTGGGCTCGGGCGTGTACCCCTACACCATCTACAACATGGAGACGACCGGGAACCTGGCAGAACAGTTCAAATCGCTCGGCTATTCCACCACGGCCATGCACCCCAACCACGCGACCAACTGGAACCGCGAGAACGTCTACAAGGACTTTGGCTTTGACCAGTTCCTGTCTATCAATGACTTCCAGGGAGCCGACACCCTGCGCGGCATGGTGACCGACCAGGCTACCTACGACAAGATTCTTGAGCTGCTCGACCAGAACGCCGATCCGCAGTTTATCTTCGACGTGACCATGCAGAACCACTCGGGCTACGATACGGGCCTACTGCCGGTCGACAAGCAGATGCACCTGAATATCGACACGACCGATTTGGACGCCAAGACCGTCGAGGACGGCACGCTCTCCGATGTCGACGAGTATGTCTCGTGCATCGAGCAGTCCGACCAGGCGCTGCGCTACTTCCTCAACGCCCTGAGCAAGCTCGACCGTAAGGTAGTCGTGGTGTTCTGGGGCGACCACCAGCCGTTCTTCCCGTCCAAGTTCAACGACAAGTGGTTTACCGGCGAAGACGACGCCACGCACCAGGAACGTCTGTGGCAGACCGACTACATCATCTGGGCCAACTACGACGTTGCCGGCTGCGACCAGACGAGCGAGGTCGACGACCTGTCCACCAACTACCTGTCCACGCAGCTTATGCAGCTGATCGGCGCACCGCTGACCGACTACCAGAAAGCGCACATGACGCTGCGCGAGTCGCTGCCCGCCATCAACTCGGTGGGCTACGAGGACGCCAGCCTGCGCTGGGCGCTTTCCTCCAACGTCACCGGTGACGATGCCGCCGCCGCAGCCGCCACCAAGGCGCGCGAAGATTACGCCAAGATGCAGTACTACGAGATGTTCCGCGACGGCAAGAACGTGTACACCGAGCACTTCCAGACCGAGGCCAACGAGACCGACCCCAACCTGGCACCGGGCACGACCAAGATCAAGTAGCGGGTCGCTCATAACTGGTTCGTCTGCCCGGCGGCGCGGAACGTAAGGTTCCCTGCTCGGACAGTCCTGCTCGCACGGAGAGCACATTAAGTGCTCTCCGGCTCGTGCGGAACTCGCGATGAACCTTACATTCCGCGTCGCCGGGCAGACGCCTCGGTGTTGAAGCGCGGCTTGTCATGGAGACACCTGCTGAACATATATAAGTTGAAGGCCACGTCATGTGGCCTTTTTTGCATCCGGAAACCGTGTCCCAGAATTCTTGTCTGGAATGGGATGCAGTTTCCGCTTGGGACCCGATTGGGAAAGTGTGTCCCACTATTCAGCTGGATTCCGGGATGTATTTTCCGGTTGAGGCTCGTTGGGAAAGTGCGTCCCACTTTGGGGGCTGATTCTGGGACGTGGTTTCCGGTTGGCTCTCATTGGGAAAGTTCATCCCATTTCTCGGCCTAATTATGGGACGCAGTTTCCCGTTGAGGACCCTTTGGGAAAGTGCGTCCCGGTCCGGGCGCTCAAACTGGGATGGATTTTCCGGATGAGGGCTTGACGGAAAATGTGTCCCGTTCCGGGCGCTAATTGTGGGATGCAGTTTCCGCTTGCGGAGTCTCCACTCAACAGAAAACCCGGGTGGCCTGTTTTTTGGCTACCCGGGTTTTTGGGTTGTCGATATGTTCGACTGGCTACTAGTGGGTCTTGCGGCGCTTGATCAGCATGATGAGGGCTATCACTACGAACGTTGCTCCCGCTGCTGCTGCGGTGGCGACTAGGGCGAATGTTTGGTCGCCGGTGTTTGCGAGGTTCTTCGCTGTGGTCGTAGTCTTGACCTTGGTGTCGATCTTAGCTCCGTTGTCGGACTTGGGCTTGTCCGGGTTCGTCGGGGTCTCAGGAGTCTCGGGGTCCTTTGAGCCTTCGGAATCGGTTGGGCCGGCGGTGTTTACCAGCGTATGGTCCAGGAACTTCTTGGCGCCCGCACTTGCCTGTGAGAACAGGCGGCGCGTGCGGATTGGGGTGGCGTTCACCGTTGTGGGCGCCGTCTCCTCGGCCTCGATATTCACGAGCGTCGTGCCGGTGTCGAGGCCCACGTCGTTGTATCCCACGTGGCAGTAATACTGCGCACCGTCATCGTCTGCGGTCAGGTCAATCTCGAGCTTTGAGGCCGTTCCAGCCGCGAGGTTGCCATCGGCACCCACGAGCTTAAACTCTGTCTCGCCGCGGCCCTTGCGGTACCACATATAGGTCGGTGCCAGCCCTGTTTCGCTATCGTCGGCACCGAGTTGCTTCACATGGCCAATCGCCGAGAGCGTCAGGTGGCTTCCCGCCGTGCGCTCAACCGAAGAGTCGTATCCAAGATCCGACCCCTCCGCAGCATCCGCTGCAGGTCCGCTCACAGTCATCGTCATGCCATCGGGCATGGTCTTGACCGTGATGATTGCCGAGCGAATACCTGTTTCGGTCGTGGATCCATTCTTAACGGCGGCGATGGCGAATCGATACTCCGTATTGGGCTGCAGCCCATCCCACTTGAGCGAGGTCTGCGTGTTGTCGGCAATCTTCCAGCTATTGACGACCGCATCCGCCGCATTGCTCTGCAGCATGCCCACGCCGTAGCTAAAGTCACTCTTGTTTGCGAGCACATCGTCCCAGCTAAACGTAACGCTGGTCGAATCGACGGCGTTTGCCGTAAAGCCCGTCACGGCCGGCGCGTCGGGCATCTCGACGTCCTTAACGTCATAGCCCACGATCCAGAACTGGTCGGTGTCCTTGGTGCCGAGCTTGTCGCCCGAGTCTGCCTCGAACTTGTCGACATCCACCGCGTTGACGCCCAGACGCCACACAAAACCGTACTTGCCCTGCGCGGCCTCGGGCAGGTTGTCGACGGTGCCGCCGTATTCGGTCGATTCACTCGAGGAGTTACCCGTAGTAAAGCCGGCGTTGGCACCAAAGCACAGGCCGCCAAACAACTCGTGCTTTGCGAGCTTCGCGCCCATGACAACGCTGCCGTTCAGCGTCAAGCCGAGCTCGAGCTCCTGCTCCTTGCCCTCCTCGACTTCGATGGTCTGCTCAATGCTCGCCCCCGACTGCGCGGCGGCGCCGTTAAACCCATCGTGCGTGTAGGCGCGCGTTACGCCAGGCTTGCCCAGGCCAAAGGAATCCCCAACGGGAGTCTCGCCGTTGAGCGTCGTTTGATAGGTTCCGGGTTCTCCCGACCGGTTGGTCAAAAAGTAGCTGAGCGGCGTCATATTGTGCTGTTTGGCAATGCGGTCATAGGCCTCGACATTAACGACCGAGGTCTGCGCGCCGAGCGACACGGGCGCCGCCATCACGCCCTTGCCACCAGTTTCCTCATTTTCGATCTCATACTCGTAATAGACCATCGGAATCGTGTAGAGCACGGCCTTGTCACCCTCGCCGGCATGCGACTCATAGCTTACGCTTGCGCTGACCGTGCGCTCGCTCCGGTAGTCATAGCATCCCTCGGCGGCAAAATCGACTGAAGCATTCATCGCGACCAGGGGCGGACCGGTCTGCACCTCGACGGCAACGCCCAACTCGGCGCCAATGGTATAGCCCTGGGATGTCCCCGTGCCCTTTTCCTCTCCGTATGACGTGCCGCCCAACACCAGATAGCCGTATGCCTGCTCCAGATCCTCAACATAGGGCGCATCCTGCAGCACGGCAAGCACGCGCGGGTTGGTATAGACCTTGTAGCGGTCCTTGTACGTGATCTTGACGCTGTCGTTGTCGACATCGGGCAGCGCGAGCGAGATAAATGTGCCGTAGGTAGTGCCGCGACGGTTGCTCTCGCTAATCACCTGCTCCTCGCCGCGGCGCACCTTTCCGTTCTCGTCGAGCGAAAAATGCGAGGCGGTCATCCAATAGTAGTCATCGTTCTTGCGCAGGTCCTCGTCGCGGTGCTTGCCCACCACGGCGATAAAGCTCTCGTTATAGCGGTCCGAACCCGAGACGCTGCCCGCCTTGACGTCGCTGATCCACACCTGTTCTATACCCTTGTGGTCATGCTTGTTGCTGCTGTTGTATTGCTGACCGCTCATGCTCATGGTTCCGACCATGGACCCCAAGCCCTGAGCCCCGCTCTGCGCCGTGTTGCAGGCAAAGTCGCGGAACACATCGCCGCCCACGAGCGCCTCGTCAACCGCCAGCTGCTCGGACAGGCCGTCAAGGTTGGCAGTGGCAAGGGCAATAGGCGCCAAGGTGCACGGATAGCGCTTATCCTGAGCGCTATCCTTCCATGCGCTGTTGGGCACATGCATCAGCCCATAGGAGGCGAGGAGCCCGTCTCTGTATTCCTTACAATCGGAAAGCTTGAACTCGCCAGACTCCGAGTCAAAATACGCGTAGCGGTACAGCGCGCCGTACAGCCCCTTGCTGCCGTCAGAAGCGCCGTAATCAAAAGCGCTGCGTTGCCAGTCATAGCCCGCAAGAATAAGGCCCGTGACGGTTTCACCCGTCTTCTTTCCTTCTTCATCGTAGGCGGCAAACGTGCCGAACGTCGCATTCGCAGCGACCATGGTCTTGCCGTTCGCGGAGAGGGAGATTGCGCCCGCGTCGCCCAGAGCATCGACATGGACGAGCGCACCCTTGGATGCATCCCACGAAAACAGCTCGCAATGCGTCGACTTATCAATAGTCTTCTTGCCGTAGGGTGCCGAGACCACGATGGCGAGGTCATCGCAAAAATCGCGATCGAGGTCGCCGGCCGCTAGCGAAACGACAGGAGCTGACTGAAGCTGCGTCCAGGAGTCGTTCCCGCCCTTGTTGTGCGTGGTGTAGTCCGCGGCGTTACCGGCATCGATCTTGACGACGCTTTGCTTCCAGTTGCCGCCCTCCAAGTCATACATGTCGACTACAGCCTTGCGCACGCCGTTCTCGTCGACATAGCAGCCCGCGTAGACAAAAAGCTCGTCGACGCCGTCGCCATCGACATCGCCCGCCTCGACATCAAAGACGGCGTCGTGCTCTTGCAGGTAACCGGCATCCAGGTACTTAAAACGGCCTTCGTACATCATATTAGTGTTGACCGTCACCGGCAGGTGTGTGTCGAGAGTGCGCGTACGCCCGTTGCTAAACGAGTAGAGGACCAGCTCAACCTTTCCGGCGTATGACTTGCCGTCAATCGTCGTGGAGGAACTGTCGCCGTAGGCACGGAACTCGGCAACGCGGCTCTTTTTGCCCGTGCTGGCGTCGCTGCAGAACTCAACACTCGTGGCGTGAATGCCCGAGAAACCGTTGTTGTCGTTGGCGAGTACTGTTGAGGACTCATTGTTGCTTAGGTACGACCAGGTGCCGCCACCGTAGTCGCTATGCTTGTAGAGATCGCTGTTCGTATCGAAGTTGTTGACGTTTTGCCAGAACTTTGCGGCGCCCCACACACTTCCATAGCCATCGGTGAGTTTGCTGCTGCCGCCAATGTCACCGCGCTCGACGTTCTCGAGCTTGTCGCGCAGAGTGTAGCGATTGCCATGGCTACCGTTAGCTGCCATATAGACCTCGCTGCGCGTGGCAAACGTCGTGGGGGTATCAGTGGAATAGGGCCCAACGGTATCGGCCGGAATGTCCTCGCTCGTGCCCAGACCCAGGGCTTGATAATCCTGCTCGGTCATATCGGTGATTGCGGGCGCGTCTGCCGCCTGGGCAACCTGGGGCGTGGCCGTGAAGCAGGCGACGCTCGTGGCGATCAACGCAGCAAGCGCCGCCGTCCCAACAAGCGGGCTTTTCGACAGCCTACGGATACGGGGGTGTGGAACGTACATGAGGGACCTCGCTTTATTCGAGTGGAGTGGACTCATTTTTGCAAATGATACATCCGATGCCCGATATCACGTGTCTCATTTTCGCCAACGGCGTGTCTCATTTTTGAGAATCCGAGATGCCGCGGAAATCTTATCCCAGCTCAAAGGCCATTTCTGGGATGTATTTTCCGTCGAGTGCCTCATCGGGAAACTGCATCCCATTTCAAGCGTCGATTCTGGGACGCATTTTCCCCTTAGACCCTCAACCGGAAACCGCATCCCACTTTGAGCGCAAATTCCGGGATGCATTTTCCGCTTGAGCCTCATTGGGAAACGGCGTCCCACTTTGAGGGCTGATTGTGGGATGCATTTTCCGGTTTTGCTCTCATTGGGAAAATGGGGACCTCGGACGTTTTTCCGGACCATGTCCCGGCGCTATGCCGCATGGCCCCTCTCCTCGCGATACTCCCTAATGGTCTTCCATCCTAGGTCCTTCTTGAGCTTGCCGTCCCTGTACCACTCGATATATTCGCCGAGCAGGCGGGAGAACTCGTCGAACGGCACGCCGGTCCAGTCCCTGCCCTCGAAGAAGTCGCACTTGAGCGTGCCGAAGAACCCCTCGGCGCGCGCGTTGTCGGGGCTCCGGGCCCTCCTCGACATCGAGCGCACCACCCCGGGGCCGCACGCCTCGCGCCACTCGCGCCCCATGTAGACGGCGCCGCCGTCGGTGTGCACCGTGAGCGGCCGGTCCTCGGTCGGCCCGACTATCCCCACCAGGTCCCTGAGCATGCCGACCATCAGGTCGGAGTCGGCGTGGACCGAGACCCTCCAGCAGATCGGCCACCCGTCGAAGCAGTCGATCGCGGGCGACAGGTACGCCCTGTACCCGTCGAGCCTGAACTCCGTGACGTCGGTGACCACGAGCAGGCCGGGCGCGGGCGCGCGGAAGTCGTGCGTCCCGTCCGCGCGCAGTGGGACGTTGGCCGGGCGCTCCGCGAGCTCGCCCCGGTAGCTGCGGTACCTCGCCCTCCGGCGCATCTGCGCCGCCTTGCGGGCGACCAGGCCCTCCTCGCGCATGATCCGGCGCACGACCTTCTCGGACGCGACGACGGGGCTCTCGGCGTCCCCGGGCGCGAGCTCGCGCCACGAGACGGGCTCGCCGGGTCCCCTCCTGAGGTCGGCGGTCACGGACTCAGGCCCGTAGACGCCACCGCTCGCCTCGAACGACGCGCGCACGCGCTCCCTGAGCGCGGCCTTGGGGTCGGGCCTCGAGATCCTGGGCGCCTGGTCAAGATAGGTGCTCTTCGGGATCGACAGGGTCCTGGTCACGTCCGCGAGCCTCACCGCCGGCGAGAGCCTCCTCGCCGCCTCTCCCGCCCTGTGCTTCTCCTCGTTCGTCAAAGAGCCAGGGCCTGGTGCTTTTAGGACGTCCAACACCGCCAGGGCCTCGGCGAGCCTGACCTCGGCCTCGCGGGCGCGCTCGGCGGGGTCGTCGGGAAGCCCCTCCAGGCCCCAGTCCCGCCAGTCGGTCTGCTCGGGCGGCTCGCCGCCGGCCCCTCCGCGCCCGGTCCTCTCCATCTTGCCCGCGCCCCCTTCGGCTCGACGCTTCCGCGGGGAGGCGGGCTCGGTGCCCGGTCGCCTCGCGGCGAATGCGGGGCTGCCCTCGCCGTGCGAGCAGTGCATGCGCTCCGCCCGGTCGGGCATCTCACGGGCGGTCAGCTCGCCCGCCTCCTCCAGCTTGAGCCAAGCATACAGGTTGTCCTTGTTCGGGAAAAGCGGCAGGCTCCTGCAGGCGGCGGGGGCGGACAGGCCGCTCCGGTGGAACTCCCAGAGAATCCCCTCGCGCTCCTCTTTCGTATACATCGGACTCCCTCCTGGACCCAGATTGGGTCCGAGATTTTGTCCGAGGTCCCATGCATCCCGTTTCTTGACCGAATAATGGGACGCAATTTCCCGTTGGAGCGCCTTTGGGAAAGTGTGTCCCACTTCGACCGCCCAGAGTGGGATGCACTTTCCGCAAAGCACCTCAACGGGAAACTACGTCCCATTCCAAAGGCAAATTCCGGGACGCACTTTCCGAAACCCCGCCCATCCGGAAAGCCCGTCCCACTCTGAATACATCCAGCGAACATATGCGAGCGTGTTGTCCAGAACGGCCTCGTCATCGGGGTGATGGAAAATATCGTCCCAGACGCTTGCCATCGTTGCGCCCACGAGTGTCAAGAAAAAAGCCTCGAGGATTTCGAGGCTTTCACCATTTGTATTGTTTTGCACGAAGGACCGCGAACGGCGAAGCTACTCTCCCAGCACGGCCTTCTTGGCGGCTGCAGCCATGTTATCCAGATCCTCCTTGGTGGGGTGATCCTTTGCGGCAACCCAGTTGTCGAGTAGCATCTTAAATCGGGCGTTTTCGGGATCTTGCTCGAGCATGGCCTCGTAGCGCTGCTTGACCGCGGGGCCCATCTTGCCCTGACACATCGCCCAGCCTACAAGCTCGGCATCATTGGCCAAATTGGAGGTCACGCGATCGATAATCTGCCTAAAATACTCCTCACTGGCCCCAAAGCCGCAGGTGCCAAACAGGAACACGCGCTTGCCGTGCAAGGCGGAAAGCAACGCCGCGACCGAAGGCGTGCACGCGCCCTTGTCGCACCAAAAGCCGACGAGCACCGTGTCGGCCGCGCAGGCGCCCTGCGCCTCGAGCGCAACCTGATCTGCATCCGCATCGTCGCTCAACGCCGCGGCATGGACAAACTCAACACCCGCAGCCTGCAGCGTACGCTTGATCGCACCCGAAACCATCCTGGTATTACCGCTCTTGCTGTTAACCACCAAAGAGCACGTCATAGTCACGTTGCCTCGTTTCCCCCAAAACTAAAGCCACTAATGCAATTTATTAGATGAATATCTTAGTACTAACGTGACAGATGTAAACCACCGTCTGTCGATTGATTTATTTGCCCCACGGGCTTGCTCACTGGGCGAATTGGCTGCGGTAGAGTTCGGCGTAGAAGCCGCCTGCCGCTAGCAGCTCGTCGTGCGTGCCGCACTCGATAATCTGCCCGTCGCGCATCACCAGAATGCAGTCGGCGTTACGAATCGTGCTCAGGCGGTGCGCCACGACAAAGCTTGTGCGGCCAGCCATGAGCTCGTCGAATGCCGCCTGCACCTGCAGCTCGGTGCGGGTATCGATGCTCGAGGTCGCCTCGTCCAGCAGCAGAATCGCCGGGTCGGTGAGCATGACGCGCGCGATGCACAGCAGCTGTTTTTGACCCTGGCTAAACGTGCCGCCGTCCTCGCCGATTACCGTATCGTAGCCGCCTGGCAGCTGCACGATAAACTTGTGCGCGTGCGCGCGCTTGGCAGCTTCGATAACCTGCTCGCGCGTGGCGTCGGGACAGCCGTAGGCGATGTTTTCCGCCACCGTGCCCTCGAACAGCCAAGTGTCCTGCAACACCATGCCAAAGGCGCGGCGCAAGCTTGCGCGCGTGTAATCACGCGAGGAACGGCCATCGACCGCAATGCGACCGGCATCGATATCGTAGAACCGCAGAAGCAGGTTGATGAGCGTCGTCTTGCCACAGCCCGTGGGACCGACCAGGGCAAAGCGCATGCCGGGCTTGGCCTCGATGCAGATGTCCTGCAGCAGCTTGCGGTCGGACACGTAGCTAAAGTCCACATGCTCAAAGGCGACCTCGCCCTGCGGGGCGGCAAGTTCCACGGCATCCGCCGCATCGGGCTCCTGCTCGCGCGCATCGAGCAGCGCAAACATGCGGCGCGCCGAGGCGTACGCGGTCTGAATCTGCGTAATGACGTTGGTGACCTCGTTGAACGGCTTGGTGTACTGGTTGGCATAGGACAGGAAGATCTGCACGCCGCCCACCGTAAGCGCCGCCGGCACGCCCGTGATCACGCCCACACAGCCAATCACAGCGACCACGGCATAGATGATGTTATTGATAAAGCGCGTGCCGGGGTTGGAGAGCGAACCCATAAACTGCGCGCGCTCGCCCGCGGTGCAGAGCTCGGCATTGAGGGCATCGAAGCGCAGCTGCGCGTTGGGACCATAGGCAAAGGCGTCGACAAGCTTTTGCTCGCCTACGTACTCCTCGATATGACCACCGAGCTGCCCTTGAATACGCTGCTGCGCCGTAAAGCTTTTGTTGGAGAGCTTGGCGATGGCGCCGGCCGCAAAGATGGAGAGCGGCGTGACGAGCACCACCACGAGCGTCATGGTCAGGTTAATGGAGAGCATAAACGCGAGCGTGCCCACGATGGTGATAACGCCGGTGAAGAGCTGGGTAAAGCCCTGCAGCAGACCGTCGCCCACCTGGTCGACGTCGTTGACCACGCGGCTCATAAGGTCGCCGTGGGCATGGCTGTCGATAAAGCTGAGCGGCATGCGGCTGAGCTTATCGCTCGCCTCCACGCGCATGTCGCGCACCGTTTCGTAAGACAGGCGGTTGACGCAATAGCCCTGCAGCCACTGGAAGGCCGCAGCACCTACGACGACAATCGCGAGCTTGGTAACGAGCGGCAGCAGCGCATCGAAGTCCACCTGCCCGGCGGCGACGATAAGGTCGATGCCCTCGCCAATGAGAATGGGCGTGTAGAGCTGCAGAATCACCGAGACGGCGGCACTCAAAAACGATGCCGCAAACGAGACGCGGTGCGGACGGACATAGCCCAGCAGGCGGCGGGTCACCGCACCCACGGGATAGCGCTCGGGATCGCCGGGCTGGCGCGGACCGTCTCCCAGGTCGTTGAGGCTATCGTTGCCGGACACGTTGGCCGTCATCGTGGCGACCGAACCGGAGGAAGTGTACGGATTCATTTAGCAGCCCTCCTTTGCGCAGACGGATGTGGGGACGGTCGGGGCGCCTGGGGCGGGCGCGGGCGCCGTACTCCCCTGCTGACCCTCGAGCTCCTCGCGGCGAAGCTGCGACTGGCAAATCTCGCGGTAGAGCTGGCAGGTCGTGTAGAGCTCATCGTGCGCGCCCAGGCCCGCAACCGAGCCGTGGTCGAGTACGCAGATCATGTCGGCATCGCGAACGGTCGAGACACGTTGGCTCACGATGACGGTCGTGAGCGGCAGCCCGCCCTCGGCGGCACCGCGCACACTGCGCTCGCGGATGGCATGGCGAAGCGCCGCGTCGGTCTTAAAGTCGAGCGCCGAGGCAGAATCGTCCATGATCAATATCTGAGGCGAGCCCACCAGGGCGCGCGCGATGGTCAGGCGCTGGCGTTGGCCACCGCTAAAGTTCTTACCGCCCGCCTCGACCGGGGTATCGAGCCCCTGCGGCTTGTTGCGCACGAACTCGCTCGCCTGCGCCATGTCGAGCGCCGCCCAGAGATCCTCGTCGGTCGCAGCCTCGTCGCGCCAGGTCAGGTTGCTGCGGATGGTGCCGCTCACCAGCGACGCACGCTGTGGAACGGTCGCGACCACACGGCGCAGCTGGTCGAGCGGCCAGGTGCGCACGTCGGCGCCCATCACACTCACGCTGCCGGTGCTCGCATCGTACAGGCGCGGGATAAGCGAGACGAGCGTGGACTTGCCGCTACCCGTACCGCCGATAATGCCAAGCGTCTTGCCCAGCGGGAGCTCCAGGGTCACATCGTTGACGGCATTTGCCGCGCCCGCGCCAAAGGAGAAGCTCGCATGGCTCAAGCCCAGCGCAGGAACGGGAGCGACATTGCCCGGCTTGGGCAGCGCGACCGGCTGGTTGCCCTCGTCGGTGATGCTCGGCACGCAATTGAGCACCTCGTTGATACGTGACGCACTGGCGCTCGCCTTGGTAAAGACCACGACCAGGTTGGCGACGTACACGATGGAGGTCAGGGTCTGCGTCATGTAGTTCACAAACGCCATGACCTGGCCCTGCGTGAGCTCGCCCACGTTGACCTGAATGCCGCCCACCCACAGGATGGCGCACACACCCAGGTTCATCACCAAAAACGTCACGGGGTTGAGAACCGACGAGAGCTTGCCCACCGCGATGGCGGTATTGGCCTGGTCATCGGCGGCTTGGGCAAAACGCTCACGCTCGTGGCCCTCGCGCACAAAGGCGCGAACCACGCGGGCGCCCGAAAGCCCCTCGCGGCAAATGAGCGCGATGCGGTCGAGCTTTGCCTGCAGCTGCCTGTAGTACGGAATGCAGCGCGCCATGACAAACCAAAACACCAGGCCGATGGCGGGCGTGCAAATCAAAAAGATGATGCCGAGCTTAAGGTCGATGGCAAGGGCCGCGACCATGGAGCCCACCGCTAGGAAGGGCCAGCGGATGAGCATGCGCACGCCCAGCGCCACAGCGAGCTGCACCTGGTTGACGTCGTTGGTGATACGCGTGATGAGCGACGGCGTGCCAAAACGGTCGAGTTCGGCATAGCTCAGCTTGTTGATATGCTGGTAGAGCGCGCCACGAATGTCGGTGCCCATGCCCTGCGAGGTGAGCGCCGCCATCTTTTGGCAGACGAGCGTAAACGAGATGCCGATCACAGCCATGGCGGCAAGCAGCATACCGTAGTGGATAACGGCGTTCACGTCGTGCGCCCCAATGCCCTTATCGATCATCTGGGCAATCACCAGCGGCGTCAGCAGGTCAAAGATTACTTCAATCAACTTGCACGCAGGACCAATCACCATATACCGGCGAAACTTACCACCAAAACGCCTGAGCAGCTCAATCATGTATAGGCGCTCCCTATCATCATTCACATTCAATTCGAACCATGATAGTACCGCCACCCCAAAAGAAGCGTAAACAACTCAACAGGGATTCGAATCCTTAGACAGGTAAGAACCAGTACCTCGGCACAGCCAACGACCGGTACTCCACACGAGATAAAATTCAGATAAATGCGCCTTTGCAGGAGCCTCTTGGACCATGTAGCAGCCGATGTTTTGGCAACGCCAGCGAGCGGCATAACGTCAGGAATTCAATTATCAGATAAATGTGACCCTTCAGGCGGTTTTGGTCGGCTACCCGCGAGTGCCGGCAGGGCGCTTGGTAGTCGAGCGATCCCGCAGGCAAAGCCGAGGACCAGCGAGACACCAAGCGCCCTGCCGGCACTCGCGGGTAGCCGCGGCACCAAAAAGCGCCTGCGCACTCGATGGATCCGGATGCCCGACAGAGGCTCCTTATGGCTGCTTCCTTCCGGACCTGACCAGATTCGGAACATGTCGTCATCCGAACCCATCGAACGCGCTAGGCGCTCGGTATATCTTACCCGCTCCAGCCCGATGGGGCAAGGTAGCTAATTTGGGACGGGGCTTTTGACTACTTGGGCAATCAGATCGACAGGTGGTCAAATAAGCCCCGTCCCAAAAAGACTGGTCTGCTGCCATGCCACAAAAGGGGCCTATCTACTACGTTTAGGCCGCAGGGGTCAACCATAGCCGGCTTTTTCGAAAATCGGCAAGCTTTCTACCTGCGGTTTTAATTTCACAAAATCCGGGATGGTCGAGGGTGCTCGGCTAAACGTAGTAGATGGCCGCATTTCATGGCGGACGGTCCGACCCAAGGCCCAAGGCGGCCAGCCTCGGATAGCCATTCTCGATGTTGCGGTGGAATAGTTCCCGTTTTTGCCGCCTGAGCCGCCAAACAGGAACTATTCCACCGCAACTTATAGGGAGTTGGGTTTTAGAGGCGGGCGAGGTCGTAGGATTGGGCGGCTGCTTCGCCGGCGCAGATGAGGTTGGTTGTGGCTTCTTGCGGATCGAGTGCCTGTTCCAGGTCCATGGGCTTGCGGCAGATCGGAAGCACCAAGTCGATGCCCTGCACACACACCGCATCCAGGTTGTCAGCGCGACCGCCCACGACAGCGATCACCGGTTTGCCACACCGCTTGGCACGGCGCGCCACGCCCACCGGCGCCTTACCGGCGGCGGATTGCTCATCCATATTGCCCTCGCCTGTAATGACCAGGTCGACATCGCGCACGCGCTCGTCAAACCCCACGAGATCGAGCACCGTCTCCACACCCGAGCGTACCTCCGCGCCGAGCGCCAGCAACGCCGCGCCCAAGCCACCGGCAGCGCCCGCGCCGGGCACGCCAAGCACCGAGCCAAATGTCCGTGCGTTCTCGGGTGTGCGCAACAATCCCTGGGCTCGCGCCTCGAAAATTGCCGCATCGAGCAGGCGACCGTAGCCGACCATCCAGCCGTCGTATCTGCGCAGCACCTCGACATCATCCGCCGGCAGGCCCTTCTGCCCGCCAAACACCGCCAGTGCGCCTCGACGCCCCACGAGCGGATTCTCGACATCGGAAAGCACAACGATACGAACATCATCCAAAGCCTGCAGCGCTGGCGCCAAATCGACGCTCGCCACCTGCTTAAGGCCGGCAAGACCGGGGGCGACATCGCATCCCTGATCATCGACCACACGCGCGCCCAGCGCCTGCAGCATGCCGGCGCCACCGTCGTTGGTGGCACTGCCGCCCAGACCAATATAGATAGTCTTTGCCCCGGCGCGAACCGCACGGAGTATCAGCTCGCCCACGCCATAGGTCGAAGCCGCAAGCGCCGCCGATTCCGTGCAGGGTGAATACCCAATACCCGCCGCCTCGGCCATCTCAATTACAGCCGAGTCGCGCTCGTCGTCCACCAGCATCCGGGCAGACACGCGGTCGCCCAAGGGACCTGCCACCTCGCAGGTCACAATCTCACCGCCGCACGCGGCAACGGCATCGAGCGTCCCCTCGCCGCCATCCGCCAGCGGCAATGCGGCCACCTGGGCATCGGACCACACACGGCGCATGCCCTCGGCAACCGCCGCCTCCGCCTGGGCACTCGACACGCTGCCCTTAAAGGAGTCGATCGCCAACAGCACACGGCGGGGTCGGCGGCACGCAGGACCAAAGTCAACCGCCGTGCCAGCATCCTCACCGGCACCTGCAAGCGCTGCGGCGTGAGCGGCGTGTGCTTCAAGATCGGCCCCACAACCGCAATCAGCGCCGCCCGCTCCGCGCAGACCGCCAAAATAGCTACTCAGCAGCTCGCGGCATTCATCCGCCAGGACCCCAGCCGTCACGTTAAACCGATGATTCAGGCGCGAGTCGGCATTCAAATCGTATAGGGATCCCAACGCGCCCGCCTTGGCGTCGCTCGCGCCATACACGCAGCGCCCCACGCGCGCGTTGACCATAAGGCCCGCGCACATGCAGCAAGGCTCGAGCGTCACGTAGACCGTGCAATCGGAAAGGCGCCAGCGACCGAGCGACCGAGCGGCAGCGCACAGGGCCGCGAACTCTGCATGAGCCGAAGGATCCTGATCGAGCTCGCGACGATTATGCGCCCGCGCGACAACCTCGCCGTCGCGCACCACTACGGCTCCGATGGGCACCTCGCCCACCGCCGCGGCGGCTCGCGCCTCGGCCAGCGCCTCGCGCATGAACTTCTCGTCGATTTCGGTGATCGTCATCGTTCGCCTTCCCTGTTGCAAATTCAAAACGATGCTATCATTACGACTCACGGAGAGATGGCAGAGCGGTTGAATGCGGCGGTCTTGAAAACCGTTGAGCGCGAGAGCGTTCCGGGGGTTCGAATCCCCCTCTCTCCGCCACCTTAGTGATTCACCGGCGTCATGGTCCGCTCAAACAGTGCATCGACCACGTCGGCCATCTCGGGTCGACGCTCAAGATCGTGGCCCGATTCCCACCAATTTGTGAACAACCGAATAATGCCACCGGCGATAAACTCAGACGTCGTCTCGAGTGACACGGGGGCCAGGGCATCCTCGGCAAGCACGTTCATCACACGCTCGCGGATGGAGCGGGCAATGCGGTCGCAAATAACGTTGGTCAACATGCCCGACATGCTGCTTGCCAAAATGTTATCCATGAGCCGCTCGTGCGCCAGAATCAAATCCATGGCATCGTCCAAAATCGCGTGCCGAAGCGCGCGCACGTCCTCGGCAGATACCACGCCGGCCTCATCGGGCTGTTTTTGCGGCAAGCCCGACATGAGCTCATCGATATAAAAGGCAAAGTAATCGTTCTTGTCGCGAAAGTGCTTGTAGAACGTCGTGCGGCGAATCATGGCGCGGTCGCACAGCATGGCAACCGTCAGGTCCTCAAAACGATGCTCCTCGAGAAGCTCGGTAAAGGCATCGAACAGGGCGCGGTAGGTTTTCTTGATGCGAAGGTCCACTGGTATCGCCATCCTCAGGGCAAAGACAACACTCGTCAATCTGTCGCATATCTTACACCTGTACCTCGCGCGCTTTGCCCCGGTGCCGAGGTTGATTTTCAATCTCAACGCAACAGCCTGAACGGACCCCGCGTTTCCGCAGCTAGCGCAACGCGGAAATAGCTC
>NZ_CAXSQQ010000015.1:0-43139 GCF_964239575.1 Collinsella aerofaciens ATCC 25986
CTGCCTCTTGAACTCGTCGGTGAAATGCCTCGGGTGCCTGGGGTCCCTCATATACGGCCCTCCCGTCTCCTGCGCCCCTCCCGGAACTGTCCACATCAGTGTAGCCAATCCACGGCGGTCTCGGGGTCGCGCATGACCCTCTGCCTCGCGATCTCGTGCAGAGCGCTGTTCGCCTGCCGGTCGCCGCCCCTGTTGAGCCTGTGCCTCACGGTCTTGCCGCTCGAGGCGGGGATTGGGCAGGCCCCGCATATCGCCGCGAACGACGCCTCGGAGCGCAGCCTGCCCGGGTTGTCCCCGGCCGCGACCGCGAGCTTGGCCGCGCTCACGGGCCCGCACCCGTACATCGCCAGCAGCGCGGGGCAGTTCTCCTCCAGGGACGCCTCGATCGCGCGCTCCATGTCGAGCGCCGCGTCGCGCGCCGCCGCCCACAGGTCCGCCAGCGCGCCGAGCGCGGCGCCCAGCGCGCCCTCGGCGCCCACGGAGGGGAGCTCCTCCATCAGCCTCGGCCCCGCCATCCTGCGGAACCTCGACCTGAGCCCCTCCGGGGCGGTGGTGAGCAGCGACCTCGCGGTGTTGATCGCCGAGGTCCGCGCCTTCACCGCCCCGGAGCGCGCCGCGAGCATGCAGCGCACCCCGTCGACCCACCCGTCCTGGCTCTTGGGGGTCCCGAGCTTTGAGCCGGACATCGCCGCGCGGGCCGCCCTCTCCGCGTCCGACTCGTCGCACTTTCCCTGCCCCGGGCGCCTCCTCTGCATCCTCGCCGGGGAGAGCGCCTCGCGCACGGGCATCCCAAGCGACGCGAGGTGCCTGGTGAGGCCCGCCCCGTAGGACGACGTCCCCTCCATCGCGACGCAGGCCGGCTCCCCGGCCGCCGCGATCGCCCCGGCGAGCGCCTCGTAGCCCGCCGCGTCGGCGGGGAACTGGCGGGACAGGACCTTGCGGCCCCTCCAGTCCAGGACGCACAGCCAGTGCGAGTCGGCGTGGGTGTCGACCCCGCAGAAGACCGGCCCGCGGGCGCCGGGTGTCGATTCGTTTTGCATGTCTCGCTCCGTTCTTTCCGTGCTCGCCTGGACCGGGCAGACGGCACACTGACGGGGCGCGATAGAATGCGGTTGTTCGGGTCCGCGGTATCGCTCCATGCTCCTATTAGGTCATGCGGCGGTCTCGGCTCGCCGCGGCCCGCGCGGGACATGTCAGGAAACGAGGGCAGCCCTGTGGGCGCCAGCGGAATGTGGGGTCACCGCGCGGTCCGCATCTGATGGTGTCGACGTCAATGGTATACGGGTGCACCATCGACGTCTTCAATACAGAAGATATCAGTGCGGAATGCGCCGGGAGGCAACACCGATTCGGGACCTACGTCCACGTACTCCAGACACCGTTCTCAAACATGTTATGGGGCTGATGCAAATTTGGTGGCTCGGCTTTGCCGAGCCCTT
Source organism: Collinsella aerofaciens ATCC 25986 (assembly GCF_964239575.1). GTDB lineage: Bacteria > Actinomycetota > Coriobacteriia > Coriobacteriales > Coriobacteriaceae > Collinsella > Collinsella aerofaciens_BQ. Next base: position 1,440 of record NZ_CAXSQQ010000015.1, read on the forward strand.
ATATGGGGAGGTCGGAGCTAAAGCTCCGGCCTCACTCAATTTCTTATTAGATTAAGTGAGCGATCAAGGAATCGCACCCCTCTGCAGCGGTAACACAGGGCCCGCGCTGGACTTAGTTTTCAGAACATTCCGCAGACCAGGAAACCCCCTTATCCGCGGCTCCGAAGGAGCAGGATAAGGGGGTTTCCATGATCGAGGACGTTCTGAAAACTAAGTCCAGCGCGGGCCGAGACGATAACAACCGACTAAAGGTCGATGTGCGATTCCTTGATCGGGAACGGCTCCGCGAAGTGGCAGGCGCAGCAGTGACCCGGGGCAACTTCCTTAAACTCGGGAAGTTTCTCAGAGCAGATGCCCTGCGCGATCGGGCAGCGGGTGTGGAAACGGCAACCGGTCGGCGGATCCAGCGGTGACGGCGGATCGCCGGCAAGGATGATGCGCTTACGGGTCTTCTGGATATCCGGATCGGGCACTGGCACGGCAGACAGCAGCGACTGCGTGTACGGATGGTGAGGCTCGCTATAGAGCGTCTTCCAGTCCGAAACCTCGACCATTTTACCCAGATACATAACGGCAACGCGATCGGAGATATGCTGCACGACGGACAGGTCGTGGGCGATAAACAGATACGCGGTACCGAACTTGTCCTGCAGTTCCTTGAGCAGGTTCAGAACCTGGGCCTGAATGGACACATCCAGAGCGGAAACCGGCTCGTCGCAGATAATCAGCTTGGGCTTCAGCGCAAAAGCGCGGGCAATGCCGACACGCTGACGCTGACCGCCGGAGAACTCATGCGGATAGCGGTTGATGTGCTCGGGGTTCAGTCCAACGACGTCGAGAAGCTCGCGGACGCGCTCAATGCGCTCCTCCTTGGTACCCACGCCATGAATGGTCATGGGCTCGGAGACGATCTCGCCGATGGTCATGCGGGGATTCAGCGAAGCATAGGGATCCTGGAAGATAAACTGCATCTCGCGACGCATGTCCTTGATCTCATGCTTGCTCATCTCGGCAACATCTTTACCCTGGAAGAACACCTTACCGGCGGTCGGCTTGGTCAGGCGCATGATGGTACGGCCCGTGGTGGACTTACCGCAACCAGACTCGCCGACTAGGCCAAAGGTCTCGCCAGGATAAATCTCAAAAGAGATGTCGTTTACGGCAGAGACGACGCGCTTGGAAAAACGCTTGGCGAACATGCCGGACTCAGCGGGGAACTCCTTAGAGAGGTGCTCGACCTTCAGCAGCGGAGTACGCTCGTTGGTATCTGCCATTACGCCTCGCCTCCCTTCTTGGAATCCATGCGCGTACGGGACGTCTCAGGAGCGTTCTTGAGGAACTCGGGGTCACCGGAATAGTGGCACGCAGAATAGTGACCGGACTCGGTGACAACACGCTCGGGGCGCTGCTTGCGGCACTTATCGGTTGCATAAGGGCAACGAGGCGAGAACACGCAGCCCTCGGGCAGGTTCATGAGCGAAGGCGGATTGCCGTGAATCGGCGTAAGCGGCTTCTTCTCATCGATGGCCTGCTCCGGGATGGAGCGGATAAGGCCCCAGGTGTAGGGGTGGCGGCTCTCGTAGAAGATTTCCTCGGCAGTACCGAACTCGACGGGACGGCCGGCGTACATAACCATGATCTTGTCGGCCATATCAGCGACAACACCCAGGTCATGGGTAATCATGATGATGGCGTTGCCGTTCTTCTCCTGCATTTCCTGCATAAGCTCAATAATCTGAGCCTGGATGGTAACGTCCAGGGCAGTCGTGGGCTCATCGGCAATCAGAATATCGGGATCGCAGGCAAGAGCCATGGCAATCATGACGCGCTGACGCATACCGCCAGAGAACTGGTGCGGATACTCATTGACGCGCTTCTCGGGTTCAGGAATGCCAACGAGGTCCAAAAGCTCGGTGGCGCGCTTGAGCGCCTCCTGCTTGGAGTAACCGCGATGCAGACGAAGGCCCTCGCCCACCTGCTTGCCGATCTTATAGACCGGGTTCAAGGAGGTCATAGGATCCTGGAAGATCATCGCGATATCGTTACCGCGAATGTGCTGCATCTCTTCCTCGGTCATCTCAAGGATAGAACGACCGCGATAGCGAACGTCGCCGCCCTCAATCTTTCCCGGAGGCATCGAGATAAGACCCATGATGGTCATGGCGGTCACGGACTTGCCAGAGCCGGACTCGCCGACGACGCCCAGGGTCTCGCCGCGATCGAGCGTGTAGGAGACACCGTCGACAGCGCGAACAATGCCATCCTCGGTGTGGAAATACATCTTAAGGTCATCGACCTCGAGCAGATGCTGGCCCTCGGGAACCGGCTGGTCCTTCAGGTCCACATAGTTCTTGTTCTTCTTCATCCTTATGCGTCCTTCATCTTGACGTCGAGGGCGTCGCGCAGACCGTCACCCAGCAGGGTGAAGGCGAGCACCGTCGAGAGAATTGCCAGACCGGGCATGATCATCATCCAGGGAGCGGTCAGAAGATACTGCTGACCGTCCTGAATCATGGAGCCCCACGAAGGCGTAGGCGGAATAACGCCCATGCCGAGGAAGGACAGAGCGGACTCGGTCAGAATGGCGCCACCAATGTTCATGGTCGCGTAGACCACGATGGAGGCGACGGAGTTCGGGAAGATGTGACGCACGACGATACGAGCATCGGATGCACCCATCGCGCGCGCAGCATCAACATAGTCATTTTCCTTGACCGTCAGGATCGCGGATCGGAAGACGCGCGCAATCGAAGGCCAGCCGAGAATACCGATGGCGATAAAGACGTTCTGAAGGCCACGGCCAATAACGGCGATCATGGCGACAACGAACAGCACGTACGGGAACGCCAGGAAGATGTCCGCACAGCGCATGATGATCGTATCCCAGATGCCGCCGTAGAAACCGGCCAGAGCACCCATGACCAGACCGATCACCGTGGAGATCGCGGTGGCCATAATGCCGACGGACAGCGAAACGCGTGCACCGTAGATAACGCGGACGAGAATGTCGCGACCAAGGGCGTCGGTGCCAAACGGGTGCTCTGCACACGGAGCCAACAGCGACGTCTCGGCCATGGTGGTCGAGTCGGAAGCCGTCGGCGAACCGAGCCAGGGCTTAGCCCACAGATCTGCGGTCAGGGCAACCAAAACGACGATGATGATCCAGTAGACACCGATAACGGCGAGCTTGTTCTTGCGAAGACGCTTAAAAGCGTCACCCCACAGCGTGCGGGACTTGGCGGGAGCAGATGCGGCCTTGGTGGCGGTAGCCTGCTCCTGAGACTGAGAATCAGTTTCCTGCATGAGACGTACCTCCCTTAGGCCTTATCCGACGGACCGCCAAGGCGGATGCGCGGGTCGAGGAATGCATAGCTAATGTCGACGAGCAGGTTAATCACCATGACGACGACGACGATGAGCGTAACGCCGCCCATAACGATGGGCCAGTCACGCATGCTAATGGCGCGATAGACCTCATAGCCGATACCGGGCCAGTTAAAAACCGTCTCGGTCAGGATGGCGCCCGAAAGCATGCCACCAAAGTCGACACCAATATAGGTAACGACGGGGATGAGTGCATTCTTAAGCGCATGCTTGACGATGATCGCGCGATTGGAGAGACCCTTGGCCTTTGCCGTACGGATGTAATCCTGGTTCATGACGTCAAGCAGCTGCGAGCGCATAATGCGGGCGGCATAAGCGGTCGAAACCGAAGCCAACGTAATGGTCGGAAGCACATAGTGCATCCAATCCTGATACTGAGAGCTGGAACCGCCGGCACCCGAGATCGGCATGGAGATTGCACCGCCCGTAGCGTCCTTGAGGATGACGCCAAAGAACAGCTGCAGCAACATACCGAGCCAGAAGGCCGGGACCGCAACGAGGATCGACGTGGTGAGCGTTACCAAAATATCCCAGAAGGAATAACGCTTTACCGCCGAAATGATACCCGCACCGATACCCATGATTGCCTCGAGCACGATGGCGCACGCGGCAAGTTTGACCGTATACGGATACTTCTGGGCAAAAATTTCCGTAACCGGCAGCTTGCGCTGATACGAATTGCCCAGATCGCCATGAAGCAGGCCGTTCATGTAATACAAGTAACGGTCCACGAGCGACGTTTGAACGGGGTCGCCGTTCTCGTCAAGGATCGCGTTGCCGTCCTCGTCCGACTGGACCAGGTGATAGCGGACGCGAAGCTGAAGCTCCACCTCGGGGGACAGAGCCTTGTCTCCACCGATCAGCTTGATCGGATCTCCCGGCACGATATTCTGAAGGGCGAACAGAATCAGCGTAACGCCCAAAAATACCGGGATGAACTGAAGCACACGTTTAACGATGTACTTACCCATACCACTCCCCTATCTAGGGATTAACCTAAATGGGATGCCGATCGCCAGACCGGCATCCCAAAATTACCATCAGCCAGTTTACCCCAGGTTAGGGAGAACTGTATGTTTCCCATGAGGTCTACGTAAATACTTGACCCTCACGGAAGCTGCAAACTCTTAGGCGAGCTCAGCGGTACCCAGCTCGGCGTGCTTCTGCGGATCGACATAGAGGTGCTTGATGCGATCGGAGCCGACGATGGTGTGCGTGTAGAACATCACCGGGATGACCGGGCAGTCGGCAGCTACCATTGCGTCGGCCTCCTGCATCTTAGCGACGCGCTCTTCGTCGTCAACCGTGGTACGAGCCTCGTCGACCTTGGCGTCGAACTCGGGGTTGCTGTAACCAGAGCGGTTGTCGCCACCAAGGGAGTCGGAGTGGAACAGCGGATACAGGAAGTTGTCCATGATCGGGTAGTCGGCAATCCAGCCCAGACGACCGAACTGATAGTTAAAGTTCTGATACTGCTCGAGCAGGGCAGACCACTCAGGGGTATCGGAGACAGCGGTAACGCCCACCTTGGCGAGGTCGCCGATGATGGACTCCATGATCTCCTTGTGGCCACCGTCCTGGTTGTAGGAAAGGGTCACGCTAATGCCACGATCGCCGTTAGCGCCAGCGGGAGCAACCTTGTCGAGGTACTCGTTAGCCTTGTCGACGTCGTAGGCGCAGAACTCCCATGCGCCCTCCTTGTAACCATCGATGCCCGGAGGAACAATACCGTCGGCGGGGGTACGGGTACCCTTGAAGATGGTCTTGCAGATGGCCTCACGGTTGATGGCCAGGGAGATACCCCTGCGCAGGTCGGCGTTGTTGAACGGCTCGGCCGTGTTGTTGCAGGTCAGGTAGTAGGTGGAAGGCTCGGCGCCGAGCAGCATGCGCTCGCCGTCACCCATGGTGTAGCCGTCCTTGGACACGCCGCGATCCTTCTTGGCAGCGTCGATCTGAGCAACGGGAACGTCGCAGACATCGAGGTTACCGGCCTGGAACTCCTTGTAAGCGGTCTCCATGTCCTTGATGACCTGGAAGTGGATGCCATCGATCTTGGCCTTGTCGCCATAGTAATCGTCGAACTTCTTGAGGTTGATCTCCTGACCATCCTCCCACTTGCCGTCCATCATGAACGGGCCGTTACCGACCGGTGCAAGGTAGAAGCTCTTGACATCGGACTCGGCGCACTCGGGAACCGGGGCCAGAGCCGGGTGAGAGGCGACGAAGGGGAAGTCGGCGTAAGCGGAAGACAGCTTGACGACGAGGGTCTCATCGTCGGGGCAAGTAACACCGCTGAGCTCGGTAGCGTTACCGGCAAGCAGGTCGTCATAGCCCTCGACCATGGAAAGGTGATAGGAAACCTCGGAAGGGCCGTACTCGGTAGCGATGGCCGACTTGGTGTTGACCAGACGCTCCCAACCGAGCTTGAAGGACTTGGAGGTAACGTCGTCACCGTTGTGGAACTTGGCCTTCTTGATCTTGAAGGTAAACTCGGTGGCGTCGTCGTTGGCCTCAAAGGACTCGCAAGCCAGCGGAACGATCTCGCCCTTCTCGGCGTCATAAGAGGTCAGAGCGTCAAAGAGCTGGTACTCGACCTGAGTGCCCTGGTCCTCCTGGACGTTATAGGGGTCGATGCAGACCGGGTTGTTGATGTAGAAGTTCAGCGTCGAACCGGACTCAGAACCGGAAGCGTCGCCGCCCTTCTTGCCGCATGCGGCAAGAAAAGCCATGGAGCTCGCAGCGAGGGTGCCGCCAACAAAGGCGCGACGACCCATAACGGGCTGGTGGAACATAGAATCAGCCATGCCATCCTCCTTATGAGATAGGACAAAGAAATGTTCAGTCGGACATATGTCGAGACAATCCGATCCGAACCATCAAAACGCCGCCCGCTGCTATGGCTGGTTATGCACAACGGACCAACGTTTCGCAATACAGTAGCGCATTTTATGCACGATTTGGGGCTAATTCCGGTTAACGGTCGAGAATTTCTTTAGTTGGGCGAAGTATGTGGGGATATTTTGACTCTGTTACAAATATGTAAACAAAAAGGGTCCCGCACCTGCGAGACCCATTGCAAACGTATATACGCCGATGCTTAGTAGCCGACGATGCCCTGCGGGAAGAAGAACATGCACAGGACGACGCACACGGCAAAAACAACGGCCATAATTACCGTCAGGCGATCGAGGTTCTGCTCCATGACGCCCGTGGCAGAGCTGGAGTTGTACAGCGAGCTAGCGATCATATCCGAAACGCCGGTGCCCTTACCGGAATGCATCAGGACGAGAATCGTCAGCGCCACGGCAGAGACAGCCCATACGACAAACAGAAGAATCTGGAACGGACCCATAGATAAGCTCCTTAATAGAACAGTTCAAACTCTAGTACTGTACCACAATCCCCCGCTCTCCCCTACCTGCCACTCAAGGACGGGGTGGAAATGGCAGAAATACCAAAAAAGGGGGTTGTCCGGTTGTGGACAACCCCCTTACTAGAAAACGGTATTTGTTTTCTATTAGGCCTCGGTGGCGAGCACGCGGCCCGTCATCTCGGCGGAAGGCTCAATACCAGCCATGGTGAGCATGGTCGGAGCGATATCGGAAAGACGGCCGTCCTCGATACCGGTGAGCTTGGCCTTCTCATCAACGATGATGAACGGCACGCGGTTGGTGGTGTGAGCCGTAAACGGATGCTTGGAACCGTCGGAAGCAACGTCAAACATGTGATCGGCGTTGCCGTGGTCGGCGGTAATCAGTGCAAAGCCGCCCTTGGCGAGAATCGCCGGGACAACCTTGGACAGGGCATCGTCAACAGCCTCGACAGCCTTAACGGCAGCGTCGAAGACACCGGTGTGACCAACCATGTCGCAGTTCGCGAAGTTCACGATGTAGAAATCAGCGCGATCCTCGTTGATGGCGGCGACGAGCTTCTCGGTAACCTCGGGAGCGCTCATCTCGGGCTGCAGATCGTAGGTAGCGACCTTGGGGGAAGCGACGAGCACGCGCTCCTCGCCCTCCTTGGGCTCCTCGATGCCACCGTTGAGGAAGAACGTCACGTGGGCGTACTTCTCGGTCTCGGCAGTGTGCAGCTGCTTCAGGCCATTGGCGGCGATAACGTCGGCCAGGACGTTCTCGGGGAACGTCTTGGGGAAGGCGACCTCGACGTCAAACGTCGGATCGTACTCGGTCATCGTCACAAAGTGCGAAAGCTTGATCTGCTCGCGCTCAAAGCCGTCGAACTCCTTGTCCGTGAACACGCGGGTCATCTGACGAGCGCGGTCGGGACGGAAGTTGAAGAAGATGGCCGCGTCGCCCTCGTGAATGCCCTCGTTGTGGGCAGCGAAGGGCTCGACGAACTCGTCGCCGCGCGGATCCTTCTCGTAGTAGGCCTTGATACCGGCAACGGGGTCTGTATCGGCATCGGACGCGTTGACCATGACGTCGTAGGCGCGCTGGATGCGCTCCCAACGATTATCGCGGTCCATGGCCCAATAACGGCCCGAGACGGTGGCAACGCGAGCGTCGCAACCGGTCTCCTCGGAGATCTTAGCCAGGAAGGCGCAGAACTCACTCATGTAGCCAGCGCCGGACTGCGGGTCAACGTCGCGGCCATCCATGAAGGCGTGGACGCGAACGGTCTTGACACCGTGCTCGGCAGCCATCTTGACCAGAGCCTCGACGTGGTTCATGTGAGAATGAACACCGCCAGGGCTCATAAGGCCCATGAGGTGGAGAGTCTTGCCGTCAGCCTTGACGTCGTCCATAGCCTTGACGAAGACCTCGTTCTTGGCGATGGAGCCGTCCTTGATGGCGTTGTTGATGCGCGAAAGCTCCTGGAACACGATGCGGCCGGCACCGATGTTGAGGTGACCCACCTCGGAGTTGCCCATCTGGCCATCGGGAAGACCCACGTCCTCGCCCGAAGCGCCGAGCGTGGTGTGGGGGTACTTCTCGTACAGGCTATCAAGGAAGGGCGTCTTGGCAGCGGCGACGGCGTTCTCGCCATCGGCCGGAGCCAGGCCGCAGCCGTCCATGATGATCAGGAGTGCGGGAAGATGACGCTGTGCCATATGTCCTACTCGCCTGCCTTGACGACCATAGAGGCGAAGTCGGCAGCCTTGAGCGAAGCGCCGCCCACGAGGGCGCCGTCAACGTCGGGCTTGGCGACGAGCTCGGCGATGTTGCCGGGCTTGGCAGAGCCACCATAGAGAACGCGGATACCGTTAGCGAGCTCCTCGCCAAACATCTCCTTGAGGGTCTCACGGATAGCGCCGCAGACCTCCTGGGCGTCCTCGGCGGTAGCGGTCTTGCCGGTGCCAATGGCCCAGATGGGCTCGTAGGCGACGACGACCTGCTTGGGGCAGGTGATCTCAAGACCAGCAAGGCCAGCCTTGACCTGGTTCACGACATGCTCGACATAGGTGCCAGCCTCGCGGACCTCGAGGGACTCGCCGCAGCAGAAGACGGGAACAAGACCGGCGGCAACGAGAGCCTTGGCCTTCTTGTTCTGGTCCTCGTCGGTCTCGTGGAAGTAGTCGCGACGCTCGGAGTGGCCGATGATGCAGTAGGTGCAGCCAGCGGACTTGAGCATGTCGCAAGAGGACTCACCGGTGAAGGCACCCTTGGCCTCCCAGTACACGTTCTGTGCACCGAGGGCGATGGGGGCAGCCTGAATGCGGTCATGAACCGTGGTGATGTCGATGGTCGGAGGGCAGACGAGCACCTCGACGCCAGCCGGAACCTCGGGCAGAGCCTGAGCCAGCTCGTCGGCGAGCTTGGCGGCCTCGGCGACGTCGTTGTTCATCTTCCAGTTACCAGCGATAAGAAGGGTGCGATTAGGCATCGAGAAGCGCCTCCACTCCGGGCAGGGCCTTACCCTCGACGAGCTCCATGGAAGCGCCACCACCGGTGGAGATCCAGCTCATCTTGTCGGCTAGGTTAAACTTGTTGACAGCTGCGACGGAGTCGCCACCGCCGATGATCGAGGTGCAGTCGGCCTCGGCGACAGCCTCGGCGATAGCCTGGGTACCGTGAGCGAAGTTGTCAAACTCGAAGACACCCATGGGGCCGTTCCAGAACACGGTCTTAGCGCCCTTGACGGCCTCGGCGTAGAGCTCCTCGGTCTTGGGGCCGATGTCCATGCCCTCACGGTCGTCGGGGATAGCGTCGGAAGCGACAACCTCGGGGACAGCGTCCTCGCCAAAGTGATCGGCAACGCGGTTGTCGATGGGGAGCAGGATCTTGACGCCCTTCTCCTCGGCCTTCTTGAGCATCTCGCCGGCGCGCTCGACCCAGTCCTCTTCCTTGAGGGACTGACCGACGGACAGGCCCTGAGCCAGGAAAAAGGTGTAGGCCATACCGCCACCGATGATCAGGGTGTCAGCGGAGTCGATGAGGTGATCGAGAACACCGATCTTGGAGGAAACCTTGGAACCGCCGACGATAGCGACGAAGGGGCGCTCGGGCTCGGCGAAGATACCGGTCAGCGTGTCGACCTCCTTCTCAAGCAGGAAGCCGGCGACGGCAGGCAGGTAAGCGGCGGGGCCCACGACGGAACCCTGGGCACGGTGAGCGGTGCCGAAGGCATCGAGAACGAAGACGTCACCATAGGAAGCGAGCTTCTTGGCGATCTCGGGGTCGTTCTTCTTCTCACGCTTGTCGAAACGGACGTTCTCGAGAACGAGGACCTTACCCGGCTCGACGGCGGCGACAGCCTCAGCAGCCTTCTCGCCGTAGGTATCGGCGACAAAGGCAACGTCGAGACCAGAGAGCTCAGCGAGCTTCTTGGCGACGGGCTTGAGGGACAGCTCGGGCTGGAAGCCGGTGCCCTCGGGACGGCCGAGGTGGCTCATGAGGATGACGCGAGCGTTGTGCTCAACGAGGTAGTTGATGGTGGGCAGGGCAGCCTTGATACGGGTGGTGTCGCCAACGACGCCATCCTTGATAGGCACGTTAAAGTCAACGCGGACGAGAACGCGCTTTCCGTCGACATCGATGTCGCGGACGGTCTTTTTGGTAAAGGCCATGTTTGCTTCTACCTTTCGTACGTGTCTGCCTCCCATTACGGCAGACGATTTCTTATAAAAAGGGCGCGACCCTAGGGTGTAAGCCCTATAAGGCCGCGCCCTTCTTTAGACGCTCAACGAGCTATTCGCTAAAAGCTAAATTAAGCAACGAACTTCTCGAAGTACTTGATGGTGCGGACCATCTGAGAGGTGTAGGAGTTCTCGTTGTCGTACCAAGAGGTGACCTGAACGAGGGTCTGGCCGTTGCCGAGGTCAGAGCACATGGTCTGAGTGGCGTCGAAGATGGAGCCGTGGGTCTCGCCGACGATGTCGCGGGAGACGATCTGGTCCTCGTTGTAGGCGAAGGTCTCGGGGATGGTCTCGGCGTAGGCCTTCATGGCAGCGTTGACCTCGTCGACGGTGACCTTCTTGTCAACGACGGCGTAGAGGTTGGTCAGCGAGCCGGTCGGCGTCGGGACGCGCTGGGCGGCACCGATGAGCTTGCCGTTGAGCTCGGGGAGAACCAGGCCGATGGCCTTGGCAGCGCCCGTGGTGTTCGGGACGATGTTCTCGGAGCAGGCGCGGGAGCGACGGAAGTTGCCCTTGCGCTGCGGGCCGTCGAGCGGCATCTGGTCGCCGGTGAAGGCGTGGATGGTGGTCATGATGCCGGACACGATGGGAGCGAAGTCGTTCAGACCCTTGGCCATCGGGGCGAGGCAGTTGGTGGTGCAGGAAGCAGCGGAGATGATGTTGTCCTCAGCGGTCAGCGTCTCATGGTTGACGTTGTACACGATGGTGGGCAGATCGCTGCCGGCCGGAGCGGAGATGACGACCTTCTTGGCGCCAGCGTTGATGTGGGCCTGAGCCTTAGCCTTGCTGGTGTAGAAGCCGGTGCACTCGAGAACGACGTCGACGTCGAGGTCGCCCCAAGGCAGGTTGTTGGCGTCGGCCTCCTTGTAGATCTTGATCTCCTTGCCGTCAACGGTGATGGAATCCTCGCCAGCAACGACCTCGTGATCGCGAGCGTAGTTGCCCTGCGTGGAGTCGTACTTCAGCAGGTAAGCGAGCATATCGGGAGAGGTGAGGTCGTTGATAGCGACGATCTCGGAGCCCTCATGACCGAACATCTGACGGAAAGCCAGACGACCGATGCGACCGAAGCCGTTAATAGCAACCTTTACTGCCATTGTGTCTCCTTTCGTAAGGCCCCCGCGAGCTACAGCGCCCGCCGTTGAGGCCCACAAACTAACCACTCGCCTAATATACCTTTTTTTTGACTTGAATTTCACGAGAATGCTCGAAATTGAAAATCAAATTTACGTTAAAACGTTTTAAAGACTAAAATAGCAGCTAAATCCGTATATAAGTCGATACTTCAAACTACCTGTTTGCTTCAATGAGCTTTTCAAGCCTCAAAACGCGATGGTACAGGGCAGACTTCGACAAGGGGGGGTCAGCCATCTCCCCCAAATCACGCAGCGACAGATCGGGATAGCGCTCGCGCAGGTCGCAAAAGACCGCCAAGGCATCCGGAAGCGCATCGCGAAGGCCACGCTGCTCGAGCTCATCGATAAGCGCAAGCTGATGTTGGGCGGCACCGGCGCTTCTGGTCTGGTTGGCAAGTTCGGCGTTCACGCGACGGTTCACATCGTTCTTAACCAACTTGACCGCGCGCGCTTCCTCGATCTCGGCAACGCTGCGCTTGGCGCCAATCAGCTTTAATAGATGCTCGATTTCCTCGGCGCTCTTAATGTACACGGCATATGACCCCCGCCGTGCATTAACACGAGCATGGACCCCAATCTGCTCCAACAGATCGCAAAGCCCCTTGGCATATTGCTCGCCCTGTACCGCGATCTCCAAATGAAAATCGCCACGTGGATCGGCCACGAAGCCGCCCGCGATGAGCGCGCCGCGGATATAGGCAAGTCTACAGCAAGGACGGGCGACAATGTGACGCGGCACACCTGCGACGAGCCCTCCCCTACGGTCGAGAATGCCCAGCAGCACCAGAGCCTTATCCAAATCGGGCTGATCAGGCAAGGTAATGAGGTAGTTTCGAACCTTATGCAATACAGATTTGCGGACGGTGAACTCCGTTTTGAGCTTAAGGATGCGATGCGTCAGCGTGATCATCGTGCGCGCAACGGCTCCCGTCTCAGTCGCAACCGTCAAACGATACTGCCCAAAGCCGGTAAGCGAGAGCGTACCACTCACGCGCGTGAGGGCGGCAAGCGTCGACAAGTCGCAGTATTCACATTCGGGTTCGCAGCGCGCAAGCTCGTCGCGCACCTCAGCGGTAAACGACATGCAGGCCTATGCCTTCGTGTTGGCGCGCGACAGGTCGCGGTGGGAGATGCTCACGTGGTACTGAGCGCCTTCCAGGTATCGGGCCGTGGCCTCGGCAATGGCAACGCTGCGGTGCTGGCCGCCCGTACAGCCGATGGCGATAGAAAGCTGCGGCTTGCCCTCCGCGATATAGCCCGGCATCACCGTTTCGAGCAGCTGTGTCCAAGCCTTCCAAAACTCCTGCGTCTTGGGATGGTCCAGAACAAAATCGGAGACCTTTTTATCGAGACCGGTCATCGTGCGCATCTCGGGATCGTAGAACGGATTAGGCAGGAAGCGGACGTCGATCATAATGTCCGCTTCGACGGGCATGCCGTGCTTAAAGCCAAACGAGAACACGTGGACGTCCATGAGTTGCTGGTCGGACAGCTCGGAAAATGCCATACGTAGCTTGTTGCGCAGCGCAGAGGTGCGCAGACGGCTCGTGTCGATAATCATATCGGCTCGGTCGCGCACGCCCTGGAGCTGAAGGCGCTCGCGCTGAATGGCATCGGCCGTAGTCTCCCCCGGCTTGGCAATGGGATGACGGCGGCGATTTTCGCTGTAGCGACGAATCAGCACCTCGTCAGAAGCCTCCAGGAACACGATGTCGCAGCTCATCTCGCGCTCTTCGAGCGCGGCGACCGCATCGAGCAGCTCGTCAAACAGTCCCTGGCTACGCAAATCGCAGGTGACGGCGAGATGCCTGCCCACGCCCGTATTGATGCCGACGAGCTCGGCAAGCTGGGCGATGAGACGCGGAGGCAGGTTATCGATGCAAAAATAGCCCATATCCTCGAACACGTGCATGGCCTGTGTGCGGCCCGATCCGGACATTCCGGTGATGATGACGATATCGGGGATGCGCTCCGAGCGCTCCGCCGCATCCATGGCATCTCCCTTTTGCATGTGCTGCCTCCCAAAAACAAGCGCGGGACCCAGCAACCCGGATCCCGCGCGGTCAATTGCCTATATTGAGTATACCGCCCCGAGCGGATACGAGGCCTGTCTTACGCCTCAAGCGCAGCCTTGAACCAACTCGTAATACTCGTGGGGTGCGTGATGGCGGTGCCGACGACAACGGCCCAGGCGCCAGCATCGATCGCGGCGCGAGCCTCCTCGGGCGTGTGCACGCGGCCCTCGCAGATGATGGGAAGACCGGGGAATTCCTCGGTCGCCTGACGCAGGAGCGGCAGATCGGGGCCATCGGCCATGGTGCAGTCGATGGCAGCGACACCGTGAGAAAGCGTGGTAGATACAAGGTCGAAGCCCATATCAACCGCACGGCGAATGTCCTCGATGGTGGCACAATCCGCCATCAGGAGCACACCCTCCTCGTGCAGCGGGCGGAAGGTATCCTCGACCGACTTGCCGTCGGGACGCGGACGATCGGTGGCGTCGATCGCCACGATATCGGCACCCGCAGCAACGCAGGCGCGAGCGTGACGCAGCGTCGGCGTGATGTAAACGCCCTCGTGCCCATCCTTCCACAGGCCGATAACAGGAACCTCACAGCGACCCTTAATGGCGGCAATGTCGGCAAGGCCCTGGCAGCGAATGGCGGCGGCGCCGCCGAGCTCGCAAGCACGAGACATTTGAGCCATGGTCTCTGGCGTACGAAGCGGCTCGCCCATATACGCCTGAACGCTCACGACGAGCTTACCCTTCAGGGATTGAATCAAAGGATCGACGGTCATAAGGCTGCAACCTTTCTCAGAACAGCCTCCCGAGGCGTGTTGTCTCGGGAGGCTCCTACAGAAGATACGTTTACTTCAACGACGCAAGAAGGTGTTCGGCGGCACCGATGAGCGGCGCGTCGCCCTCCAGAGAACCGATGAGAATCGGCGTGTCCTGAAGCGGATCGAGCGCCTGGCTGGCATAGCCCTCGTGCACCGAATCCTTCCACGTCTGCGAGCGCCAATCGGGACCCTGGTGAATCACACCGCCCGAAAGCACGATGACCTCGGGATCCAAGATGTTCGCGAGCGAGCCTAAACTGGCACCCAGAGCAAAGCCGGCATCGTGGATGACCTCGGTCGCCCTTGCGTCGCCCGCGCGGCACAGGTCGTTCACATCGCGACCGACCGAAGGACGGCTGGGGTCGACGCGGCCAAAGCGCTCATCGTACATACGACCAATGGAAGTGCCCGAAGCAACCGACTCAAGATGACCGGAACGCCCGCAGGCGCAGGGAATGCCGGCGGCAGCCGAGCACTCGATGTGGCCCATATGGCCGGCAGCACCATGGAAGCCCTGCATCACGCGGCCGTTCTCGACATATGCGCCGCCGATGCCCGTACCGATGCCCAGACACAAGACAGAGAACTTGCCCTTGCCGACACCCCAGTGGGCCTCGCCCAGAGCATGAGCCTGCACATCGCCCACAACGGCAACGGGAAGACCGAGGTCCTCGCGCAGACGCGGCCCCAACTGGACGCCGGACCAGCCGGGCATGATCTCGTTGGCATACGCGATGGCGCCCGTCTTGGGATCGACGACGCCTGCGGCACCGATACCGACACCGAGGACCTCTACATCGGGATTCGCCTCAAGAGCGGCCTTGATGGACGCCTCGATACGCTGGAAGACGGCCTCGCCACCCTCCTGGGCCTCGGTAGGAACCTCGGCCTCAAAAACGGGATGGGGCACACTACCGTCAGCCGGGTACTCCATGATGGCAGTCGCGATCTTAGTTCCGCCGATATCGACAGAGCAGACGTACTTGTTCTCCATGTCGCTCTCCTTAGGAGATAAAAAACAACTACAGGAAATGCGCCGTCAGGCTAGCCGTCACAGCGCGGTAAAGGTTTTCCAGGTGCCCGAGATCGCCGAGAAACCGTGTGGCCATTGACCTAATGGGTCATGGCCGCACGGTTGAACGGCGAGGTCGGGTGCCTGGGGAAGCTTTACAGGAGACCGTTGTCCTGGAGGACCTTCTTAATAGCCTCGACGTTCTCGCCGGTCATGGCCTTCACCGGGCGCGGCATGGTCGGGCTGTCGAAGATGCCCATGAGGTTCATAGCGGTCTTGAAGGCACCGACGCCACCGGCATAGCCCTGGACGCCCGAGGTGACATCCCAGATGTGGGAAATCTCGTTGAGGCGATCCTGCTCGGCCTTGACGGTAGCCCAGTCACCAGCCTGAGCGGCCTTCCACTGACGCACGTAGCCCTCGGGCTCAACGTTGGCGAGACCCGGGACGGAACCGTCAGCGCCGCCGAGATAGGCGCCGTCGACAACAACCTCGTGACCGGTGAGGATGCTCATCGGATGGCCGTTCTTCTCGTTCTCCTGAACGAGGTAGCGGAACGAGATGTCATCACCCGAGGAATCCTTGACGCCAGCAAGGACGCCCTCGGCGCCGAGCTTGGCAAGGAGCTTCCAGGGGAGCTTGGTGTGAACGCAGACGGGAATGTCATAGGCAAAGATGGGCAGGTCGAGCTCCTCGTGCAGGATGCGGAAGTGCTCCTCGACCTCGGTCATACCCTGCAGGGCATAGAACGGGCAGGTGGCGACGAGGGCATCGGCGCCCAGCTCCTGGGCGACCTTGCCGTGCTCAATCATGCGCTCGGTCTCGGTATCGATGATGCCGACCAGAACAGGCACACGGTGGTCGACGATACGAACGGCCTCGGCGATAATCTGGCGACGGCGCTCATCGGTGGAGAAGACGACCTCGCCCGAAGACCCCAAGAAGAACAGACCATCGACGCCGGCATCGATCATGCGGTTGATGCTGCGCTCAAAGGAGGCAACGTCGAGCTGGTGGTCTTCGGTATCGGGAACAACGACGGGAGGGATAACGCCGGTGAATTTCTGAGTTGCCACAAGAATCTCCTTAGCTGTCTGGCGAGCGGCCCTATGCCGCTCACTCTTGTTGGCAGTGTCCAGGCCGTCTAGGCCAAAGAACACGGATAGAACGTTTGGTTAAAGAAGTCGACGACTTCGTTTTCGAACGCGTTAATACGCTCATGAGCGTATTTGGCATAGATGATATGCCTCCGGTCACACTCAAGACCGTTGAATACGGCAAACTGACCCTTGGGGTCGCTCACGGTATCCATGAGCGACGTGCCCATGAGCACCGATCCGCGCACCCGAGACGACAGAGCCTCGAGGCCACCGGGAATTGGATTGGCAACCGCCGTGCAGGCAAGTCCGCGCTCGTCCAGAGCAGAAACCGCCAGCGCGACACCGCCGCCAAGACCCTCGCCCCATGCAAAAATGCGATCGGGATCCATGCCATCAAGATTGCGCGCGACCTTCGCCAACGCGCAGCCCCAACGGACGCGCTTGACAAAAGCGGGCGAAGCAATCCCCCACTGCAGGTCGTCCGCACCAGCAACATCGTCATCCAGTGCGAGAACGGCATACCCCATGGCGGCAAATCTCGTCATGTGATGCCATCCACGCACGGGTCGATCGATGTCGTGAAACATCAGACAGAGCGGCACAAACTCGGATGCCCGGGCATGGCCTAAGGGCTCAATCAAACGACCGTGTACGACATACCCGCCGAGCTCAATGGAAACCTCGGAGTAGCGCGCGCACGGATTGGCGAAATCAATCGCCGTAACAGTCAGCCCGCAAACCTCAAGGTCCGAAGCGGCTGTCTCTAATTCGGAAACATCCGCCGAAGCATCGCCGTGCCAACCCCGGAAATCAGAGAGCCTTGACGAAACCGTTCCAGGCATCTCCGCGAGCCCGGGGACGATCAGCTCGTCGATATTGCTCTCGCACTTAGACATGAGCCTCCCCTCCCTCGCAGAAAAACGGAATGATCAGATCGTCATAGTCCTGAATCTCCTCGTGGCCAAAGCCCTCAAAGAACTCGCGTCGCTTCTCACAGGCCAGATTGTTGTAGACCGCAAACTGCGTCGCCGGCGGACAGACGATATCGGCTGTGCCCGTGCCAAACAGCACGGGGCATTTGACCATGGGGGCAAAGTTCTTGGAATCGAAGTACGCCAGTTTGGCATAGGCCTCCTCAATACGAGTCGAGTCCTCGTCAAACCAACGCGACCAATAACGCAGGCCTTCATAAGCGATATCGTCGGCATCCAGATCCCAAACAAGGCGGAAATCCGACAGGAAGGGATAGAGGATGGCAGCGCGATTGATAAGCTCACTATTAAGCGCGCAGGTCGCAATGCCCAAACCGCCGCCCTGCGATGCGCCGTTCACAAATACGCGGGAAAGATCGATGCCCTCGAGCTCGCGAACAATACGGCACAGAATGCGGATATCCTGGTGCAAGCGGACATAGTAAAGATTGGCCGGGTCGCCGTCGATACCGGCGACGATATGCCCAGCAACCGTCGTGCCTTCAAATCCACCAATATCCTCGGAGGGGCCACCCTGGCCAGGACAATCGAGAGCGATGAGTGCCATGCCCATGCCCGCAAACGACGCCTGCTCGAACCAGCTGCGGCTTGCACCCGGATAGCCGTGGAACTGTAGCACCAGCGGCACGGGCTCGTCCGAAACTGGCTGGAGATACTTGGCATGCAGGCGTGCACCGCACATGCCGGTATACCAGAGGTCGAAAAACCGACAGGTCGCGGAATCCGCAACCGAAGCCGCCTCAATCGCATAGTCGAGCTCGACGGCGTCGGCCTCGGCCATGCGGTCCTTCCAAAAGAGATCGAAATCCGATGGACGGGGCATAGCGCCTCGATATTCACCAAATTGCTGTTGTAGCTCCTGAGCACTTGGCATGGCTCGTGAACCCAGCCTTTCGAAATCGCAACGGAGGTGCGCCCGGTAAGGGAACCGGGCGCACGGGAGGGAAAGCGAGGCTACTCGCCGAGCTTGGGATGAAGCAGCGACGGCGCAGCGCCGAGCAGCATCTTGGTGTAGGGGTCCTGAGGATGCTGGAAGACCTGCTTGGCCTCGCCCTGCTCGACGATCTTGCCTCCATTCATAACGATGATGTCGTCAGAGATATAGCGGACCGTCTGGATGTCATGGCTAATGAACACCATGGCCAGGCCGAGCTCCTTTTTAAGGTCGGTCAGCAGGTTGAGGATCTGCGCGCGGACCGAAACGTCCAGAGCCGAGGTGGGCTCGTCCGCGATGATGGCATCAGGGTTCAGCGACAGGGCACGGGCAATTGCGACGCGCTGGCGCTGGCCGCCCGAAAGCTGGCCGGGAAGAACCTCGGCGGCGGAGCTGGGCAGACCGGTGAGCTCCAAGAGCTCCTTGACGCGCTTCTCCTGCTCGGCCTCAGTACCCAAGTTGTGGACGCGCATGGGGTCGAGCAGTTGCTCGCGAACGACCATGCGGGGGTTGAGCGCCGTAGCCGGATTCTGGAACACGACCGAGATGACGCGGCCCATGTGGCGACGGTCCTCGGCGGTACGCTTGGTAACGTCCTTGCCCTTAAAGTAGACCTTGCCGCTCGTGGGGGCCTGCAGGCCGCACATGACGTTGGCGGTGGTGGACTTTCCGCAACCGGACTCACCGACGATGCCGATGGTCTGTCCGGGCATGAGCTTAATCGTTACACCCTGGACGGCGTGAACCAGGTTGGGGTGCAGAATCGAGCCGGTACGGGTCCTAAAGGTGACGTGGACGTCATCAAGGAAGATGATCGGCTCGACGCCGTTGACTGCGGTCTCGCTCATCTACATCACCTCCGCGTGAGGGGTCAAACCATTTGCCTTGAGCACCTCGTCGGGGAGCTCGGAATAGAAGTGCTCGGTGCCGGGCACGCGCTTGAAGACCGGACGGGTGTCCAGGCCAATGCGCGGATGGCTCGAGCGGGGCGCGAAGCGATCGCCCTTGGGGAAATCGCGCGGGCTCGGAACGGCGCCGGGCACCTGGTGCAGGCGGCCCGAACCGCTCTCGATGGACAGGACGGAACCCAGAAGGCCGCGAGTGTACTCGTGAATCGGGTTGGTGAGCAGCTCCTTGGTGGGCGCCTGCTCGATAACCTGGCCGGCGTACATAACCGTGATGTTGTGAGCGACCTCGGCGACCAGCGCCAGGTCGTGCGAAACGAAGATCATGGCAAAGCCGAGCTTGGCCTGAAGATCGTTGAGCAGCTTGATGACCTGCTTCTGGACGGTAACATCCAGAGCGGTCGTGGGCTCGTCGCAGATGACCAGCTTGGGGTCGCGGGTAAGGGCCATAGCGATCAGGACGCGCTGACGCTGGCCGCCGGAAAGCTCGTGCGGATAGCTCTCGAGCGTACGCTTGGGATCGAGGCCCACGAGCTCCAGGAGCTCCTCGGCGCTACGGGTGCCGCCACGCTTGGTGAGCTGCTTCATCTGGGCAGAGATGAGCATGGAGGGATTAAGCGAGGACAGGGCGTCCTGATAGACCATAGCGATATCGGTACCACGCAGGCCGAACCACTCCTTCTTGCTCATCTTGAGCAGGTCGCGACCCTCCCAGAGAACCTCGCCGGAAAGATGCTCGTCATCGTCGGTCAGGCCCATGATGGCCAGCGTGGTGATGGACTTACCGCAACCGGACTCGCCCACCAGGCCCATGGTCTGACCAGGACGAACGTCAAAGTTGACATGGTCGACGACGTTGATATCACCGTGATGCTCAAACTGGATGCAGAAGTCACGGACCGAGAGAATCGGCTCAACGGACTCGTCGGGCACGTGGCGATCGTCACGCTTGAGCTCGACATCGCGCAGGGCGCCAAGGCGAGCGGAGAGGGACTGGGCCTGCTCCTTGTAGGCGCGAACGGGGTCGGAGACCAGCAGGTCGGCCTCGCGACGCTTGGAGGAATCGGTAGGATCCAGGGCAGCGGAGGGAGCAGCGGCCATGGCGTCGGTAATGCCCTCGGAGAGGATGTTGAGCGCCAGGCAGGTGATCATGATGGCTAGGCCCGGGAACAGCGCCTGCCACCAACGGCCGGCGAGCACGCCGCCGCGGGCGTCGGCGAGGATGTTGCCCCAGGTAGCGGTGGGCTCCTGGATACCAGCGCCGATGAAGGTCAGCGAGGCCTCGAAGATGATGGCGTCGGCGACCAGGGTAACGGTGAAGACCATGATCGGGGCGATGCAGTTACGCAGAACATGCTTAATCAAAATCCACGGAGCCTTGGCGCCGGAAACGATGACCGCGCGGACATAGTCCTCGCCGTACTCGGACACGATATTGGCGCGTACGATACGGGCAATCTGCGGAGTGTACATAAAGCCGATGGCGAAGATGATCGACGGCACGGAGTTGCCCAGGATGGAGACGAAGACGGCCGCGAGGGCGATGCCCGGGATGGACATGATGATGTCCAAGATACGCATGATCGTCTCGGAGACGGCCTTGCGCGAAACCGCTGCAAGGGCGCCCACGACCGAGCCGCAGACCAGAGCCATGGCGGTGGCGCCAAAGCCGATAATCAGCGAGTAACGACCACCGTAGAGCATACGCGACAGAATGTCGCGACCCTTATCGTCGGTACCGAAGATAAATCCGTTGCCGGGAGCCTGGCGAGCCGTAAAGATCTCGACCGGGCTATAGGGGGCAAGAAGGGGCGCCAGAATCGCAGTCAGGGCGACCAGCACCAGCACGACGGCGGCAATCTTAGAAGACAGCGTCATCTTCTTCCAGCCACCGAGCTTGAGCCCCTTGGAGGCAGCCTTCTCGAGCTGCTCGGTTTGCTTCTCTCGAATCTTTACCATAATCTACACCGTCCTGATGCGCGGGTTGATGAGCAGGTAGAGCATGTCAACCACGATGTTGATGATGATGAAGGCAAGAGCAACGACGATGACGACGCCCTGAACCAGGTTCGCCTCGTTGCCCTGAACGCCCTGCAGAATCGCGGTGCCCATGCCGGGGAGGTTGAAGATAACCTCGATGACGACGGCGCCGCCCATGAGGTAACCGATCTTAAGACCGAGGGTGGTGACCGGGGTGATCAGCGCATTGCGAAGAACGTTGATGCCGACGACGACCTTCTCGGGAACGCCGGCGCCGCGAGCCATACGGACATAATCCTTGTCGAGCTCC
This sequence comes from Collinsella aerofaciens ATCC 25986, assembly GCF_964239575.1. Classification (GTDB taxonomy): domain Bacteria; phylum Actinomycetota; class Coriobacteriia; order Coriobacteriales; family Coriobacteriaceae; genus Collinsella; species Collinsella aerofaciens_BQ. The sequence continues at coordinate 23,130 of NZ_CAXSQQ010000015.1, forward strand.
TCGACCATGGCGGTACGCACGATACGAGTCATCTGGCCCGTCAGCGGAAATGCCAAGGCGATAGCGGGCATGATCATACGCCCCAGATAGCCAACCGGATTCGTGGTGAAGTGAGGCAGAGCGCCCGATGCCGGGAGCACCTTAAGGTAGGAAGAGAACAGCAGGATCAACAGAACGGCAAGCCAGAACGACGGGGTTGCCAAGCCGGCGATGGAAAAGACACGGATTACTTGGTCCGGCCATTTGTCGCGATACAGTGCCGCGATGACGCCGAGCAAAAACGAAACGACCGCACCGATGGCAAGACCGATGAAGGTCAGCTGCATCGTGACGGGCAGGGCCGTGGAGATGCGCTTGGCAACGGAGTTGCGAGCAGCACCATAGGTGCCCATGTCGCCATGGATCAAATCGCCCATATAGCGCACGTAGCGCACGGGCCAGGGGTCGTCCAGACCATACTTCTCATGGTACTCGGCAACCGCCTCGGGCGAGGCACCGTCACCCAACGCCGTGTAGGCGGGGTCGGTCTTGGAGAACGACATAAGGAAGAACACCAGGACGGTGACGCCCAATGCCATGATCGGCAGCGCCACAAGACGCCTTCCAATCAAACGTAGCAAGTTGTTCACGTTCTCTCCCCTTTCTTTTGTCGGTAGGACCAACTGGTATATGAGTACGGATACTCATTACAAGACCCGAGCGACATCGTTGCCGCCCGGGTCTTTGTTTCAACTATGAGGATACGGTCCCAACGACCGACATCCTGCATATAGACTCAAGCGAGTCTTACGCCTTGACGGTCGCAACGCCCCTGAAGGACATGCTCGTCGTGCCGATGCCCTTGAAACCATCGAGGGCCTCGCCATTGGGCGCAGTGGACGGATCGTCCCAAGAAGCGGAGACGGTCTTGACGTGGACAACGGGGTACAGAACGGCGTTGTCGGCAATGATGTCGAAACACTCGTTCCACTTCTTCTGCTGCTCGTCGCCCTCGGCGGCAAGAGCCTCGTCCATGAGACCGTGGAGCTTCTGCCACTCAGCGGACTCCTTCCACGGGCAACGGGTCTGCATCCAGACGTTGTCGCCGTACCACCAGTTGAGCAGCAGGTCGGGGTCGGCGCCGAAGCAGGAAGGATCGCCAGGGGCAAGGAGGATATCGTAGGCCTCGCCGCCGTCGATGGCGGCGTAGGTGGCCGGCGAGGTATCGGTCTGGATGGTCACATCGAAGCCGAGAGCGTCGAGGTCGTTCTTGACCTGGGCGGCCATGCCCTTAATCTGCTCGTTGTCGGTGGTGCGCAGGGTGATGGCACCCGGGGTGATGCCAGACTCCTCGATGAGCTTCTTAGCCTTCTTGGTGTCGGTCTTGTACACCGTGGAAGCCTCATGATAGTTGGTGAAGCTCTTGGGCAGGTAGCAGCTGGCAGCGGTGGCAAGGCCGGCGAAGGTGTTGCTGACCATCTTCTCGGTGTCGAGCGCATACATGACAGCCTGACGGACCTTGACGTTGTTCCAAGGCTCCTTGGCGACGTTGAACATGATGAAGCGGGTGCCGAAACCCTGAACGTTGTCAATCTTGCAGCCGGCGCTCTCGAGCTGGTCGACGGCGTCAGCGGTAACGAGCTCCATAACGAGCGTGGAGCCCTCCTGCTGAGCGGTAACGCGAGCAGTGGGGTCGGTCAGGATGCTGTACTGGATCTTCTTATCCTCGGCAGCATACTCACCGTTGTACTCGGGGTTGGGAACCAAGGTGATCTCGGTATCGGAGATAGAGTCGTACATCCAGGGGCCGGAGCCGATCGGCTGCTTGGCGCGATCCTCCTCGGTCTGGGTGGCCGGGGTAACGCGGACGATGGCCAGACGATCCTTGAGCAGGGAGAAGTTGGGGACCTTGGTCTTGACCGTCACGGTGCTGGCGTCCTTGGCCTCGATGGACTCGAAGGGCTGGAAGAACGGAGCATAGGTAGCGGAAGCGGCGCAAGCGGTGTAGGAGGCAACGACATCGTCAGCGGTGACCTCGGTGCCATCGGAGAACTTGGCGCCCTTGCGGATGGTGACCTCGAAAGTGGTGTCGTCCACAGACTTGGGATCGTCGGTGGCGAGCTCGTTGAAGGTGCTGTAGTCGTGGTAATCGATGCCGTAGAGGCCCTCGACGACGTGCCAGTTAGCACCCAGGCCCACAGCGGAGCCGGTGCTGGCGGGATCGAAGCTGGACGGAGCGTAAGCGGAACCAGCGGTGATCACGCCGCCGCCACGGTTGGCGGAATCGGTGGAGCCGGAAGCGGAACCCTCGTCGCTAGAGCTGCCACCGCAGCCAGTGAGACCAAGGCCGGCGACAGCAGCGACGCTGCCGGTGAGGCCGAGGAACGAACGCCTGGACATACCCTTGTTGATGATGGCCATGTCTTCTCCTATCAATAGAGAATCTTACTCGGGAGCACCTAGACGTGCCCCCGCGCAACTTGCGGACGATATATACCTTACCTACCGACGAACCCAACTGAGGTGCCGCGCTCGGCGACCGATACATACATACGCTTGAACGGTATTTACTACCGTTCACCGAATTCATTGACAAATGATTCGCCAGACAGTATGTATCGGCGAGGTGAGATATCAGTCTTCGTCAACCCGCAGGATAGCAGGGTTTTCGCTTGGGTTAGTCAAACGTTTTAGCGTTAATAAAACCCGAAACCAGCAGGCAATCATGGCGAAATAAATGGTTGAAAATCGCGCAATCATGTATATCAGTTGTTTAGGCTCGTGTTTAGCTATCGGAATGGCCAGCCGCCGCCTCGGCGCGCTCGGCATTCCATGCAACGAGCGCCTCGTGGACCGCCTTGGCAACATCGGCAGGTATGCCGCGAACTTCCGCGATCTCTTGCTCGCTCGCCGCGCGCAAACGCTTCATCGAGCCAAAATGGCGCATAAGGGCACGTTTTCTGGTGGGTCCCACGCCCGGAACGTCATCGAGTACCGAAACCGTCATGGCTTTATCGCGCAACTCACGGTGGAACGTGATGGCAAATCGGTGGGACTCATCGCGTACCTGTTTAATTAGATAGAGCGAAGCAGACCCGGTCGGCAGCACGACAGGAGTCTCGTCCCAAGGCACAAAAACTTCCTCGTCGGCCTTCGCCAAGCCACAAACTGGTATATCGAGCCCAAGAGCCTCAAGTTGCTTGATCGCAGCGGTCAATTGCGGCTTACCGCCATCGACAACGAGCAAATCGGGGCGCGAGCCAAAGCGCTCGTCGGCCATGCGCTCGGGAGCATAGCGTCGTCCCAAAACCTCGGACATCGACACGAAGTCGTTTGCCTCGTCCAATTCGGCCTGAATTTTAAAACGACGGTACTGGCTCTTGTCGGCGCGCCCGTTGGTAAACACCACCATCGAGGCGACCGTAAAGGTGCCATGCAGTGTAGAGATATCGAAGCACTCGATACGCAACGGCGGCGATGGCAGCGCCAACGCACTTTCGAGCTCCAGGAGCGCTTGATTGGTGCGGTCGTCAGCGTACCCCGTTCGCATCATGTAGCGCATGAGGGCATGGCGCGCATTTTTGGATGCCATATCGAGCAGACGGTGCTTTTCGCCACGCTGCGGCCTATGGAGATGACAGGAACGCTCACGCTTGCCCGCAAGCCACTCCCCCAGCGCCTCCGCATCCTCAAGCTCGACGGAAAGGTTGACCTCAGCTGGAATATCAGCCGTCTCGTCGTAATAGCGCTTAAGAAAGCCCGACTGGAGCTCTTCCTCGTCAACATCAAGACCCTTGTCGAGAATGAACTCGCAGGTGCGAACTGTTCGGCCCTCGCGAACGACGAAGACGCAAGCGGCGGAGATGGTCTCCTCGCGATAGAACCCGATGACATCGATATCGACACTGGAGGGAAAAACGACTTGCTGACGATCGTCCAGACCCCTGATGACCTCCAAACGACGTTTGACGCGTGCCGCGCGCTCAAAGTCGAGCGCCTCGGCGGCATCCGTCATCTCGGAGGTCAGCTCATCGACGACATCCTTGCGATGGCCCGACAAAAAGCGCTCGACACGCTTGACGTTCTTGGCATAGTCTGCCGGGGAAATCGCGCCGACACACGCACCCGGGCCGCGCCCGACATGGTAGTCAAAGCAGGGACGCCCGTTTTGTGCGCAAATCATATTGACGATGTCTTCCTCGCCCTTGTGGGACTCGATGGTACGGCGACAACGACGCCACTCCGCACAGGATGCAGAGCAGATGGGGATAACCTTGCGCAGCGTATCTATCGTCTCACGTGCCGCACGGCTATCGGTATAGGGTCCAAAATAGCGCGTTCCCGGCTTATGACGCTCACGCGTGTATTTGATCGCGGGATACAGGTCGCCCTTTGTAATGGCGATAAAGGGGTAGCTCTTGTCATCCTTGAGGTCGACGTTAAAGTACGGATGGTACTGGCCGATCAGGTTGCGCTCGAGTACAAGCGCCTCATGCTCGGTTTCGACAACGATGTAGTCAAAGCTCGCCACCAGCTGCATCATCAGCGGGATCTTTTGACGCTCATCCTGCAGTGTCACGTATTGACGCATGCGGGCGCGCAGGTTTTTCGCCTTGCCCACGTAGATGACATCGCCCTTGGCATCCTTCCAAAGGTAGCATCCGGGCTGTGTGGGAACGCGCGAAACCTGCTCGGCAAGCGTTGGTATGTTGTCGTGACCGGCCACGCGCACCTACTTGCGACGAAGCAGCGCCGAGACCTCGGGCATCTTAAGGACGACGGCAAGGCCAAAGGTAACAACAAGCGAGGCGACACCCGCAACGCAAACGTAGCCAAGAGTAATCAGAATCGAGCCGCCAAGTGCCCCGACAAAGTGTTCAAGCGCCCACATGACGCCGGCGCCTGCGGCAGCACCTAGGCCACCGAGCAAAAGGCCAAAGAAACCGCCATGTAGGATAGATTTGACCTGAAGGCCACGCAGGCGACGACGCAGCCACCACAGCGAACAGCCGACCAAGATCACGTAGTCGACGACATACGAAAGCGCGATTGCCGGCATACCGAAGCCCAGCACAACGCCAAACAGCAGAACCGAGCCGGCCTGGCCGATGGCGGAATACAGGCAATAGCGGCTATAGGGCTTCATGTCGAGCAAGGCAGAGAAGCTCTTCTGCATCAACACGACCACGCCGTAGAGCGGCAGCGAGAGCGCCAGGTAGACAAGGTACTCGGATACCAGCGCCACGCCGGATTCATCGAACTTGCCAGCACAGTAGATCAAATTGAGCGGACGTGCGAAGACAATCAGGTACAGTGCGAACGGAATCAGGAAGAACAGCATCTGGGCGACGCCACGCGAAATGCCCGTGCGAACGCTGTCGTAATCCTTCTCCTGTGCGTCATGAGAGAGCTCGGTATAGAGCGCCGTCGAAAGCGAGGCGGCAATCAGCGCGTAGGGCAGCGTGTACCACAGGCGCGCATAGGCGATGACGGAAGGACCCGTCTCGGGCTGGACCACCAGCGCGGCAGCGTTGGTGATAGAAGTCGAGACAAACATGCACACCGTGGCGAGCAGCGTCGGGATACCGAGCGCAATCGTCTGGCGCAGCGCGGGGTCCTTAAAGTCGATATGGATATGGGGATGCACGCCGTGCTTGCCAAGCGCGGGAATCTGACATGCCATCTGAACAAAGACACCGAGGGTCGTACCGGCCGCAATCAAGATGATGCCGGCACGTTCGCCAAACTGTGCGGACACGGGCGCAAAACCCATAAAGCTCGCAATGACGATCACATTGTTGAGGACCGGGGCAAACGTCGACCAAAAGTAGTCGCGGTGTGCGTTGAGAACGCCCGAGAACACCGAGCCCAAACCATAAAACAGAATCTGGATGGCAAAGAAACGGAACATGAACGCAGCGGTATCCATGCTGCCACCGTCACCCGAAAGGAACGATTGCGTCCAGATAAAGCCCGGGGCGAACACGGTCCCCAGCAACGAAATGCCACCCAGCACTAAAAGCAGAATGCCGAGCAGGTTGCCCACGTACTCGTTCGAGGCCTCGCGACCCTGCTCACGCCTCACGCCCATGTACACGGGCAAAAACGCCGTCACGAGCATGCCACCCATCACGAGTTCGTAGAGCATATTGGGCAGGTTGTTGGCGACCTGATAGGAGGACGAGAGTAGCGACATGCCGATAGCGGCCGCCATTGCCCACGTGCGGATAAAACCGGTGACGCGAGACACGATAGTCAGGATGGTCATAAGCCCGGCGGAACGACCAACCGTGGAGTAGTCCGACGAGCCCATGTCGTCAGTGTCATCTCGCGACGAAGAAGCTTCGGATGAGGGCGTCTGAGGCGCAGATTCTTTTGCAAAATGAGCTCCGCGCTTCAATTCTTCCTGCGGCATCGCTCAGTCCTCTCTCGTAATCGCGGCAACCGTCGCCCCGCAAAATGCAATTAAATCATCGGGTGCAAGCTCGAGCTGATAACCACGCTTGCCTCCCGAAATAAAAATGGTATCCCAAAGGACACACGTCTCATCAATGAGCGTCCGGTAGCGTTTTTTCATACCGACCGGGCTGCAGCCGCCGCGAACGTAGCCAGTCGCCGCAAGCAAATCCTTCACATGCATCATAACCAAGGACTTCTCCCCCGCGGCACGCGCGGCGGACTTTAGATCGAGCTCATCGGCAACAGGGATGCAGCACACGACATGGTCGTTGGACGGCGTCACGCAGACCAAGGTCTTAAATCCTTGACCGGGCTCCTCGCCAAGCTGCTCCGAAATCGCGACCCCCAGGCCCACCGACTCATCACCATCGTCTTCGTACGTATGTAGAACATAGGAAATGCCGGCGCTTTCCAGCTCGCGCATCGCATTGGTTTTTGGCGTCTTTACAGCCTTTGCCATGACATATCCTTTCCCTCGCATTCGGACGCAAAGATTAAGTATATGTCCAATTCGGCTGCATACGTCACTTCGGCACAGCAAGCGCCATCGAATCACAAGGAGTCGTTGGCGCCCATAAACTGAATCGCCTATTTATTGAGCATCAAGTTGAGCCTGACGCTCCCGGTCACGCCTGAGCAACGGCGCCAAAAACTTGCCCGTATAACTCTGCGGACAGTCCGCAACCTGCTCCGGTGTGCCCGAAACCACGACGGTTCCGCCGCCGTTACCGCCCTCGGGACCCATATCGATCAGGCGGTCGGCAACCTTGATGACATCAAGGTTGTGCTCAATCACCAGCACCGTGTTGCCCGCATCGACCAAGCGCTGCAGCACATCGAGCAGCTGGCGGACGTCCTCAAAATGAAGACCGGTCGTCGGCTCGTCCAAAATATAGAACGTCTTGCCCGTCTGGCGTCGATGAAGCTCCTTGGCGAGCTTCACACGCTGCGCCTCGCCGCCCGAGAGCGTCGTGGCGGGCTGGCCCAGGCTCACGTAGCCCAAGCCTACATCGTACAGCGTCTGGAGCTTTCGCTTGATCTGCGGGATATTCCCAAAGAAGGCCAGCGCCTCGGTGACGCTCATGTCGAGCGCGTCCGAGATGGTCTTGCCACGGTAGGTGACCTCGAGTGTCTCGCGGTTGTAGCGTTTACCGCCGCAAACTTCGCAGGGAACGTAGATATCGGGAAGGAAGTGCATCTCGATCTTGATCTGCCCGTCGCCCTTGCACGCCTCACAGCGCCCGCCACTCACATTAAAGGAGAAACGACCCGGCGAGTAGCCGCGCGCCTTCGACTCCGGCGTACTCGCAAACAGCGCGCGAAGATCATCCCACAGGCCGATATAGGTAGCAGGGTTGGAACGCGGCGTGCGGCCAATCGGCGACTGGTCGATATCGATAACCTTATCGATACACTCGATGCCCTCGATTTTCTTATATGGACCCACAGGGCGCGTCGAACGGTGAATGGCATTCGTAAGGGCAGGCGCAATGGTATCGGTAACCAGGGAGCTCTTGCCCGATCCCGACACGCCGGTAACAACCGTAAGCGTACCAAACTCGATTTTGGCAGTAACGTTTTTGAGGTTGTTGGCTCGAGCGCCCGTAATTTTAAGGCAGCCGCGACCGGGCTTGCGCCGTTCATCAGGCACCCGGATCATTCGTTTGCCGGTCAGATAAGCGCCCGTCATCGACTCAGGACACGCCATGATATCGGCAGGCGTTCCCGCCGCGACTACGTGTCCGCCGTTGACGCCGGCGCCGGGCCCCATGTCGATCACGTAATCGGCGGCACGGATTGTATCCTCGTCGTGTTCGACGACGATAACGGTATTGCCGATATCGCGCAGGCGCTCGAGCGTCTTGATCAAGCGCTCGTTGTCACGCTGATGAAGACCGATCGAGGGCTCGTCCAGAATATAGAGCACGCCCATGAGACCCGCGCCGATCTGCGTTGCCAGGCGAATACGCTGCGCCTCGCCACCGGAAAGCGTCGCCGAGGCACGATCGAGCGTCAGATAGTCGAGTCCAACATCGACCAGAAAACGCAAGCGCTCCAGGATTTCCTTGACGATACGGCCGCCGATAAACTGTTGGCGCTCGGTGAGTTCCAGGCCCTCAAAAAACTCGAGCGATTCACGGCACGACAGGCAACAAACCTCGTAAATGGACTTGCCGCCCACGGTGACGGCGAGCATCTCAGGGCGCAAACGAGCGCCGTGGCAGCTCGAGCACGGCTCCTCGCGAATGTACTTCTCCAGGCGCGCCTTGGTGTTCTCGTTCGTCGTCTCGGTATAGCGTTCGTACAGGATGTTGCGAACGCCCGAAAACTTGGTATCCCACTGGCTGCGACGTCCGTCGAGCTTTTGGTAGTCGACCGAGATCTTCGTATCGCCCAGGCCATCCAAGAATGCACGACGCACGCGAGGGGGCAAGTCCTCCCACGGCGTATCGGTGCTCACCTTAAAGTGTTTGCAGACCGCAGCAAAAATCTGCGGATAGTAGTTCGAGTTGCCAAACAGGCTACCAAAGACTCCGTCGGCAATGGACTTCGAGGGGTCCTCGATCAACGCCTCGGCATCAACGGTTTTCTTAAAGCCCAGGCCGTCGCACTCAGGACATGCGCCATAGGGAGCGTTGAACGAAAAATCACGCGGCTGAAGATCGTCAATGGAGTGACCATGCTCCGGGCACGCCAAGGCCAACGAATACTCCAGCAGCTCGCCCTCGGTCCCCTCGGGAGCATCACGATCGGGCAGCATGTACACGTTTACATTGCCGTGAGCCAGCGCGGTCGCCTGCTCAACAGACTCGGCGATACGGCCCAGAGAGTTCTCACGGATCACGATGCGATCGACTACGACCTCGATATCGTGCTTGAACTTCTTGTCCAGATCGATCGGATCGTCGAGCGAGCGCACTTCACCGTCGACACGCACGCGGCTAAAGCCCTCGGCGCGAAGGTCCTCAAACAGTTTGGTGTACTCGCCTTTTCGCCCGCGCACCACCGGTGCCAGCACAAACGCGCGGCGGCCCTCCCCCGCCGCCAAGACCTTGTCGGCAACCTGGTCGGTCGTCTGACGCTCAATGGCGCGGCCGCATTCGGGACAGTGCGGGGTGCCCACACGGGCGAACAGCAGGCGCAGATAGTCATAAATCTCGGTTACGGTGCCAACCGTCGAGCGAGGGTTTTTAGACGTCGTCTTTTGGTCGATCGACACTGCCGGCGAAAGGCCGTCGATTGAATCCAGGTCGGGTTTGTCCATCTGACCCAAGAACTGGCGCGCATAGCTCGAAAGGCTCTCGACGTATCGACGCTGGCCCTCGGCATAGATAGTGTCAAATGCCAGCGAGCTCTTGCCCGAGCCAGAAAGACCGGTAATGACCACGAGTTGGTCACGCGGAATGGAAACATCGATATCACGGAGGTTGTGCTCACGAGCGCCGCGAATAACGATAGAAGAATCAGACATGGAAGCTCCTTGCCTCCTATTGCATCGAATCATACTGCCGATGAGTTTAGCGCACTCGACGCGCACAGATGTTCGTAATACAAGATTCGCAGACCTTTAGCTTTGCGTATCGGGCGCTTTGTTTCTCGAAATGTCGTGGAAAGGTTACAGTAATCTAATACTGAACTTAATTTGCCGTAACAGAGGAACGTCCATGACCGAAGATATCCCCCTTGAAATCACTTCGAGCGACATGGCCAATCTGCCCATATTCATCGCCGTCCTTATCGTGGCCATCGTCGTGGTGCGCGTATATTTTTCAATCAAACACAATGAAAAGCCGCCCATTGCCCGCGTCTTTTGGTGCGCGACGCTCCTCATCCCGCTCGGCATGGTAGCTGCATGGATTACGAATCAATTGCTCGTAAATGAGGACAATTCCCTATGGGTCCTTTCTTATTCGGCGCTCGGTGCTACCGCCGTCATACTTCTTGTCGAGCCCTTGGTTTCGGGACTTATCGACCAAACCGATCTTGCGACGGGAACGGTTGCCTGTATTTGCCGTGACGTCCTTGTCATCGCCGCTGTTTCAGCGCTCTCGTTCGTTTCACTCGAAATTGCCTGCAACGAAACGTTCTATCGCATTCCCGCCAACTCATTCGGGTTTTCCGTCGGGCTGCTCGCGACGGTTCTGCTCTCCCTTTATTTGCTGGGACAGCGTCATGGAGGCGTCATGGCCCTCGTGCCCGTCGCCTGTTGCATCCTTGGCATTGCCGAGCACTTCGTCATAACGTTTAAAGGCGAGGCCATCCTGCCAAGCGATATCTTGGCCCTTGGCACCGCAATGGAAGTGAGCGAGGGATACGAGTTTACCTTTACCGCCGGAATCGTAACCTCTCTAGCCCTGCTGGAGATTTCCCTGGGGCTTCTTTCGCTTATCCGACCGAGAAAGCTCCGTACGCCCACCCATGTCTTCCCCGCAATCGCCGCTAACCTCTGCGCTTTTCTGCTAGTGGCCGTTGTGGAGCTCTCGGGCTTTTCCAGCATCGACTTGGAGCAGGCGCTGGATTTTGGATTTGACCGTTGGCAGCCCATCATCACATATACGTCTCAGGGTTTTATCACTTCGTTCACCGAAATGGTCAACGAGTTGCCCATTGAGAAGCCCGAAGGCTATACGCCCGATGAGGCGCAGAGCATCGAGCAGGAGCTCGCCGCCGCCTACGACAGCACGTATGGCTCGAGCGAGCAGCGCGCGGCTGCCGTTGCCCAGTTCAATGAAATCAAGCCGACGATTGTTGCCGTCATGAACGAGAGTTTTAGCGACCTTTCGTGCTTTGAGCAGCTCCAGGCGGCCGGGTACACCGGCCCCGCATTCTACAACTCGCTTCCCGACACACTTGTTCGCGGCACCATGCTCGCTTCGGTCACCGGTGGCGGAACGGCAAACTCCGAATTCGAATTTTTGACCGGAGCGACAACGGCCTTTGTCGGATTAGGCAAGATCCCCTATCAGCTGTATCAGATGAATGGCGTCAACAGCCTGGCAAAGGACCTTAAAGAGCTTGGGTATACCGCTACCGCTATGCACCCGCAAAACCCCGTCAACTACCATCGAGATAAGATCTATCAGCAGCTGGGCTTTGGAGACTTTCTTTCAATCGGCGATTTCGAAGGTGCGCCCTGTTACCATGCCGGCGTATGCGACTACGCCACCTACGACAAGATACTCGACCTGCTTAGAACCAACGAAGCGCCGCAGTTCATCTTTGACGTCACGATGCAAAATCACGGCGGCTACGACTATGGCACCGTTCCCGCCGAGGAGCTGACAAACTATTGGGTCGAGGGAGCCAGCGAGGGTGCCAATAGCGCGCTCAACACCTATCTTACCTGCATCAACGCATCCGACCGGGACCTCGAGTACTTTATCAACGAGCTCCGCAATATCGGCAGACCGGTTGTCCTTGTCTTTTTTGGCGACCATCAGCCGAGCGCCGCAACGACTCTCAACGACGAGCTGTACCCTCAGGAAGATACGGCAAGCCACGCTTTCCGTATCTATCAGTCGACATATTTTGTCTGGGCTAACTATGAAATCGCCGGCAATACCGAGCTCAACGTCTACGACACCGTCGGGGCAAACGAGATTGCAGCCATTACCCTTAATAAGATCGGCGCCCCGCTCACCGACTATCAAAAGGCTCTGCTTGCAACAAGGTCAGATGTGCCCACCATCAATGTCGCCGGCTACCTTGGTGCCGACGGGCTGCGCTACGACTTGGAATCTGAAGACAGCCCATACGCCTCGACGATCGACAAGCTGCAGCGCATGCAATACCTCGAGTTCGCTAGCAAAGTTCAGTAAGCCCGCCCATTCGCTTGGACCCATCGTATTGCAAGCACGCTCGGCCCAAATGCATCGCAAATGACTCCCGCTCGCAAACGAGGGTACAATGACGCTCGTGTCACATCACGGGGCTCCGGCCCCAACATATACAAAGGAGTCATACATGGGTTGCGAGCACGCACAGGCCGCCGGCGGACAAACGTCGCCGTCGCAATTTGAGGAGAACACGCTGTCCGAGGTCAAACGCGTCATCGCCGTGCTTTCCGGCAAGGGCGGTGTCGGCAAGTCGTTTGTCACCGGTGCCATCGCTACCGAGCTTGCCCGTCACGGCCACAAGGTCGGCGTCCTCGATGCCGACATCACCGGTCCCTCTATCCCCAAGATGTTCGGTATGAGCGGACGCCACGTCCATGCCCTTGGCAACCTTATGCTGCCCGAAATCTCCGAGCACGGCGTCAAGGTCATGAGCTCCAACCTGCTGCTCCAAAACGAGACCGACCCCGTCCTTTGGCGCGGTCCGGTCATCGCAGGCGCCATTAGGCAGTTCTGGAGCGAGACCTCGTGGGGCCCCATCGACTACCTGCTGGTCGACATGCCTCCGGGAACAGGCGACGTCGCTCTCACCGTCTTCCAGTCACTGCCCGTCGACGGCATCGTCATCGTCACGAGCCCGCAGGATCTGGTCTCGATGATCGTCGCCAAGGCGGTCAACATGGCCGAGAAGATGAACGTCCCCATTCTGGGCATCGTCGAAAACATGAGCTATATTGAGTGCCCCGACTGCGGCAAGAAGATCGAGGTCTTTGGCAAGAGCAAGCTCCCCGAGGTCGCAGAGCGCTATAACCTCGACATCTTGGGCACGCTTCCCATCAATCCGTCACTCGCCGAGGCCTGCGATAAGGGCGAGGTCGAGACCGCGCTGCCCGATGGCATGTTGCCCAAGGCAGTCTCTGCCGTCGAGGCCATTACCCCGCACGAGACCGACGAGGCCTAAGTGAACACGAGCGCCTTCTATGACGTCCTGGTAATCGGCGGCGGGGCTTCAGGCCTCGCCGCCGCCATTACGGCCGCACGTGCTGGTAAAAGCGTCTGCATCGTTGAGCGCGATGTCGCCTGCGGCCTTAAGCTCCTTGCGACCGGTAACGGCCGCTGCAACCTCTCCAACGAATCGATTGATCCTCAGCGGTATAACCACCCCGCATTCGTCGAATCCGTCATGGGCCCCCAGCCCGAACAAGAGCTTATGGGTTTCTTCTCCTCGCTGGGCATCATGACAACCTCCGAGGAAGGCCGGCTGTACCCGCGCTCCCTTCGCGCCGAATCGGTGCGCGACGCGCTTCTCAACGTTTGCAACCGCCTAGGTATCACCTTAATCTGCGGAGCCAACGTTGCCTCGGCGCACAAAGTTTCCGAAGGCTGGGCACTCCAAATAGACCGTCCAGCGCGGGCGCTCAAGGCAAAAAAGCACGACGACCGAAAATCGGAGCTCCGCTCGCTTCGGAAAACGCTCGCCGATGTCCCTCGCAAGAACGAGGCCCTGCAGGCACATGCCGTAATTATCGCCACGGGCGGCAACCCCACCGGTATCGCCGATGCGTTTAGCCTCCCCCTCACTTCGCTGCGCCCCATCCTCTGCCCCGTATCGGCAACGGTCGTTGGCGATCGGGCGGCACTCAAGACGTTGGATGGTCTGCGCGTCCGCGCCCGCTTGACGCTCACCCGTAACCATAGTGAGCTCTGGCACGAAGACGGTGAAGTACTGTTTCGAGCCTTCGGCATCTCGGGCGTCGCTGTCTTCAACCTCTCCCGTCGTATCCAGCGCGGCGATACCATCCTGCTCGACGTTTTCCCCGACCTCTCCAAAGACGAGCTGCTCGATATGCTCAACCGGCGCGTTGAGCTGCTCGGCGGCTTTTCGCCCCGCGATCCCCGTTGGCTCGACGGCATGCTCGCCCCGCAACTCTCCCGCGTCGTCTGTACAGCGTTCGAGCAGTGCCATCCAGGCTCCAACGATGTCATCCACCTGGTCTCGATCCTCAAGCACTTTAAGTTGCTCGTCGAGGGAACAGCCGAGGAGCGCTCGGCGCAGGTCACGCGTGGTGGCGTATCTGTCGAGAGCATCTCAACACCCAGTCTACGCGCGCGCAGCGTTGTCGACGCCCCGCTTTACGTCTGCGGCGAAGCGCTCGACATCGACGCCGATTGCGGAGGCTTTAACCTTGCGTGGGCCTGGCTCTCGGGCATTCGCGCTGCAAGCAGCCTGTAGCCGCGCAGTCTATAATCAAAAACGCATTCGGGCCGTCTGGGATACCGGACGGCCTCTTTCTTGCCTCTAAGGAGACCTCGATGATCGAAATCACCCAAGTCAACGCGTCGCTCGATGAAGCCGGCGATGAAAATACCTGCCTCATTGTTGGCAAGCGAGTCGCCAAGCGCATCCTACGTTGCAAGGACTCCGAGATCAAGTCCATCGAACTCCACCGCAAGTCAATCGACGCTCGCAAAAAACGAGACGTCCATTTTATCCTGAGCTTTCGTGTTGAGCTGACTAGTCCCCACCTCGAGCGAGAAGCGGTCGACAGCGTTGCCGAGCGTGACCGCTCGCGCGTACGCGCGATAGAAGACGATGAGCCTTCATTCCCCTCCCCCGTCTCCGACGCACCTCAAGAACGCCCTGTCGTTGTCGGCGCCGGATGCGCCGGCCTTTTCGCTGCGCTCACGCTCGCCAAAGCAGGTCTTAAGCCCTTGCTTATCGAGCGCGGCGACCCGGCATTTCGCCGCTCGCAGACGATCGACCTCTTTCTAAAGGAGCGCATCCTCGACCCCGAGAGCAATATTCAGTTTGGTCTGGGCGGCGCGGGGACCTTCTCGGACGGCAAGCTCAATACGGGAACAAAAAATCCCGCCCATCGCCTTATCCTCGAAACCTTCGTCGAGGCGGGTGCGCCCCGCGATATTCTGTGGGATGCCAAGCCGCACATTGGCTCCGACATCCTTCCCAAGGTTGTCACCGCTATATCCCAGCGCATCGAGCAGCTCGGAGGTGTCGTCCGTTATCGAACGAAGCTCGTCGACATTCGCATCGACGCGTCTGGCGCCATCACCGGTATTGATGTCCAATCGTCCCAAGACGCCGCTTACGAGCCAATCGAGACAAAGCACCTCATCCTCGCCTGCGGGCATTCTGCTCGCGATATTTTTGAGCTCCTTAAGGACCACAACGTGGCCTTCGCACAAAAGACCTTTGCCATGGGCGTTCGCATCGAGCATCCGCAACGCGACATCGACAGAGCCCAATATGGAGCCTCGGCGGGACATCCAGCGCTCGGGGCGGCCCCCTACAAACTTGTTGCCCATCTTCCCAACGGCCGCAGCGTGTTCTCGTTTTGCATGTGCCCCGGCGGACAGGTTGTTGCCGCCTCTTCAGAACCGTGCCATCTGTGCGTCAACGGGGCTAGTCTCAATGCCCGCGACGGACGCAACGCAAATGCCGCCCTGCTCGTTAACGTCACGCCTGAGGACCTTCCCAACGATGACCCGCTCGCCGGCATCGAGCTCCAGCGTGCCTGCGAGGCGGCCGCCTATCGCCTGGGCGGTTCCAACTGGAACGCACCGGCACAACTCGTCGGAGATTTCCTCGCAGGACGCGCCAGCAAGGCGCCCGGAAAGGTAAAGCCCACCTATCCGCTCGGTGTGACCTGGACGGCAATTGACGAAGCCCTACCGCAGCATATCGTCGAGTCGCTCCGCCTGGGACTTCCCCTACTCGGAAAAAAGCTACGAGGCTACGACCGTCCCGATGCCGTTCTTACCGGCGTGGAGACTCGTTCGAGCTCACCGGTCACTGTTACCCGAGACCGAACGTGCCATGCCGTGTCGACCCCGGGCCTCTACCCTTGTGGTGAGGGAGCTGGATATGCCGGCGGCATCATGAGCGCGGCCACCGACGGCATCCGTTGTGCTGAAGCCCTGATCGCAGACCTCTAACGCACAAATTCCAGCGCGCAAAAGACATAGGCCCCGAGCTCCACAGGGAACTCGGGGCCTGTTCGCTATTTCTTAAACCGTGCACCCTGGCGTTTTCTGCCCGATGCGAACGTGGAACCCTTGCGGGCCTGCGAGCGTAAGCGCTCGATCGTCTCGTCCTCAGACGCACCCTCGAGCATCACCCGAATCTGAACGACAGCATCGCGCAGGCGCGCCGCCTCCTCAAAGTCCATAGCGGCAGAAGCGTTACGCATATCCTCTTCCATGGTTTCGACGATCCGCACAAGCTCGTCATGCGGCAGTTCTTCCAACTGCTCCGCAAGTGTCTGCTCGGGCGCCACCGTTTCCGGCACACCGCCCTCGCCCGACTCATCGGGCGTATAGAATGCGCCATGGCCAAGAGAGTCGCCCTTCGAGCGTCCCTTGGAGCCCACAGTTTTTTCGGCCTCGGCAATAAAACTTGAGATGTCGTTGATGGCCTTGCGCACTGTCTTGGGCACAATGCCATGTTCTTCGTTGTATGCCATCTGAATCTCGCGACGGCGCTGCGTCTCCTCGATGGCCTCTTTCATCGAATCGGTCACAACGTCTGCATACATGATGACTTCACCATCGGCGTTACGGGCCGCACGGCCAATCGTCTGAATCAGCGAACGGCGGTTGCGCAAGAAGCCTTCCTTATCGGCATCGAGAATTGCCACCAGTGAGACCTCGGGGAGATCCAAGCCCTCGCGAAGCAGGTTGATGCCAACGAGAACATCGATCTTGCCCTCGCGCAGCGTTCGCAGGATCTCGACACGGTCCATTGTCGCCGTATCAGAGTGCATGTAATTGACCTTAATGCCCGCGTCGAGCAGATGGTCGGTCAGGTCCTCGGCCATGCGCTTGGTCAACGTGGTCACCAGCACGCGCTCCTTGCGGGCAACGCGCTCGCGAATCTCGTCCTCAAGATCGTCAATCTGGCCGCGAACTGGACGCACGTCAATCTTGGGGTCGAGCAGGCCAGTCGGACGAATAATCTGCTCCACATCGTTTTGGCTCACCCGCAGCTCGTAGTCGCCCGGCGTGGCCGAAACATAGATAAACTGGGGTATCCTTGCCTCAAACTCATCGAAACGAAGTGGGCGGTTATCGAGCGCTGAGGGCAGGCGAAAACCGTGTTCCACCAGCGTCACCTTACGCGAGCGGTCACCTTCGTGCATGCCGCGAATCTGCGGCACCGTCACATGGCTCTCATCGATGATGCAGAGCATATCCTTGGGAAAGTAATCGATTAGGGTAAACGGCGGCTCACCCGGCTTGCGACCGTCCAGATGACGCGAGTAGTTCTCGATGCCGTTGCAAAAGCCCATCGTCTCGAGCATCTCAAGATCATAATCGGTGCGCTGCTGCAGACGCTGCGCCTCGAGCAACTTGTCGGTCGCCTTGAGCTCCGCCACGCGCTTCTCGCACTCTTCGCTGATCGATTTCAGAGCAGCCTTGACCTTCGGCTTCTCGGTCACGTAGTGTGATGCCGGCCATACGGGGATGGCCTCGTACTCACGAAGCATCTCACCGGTGACCTCATCGATCTCGGCAATCAGCTCGACCTCGTCGCCAAAGAACTCAAACCGCAACGGATGCTCGGCATAAGGCGGATACACGTCGACAACATCGCCGCGCACGCGGAACGTGCCACGCGCCAGGTCATAGTCATTGCGATCATATTGAATGTCGATAAGCGCATGGATAAAGTCATCGCGCTCGAGCGGCACCTTCTTGTCGACGTTTGGAGCCAGACCCGCATAGTCCTCAGGAGAGCCAATGCCATAGATACACGAGACCGATGCGACAACGATCACATCACGTCGAGAGAGCAGTGACGCGGTCGCCTGATGGCGCAGCATCTCGACCTCTTCGTTAATCGAGGAGTCTTTCTCGATATATGTATCGCTTTGCGGCACATACGCCTCGGGCTGATAGTAGTCGTAGTACGAGACGAAGTAGACCACAGCGTTATTGGGAAAGAACTCTTTGAGCTCGCTCGCAAGCTGAGCGGCGAGCGTTTTATTCGGAGCCATGACAAGGGTCGGCTTACCCAAGGCCTCAATGGTTTTGGCCATCGTAAAAGTCTTACCCGAACCAGTCACACCCAGCAAAACCTGATAGCGGTCTCCATCCCTCACGCCCCGCACAAGTGACTCAATGGCCTTGGGCTGGGAACCGGCAGGCTCATAGGGGGAAACGACTTCAAACGGCACCTCAGCGCCCTCAACGCCAAAGCGCTTAAGTTCACCACCAACGCGTTCTACTTCAAATTCCGCCATGGATACTCCTAACTCATACATCTGCAGTATACGCAGGCGGTGGGCTTAGTCCTATACGAACCGATCGGGATAGAGAGTCTTATATCGAACCCAGGCATTATTGACGCGAATCAGATAAGCCTGAGTTTCAGGGAAGGTAATCGCATTATGGAGTGACGTGTTCTGCTGCGCCCATCCGTCGACATTGCCCATACCGGCGTTATAGGCGGCGATGGCACTATCCGTCGACCCGTTGAAATAGGCGAGAAGATACGAGAGGTATGCGCAGCCAAACTCGATATTCGTAGCCGGATCGTTAAGATTGTCGGCCGAATACTCCCCTCCGTCGACAAGGCCCTTGGCGATCATATCCTGGGCAGTCTCGGGCATCAGCTGCATCAATCCCTGAGCACCCTGATTCGACTCGGCCTCGGGATCCCAATTCGATTCCGACTTAATGACAGCGCACACCAGATACGGATCCAGATTATGCGAAATACTGGATTGCTTTACATACACCTCGTAGTCAATCGGATACAGCGGCTTAAAGAAAGCGGCAGGGGCACACGAGTAGACGAGCGAAATAAGGCCGAAGACGAACACAACGGCAAGTGGCGCCACGCGATACCACGTAAAGAAACGTGCCTTAGGCATCGGCCTCCTCCTCATCCGAAGTATCTATAATCCCGTGGCATGCAAGCCATGAGTCAAGCTGCTCAAAGAGCGAATTATCGGCTGCCGAATTATCAATCACCGTTGTAGCGAGATTGCACAGCGCAGACTCATCGGGCTGGCAAGCAGAA
Source organism: Collinsella aerofaciens ATCC 25986 (assembly GCF_964239575.1). Classification (GTDB taxonomy): domain Bacteria; phylum Actinomycetota; class Coriobacteriia; order Coriobacteriales; family Coriobacteriaceae; genus Collinsella; species Collinsella aerofaciens_BQ. The sequence goes on from NZ_CAXSQQ010000015.1 coordinate 42,444, forward strand.
CGGGCATCGAAATCAGATGGCTCCATGCCACGTTGAATAGCGCGCTCGCGACGAACTGACAAAGGGGCGCTGATGACCAGAATTTCATCAGCCAAGCCAAATGCATCCTCAAAACCAGTCGGAGCAGAAACCTCGACCACCGAAAAGGGATAACGGGGAGATGAAACCGTACAACAAACCGGATCGAGAATCCTAAGCGAAAGCTGTTCAATGAGAACGGGATGCACAATGCCATTGAGCCGTGCGACCGAATCAGGAGAAGCAAAAGCTCGAGAAGCGAGGATGCTGCGGCGAATGCCGCCATCCTCATCCAAAATGTCCCAACCGAATTCATCCGCGAGAGCATTGACGATATCAGAGCCCGGCACATACAGCGATTTTGCAAGCTCATCCAGATCGATTAGCATAGCGCCACGAGATTCGAAATAGCGGCAGGCAGTCGACTTACCCGAAGCAATATTGCCCAAGACAAATACGGTAAACATCAAGCCCTCCCTAACGCCAATGCGAGTAATTATCGCTCAAATACACTAGAAGGACTCAAAATACAGCCAAACAGTAAGAGCGCATACGGGGAAGCTAAATCCCGAAGTACAACGTGTATATACACAAAAAAGGGGGAGGCCGCGAGGCCTCCCCCTTCTCAGTTCAAGCGTACGGCTCGGTGCCGTCCACCGGTCAGCGGCGCCCTGGCCT
>NZ_CAXSQQ010000016.1:0-42750 GCF_964239575.1 Collinsella aerofaciens ATCC 25986
GGATTCGCGCCTCAGGACTCAGCGCAACGCGTTGCGCTGAGTCCTGAGGCTGTTGCAATGAAAATGAGAATCAAGGGCCCCGGTGCCGACCCCGACGAAAACACAACGCTTACCGGAAAGTTCGGCACGGCAAAACGTTGCGGGTATACTAGTAGCGTTATACCAACGGCAGCTGGCGCATGCCGCCGCGGCCATTCGAAACGGAGACATCATGCTTCCCGTCATCATCGGCATCGTTGTTGTCATTGTGATTGCCTGCGCCATCGCCGGCATCTACAACAACATGGTCACCAAGCGTAACCGCATCGATAACGCCTGGCAGAACATCGATACGCAGCTGCAGCGTCGCAACGACCTGATCCCCAACCTGGTCGAGACCGTCAAGGGCTACGCCAAGCACGAGCAGGAGACGCTCTCCGCCGTGATCAGCGCGCGTAACACCGCCGTCAAGGCCACCACGCCCGAAGCCAAGATGGAAGCCGACAACGTGCTGACCGGTGCGCTGCGCCAGCTCTTCGCCGTAGCCGAGGCCTATCCCGATCTTAAGGCAAACACCAACTTTACGCAGCTGCAGGCATCGCTCGAGGATACCGAGAACAAGATTAGCTATGCACGCCAGAGCTACAACGACTGCGTGCTCAGCTACAACAACGCCATTCAAACGTTCCCGGCTGTCATCTTTGCCGGCATCTTCCAGTTTAAGGAGCGCCAGGGCTTCGAGGCCGCCGAAGCCGCCCGCCAGGCACCGACCGTCAAGTTCTAACAAATCCTCAGCGTATCCTTAATTGCGTATATGCATAAACCGCCCCGTCGAATGCATACTTCGACGGGGCGGTTTCCTTTGTTGTGAAGGTCCCCCTCTAAGCACCGTGCATTTTTAGGAGTATTCAACATAACCAAGGGCTTCGGGCGCCACGGTAAATGCCAAAGACCGCGAATATCCCTGCAAATCAAACGCTGCCAGCCCATACCCCCGCCCATCATTCGTAGAAAACATCGAGAAATCCCGATTTTTCGCCCGAGATCGGTATGCAGGGGCCTTCGATTGCAGAATACTCGCAAAAATGCACGTCGCCACCACCCCCACATGGCGCGAAGCAAAATAAAAGCGCGGCCTTCCTTTCCGGCGCACTCCGCAGGACGAAAGAACCTCCGCCGCACGAAGTGCGCAGCGGAGGCTCTTTCATGTCCGAGGACGCGCCGGAAAGGAGGGTCGCCCTCGGGCCGGACAGCTAAGACAGCTTACGCCACGGTGTAAACCCAGTTGTGCTTGTCCTCGACAGCACCGGACTGGATACCAGTCAGGGTCTCGCGAAGCTTCTTCATCACAGGGCCAATCTCGGTGTAGCCAGCCGGGAAGGTCACAGTCTCGTCGGCGCCGTAAACCTTGTTGTCGATCTCGCCAACCGGGGAGATGACGGCAGCGGTGCCGCACAGGCCGCACTCCACAAAGGTGCCGGCCTTGACCTCGGCCCACTCGACGGGACGCTGGTCAACGGTCATGCCCAGGTCCTGAGCAACCTGAACGAGCGAACGGCGGGTGATGGAAGGCAGAATGGAGTCGGTGTGGGACTGCGGAACGACGAGGGTGCCGTCCTCCTTCACAAACAGGACGTTAGCGCCACCGGTCTCCTCGACATAGGTGCGGGACTCGGAATCGAGATACAGGTTCTCGGCATAGCCCTCGCGGTGAGCCTCCATCGTGGGCTTGAGGGACATGGCGTAGTTCAGGCCGGCCTTGATGTTGCCGGTGCCATGCGGTGCTGCACGGTCATACTCGGAAACGCGCAGCTTGACGGGCTTGAGGCCACCCTTAAAGTACGGACCGACCGGGGTCACGAGAATGCGGAACGTGTACTCAGGAGCGGGAGCCACGCCGATCACGTCACCGGAGCCGATCATAAACGGACGCACGTACAGGGTCGCGCCGGAACCGAAGGGCGGAACCCAGGCGGCGTTGGCAGAAACGACCTGCTTGACGGCCTCAACGAACTTGTCCTTGGGGAACGGGGGCATCTCGAGGCGCTGCGCAGAGTTATACATGCGCTCGGCGTTCATGTCGGGGCGGAAGCAGACGATGCTGCCGTCCTCGGCGGTGTAGGCCTTCAGGCCCTCAAAGACCTCCTGGCAGTAATGGAAGATGCCGCCGCACTCGGAGACATGCAGGGTGTGGTCGGTGGTCAGGCCGCCCTCGTCCCACTCGCCGTCCTTCCAATGGGCCTCGTAGCTGTAATCGGTCTTCATGTAGCCAAAGCCGAGGCTACCCCAATCGATATCCTTCTTCTCGACAGTCATATGTCGCTCCTTACATACACAGTTGCAAACTCGCGAACCCGCACGCAAGGACCGAGGCCGGCCGCGTCGCAACGTCGCACGACCGGAGCGTAGAGCCGGACGGGACACGCGAACAGCATCAAAGCCGATGGCACGTCGATTCGCATGCACGAGATTGTACTCCGCACGCGCGTCGGATAAAACGCTTTTCTTTAACTAAGTAAAGTATTTTCATTTGACCGAAGCAAAAGGGCCCGCCACCGTAAGCGGTGACGGGCCTCAACTGTACGGTCTGCGCGCTGGCTCGAGCTAGGCGTTCTATTTACCCAGCTTGGCCTTAACCAGACCGACCACGGTCGGGATGATCGACACGGCAACGATGCCGATAATCAGCAGCTCAAAGTGCTCCTGCACAAAGGGAATGCCGCCAAAGAAGTAGCCCAGCAGCGTAAAGACCGTCGACCAGGTAATGCCGCCCAGCACGTTAAAGACGACAAAGTTGCGCCAGTGCATGCCGCCCATGCCAGCGATAAAGGGCACAAAGGTGCGGATAAACGGGAAGAAGCGACCCAGGAAGATGGCCAGGTGACCCCACTTGTCCAAGAAGTCCTCGGACTTTTTGATGCGCTCGGGCGTCATGGCCTTGACCTTGCCCGAAGCGATGATCTTGCGGCCAAAGAAGTGACCGATCATAAAGTTGCACTGATCGCCCAAAATGGCAGCGGCCCATGCGGTGGCCAGAAGCGCCACGATGTTAAAGCCGCCGTTGTGGGCAAAGAAACCCGAGGCGAACAGCAGCGAATCACCGGGAAGGAACGGGAAGAACACCACGCCCGTCTCGATAAAGATGATCAGGAACACGCAGCCGTAGGCCATAAGCGGGCCGGCGGCGATCCAGCTGGCGATCGCGGTGCGCGGGTCCTTAAGCAGCTCGGCAATAAAATTGATGAAACCCATGAAGTAAAACCTCTCAGTTGTGGGCGCGGATACGTCCAAGTTGACCAGTATACGGTTGCGGTGCCCCCTCGTGCGCAACCCCACAAAAGCATGACTCCATTACCAGCAAGTTTGCATAACTGACACTTGTAGCGCAAAGCCGCCAAGATTGTCCTTTTTAATCCCTAGCGAATCGCTATACTTTATTGAATCGCATTGCCATGGCGCTAAGGGAGGGCGGCCGGTGAGCTTTATCAATACCATTCGCGAGGACATCAAGACCGTCCAGGCGCAGGACCCCGCCGCGCAAAACGGTCTGGTCATCTTTCTTTCCTATCCTGGCCTGCACGCCAAGTGGAACCACGTGCCCGAGCACTGGCTGTGGGAGCACGGTCATCGCTCGCTCGCCCGCGTGCTCTCGCAAATCACCCGCCACATCACCGGCGTCGAGATTCACCCTGCCGCGCAGATTGGCAAGCACTTCTTTATCGACCACGCCATGGGCGTCGTCATCGGCGAGACCACCATTGTGGGCGACAACTGTGTGCTCTACCAGGGCGTCACGCTCGGCGGCACCGGCAACGAGACCGGCAAGCGTCACCCCACCCTGGGCAACAATGTCACGGTGGGCACGGGCGCCAAGGTGCTCGGCAACATCCGCATCGGCAACAACGTCAAGATCGGCGGCAACTCGGTCGTCGTTAAGGACGTCCCCGACAACTGCACCGTCGTGGGCGTGCCGGGACGCATCATCAAGCGCAACGGCTGCCGTGTGTTCGAGGAGAGTTTCGACGCCAAGCAGCATCGCGAGTACATGCCCGATGACGCCGCCGAGCAGTCCGCCCTCAACCGCCAGGGCATCACCGAGAATGCCCGCCGCGTCAAGGAACTCGAGCGAGAGGTGGCCGAGCTCAAGGCCCTCGTCGCCAAGCTCGTGGACGAACGCTAGGAACGCAAGCGGCACAAAACGACATCGGCATCAACGCAAAGGCGCGCCAGGGAATTCATCCCCGGCGCGCCTTATTTGTGATGTGGCAAAGAGACTGTCCCTTTGTCACATTATGCGAACTGGCTCAGATAGAGGTCGGCGTAGGCACCCTCGGCAGCCAGCAGCTCCTTATGCGCGCCCTGCTCGATAATGTTGCCGTGATCCATGACCAAGATCAGGTCGGCGTCCACGATCGTCGACAGGCGGTGTGCGATCACAAAGCTCGTGCGCCCGCGCATAAGCGCATCCATGGCACGGCCGATGGCAAGCTCGGTACGCGTGTCCACGCTTGAGGTCGCCTCGTCCAGGATGAGAATCGCCGGGTTGTTGAGCAGCACGCGTGCGATGGTCAGCAGCTGACGCTGGCCCTGGCTGATGCTTTCGGCATCGTTGGCCACGCGCGTGTCGTAGCCCTGCGGCATGGTGCGCACAAAGAAGTCGACCTGCGCGGCACGAGCCGCGGCCACAATTTCGTCGCGCGTTGCCTCGGGGCAGCCGTAGGCGATGTTTTCGGCAATCGTGCCGTCGAACAGCCAGGCGTCCTGCAGCACCATGCCAAACTGCTGCCGTAGCTCGCCGCGATCCATGCGGCTCGTATCCACGCCGTCGAGCGTAATACGCCCGCCGTCAATCTCGTAGAAGCGCATGAGCAGGTTGATGAGCGTCGTCTTGCCTGCGCCCGTGGTTCCCACCACGGCAATCTTCTGGCCCGGCTCGGCGGTAAACGACACGTCGCGCATAAGCGGCTTGTCGGGCGAATAACCAAAGCGCACATGCTCAAAGGAGACGCGGCCCTCCACGCGACCTGGCAGCTTGGCGGCCTTGTCCGGCAGCGGATCGGCCTCCATCTCGGGCTCATCGAGCAGGTCGAACACGCGCTCGGCGCTCGCCAGCGCGCTCTGCAGCGAGTTAAAGGTAAACGACAGCTGCGTCATGGGCTCGGACGCCTCATAGATAAACTGGAAGAACGCCTGGAACACGCCGACGGTCATATGCCCGGCAACCAACATGCTGCAGCCCACAAGCGCAATAACGATCTGCGCCAAACGGCCGATAAAGCGCACTGCGGGGCCGACAGCATTGATCATAAAGTCGGCCTTGGTGCTCACACGAGCCAGTTCCTTCGAAGCCTCGTGCACCTCAGCGGAGCTCTGACGTTCGCGGTTAAACGCGCGGATCACCAGACGGCCCGAATAGCCTTCCTCGACCGCACTCGTAATCTTGGACACCCACTCCTGGCGCTCGCCCGTCACATCGTGTGTGCGGCGCGAGACGACCTTCGTCACCAGCAGCGACAGTGCCGTAAAGAACAGAAAGACGAGCGTAAGCTGCACGCTGAACACGAACATCACGCTCACAGCACCAACAACCGTGCCGATCGACACGAGCAGCTGCAGCAATCCGCGCTGCATGCTCTCGGACATCTTGTCCAGGTCGTTGGTCGCGCGGCTGACGACCTCGCCGGGACGATGCGCGTCAAAATAGGCGAGCGGCAGACGGTTGAGCTTTTGCGCGATGCGGTTGCGCAGGCACAGATTGAGGCGTTCGGCCACGCTCGACATCAAAAAGCTCTGGAGCGCGTAGAACGAAGCGGCGGCCGTCCAAATCAAAAAGTAGATGAAGATAGTCCTGCCGCAGTTCTCCCAGGTGATGCTGAAGGTGGCGTTGTTGACAAACGCTACCTGAATGTGGCCCCACAGCTCATCGATCACGCGGGCGCTATATGCCGGCGCGGCAGTGTTAAAGATGACATAGAACACAATGCTCGCGAACACGATATAGAAGCGCCAATGGTCGCCGGCAGCCTCACTCCACAGGCGGCGCACAGTCGCCCAGGTATCCCGAGGCGTCTCGTCCTCGTCTTCGTCGTCCACGTCGCGCATACGCTCTGCCTCGGCGCGGGCGCGCTCGTCCTCGGCACGTTCGTTTTCCTCGTAGAGCGCTTGGCGGCGAGCCTCGCGCTCGGCTGCAGCCTTGGCGGCGTCATCCAGCTCGGTCGACGCGGCAGCCGTTTCCTCGACCAGTCCCGCGGCAGCGGCGTCATCAACGCCGCCCTGCTTCTTGAGCTCCTCGGTCATGCTACTCACCTCCCTTCATCTGCGATTCCGCGATGGCGCGGTACACCTCGCAGGTTTCCATAAGCTCGCCATGCGTGCCCAGACCCACAACCTCGCCATCCTTGAGCACGACGATCTGGTCGGCGTGCAAGATCGTCGAGATGCGCTGCGCGATGATGAGCACCGCAGCGTCACGCGTCTCGTCTTGCAATGCATGGCGCAGGGCCGCATCGGTCTTAAAGTCCAGGGCCGAAAAACTGTCATCGAAGATGTACAGATCGGCCCGCTTCATGAGCGCGCGAGCAATGGCCAGGCGCTGGCGCTGGCCGCCTGAAAAGTTCGTGCCGCCCTGCGCCACCGGGGTATCGAGCCCCTGCGGCTGATCGAGCACAAAGGTGCTCTGGGCAACCTGGAGCGCGTGAAGCATGTCGCCCTCGGTCGCGCCTTCGTTACCAAAGCGAAGGTTGCTCGCCACCGTGCCCGAGAACAGCCACGCCTTCTGCGGCACATAGGCAATGCGCCCGCGGATTTCGTCTTGCGTAAGCTCGCGCAGGTCCACACCATTCAGGCGAATGGAGCCCTTGGTGGCATCGTGGAAGCGCAGCAGAAGCTTTGCCACCGTCGATTTGCCCGAGCCTGTCGAGCCAACGATCGCAGTCGTCTGACCGCGACGGCAGGCAAAGCTCAGATCGCACAGGGTGTCCTCGTCGGCATCGGCAAAGCGAAACGACATGTGGTCGAACACGGCCACCGCATCGGCTTCGTCTTGGGGCTCGCGCGCCCCGTCATCCAGCGTGCGCTCGCCATCGACGATGCTCGGCTCAATCTCCAACACCTGCTGCGCACGGTTCAGGCACGCGGCAGCACGCGGAAGCGTCAGCACCACCATCTGGGCCATCATCACAAAGAACAGGATCAGAATTGCATACTCCAGCACCGCCGAGATACTCGCAATCTGCATGGCGTGGGCACCTACGCGGTTGCCGCCCACCCACAGCACCGCCACCTCGGCGATGTTCATCAAAAAGAAGCTTGAGCTGTCGAGGCCCACAAACAGGTGGTTGACTTTGATGGCGTTGGCGGCGTATTCGCTAAACACCTCGTCCAGACGCCGTTCCTCGTGGCGCTCCTTGTTAAACGCACGGATGACGCGCACGCCCACAATATTTTCGCGCAGCACCACGTTCATGCGGTCGATAAAGCCCTGTAGGCGCATAAAAATCGGCGCCGCGTTGGCAACCGTAAAGACCGCCGCCACCAGCACAATCGCAACGACTACGCCCAGAAGCGTGCCCATGGCGGGATCGATAAACCAGGCGAAGATGATGCCCGCCACAGCCAAAAAAGGCACGGGCAGCACCAGCTGAATCGTCTGCAGAATCGCCTGCTGAATCACGTTGATGTCGTTGAGCGAGCGCGTGATCATCGATCCGGTGCCAAAGCGCTCAAAATCGCTGGCCGCGAGCTCGAGCGATTTGTCGTACACGGCATTGCGGATATCGCAAGCCACGTTGGCGGCCAGGCGCGCCGAAAGATAGCAGCCCAGCACCGTACCGCCGCTAGCCATGCTGGTCGCGATAAACATGTATAGGCCGTTGCGTAAAATGTAGTCGACATCGCCCGTGGTAATACCGGTGTTGACCATGTTCGCCAGCATCGTGGGAACCAACAGCGTACCGACGTTATCCACCAGCAGCACCAGCAGCGTCACTGCGACAAGCCCTCGATATGGCTTTAGAAACCTCATTAACAGTCGCACGACTCCCCCTCACCTTGATTCTCGGCTTGGCTCTCGGCAGCGATATGCTGCTTAAAGGCATCGCACTCATCGCCGAGCACCTGAGAGAATTTGCCGATCAAGCGCATAATCTCGCGCTGCTCACATGGCTCAAGCGCGCCAAAGGCTCGCTGCTCGGCCTTGAGTGCCGGCAGCGCATAACGCTCGGCAAATCGCCTGCCCTCTTCGGTCAGGCTCACAACCTTATTCTTACGACTGCCTTCGGCAAATTCCAGCGTTGCAAGCCCTCGCGCCTTCAGGGTTTTAATTGCCGAGTTAATGGTCTGCTTGCTATAGAACCATTCGCTTGTCAGACGGCTTACGGCAATACTGCCGCCCGCCGTGCTGGTATCGACGAGCATCCAGTAAGCGCAGTCCGAAAGGCCGCAGGCACGCGAGAACTCCGAATAGATATGGTCGAGTCCATTGAGCAACCGGTCGAAGTCGACCAGTTTAACCGCACCATTCATCTATCCCACCATTCGATTGTCCGATTTTTGACCAATTTTATGTCTCTAGATTAGTCCGAGTTTTGACTATCGTCAACAGCCTCTCCGCAAATGCGTGCACTTTTATGGCCTATCGGCAGAAAAAGACCGCCGGCGCGGGGGCGGCGCCAGCGGTCACGTGAAAATCGGGTTTTATTGCCTGTTAAGCGGCGACGGCCTCATAGACCGTAGCGCCCGAGAAGCTGTCATGCAGGCTCTTGCCGGCAATCCACGGCAGCTCGACGACCTCGCAGACCGTGTTGACCAACTCAGAACAGTCAGTAAAGTGGCCCTTGTCGTTGAGGGCCTCGCAATCCTGAACACGCCAATAGCCATCGGTGTGCGTGATGTAGTACTCGTGATCGTTGATCGACACGAAAGCGCGCGTCTTGGAACGCAGCAGCTTCAGAAATCCTTCGAAATCGGTCTCGACGACATCTCCAGCCTGGAACATGATGTTACCTCCTGGCCCGGCGCCACCACGGCGCATTGATAAACGTTGGTACTCCTTTAGTAAAACCTTTATCAGAGGTTATGCGTTCGTCATTTAGGCAAGTGGTAAAAAACCGCAGGGTAGACGGGATAAAACGTTTAACCATCCCATTTGTTTGTCACATTCTGAAGGTACTTTTATGCAAACCTACTTTCCCAATTGGAATCTATCCTTTTGGCCGGGCAATTGACCGTCTATCGTTTGAGCCCGACGGGTATGAACGGGGCATCTGCAACGCCACCGCAAGGAGACACCATGGAGACTATCGAAGCACTCATTCACCGCCGCAGCTGCCGCAACTACAGCGATCGTCCCGTCGAGGCCGAAAAGCTTGCACGTATTATCGAAGCCGGCCAATATGCACCGAGCGGCATGGGCCGCCAGCCGGTGACGTTTGTCGCCGTCACCGACCCCGCGACCGTCGAGCGTCTCTCGCAGCTCAACGCGCAAGTCATGGGCAGCAACAGCGACCCCTTCTATGGCGCCAAGACCGTTGTGGTGGTGCTGGTTGACCGCAGCGTGCCCACACATCTGGAAGACGGCTCGCTCGCCATGGGCAACTTGCTCAACGCCGCTTATGCGCTGGGTGTCGATTCGTGCTGGATTCACCGCGCGCATGAGGTCTTTGACTCGCCCGAGGGCCTGGAGCTGCTGGCCAACTGGGGTCTGCCCGCCGACGGCAGCCTGCGCGGTGTCGGTCACTGCATTCTGGGCTACGCCGAGGACACGCTACCCGAGGCAAAGCCACGCCGCGACAACGTGGTGTATGTAAAGTAGGAAGGTCCGCCGTTCTACCGAACGGCGGTCGCTCGCTGTTGGCGACTGACATCGAATGAGCCACTGTCTTGGGCAGCTAAAAAAGCCCCGTCCCAAATTAGCTGCCCCACTCGCAACTTATCCCGCCGATGGAGTTGTCGTCGTTTCGTTCGTTTGAGTCGTTTCGGCATCGTCGCCTTGCTTGTCCTCGTCCTCTTGCGCATCGGCGATGGTGGAGGCTGCCGCAACGATGCCGCGCTGGGGCGCGACGCCCGTCTGGGTCTGAGCGCCCTCGACAACTTCTGTACCTGCATGCGCGAGCTCGGGCGATTTAAACACTGCGTCCAAGTTGGCGCCACCGCCGGCGTAGCCAAGCGCAGCGAGTGCGATGACGATCACTGCAACGACGACCGCGATCGGAACATAACGATGCCAACCAGCAGGATTAAGCCCACTGCGGCGAGCCGCCCCACGGCTGATGTAACCGAGCGTGCCATCGTGCTTGAGCTTTGAGCCCACCACGCGTTTGCGGCCCCACAGCGAGGACTCTGCCTGCATTGCCAAGCGGGCGCTCGCCGAAGGATAGCCGTATTTAGCGCGCTTGAACGAGTCATCAAACCCCGAGGCGTGTTTGCCCCACGTCACCGATGTCGTGCGTCGGTTGACCGGCGCGGCACTCCGCCTTCTGCGGCTCGGTTTTGAAGTCTCAGCCATATGCCCTCGCACGCCGTAACCAAATCGAAACAATAACGCTTTGGACTGTAGCACACGCGTCGCGCGCGGTCACGGGCGCCTCGCTCAACGGTCGTCGTCCTTCAGCAAGCGCCACAGCGTTGTACGGCTTATGCCCAGTACCTCCGCCGCACGGGTTCGGTTGCCGTGGAGATAATCTACAACCAGATGCGCGATATCTCGCTCGGTATCGGCCAGCGGTCGCAGGATATACAGGTCGCTTTCAAGTGTCGGGGCGCCAAAGGTTGCGGTCTTAATCACGTCCTCTTGGGCGAGCACTTCCTCCGCCACAGCGCGGTCCACCGTGCCCGCCCCCACCAATATATACAGTCGTTCCGAGACCTCGCGGAGCTGCAGATAATTGCGCGGCCAGCGGTAAGCATCGAGCGTCTTCGTCGCCGCGGCAGACAGCGTGGGCGCTGCCGTCCCAAATGCATCAGCGAGATATTCCAAATAGCGCGCAACCTTCGTCGACGCGGCCCCCTGCTCGGCGATTGCCGGCGCCACGCTCACCGCACAGGCGAAGCGCTCAGTCACAAAAGCAGCCTGATCACTTTCGCTGCCGCCCGGCATATCATTCGCCGTCAGCACCACATGGCAGCGCGTCGCCAACGCAGTGTCGGCCATCGTGGAGACCAGCTCGCGGAGGCGCTGGGGGCCAACCGCGTTCCAGCCCTCAATGCAAAGGGTCAGCCCTGTTTGGAACAACGGCGATTCGGCGCTTTTGAGCACATGGCGCCAACCGCGATCGGTGAGTTCATCGAGCGCGACGGAAACAAAGGGCTGATCGGCAAAAGGACCGTCCAGATAGAGGCGCTTGGCGATCTCAACCTGACCCGCTCCCAGCTCGCCCTCGAGCATAAGGGGCACACCGCGCGCGTAGCTCTCGGCAACCGGTGCAGCTACCGCAGCGGCACCCTCAACGATGCCGTACGCGCTCGATTCGTAGCGGGCCTCAACATCGTCGGCGTTGAACCACTCGATGCCCGCATGCGCCGCGGCGCCGCGCACCTCGCGGACCACGACGACCCAAAGCCCCCCGCCCTCTTTGTCGGTGGGGCGAACGGTCAGGCTCAGGCGCGTACCCGCACGCCCCATAACCAGACGCGCGCCGTCTCCTATACGGTCGAGACGCTCAGCGACAAAAGCCGCCACATCCCGCTCAAGCGCCGCGTCATTCATGGTCGAGATCGCGACGGCCGCACGCGCATCGATAGCCAATGCCGAGGCCCCGGCAGCAGCTAGGGCATCGGTCAAGATGTTCAGCTTGGCATCGCTATCCATGATTTGCCCCTGTCCGCAGCGTCGTGCAACCGCCGACGGTCGCACGACCGAGTGTTTCAAAATTGAACGATATTGACCACCAAACACTATAGGGCAGAAAGCGCCGTCCTGCGAGTATAGATGTTGCCCCGCATCGCCATCCTGGCGGGGCGATAAGAGCTCTTCGGGACTTATAAACCTGCGGACAAGCCATACCCGCAAGAGCTCCTATCGCTCCACCGCAGGCTTGCGCTCACCAGCAACCAGCACACAAATAACCTATTTCTCTACCAGATTCCCAGCACGTGCTGCATTCCCAAACTCATGCACGCGATGCCAATCCAGCAGCAAAAGCCCAATGCGATGGGCTTGCCGCCCTTTTTGACCAGCTCGACGATATCGGTATTAAAACCAATAGCCGCCATGGCCATCACAATAAAGAACTTCGACAGCTCCTTGATGGGCGCCGTAAAGGACGCGGGAAGCTGAAGCACCGTAGTGATCACGCTCGCCAGCACAAAGAACAGCACAAACATGGGAAACGCGCGTTTAAGGGAGAACGTGCTTTTGGCGTCGCCGCCGGCCTTGCGCGCCAGATGCATCTGCCAGCAAGCAAGCGCCAGCGTGATGGGAATGATGGCCAGCGTCCTGGTGAGCTTGACCACCGTGGCGCTCTCGAGCACATTGGCGCCGGGATGCATGCTGTCCCAAGCGCTCGCCGCAGCCGTTACGGACGAGGTGTCGTTGATGGCGGTACCAGCAAACAGGCCAAAGCCCTCGTTGGTCAGCCCGAGCATGCCGCCGAGCGTTGGAAACACGAGCGCCGCGATAACGTTAAACAGGAAGATGACCGAAATGGCCTGGGCAATCTCGCGATCGTCGGCATCGATGACGGGTGCGGTCGCGGCGATAGCAGAACCGCCGCAAATCGACGAACCCACACCCACAAGCGTCGCGATCTTGCCCGGCACGTTCATAACGCGGCAGAGCACAAAGGCGATGACAAGCGAGGTCGAGATTGTCGCCACGATAATCGGCAGCGACTGGGCGCCCTTGGACAGAATCTGGGAGAGGTTCATGCCAAAGCCAAGCAGGATAACCGCGTACTGCAAGACTTTTTTGGACGTATAGGTGACGCCGGCGGCGAGCTGTTCGCGACGATTCTTGGGAAAGACGAGCGCCAGGACCATGCCAAAGAGGATGGCAAACACCGGCCCGCCGACCACCTCAATTTGTTTGCCGAGCAACGTCGCGGGAATGGCGATGATCAGGCAGAACAAGACGCCTTTCCAGCGCTCGCGTACGATATTTGCCAGTTGCATATGGGATTCCTTCTTTCTATTTCACGTTTGCGACGGCTTATGATACGGCAACATTGAGCGCAGCCTTGCGCAAACACAGACTAAGATGCCGCAATAGTTCTCGGGCGACAGCCGAATTACCCACCGCGGAGAGCTGATTCGCGGCATAATTAACAACTGACATATGAGTTTGATAGAACAGTTGCGAGGCGCTATGGAAGAATCGATGCACGTCGGCGAGCAGGAAACGAGCCTACAGGACCAGTCCTACCACACCATTCGACGCAAAATCGTCTACCTGGACTACAAGCCGGGCGAAAAGCTGGGCGTCAAGCAGCTTTGCGATGACCTGGATATGGGTCGCACGCCCGTGCGCGAGGCTTTGGTTCGCTTGGCGCAGGAAGGCCTGGTGCGCACCGTGCCCCAGAGTGGCACCTACGTCTCACCCATCAACCTCACCCTTGCCGAGAGTGCCTGTTACATCCGCGAGCATCTGGAAAAGCAGGTGATTGTGGAGTGCTGTGCGCGCGCCACGTCGGCCGGCATCGAGCAGCTCGACCGCGCCATCGTGCTGCAGGAAAAGGCCATGGCCGAAGAGGATCGCATCGGCTTCTTTTTGAGCGACAACCTCATGCATCACATGATTTTTAGCATCGCATGTCGCAGCACCGTGTGGTCGTGGCTCGAAGAGACCAATGCCGACCTGGAGCGCTTCCGCTGGCTGCGCGCCGCCACGCAGGTTCTCGACAATCAGGACATCGTGAACGAGCACAAGCAGATTCGCCGCGCTATCGCCGGTCGCGACCCCATCGAAGCGAGCTTTTTGGTCAGCAAGCACCTGCATATGATGTTCCGCAACCAGACCGAGGTTCTGGACCAGTTCCCCGAGTACTTCGAGACCAGCAAGCTCCGCTAACCTGCCAAATAGGGACAGGTTCATTTTGGCAGGTTTTATCTGGGCAAATGAAACAAGGCCCGGCTCCGCTGCAACGGAGCCGGGCCTTGGTCGCCAGAATGGCGGAACCAACTACTCCACGGTAACGCTCTTTGCCAGGTTGCGGGGCTGGTCGACGTCGCAGCCGCGCAGGATGGCAACCTCGCGGGCGAGCAGCTGCAGCGGGACGCTCGCCGTGATGGGGCTGAACACGTCGCGGACGGCCGGCACGCGAATGATGCAGTCGGCAATCTTGTTGATTTCCTCGTCGCCCTCGGTAGCAACGACGATGACCTTGGCGCCGCGCGCCTTGCACTCCATGAGGTTCGACACGGTCTTGTCGTAGGTGGCACTCTTGGTGGCCACGGCGATGACAGGGAAGCCCGGGTCGATCAAGGCAATGGGGCCGTGCTTCATCTCGCCGGCGGCGTAGGCCTCGGCGTGCAGGTAGCTGACCTCTTTGAGCTTGAGCGCGCCCTCGTAGGAAATAGCGGCACCCATGCCACGGCCCACGAACAGCGCCGACTGCGCGTCCTTGCACAGCAGGGCGGCCTCATGAACGGCCTCGGTTTGGGTATCCAAAATCCACTGGATCTGCTCGGCCGTATCGGAAAGCTCGCGGAACAGCATGCGCGCCTGCTTGGTGGTCAAGCGGTACTTGACCTGCGCCAGCAGCAAGGCCAAAAGCGTAAGGCTCACGACCTGGCCGATGAAGCTCTTGGTCGAGGCGACCGCGATCTCCTTGTTGGCCTTGGTGTAGATGACGCCGTCGCTCTCACGCGCCACGGGGCTGCCCACCACGTTGGTGATGCCGAAGACCTTGGCACCCTTGATGCGCGCGTCGCGAATGGCGGCAAGGGTATCGGCCGTCTCGCCCGACTGGGACACGGCCACGACGAGCGTCGTCGGCGTGATGATGGGGTTGCGATAGCGGAACTCGCTGGCCGCCTCCACCTCGGTGGGGATGCGAGCCCAGCCCTCAATGAGATTCTTGGCAATGAGGCCAGCGTGATAGCTGGTGCCGCAAGCGATCACGTAGACGCGGTCGATGTCGTTGAGCTCCTCGAGCGAAAGGCCCAGCTCGTCGATGTCGAGCTCGCCGGCCGGCGTCATGCGGCCCACCAGCGTGTCGCGCACGACGCGCGGCTGCTCGTGGATCTCCTTGAGCATAAAGTCGGGATAACCGCCCTTTTCTGCCATGTCCAGGTCCCAGTCGATGTGGGTGACCTTGGGCTCGATAACGTTGCCGGCCTCGTCGGTGTACTCGACGCCTGCGGGCGTAAGCTTGGCAAACTGACCGTCCTCGAGCACCACGACATCGCGGGTGGCGTCGATGAGCGCGATGACGTCGGAGGCGACATAGGCGCCGGTCTCGCCCGCGCCGACCACGATCGGGGAATCCTTGCGGGCCACGGCGATCACGCCGGGCTCGTCAGCGCACACGACGGCCAGACCATAGGCACCGACCACGTGGGCGCAAGCCTCGCGCACGGAGGCCATCAGGTCGTGCGTCTCGGCATAAGCCTCTTCGATCAGATGCGCGAAGACCTCGGTATCGGTCTCGCTCTTAAAGTGGTGGCCGCGGCCCTCCAGCTCTTCGCGCAGCTCGGCGAAGTTCTCGATGATGCCGTTGTGGACGATGGCGATACGACCGTCGCAGCTGGTGTGGGGGTGAGCGTTAACGACGGAGGGCTTGCCGTGGGTGGCCCAACGGGTGTGGCCGATACCGCAGGTAGCGTCGCTGTCGATGTTGGAAAGCTCGCTCTCCAAGCCCGCGACCTTGCCCACGCGGCGGATGACGTCGAGGTGCGCCGCGGCGCCCTCGCCCACCTCGAGCGCGACGCCCGAGGAGTCATAGCCGCGATACTCCATACGCTTGAGGCCTGTGACCAGGATGTTCTTTGCAATATCAGAGCCGGTGTAGCCGACAATTCCGCACATAGGATAAATCCCTTCGTCCGCTTGACTGCAAAACGTCCACGCACAGGGGGCGCTGAGACGCATAACGTTCGAGTATTGTACTCACGCAAACGCAAGCTGATATACCAGAAGTGGTATCTCAACTTGAATACCACTCGATACACACACCCCACCCCGAAGGGGGCAGGCACCTTCGTGGTGGTTTGGTCTGACAGCATCGTTTGCCCAGATAAAACCTGCCAAAATAAACCTGTCCCTAATAGGCGGGTTTTGACACCTCAGGGGCGGGCGATGCTACAATCTGGCTTGTACTTGAAACGCATCAAAGGGGCCGCTATGGCAAAGGTAAAAATCAGCGACGTCGCGCGCGAGGCCGGGGTTTCGTTGGGCACGGTTTCCAACGCGCTCAACCACCCCGAAAAGCTGCGTCCCGAGACCCTCAAGCTCATTAACGAAACCATCAATCGACTGGGCTACCTGCCCAACCAAAGCGCTCGTCAGCTCGCGGGCGGCGCCACCAAGTCCTTTGGCCTGGTGCTCCCCCGTCTCGACCACGGCTTTTCACTCCAAATCGCCAGCGGCGCCCACAACGAGGCCCGCAAGCACGGCTACGACCTGCTCATCGCCAACGCCGATAACGACGATATTCTCGAGGACCATTACCTGCGCTACTTTATGGGCACCCAGATGTCCGGCGTCATGGTTCAGCCCATGGCATCCCCCGACTGGCACCCCGCCCTGACCAAGATGCCCGTGCCGATCGTCCATCTGGACATCCATTGCTCCGAGCCCGGCTACTACGTGGCCGCCGACAACGAGGCACAAGGCCGCATCATCGCCGAGCTCGCCATCGCCCGCGGCGCGCACCATATTGTCGTCGTCGGCCGAGCAGCATTTATGCAACTCACCCTGCGCGTCCTTGGCATTCATAAGGCGCTCGCCCTACATCCCGATATCAAGATCGAAGTCATCGACGCCGGCGAATGGAATACCGCCGCCGACGGCTACGGCATCGGCACCCAAATCGCCGCGCGCCCCGCCGACGAACGCCCCGATTTTGTCGTCGGCCTGACCGACGTGCTGGCCTCGGGCGTCATCTCGGCGCTGGTCGACAAAGGCATCGCCGTCCCCGGGCAAGTACGCGTAGCAGGTTGCGATGGCAACCCGCTCGCTTGGAGCGGATCGGTCCCGCTCACTACGGTAGCGCCCCCGGGCTACGAGATTGGCCGCAAGGGCGTTCAATTGCTCATGGAGCAAATCGAGAACAAGGCCCCAGCAAAGACCAAGCATATCCGCGTCGGCTCTACAGCGCGCACCGTCACCGCAGTCACCGCCGCCGAGGACATCAACCGCCAAGAACTGGTACGTCCGTTCCTGCTGGAACGCGCCAGCACCCAGGCAAGCAGCCAGACCGACGCCACGGCCATCAACCTCGGTGCGTATCTATAGCACGCCCGCAAGTATGCTAAGTCGCCGCTCAAGCAAAAGAGGCCCGACCATTGCCGGACCCCTTTTGTTTAAGCGCAAACGTAAGCAATTGCTCGTTTCAACGCCGCAATTGTCTAGCGCACGGCCTTGACCGCCGCCGCCAGATCGAACAACGTATCGAGCACGGCCTCGCAGCCATCCACCACGTCCTGCGGCAGCGGCACGATATCGGGGACGGCAAAGACGTGGCAGCCAGCCGTAATGCCCGAGACGCAGCCGTTGCGCGAATCCTCGACCACGGCACATTCCTCGGGAGTAAAGCCCGCGCGCTCGCAGGCGAGCAGATACATCTCGGGGTCGGGCTTGCCATGCACGACGTCCTCGCCACACGTTACCGTTTCAAACTTGTCAAAAAGACCGAATGCTTTAAGGTTGCGCTCGGCCGTAACATGGCGCGATGACGTTGCAAGGCCTACGTGATAGCCCGCAGCCAACAGCTCGTCTATGCACTCGGCAGCGCCGGCCTTAAGCTCCAGATCGGTCTTGACCATCTCGTCGCGAATCTCCTTGTGGCGGACATAGATCGCCTCGGCGGTCTCGTGGCTGCCGTAATGCTTATCGAGGATGTTCATGACATCGGGTAGCGTGCGACCGATAAACTGATGGATCAGCGCTTCATCAATCGCGAGCCCCAGCTCAGCGGCGCCTGCCTTCCAGGCCCTAATCCCCAAACGCTCGGTATCGACCAGCGTTCCATCCATGTCAAAAATAACAGCCTTGATCATATCGGTCCCCCATCGACTCTCGCTGTCGCATTGCCGCAACTCTACCGCATTTGACAACTTGTATATAACGTATATACCATATTGCACTTTCGTTACACAGATAGAAGTCTTATGGCAAGTAACGCATTAGGATTATAGTTTTCAATCGAGTACTCAACGATAAGGATCGTTTCATGATTTTAGACACCACGGCACCCGCAGAGGAGCTTCAAGACAAGCTATCGGCGCTCGAACAGCTGCTTTTGGCATACGGGCGCGTGGCTATCGGGTTTTCCGGTGGCGTCGACAGCAGCTTTTTGGCCGCCGTATGCGCCCGCATCATGCCTACCAATACCCTCCTTGTCCATCTCACCACACCGCTCATCGGCACGCCCGAACAGGCTTCGTTTGAGCGGTCCGTTGATGGACAAGCCAACGAAGGGGCACATTTTAAGCTCCCCGTGCTCAATCTTTCGGTGGATCAGCTGCAGCTCCCCCAAGTAGCCTGCAACGATGCTAATCGCTGCTACCACTGCAAGCACGCCGGCTTTACCGCCATCGTCAACCACGCCAAGTCGCTCGGCTTTCCCACCGTCATCGATGGCAGCAACGCGAGCGACCGCGGCGATTACCGTCCCGGCATGCGCGCCGCCGAAGAGCTCGGCGTACGCTCCCCTCTCATGGAGGTCGGCTTTACCAAGGACGAAGAGCGCGAGCTGCTGCGCGCATGGGGCTATCCCGTTTGGAACCTGCCGGCGGGAGCATGTCTTGCCACGCGCGTCCCCACGGGCGAGGAGCTCACGCGCGAGAAGGTCGATTTAATCCGCGCCTGCGAGGATTACCTGCACGATCTTGACTTGGCTCAGGTCCGCGCACGTCTGGTCGGCGGCTGCATGCATATCGAGGCCGCGCCCGCAGATGTCGCCAAGATTGCCGCCCTCGGCGGTGTCGCTGTCGACGACAAGGGCAAGACCCCGCTGCCCGCCGCCATCGAGTCCGCGCTGCGCGAGCTGGGCTGCGACCATATCTCCCCCGAGGTCACCCCCTACATCCACGGCAACATGAACCTTTAGGTTACGCCGTTTTACAAACGGCGTAACTGCTCGGCGCTGCGCAGGCCCCGGGCACGGCAATCTGACGTTCAACTTCACGGGCGCGACCAAAAGGTCAGCGCCCGCTTGTTTCACGTCACCTTACCGCACCCGGAGCCTGCTCGCTCGCATATGCTCAACCTGGACTGCGTTAACTGACCTAACAAAAAGGGACAGGTTTATTTTGGCAGGTTTTATCTGGGGAAACGCAAAATAGCCCCACATACACAACCACCGCAGCTCCATATGAGGCAAATGAATCAGTAGCGTCTATCCCAAATCTTGAGTATTTGTTCGACAGAACGGCCCCTGCCGGCTCCTGCTAGACTGGTAGATTCCCAACCGTCCATCCAGGAGCCTCCATGTCGCGCAAGTCCGCCTACAAGCAAGTACTTTCCATCGGCACCGCCGTGGTGCTGGGATTTGCGCTGTTCACAGGGTCGCTCGACGGGGCGCCCAAGCTGTTGTCGCCGCAAAGCGATGAGCAGGCAGCGGCTCTGGCCGAGAAGCAAGACGAGAGTCCCAGCCGCACCGACGACGAGGCGGACCTGGTTGCCCGACTCGAATCGGGAACAGCGAGCTCCTCGGACTCTCAAAATAGCCAAGACTCCGGCGATGGCTCCAATTCCGCCGCAACCGACACCGGCGACGGTGCTTCCACAGACAGCGCCGCCACCCCCATCGACGAGGTCGAAAACCCCGATCTCCACCGCGCCCGCGGCGTATATCTCAGCAGCATTCCCGACTACGCCGGCAACCCCTACGTTGCCCTGCGCGCCGACAGCACGCACCCGCTCGGCACGCCGTCATTCACCCTCGATGAATACGAGCGCGCTACAGAAGAAGGTTGCTTTAAGAAGTTCTCCAAGCTCGACAGCTTGGGCCGCACCCGCAAAGCGCTCGCCTGCGTGGGCCCCGAATCACTCGGACAGGGAAAGCGCGGCGACATCTCGCGCATCCATCCTGCCGGTTGGCACCAACAGCGCTACGACTTTATTCCAGGCCAGAGCCTCTACAACCGCTGCCACCTTATCGCCTGGTCACTCTGCGGCGAGAACGCCAATCGCAAGAATCTCCTCACCGGCACGCGTTATCTCAACGAGACGGGCATGCTGCCGTTTGAAGAGCAGATTCTCGGCTACATCCGCGATACGGGTAACCATGTGCTCTACCGTGTCACGCCCATGTATAACGAAGAGGAACTTGTCTGCCGTGGCGTGCGCCTTGAGGCGCAATCGGTCGAGGACCACGGCAAGACCCTCTGCTTCCACGTATACTGCTACAACCTGCAGCCGCACGTGCAGATCGACTACGCCACCGGCCGCAACCAGACCAACGGCGACTAATCCCAAAATGGAGACTAACCCCAAATTGGGACTATGCTACCCATGCGACACCATTACCCCAATTTTGGGTCTATCCTCACTTTAGGGTTGAGGAGGGATTCGAGGCTACGGATGTAGATGGCGAGGGCGCGCTTGAGCTGGCGCTCCCAGATACCCTCGTCGGGGCCGTGCTCGGGGCCGACCCAATCGGGCAGCGGCTCAGCGCGGTCGAGCGGACCGAACCCCACGGCACGCGGAAAGTGATGTGCATACGTGCCCCCGCCAATAGCAAACGGCACCGCGGGCCGGCCCGCGAACTCCTCGTAGGCACGACGGAGCGCCATGACCTCGGGCGATTGGGGGTCCATGGTGAACGGCTCCCGCACATGGATGATACGCGCCTCGCAGCCGTACTCGCGCGCAACGTCCTCGATGCGACGGCCCACCTGCCCGACATCGGCCGCACCCGGAAGGCGCGCATCGAGCGTGAGCACAAAGCTCCCCGCCTGAGTGCGTATAGTTCCGCCGATACACGTGAGGCCGCCGAACAGCTCGTCTGCGACATCGATTCCCAAGCCGGAGCCGTCCCATACACCAAGGGCCCGCTTGCAAAAGCCGAGGAACTCGCGCTCGGCCGCGCTGCAGACACCGCATGCGGCCAGATAGGCCGCCAACACGCCGATGGCGTTCACCGTACCCGCCGGTTCGGCGGCATGCCCGGCGACGCCGTGGGCCACAATGCGGGCAGTGCCGTCGCCGACGGGCTCCACATCGATCCCCTCGGCGCGGGGTAGCCCATCCACGCAGGCGTCCATGCACACGAGCGCTTCGGCACGGGCGGGCACCGCGTTTCTCGCCACGCCGCCCGTAAGCTCGATGATTGCCCCGGCGCTGTCGACCGCGCGCGAGACCTCGGCGTTGACGCAGCCTTTCTCCCCGCAGCAGACGGCAAACTCGGCATCGGGTGTGAACAAAAATGCCGGCGGTTCGTGATCCGTTAGGTAGCGACGCACGTCCATCATGCCCGCCTCCTCCGAGGCGCCCAAGATGCAGCGGAGCGTCCGCTGCGGCTTCCAGCCGTTGCGCACGCGGCGCGCCAAAAACCCGGCAGCATAGATCGAGGCCAGCGCCGCGCCCTTGTCATCGAGCACGCCGCGGCCCATAAGCACGCCCTCGCGACGCGTTAAAGCATAGGGTTCGACCGTCCAGCCCTCGCCCGCTGGAACCACGTCCACATGGGCAATCGTCGCCACCTGTTCGGGCGTCTCACCGGCAAGCTCGCCATACGCGACGTACCCATCGCAGTCAACGACCGAAAGCCCCTGGCGGCGCGCCACATCCATCGCAACGCAAAGCGCACGATGACATTCCATGCCCCACGGGGCGCCCGCCACGGCGCGCGACTCGTCGACCACGCTCGGCACGACCACGAGCGCCTCAAGATCATCAAGAAAGCTCGGCCAGACCTCATCCACATAGGCGCGGATCTCGGCAGCCGGCGTCAGCCCAGCCCCCGTTATCGATCCAGTAGCGCCCGCCACGCCATATGCGGCCGCAAGCGCCCCGCGCGCCCCCATCGCCTCGTCACTCATCGCTCTTCTCCTCGGCATAGCCAAAGTCGCGCCCCAAGAACGCGACGGTCTCCTCGTAGGTGTGCGGCAAGCGCACACCGGCGCGCTCAGCATCGTGCAGCACGGAGAACAGA
Source organism: Collinsella aerofaciens ATCC 25986 (assembly GCF_964239575.1). Lineage (GTDB taxonomy): Bacteria > Actinomycetota > Coriobacteriia > Coriobacteriales > Coriobacteriaceae > Collinsella > Collinsella aerofaciens_BQ. The sequence goes on from NZ_CAXSQQ010000016.1 coordinate 22,233, forward strand.
TAGTTGAACATGCTGCTCTTGTCGGCCAGGCGCTGGCTCGCAAGCGTCACCACCACTAGGTCGATCTGCTCGTCGCCGTCGCGAAGAGGCGCATCGGGCATGATAGCGAGCAGGCGAAACGTCGAGGCAGCGACCGGCGTGATGGTATGCGGGAACGCGACATGTCCCAGCTGCAGGCGGTCGCCCTGGCATTCGCGGTCCATGATGAGGGCCGCCTCATCTGCCGAGATCGCATGCGCTGCCACCAGCCCGCCGAGGGCGCGCGACAGCTCATCGAGGTAGTCGCCGGCCTCAACATGCAGCTCAAGATAGCTCGCGCGCGGTAGCAGGCTCGCGATATCGCGCTCGTAGAGCACACGCAGCGCCATCTGGCGGATGCGGTCGACCTCGTAGGCCGAGAGCACGCCCGAAAACGAGAGGTCCCATTCACGTGCGGCCTTAAAGTTTCGCGCTGCCGCGGCGTCGCCCACCACCAGGTCAAACGATCCGTCCTCAAGCGCGTGCCGGGCGAGCGGCTCGCTGTCCACGAGCTCGACCTCGACGCCGTCGACGCCGCGCTCGATCAGGGATTTGTTGATGGTCGCCACAGAAGGGCGCCCGCAGACCAAAAGTAGGCTCACGGGATGGCGCGTAAAGTGCTCCAGCGAAGCCAGCACGTAGAGCGAGAGGAAGTCGGGCTCCACAAACAGATGCTCGTCAAATGCGCGCAGGCACTCGGAGAGATCAGCGCCAAAGTCGAACTCAAACGGGTGCTCCATACGGATCCCGCGCATCTGCTTTTGGATTTCCGCCGACATGAGCGTGGGAAAGAGAGCGCAGCGCAGCACATGGTCGAAGATAAGACTACCGAGGTCCTCGCGCGTCGACTTAATGCCGTGCGAGACGAGCACCTCGCTGATGCGCGCCAGAATGGCCGCACGGCGCGTGACCAGGCGGTAGAGCAGGTCTTTTTTGTACTGCTGGAACTCGGTGACGGCACGCGCGCCGGCGCCGGCGCCGGCGCCGCCCGGGGCGTCGGGCACGAGCCACGCGCTGCACCAGACGGCGGCGAGCGTCTGCATCCTCAGCTGGCGCTGCGACAGATACGGCTCCATGAGCAGGCGGTATTCCTCGCCCCGTTCGCCGATCAGGCGCATCAGGGAGTCCCAGCCGCATGAGCGCTCGAGCTCAGCGGCAATACCGGTATTGTCGATGGCGAGCGCCGCCAAGAGGTCCGCCGGTCCCATGCCGCTAAAGTCCGCATCGATCCCGTAGCCCACGCGCGCCTCGAGCGCGACGACCCCGCGCAGCCGGACGTTGATCTCATCCATCGCTGCGCGCACGGAGCGGACCGAGAGATAGGTCTCCCCTGAGATCTGCGCCGTCGAGATCCCCGGCCGGGAGAGCACGCACATGAGGACGCGCGCCTCGTCGGTGAGGTCCTGCGACAAGATGGAGGCGATCGCATCCTCGGATGTGACCATCAGATGGTAGTTGGGATCGCTCGAGATACTACCGGCGCCCACGGACTCAAGCCACGCGCTCATGCTCGCCACTTCGCGCACCACGGTGCGGCGGGAGACGCCGAGTATCTCGGCGAGCTCGGCACCAGAGCGTGGGCCGTCGTCGAGCGCCCGCAGGAGCTGTCTCTGTCTCTTGCTGATCATGCCGCTACGAGCGGATGCCGGCGAGCATCCGCTCCATCCCCCTCTCAACCTTCGAGCGCGGACAGGCGAGATTCATGCGCAGGTACCCGGCACCGCCGTACGTCTCACCCGACATGATGCCAATATGGCCCACCTCGACGAGCCGGCGCTGGAGCTCGGTCGCATCCAACTCCAGGCCCGAGGCATCCATCCAGGCAAGATAGGTCCCCTGCGGCACCGCAAAGCGGATCTCGGGCAGATTGGCGGCAAGGAAATCCTTGAGCGCCTGCATGTTGCCGCGAATATAGGCCACAAGCTCGTCCACATACTCGGAGCACGAGCGATACGCCGCCATCTGGGCAGTCATCCCCAAGATACTCACGCTCGACAGGGCGTTTTTTTGCTTGAGCTCAAACAGGAAGCGTTCGCGCAGGTCATCGTCGGGGATGAGCGCATAGGACCCGATGAGCCCGGGCGTGTTGAACGTCTTGGAGGCCGAACACAGCAGCGCCGCGCCCTCGCGCGTGATGTTCGTCACGGGTGTGTAGGGAGTTTCGCCCAGAATCATATCGCGATGGATGTCATCCGAAATGAGAAAGACCCCGTTGGCATGGCAGAGCTCCACAATACGAGCAAGCTCGCCTGCCGTGAAGACCTTGCCTGTGGGGTTATGCGGGTTGGTGAGCAGCATAACCTTTGCCTCGGGGCGGGCAAGCGCCACCTCAAGGGCATCCCAATCGAGACCGTAGCCGTCCATGGCGCTCGCCTGAGCAACGGCCACAAGCTCGCGCCCGTTGCCCTCAATCAGGCCGTAGAAGGCGTCATACATGGGAGTGAGCGTCACCACGGCGTCATTCGGCTCGCTCACCAGACGAATGACCGTCGCGGCCGAGAAGATAACGCTCGGGCTGTACACGACCCAGTCCATGTCCACGTGGGACGCCCCGTCCCTGGCAAACCAGCCGGCAACACTACCCTTGTAGTCACTATGGTTCCAGCGGGTATAGCCAAAGATGGGGTGTTCCATGCGGGCGCGGAGGGCATCCATGACCTCGTCGGGCACGGCGAAGTCGGTGTCCGAGATGGAAAAGGGAAGCACGTCTGCGCTGCCAAACCGGTCGGCCGCATAGTCCCATTGGGTGCTGTAGGTACCCATTCTGTCGATGACGCGATCGAAGTCGTAACGCATTTCCCCATTCCTTTCATTGAAACCTGCGGAGCCGCCGAACAGACCGGCGACCCCGCAGGACTAATTATTCTATCGAGCCTTAGGCGTTCTGAGCCTCGCGCTTCTTCATCCAAGCGGACTTGAAGACGATGATGAGGGCGATGTTCAGGACCAGACCCACAGCGACGGCGATGTAGTAGCTGGTCGCCGGGTAGATGAGGCCCAGGAATGGATCGAAGATGCCGATGCCCGGAGCGATGCGCTGGACGCCAAGGGCCATGGAGATGGCACCGGCGACGCCGCCGGCGATGACGTTCGCGGAGATCATAGGCAGGGGTGCGGCCAGGGCATAGGGGATAGCCGGCTCGGTGGCGACGGTTGCGCCGACAATGAGCGCAGGGATTGCGGAGTCGCGCTCGGCCTGCGTGAAGAGCTTCGGACGGATCCAGGTAGCGATGGCAGCGGCCATCGGCGGAAGGATCGTCACGACGCCTACAATGCCGTACCAGTCGTACACGCCAGAGCCCAGCAAGGAGAAGGAGAAGAACCAAGCGGCCTTGTTGACCGGGCCGCCCATGTCGAAGGCGAGCATGGCGCCTACCAGGAAGGCGGCGACGAGCTTCATCGAGCTCGGGATAGAGCTCAACAGGCCGACGAAGGCGTTCATAAGCCAGGACATGGCCGGGCCGATGATATAGTACGTGCCCAGGCCAAAGATAAAGAGCGTCACAACCGGGATGATCAGGAAGCCAAGCAGGGACTGGAAGTTCTTGCCCAGGTTGATCTTTTTCATCGCCTTGACGAAGTAGCCGATCGCAAGGCCAATTACGCAGGCGCCAAGGAAGCCAGCGCCGACCTCGGTGCCGAGCAAGTCGGTGCTGTTGGCGAGGTAGCTGCAGATGAAGGCGGGCATGATAGCGGGCTTATCGCCGATGGCGTTGGCGATAAAGGCGCCCATCATCGGAATCATGAACGTGAAGCCCAGGCCGCCGATGGTGTTGAGCACCCAGGCGAGCGAAGCCATCTGGCCGTCGCCGGGGGCCACGTTGGGCGCGCCGAACTGGGCCATGATGGAGCCGATGGCCATGAGCACGCCGCCGCCGATGACAAACGGCAGGGCCGCGGAGACGCCGGCCATGAGGTAGCTCATGATGCCGGTGGTGACGCTCTCCTGCTTGGCGCCAAGCTTGACCGCGGAGGCCCGGAAGACCTTGGCCTCACTCTCAAGGTTACCCATAAGGCTGTCGATGCGCTTGAGGGCCTCGGAAACGGGCACTTCTACGACCTTCTTGCCGTCGAAGCGAACACGATCGTCATCGTTCATGCCGCGACCGAGCGCGAGGACGACGTAGTCGGCCTCCTTGATCTGCTCGGGCGTAAGCTTGTTCTCGACGCCGCTGGCACCCTGGGTCTCGACGTAAACCTCATAACCCAGCTCGGTGCCCTTCGTCTTGATCGCCTCGGCCACCATGTAGGTGTGTGCAATGCCGGCCGGGCAATTGGTGACGGCCACGATTGACTTTGCCATATGCTTCTCCCCTCTTTCCTTTCACACGGGGTTGAACATTACCTGCTATCCGACGACGCCCCGGATGAGGGCGCACACGTCTTCGATGGAGTCGCCCTTGAGATGGTCGACGAAATCCTTGTGCACGAGGCGACGCGCCAGTTTGGCGAGCAGCTGCAGATGGGTGTCGCTGCCACTCTCGGGGACAAGGATGTTGATGACCGTGTCGACGGGAGCGTCGTCGAGCGCGTGCCACTCGACGGGCGCGGTCAGGCGCGCGAAGAGAATGGCGGGGGTACTGACGTTGGCGCTCTTGGTATGCGGGACAGCCACGCCGTTGCCAAAGCCCGTAGAAGCCTCGGCCTCGCGCTCATGAAGGTCAGAGACGATAGCGGACGCATCGGCGGCGACGCCCAGTTCCACGGCCTTCGTGGCGAGGGCCTCGAAGACGGCGTTCTGGTCGGCGGCGTCGACGGCGTCGAGCGTGTGTGTCGAATCGAACAGTGCCATGTCTGCCTCCTCTCGTTTGTTGTCGTTTCTCTACGCCTTTTAGTTTAGGAGGTATGGGCAAACCGCTTAACGGGCGCTTTGTCACCCGCGGTGTGCACGTCCGGGCCCCTCATACGCCCAAGAGTCACCCGCGTGCCCCGATTGCATTGCTTTTGTCACCGGGGAGGTGGGCAGGCTCCGAGCGCCCGGCTCGCATCGCGCGCCGAATGATACAGCGTTAAACAAACGGCTCGTCGCAGAAGAAAAGCCCGCTCCGGAACCTTGTCCGGAGCGGGCCACAACCGCCCCCAACCCAAATTGGGGTTATGTCGCGCGACGTTACACGCGGGCTTGCTACCTTCCCGCGTTGTACAGCTCCACGAGCTTGGCCTGAACGTCATAGGGAACCTGCTCATAGCCAGCAGGCTTCATGGTAAAGTCACCCGTGCCGCGCGTGATAGAGCGCAGGCGCGTCGAGTAATCCGTCAACTCGGCGAGAGGTGCCTGAGCGACGACCACGGTGTCGCCGCGCTCATCGGTCTCCATGCCCGTCACGCGACCGCGCGATGCCGAGATGTCGCCCATCACAGCGCCGGCGTAGCTTTCGGGAATAGTCACCGTGATTTCCTCGATGGGCTCCAGCACCACCGGGTCGGCATCGGCGCACGCCTTGCGCAGGCCGATGCGAGCCGCCGCGCGGAACGCCATCTCGTTGGAGTCGACGCTGTGATACGAGCCGTCGTACACAGCCACGCGAATGCCCGTGAGCGGGTAGCCGGCAATGATGCCGTCCTTCATGGTCTCCTGGACACCCTTGTCCACGGCGGGGATGAGCGAGCGCGGGATTCGGCCACCCACGACCTCGTCTACAAACTCATAGCCATCGCTCGTGCCGTCGGGCCCAATGAGCGGCTCAACGCGCAGCCAGCAGTCGCCATACTGACCGGCACCGCCAGTCTGTTTCTTGTGGCGGCCCTGCGCGCTTGCCGTACGGCGAATGGTCTCGCGATACGGAATGCGGATCGGCACGCTCTTGGCCACGACCTTGGTACGGTCCTCCAAACGGTTGAGCAGCACCGAAACCTGCGCCTCACCCACGGCGGAGATAATGGTCTGGCCGGTCTCCTCGTCACGGTCGATGCTCATAGTCGGATCGGCCTTACAGGCCTTCTCGATAAACGTGTAGAGCTTCTCTTCGTCCCCGCGATTCTCGGCCTCGATGGCAATGCGGTACTGCGAGTTGGGGAACTTAAACGCCGCAGCCTCGACCTTGCCGGTAATCGAGAGCGTATCGCCCGTCTCGGCCGCCAGCTTGGGTGCCACGATAATGTCGCCGGCATAGGCGTGACCGACCTCGGTCATGTCGCGGCCGCACATCACATACAGGTGAGCCAGACGGTCGCCCTTGCGCGTGCGCGCGTTGACCAGCTCAAGGCCCGGCTCAAGCGTACCCGTCAGCACCTTGATAAAGCTGATGCGGCCCTGCTGCGGATCGGCCAGGGTCTTAAACACAAACGCCACCGGACGATCATCGTCACTCGAAATCTTGAGCGAATCGCCGTCGATAAGCGGCATCTCGCCGTAGTCGGTCGGCGCCGGGAAGTACGTCGCGATGTCGTCCATCAGCGAGTTGACGCCCTGCTCCTTAATGCAATCGCCCGCAAAGACCGGCACAAAGATGCGCGCGGCAATCGCCTTCGACAGCAGGCCCTCAAGCTCCTCCTGCGTCAGCGTCTCCTCGCCTTCCAAGTACTTCATCATCAGTTCGTCGTCGGCCTCGGCCACCAGCTCGCACAGATGGTCATGGGCTTCCTCGGCCTGGGCACGATACTCCTCGGGAATCTCCGACTCAACGGCTTCGGTGCCGTTGCAATGGCGCGCCTTCATGCGCACCAGGTCGATGATGCCGTCAAAGTCCTCGCCCTCGCCCCAGGGAAGGGTCACGGCGCCCAGGCGCGTGCCAAAGCGCTCTTGCAGCAGGTCCATCGTGGTCGCAAAGCTGGCCTCGGAGCGCGACAGGCGGTTTACGAACACCGCACGCGCCAGGCGCAGGTCCTCGGCGGCATACCAAAGCTTAACCGTCGTAGGCTGCGGGCCGGCCTCGGCGTCGACCACAAACAGAGCCGTCTCGCAGACGCTCATCGCGGCAAAGGCGTCGCCGATAAAATCGGGGTAGCACGGGGCATCGAGCACATTGATGCGCGCGCCCTTCCAGTCGATCGGCGCGATGGTCGTCGAGATGGAAAATGCACGCTTGACCTCTTCGGGGTCATAGTCGAGCGTGGGCTTGGTGCCGTCGTGGCCGCCCAGGCGGGCGGTCTTGCCGGAAAGGTGGAGCATGGCCTCGGCGAGTGAAGTCTTGCCCACCCCGCCTTGGCCTACGAGCACCACGTTCCTTACGTTACCGGTCTTGGGAGCACCCATGATGACCTCCTTGCAGGGCCGCGCGCAATGCGCGACGCCAACGGGGAGAGTTCGCGGTCGGTGCCATCCCGGGAGCAGCATGGTCGGCAGCCGAGCCGACTCACCCTCCAAATGTCCTATGCCACCACCCTACCCTCACGGGCGGCTGTCCATGCATACCTTTCGGCGCACGTATGAATACAGGCGGCGAGAGGACAGAGCAAGTATGCCAGGCGATTATTAAACCCCATCGATACAAATAAAAGCCGCCGCAGTCCATAAGACCCGCGGCGGCTTCTTCTCAATACATAGCTGAGCTTAGCCCTCGATACGACTCAAGAACTCACGGGTACGTTGCTCACGCGGATGATCGATAACCTGCTCGGCCGGGCCCTCCTCGACAATGCGGCCTCCGTCCATAAAGACCACGCGATCGGCAACATCGCGCGCAAACTGCATCGCATGGGTCACGATCACCATCGTCATATTCTGCGCCGCCAGGTCTTTAATGACACGCAGCACCTCGGCCGTTAGCTCGGGATCGAGCGCCGAGGTCGGCTCGTCAAAGAATAAGATTTCCGGATCGAGCGCCAGGGCGCGGGCGATACTCACACGCTGTTGCTGACCGCCCGAAAGCTCACACGGCACCTTGTTCTCGTTGCCCGTCAGCCCCATTTGTGCAATCAGCTCGTGAGCGCGGGCTTCCGCCTGCTCGCGCGGACGCTTAAGCACGCGAATCGGCGCATCGGTGATGTTTTTCATCACCGTATAGTGCGGGAACAGGTTGTAATTTTGGAACACCAGGCCGAATCGCGAGCGCGCCTGCTTGGGCACATCGCCCTTCGCATAGACCGCGCCCGAACCCTCATCCGTCGCAACGGCAAGGTCGCCAAACGAGAGCGAGCCTCCGTCGAGTGTCTCGAGCAGCGTGGCACACCGCAGCAGCGTGGACTTGCCGCCACCCGAAGGCCCGATAATCGCCACGACCTCGCCACGCTTCACCTCAAGCGAGATATCCTTGAGCACCTCATTGCCGCCAAACGCCTTACGCGCGTTCGATATATTCATTACCGAATTAATCATGGTAGTAATCCAATTTTTTCTCGGCGGCGCCCAGCAGCATCTCGACGACGAAATTAAAGACCCAGTAAATCAGCGCCGCGATCGCAAACGGCACCATGCTCACCTGCGAGGCGACCAGCGCCTTGGCCGTCGAGAACATCTCACCCACGCCAATGGCAAACGCCAGCGACGTGTCCTTGACCAGCGTGATGATCTCGTTGCCCATCGCCGGCAGAATACGCTTGGCGACCTGCGGCATCACGATATACAGAAACGTCTGCACGCGCGAATAGCCCAGCACCTCGGCAGCCTCGTATTGACCGCGCGGAATGGACTGCAAGCCCGAGCGATAGATCTCGGCAAAGTAACCGGCGTAGTTGATGATGAACGCCACGACGCACGCCGTCCACTTGGAATCGGGCGTGAGCGAAATGCCAAACACGTAGTACGGGGCAAAGTAGATGGCAAACATCTGCAGCATGAGCGGCGTACCGCGCATGACCGAAATGTAGATGCGCGCAATCCAGCGAAGCGGCGCGATTTTGCTCATGCGCATAAACGCCACGGGGATTCCCAGCGGAATCGACCCCAGCAGTGTCAGCACAAACAACTGCAAACTGACCAAGAATCCCTGGCCAAGCATCTGCATCATGACCTGAATAGACATTACTTGAGCACCCAATTATCGAAAGATAGACCATAGCTTGAATACTTGTCGCAGAGATCCTTAACCGTACCGTCATCGTAGAGTGCCTTGAGCGACTCGGTCACGGCGTCGGCCGACTTGGTGTCGCCCTTCTTAAAGCCGACGGCGTAGTGCTCGCTGGACAGCGGCTCATCAAGCTGCGTATAAGCATCGGGCTTGGCGGCAAGCTGATACTGGGCAATCGAAAGGTCGCAAGCCACGGCATCGACCGCGCCGCTCTCGAGCTGCATAAACGCCGTGTTGTACTCACCGATGGTGTCGAGCGTGGCAAACGTCGCCGCCAGATCCTTCTGGTCACCCTCAAGCACATCCTGCGCAGCGGAATCGGTCTGGGTAATCACGGTCTTGCCGGCAAGATCGTCCCAGCTCTTGATGCCTGCATCCTTCTTTACCACCAGCACCTGCTCGTTGAGCATGTACGGCTCGGAGAACGTGTAGTCGTCCTCGCGGCCCTCCATGGTAAAGCCGTTCCAGATACAGTTGATGGCGCCCGAGTTGAGCAGCGTATCCTTGGCATCCCAGTCGATGGCCTCGTATTTGACCTCCCAGCCCTGCTTATCGGCAACAGCCTTGGCCAGATCGAGATCAAAGCCGGTGTACTCGCCATCGTCGCCCACAAAGCCGTACGGAGGATAGGACTTATCAAAGCCCACCACGAGCTTCTTGGACTCCGCAGCGCCCTTCACATCCTTGGCCGCGGCAGAGCCAGCAGCGGAGCCCTTGCCGGCACCACCGCCGCAACCGACAAGACCAAGGCCAAGCACCGTGGCGAGCGAGCCGGCTAGACCAACAAACTGACGACGAGACATATCGGTGTTCATGGTATTCCCCCTTGATGACACTTTAGTTAGGTAAAGTGAGTCATGTAACGTTCAGAATCATACACTCTACCTTGATAAAGTACAAGGGAGGGTTTGCCCGGCATGGGCGGGGAGCAAACATCGTTGGACTTATCACTGACACGAAATGGACGCTTGCATATCGTCCGCTAGCTTGGCACGGTACAATGCTTTCAGATTTCAATTTGTAAATTAGTGGGGTTAATTCATGGCAGAATCTCGTGCGGAGCGTAAGGCTCGTCGTGCTTTGATCGAGGCGGCTGAGGGGTCGAAGGAGGAGAAATCTTCTACGAAATCCAAGTCTTCTAAAGCTGCAAAAAGCAAACCGACCAAGAGCAGAGCTAAGACCAAGCGTTCTGACTCTCGTCGAGGCGGGGATAAAGCGCCTCAGACTCGTTCCAAGCGCTCGCATAAAGATCGGGTTTCGTCTGCGCGTAAGGCCGTGGACCCCAAGTCTCCCTGTTCGATCATGAAATCTTGCGGTGGGTGCACGGCGCTCAATCGTCCTTATAAAAAGCAGTTGGCGGCTAAGCAGGCTGCTATGGAGGAGCTGTTTGCCGAGCTTTGTGAGCGCGAGAGCATTGCTGTCGATCCTATTCGCGGTATGGGCGTCAACCTTGGCGACCCGGGTAAATATCCTGCGCCGCGTGGCTTTCGTCATAAGGCTGCCACTCCCTTTGCTCCCGGTAAGGAGGGCGCTGTCCGTTGCGGTTTCTTTGAGCGCGGCACGCACAAGATCGTTGCCGTACCCGAATGCCCCGTCGAGGCACCGGGCGCCCGTCAGATTCTCAACGGCATCGCACGCGAAGCTGAGCGGCTGCATATTCCCGCCTTTAATGAGGACAAGCATCTTGGTTTGCTTCGCTATGCCGTCGTCCGCTGCGGTTGGCGTACCGACCAGGTCATGGTCACGCTCGTGACCGCTCAGCGCGACTTGCCGCATGCGCAGGAGTTCTTTGAGGCTGTCGCCGCACTCGATCCGCGCATCGTCACCGTCGCCCAAAACATCAACGGACGCCCCGGCAACGCCATCCTCGGCGAGGAAACCCGCATCGTGTATGGCGCCGAATGCATGCGCGACCAGCTACTCGGCTGCGAGTTCGATATCTCCCCCACCGCGTTCTACCAGACCAACCCGCAACAGACCGAGCTGCTCTATCAGCTCGCTATCGACGGCATGGATTTGCACCAGGGCGATGTGCTCATGGATGCCTACTGTGGCAGCGGTACCATCGGTCTTTGCGCAGTTAAAGATGCCCAGAAAAAGGGCATCGGCATTATGCTGCTCGGCGTGGAGCGCAACCCGGCGGGCATTGCCGACGCACGTCGCAATGCCGAGCTCAACGGCCTCACCCGCAGCGCCTGGTTTATGGCCGACGACGCCACCGATTGCATCCTGGATGCCGCCGATAACAACGAGCGGGTCGATGTCCTTTCCATCGATCCGCCGCGCGCCGGCTCTACCCCCGAGTTCCTCGAAGCTGCCTGCGCGCTTAAGCCGCGCCGCATCACCTATATCAGCTGCAACCCCGTAACTCAAGAGCGCGACCTGCATCAGCTCCTCGACGGAGGCTATTGCCTGCTCAAGATCACGCCCGTCGACATGTTCCCTCACACCGACCACACCGAAACCGTAGCGGTCCTCGAACGCCGCTAACCGACCTCAGTAGATTTTTGGGACAAGAAAGGGGGCGACCCGCCTGGGCCGCCCCCTTCGCTTGGTTTATAAACTCCGCTACATCCCATTGCGCAGATCGCACACGCCGGCTGCCGCCATCTCGCGCAGCAGCGTCTCGCGGTCGCGCGTCACGATCAAATCTAGCGGGAAGTGAATCTCGTCGAGCATCTTGCGCGCGTGATCGAGCTTGCCAATGGCCATGCCAATGTGGGCATCGGTTGACACGCCAATGCCCACGCCCAGCTCGGCGCAGCGCTCGGCGATCTTGCGGCATACGGCCCAATGCTCAGTGTCGACACCGTGTTCAAGACTATGGTTGTTGATCTCGATAATCTTGTGCTTGGCCTTAGCTGCCAACAGCACCTCGTCGATATCGAACGGCACGCCCGAACGCCCCGTGTGACCCAGCATGAACACCTTGGGGTGCTCCAGGGCATTGATATACATCTCGGTCGTCTGGGCCAGCGTCGCGCCTTCAGCAATCTGCGGATTATGCACGCTCGCAACCAAATAATCCAAATTTCGCGTAACCAAATCGAACAGCGAATGCTGACGGCTGTACGAATCACCGGCAATATCGAGCGTGACAGGAGTGTCCTCGCCAAACAGGCTTCCGTCCAGCGAAACGATATCGGCCTCGGCACCACGCAGCACCAGCACGCCGCTCCAAATGCGCGGCCAGATATCCTGGTTGATAAAGAATTGGTAACTGCGCAGGTCATTGGGGCAAGCCGTAACCATAGAGCTCAGATGGTCGGCAGATCCGAGCACCTGCAGGCCACGCTCTGCCGCCCAGTACACATTCTCCTCAATGGTCGAATACGCATGCGCAGAGAATATCGTATGGGTATGAATGTCACAAGAAAGCAGGTAGGGCATCAGGTCTCCTTATCTGGCACGGCCGTCGCTTATATTCATTGTACGCATAGCCTTCGATAGTCGTAAAACCACTCCATCCCAAAGACACAACGTCCATGACAACGGGGTCTGGCTTAACACCAAACCCCGTTTCACGTAAAACATTGTAGGCAGAGCGCTTTACTTTTAACGATACTCGTCCGCCAACTGTTTCCAAGCGGGTAGCGAATTGATAATCGTTTCGTAACTCACGCAATAGCCCAGGCGGAACCAACCCGGCATACCAAAGCTGTCCGAGGGAACCGCAAGCAACTCATACTTCTTTGCACGCTCGCAAAACGCATTCGCATCGGGTTCCAGCGCCTTCACCCACAGGTAGAATGCACCATCCGGCTCAACATAGGTGTAGCCGTACTCCGCTAGTGCGTCGGTAAGCGCGGTGCGGTTGCGCGCATAGGCCTCGACATCGCTCGGCTCATCGATGCAATCGATGATTACGCGCTGGAAGAGTGCCGGTGCGCATACAAAACCTAGCGTACGGGCAGCACCCGCAACAGCCGGCATCAGACGGGCAGCCTGCGGATTGGTGTTGGGAACCAAGATCCACCCCACGCGCTCGCCAGGTAGCGATAGCGACTTAGAATACGAGTAGCACACCACGGTGTTCTCGTAGATCGAGGGCACCCAAGGCACCTCGGCACCGTACACAATCTCGCGGTACGGCTCATCCGAGATGAGCATAATCGGATTCTCGGGATCGCGCTGAGCGTTGGCCTCGCGCAGAACATTGGCCAGTCGCGTCAGCGTGTCGCATGTATATACGGCACCGGTCGGATTGTTGGGAGAGTCAATGATGACGGCCGCCGTCTTATCGCTGATCGCCTTGAGCACGTTGTCCACGCTCAGCTGGAACGTATCTTCATCGGCGAGCGCCTCAACACACGTACAGCCGGCCTTCTCAATCCAAACGCGATACTCCGGAAAGTACGGGGCGATAACAATAACCTCGTCGCCCGGGTTCGTAACGGCGTTGAGCGTGCAGGTGAGCGAAGCCGCGGCACCCACCGTCATAAATACGTCTTTGCCCTCATAGCTCGTGCCAAAGCGGCGGTTGAGTGATTCGGCCACAGCGGCACGACATTGCGGCAGGCCCGGTGCGGGCGTGTAGCCGTGCAGCTGGTCGCTCGGCAGCTCCAGGGCCTTCTTAATTGACTCAGCCACAGCAGCGGGCGCCGGAACGCTCGGATTGCCCAGCGAAAAATCGAATACGTTTTCCGCACCGATCTGCGCCTTGCGCTCAAGGCCATAGCTAAAAATCTCACGGATGATGGAGCTTTCCGCGCCGCGAGCATACATAGTTTCGTTGATCATCTGTCCCCCTTTCGCATAGGCGCTATTGTACGCTTTAGCCGAGCAAAGTGCCGCAGCAATGTTGATTGGGGACAGACTTAAATGCGTGAAAACGCTCATTTAAGTCTGTCCCCAATCAACAGACGGCCCCATATCGCTCAAAAGAAAAAACCTCCGCAGGTTTCCCCGCGGAGGCTTTTGCCACAAAGACTATTTGTCGGTGTCGACACCGACGACGGCATGGTCATCGTCAGCATCATCGGATGCGGCTTCGGCATCCTCCTGCATGGCCGCCTGCGCAAAGGCCGCGGCATCAGCCGCCAGCTCCTCCTCGCTCATGCGAGACACGCGCTTCTTGGTCGGCATGCCGGCCGCCTTGGCATTGCGCTCCTCCTTGGCCGCCAGGATATCGCCCTCGCGCTCAAGGTAGGCGTCCCACTCGTTATCGAGCAGGGCATTCACGGCATCGCCCTCGACAGTCTCGCGCTCAAGCAGCACCTTCGCCATCAGATCGAGCTGATCGCGACGGGCATCCAAGATCTCGACAGCACGACGATGGGCCTCGCGCATGATGCGCTGAACCTCGATATCAATGCGGCGCGCCGTCTCCTCGGAGTAATCCTGGTGATCGGCGTAATCGCGACCAAGGAACACCTGATGTTGCGCCTCGCCAAACACTTGCGTGCCCAGCTCCTCGCTCATGCCCAGGCGCGTGACCATCTCGCGCGCCATCTTGGTTGCGCGCTCCAGATCGTTGCTCGCGCCCGACGTAATATCATCGCACATGAGCTCCTCGGCAACGCGACCGCCCAAGAACACGGCAAGCTCGTCGAGCATCTCGTTCTTGGTCTTGAGGAAGTGGTCCTCCTGCGGAAGCTGCAGCGTGTAGCCCAGCGCCTGGCCGCGGCTGACGATCGAGATCTTGTGGACCGGATCGGAGTGCTCCAGGATGTGGCCCACCAGGGCGTGACCGCTCTCGTGGTAGGCAATCGTGGTGCGCTCGGCCTCGGTCATCACGCGACCCTTGCGCTGCGGTCCGGCAATCACGCGCTCCATCGATTCCTCGACCTCGTCCATCGAGATCACGGAACGATGACGGCGAGCGGCCAGCAGCGCAGACTCGTTGAGCAGGTTCGCTAAATCGGCACCAGTAAAGCCAACGGTCATCTGGGCGAGCTTCTCAAACTTAACGTCCTCGTCCATCGACTTGTTCTCGGCATGCACGCGCAAAATCTGCTCGCGGCCTTTCACGTCCGGACGGTCGACCGTAACCTGACGGTCAAAACGGCCGGGACGCAGCAGCGCCGGATCCAGAATGTCGGGGCGGTTGGTGGCGGCGATCAGGATGACCGACTCGCTCTCCTCAAAACCGTCCATCTCGACCAGCAGCTGGTTGAGCGTCTGCTCGCGCTCGTCGTGGCCGCCGCCCAAGCCGGCTCCGCGCTGACGTCCCACGGCATCGATCTCATCGATGAAGATGATCGACGGGGCCTGGGACTTGGCCTCCTTAAAGAGGTCACGCACACGGCCGGCGCCGACACCTACGAACATCTCGACAAAGTCGGAACCCGAGATGCTAAAGAACGGCACGCCCGCCTCGCCGGCAACGGCCTTGGCCAGCAGCGTTTTACCGGTGCCCGGAGGGCCAACCAGCAACACGCCACGCGGGATCTTGGCGCCCAGCTTGCGATAGCGATCCGGATCGCTCAAAAAGTCACGGATCTCCTCGAGCTCCTCGACTGCCTCGTCCACGCCGGCAACGTCTTCAAACTTGACCTTGGGGCGTGTGGCCTCGTTGGTCTTGGCGTTGGTCTTGCCAAACTGCATGTTCCTGTTGTTGGCGCCCATCATCTGGCGCATAAAGTAGAACATGATGGCGATAAGGGCGATCGTCGGAAGCACACTCATCGCCAAGTCGCCCCAAAAATCGGGATCGTTGGTGTTGACGATGTACTTGGTATCGGGGTGCTCCGCCATGAGCTCGGCAAGCGAATCGGAGCCGACATAGGTCGAGGAGAAGCTCTTGAGCTCGCTCGTATCGCCCTTGTCCTTCTTCGTCTTCCAGTAATGACCCGTCACGCTTCCGTCTTGAACCGTA
Organism: Collinsella aerofaciens ATCC 25986; assembly: GCF_964239575.1. Taxonomy (GTDB): domain Bacteria; phylum Actinomycetota; class Coriobacteriia; order Coriobacteriales; family Coriobacteriaceae; genus Collinsella; species Collinsella aerofaciens_BQ. Next base: position 38,016 of record NZ_CAXSQQ010000016.1, read on the forward strand.
TAGGTCAGATCTTCGACGCGATCCTGCTTGATGGCGCTCACCATCTCGCTCGTCGCGAGCTTAACGGTATTGCTGGAATTGGCAAAGCCGGAGCCCATGTTAAAGAAGGCGTAGCCCAGAAGCGCGCAAGCCAAAATAAAATACAGCCAGCCCGTACGCGTGGGCTTCTTGCCTCCGGGCATCCCCGGGATCTTAGGCTCCCGGGGAGTCTGGGAATTGTTATCGTTATGGTCGTCGGGCATCTTACGAATAAACCTCCGGTTTCAAAATGCCCAGATACGGAAGGTTACGATAGCGCTCGGCATAGTCGAGGCCGTAGCCCACCACAAAGGCATCGGGGCAATGGGTTCCAACATACTTGGGCGTGATGGCCGAGGTACGGTCCTCAACGTCCTTCCACAGGAAGGCGGCGACCTCCAGAGAAGCGGGCTTGCGGCTCTCGAGGTTCTTCATCAGATACTTGAGCGTCAGGCCCGAGTCCAGAATGTCCTCAACGATCAGCACGTCGCGACCGCGGATGTCGATATCCAGATCCTTAATGATACGCACGATACCCGAGGACTTCACACCGTCGCCATAGCTCGAAACAGCCATGAAATCGATGTTGGTCGGCAGCTCGATCTTGCGCATCAGGTCGCCCATAAAGACCACGGCACCGCGCAGGACCGCAATCAGCACCAGATCCTTACCCGCGTAGTCGCGCGTAATCTCCTCGCCCAGGCGAGAGACGATACCGTCGATATCCTCCTGCGTGAACAGAACCTTCTCGATATCCGGATGTTGAGAAGCCATGACAACCCTTTCTTGTGCTTATCGCCCACACACCGCCGTATGGACGCGAACTTCACATTCTAGCAGCGCACGGGGTATATTTACCAGCCCGTGCGCCATCAGCGCGGGAATACCGTCAACGTCGCACAGAATAGCAGACGTGGGACGCTATTCCGCATCGACCACGCGGAGCAGATATGCCACGCGCGTTGCGGCCGTGCACTTAAAACGCTCGTCCGCGCGAACTCCGGCGACCCACACCACGGCACCTCCCGGCGCCGTCCTCACCATGGGCACGCCGGCGCGCTCGGAAACGGGAATGCGAGCCTCGCCTAGCAAGTCGGATACTTTCTTGCTTCGGCCACTCATCCCTAACGGGCACATCACGTCTCCCGGTGCGGGACCGTCCACCCACAGGCGCGCCAATCGCGCCTCGACAGGGATCTCGCCACGCGAGCCCGCCAGGATCCGCTCACTATCGCTGTCGGCAAAACCCAAGGCAGCCGCGTCTACCAAAGCTGTCACTTCCCCGGCAGCCGCAAGCTCACGGGCGCGGCGCACGATATCGCATCCCAGCTCAACGGCCATCGGCTCTGTGACCAGCATACGTCCCCCGCCCAACGGCAAACGACCGGGTACGGTAACCCAGTCCGCGACCAGGCCCTCGCGAGCCACCGGGGCCTTAAACGCCAGCATGCCAAACTCAACGCGCGCGTCAATTCCCGCCGGAAGCGTGACCGAGCCGGCACCCTCGGCAACGCAGGAAAGGACTCGCTCAACATGCCGCATCTCGGGACGAGCGTCCGGATCGATGCGTTTGATCGCCAGTCGCACGATGCGCCGCGCGATTACCACCTCGGCCGCAGCAAGGCGCCTGGCATCGAGCACCAGTGCGCCCGCTGCCTCTTTGCGCAAACAGCTTCGAAACGCCTGTGCCGACAGCTGGGATAGAAACGCATCTTCATCACCCAAGATCTCACAGGCGGCGCCAATCGTCTTGCAGACGCTCGCGTTGCGCTGCGCCACCACCGGCATCACTCGATGGCGCACGTAGTTTCGCAGATACGAGATATCCTCATTGCTCTCGTCTTCACGCCACGGCTGACCATGTACCTGTAGATAGCCCACGAGCTCGCCGTGAGTTAGGTCGAGCAAGGGACGCACCACGATATTCCTCCGGCGAGGAATGCTCGATAGGCCAGCGGGCCCCGAACCCTTAATCGCGTTCATCAAAAACGTTTCCGCGCGATCCGAAGACGTGTGCGCGGTGCAGATACGAGCCGCCGTTCGCGGTGCCCCCGTCTGGGCGCAGAGCTCGCGAACATACCTCCGCGCCGCGGCATAGCGCACCTCGCGGGCCGCGGCCTCAATATTGCCCGACTCCCCATCAAAATAAGCGTGCTCCACACACAGCGGTAAACCATATTGCGCGCAGAGCTCACGCACAAAGGCCTCGTCGCCATCGGACGCCTTGCCGCGCAGATGATGGTTTACATGCAGCACATGCAGGCGCTCGCGAGCAATGGGGGCGACACCGCGTCCGTCTTGGATATCCAGCTTTGATGTGCACGCCATAAGAAGCAGTGCCGTCGAGTCCGCGCCGCCTGATACCATGAGCACGACAGGAGCAGCCTGCTGCCTCGTCCGGGTCTCATCGACTGCCCCAGGCACGGCATGGTGTCCATAATGCTGAGATACCGTAGGCATTTGCTTCCTCCTCTATTCGTCCGCACCCATTGTATCCTTTGGAATCTTATGTCTCGTCTGCACCTTCATATCCTCGGCAGTGGCTCTAAAGGCAACTGCGCACTCATCGAGGGCCCGCAGGGGCTCATTATGGTCGATGACGGACTGTCTCGCCGCGAGACATTAAAGCGCATGGCAGAACTGAGGCTCTCGGCAGACAACGTCTCGGCTCTTCTCATTACTCATGAGCATAGCGATCACATCAAGGGCCTCGATGTCTGGTGCAAGCACTGGCACGGCCCCCTCTTTGCCAGCAGGGGCACTCTTTCGAGCAAAGAAAATCTTTCGCATCTGCCTGTCGAGGAATTCGATCCCGGTGACACCCTATCCATTGCCGGCATCCACGTGCAAACCTACTCAACGTCACACGATGTCATCAATCCAGTCGGCTATCGATTCGACACCCTCGATGATTCCATCGGCTTTGCCACCGACACCGGAGAGCTATCGAGCCAAGCCATGAACACCCTCAAAGATTGTCGAGTCCTCGCGCTCGAAAGCAACCACGATGTGACCATGCTGCGCGAGGGAGAATATCCCCGCTTTCTTCAGGAGCGCATCCTGTCTGCAAGGGGACACCTCTCCAATGGCCAAGCCGCCGAAGCCGCGCGCGAACTTGTTACCGATCGCACCGAACAGCTCATTGCCATGCATATCAGCCAAGATAACAATCGTCCGAGCCTTACCGTCAAAAGCTATGCCAAAACTCTGGCCGCAACTCTGGATGACGAGGTCGGCAGCTCCGCAACCCTTCTCCAAGGATCGCGAAAACTCTCGATACGCCCTGCGAGTCAGTATCAACCGGCAACCATTCAATAGACTGTCCTAGACAGCAAAAGGGGCCGAGAATCGCTTCCCAGCCCCTTTTGCTGTCTTTTAATAGCGCAGAACACCAACGAAGTTAGTCGATGGAGATCTTCGTAACGTTCTTCTTCTCGACGATCTTGGGAACCGTAACGGTCAGGATGCCGTCAGCGTACTTAGCCGAGAGGCCCTCGCTCGAAGCGTCCTTTAGATACACGCCACGCGTCGCGCTGTACGAGTTGAACTCCTTCTGCAGGAAGTTCTTGCCCTCGTTCTCCTCGTCTTCCTCGACATTCACGCTAATGGACAGACGGCCCTCGTTAAGCTCGACATCGATATCGTCCTTGGCGACGCCGGTCAGATAAGCCTTGACCTCATAGCCGTCGCCCTTATCCTCAACGTCAACGGGGAACGCCTTGGAAGCAATCGAGTTGTTTGCAAGGTCGGTCATATCATCAAACAGATCGAACAACGAGCTAGCAGAAGGACGAACGCCAAAAACCGAACGATAAGGAACCATGCTTGCCATGTTTACCACTCCTTTTAAGGACTGCCGAGTCATCTTCCAGGTGACTGGGACTTCTTTTGACGCTCTTATATATGCCCACCCAGTGCTCATATATACATCGACTATAAAGTTTTTTGAGTCCAGTACTATAAGCATATCTAAGTGCGTATGACTCAGGTTTTAGGAAGGTTAAGGTTCTTTGAACCAGAGCTTAAATACCGAGTATGTCCCCAGCTACAAATAACAAGGGGCTTACAATTAGCGCGTACACGTTGTTGGTAACGAGCTAAAGGGCATCATGGACGACCAAAACCAGAACAATATGTTTATGCCGACGCAGGGGGAAGATACTTCCACGCAGCCGCCACGGTTCCATCGCCCCCACATCTCGCAAGAGCCCATTAATGATCCGGAGCCCGAGTATGTGACGAGAAATCGATATCAAACGCTCGAGGATGCCCAAACGGGACGTAAACATATGGGCGTCGCCTCGGGAGACCCTGTATATCTGAAAGACGCACCACTATCTAAAAACAGCGCAGCTAGTGATGAGCCGATGAAAGCATCCGCCGCTCATCAACAAAGAGGTCCTCGACCAAAGCAAACCTTGACGCATTCGGCTCGCTATCTCGAAACGCCAAAACAGGGAAAATCAATCTTCGTTTCATCAAGTAAACGACGCAAGCAGCATCGACTGACAATCCTGCTTTTGATCATTGCAGCCATAGCAGTCGCCCTTGTTATTCGTTTTATTTTCTTTAAATAAAAGCTCAATACCAAAAAGAATTAAATCGTCTGGCGTAAATGAGTCATTTATGCCCGGTAAACGCAAAAAAGGGGGAGGCCGCGAGGCCTCCCCCTTCTCAGTTCAAGCGTACGGCTCGGTGCCGTCCACCGGTCAGCGGC
>NZ_CAXSQQ010000017.1:0-39452 GCF_964239575.1 Collinsella aerofaciens ATCC 25986
AACCGTGTTCCAGATTCTAGGACGCCGGGCCGACTCGCTTCGGATGGGGCTCTACACCAACTTTCTCGACACTACCCTGTTTTGGGCGTGAGACAAATGTCTCACCAAAGTTGAGACACGGCGTTTTCGCAGGAAAACGGGTGCGACTCGGAGCCATCAGGCAAAAATGATCCGCTTTCCTCCGTCCCCAAAGGGGGCAGTCGATGGCGCTCGCCACGAAACCGGCCCGTCTACTACGTTTGACCCGATACCCCTGACCATAGCCGCGTTTCATGAAAAACCGCGGGCAATTTACCTGCGGTTTTGTTTTTGCGTTGTTCGCCATGGTTGAGGGTAGCAGCCTAAACGTAGTAGATGGGCCCATTTCGTGGCAAACGGGTCACGTGGCAGCCCTCGCAAGGCCAAAATGACCCGTTTTCCTCCGTCCCCGGGAGATCAAGGGCTGTTACGGATATGGTGCCATTTCAAAACTATGCCGGATTACGGGGCTAAAGTCGGGACCCTCATCCATACCCTCATTTTTTGAAAAACGGCAGGCTGTCTACCTGCGGTTTTGTTTTTGCGATTTTCTGCATGGTCGGAGATTCGCTATCCAGCCCCGTAATCCGTCATAGTTTTGTTCGCGACGGCACAACCGCGCGTTTAAGCGCGGGGCCGGTGGGGCATTTTTGCCCCACCGGCCCCTATTCCAGCGCTATTCCGGCTTGGTTTCTACTGTGGGAGTCTTGTCCGCTGCGACTGGGGTGCGGGCGGTGTCCATAGTCAGGCAGTGCTTGGGGCAGCTCTCGATGCACTCACCGCACACCACGCAGGCATACGGATCGATCGACCACGTTCCGCCCTTGCGATCGACCGCGAGCGCGCCCGCCGGACAGCGACGCGCACACATGCCGCAGCAAATGCACACGTCCATGTCGTTGACGATATGCCCGCGCAGGCGCTCGGGCGCCGCGAGCTTCTCCTGCGGATAGCACACCGTGACCGGCTGCTTGACCATAGAACCCAAGGCCGTCTTGGCAAATGTCAGTAAACTCATGCCGCGCCTACCTTTCCGTGCAGCTAATGCAGGGGTCAATGGTCAGGATAATCATGGGCACGTTGGCAAGGAGCACGCCCTGCAGCGCATGCGTCAGACCCGCCAGGTTCTGCGACGTCGGCGTGCGCACGCGGAAACGGTCCAGGTTCTTGGTGCCGTTACCGCGCACATAGTAATACGCCTCGCCGCGCGGTTGCTCAATCACAACCTCGCCGCGCGCGCCGTCGGCCGGTGTGAGCTTGGTACGCCCGCCGATGCCGTCGTGCGGAATCCTGCCGACAAGCTCCTTGATAATGTCCATGGCCTGCGTGACCTCGGCGCAACGCACCTGGCAGCGGGCATAGCAATCGCCATCGGTAGCAACGATGGGCTCAAACGCGGCCAGATCCGCATAGGCGCCGTCGCCGAACATGCGCACGTCGTAATCCACGCCCGAGGCGCGGCCGAACGGGCCGACCATCGACAGATCCAGCGCGTCTTTCTTGCTGATCACGCCCACGCCATGCAGGCGCTCGCCGCAGCTGTTGTCGTCCAAAAACGTATGCACCAGGGCCTCGTAGTCGGGGCGCATGGCGTCGAGCGTCTGGACAATACCCGCCAGCTCGGAGTCCTCAATGTCGTGCTTAAGGCCGCCGATCTCGTTGATCGACAGAATCACGCGGCCGCCGCAGGTGCTCTCAAAAATCTTGAGTATCTGCTCGCGCAGGGTCCACGACCGATAGAACAGCGCCTCAAAACCAAAGGCGTCGGCGAGCAGGCCCAGCCACAGCAGATGCGAGTGGATGCGCGAAAGCTCGTGCAAAATGGTGCGGATATACTGCACGCGGCCGGGCACCTCGATGTCGAGCATGCGTTCGCAGGCGCTGGCATAGCCGCAGCTGTGACCCACGGCGCAAATGCCACAGATGCGCTCGGCGATGTAGCCAAACTGGTGCATGTCGCGCTTTTCGGTGAGCTTCTCGAGTCCGCGGTGCACAAAGCCGATCTGCGGAATTGCCTCGAGAACGCGGTCGTCCTCAATCACCAGGTCCAGATGAAGCGGCTCGGGCAGCACCGGGTGCTGCGGGCCAAACGGAATAACGGAGCGATGTGCCATGGACCTTACGCCTCCTTTTTCTGCTTGTCGCGGGCGACCTTGGCGGCAAGCGCCGCGCGGACCTTGGCCGCTTTCTCGGGATCCATGGCGGCGAGCTTTGCCTCCATCTCAGCGGCCTTGAGCGCGGCCTTCGCAGCAGTTTCATCGTGCTGAGCATCGGAGCCGGCAGCCGCAGCGGACTGGGCGCTCGCCGCAGCCGAAGCATCGCCGGCACTCGCAGCGCTCTCCCCTGCAGCAGCCGCAGCCGCGGCGGCCTTCTCGGCAGCGGCCTTGCGCGCCTTGGCCTCGGCGGCGGCACGCACCTTCATGGCTTTCTCGCGCGCGGCCTTCACCTCGGGCGTGATAACGCTCATGGGCTCGGCAGTCGAGACCTGGTAGAAAAAGCCCTTAAAGTCAATCTGCATATCGGTGATGGCAAGACCAAACAGGTCGTGCGCCTCGTTTTCAAACGGGAATACCGCCGGATAGTACGAGCTGATGGACGGAATCTCCTGGTACTGGTCGATGCCCTCAACCACCAGGTTCTCGATCGCATAGCTGCCGTCCTGCGCAATATGCTCCTGAGCAGCACGAACGTCGATAAACGTATAGACCAAGCGATACGATCCGTCGTCCACACAGCGCTCGGCATGCATCTGCACAAAGCGCGCGCCGGTACCTTTGAGCGCCTGCACATGCGGCAACAGTTCATCGATCCCGACGGTGGTATAGATAGCCTTTTGCATTACTCGGCCTCCTTTGCAGTGGCGGGCGTCCCATCAGGCGCGTCGCCGGCCCCCGCAGCCACGAACCCGTCCTCGCCCAACTCGACGCCGCCATCCCAGGTAGCAGCGCCGCCCACGGTAAGCGGGTCACCGCCGGCGCGCATCACGGCCTCCTTCTGATCAAGGATGCCGCACGCCTCCACGATGGCATCGATCACGGTCTCGGGACGAATGGCGCACCCGGGCGCATACACGTCCACGGGAATCGCGCGGTCCACGCCGCCGATCACGTTATAGGCATCGCGGAATACGCCGCCCGAACACGCGCAAATGCCGCACGCCACCACGCACTTGGGCTCGAGCATCTGGCTGTAGATTTGGCGCACGACGGGCAGGTTCTGGGCATTGACCGACCCCGTCACCAAAAAGATGTCCGCATGCTTGGGGTTGCCGGTGTTGACCACGCCAAAGCGCTCCGCATCGAACAGCGGCGTGAGCGAGGCCAGCACCTCGATATCGCATCCGTTGCAGCTCGAGCCGTCGTAATGAATGACCCACGGCGAGCGCGACATTTTATGATCCATGGATGCCGCCTCCTAAATAAACACGTCAACGAGGATGGGCATAAGGTTGAGCAGGCCAAACACCAGCGCCACGCCCCATCCGAGCCTAAAGCAGCTGCGCCAGGTGCTGCGTGCGAAGGTGTTGTCGATCAGGACCTCGACAAAATACGTCGCGGCCATCACGACCAGGGCTACAACCCAGCTCACGGGGTTGTCCCAAACAAAGAACATGCCCACCCACATCAAAAACAGCACGGTCTCGCACCAGTGCATAAGGGTCATCTTGGCCAGCGTGCCGCCGCTCATCTCGGTGGCGACGCCCTGGACGATCTCCTGATGCGCGTGATGCGAGTACGAAAGGTCAAACGGCGACTTGCGCAGCTTGATGGTAAGCACCGCGAGCAGCGCCAGGAAAATGGGCGCGCTGTACACGATGATGGGGGCCGACTGCCCCGTCACGGCGATGGAATCGAAGCTGTCGGTGGCAAGGTACAGGCCCACGCTCATCAGCAAAACGGCGGGCTCGTAACTCATAACCTGCAGTAACTCACGATCGGCGCCAACCTGGGCAAACGGGCTTTGCGTCGAGGCGGACGCCAACACCACAAAGATCGCGGCGAGCGTAACCATAAAGGCGCACAGCAGTGTGTTGGAACCCGACACAAAGATGCCGCCGCCCACGACGGTAAAGATGAGCGCGCACGCCATGTAGGTATCGTCCATGGTATTTACGCTGGCGGGGGCCTTGCGCAGCAGCTTGGCAACGTCGTAGAAGGGCTGCAGCAGGCGCGGGCCCACGCGGCCCTGCATGCGGGCCGAAAGCTTACGGTCAACGCCGTCGATCAGGCCACCCACAAACGGCGCCAGCAAGGCAAACGCCACGGTGCCAATAAAAATGCCCACGACGCCCGAACCTTCAAAATATTTGCCGCGCAGCACCGAGGGCGCGCTCATGGCAAGTCGCTCGGGCCCAATCCACGCGCAACACAGCAGCGCAAACAAGATGATGCTGCAGCACACGACGCTACCCGCGGGGCCAATACGCTTCTCGCCAAGGGCGTCCTCCGAGTACCAATTGCGCTTTTCGGCCTTCACCTCGTGCCCCATCGAGCCGCGGAAATGGCGATATTTGTCGGTTCCCACGCCCGAAAGATATACGTTTACATGCGGTTTGTTGCTCACTCGGAATGAAGTCAGCAGCACCACGGCGATAAACGCCACGATAACCACCATCAGGTACATGGCGTCCTTGCCAATAACGTACGGCACGCGGCCAAACACCATGGCCAAGTAAGGCGACACCAGACCGCTCGAGATAACCGGGAACGCCACGCAGCACAGAATCAGCAGCGCGGCGATGGTGTTGAGGGCCATCCATTCGGTCTTATGGACATTGACCTCAACGTTTTGAGCCGTGGGGTCGACGCCCGAAAGCTTGGCAAGCCACTTGCCCCAGAAGAAAAACGTCGCGGCCGAGCCAAAGGCCAGCACCATGATCATGAGCACGTTGCCAGTCTGCGCGAACGCCACCAGGGCGCCCCACTTGGACACGAGCATGCCAAACGGCGCCACGAACATGCCCATGATGCCCAGCATCATCAGGCGCGTCAGGTGCGGCATGCGGCTGAACATGCCGTCCATGTCCTCGATATTGCGGCTGCCGATATGATGCTCGGCCGTGCCCACGCACAGGAACAGCAGCGACTTTGCCACCGTATGGAACAGGATCAGGAAGATGGCCGCCCATACGGCCTCGGGCGCGCCGACACCCAAGCAGGCACTGATGAGGCCCAAGTTGGAAATGGTGGAGTACGCGAGCACGCGTTTGGCGTTGCTCTGCGAGATGGCCATGAGGGCAGCGAGCAAAAACGTGATGGCACCCACGCTCGTGACCATAAAGCCGGTCACGGGATAGATGGCATAGAGCGGGCTCAGCTTGACCATCAGGAACACGCCGGCCTTGACCATGGTTGACGAGTGCAGCAGGGCGCTCGTGGGAGTGGGGGCAACCATAGCACCGAGCAGCCAGGTATGGAACGGCATCTGCGCGGCCTTGGTGAGCGCGGCGAGCGACAGCAGAACGACCGGCATCACCAGCAGCGCGGATTGCGCGGTTCCGGCGCCGGAAAGCTCGATCATGCCCGAGATGGTCAGCGGCATGCCGTTAACGTGCAGGTACATGAGTCCGGCCAAAAACGCGATGCCGCCCAGCATGTTGAGGATGATCTGGGTGAAGGCGTTCTTGACGGCCTCGGGCGTGCGCGTGTAGCCAATCATGAGAAACGAGCACACGGTGGTGATTTCCCAGCCGCAGAACAGCCACTCAAGGTTGTCGCTCGTCACGATGACGAACATGGCTGAGAGGAACAGGAACATAAGCGCCAGGAACTGCGGGCGACGGTCGGGCGCGGTCTGCCCGCGCAGCGCAGCCTCGTGCTCGTCATGGGCCTGGAAGTCCTTCATATAACCCAAGGCATACACGCAGATCAGGCTGCCGACGATACCGACGGCGAGGACCATGATCACGCTCATGTAGTCCAGGTAGAGCGGCGTCGCCGTGACGGCTTCGGCCGCGGGCAGCGTCATGGCTGCAAAGGCAAGCGAGCCCACCAGCTGGACTATGCCGAGCACCGTGGTGAGCGCGTTCCTATATTTGTACGCGTTGCACAGGATGACGGCGCACAGGATGACGTCGATGACGGAACTGATGATCGAGAGCACATGCGAGGTCCCGGGGGCAACCTCAAAGCTCTGCGGACCCGTGCCAAAAAACATGACGGCGACTACAACTGTCACCGCCATAATAATGCCGGAACCTATGAGCCCCACCGCATCGCGGGCGCGGTCACCGCGCGCGAGCAGCATGCTCAGCGCCGGTACCAGCGGAAACAGGGTAAGGAAATACAGTAGCGTCATACCATCACTCCCCCATGCAAAAACGCTGCAATTGTTTAACGTTATAGCTCAATTGAGGAGCAGCGGCGGCAGGTTTTCGGTCAACTGGGGAGTTTTAGGCGTACGGGGTAAGGGCACGTCCGCTTTGGAGCAGTGGGGCGACGCTCCCCTATCGCAGCGACAGGCGCGCGGGCCACTGCGCGCGGTTTATTGGCCACTTTGGAGGATGTCCCGACAGGCTCGCGCCGGTCCAAAAAGTTGGCGCGGCAAGAAAAATGCGCCCCTGTGGGCGCACCATCCCGTTCGCTATTCCGCCTTTTTAACGCGCGGCTTGCGACCGCGCGGCTTATCGACCAGTGCGGACTCAACGCTCTCGCGGTACTGGCGGCACCAAGCCTTGACCGAAGACTCGCTGGGAATCTTGTGCTTGATCATGGCCTCGCGAACCGTCAAGCCGTTTTCCAGACGGTCCTTAACCACAGCGAGCTTTACGTCGTACGAATAGGTGTGATGATGCGAACCGGCATTGAGAACGGCGTCGGCACCGCCCACGGCATACGCGCGGGCCCACTGACGAGCCGTGGCCTGGGGAATGCCAAGCTCCGCGGCGAGGGCGCGATGACCGACCCCCTCTTGGAGGATCTCGACGGCGCGCTGCCTAACCTCGGGCGCATGCGTGCGAGTCCTAGTTGCTTCCGACATACCTGCCACTTCTTAGCCTTAACCGTTAATCTGCCTTCTTACGTGCAAGTTAGATAGTAGCATTTTACTGTTTGCTCAAAGCAGTTAATTAAAATAGACGCGGCATTATCTGGGCATTTGGCACCAAATTACGACATATCTTTATCGATTATTTACGCTGGTAGCTGACTCGCAGCTAATCGTCATTCGCTTGTCAACAAAATTGGCATCTCTTTATGTCCTTTGGTATAGAGGATATGGTTATTAACCCCTCCCCCAATAATTTTGAGTGATCCGCAAGGCAGTGGACGTCCTCACTCCTCATGATTACCTCGCATTGCTATCCACCGGAGTAAAACAAAAAGGGCGGGACCTGCTGCGCTTGCAGGCCCCGCACCGGTTGACACCCGACGGGACACAGCCGGGCGAGACGGATCCGTGCTACCGCCCCGCCTGGCCGCGATGTTCAACTACAGCTCGTTGGCCGCGTGATATGCCGTGCGAATGGCGCTCGCAATGTCGGCGGTGCGCTCGCCCGAGCAGTCGCCCACGCGGGTCACGGGCACCGTCACGCCATCCAAGTCAAACGCGTTGGCCTTGGAGCCCACGGCCATCACCACGTAATCGCAGGCGATTTTTACCGGCTCCTCGGCGCCGTCCTCGGTGGTGTGAACAGCCTCCACGCCCTCGTCGGTAATGGCGGTCAGGCGGGTCTTCACGTGCTGCTCCACGTTGTGCTCGGCAAAGTCGCTCATAATCAGCGGCAGAATGGTCTCGGACTCGCCCGCGGCAATCTTGTCGAGCATCTCCACGATCGCCACCTCGCAGCCGTGCTGCAGCAGGTATTCGGCAGTCTCGGTGCCCACCAGGCCACCGCCAATGACAGCGACGCGGCCCGTAAGCTCCACCTTGCCGGCCAGCACGTCCCAGCTCGAGACGACCTTGTCCGAATCGGCACCCGGAACGGGGATGACCACGTCGTGCGCGCCCACGGCCACAATCGCGGCGTCGGCGGCGTTGAGGTCCTCAGCGGTAGCGGCATGGCTGAGCTCAACCTTCACGCCCAGACCAGGCAGAATCTTCTCGTAATACTCGACCGAGCGCATGATCTCGTCCTTGCGCGGAGGCGCAGCCGCCAGCACAATCTGGCCGCCCAAGTGATCGCTCGCCTCGTAGATGGTCACGTCGTAGCCGCGCTTGGCCGCCACGCGTGCGGCCTCCAGGCCGGCAATACCGCCGCCCACCACGGCGATCTTCTTGTCGCCCTCGCCCGGCTTGATGGCGATGGTCGCCTCGTCACCGTTCTCGGCGTTGAGCACGCACGAGATGTACTTGCGGTTTTGGATCGCGTCGACGCAACCCTTGTTGCAGTTGAGGCACTCGCGGATGGGCTCGCCCGTGGCGGCCTTCAGCGCAATGTCGGGGTCGCACATGAGCGAGCGGCCGTAGGCGATGATGTCGGCAGCGCCGTCTTCCAGAATCTTCTCGCCGGCCTCGACCGAGACCACGCGGCCGACGGTTGCCACCGGCACGGAGACCAGGGCCTTGACGCGCTCGGCCACGGGCAGCGTCCAGTTGTAGGGCATGGCGCCCATGGGCGGAATGGTGTCGCCCATGTTGCCGGTGTGGTTTGCCTGTGCGACCTGGATCATGTCGATGCCCGCACCCTCGAGCAGCTTGGCGAACTCGCATGCCTCGTCGGGCTGCAAGCCACCCTTGCCGCGCGGCGTGCCATCGGGGTTCTCCATGATCACGGGGAGCTTGTACTCCACCATCAGCTGCGGCGCGGCTTCCTTAATGGCAGCGACGACCTCCAGCGCGTAGCGAACGCGGTTCTCGAACGAACCACCGTACTCGTCGGTGCGCTGGTTGAGGATGGCCGAGCACAGCGAACCCACCAGGCGGTCGCCGTGGACCTCGATGGCGTCGATGCCGGCCTGCTGCGCGCGGGCGGCCGAGGCGGCGATGGCCTCCTTGATCTGGGTGAGCTGCTCTACGCTCGCCTCGTTCACAAAGTGCTGCATGTCGTGGTGCAGCTTGGCGTATGCCTGATTGCGGATCTCGTTGGACTCGGCCATCTTGGCGGCAAAGGCCTCCTCGTCGCCGGCGGCCTTGGCCTCCTGCGCGGCCTTGGCGGCGGCCATGGAACCCATGACCATGCGGCCGACACCGGGCACGTCGTACTCGGGGTGGAACAGCTGCAGCGCGACCTTGGCGCCGTGCTTGTGGACGGCATCGGCCAGGGCCTTAAACGTGGGGATTTGGGCGTCGGTCGCCAGCTTGGGCGTGGGGCTTGCGGTCATGACGGGAGCAACGTCGCCGATGACGATGTAGCTCACGCCGCCACGGGCCAAGCGCTCGTAAAAAGCCAGGCTGCGCTCGCCGATGGAACCGTCACGCTCCTCGTAGCCGGTGGTCAGCGGCGGGAACATAATGCGGTTTTTGAGCTCAAGGGGGCCAACCGTAATGGGCTGGAGCAGCTTGGATGCAGGTGCGGTCATGGACATTCCTCTCTTGTAGGCGCGGCGGCGATGGTGCCGCGTAGTTGTCTAGAGGATATGGCATGGGAATACAACAGCGCAACGGAAATCGGCGGACAGCAGGTAGCGGCAGGTGGATGGGGATGGGCGGGGCGGCCCGTCGGTTTATCTCAATCTGTAACAGTTACGCGGCAAAACTGGGTCTTACTGTTACAGATCGAGACAAACCAAACCCGCTTGCTAGAAAAACTCAATCTATAACAACAACTCGGCAAAATCCGTCCCTCGTGTTACAGATTTAGACAAACACGACCCAACGCACCGGTATATCTCGATCTGTAACACCTAGCCGCCCAAATCGGGTCTAGATGTTACAGATCGAGATTTTGTTTGAGAGGCCGAGAATTGGACCGAAAACACGGTCCCGAAATAACAAAAAAGCTCGCCGGCTAGGCCGACGAGCTGCAAGTTCTTGGTCGCGGGGGCAGGATTTGAACCTACGACCTCCGGGTTATGAGTGGCATTTTCTACGTAGGCCATGCAAACGCACGAGAGTTGATTAGGGGTATTTACCTCGTAAGACGGTAACGGGAAGTAATTCTAGGGAGCCTGTGGTAGTCCGTGGGAGCGGACCTGCTGCCACAAATCCTGCCACAGGCTCTGCCACAACTAGCATAAGGATTACTTCCATGAACGAAAAGACGAACGTTGTCCAGCAGGACTGCAACGAGCACCACGCTCCCATGGGACGCCGCAAGCGCATCTACGTCCGCGTGACCGAAAAGGAGCTTGCCCGCATCCGCGCGCGTGCGCGCAGGGCGGGGACGAGCATGTCTGCCTTCGCGCGGATGAGACTGCTTGGCGACGCCGAGGCCCGTCCCGCGCTGGACATCGACATCGCCGAGCTCCGCAAGGCGTTCGCGGATTTGAAACACGCCGGGTCGAACTTGAACCAATGCGCTCGCGCACTCAATACCTTCGGGGCAGACGGAGACTCCGCCGCCAACACCGACCGCGCGGTGCACCGCGTCTCCGCAGCAGCGGACAACATCTGCGCGCTTATCGCCGCGGCGCGCAGTTAGGGGGAGAAATGGAAATCCTCATCCCCTCCCTCGTCAGCGCTCTGGTGCTCGGAGTGCTTTGCTGCCCCGCCCTTGCCCAGCCAGCGGAATGCCTTTTGAACGGATACGGCGTCACCGCCATCCCCACTTTCGACCTCACCGTCGCTCCCGATTGGTGGCTGTCGGGCGGTTTCGCCGCCCATCCGACTGGCACCATCGCCGTCCTCGCATTGCTCTTCCTCATCTCCCTGCTCTTCTTCGCAACCGAGAACGCCAAGGGCCGCGCCGAGGACGGCGGCGTCTTGGGGAGCGCCCGCGTCAAGGAGGGCCGAGAGGTCGTGAAGGGCTCCATGACGTGGGATGGAAAGAGCGAGCCGAAGGGACGCGGCTACGTCTACGGCTTCTCTCGCGGCCTGTACCTCTTCGAGCCCGACCGACACGTCATATGCATCGGCCAGACCGGCTCTGGCAAGACAAGGTTCCAGAATATCCCGAGCCTCGACCTGCTCACCTTCGGCGAGAGCGCCGAGAACGTGGTGATCTCGGACGTGAAGTCGGAGCTCATCGAGCTGTGCGGCGGAGCCATCGAGGCGCGCGGCTACGACGTCCTGCTCCTCGACACGCAACACCCGTATCGCAGCTCGCGCTTCAACCCGCTCAAGCTCATCGTCGAGCTGGCGAGCCATGGCGATTTGCAGGCCGCCGAGCAGGCTGCGGAGGACTTGGCGTCGGCGATAGTTCCCGCCGAGCGCGAGGGGCAGGGCTCCCACTGGGTGAACTCGGCGAGGGGCCTCTTCTCCTCCATCGCCTACTATGTCGCCACCAGCCCCGACTGCCCGGACGACTGCCGCAACATGGCGACCGTGTGCAGGGTGATCAACGAGGGCACCGAGGCCGAGGGGGCCGACCCCGCAGCCCCGCTCAAGGCGCTCCTGCGCTCGCTCCCCCACGACCACCCGTCGCGCATCTTCGGCTCCCAGTTCCTGAGCAGCGGCGGCAACGAGATGCGCAGCGTGCTGTCCACGCTCAAGGTCAACCTGCGCATCTATGCCTCGGGCCCCATCGCCTGGCTCACCTCCGGGGACGATATCGACGTGCGTCGCGTCCTGACTGAGAAGACCGCGCTGTTCCTCCACGTGATGGACGAGGGGAGCCCCTACAACCGGCTGTTCGAGGTGCTCTTCGACCAGCTCTACAAGGCCGTGTACGCCATAGCCGACTCCAACGGCGGAAAGGTCCCGAGGAAGCTCACCATCCTCGGCGACGAGTGGGGCAACCTCGGCGCGGTCAAATGCCTACCAGCCCTGCTCTCCCTTGGTCGTTCATATGGCCTGAGCTGGTGCGGAAGTGTGCAGAACATCTCCCAGCTCAATAAATATGGAGAGCGCGACGGTCGCCGAAAGATCCTCGCCAACTGCTCCGTAAAAGTCTTCCTCAAGCTGGGCGAGGAGGAAGACAGACGCTACGCGAGCGAGCTTGTCGGCAAAACGACCCGGCACACCATGGGCACGAGCTCGAGCAGGGGCGCGTCCTCATCGAGCACCACGAGCTACAGCGAGCACGCCGACGACGTGATCCGTCCGCACGAGTGGGTGGAGATGGCGCCCGACAGGGACGGGGCCATCGTGGTGAAGCAGGCTGTGAACGGCCTGCCCGCATCGCGCGCGGGCGCGTTCCGCGCGCCGCTGGCCGACTGCACCAAGACGCCCACGAAGGCACACTTCGGTCTCGGCACCGAGGAGGAGGACGCCGCGAAGCGCCTCGCCTACCAGAGGAAGCTCGATGAACGCGGCTCGGGCGCGCTGGCAGACGTCCGGACATGGTGCCCGGACTTCCCAGAAGCGTGCGTCCCCGCCATCGACGAGGACGAATGGGGCGCGCTGTAGCCCCGGAAAGGAGGAGGATGACTGCCGTGAAGCAAGTGTCGGTCTGCAGCGAGCGCCACCTGAGGAACATCAAGTCCTATCTGGACTGGAACCGTGAGAAGGTGCTGGCGCACGACACCCAGAACATCATCGAGGAGGGCAGGTGGTTCGAGGAGATGCACGCCACTCGCGAGCAATTCCACCACAACGAGCCCGGAAAGGCCGGCGCGCGCTGCACATACATGCAGCACGTCACCCTCAACTTCAATCCGGACGAGTGCAGCTGCAACGGCGGCAAGATGACGCCCGAGCTCTGCATGGACTACGCCCGCGATTACATACGGACGCGCTACGGGGACCACGAATGCGTCCTCGTCCTGCACCGGGAGCACTGCAAGACCGACGGCACCGACAGGTTCGCCGCCCATGTGGCCGTAAACAGGAGCAATTTGTCCACCGGGTTGCGCCTCAACGAGGGCCCTGCTCGAGTGGCGGCGAAGTCGCGCGCCGAGACCGTACGTGCCCTCGACGAGAAGTACGGCCTCAAACAACTCGAACGCGGCAAGGCTAACTCCCGCGCGCACGGCAGGCAGCCCGGCGCGGCCGAGCGCGACATGGCCCGCAAGGGTCAGGCCGAGCGCTCCGAGAACGAACGCGTTAGGCGCACAGTCGCCAAGCGCATCGAGGAGGTGGGGCGCGTGCCCGACTGCCCCGACCGAATGGCGGAGCTCTCGCGCCGCCTCGCACAGGACGGCATCGAGCTCGGGCGCTCGAAGGGCGGCGACCTCCAGTACCGCTTCCACTCGAAGTCGCTGGGCGGCGAGCGCAAGGTGAACGGGGTGAGGCTGGGCTACGTCACGCACCGCAGGACGGGGCGCACGATCCGGTTCACCTATCACGGGGTGATGCGCGCGATAAGGCTCTGCATGCAGCTGTACCGCACCATGGACTACATCACGCGGGACATGTAGGAATCAGAGACCCGCCAGCGCAACCCGCCCGAAAACACCCATGAACGACGGCAGCAGGAAAAGCAAATGGCCTCCGGAGGAATCCTTTGCGGACCTCCCCCGGAGGCCTCTGCATTTGTTTATCTGCTAATTCTGCAGAGTCCGCTACTTCCTGCGACGCAGCGCCTCTCCAAAGGCGGCGACCGCCGCACCGGAGGCGGTCATGATCCCGAGCGTGAACGCCGGGTCACCCGTGGCGGGGAGACTCCCGCCCGCGCCTTCGGTCTTCCCGCCGTTTGCCGCAGACGGCCCCTGCTCGAGCCTCGCGATCGACTCCGTGCGCGTGACGCCGCACCTTCCGCACGTGAACGTCCTCGCGCCCTCCGCGCTCTCGGTCGGCTCGGCGGTCACCACGCCCTCGCCCCACGCGTGACCCAAGGCGGGCAGGGCCTCGGTGCGCTCGGCACCGCAGATTGCGCAAGAGTGCTTCCTGATGCACTCTGCGGTACAGGTCGCCTCGGAGACCGACTCCCAAGGCCCGAACTCGTGCTCCTCGCCGTCGATCGCGTGGAACGCAAGACCCTCGTTCCCCTCGGGGTTCAGCTCAAGCCAATGCTCGACGTACTGCTCGGCGGCGGTTCCCCTGTAACCCACGATCAGGCACGGATCGAACGAATCGTAGTAGATCCCGGGGGAGGTCTCGTAGGTATCGCCGATCTGGACGACGGACTTCGGGAGATAGACGCGTTTCAGGTTCGCGCACCCGTTGAAAGCGCCATTGGGAATCCACGTGACCCCCTCTTCGATGACGACGGTATCGACGCCGACCCCGTAGAACGTCGCGTTGTGCCCCTCCTCGAACTTCGACCCGCCGGGTATCACCAGCGTTCCGCCCAACTGCGAGCAGCCCGCGAAGCAGTCGCCGCCCCACGTGACGTTGTCAGGAAGGACGATGGACGTGATGCCGGTGTTCGCGAAGGCGCTGTGGTTCACGGCCTCGAGGCCGTCGTTGAGGTGGACCTCCGTCAGACTCCTCGTTCCGCTGAAGACGTCCCACCCGATGGTCTTCAGGGTCGAGGACGCAGTGAACTTGGTGAGGTTCGGGTACTCAATCGGGCTGACCCCGTAGGAGCTGGAGGCGAACGCGCCGTTCGGGATGGCGGTGACGCCCTCGGCAAGCCTCACCTCGCGAATCCGCTCGGCGTACCGCCCCCACTCGTACCTGAGGTCAGAGGGCTTAGAGACGTCCTTCTCAATAGTCAGGACACCGTCCGCGTCAAGCGTCCACCCATCGCCGGCGGCGATCCCCTCAGTTCCAGCTCCCGCAGACGCGGGGGAGCCCTCCATCGCCAAGACGACCCTCTGGTCTTGGGCAAACGGGACTTCGAGAGCCCCGGCTTCCGCCGCCAGGGCGGCAGTGGGCCCCGCCGCAAGCGTAGCGACCAGAACGACAGATGCTGCGATCAGCGGGAACGCGCCACCAGAACGCCTATTTCCCATCATAACCTCCTGTTCAAGGGGCGGCATGCGCCCCGAGCGGCACAACAAACGGCAAAGGCCCTTACCCCTGAAACGCCCTCTCGTCGGAAAATCGAATGGTGCCATCCAAGGTGATTGACGGCCCGTTCTCGTAGACCTGCAAGGTGAAAGGTACAGACTCCCCGCCCACTGTGAGGGTTCCCGTGTAGAGCGGGACCATCGACGAGCCGCTCCGCGACGCCGTGAACGACTCGACCTCAACCGCGCACTCACCCGAATGGTCGCGCGCGACCCACTTGCTCTCATCCGGAACTTTGTTGAACCTCGCGCTCTCGTCGTATTCGCCCTTTTCGAACTCAACCTTGCCGCCCTTGAAGGAAATGGCCTCATCCGCCTTGCGGACGTTACCGTCTGCCTCCAGGCGCCACTCCGTCGATTCGAGGAGCTTGCCCACGCGCTCCCCGGAACCGCTCAAGAATTCGTCGCGATACTCGACTGCCTCCTCTTCGGTCGGGTAGTACCGCTCCCCAAGGTCCTCCCAATCAGACTGCACGTACGCGTCCTCGCCCTCGACCCTCTTCAAGGTCATTGACTCGTAGCCGGGAAGCGCGATCACCACCGCATCATCATCCTGCGACCATGTGCCCGACAGCTCTTGGTCGCCGACGTAATTGCAGGTTTCCCCATCCGTGAACGTTACGCTCTGCATTTTCCCCGAACTCCATGCGGGCGCGCAGTAGAGCGTCTTCCCCTCCAGCCCGCCGGATCCGCTTTCACATCCCGTCAGCACCATAAGGCCGGCGAGGGCGACCGATGCCGCGCCGCCAACGAAGCTCCTCCTCGATATCATGACTCTTTCTCCTTCCGCGCTCGTCCAAACAACCCTGATGCCGTGCGCGCTCGCCACCAAGAACGCCTCGCCAAATATGGCTCAGCAGCAGGCCGACGCACCCATGGCGACGGAATCGCAACGAAACTGTGTGCGGTTCCCCTCAGACAGCCGTCCAACAAGGTCATTGTACGTCAGATTGTCACTTATATAGGGGTGACTTAAATAGGACATGAGCGAACCATTGGTACCGATGAACGGAAGGTGCCGATGACTCAGCTTGGTCCCAAAATGCGCGTCGGGCTCCGCATCAAGGAGCTCCGAAACCGCCTTGGCGTGAGCCAAGAGGCGTTCGCGTACTCGATAGAGATGTCGCGCACGTACTTCGCGGAAGTCGAGACCGGCAGGCGCAACGTCTCCATCGAGAACATCGACCGAATAGCAGAGGGTCTGGGCGTCTCACTCAAGGAATTCTTCGACGCCGAGATATTCGGCAGCCGCAAATAAGCAACCTCTACATCGCCGACCGAAATGGGCCGATCACCTTTGACGGGGCGACGCGTCCATTCCCGAGTCGCGCGCCGGACCGTAATCGAAACCGACATCCATGGCGCTATCAACAATGCGAGTGAAAGCCGCAGTTTTCATGCAAACGAGGCGGCCTGCCGTCGAGACCGATTGATGGGAGCGAGCCGTAGCGAGCGGTCCATCACCCGGCGGGAGCGAGCCGTAGCGAGCGGCTCGCCCTCCCCTGCGCCCGTGCGCAGGGCAAAATCATTGCGGTGGGCAAATCGGAGGAACGACGGTTTGTACGTCGCAATGCATATCTTGCCATCCCATCGGGATGGTGAGCGGAGGGCTTCCGAAGGCGACCCCGAGGGAGCGTTCGGAAGCCCGGAGCGAGAGCCGACGGCGCGCGACACGGCGGAATGGTGGAGACCTCTGGGAGCCACCGAATGGAGCCGTTCGCGGGCCGTCGGCGGCGTGAGCGGAGCACGGTCGGAAGGCGACCCTGGGGGAGCGTTTCGACCGTGCACAGCGAGAGCGAGGCAGAAGTGACGGATCCCCGCATCCGAGCGCAGGCCGAGCGGGCGCAGGGCCCCTTGCGGGCCCGGAGCACCGCGCCGGGAGGCGCGGCACCCCGTGGCGGTCACAGCGAAATCCAGCCCTCGGAGCGCACTGGATCGCGGACCGCATTTACCTCGGTGTCGTAGACGAAGCCGCTGAGGCCGTATTCCAATACCGTGTCCAGCAGCCCCATGGCCTTGTCGGGGTCGTCGCTCGCCCCGTAAGTGACGCCGTCGCACAGGGCGCTCCTGAATGAGTGGAGCAGGCTCCTCTCGTAGACGACGTAACGGCCCCCTTCTCTTCCAACTTCATTTCCATTCATCCTTCCTCTGCGACGGGCGGGGCCGCATCGGCCCCGCCTCGCCGTCTCTAGCGCCTGACCTCGCGCACGGGCGCGGGCTCAAAATGCTCGTCGCGCTCGATAACGCTAAAACCCTTGGCGTGGTTCAGCGCCTCGAACTCAGGGATGGAGAAGTAGCCCCACTCGTCAGCGAAGCCCTCGACGAGGCCGAACGCCTCGCCCGTCGCGGGATCGTACTCGGTCACGTACCACGTCCACGTGCTCACGCTGCTAAATAGCTTCACGCGGGCGGTGGGATCCCCCTCGTCCTCGGTCGCGTACAGCGGCGGCACCGTCGCCGCCACCCCCTTCGGCATAAGCTCCTGCATATCGGTCTCCCTTCCGGCCATGTCGGCCAATCCTCTCCGCCTCGCAGGCAGAAGCCGCAGGCGCTGCTTGCCGCGCCTACGGCTTCTTTCCTGAAGCCACGAGCTGGAGCCCGCACGGGTCAAGGGGGCTGCACGGCAACCTCCACCAACCGAAGCGAAGCGCAGGTTTGTGCGGGGTTCCGTGCGGCCCCTTGACGCGCGCGGGCGGAGGCTCCACCGGGTGCGGCCTCTGGCACGGCCTCCCCTGCGGGCACGCATGCCTCGGCCGCGTCCGGACGAAGGCCTACAATCGCCCCGAAGGGAAGTGATTGGGTTGTTCAAGGGAAGGGACCTGTCAGGCACGTGCGGGATACCGCGCGAATGCGACCGAGTCTACGTGGGGGTCGAGTGTCCGCCGAAGGGCCTCAACGACGATGTCGATGTGCCCAAAAGGCTCATATGGCCAGACGGAAGGAGCTGGCCAATAAAGTCAACCGCCCGCCACGTTACGCACGGGCGGGTGGTGTTCGGCAACCTCGTGGAGAGGTTCGACGTGTTCATGGGCCACACGGGCGAGCTCAAGACGATATGGCGTCAGGACGGGCGCTGGTTCGTCGGGAAACCCAGCGGAGGAATCGCGCGCCCGAAGAGGCGCTAAAGCCTCTCGAAGCCCCTCCTTATCAGCTTTGCCATGAGAATGCGCCTCCTATAGAGAAAGCGCTCGTAGTCCAGCCCCTCGAACTCGATAGGGAGGGCGTGCTCCTCGCAG
This sequence comes from Collinsella aerofaciens ATCC 25986, assembly GCF_964239575.1. GTDB lineage: Bacteria > Actinomycetota > Coriobacteriia > Coriobacteriales > Coriobacteriaceae > Collinsella > Collinsella aerofaciens_BQ. Next base: position 18,125 of record NZ_CAXSQQ010000017.1, read on the forward strand.
GTGCGCTCGTAGGCGTCGTATCCGAGCTTCTGCTTGAACCTCGGCACGTAGTCGAGTGGGGAGTCGTCTGAGATCTCGATGTTGGTGCCGTAGTCCACGAGAGCGAAGTTCGCACGTGCGCTGCGCTTCTCTTTCTGCCCGATGGACTTGAGGTAGTTGTCCGGGAATAGGTGATGTTTGTCGAGCGCCCTCTTCGTGCCCGACGCGCTCGGCAGCAGAAGTTGGGAGAGCGGGGTCGTGCCGAACAGAGACTTGCAGCCGAGGACGACTTGCGCCGCCACGAACCCGTTCCACGTGGGGCCAACGGCATCGTTTGCGTCGAGGTCGTTCGGCAGGGTGATTGAGAAGTAGTCGTCCGTGAGGAGCGAGGCGACCGACCGCTCGAAGTACTTTTGGAAATCGTCCGCCTCGCCCAATTGCGAGATCTCGGTCAACTGGCGCTCGAAGGCGGTCTCGAAGCCCCCGACGTAATACGAGGTGATGGAGCACGCAAAGAACCACCTGCGTATGAGGCGGCTGATCTCGCCGTGCTTCATCCCGAACTCGCGCTTGCCGATGAGGTAGAAGGCGTAGGTGAAAAACAGCGCATTCGCCGAGCTGATCTGGCTGGGCGCGACGTAGCCCGCCTCACCCAGAAGGTTGATGAACGAGTGCCAGTTGTTGAGATCGAGCACCTGGTCGAGGGCGACGCCGAAGCGCTCGAAGTTCTCGGCACGGGTCTGCGCGCTCGTCTCCTTGGTCTTGAGGTCCTTGCCCCTCAGGATCTGGTAGGCATAGCGAAGCCTGCCGCGCTTGAAACCGACCGCCACCGCCGTCCTGATGACGCTGGTCGGGGAGACAGCGATGAGTTGGTTGTAGGAGGTGCCGCCCATGGGGATGCGGCTGTCTGCGCAGAAGCGCTCGATGCGCTCCCTCATGGCTGGCTCATACACCGACAGGAGCGTCATGATGAAGTCGTCCTGTTTCAACGCCTGTCCCTGAGAGTTCACGCGGACGAATATGTCGGACACGGTCTCCTCGTCGGCGTCGGCGGTTATCCTGAGGACCGGCAACAGGTACCTTTCGAGGCCGAGGAGGGCGGTGAGGCCCCTCTCGATGGCGTCCTCGGCGGGGTCGTCGAGCTCGGGCTCGCCCTTCTTCACGTTTGACTCGTTGAGCGCCTTGATGAACGCGCGTCTGTAGGAGCTGAACGCGTTTTCCCGGTTCGCCCCGAACACGTCCGAAACGCACGACACGAACCTCGGGTCCCTATCAGTCGATGCATCGGCCACCTTGAACTCAGCCGTCACCGGGTTATAGGCGATTCTGATGGGCCGCGAGCCGAACGAGCTGTCCCTCACCTCGACGCCGTAGAAAACCGCGAGCAGGGCGGTGAGGCGCTGCTGCCCATCGATAACGAGCTCCTTGGGGACGGCGTAGACCTTATCGTTGTCACCGATCTGCGACTTCTTCGACACATCGTCGGCGGGCGGCTCCCATAGCATCACGTACCCGATGGGATAACCCTTCAACATGGAGTCGAGAAGATCCCTCACCTTGTCGTTCTTCCACACGAACGGCCTCTGCAGGTCGGGCAGACCGATCTTTCCCGTGATGACGTCCTTGAGGACGTTGCCGACCTCAAGGGTGATGGGGTTGTAAATCGAGTTCGCCACGGGTGCTACGCTCCAGTCTTCTCTGCATACAGCTTGAACAGGTGCGCGACTATCTTCTCCTCGTCGCCGTTGAAGTCGACGCCGTAGGCGGCCTCGACAGCCGCGTCGAGCTCGCGATGGGCGCGCATGAGGTCAGGGAAGAACGCTTCGTTGTCCGGGCTATACATCTCGGCAAGCGTCGCCCCTTGCTGCGCTTCGCGCACATCCAATACGGCCCGTGCGCGCTGTTCCACCTCTTCTTTAACTTTGTCCGAGGGCTCCGGCCAAATGAAGTTGTTGTACACAATGGTGTTCGAGTACTGATAGTCGCTTTTCAATCGTCCAGCAACTTGTCTCATCCATGCGTTGTGAAATTGGCTTGCGATAATCCCGAAGTCATATATTTCTGCACCCTCAACGAAGAAGAGCTTGTTCCCCGGGATGGTTCCATCAGTTATGTAGCCAACTGGAACATACCTCCTCCTACCAGATGAGACTTGAGGAACAGCCAGATAGGCCCCTTCCTGCGGCACCTTCAGCTCATCGAACTCCCAAGGCTTCTCAGCTCTTTTGCGCGTACCGGCACGCGGAGATGCGGCGCGTCGAGAACGAACTTCTTCGAATCTATCCTTGATTCGAGATGGTAGCTTACTGAGCTCCACCCCAGACACACCCGCAAACCAAAGGCAGTAACGCCGGACGCCCTTAATGAATTCTGCGCCCATGGAAAACGGCCTGATGTACTTCCTCATCTCCGGGTAGTCCCTCTGAAGCTGGCTGGCTTCCTCTTCATCGAGCGTCAAGAATCCCCAGTCGCCAGCACCACCGCCCCTGGACATCCCCGGAACGTTGCATACAGGGCGAGAGCTCTTTGCAACAAATACGTTGGGAGCATCTGCGAGGTATCCGTTAATATGATTTGCCTTTCTCCCCCCTAGCGCATCGAATATCAATGGCGAAACATTGTCTTGCCGGGAAAAACCAACGACAACCACGTGCACATTCGCCTTATCGGAAGCCTCGGAGTTCCAGACGAAAGTCTTATGGGCGAAATCGATAGAGACTCCGTCCTCAAATAGCGGCCTCCACAGCGGCTCGACCTGCTGACCTTGGCAGATGGAATTGGTGGACACGAAGGCGCAGCGCGTGTGCGACCCGCGCGTAAAATCCGCGGCCTTCCTGTACCAGCAGGCCACGTAGTCAAGGACGCCGCCAGACTTGCCAAAAATGTCGGCTCGGTCTCTCTTTTGGGCGTCGTTGAGGTTCGAGTAGCCGATGAACGGCGGGTTGCCGACGATGTAGTCCAGATCGGCGGCGGGTACGGCTTCGGCCCAATCAACGCGTAGAGAGTTGCCGTGGATGATCGTCCCGTACTCCTTGAGCGGCAGCTCGTCGTAGACGCGCTTGACCACCTTGGCGGTGTTGATGTCGGCCTGCTTCTCGGCGATCCACAGGGCGGTGCGCGCCACGCAGCAGGCGAAGTCGTTGACCTCGATGCCGTGGAAGTTGGCGAGCGTCACCTTGACGAGGCTCTCCTCCTCCGCCTCCTCGAACGAGATCTCGGACTGACCGCCACGTTGCAGCTCCATGAGGACCGTGTTCTCCAGCCTGCGCAGGCACATGTAGGTCTCGGTGAGGAAGTTGCCCGACCCGCACGCGGGGTCAAGGAACGTGAGGCTCCCCAGCTTGTCGTGGTAGGCGCGCAGGGCTCGGGTGCGGGCGCTCGGGTTCTGCTTCGCGAGGATGTCGTCGAGCTCTTCCTTCAGCCCGTCTAGGAACAGCGGGTCGATGACCTTGTGGATGTTCTCGGGGCTCGTGTAGTGCATGCCGCCGGACCGGCGCGTGTCGTGGCTGAGCGCGCCCTCGAAAATGGAGCCAAAAACGGTGGGGTCCACGCCCGACCAGTCGAACTCCTGACAGCCGGAGACCAGGATCTCGTAATGAACCTGCTCGTTCAGCTGGGGTATCTGGATGCGCTCCCGGAACAGCCCGCCGTTCATGTAGGGGAAGCGGGCGAGGAGCTCGCTGGGGTACTCCTGCTTGCGAGCCTCGTCGTCGGTGTCGAGCCACCCGAAGAGCTCGATGAGCGCTCCGCGCAGGTGCCCGCCATCGACAGAGGCAACGTAATCCCGGAAGAGCCCGGGCTCGATCAGCCCCGCGTCCTCGCAGAACATGAGGAACATGAGGCGGGTGCAAAGAACCGAGAGGGCGTGGTGGCTCTCCTCGCTGTCCGGGTCGTGGTACAGGCCCGCGATCTCGTTGTGGATCTGGCCCATGATGCGCCCCGCCTCGATGGAGACGGCGCGTTGGACGCTCCTAGGAGCTGACCCCCCGTTGAGAAACTTGAGGGCGGGGAGGTTCTTGGGGAGCTCCTCCAGCTCGAGGCGCAGGTACTCGTCACCGGTGCACAAGGGGTTGACGTTGCGGTCGTACACGCGGATCTCGCGGAAGTTGCAGGCTATGACGTAGCGGGGCTGCTGGTTGAGCGGCAGGCCGACGGCATAGCCCCTGCCCTGCTCGGCGGGGGTGACCTCGCGGCCCTGGCGGACCTCCTTCTTGTCGAGGTCGATGCCCCTGCCTTTCATCTCCACGAGCGCGCTGGCGCTGGGGATGAGGACGTCGATGTAGCCCGCGTGGGTCGAGCCGGAGTCGGTGTGCACGGGAACCTCGAACTTCAAGCGCTCGATGGCGTCCTCGACTCCCAGCACGTTCTGGAACAGGTCGATCCAGTAGGAGCGGCCCTCCTGCGTCTCGTCGCCCCTGCCCGCCCAGCGCTTGGCGAACGCCTCGGCATCTGCCTTAGTCCCTGCCATGGACACCTCCGTAGAACTAATCTCCCCCAATTCTAAAGCAGGAAACGCGTATCACGTCCTCTTACTCGGGCCAACGAATCGGGACGAAGTGTTGTTTGACCAGCCTGTCGTCTCTTCCCACATAATTGCCAAGAGAAGCAATGATTCTGTTGGCCATTGAGGTTGTATCGTGAATGTCTGCACCCGCCTTCACGAGCGAGTTGCAATATTCCTCAAGTCCATATTGGGTGGTATAGATGGTAGGCAGCATATGGCCCCAGCGCTTATCGACCACCTCGCGGACGACCGAACATTCTTCCCTTCCCTGCCTTACGCACGAGCCCAAATCGTCCAAGACAAGAAGGGGACAGGTCGTCAGGGGCTCGATAAGCCGCCATTTATTCCCCTCGCCGTAAAGGCCTGAACCCATCCACGTTCCGTGGACCAAATCGGAAACAGCCACGAATTTGCAACCATCGGCCAAAGATTCGGGCTCCCCCGACGCTTCAACAATCCCTTTAACCGCCCATGCCGCCGCAGTGCTCTTGCCTGCGCCGCTCCCGCCGCTAAGCCACAACGAGGAAGTCCCCTTTCCAGAGTATCCCTCTACCCAATTTTTCACTGCCAGAGGAATGCGACACTCGTCAAAGCCCTCGGACGCCATGACCTTGACAACCACCTCGGGCACGCCCGCTTTCGCGAGCTTCTCTTCGAGGTCAAACTCCTTCGCCCTACCGCCATTGCCCGCACATCCCATCTTCTTCATTTGGGCGGCGAGGTCTTCGCTGGAGATTGTGTTCTTCACGACGACAAGCTTCTCGTTCACGGCATCTCCCCATCCACGCGGTCCAGCAGAGAAATCAACGGGTCATATTTGGGCCCCTCTTTGTCGGTATCTGAATTGAATTCTTTCCTATTTGTTTTGGGACCCAGGGTTCCGATTTGCTGTATAGGCGGCTTCCCATTTGAAGCCTTGTAACGTGCAGCACCGCTCGTCTTCAACAGGTCGTCCGCTTCACATTTGAACTTCGAGAGGCTTGTCAGGTGGAACACCGTCCCACCGCCGTTACCGCGCCTCGTCTCGAAACTGATAATCCCGTTTGCCTTGAGGGCATTGGCGGCGGTCCACAGTGTCCTCCGGCTTACGCCGAGTTTTTTCGACAGCAGCTCCATGCTGATTCCGATGTTGTTGTCGCAAGTGCGAACGCGAGAATGGAGCCAAAGGTACAATGCGCCAGCGGCGCCACCGCACTTTGCGAGCTTTGGCGCAACCACGTCCGCCTCAGACTCGTAGTTCCTTGTCCAAACCCCGTCCATGAAGCAGTTACTCCTCACAAGCACTCTCGGAGTTGATGTACTCGCGCAGCCACTCTCGGCGAATACGGTAATAACGGCCACAACGAATGGCACGAAGCTTGCCCTCGCGGATATATGCGCAAACAGTCTTTGGATGAAGGCCGAGGTATTCAGCAACGTCTGTGACATGCAGAACGTCCGGAAGGTAGGGTTCGCAACGGTCAAACTTTCCCATTTTAATCTCCTGAAATGGATTGTCTTTTATTTTCCGTCCATCTTGTGTTATCATAGCCACAGAGTAAATGTCAAGACTTGGATTGGTTTTTCGAATGAGTCCACTTTCTTTATATGAAAAGCTACCACTTGGGTACCGAGAGAAGAAAAAGCTTGACGTGCAGAGCGTGAGGCCATGGCTTCGCTACGACTTCGATCGCCTGTGGGGCACGACCCTCAGCGGAGAGCGCTTCGCCTATTATGTCGAGCGTGGCGAACCGACCGTCATGCGCTTTGAGCATCTGGAAAACGAGTTCTTCGCCAATGACTTGCAGAAAGTCAACGTCAATCGCACGGACAGTATCGTCCGCTTCTGCAGCAAATACGGCTTCCCTGTATCCAGCGGTTATGATGGTGCCCAGCGCCTCGCTTGGTATCGCCGTCGCTTCCGTCCATCAATTGCGGGCTTTCGCCCACTTCGCAGCATTCTTGAGTTCGCTTCTCCCGCTGGAGCTGCTGCGGGCATTTCGTTGTATGAGGCAGCGGAGGAAAACGTCGATGAATCCCTGCTCGGGAAAGGCCCGTACCTTCTTTCAGAAGAGGCCCGGCGTATCCACCTTAACGACCGCTCGGTCGTCGGCGCCATATCCGAGGCCGAGATCGTCCAGACCATTAGGGCATTGCAGGTGTCCACGTCCCTGCTTTCTGCAATCGGGTACGCCCTAGATCACCCTGACGAGTGGGGCGCCACCACCGTAGCCGACTACCTTTGCGAGCGAACCCACATGGCACAGAACGGGCCAACGTTCTTCCTAATCCCGGATTCGGGAGAGCTGTTGAAACATTCCCGGCTCAAATCCTACGATACGCTTATTTCTGATGACGCAGAATTCCGCTCTAGGGCCAATGCTGCGACAGCGGCGGGAATGGACGCTCGTGGCATATACACTTCGAGCCTCGGACAGGCCCTCGTATTTGCCTCAAATAGATGCATGGATTTTCTCATCTCCTCCCTGTCCTCTTATTCAGCCGAGCTAGATGAGGAGCGACTCGATGCGAGCCGACAGGGCATCCATGACATCGGGTCCTGGAAATCTGCCGAGCTCAAATTCCGCCGTATGCTTTCAAAAGACAATCTCGACGACGGCACATTTGGATGCCTACCCGAAGCAATCATCTCCCAGTTCGGCCTCCTCTATGACGACCCCGCCGAATGGCGCATATGCGACAACTGCGGGCGGATCTTCAAGAAGTACCGCGAAGAGAAGCCGGGCAAGGTGATCCAGAAGACCCGCTTCTGCAAGCGCAGCTGCGCAAACGCCTACAGTAAGAAGAAGTCCAAAGGGCTCATTACCGAGTAATCGGTTTGAGATAGAACTATCCGCCCTCAACGCACTTTAAGGAGGTGAACAGATATGAGAACAGTCAGCGAAGGCTACGCCCCCGTGAAGCGCGGCAAGGACTCTTGGCTGCTCAGAGTCAGCGTGAGCGAGGACGGCAAGCCCTCCAAGCGCCTGAGCAAAACCGTCCACTGCCGCACCAAGACCGAAGCAAAGCGCCTGCTGGACGAGTGGCGCGTGGAGCTCATGACCGCACGCTCGCGCGTTGACCGCTCCAACATCACCCTTGAGGAGTTCCTGCGCGACCACGTCGCCTACCTGCACGATGTGAAGCACCTGAGCGCCAACACGATTCGCGGCTACCGCGACATCGTCGAGACGCGCTGGGCACCGAGACTCGGCACGACCCTGCTAAAGGACTTGAAGCCCTACATGATCGAGGACCAGCTGGCGTGGATGCGCCAGAGCGGCGGTCTCAACGGCAAGCCCCTCTCTGGCAACACCTGCCAGAAGGCCCTGTCTTTCCTGAAGACCGCGCTCAAGCGCGCCCGCCGACTCGAATACATCGAGTCCAACCCCTGCGAGCTTGTGGACGTCCCGTCCAAGGAGAAGAAGGAGGTTCGGGTCATCGATGAAGGCGAGGTGTCCCGCATGAAGGTCGCCCTGCTCGGATGCCCGGACTACCGCTTCGCCGCCGCCACGAACCTCGCGCTCGACACGGGCATGAGGCGCGGCGAGCTGTGCGCCCTCCGATGGCGCGACGTCGGCCTCGATGAGGGCGTCATCCGCGTCCGCCGCGCACTCGCCGAGGCACGCGCGACGGACACCTACTGCGGCGAGACCCTGGAGGAGAAGCTGCCCAAGAGCAACCGCTCGTACAGGGACATCACCATTCCCGAGGGGACGGTCGAATTCCTGCGCCATCACAAGCAGATGCAGCTTTATCGCCTGATGTACAACGACATCGAGCAGGGCGAGGACACACCCGTGTTCTGCAGCGACCTCGGCGAGCTCTACCGCCCGTCGAAATTCACGAGCGATTTCAGCCGCTTCGCCCAGCACAAGTCATTCGACCTCACGCTGCATGGAACTCGCCACACCCACGCCTCTCTGCTTCTGAAAAAAGGCGTTCCGATCCAGTACGTATCCAGCAGGCTCGGCCATGAAAGCATTGAGATTACGTACAAGATCTATGCGCACTTCCTGCCGGGAGACGACGGTGGTTCCTCGGAGAAATGGGGCGATTTGGCCGAGCTGCCGAAGGATATCTTCGGCCTTCTTCCCGCTGCCTGATTCTCAACGTTTGCCATGGGTTACTGCCACAAATCTGCCACAAGCCCCAAAACGGGCTGCCACAACAAGAAAAAAGGCCAGCCGCCTAAGCAACTGACCTGCAAGTTCTTGGTCGCGGGGGCAGGATTTGAACCTACGACCTCCGGGTTATGAGCCCGGCGAGCTACCAGACTGCTCCACCCCGCAATGTCTGGGCGCCTCATGTGCGCAAGAAAGAATATTACGCGGGAGTTCGGTAAACGGCAAGGAAAATCTCGTAGAGCATAATTCCTTCATATTTAAACCCCTCAGCCCCTATCACCGTAAACGAATCGCAGCCGAGCGCCGTCGGCGGCGCGTATACAATGGTGCGCGTCCTTTTATGCCAACACCGGGAGTAGACATGCTGCTCGCTATCGATATGGGAAACACGCAGACGGCCATGGGCCTGTTTGACGGAGACGAGTTGGTGCAGTCGTGGCGTATGCCCACCGACCGCTCCTATACCGCCGACGAGATCCATGTGCGCCTGATGGGTTTCTTCAAGATGTACGGCCTTTCGCTCGACGCGGTCGACGCGATCGCCTTTGCAGGCGTGGTGCCGCAGCTCTCGCGCGAATGGCACGCCGTGGCCGACCGCATTGCCGCAGACGCCATCGTCATCGGACCGCAGACGGCCGCGGTGACCAAGCTGCGCGCGGCGCGTCCCCAGGCCGTAGGCGCCGATCGCGTCGCTAACGCCGTTGCGGCCGAAACTTTCTACGGCGCGCCGGCAATCGTGGTGGACTTTGGCACCGCGACCAATATCGACGTCATCGATGAGGACGGTTATTACATTGGCGGAGCGATTGCGCCGGGCATCCGCATTTCGATGGACGCGCTCGCCGCCCGAGCCGCCAAGCTCGCCAGCGTTCCGCTCGAGGCGCCCGAGCACGCCATCGGCCGCGATACCGAGGAGTGCATCAAGGTCGGCGCCGTAACGGGCGCCGCCGCCATGGCTGAGGGCCTGGTCGCGCGCATGAAGCGCGAGCTGGGCCGCGAGGATGCCACCGTTATCGCCACGGGCGGCCTCGCCAGCATCGTCGCCGATTCGACCGACGCCTTCGACATAGTCGACGGCCAACTCACCATCAAAGGCATCTGCGAAATCTACCGCCGCATGCAGGAGTTAGCGTAGGCTCTGGCGAAGCCGAGACGCTACAGTCCGCGAATCCGTACGGCCTCAGGCGGAAACTCCTGCTCGCCGGCATCGGTCTTGATGGTCGCGCGACCCCAGATGTCCAGGCCCGCAAACACACCGACCGCAAGCGGCAAGCCGTTGGGCGACACCGCCGCAACTTGGCGACCGAGCAGCGGCACCATATCGAAGTACTCGCCCAACACGGGGGCCAACGGCCCTGCGGCGCCTTGCGGCGTGTTGGCAACAACCGCCCAGGCGTCCACGCGGGCCAGCACGGCGGCGGCCAGCGCCTCGACCAGCGCTTCGTCAGCCACGTCCACACCAAGCTCGCTCAACGCCGAACGCTCAATATCCACCGTCACGGCACCGAACATGCCCGCGGCACCGGCACCGCCGTTCACGGCAACACGCGCGAGCGACGTCTCAAACGCAGGCGCACCGCACACGATATCGCTCGGCCACCGGATACCCACCTTGCCGGCAAGGCCCAGGCCCGGCGTCGACACTGTGCCCACAAGCGCATCCATCATGCCCATCGCGGCCACAAACGGCAGGCCGTGGAAGGCGTGCATATTCACATCCGGACGCACGACCAGCGAAAACGTCAGCGAAGCATCGCCCGCGCTCCACGCGCACCAGCCCGCGGACACGCCCTCGCGGCCCGCGTTACGCGCCGCGTCGAGCTCGGTGCCGGCGGCAACAGCATTCATCTCGATCATCTACATACGCCCCAATTCGCCAACGATATGGCCCACGCGGTCCTCGGGCTCCTTGACCTCGACACCGTTGTAGCGGAAGAACCGCGCCGGGTCGTGCATCAGGTCCTCGAGCGGCACCAGCACAAAGTCGCGCTCGCCAATGAGAGGATGCGGCAGGCGCAGCTTTTTGCCGCCGTGGGTCTCGCCATCCATCCACAGCAGGTCCAGGTCGATGGTGCGCGGGCCGTTGACCTTGGCCTTCTTGGAGCGGTCGCGTCCCAGCTCGGCCTCGATCTTCATGAGCTCGTCGAGCAGCACCAACGGCGCCAGCTCGGTCTTGATCTCGATGACGGCGTTGGCAAACGCGTCCTGGCGCGTCTCGTAGGCCGGCTCGCTCTCGTAAATCTTGGAGGAGTTGGACACGCAGGTGAGTGGAATCTCGGCGATCATCTCGCGTGCGGCGCGAATGTTGTCGCAGCGATGCCCCAGGTTGGAGCCCACGGCCACAAACGCGCGGCGCGGCTGCGGCTTGGCAACCGCCCAGTAGCCGTTCAGGAACTGCGCAAAACCCGCGGCGTCGTGCACGCGCACGATGTTGGCACCGGCCTGGATGGCGCCCAGGCACACGCCAAACGTAGCGGCATCGCGCTCGGCGGCCTCGGTCACGCCCGAGACGGCACCCACAAAGCGCTTGCGCGACACGGCGCACATGAGCGGATAGCCCAGTGACGCCATCTTGGCAGTCTCGCGCTGGATGACGATGTCCTCGTTAGCCGACTTACCAAAGCCCGGGCCAGGATCGATGCAGATGCGGTCGCGCGACACGCCGGCATGGATGAGCGTGCGGGCCTGGTCGGACAGAAAGCCCATAACGCGGCGCATGATGGGCGCCGAATCGGGCAGGGTGAAGCGGCGGAGCTGCGAGGTGGGCACGTAGGCTTCCTCGCGGCGGGCGCTGCGGCGCATCATGGTGGCCAGGCGGTCATTGGGCTCCGATGCGGCCTCGGTGGCTGCGGGCGCGGCCTCGGGCGCGAGCGCGACGGTCTCGGCGGCAGCAGCCTGCTCGGCGGCCGGCGTCTCCTGCTCGCTTGCAGGCTCGGACGTGGGCTCCGGTTCGCCAAACGGCAACGAGGGCTGCACCACGCCGCCCGGAAGCTTGGCCTCCGGCTTAGGATCGCCCAGCAACTTGCCGCGACGGCGACGGGCCGGCTTCTCGGCCTCGCGCGCGGCCTCGGCAGCCGCTTCGCGTGCCTTCTCGGCAACAAACGCCGCAGCCGAGGTATCGAGCTGCACCGTTGCGTGCGTGCGGGCGGGCGCGGCGACCTCGCCGGCATGCATCACGATGACGCCGCAGGTGCTCGTCTTAACAAACTCGACCATCTTGGGATCGGTGAAGCCGGTCACGTCGTTAACGATCGAGGCGCCGCAGCGCACGGCCGCCTTGGCAACCGCCACATGACGCGTGTCGATCGAGACGATGGCGCCCTCCTTGGCCAGCGCGCGCACCACGGGCAGCACGCGGCGAGCCTCCTCGTCGGGGTTGACCGGGGTAAAACCAGGGCGCGTGGACTCGCCGCCCACGTCGATGATGTCGGCGCCGGCGTCGAGCATCGCTAGGCCGTACTCGATGGCGGCGTCCGGGTCGAAGTGCTCCCCGCCATCGCTAAACGAATCGGGCGTCACGTTGAGGACGCCCATGATGCGCGGACGGTCAAAGCTGAGCTCGTACTTTCCGCACCGCCATGTCTTGCTGTCGTTCGCCATGAACATCCTCCTAAAATGCCCACGCCGCCGAGCTTGGGGAGCTGGCGGCGGGGTCGCTTTGCACTCAGTCTTTCTATTGTATCCGCGCGCGCGGGCTAGAACGCAAACGCGGCCGCGATGTCGCAAGAAATCAGCAGGTCGGCATTTGCATCCTGATCGGTGGGAGCAAGGTTGCATATGGCCAGCGTATCGCCGGTAAAGTAACGCGTAAGGCCTGCCGCCGGATACACCACGAGCGAGGTCCCGCCCACAATGAGGGCATCGGCCGCGGCGATGGCGGCAACGGCACCGGTCAACACATGCTCGTCGAGCGGCTCCTCGTAGAGCACTACATCGGGCTTGATGCGGCCGCCGCACGCGGGGCACGCAGGCACGCCCGCGGCATCCTCGTGCTCGCGCGAGCAAATCCACTCGGCGCTATAGACCGCGCCGCACGACTGGCAAATGTTGCGATGGACCGATCCGTGCAGCTCGAACACGCGCTGCGAGCCGGCCATCTGATGCAGGCCGTCGATGTTTTGCGTCACCACGGCGTCGAGCTTGCCGGCTCGCTCCAGCTCGGCGAGCTTGGTGTGACAGCGGTTGGGCTTAGCGTTAAGCGCGATCATCTTGGTGCGGTAAAAGTCGAAGAACTCCGCAGGATGCGCCTCGTAAAAGCTATGCGACAGCATGGTCTCGGGCGGATAGGCAAACTGCTGGTGATACAGGCCGTCCACGCTGCGGAAATCGGGGATGCCACTCGCCGTGGAAACACCCGCGCCGCCAAAGAAGACCACGCGCTTATGGGTGCCGAACAGCTCCGCCAGCGCGGCGGAGGCCTGCTTGGGATCCGTTATTGCCTGCGTCATATGAGTCCTCCGTCCTTGTTAGTCGGGCAGCGTTGAGCGACGTCCCAGCATGCGGCCTCTAAGTCAGCATGCGCGGAGCCCACACCGCCCCTGTTGCGCTAATCTTAAGCCTGCCAACCCCGTCGAAAGGACACCATGCCTCAGACTTACACTTTCGCCTCGTGGAACGTCAACGGCCTGCGCGCCGTGCTCAAAAAGGACCCGAGCTTTATCCAGATCGCGCAAGAACTCGACGTCGATATCCTGGCGTTGCAAGAGACCAAGTTGCAAGAAGGCCAGGTTGATATTGACCTGCCCGGCTATCGCCAAACCTGGAGCTACGCCGAGCGTAAAGGCTATTCGGGCACTGCGGTCTTTAGCCGCCAGGAACCGCTGCGCGTGCTGCACGCCGACGCGCTGTTACCCTACGCCGGCGAGGGCGAGGCGGCCGAGCTCGTCGCCCAAGCCGCAACCGAGGGCCGCGTCTGCGCGTTGGAGTTCGACAAGTTCTGGTTTGTGGATGTCTACACTCCCAACGCGCAAAACGAACTCGCCCGCATCGACGTGCGCATGGCCTGGGATGATGCCTATCGCGGCTTTTTGAGCGCGCTTGAGCGCGAGAGCGGCAAACCCGTCGTGACCTGCGGAGACTTTAACGTGGCGCACGAGGAGATCGACCTTAAGAACCCCAAGTCCAACCGCGGCAACGCCGGCTTTTCGGACGAAGAACGCGGCAAGTTTACCGAGCTGCTCAACGCCGGCTTTACCGATACCTGGCGCACGGCTAATCCAGACGTCGAGGGCGTCTACAGCTGGTGGAGCTATCGCTTTAATGCCCGCAAGAACAACGCCGGCTGGCGCATCGATTACTTCTTGGTAAGTGATTCAATCGCCAATACCGTGCGCGACACCGGTATCCGCGGCGATATCTTCGGCAGCGACCACTGCCCCGTCACCCTCACGCTAGAGCTCTAGCGCCAAGCAATTCCTGGGGGACAGAGGAAAACAGATCATGTGACCCCTCTCCCCCTATAAGTTGCGGTGGAATAGTTCCTGTTTGGGCAGCAAATAGCCAAAAACGAGAACTATTCCACCGCAAGTTCGTGAGGGAACGCGAAATGCCCTACAGTCCGTATTTCACGACGACACGGTTAATGCGACGGCACCAAGGCTTGTACAGGGCGGCCAAGAACACGCAGGTCGCGAGGCCGTGTGTGATATCGAACGGCACTGCCGTGGCAAGACGCGCCACGGCACCCGCCCAAGTAAGCGGCTGTACAAATCCAATGATGTCATACGCGTTAATCACGACGCCATAGAGCAAGCCCGACGCAAAACCGTACGCCAGCAGCGCCGGCAATCGCACGGTGCCGTCGGCGCGGTCGAACGCACCCGCGTACGCCAGCGCGCCGCCAACATAGCCAACCAGGCCCCAGGCATACATCTGCCACGGCGTCCACATGCCCTGCCCAAAAAAGAAATTGCTGGTCAGCGCCGCCAACGCACCGACCATAAAGCCGTTACGACGACCGAGTGTCGCCCCGGCGATAATGGCGATGGCACTCACGGGTTTAAAGTCGGGAATGGGGCCGAACAAGATGCGGCCCGCCGCAGCCAGCGCCGCCAACACCAGCGTGGGCATAATCTGGCGCAGGCCCGGTCGCGACGCCTCGTAACCCGCAAAGAACAGCGCGAGCACCAGCGCCACCACGACCAGCATGGCAAGTGCCGCCTGCTCAACGCCCGCTAGCAACGCCGCAGCCATCACCGCTGGCACCGCCAGCAGCAGCGGGATCTCCAGTTTTGTAAGCAGGCGCGCGACGCGATAATCCGTCATCCCATCACGCCCTATAAAACACGTTGTCGGCAAAGAAGTCGGCCGGCGGCTCCATGCAGGCGATCTCACCGTCAAACATCATGGCAATGTCATCGGCAACCTGCTCGGCAAAATCCAGATCGTGCGTGGCCATAATGACGGTGCCGCCAGCCTTCGCATGGTCACGCAGGGCGCGGGCGATGATGCGACGGCTCTCCAGGTCCAAGCCCTTCGTGGGCTCGTCAAGCAGCAGCAGCTCGGGGCCGATCAGCAGCAGCTTTGCCAGTGCGAGCAGCTGGCGCTGTCCGCCCGAGAGGTCGTAGGGGTGGCGCGTCTCCAGGCCGTCCAATCCCAGTTGCGTCGCACGCTCCCGCGCCAAGTTCTCGTCATATCCGCAGGTCGAAGCCCATTCCATCAGCTCGTCGCGAACCGTCTCGGCAACCAGCAATGCTTTGGGATTCTGAGGCAGCAGCGCCGCCGAGGCCGCCCCGCGCTCCATATGCCCACGCTGCAACTTGACCGTCTTGGCCAGCACCGAAAGCATCGTCGACTTACCGCATCCGTTGCCGCCCACGATCGCATGCACCGCACCGGCCGAAAACGACACATCGAGCCCGCGCAGCACCCAACCGCCCGCGCGATCGTAGCGAAACCAGCCTTCCGACAGGGTGGTAGCCGACCCGCCGTGCATTTTTTGGAGTATTCTGCTTCCATCCGTGCGCGGAAAGGCTTCCGAGCCGTTCTCGAGCGACGTTTGCGCCACAAATTCGGACGATTTGTCCAATTCCGAACTTTTTTTCGCGCTCGATACGTCCCCGGGCGGCTCCAGAGAGCCCAAATTGTCCTCACGCCTGCTGAATACTCCTTTATTTGCACATCGGATGGCACCCCACCCCAACATGTCATCGGACAACAGCGATTCTCGGCGTCCCAAAGAAGCCATATCCGCCACCTCGCGCACGCGACCGTCCTCAATCCGGTACGCACACGTCGCGTATTCGAGCATTGGGCGCGGCTGATGCGTCGCCACAACAACCGTGCAGCCCAGCTCGCGATTCACACGAAACAGCGCGTGCAGGAAATTCTTCTCCGCAACCGGATCAAGCTGAGACGTGGGCTCGTCGAGCAGCAGCACGCGCGGGCGTAATGCCAGCACAGCCGCCAGCGACAGCAGCTGTTTGCGTCCGCCCGAAAGCGTATCGGTGTCGCGGTGGAGCCAATCTTCCAGCCCAAAGAAATAGCTGGTCTCAGCTACGCGACGGCGCATCTCATCACGCGCTAGCCCCAAGTTTTCCAGGCCAAACGCCATCTCGTGCCACACGGTTTCGCACACGATCTGGTTCTCGGGATCCTGAAACACATAGCCCACGCGCTCCGCAGACGCGCGCACGTCCATGTCGGCAACGTTCTCGCCCAGCACGCGCGCATCGCCAGTGCGCTCGCCCGCCGGAGCGATCTCGGGCTTGAGCAGCGACAGCAGCGTCGACTTACCCGATCCGGTACCGCCAACAAGAAGTGCAAACGCACCTTGGGAAACACGCCAATCAAGCCCCTCGAGCACCGGTGCCTCGGCCCCGGGATAGGCAAAACTAAGGCCTCGCACCTCAATCGCCGGCGCGGCCGAGCCATATGCCACACCCGCCGCCGAGCTCCTATCAAACCGAGCCATCAGCCAAACCTCTTCTCATCAATCGCGTGCAACGCGCAAGGCAGCACCATCCAGGCAGCGTACACGACATAGCCCGGCCACGGCGCCGGCACCGAGAGCTGCGGATAAAACGAATACTGCGTCGTCGCGGTCCACGCCACTGTCACCGTGACCACGCCAAACAGTGCAAGCCCAACCAGCGCAGCAACATCGCCGCGCCCCAGTCGATACCGCGCATACGTCGTACGACGCGTCGCGGCACCCCACCCGCGCGAGCGCATCGCGTCCGCGCGCTCCAGCGAATCTTCCATGCCCCAGCCCATCAACACACTCGATGCCCGCAGGCGCGAGCGCACGGGGTCGGCCGGCGCGCGCCCCGGCACGTCAATCGCATCTTGCACCGCCAGCACCGCGCGGCCGCGGCGCAAAAACTGCGGGATAAGCCGCATGCACATCGAGATCATAAGCGCAATCACCGGTGCGGCATTGCCCAGCAGCGCGAGTACCTTGTCGTATTCGAGCATCGACGCCGCTGCCTCAAACCACAGCACGCTCGCCACAAACAGCCCACCCATGCACAGGCCGTAAACCATGCTCTCTAGATACACCGCACGCATGCCAATACGAAACAGCCCCGTCGAGCCCGATGCACTAAACAGCGGATTGAGCACCGCGATAATCAAAATCACCGGCAGCTGCCAGCGAAGCGCCCCCAACGTGCGCGCAGCACCGCGCGTCGCAAGCCCGTACGCCAGCCCACCCGCAAGCGACAGCGCGATCAGCACCGGTTGCATCGAGAACATGGTGAGCCCCAGCGTCAGCACCATGTAGAGGGCCGGCACAGCCGGATGCGACATCGAGAACGCCGCGACGGGCTCGCCGCCAAACTCCTCTCGCATGTTGTCCACGGGCACCCCCGTCCCCTCGCTCAAACGACAGCTCCGCGGCATCGCCAACGCCGCACGCAAACAGCGCAAACGCCACGCCGGCGGTGCAAGCCTCAACCGCCGAAAACCAATCGCTACGCGCTCATCATATGCCTGCGGTATCATATTGCGCCGTGTATCGTTTCCAAACACACGTCTCTATAACGTAACAGGAGATCACATGGACGCAACCGCAATTATCCTCGCTGCCGGCGAGGGCACCCGCATGAAGTCGAACCACTGCAAGGTTTCGCACAAGATCCTGGGTAAGCCCATGGTTCAGTGGATCGTCGACGCCACCATCAAGGCCGGCTGCAGCCGCGTCGTGGTCGTCATCGGCAGCCACGCCGACGAGATGCGCGCCCTGATCGACGGCGCCTACGCCAGCAGCGCCACCAAGGTCGAGTGCGTCGAGCAGACCGAGCGCCTGGGCACCGGTCACGCCGTGAAGGTCGCGCTCGAGGCCTGCGGCATCACGCAAGGCCCCGTCGTCGTGCTCAACGGCGACTTGCCGCTCATCACCGCCGACACCGTCGCCAAGTTCGCGCAGACCGTCGCTACCGGCGAGCTCGCCTGCACCGTCATGACCATGACCCCGCCCGATCCTTTCGGCTACGGCCGCATCAAGCTGGGCGCCGACGGCCAGATCGAGCGCATCATCGAGCAGAAGGACTGCACGCCCGAGCAGGCCGCCACGCTGCTGGAGTGCAACGCCGGCTGCTACGCCTTCGACGGCGCGCAGCTTGCCGCCCACATTAACGAGATCGGCAACGACAACGCGCAATCCGAGTACTACCTGCCCGACATGCTCGAGATCCTCAAAGGCCACGGCCAGGCGGTCTCCATCTTCCACTGCGACGACTACCGCGACGGCCTGGGCGTCAACAGCCGCATCCAGCTCGCACAGCTCACCGCCATCGCGCGCGACCGCATCAACGAGCACTGGATGGCCGAGGGCGTCACCTTCATCGACCCCACGCAGGCCTGGATCGGCCCCGACGCCACCATCGGCCGCGACACCGTCGTGTGGCCGCAGACGCACCTGATCGGCCACGTCACCGTGGGCGAGGAGTGCCAGCTCGGCCCCAACAGCCGCCTCACCGACACCACCGTCGGCAGCGGCTGCACCATCGATGAAACCATCGCCGTCGAGGCCGTCATCGAGAACGGCGTCGACTGCGGCCCGCGCGCCTACCTGCGCCCGGGCACCCACATGCTCGACGGTTCCAAGGCCGGCACGCACGTGGAGATCAAGAAGTCCACGATCGGCGAGGGCTCCAAGGTGCCGCACCTGTCCTACATCGGCGATACCACCATGGGCTCCGGCGTCAACGTGGGCGCGGGCTCCATCACCTGCAACTACGATGGCGTACACAAGCACAAGACCGTCATCGGCAAGGATGCCTTCATCGGCTCCGACACCATGATGGTCGCGCCCGCCCAGATTGGCGACGGCGCGCTCGTGGCCGCCGGCTCCGTCATCACCGAGCCGGTCCCGGCAGACGCACTTGGCCTGGGTCGTGCCCGCCAGATAAATATTGAGGGCTGGGCCGCCGATTATCGCCGCCGTCTGCACGAGGACGACGAGGTATAACGTTTTACCAAGCATCTAAGGAGCTGTTCCCATGGGGGGCGGCTCCTTTTTTCTATCGTGACCTGCGCGACAGGATGAGTGGTCGGTTCGTGTCCGTTGACGGTAAAGACGTTATCAAGACCCGATTAACCCCGTCGCGCGGTTACAATGCAACAAGGCATCTATATGGCATTCGATATAAAGGAGAAGGGTAATGCCGATTAATGATCCCGAGAAGTCGGAGAATATGCGCAAGTCCATCCGCGTGTATTCCGGTTCCTCCAACCGTCCCCTCGCTCAGAAGATCGCTGAGTACCTTGGGGTCGAGCTTTCGGGCCTTACGCTAAAGCAGTTCGCCAACGGTGAGATTTACGCCCGCTACGACGAGACCGTCCGCGGCGCCGACGTCTTCCTGATTCAGTCCGTGGCCGGCGGCAACGTCAATGACATGCTCATGGAGCTGCTCATCGCCACCGACGCTGCCAAGCGCGCATCCGCCCGCTCCATCACCGCCGTTATCACCCACTACGGCTATGCCCGCCAGGACCGCAAGGCCGGCCCGCGCGAGCCCATCACCGCCCGCCTCGTCGCCAACCTGCTCGAGCGCGCCGGCGTCAACCGCATCATCACCCTCGACCTGCACCAGGGCCAGATTCAGGGCTTCTTCGATATCCCGGTTAACCACCTGTCCGCGCTGCCGCTGTTTGGCCAGTACTACAACGACATGCACTTCGACACCGACAACCTGGTTGTCGTCTCCCCCGATGTGGGCCGCGCCAAGGCCGCCAAGAAGCTGTCCGACATGCTCGGCTGCGACCTGGCCATCGCCCACAAGGGCCGTCCGCGCCACAACGCCGCCGAGGTCATGGGCATCATCGGTGACATCAAGGGCAAGACCTGCATCATCAACGACGACATGATCGACACCGCAGGCACCCTGTGCGCCAACGTCAAGGAGCTCAAGGCTATGGGCGCCGGCGACATCTACGTATGCGCCACCCACGGCATCTTCTCCGGTCCGGCCATCGAGCGTCTGAACGACGCCCCGATCGTCGAGTGCCTCGTCACCGACGCCATTCCCGTCGAGGTCGGCGGCAAGATCAAGACCATCTCGGTCGCCGAGGAGTTCGCTCAGGCCATCTCCGCCGTTTACCACGAGGAGCCCGTCTCCACGCTCGTCGGCGGCGACTTCGCGCTGTAATCGCATCGTCCTTGTAACCCGGCGCATCGCCGTCGGAACAGAAGAAACCCCCGCGCTCCCCCTTGCTTCGCAAAGGTCGCGCGGGGGTTTCTTCTGTTCCGACGGCTCGCCCTGCCGCGGCCGCGCTTTTGTCTGGTGGGATTTCGCTGAAACGAAGTCTCGCCTTCGGCGGGCGTGGTAGCCTTTGTCGTTGATTAAACTTTTTATGTAACGGAAGGACAAATATGGCAGCTGCACAGCCGCTTATGATTCGCATGGTTGCCGGGCTTGGCAACCCTGGCGAGGAATATGCCGAGACCCGCCACAACGCCGGCTTTAAGGCGATCGACGAGCTGGCCCGTCAGGCCGGCGTCACGTACTGGAAAAACCAGGCCGGCGCCGAGGTCGCGCTCATCAACATCAACGATCCCGAGGAAGAGGGCGGTAAGCGCCAGATTGTGCTGGTCAAGCCGCAGTCGTACATGAACACCTCGGGCGGGCCCATCTCCAAGCTCTGCCGCGAGTACAAGATCAAGACCGAGGAGCTGCTCGTCATCCACGACGAGCTCGACATTCCCGCCGGTGACGTACGCGTCAAGGTGGGCGGAGGCCATGCCGGTCACAACGGCCTGCGCTCCATCATCGACAAGATGGGCAGCCACGACTTCAGCCGCATCCGCACCGGCATCGGCAACCCTCCCGGCAAGATGGCCGTCGCCGACTACGTTCTTAAGCAGCTGCGCGCCCGCGAGGCCGAGGATTTCCAGGACACCTGCGCCCGCGCCGCAGATGCCGCCGGTCTGGCCATCGTCCACGGCGTAATCTACGCCCGCGATCACGTAAACGGCGCCGCTTCCGCCAACGGCAAGCACTAGAACCTACTATTTAGGGACAGGTTTATTTTGGCAGGTTCTGTATGCGGAAACACCGCAGCGGCCGCACCGCAATAAACCCTGTGCCGCCATACATATGCAGCGCTCCAATGGGGGCCGGTCTCACCGATGTGCGAGGCCGGCCCCCTTTGCCGTTTTGCCTGATAAAACCGACCAAAATAAACCTGTCCCTATTTGGTAGGCCAAAGTGGATAAACCCGGTTGATTTTCAATCTCAACGCAACAGCCTGAACGGACCCCGCGTTTCCGCAGCTAGCGCAACGCGGAAATAGCTCC
>NZ_CAXSQQ010000018.1:0-38388 GCF_964239575.1 Collinsella aerofaciens ATCC 25986
GGATTCGCGCCTCAGGACTCAGCGCAACGCGTTGCGCTGAGTCCTGAGGCTGTTGCAATGAAAATGAGAATCAAGGAGTGGATAAACCCTGCTCCCAACCGCCGAAGACACACGTAAGTGACATGTCCATGAGGGTATAATTTGCACCGTATGTCTGCACAACGCCTGTGCGCGTACGGTTTTATTCGGGCTACCGTCCATTTCCGTGGAGGCACGGTTCGGCGGCCCTAACAAGAGAGGGGTTCTATGTATAAGATCCTGGAGAAGACGCAGTTCTCGGAGAAGGTGTTCAAGTTCCGCATCGAGGCGCCCGCAATCGCCAAGCATGCGCACGCTGGACAGTTCCTCATGGTTCGCGCCAACGAGACGGGCGAGCGTGTCCCGTTTACCCTGGCCGGCTGGAACGGTGACGAGGGCTGGGTCGAGTTCATCTTCATGGTGATCGGCAAGACCACCGAGATGCTTTCCACCTACGAGGCCGGCGAGTCGCTGCGCGACGTCGTGGGCCCGCTGGGCGTTCCCACCGAGATGGCCGAGGGCCCCTGCGCCGTCATTGGCGGCGGCGTCGGCCTGGCAATTGCCTTCCCGGTCGCCAAGCACCTGGTCGAGACCGGCCACGAGGTGCACGCCATCATGGGCGCCCGCACCAAGGACCTCCTGCTTATGGAGGACCAGTTCCGCGAGCTCCTCGACGAGGACCACATCCACATCACCACTGACGACGGCTCCTACGGCGAGCAGGGCGTTGTCACCGCTCCGCTGGAGCGCCTGCTGCAGGACAAGGCCGTGAGCCAGGTCTTCTGCGTCGGCCCCGTTCCGATGATGAAGTTCTCGACCCTCACCGCCCAGAAGTACGACACCCCCATCACCGCATCGCTCAACCCCATCATGGTTGACGGCACCGGCATGTGCGGCTGCTGCCGCGTCGAGGTGGGCGGCGTGACCAAGTTCGCTTGCGTCGACGGCCCCGACTTCGATGCCACCCTAGTCGACTGGGATGACCTTCGTGCCCGCCAGGCCGCTTACCGTTCCGAAGAGGGCGAGTCCCTCAAGGCCTATGAGGAAAAGAGCTGCGCATGCCACTAGTTAACGGTCGTTTCGTTGCCGATATGAAGTCGCCCCGCACCCCCGATAACGAGGAGCCGGCTGCCGAGCGCGCCTGCGACTTCCGCCCCGTCGACAAGGGCTTCACCGAGGAAATGGCGCTGGCCGAGGCCGAGCGCTGCCTCAACTGCAAGAAGCCGTTCTGTGTTGAGGGCTGCCCCGTCAACATCAACATCCCCCGCTTTATCGAGCAGATCCGCGAGAAGGACTTCGGCGGCGCTCTCGATACCATCCGCGAGGACTCCATGCTTCCCGCTATCTGCGGCCGCGTCTGCCCGCAGGAGAACCAGTGCGAGGGCAAGTGCATCCGTGGCAAGAAGTCCGAGCCCGTGGCCATCGGCCAGCTCGAGCGCTTCCTGGGTGACCGCCCCGAGCTCGCCTCCACGCCCAAGATGGCTCCCAAGAACGGCAAGAAGGTCGCCGTCGTCGGCTCCGGCCCGTCCGGCATCACCTGCGCCGGCGAGCTCGCCCGTAACGGTTTTGACGTCACCGTCTTTGAGGCCTTCTTCACCGGCGGCGGCGTGCTAGTCTACGGCATCCCCGAGTTCCGTCTGCCCAAGGCAGTCGTCAAGCGCGAGATTGACGGCCTGGAGGACATGGGCGTCAAGTTTGAGTACAACTCCGTCGTGGGCAACATGGCCACGGCCGAGGAGCTGTTCGAGCAGGGCTTCGACGCCATCTACGTGGCGACCGGCGCTGGCCTGCCCAAGTTCCTCAACGTCCCCGGCGAGAACCTGCCCAACGTCTTCTTCGCTAACGAGTACCTCACCCGCGTGAACCTGATGAAGGCCAACAAGTTCCCCGAGTACGACACCCCCACCAAGCACGGCAAGAACGTCGTCGTCTTTGGTGGCGGCAACGTGGCTATGGACGCCGTCCGTACCGCCAAGCGCCTGGGCGCCGAGCATGCCATCATCGCCTACCGTCGTACCGAGGACGAGATGCCCTGCCGTCGCGCCGAGCTGCACCATGCTAAGGCCGAGGGCGTCGAGGTTCTGCCGCTCGTCTCCCCGCTCGAGTTTGTCGCTGGCGAGGACGGCTCCGTATGCGCCGTCAAGGTCCAGAAGATGGAGCTCGGCGAGCCCGACGAGTCCGGCCGTCGTCGCCCGGTGCCCATCGAGGGCGCCATCGAGGAGATCCCCTGCGACGTCGCGATCTCGGCTATCGGCACCAACGCCAACCCCTTCGCAAAGAAGATCGGCGGCAAGATGGAGCTCAACAAGTGGGGCTACATCGTCGCCGACGAGGAGACCGGCCAGACCACCGATCCCCGCATCTGGGCCGGCGGCGACATCGTCACCGGTGCCGCTACGGTCATTCTGGCGATGGGCGCCGGCAAGAAGGCCGCCGCTTCCATCACCAAGAGCTTGCTGGGCGAGTAATCACCTACAGCGCTAGCCATCAAACGGCAAAGTCCCCGTCGAGCACACGCCCGGCGGGGACTTTTTCTATGCCGGCCGCCCAAACCACCACAAAGGGGACAGTGAACTGCCTCCCATTTCTTGGACATCGGGAAATGGGAGGTTTTCCATGAGTATAGACCTCAGGGTGAAGCACGACCTGGAGTCCAGGAGGCGGGCCGTCGAGCTCTTCGACGCCGGCGTCGGCTGCAAGCCGGCGGCCGAGGCCCTGTCCGTCCCCCGCGAGACCGTGAGAGAATGGCAGTGGGTATACCGGGCGTTCGGAAGCGAGGCGCTGCTGTCCATGGGCGGGAAACAATCCAGGTACACATTCGAGCAGAGGGTCGCCGCGGCGTCGGCCGTGGTCGACGGCGGGATGGCGAAGACCGACGCCATGGCCGAGTTCGGGATCAGGTCGAAGTCCCCGCTGGAGCGCTGGTGCAGGCTCTACCGCGAGGGCGGCGCCGAGGCGCTGCGGCCCGGCCCGAAGGGCAGGCCGAGGGGGTCGAGGTCGAAACCCCGGGCCCGCACCCGCGAGCAGGAGCTCGAGGAGCGCTGCCGCAGGCTCGAGGCTGAGGTCGCCTACCTAAAAAAATTGCGCGCCCTGGTCGAGCGGGACGGGCTCTGACCAGGGCGGCGGCCGAGGCGGTGAGGGTGCTGAGGGCGGAGGGGCACTCCCTGCGCCACCTGCTGGAGTGCTCGGGGCTCAGGAGGTCGACCTACTACTACGCGCTGGCGCACCCGCGGAGGCCGACCAGGCCCGAGCTGCGCGACGCCGCGGCCGAGATATTCTCGCGCACCGCCAACGGCTGCGGGCACCGGCAGATAGCCATGTGCCTGCGCGCCGAGCTGGGCGCGGTCGTGGCCGACAAGACCGTGCTCAAGATGATGCGCGAGATGGGCATCCGGCGCGGGATACGCCGCCGGGGCTCCCGCCGCCGGTACAGCTCCTACAGGGGGCTCGTGGGGAGCACGTTCGAGAACGTCATCGCGAGGGACTTCGGCGCCGACGGGCCGTGGCAGAAGCTCGGCACCGACGTCACCGAGTTCAAGGTCGCCGGCGCCAAGGCCTACTGGGCCCCGGTGCTCGACTTCTGCACGAAGGAGATCGTGGCGAGCGACATATCGACCTCGCCGGACCTCGCCCAGCAGCACAGGATGCTCGACCGGCTCCTCGAGGCCCTGCCAGACGGGGCGGCGCCGACCATGCACTCGGACATGGGCTGGCAGTACCAGCACGAGTCCTACGCCTCCAGGCTGGAGGGGGCGGGCATCACCCAAAGCATGTCACGCAAGGGGAACTGCATCGACAACGCCGCCACCGAGCAGCTCTTCGGCCACGTGAAGGACGAGTTCTACCGCGGCAGGGAGTGGGGCAGCTTCGGGGACTTCAAGCGCGACCTGGAGGAGTACATAGCCCATTGGAACACGCGGCGCAGGCAGGTAAGATTGAAGGGCCTGACGCCGGAGGAGTTCCGGAACCAGGCCCTTGCGGCGTAGTCGCTATTTATTCAGTCCAAGTTTCGGGGCGCAGTTCACAGGCACTTTTGTGGTGGTTTGGGACTTGCTTGCTCGTTTTGTCTCAATCTGTAACACCTGGAGCCCGTTGAGCCTTGTAGTTGTTACAGATCGAGATATTGTGCCAGCCGCCCCCGCTTTGTCTCAATCTGTAACAGTTAGAGGTCAAATTCCCCGCTTGGTGTTACAGATCGAGACATTAGATTGGCGGCCATTCGGTTCATCTCAATCTGTAACATCTAGAGGCGTTTTGGGCAGTTTGGTGTTACAGATTGAGATTTTGCTGAGGCCGAGAACGAGAGCCGTCACCCAGCTCTAACGTTTGCGGCGCTTTGTCGCGGCGAGGCCGGCGGCGGCGACGGTTGCGCCGGCGATGCCTAGGGCGGCGACCGTCATCGCGGTGGTATCCCCCGTGGTAGCCAGGACAGCATCGCTCTTCTTGGCCTGCGTGGTTTTCTCAACCGTCTTGGTCGTGGCGGTTGTCGTGGCCGACTTGGCCGCGGGTTTGGTCTCGGGCTTCACTTCGGGCTTGGTCTCGGGCTTAACCTCAGGCTGCGGTGTCGGCTTGGGATCCGGCGTAGGCTGCGGATCGGGAGTCGGCGTGGCTTCAAGCGTAAAGGCCAGATCGGTGTTGAGCCACAGGGTGTAAATCCAGCCGCTGTCCTCATCGGATACGCTATCCGCGACCTGGTAGCCGCACTCCTGGCCGTTGATCACCAGCTTGGTGTTGGGCGTAAAGTAGAAGCCGCGCGCCGACTTAAGGTAGATGCCGTAGCGATAGGTCACGCCAGGCTTAAAGGCATCGATGTGGTTCGTGATGTTCTGATCCCAGAACTTCTGAGAGTTCACTTCGCTGCCATCGCTGCCCGTCCAGAACTCACACTGAGGAAGGGAGTTGGAGCCCGTCGGAACATTCGCCGTAAAGACCGGCTTATCGCCCGCCTTGAAGGTGGTCGTGGCACCGTTGATCTCGATAACGTCGATGGCCCGCCATTCGTCGATCGGCTGCTCGCACAGCATATTGTCAGCGTTTGGCGCGAAGACGCCGTTGACGGTCTTGATGTGGTGCGCCCAATGACCGTTGACGTTCATATTGCAGTCATCGGCCACGGTATTGTCGCCCTTGAGCCTCAGCTCAACGGAGTACATGTAGAACTTTCCCTCTTCGAAGTGGTCAATCTTCTTCATGCCCGGCGTGTACTTCGCGGGGTCGGAATACCAGAAGGCAACGGGTACCGACTCCCCGGATTCCATATCGAGCTCCATCTCTTCCCAGCACTCATAGGCGATCTCGTACTTGTCGGCGTCAGCAACGGGGATCGTCGCGGTCGCGCGCGGCGCCTCGCCGGGCGCGTAGTCGGTCTTCACGTCGTTGACGTCCAGGTTATGGAGGGCTTCGTTTTCCGATGCAACGAGCGTAATTTCGCTCTTGATGACGTAGCGGAGGTAATAATCGTACCTGGTTTCGTTGAGGATAGTCGAGCTGCCTTCATAGTCAGTTCCGGTATACTCCAGTGCCGTGCCAATATAGAGAGCCTCATTGCGCGTGAGTCGATACGAGCCGCCTGCCGCGCCACCCGTAAAGGTCAGCGTCAGCCTCATGTAATCGCCAACAGGCTCAAAGCGGGCCGTCACATCGGACATAGATGTGTCCTGGACTTCAGCCAGGGTGCCCGAAGCAGCATCGGCCCGGTAGTACTTGGTTTCGACAAGTTCGCAGAGCGGCTCATCCGGCATGCCGCCCTCAACATCGGGAAAATCATAGGTATACGACTGGCCCTTTTCGAGTGTGACATTGCTCGGAAGCGCGCAGTCCGTGTAGCGGGAAACCACGGTCGTATTGACCCTAACGTCGCTGCCGCCAACAACATCAGTCACACCGCGGGGCATGATGGCGTCATTCGCCGGCGTGGCGGCGTTGTCGCTGGGAGTATTTTGTTCAGCGGGTGCCGCATCGTTGGATTCATCGGTGGCGCCAGTCGGGGCCGTCTGCTGAGGCTCAGCGGTGGCTTGCGCCGCCGGAGCAGCATCGGTTGCAGGCGCGGTCGTTGCGGCCGCATCCTCCGCAACCGTCGGCGTCACCGGAGCCGCGGCAACC
The DNA here is from genome assembly GCF_964239575.1 of Collinsella aerofaciens ATCC 25986. GTDB lineage: Bacteria > Actinomycetota > Coriobacteriia > Coriobacteriales > Coriobacteriaceae > Collinsella > Collinsella aerofaciens_BQ. Next base: position 6,121 of record NZ_CAXSQQ010000018.1, read on the forward strand.
TCATCCGTCCCAGCGGCGAGATCGGCGCATTCCGTCGCCAGCGCCACGCTCGGCAGCAGCAACTGACCGACCATAAGCGCACACGCGCCGGCGCAAGCGATTTTGGCACCCACACAACGCCAAGTACCGTGAACCAGCGAGCAGGTGCGCTCACGCTGAGTTTGCTTATCGAAGTGACTTCCGTTCATAACGGCCTCCTTGGTCGTAGGGACATACCGCCACAAAGGTGCCTGTCCCCTTTGTGGCGGTCCTGTACCACCAAGATGTGCCAAATGACTCCATATGCCTAGGTTCGTAGATGCGAACCTAGGCCTCTACCTGCGGTTTAATTCAATATGATTTCGTTGTCGTCACACGCGTCCCAGGGACGCTACAATCGAGGACACGACTATTCCGTCCACCCAAAGGACTGTCCTTGAATCTGAGCAAGCCTAAAATCAACGCGCTTCTGGCACTCGCACTGTTTACCTTCGCCTTCCTTGCCGCCGAGTTTCGCTTCGACGTCAACGTCGGGCTGCTCGCCGGTGCCGAACGCGTTGTGATCGCACAGGGCTTTATTCTGGGCGCGAGTGTACTCGGCTTTATCGGATATGCGCCGCTGCTCGGGCTCGCACAGCGCAAAGGCCACTCATTGGCAGCCGCCAACGCCGCTGTTCCCGTCGCCATCCTGGGATTGACCCAGATCCAGTCCCCCACGGGCCCGCTTGCCCTCGAGATTCTGGGGTGCGTGGCGTTCTTTGGACTCGGCCTGCTGGGCGCCGCCACTCACCACGCCTTTTCGTTGGCATTTCAGGATGATCCCAAGCTCGCCACCGGTGCGGGAGCGGCCTATGCCGCGGGCATCCTGATGCAGTTCGCCGTCAACCTGCTCAATTGCGGCGGTATCGCAGAGCTCATCGTCCTTGGCACAGCGACGATCGCCATCTCCGCCCTCAGCGTCGTTCCCCAAAAGGCTGCCGAGAGCTCCAGCCCCGCCATCAATCCCTTTGTTGAGCCCTCTCATGCCCTCGCCAAACAGGCATGCTGGAGCATCGCGCTCGTCATGATTCTTGCCTGCTTGTTCTCGACCCTCGACAACGTGGTCACACTCTCCAACGCCCACGGCACCATTGCCGTGCAGACCTGGCCGCGCCTCTTTTTGGCGGCAAGCGGCCTTGCCGCCGGTCTTATCTTTGATCTTGCCGAGCGCCGATACATGGGGCTTGTCATGCTCGGCATTGCCGTGCTCTCGACCATTTCCATCCTGGCCGTCGAGGCCGGTGCCGATCCCAACCTGGGCCTTGTCGTCTTTTACCTGAGCTCGGGCTTTTTTGTCACGTTCTTTACCGCCACCTTTACACAGCTGGCACCGCACATGCATGCGCCCGCTCTCTGGGCCGGCATGGGACGCGCCGCCAACAATGCATGCGCATTCACTACATCGGGCATCTCGCTTGCCCTTGTGACCTCGGGCAACGTTGCCCTCATCATGATCGGTGCGCTCGTTTTGCTCGTCGCCGCCTGCGCGGCATTCGTGGCAGCCGGCCTGTTCCGCCTACCCCAAACCGAGCAGGAGCGCGAGCGCGAGCAGCTGGCAGAAGAAGTGCTCGCCGCGCCCACCGTCGAGGAGCAGCGCCAGGCCTTCATCGCCAACCACGCCCTCACCCCGCGCGAAGTCGACGTGCTCATAGCCGTGACCCAGGATGAACGCCCGCTCAAGCAGGTCGCCGAGGAGCTCGGTATCTCGATGCGCATGGTGCAGCGCCACCTGAGCTCTATCTACCAAAAGACCGACACGCAGACGCGCGCCGGTCTCGCCAAAGCCTTCCCCTCTGCCTAAAACAAAAACCACCACAAAGGTGCTGTCCCCTTTGTGGTGGTTTTGATCGGCTAGCCTTCGAGCTGCGCCACTTTGTAGCGGTAGGCAGCGGCAATGACGTCTTTACAGCCTTCGCGTCCCAACTTGGCGCGGTTGACAACGATATCCTTACCGCTCGTCATCTTCCACTTTCCGGCGCTATAGCGCTTATAGAACGCCTCGCGCGCCTTCTGCTGCTGCTTGACCAGCTTGGCGCCTTTCTTTTTATTAAGGCCACGCTTCTTGCGCACGATCTCGACGCGGTCCTCAAAGGGTGCGGTCACCAGCACGGCAATGTGGTTGGGGTTGTTGCGCAGCAGATAATCGGACAGACGGCCTTCGATAATGCAGCTCTCGGTCTCGCCCAGATCCAAAATCACCTGGCTCATCTTTTGGAACAACTTGTCCGAGTACGAGCGCGCGTCGTAACGGTCGGGCAGAAACGCCATGTTCTCCACGGCCAGACGCTCGTCATAGGCGGCCATCTTATCGAGCGACTCGCCCGCGCGCAGCGACGCGCGCACCAGCAGCTCGTTATCGTACAGCGGAATCCCCAACTCGTCGGCAAGCATGCGACCAATCTCGTGGCCCTCGGCGCCAAAGTCGCGCGCGATGGTAATGACCACAGGATTCTTCTTATTCTCCAGATCGCTCATCGCGATTCCTTTCTAACAAATGAAAAGTAGGCGATTCCTGATTCCCATTTTGTCACTTACGACCGTCCTGGTTTCCCAAGTGCGACAGATTGCCCCGAAAGAGGAGCGCCGCGTACTAAATGTACGCAAGTGACGATTGAGGGGCAAAGTGCCGTGCTTGGGGAAGCAGGACTATGCGGCTACGATACGGCGCTGATACGCTCGGACCAGCAGCGAGATACCAAAGTTGAGCACAAAGTACATCGCAAACACCAGGCCGTAGAGCATAAGCACCTGCGACAGATCGATCGCGTGGGCCATCACGACGTTGGCCGTGTACATGAGCTCGGCCACGTTAATGCCCGAAAGATACGAGCTGTCCTTGATGACGGTCGTGCACTGGCTAAACAGCGCCGGAATGATCGTCTTAAACGTCTGCGGCAGAATGATGTAGCGCATGGTGGCAAAGAAGCCGAAGCCCTGGCTCTGCGCTGCCTCAAACTGGCCTCGTGGAATCGAGTTGAGGCCGCCGCGCACAATCTCGGCCATAACAGCGCTGGTAAACAGCGTAAAGGCGATGGTCGAAATCACAATGTCCAAACCCTGCACCGTAAAGTAGATAAACAGGATCCACAGCAGGTTCGGCGTGCAACGGAACAACTCGATATAGGCGCTCACCAAAATACGGAACGGGCGGGGCGCATAGCTCTTAACGAGCGCCAGCACCGTGCCAAAGATGAGCGAGAAAAAGATCGACAGCGCCGAGATCTCGATCGTCTTAACAAAGCCGCCCCAAATGTAGAGCAGGTTGGTCGCGTTGAAGATTTCCATGCGCTAGGCCTCCTCTACGTTGTCGAGCCCCAGCTCGGCCAGGCTCACGCCGCGCGGACGCTCCTTGGAGCGGCGCTCGAGCCACTGCACCAGCATGGCGAGCGGAAAGCAGATGATGAAGTACATAAGGCAGCAGACGATGTATCCCTGCAGGTAACCGTACAGGCTCACAAAGTTGTCGGAACGGTACATAAGGTCACCGCCGGCCACAAGCGCCAGCACCGACGTGTTCTTGACCAGGTTGAGCGCCTGGTTACACAGCGGCGGCAGAATGATCTTAAATGTCTGGGGCAGCACGATGTACCAGTACGCCTGCGCACGGGTGAAGCCCTGGCTCTGGGCCGCCTCCATCTGACCGCGCGGAACCGCCTCGATACCAGTGCGGATGACCTCCGAAATGTAGGCCGCGTGATACAGGCCCACACCCAAGAAGCCCAGTACGAACGGCGCAATGCGCACCGGCTGGTCGGCACCGGTTATGGCCTGCAAAAACTGCGGACCGGCCATGTACATAAAGAGCACCTGCACGGGCAACGGGGTGTTCTGGTAAAACTCCACGTACACGCGGCTTATGGCGCGCAACACGCGCGAACGAGTGGTAGAGAACACGCCCAGCAGCGTACCCAGCACTAGCGACAGCAGCAGACCGGCAACGACCACCTGCAGCGTCACGCCAAAGCCCTCCCAGAAGGGCCCCATGTTTTGAAATGTCGTCGACCAACGGTCGGCGTCAAATAATCCTTCGAGCATTTGATTCCTTCCTTGGACGATGCGCCTATACAAGACCCCAGGTCTTGACCTCTTGGTCGAGCCAGCCGTCGGCCAGGCGATCGCAAATCACCTGATCGACCACGGCCGAAAGGTCGCAGCCCTTCTTGGTCGCCACGCCGTAGCCCTGCTCGCCAAACTTGACCTCGGGCTGCAGAAGCTCAACGGTCTCGTTCATGTAACCGGCCAGCGTGGAGCGGTCCATGGCGAAGACGTCGATATTGCCGGCGTCGAGCGAGCTCTTGATGATGGGGTAGCCACTAAAGGCCCTAAACTCGGGCTTGCAGCTAAAGCCGTTGTCCTTGATCATCTGCTCGATGAGGCCCTGTGTGGTGGCACCCTGGCTCACACCAATGACCTTGCCATCCAGATCTTCAATCGAGGTAAAGCCCGAACGCTTCTTGACCATAAGTCCCACGTAGTCGGTACGGTACGGCGTCGAGAAATCCCAGCTCTTCTTGCGCTCGTCGGTGATGGTGTAGGTCGCCGCGACCACGTCGAGCTGGCCGTTATCGATCAGCGGGCCGCGCGTCTTGGGCGTTACGTCGGTAAACTCGACAAGCTCCTGGGCACGGGCATCCTTGTAGCCCACGCCAAAGACGGCAGCGGCGATCTGGTAGCACAAATCGACTTCCATGCCCTCAAAGCGGCCCTTGGCGGTGTCGTAATAGCCGTAGCCGGGAACGTCTTTCTTAACGCCGGCATTCAGATGGCCACGCGATTTGATGGCCGCAAGCTTGGACCCCTTGTCGGAGCCCTCGCCGCTGGTGGAGTTGCCGCAACCGGTAAGCGCGGCCCCCGTCAGCGCGAGCATGCCGGCGCCCGCCAGCTGCATAAAGTGACGGCGCGACACGGCCGCCCTCGTCATATCCGTCATGTCCATCACCGCGCCTAGTGCAGAATCTTGGACAGGAACTCGCGGCAGCGCGGGTTCTCGGGGTTATCGAAGAAGTGCTCGGGCGTGCCCTCCTCCAGGATGCGGCCGTCCTCCATAAAGATGACGCGGTCAGCCACCTGGCGCGCAAAGCCCATCTCGTGCGTCACGCAGATCATGGTGATGTCCTCCTGCGCGAGCTCAATCATAACGTCCAGAACCTCCTGGACCATCTCGGGGTCGAGCGCCGAGGTCGGCTCGTCAAACAGGATGATGGGCTGCTTGGTGCACAGGGCACGGGCGATGGCGATGCGCTGCTGCTGACCGCCCGAGAGATTCTGCGGATACTCGCCGGCCTTATGCGCCATGCCAACGCGCTTGAGAGCGGCGATGGCGATCTCGGTCGCCTCCTCCTTGCTCTTCTTTTGCAGCTTGATGGGCGCGAGCGTCAGGTTGCCGAGCACCGTCATGTTGGGATACAGGTTGAACTGCTGAAACACCATGGAACTATACTTGCGAGCCATCTCCAGGTGATTCTTTTTGGTGAGCGGCGTACCGTCGATGACGACCTCGCCCGACGTGGGCTCCTCCAGATAATCGACGCAACGGATGAGCGTCGACTTACCCGAGCCGGAAGGCCCGATCATTACGAGCTTCTCGCCGCGCTTGACGGTGAGATTGATATCTTTGAGCACATGCAGGTCGCCAAAGTACTTGTTGAGATGCTTGATCTCGATCATGTCTGCCATGAATGTCCCTTCCCTGCGTTTACACGAGTTGAACTATTGTACGGAAAGAACCGCGTTTCCGCAGCCCACACTACATTCCCGTAAAGAACCCGCAACCTTCCACTCACTCATTGGGGACGGACTTAAATGAGTGCCTACTCATTGGGCACTCATTTAAGTCCGTCCCCAATGAGTGCCCAGCCAGCAAAAAGGGGCGCGACCATGACGGCCACGCCCCCTCAACATCAACTATGTACCGCTAGGCCCCTATGCGAGTTTGGCGCCGACGATCTTTGCTGCTGCCGGCTTATCGAAGTTGCCGCCAGTGGCCTTACCCAGAGCGCCCATGACCTGGCCCATCTGCTTCTTGGACGTGGCACCCAGCTCGGCGATAACCTGCTCGATCAGGGCCTCGAGCTCCTCGCCCGAAACCTGCGCGGGCAGCAGGCTCTCCAGAATCTTGACCTGCTCGGTCAGGTTGTCGGTACGCTCTTGGTCGTTGCCGGCCTTGATGGACATCTCCAGCGTCTCGCTCGTCTGCTTGATCAGACGCTTGATCATGCTGTTGACGTCTTCCTCGGTCACATCGCGGCGCTCGTTAACCTCGATATTCTTCACCTCGGCCTTGACCTGGCGAATGATGGACAGGCGAACCTTATCCTTGGCCTTCATGGCGGCGATCATTTCCTGCTGCAGCTCTTCGTTGGTCATCTGCAAATCCTCCTCAATAGTGTGGGCGGCACTCACACGAGCGCCGCCCCATGATTACTCAGTCGTCGACGAATCGTCGGTCGAGCTCTTGGTGACGCCCTTCAGACTCACGTTATAGGGCACGTCCTTGGGCATGGGGTTGACGGTGATGTCGGCGTCCTTCTTGTACTGCTCCAGCCACTCGCTGTACGCGGTGCTTGCCGCCTGCGTCTTCACCACGTTGGAGACGTACTTCTTGATGTCCTTGGGCACCTGCTTAATGTCATCGACCTGATTATCGACATGGAAGTAGTCGGTGCACTTGATGATGTGGTAACCATAGGTCGACTCGACGACGTCGCTCACATCGCCCTTGTTGAGCCCCTCGAGCGCCGCCTGGTAGCTGTCGACGAAGGTGGTGAGCTTATCCCAGCCCACATCGCCCTTCTTCTCCTTGGAACCGGTGTCCTCGGAGTACTGCTCAACGGCGTCCTCAAAGCTCAGCTCACCGGAGTTGATCTTGTCCAGGCACTCCTGTGCCTTGGCCTTGGCGGCAGCCTTGTCCTCGTCGGAAGCATCGGAATCAGCCTTGATCAGGATGTTCGACGAGCGGCGAGCATCGTTGTAGTTAGACAGGTTCTCGTTGATGTAATCGACGATCTCGCTGTCCTTGGGCTTGCTTGTGGGCGCTACCGCATCCTTGAGTTTCTGCTGCGCCAGACTCTCCTTGAGCGAATCCTTGTAGGTGTCCTCGGTATAGCCGTAGGTCTTGAGGGTCTTCTTAAAGGCCTTGGCACCGCCCGCGCTCTTGCACGCGTCCTTCCAAGCCTTCTCGACCTCCTCATCCGACACCGTCACGCCGTTCTCCTTCTGTGCCTGTTGAAGCAGAATCTGCTGCGTGTAGGAGTCGATGAGTTGCTTGCGGTACTTCTTGGGCGTGAGGTCGTTGTCGACCAGATACTGCGCCCAGTCCTTGTCCTTGGTGTAGCCGTAGGACGTGCGCATGCTCATGATCTGCTTGGTCACGGTGTCCTCGGTGAGGTTGGTGCCGTTGATAGTAGCAGCAACACCGCCGGTCAGCTTGTAGCCCGAGGCGTCCTCAGCCCGCGACATAAGGCCGGAGCACGCCATCGCCGAGACGGAAAGCAGCATCGCCAGCACGCCGATGACCACCAGGACGATCTTGACGGTCTTAGACACGTACGTCTTGCGCTGCTTCTTGCGAGAGCTGGAGGCAGCGCGAGCCTGCTGCTCGGGCGTCGGCGCGGCCTCGGAGTTCTTTTTCTTATTTGCCATAGTCGGCCTTTCGCATAACGGATCGAACAAACGCCATTGTGTCACAACGCGGCCCCCGCGGCACGCTTGGTACATTGGGGGCAGGTTAATCTGCACCATTTTGGTGCAAAGGGGGCAGATGCGGCACTTGGCAGTTGGGGACGTTCTTTATGTGCCGGCAGTTAGGGACAGTCCCCCAAGTGCCGACAGAAAAGGAACGTCCCCCAAGTGCCGACTCAGCCCCACCTTAGAAGTGGCGGCGGATGGCGTCGACCATACCCTGGGGCGTGGTCTGGCCGAGCACGTCGGCTGCGGCATCGGCGCCCATAAAGATGTTCATGAGCGCTTGCAGGGCCTCGACTTGGCCGCCCGGCTCGGCAATGCCCAGATTAATGACGATCTGCGCCGGCACCGGAGCGCCCATGCCAGCCATAGCGTTAAATGTCACGGGCGCGGCGGGCTTCACCACCGCGATATAGGGCTTGGCCACAAACCCCGGGTCGGTGTGCGGGATAGCGATGTTGGCCGCCGGCATGGCAAGGCCCGTGGGATAGGCATCTTCACGCGTGCGGACGGCGTCGAGCCAACCGGATGCAATGTAGCCACGTGGTGCAAGCTCGCCCTCAAGCCGCGCGAACACCTCATCCGGCGTCGCACACTCCCAATCAAAAAACACCAGCTCAGGCGTAAACAGCGCTTCGTTATCCGCCATGCGCTCACCTCTCTCTCACCTAGCCATCGGGGACGTTCTTAAATGACTAGTCGTTAAAGAACGTCGCAGGTGACTACCCAAAACAAAGGGTGGCCACGTGCGCCTTGGCGCCAATGACCACCCTGACTACTCAGCTAAATTGTACTGTGCGCCGCTAGCCGCGAGGCGCGTCAATTGCGACCTTGCCGCTCTCCAGCACGTGGACGCGGCCGTCGGCGAGCATTTGCACGACCTCGGGATACAGCACGTGCTCAATCGCGTGGATGTGTTCCCCGAGCGTGTCGACATCCCAGCCCTCCTCAACAGCCAGCGCACGCTGGGCGATGATGGGACCGTTGTCGTAGATCTCGTTGGCAAAATGCACGGTCACGCCAGTTACCTTGACGCCGCGCGCAAAGGCATCGTCGATCGCATGTGCGCCGGTAAAGCTCGGCAGCAGTGCCGGATGCAAGTTGACCACGCGGTTGGGAAACGCCGCCAGCAGCGGCGTGTGCACCATGCGCATGTAACCGGCCATGACCACATATTCGCAGCCGCGCTCGAGCAGCTCGTGCGCGATGATCTCGTCGGCGGCGATGGGGTTGGCATAGACATCCTTGGACAGCGTAAGCGTCTGGATGCCCGCGCGCTCAGCGCGCTGCAAACCCTTAGCCGAAGGACGGCTCGACACCACAAGCTCAATCGAAGCGTTGAGTTTGCCGGCAGCGATCAGATCGATCAGCGCCTGCAGGTTGGTACCCGAACCGCTGATGAGCACACCGATCTTGAGCGGCTCGGCCGTATCGGTACCGGTCGGACGGGTATAGGGCACAAAATCCAGGCCCTCGGCAGCAGTCATCTGCTCGTTAGCGCTCATCGGAGTACACGACCTTACCGGAGCCCTCGACGCACTCGCCCACGCGGAACGGCTTCTCGCCCAGCGCGACCAGGGCCTCGGTCACGGCAGCCTCGTCCTCGGGGGCGACGATCAGGCACAGGCCAACGCCCATGTTGAAGGTCTTGCATGCCTCGTTGGGCGCGAGCTCGGCCTGGCGCGACACGTAGGTGATGACGGGCGGAACGTCCCAACCCATCTCGGCGCCGTTGCGGGTGACCACGGCGTCGACGTCGTCGGCAAGCGCGCGGTTGAGGTTCTCGGTAATACCGCCGCCAGTGATGTGGGCGATAGCGTGCACGTTGGCGCCGCCGCGCAGCAGCTCCAGAATCGGCTTGACGTAGATGCGCGTGGGAGCCAGCAGGGCGTCTGCCAGCGATGCGCCGCCGAGTTCCTCGAGCGGACGGCTCAGCTCCTCGGCCTTAGCGGCGGCCTCGGGCGTGCCCGGCTTAATGCCGTCGACGCCAATGACCTTGCGCACGAGCGAGTAGCCGTTGGAGTGCACGCCAGTGGAAGGCAGGCCCAGGATCACGTCGCCGGGGCGGACGTTCGCGGGGTCGAGCATCTTGGGACGGTCGACGACGCCCACGGTAAATCCGGCAAGGTCGTAGTCGGCAGGAGCCATGACGCCGGGGTGCTCGGCCATCTCGCCGCCCACGAGCGCGCAGCCCGCGAGCTTGCAGCCGTCGGCCACACCCTTGATGATCTTTGCCATGTGCTCGGCCTCGATGTGGCCGATGGCAACGTAGTCCAGGAAGAACAGCGGCTCGGCGCCCGAAGCCAGAATGTCGTTGACGCACATAGCGACCAGGTCCTGGCCCACCGTCTCGTGACGGTCCATGATCTGGGCGAGCACGAGCTTGGTGCCCACGCCGTCAGTGCCGCTGATCAGGATCGGGTCTTCCATATCCTTAAGCGCGGCGGCCGAGAACAGGCCACCGAAGCCGCCGATGCCGCCGATAACCTCGGGACGATTGGTGTCCTTGACCATCTGCTTAATAGCGTCGACGGCGCGGCCGCCCTCGGCGGTATCGACGCCGGCGTCCTCATACGTCACATGCTTGCTGTCGCTCATCTGAGCCTTCCTCTCCCACTACCGTTTGCCGCACTGGCGCCAAACGGTGCTCATAGTTGCGTTCATTTCGGCGCGCGCCATAACAGCACGCGCCGTCATATCAACAAAACAGCAGGTAAAACCTACCAAAATAAACCTGTCCCTAAATGGCAGGTTTTAGGCCTCGCCGTGCTCCTCTTCCCAGCTGCGGTCGTCGTATTTCTCGACCACGGCGTCGTCGTCAAAATGCAGCGGCTTGTCCAGGTTGCGGGGCTTAAAGCCCTCCATGAACTTGTCGCGGCCAAAGCTCTCGGGAATCGCCACGGGATAGCGGCCGGTAAAGCACGCATCGCAGTAACCGCCCTTGGGCATGACCTTCAGCAGGCCCTCGACCGAAAGGAAGGCCAGCGAATCGGCGCCGATATACTCGCAAATCTCGTCGACCGTCTTGTTGGCGCTGATAAGCTGCGACTGCACGTCGGTATCGATACCGTAGAAGCACGGCCAGATGACCTCGGGCGAGTTGATGCGGATATGAATCTCCTTGGCGCCGGCGTTGCGCAGCATCTTGACGAGCTGCACCATGGTGGTGCCGCGGACGATGGAGTCGTCGATGACGACCAGGCGCTTGCCCTCGATGTTGTCACGCAACGGATTGAGCTTCATACGCACGCCCATGGCACGCAGCTCCTGCGTAGGCTCGATAAATGTACGACCCACGTAGCGGTTCTTGATGAGGCCCTCGCCAAAGGGAATACCGCTCTCGTGCGAATACCCCTCCGCGGGCGGCAGGCCGGAGTCGGGCACGCCGATGACCAGGTCGGCCTCAACGGGCTCCTCATGTGCCAGCTGACGACCCATGTCATAACGGCAGGCGTAGACGCTCTTGCCGTTCATGATGGAGTCGGGGCGAGCGAAGTAGACCTGCTCAAAGATGCAGTTAGCAGGCTCTTCGGCGGCAGGCACGCCCTGCTCGGACACAAGGCCCTCGGCGCTGATGCGCAAAATCTCACCGGGACGGACGTCGCGGACGTACTCGGCGCCCACAATGTCGAGCGCACAAGTCTCGGAGGCGACGACCCAGCCGCCGGCGCGGGTGACATGGGTGGTGGCGTCGACCGTCGCGGCGCCGTCCTGCGACGGCAGCTGCGAAACGGATGCGGCATCGGCCTGGTCCAGGCCCTCGTCCACCAGCTTGCCCAGCACGAGCGGGCGAATGCCGTGCGGATCGCGGAATGCGTAGAGCGCCTGCTCGTTGATGAGCGTCATGGCGTAGCCGCCGCGCACGAGCTCCATGGTCTTGCGAATGCCCTCGCGCAGATGGCCTGTACGCTGAGTAAAGTAGCCGATGAGTTTGGTCGCGACCTCGGAATCCGAGTTGGAGAGGAACGGCACGCCCAGCTCGATCAGCTGGCGGCGCAGCTCGTCGGTGTTGACGAGGGTGCCGTTGTGCGCGAGCGCGATAATGACGCTATTGATGGTAGAGAGGTGCGGCTGAGAGGCTTCCCAGCTCTTGGCGCCGGCGGTGCCGTAGCGCACATGGCCCACGGCCAGCTGACCGGAGAGCGTCGACAAATCGGCATTGGAGAACACACGGTCGAGCAGGCCCAGGTCCTTGCGAACCATAACCGTGCCGCCGTCACCCACGGCGATTCCCGCCGATTCTTGGCCACGGTGCTGCAATGCACGCAGGCCAAAGTACGTCAGTCGAGCCACGTCGCGATCGGGCGCCCAGACACCAAAAATGCCGCATTCCTCATGCAGCTGGTCGGAGTCCGGATCATACGTCGACATGGCGTTCACCTGTCCCGCGGCACGCTCGGCCGCGCGGATGGTTTCTTGAGACATGGTATCCCCTCAGAGCCTCGTATTTTGGCGTTACCCGCCTTATTATACGCACGGCGCGACGCGCTCCCCAGCGCATGAGCAGCGCTTTTTAAAAGCCCACCGAGCTAATAATCCGTTTTGCGGCCAAACATTTTATCGGCCTGCCCAGTGCAGGCGCCCGCGCTCCCAGATGTCCGCCGCGCCCACCGTTGAGGGTTGCATTGTTGCAATTGGGACGTTCGTCCTGTCTTTTGGCAGGTCGGCGGCGTATCCTTATAACCTACAACAAAGCGAGAAAGGTTCTGTATGGATCGAAACGAACTCGACCCCAGCGTCCCCAGCGCCACGGAGGTCAAGAAGATCCCCCTCGTCATTAAGGTGTACGCCGTCCTGTGCATCCTGTCCGGCGTGAGCACGCTCCCGTCGGTCGCCGCCTTTATGTGGCAGGTCATCACCGCGCTCATCAACGGCAACGCCGCCGAAAAGCTCGGCGACAACACGCTCGTCGCGGTTGGACTCATCGTCGCCGGCATCATGCTCTCTGCGGCAAGTGCCGTCATCCTGATCATCTTTGGCCTGGACCTTATCAAAAACCAGCGCCGCAACGCCGCCCGCCTGTCCTACATCCTTATCGCATTCACCGTCGTCGAGCTTTTGGTCGACGTGATGCTCCAAGGCATCGGACCCTTCCTGCTGCGCCCCGCCGTCCAGCTCGTCATCCTCATCGCGCTTTCGGCCACCGTCGACCCCACGCTGCGCCAGGAGCGCGAACTCCAGCGCCGCCTGCAGGAGATGCTCGACCGCGACGCCGCGGACGAGGGCATGCTCGGACGCGATGAAACCGGCGAGGGCTACATCAAGCTCAACTACTTCAACCTGTTCTGGGTATTCTTCGTCTGCTGCGTGCTCGGCCTGATCGCCGAGGATATCTGGCACATGACGGTCGACGACCCAGGCGTCTACCAGAACCGCGCCGGCATGCTGTTTGGTCCCTTCAGCCCCATCTATGGCTTTGGCGCCGTACTCATGACCATGGTGCTCAACCGCTTCTATAAAAAGAACCCCATCATCATTTTCCTGGTAAGCGCTGTGCTCGGCGCGAGCTTTGAGGTGTTCGTGGGCTGGTTTATGCAGACCTCATTTGGCGTGGTCTCGTGGAGCTACTCGCACATGAAACTGTTCGGCATGCCCGACCCACTCGCCGTCCTTACGGGCGGACGCACCTGCACGGGCTTTGCCTGCCTGTGGGGCCTGGGTGGCCTTATCTGGATCAAGCTGCTGCTGCCGAGGCTGCTCAAGCTCATCAACATGATTCCGTGGAAGAGTCGCTACTCGGCCACCGTCATCTTTACCGTCATTATGCTGGTCGACGGCGTCATGACGCTGCAGTCGCTCGACTACTGGTACCAGCGCGTCAACGGCACGGAGCCGGATATTCCCGTCGCGCAGTTCTACGGTAAGTATTTCGATAACGACTATATGGAGAACCGCTTCCAGAGCATGACCATGAGCCCCAAGGATGCGACGCGCGTGTAGCACCACGCAATGCCGAGATTTTCCAACGCACAGAAAAGCCCGCTGGCAGACTGATTGAACTGCCAGCGGGCTTTTGCTGTAGATGGACTCGAATTGATCGCAAAGTCCTATGCCTCGCGCTCGATCTCGCTCACACACTCATTTTTGATGGTACCGACGAGCGCCTGCAGCGCATCGACCACATGCGGGCGAATGTCTCCGCCAATGAGCACGAGCATGATGTCGTCGCCCACGGTAAGCTCGCCACTCGCCAGCCACACGCGCACATAGCCGATACCCGGCATCGCGCGCGTTGCCTCGATAGCAGCCTGCACCTTTTCGGCATCAAAGCCAAACACCATGCCGCCCACCTTATGTCCAGGCGCCACACCATCTGTCTCGACCCCACGCACCTCGGACTTAGGCGTCGCGCGCACCACGCCGTTATGCGTCAGATACATACCGCACGCAGATGCCGACGAATCGGTCTTGGCTTCGCGCAGCCAAGCATCAACCGAAGGCATCGATTTGCCACTTTCAAGCATCATTTCTCCTTTTTACTGTCGTCGAGTAGCTCATTTGGGACGGGGCTCTTTTAGCTACTCTCGAACCACTTATTCCTCGACCGGCGTGAGCACCATGACTGCGCGCGTATTGCTAAATGACAGCGAGCGGCAGGTCACAAGCGTTACGACCTTGGTTGCCGAAGCGGCACGATCGGTGGCATCACTCGCCACGGCAGAGGCAGCGTCGAGCATCTCGGACAGGTAATTCTTCAGCCCGTCATCGCCCTCAAAGTTGGGCGTGCGTGCCTTGGCATACGTGTCCTCGACCACCTTGGTCGCCAGCGGGCGCAACTTATACGTCGCATCGCGCGTGATGTAGTACACGTATTCCATGCTGTCGAACGTCGCTTGATCGGTCGTATCCGAAATCACGTTGAACATCGAACCGTCATTCATGTGATGACCGTAAATCGTGGTCTGCTGATCCACCATGCCCGGCGCGGTGTCGTCGCTATCCAAGAAGATGGCTCCCGAGGCATTGGCCGTACCGTCAAACAGCGTGTTGAGGTACTTGGAGTTGTTGTTGGTTTGCACCACGGGGTAGTTGATGTTAGTGCCGGGCGTGTAAATCCAACCAACAACCTCGGGATTTGTCTGGGCAAGCGCGTTGAAGTCGATAATCGGCACGCCGCTGGCGTCCTTGTCGCTCACATATTGCTTTTCGATCTTTTGATACGACTCGCTCGCCTGCTTATAGCCAATCTGCGCGTTGATAAAGATGGCGGCCGCGGCAACGATCAGGCCAATGCCGATGATGATGAGCAGAATGGGAATGACGGAGCGGCGCTTTTTGCGCGGCGGCTCGGTATAGCTCGATGGCGCGGTATGCGCCGAAGAGCGAGGTGACTTCTTGGCCGTACTGTATGACGAAGGGCGATATGCAGCAGGTGTATCCTGACGGCGATGCTTCGCCGGCGTCACAGGGCGCGGCGCGCGCGGTTGCTGAAGAGAGGATGTCCGACCCCGCTGCGGCGCGCGGGCCGCTCCCGACTTGGCTGGATCGGGAATCCGAGAAGCCGAAAAACGCTTTCCCTGATAGTCGGACATGGCTCTCCTTATGCTGCAAATGGACTGGCAGAGCGCTTAAGCGTCAGCCATCTCCTGCTTCATCTTCTCGATAACCTTGCGGTACTCGGGGTCGCAGGCGCCCAGAATCTGCGTGGCGTAAATGGCAGCGTTCTTGGCACCGTTGATGGCCACACAGGCAACGGGCACGCCCGAAGGCATCTGCACCATCGACAGCAGCGAGTCCATACCACCCAGATCGCTCGTCTTCATAGGCACACCGATGACCGGCAGCGGCGTAAACGCAGCAACGACACCGCCCAGGTGAGCAGCCTTGCCAGCAGCAGCGATAATCACCTTGATACCGCGGTCGGCAGCAGTCGAGGCCCACTCATGGACCTTCGCCGGCGTGCGGTGCGCGCTTGCAATCACGAGCTCATAGGGCACGCCCAGCGCCTCGAGCTCGGCGGTGCAACCTTCCATAACGCCCAGATCGGACTTGGAGCCCATGATGATCCCGACAACCGGCTTCTGATCTGCCATAAACAAAGACCTCCTGTTGAGAGCGGTGACGCGGCGAATCCGCGACCCTTAACTACTGAGAGTAGTATAGCTGCTCCCGTCCCTGCGGTCTCTGTGGCGCTTCGCGGGCGGGCCAGGCTTTATCTTCACTCCGGTTGCTTCGCAAAGTCGTTCAGATAGAGCCTGGCCCGCCCGCGAAGCGCCCTGCGACCTACCGGATATTGCCATGACGTACGTTGGCTGAAATAATAAAGCAATGCCCGCCGTCCTTGACGGAGCGGCGGGCACGTTTGCTTAGTTGTCGCTGGGACTACTTAGCCTTGCTGCGACGATGGAAGAAAGCGCCGATCGCGGCGATGATGGCGCCAAGACCACCGACGGCCGCGACGGTCGCCGCCGTCTGGTCGCCGGTATTGGGGATCGCCGAACCGCTCTTCTTGCTGCCCTGGGCCTTGTCGCCTGCGGGCTTGCCCGCCTGGTTGCCGCCGTTTGAGCCATTGCCGGAACCCTGGTTGCCCGAGCCGCCCTGGTTGCCGGAATCGGCATCCTTGAGGCTCTCAATGGCCAGCTTGAGCTGGTCATAGGCCGCCTGGAGCTGGATGTCGGAAGCATTCTCATCACCCAAGACGTCCTCGGCGTAGGTAATGGCATCCGTCAGGGCCTTGACAGACTCGTCCGTCTTGCCCCTGGTGTCAGTCTCCTTCGCCTGCTTGACCAAGGCCTTGAGCTGCTTCTTGGTCGGGTTCTCGACCGGGGTCACCGGAGTCTTCTCAAGCGCGTCGCGAGCACTCTCGAGTGCCTTGAGTGCCTGGTCGACCTCGTCCTGCGTGGCGTTCTCGTCGTTCAGGATGGCGCGGGCGCTCGCCAAGGCGTTCTGGAACGCGGTCCAGGAAGCCTCGGTGTAGTCGCTGGCCTTAAGGTCGCCGGCTGCAACCTCGGCATCAACCTTTTCAATCGCGGCAGTGAGGTCGTCCTTCGCCACCGGATTGGGAACGGCCGTACCGTAGAACTTGAGCTCCGCCATGCTGCAGTAGGCGTCAACGCTGCCACCGCCGGCGTGGAGCACCTTGACGGTCACGTAGCGACCGCGCGCGGCACCAAAGCTCATCTGCTTCCAGTCGCCACGGTCGGTGAGCACGCGGCCGTCGTTGTCGAAGGTAAACGTACCCATCGACGTGGCGGTGCCCATCTCATAACCGTCGGCGGTGTCGGAAACCAGCACCTCGGCCTCAAAGATATCGCCGTTCGTGCCGCCGTCCTGGCGCGGCAGGAACGTGACGTCGGTGAGATCGTAGTCGCGGCCCAGGTCGACGGTCAGGTACTGGGGCATACCGGCCTTATAGGCCCAGTCGCTGTGCCAGAGCGTCTGCTCATCGCCGTCAAGAGCGTTGACGGCGTTGCTGCCCTCATAGTCGGCCTCGCTCGAGAAGCCGGTCACCTTGACGTTCTCGCGGTTCTCGGGCGTGTTGATGAGGCTCTTCTCATCGACGGGGCGCATCTTGAGGCCGTCGATTGCCTTCTCGATCTTGGCCGTGGCGTCTGCGACATCCTTCTTGCTATAGCTGCCCTGGCCGCCATCGAGGAGCTTCTGAGCCGCCTCGACCGCAGCGGTGAGGGCTGCATAGGAATCCTTGGTGTAGACGGACTCGCTGTAGCCCGCGGCCTTGGAAAGCGCTGCCATGAGCGCAGAGGTGTCGACACCAGCCTTGACCTCGACCTCATAGGATGCGGTCTTGGAGGGATCGAGCACCGACGCCACCGTGATCGTTGCCTTGCCGGCCTTGTTGGCGCGCAGGTAGTAGCTCACGCTATCGCCGGCCTGGACAGCGGAGACGCTCACCACAGAAGGATCGGAGCTCTCGACCGTCACATAGGGGTAGCCGGCGCTCTCGGGCGTGGCCTTGGCGTCGACGAGCGTCACATCGCCCTCGAAGAACTCGGTCTGGTTCTTGCCCAGTTCGACACCCTCGATGGCCTCGACACCCTGTGTGTAGTTGAAGTTGATCTCGCGCAGCGTGAGCATCTGGTCACCCGATGCCTCAAGCGGCGTGATCTCGACCTTGGTCGCCTTCTTGCCCTTGTTCTCGGCAGAGAGGCCAAAGGCGTAGCGAGCCTGATAGGAATCAAAGCTTCCGCCCGAGAACTCCTGGGTCGAGCCGTCCTCGAACGTCACGACGGACTTAATCTTCTGCACGGTGCCGTTGCCACCGTTGCGGTTAACGACCTCGACGCTATCGAGTTTCGACGGCGTCTTGAAGGCGAACGTCATCGTGGCGGGCAGCTTGACGTAGGTCGGCATCTTGCCGTCGATCCAGTTGGGCCCATAGTTCCACAGGAACTCGAAGTCGTTGCCGCCCTCATTGTTGTCGAACAGTCCGTCATAGCTCTTCTGCTGGATGAGCTTCTCGACGTTGGTGCCGTCGTCGGTGGGGAGCTCGTCGTTGGTCATCGTGATGTCAAAGGCGTCGCGGCCGTACTCGGACTTGGTGGGCTGCGGGACACCGGGCATCGTCACGGTGCCATCACTCACGAACTCGAGCGCGTCGCACGCCGGGCCGACGAGCCAAGACGTCGAGGGCAGCTCGACCTTGCCGGCCGTCTTAGCCTTGAGTTTAAAGCTCGCGACCACACCAGTACTGTTGAAGAGCTTGGCGTCGCCGCGGTTGGCGAAGGCCAGGTTGATGGTCTGGTGGCCATCCGTGAACTGCACTTTCTCGCGCGAGAGGTTCTCCATGCCCGCCGTCGACGCATCCTGCGCGATGCTCTCGGAGACATACTCGAACTGGTCGCTGTTGAAGTTGACGAGCGCACCGAGCGCGTTGATGTTCTCGGCGTCGGTGGCATAGACGTCGACCGTGATCTCGTCGCCGGCCTCGACCTCCATCTTGCTCGGGATCACCGCGAGGGTGCCAGCAGCCTTGCCCTTTTGCTTGGTGCCGCCGTCGAGCGCCGCCATGGTGAAGGAGTAGTCGTACACGTCGTAGACGCCGTTGCCGTTGAGGTCGGCGAAGTGGGCGCGGATCTGGGAGTCGAACGTCGAGGTGTCGGGCTCGCGGTTCTCAAGACCCAGGTAATTCTTCATGTTGGAGTAGTCGCCGTCGGAGACCGTGGCCTTGTTGAGGTTGGAGCCCACAGCAAAGCCGTCCGTGCCATCGGCCTTGTAGATGGCGATCTCGGACGCGGAGAAGAAGCTGCCCACGGACGCGAGCGGCGTCATACGCACGTAGCGTGCGGCCACGGCGCCGTCGAACGTCACCGTCTTGCAGGCGGCGGAGCGCTCCCAGTCGACCTCCTGCGTCGTCCAATGCACGCCGTCGAGACTCGTCTCGATACGCATCTTGGTCACGGTGCCGTTGCCGGCGTCATCGCGCGGATAGTACTCGAGCTTGTCGAGCTTGTAAGCGCGACCGTAATCAACGGTGAGTGCCTTACCCAGATCGTTGCCGCCGGAGTGGAAGCCACCGTCACCCGACTGGAACTCATGGTCGAAGGCGAGATCGGCCTTATGGCTGCCGTAAAGCGAGCCCTCCCAGGTGATTTCCTCAGCGTTAGGGACGTTGCGCCACGGGTCGAGTGCAGAGTTCGCCTCAAGAACGTCGCTCCATGCAGAGTAGCCATCGGCGTTGCGCGAACGAATCTGGTAGGTATGCTTGCTGTTGTAGGCAAGATCGGTATGCGTGAATTCTGCCGCATCGCCCACGGCGAACACAGTGCCGTCTACCTTAAGGTCGTAGGAGGTAGCACCATCGACCTTCCCCCAGGTGAGCTTAATGCTCGTGGGGGTCGTGGCGTCCTCGGGGGCAGCAAGATTCGCAGGTGTGGAGAGGTTCTCGTTGAGGCGGTCGGCCGCGAGCGTGGCATCGGCGTTCACGAAATCGCCCAGTTCGAGCGTCTGCGCTGCCGTGGCGACATCGGTCTTCGCGAACTTGACGTAGACCTTGGGATTCGTGGTGATCTTGGTGTTGTTGAAGCTCTCGCCCTTCTCGGCCTCGGTGCTGTCCGCATCGCTGCCGTAGTGGTTGAGGTTGGGGGTCTCGTTGTAGAAGTAGACCGCCTGGCCGGCCTCGGGGGTCGCGGCGTCAAAGGCCTCCTGCGAGTCGACCTTAACCACGTTGAGCGCGGATCCGCCGTTCTTGGCGGAGACGCTCGTGGGCTTGGCGGAGACGTTGGCCACAAAGGTCGTGGTGCGGTTGGAGTCGTAGCCGCTGTAGCCGCCCTGCGATGCCTCGGCGGTAAAGGTCGCCGTGCCGCCCACCACGCTCGACTTATAGACGGTGCTCACATGCTCACCGTAGGAAATATTGTCGATTGTGCCGTAGGAATCGTCCTCGGTCGTGTTGTTCTCGATGGAGGAGCCGTCATCCTCGTACTGCGTAAAGCTGCCCTCACCCTCGGTGGCGAAGAACTCGACGATACGCTGGCTGCGGTCGGTGCCCTTGGTGTTGGTCTCGGTCACGGCCTCGGGGTTGTTGTTCTCGGCATACATCGGCACGATGGCGTTGGCCTTAACAAAGAGCGGCAGCTTCCAAAGCGGAGCCTCGTAGTTGTTGAGGACCTGACCGCCGCGGTACTGCTTGCCCGAGAAGTAGTCAATCCAGATGGTGGGATTCTCGTCGGTACCGTAGTTGGGCAGGTAGATACCGTTGCGGACATCGTTGCCGTTCTCATCTGCCTGGGTATCCTGATACACCGGCGCAACCAGGAAGTTCTCGCCGAACATGTACTGATACTGCGTCGAGGTGCTCGCGGCGTACTCGGAGTTGTCGGAGAGCAGCATGGCGCGAATCATGGGCAGGCCGGTATCGCCGTTACCCGTGTCGATGTTGGCCGCCGAGGCCGCGCTCGTGTAGATATAGGGCATGAGTTGTGCTTTGAGCTTGAGATAGAAGCGCGAGATGCCCGTGTATGGATCGCCGTGCGTCATGGGCGACTTGCGGTAGGTGCCCCAACCGTCCATGTCAAGCATAGAGGGCGTGAATGTCTTCCACTGGTAGTCGCGCGTGGAGATGATGGGGCTGCCGCCAAAGATGCCGTCCATGTCGGAGCCGATGTTGGGGTTGCCCGAGAGACTCTGACCGATATACGTGGGGATATGGAAGCGAATGTACTCCCAGTTACCGCCGTACTGGTCACCGGTCCAGATGCCGCCAAAGCGCTGCGTGCCGGCCCAGCCGTCAAGCGTGATGATGTTGGGGCGTTTGTTGGCGCCGGTGGTCACGGTGTCATAGGCCGCCTTGATGCCGTTGAGGCCAAAGGAGTAGCCGGAGCCGACCCAAGCGACGTCGGTCTTGAGCGTGGTGATGCCACCAATCTTGACTTCAGAATCGAAATCGCGCAGCAGATGCCACGGGGTCTCGGAGTTGCTATCGGGCTCGAGGTTCGACTGGGTCCAGAGACCGGTGCTCACGCCCTTGGAGTTGGCATACTCGGTGAACTTCTTAAGATTGTCGACGTTGGCGCGCACGGCGTTGAGGCGCTCGGCAGAACTCGTTCCGTCGGAGTTGACGCCGCCGGTCTTGTAGTAACCGTTCTGGCCGTAGCCAGCACCGTAACCGTCGTTCGGCAGGAACCAGCCGAGCGGCATGTCGTTGTCCTCGTAGTCATCGATAACCTGCCGGGCGGAGAACTGGCGGTCGAAATCGGTCGCCTTCATGTTCTCGGTATCAACCGTAGGGCCCTCACCGTTGAGCGTCTCGGCCGCAAGCGTGCCGTCGAGCTTGTAGCCCGTCGACATGCCAGACTCGTATTTAACGTCGCCCTTCTCACTCGAGGACTTGCTGCCCTTGGTCTCCCACTTCTTCTGACCCGAGGTCGTTGACCAGCCATCACGGTTATAGGCATTAAGATGACCCAGGTAGAAACCATACTCGGGCAGCAGCACCGGATTGCCGGTCACCTTGTAGTAGTCCTGCAGCATCTCGGTTGCCACGTTCGAGGCGCCCGTTTCGGTTGCCACGAAGTAATAGGCATCGAACTCATTCTCGCTGTGCGAGGTCGTGACCGTCGAGGAGTCCGTAGAGCCAAAGTCGTAAGAACCCTCAGCAAACGTGTTGCGAAGCACGCCGTAGCCGTCGCTCGTCCAGTAGAACGGGTTGGGCGAGGCGACGCCGCCGTCGGTCCAGTTGTTAGTGTTGGAGATGGCGATGGTCTGGTTGGTGTGCAGGAAGCGCCCGTTCTGGGTGCCACCGCCAAAGAAGTTCTCGGACTTCTCTTTGGCGAGCGTCTGGACAGTACCCTTCTTGTCAAGGTCGAGGGATGCGGACTCGGAAACCACGACGCGGTCGCCCGATTTAATGCTCATCTTGCCGGTCGCCTTGTCCAGAACCACGGTCGCCTTGCCGCCGGTGATCTCGATGGCGTCGCCTTTGTCTACAACCGTCGCGCTCGGCTTGCTGTAGGTGTCCGAGGTGTCGGGCTGGGCCTGAATCTTAGCCGTGTGGGACTTACTACGCGGCGTGGCGTACTCGGAGAACTCGCCTTTGGGGTCGACGTTGTAACGGAAAATGCCGTCCTCTAGAAATGTGACCCGGCCCTTGATGCCGTCGGTGAAATCGATGTCGACGACGTTCGAGGCGGACTGAGACACGGTCGCCGAGTCGACGCCCTTGAGCGGCGTGGCAATCGCCTGCTGGGGGCTAGCGAACACGAGAGTCGCCGCCGTTGCGACGAGAACTGCGCTTCCCTTCACCCACCGTTTCGTGAAAATGGAATTCCTACGCAACTGGACTCCTTTCCTCCGACATGCGGAAGTGTCGCGGACGCGCGCCTCGCAGCACGGGCCCACCCGTTATCAATGGGTCAACTGGTAGTAACCAGATAGCCACCTATTAGGCTGAATCAGTATACGGAAGCAGTTGCGCAACCAAGTTCGAAATTCTCCCAGCGGCATTAAAATGAACGTAGACGGCTAAGTGGACTCAAAAAGCCATACCAATTGGTTCTTCAACCAAATACCAATTAAGCAAAAATGTACTGTTTATCTGGTATTACCTAGACCATACCTTTACGTACGTTGGCTGATTTTGGGCTTAAACGAGCAATCGACAGAGGGTGGTGGACAGTTAGGTAGCGCGCACAGTCGTGGTGTAAGAAGCAAGGGAGGGCCATCGCCTAGAATCGTCAGTGCCTAGATATTCGACGAAAGGAAAGACGATGGCCCACAGCGACATTCTATCCCAGCCGGACCGGGGGCTCGGCCTCGACCGGCCCCAGACCGAGGCCCTGCTCGCGCTGTTCTCGCGGTGCGACGACCTGAGGGAGTTCGGCAGGGAGGTGATCCAGTCCGTGGTCAACGCCCTGATGGACTCCCAGGCGCAGGAGGCCTGCGGCGCGCCCCGCGGCTCCAGGTCGCCCGAGCGCGTCAACAGCAGGAACGGCTACCGCGAGAGGTCCCTGTCGACCTCCCTCGGCGACCTCGAGCTGCGGGTCCCCAAGCTGCGCGAGGGGACCTACTTCCCCGAGGGCATACTCAAGCGCTACACGCGCGTCGAGGCGTCCATGGTCGCGCTCGTGCGCGAGATGTACGTCGCTGGCGTGAGCACCCGCAAGGTCGGGCTCGTCGCCGAGGAGCTCGGCGTCTCGTCGCTGTCCAGCTCCGAGGTGTCGGCGCTGTGCGCCGGGCTGGACGAGGAGGCCGAGGCGTTCAGGACCCGGCCGATCGAGGGCGAGCACCCCTACGTGTGGCTCGACGCGACCTACATGAAGTGCAGGACCGGCGGGCGCTACGCGAGCGTCGCGCTCGTCACGGCGATCGGCATGTCGTCCTCCGGGCACAAGGAGTTCCTCGGCTGCGCCTGCTTCGACAGCGAGAGCGAGGCCGCCTGGTCCGAGTTCCTCGGCTCCCTCAGGGACAGGGGCCTGCGCGGCGTGAGGCTCGCGGTGTCCGACGCCCACGCGGGGCTCGTCGCCGCCGTCTCCAGGGTCCTGCCGGGCTGCTCCTGGCAGCGGTGCCTGACGCACCTCCAGCGCGACATCAGGGGCCACGTCCACAGCCTCGCCGGCCAGGCGCTCGCCGCCGACCTGGTCCGGGCGTGCGCGGGGCAGGCCGACGCCGACGTCGCCCGCGCGGCGTGGGACCTGGCGGCGCCCAGGGTGCGCGCCCTCTCCCGCGCGGCCGGCGACGTCTTCGAGGGCGCGAGGGAGGACGCGCTCGCCTTCATGTCCTTCCCCCGCGAGCACTGGCAGAAGATCAGGACGAACAACGTGCAGGAGCGCGCGAACCGCGAGATCAAGAGGAGGTACCGCTCGGTGCAGTCGTTCCCCTCCGAGGCGTCCATGATGCGGCTCGTGTGCGCGGTGCTCGCCGGAGAGGAGGGCAGGTGGGCCGCCCACCGGGTCGCCGCGCCCGAGTCGGCCGCCCGCGCGTCCGCCCCGGCCCCGGCCCCGGAACCGCTCGAGGGCGAGAGGCTCGAGGCGGTCAGGCTGGCCGCGCACGAGGTCATAAGGGAGGTCCTTGACCGCCACGGCGTTGCGGAATAGCCTTAGGCGCAGGGGGCGCTGACGCGGCCCTCCCTCTTACACCACAAAAATTCGCGCGATCGACAGTTAGTTCAGATATGTATTTTTTGGCGGTGCTAATTGGCGCTAACAAACTGGTTTGGGCCCCTTTAGACCCGATAATGGGTCCTTCTCGCTCTTGCCCGTACACCTTTATCAGTTCAGACCACCTAAAACAGCCCAATCAAGCTCAAATCGCCCTCCACGCGGCCTCAAATAAATACAAATCTGAACTAACTGTCCAAGAGGAGTGCCCCACGGATAGGAAAAGGCTCTGGCGAATCCTCTAATCGCCAGAGCCTTGTCAAAACCCGTGTGTCTGGAGCGCATCGCCGCATACCAGTCTTTCACCCATGAAGCTAGAGATTTTCTTCCGCCCACTTCTCAAAATCAACCGCTCGCCTTTGGGCAGTTCGGTACACTTCCATGTCTTCGCGAGCGCCCACCACGACGATGGCCATTTTCCCTTTTATCTTGATGAGGCGATACACAATCCGAATGCCACTTCCTCTGAGCTTGATTTTCATAAAGCCTGTCAAATCTGTACCGGCCTTGTTTCCAAGGGGTTTACCGAATCCGCCTTCGTTCTACGACAATAGATTCGCTCTGATTTTCTCGATGGCCTTAAGCACGTTCTTTCGTTGGGAGCCGTCCAGACGCTTAACATCCTTGAGAGCATCCGGGTAGAAAGCGACTTCGCACCCGCTCATTCAAACTCGACCTCATCCATCTGATCGAGTTCGTCCTGGCCCACACCCAACTCTGCCATAACATCAGATAAGGAAACGAGTTCATCATCGCTTGTCGCAGCCGTCCTCTTAAGGGCCAACGTCAACAAGGCGAGGTCCTCCTCCGCCTGCTTCGCCTCCCTGTATTCATCGGGCGTCACGATAACGAACGCCGGCTTGTTGTGTTTCAAAACCACAACCGGGTTGTCGTTGCTCACTCTCGAAAACGCAGCGGGACCCTTACCGTGACTGAAATCGCTGATGGGAACAAGATTGTCGAGCATCTTTAAAGCAGGCATCGAGACCTCCAAATATAAAGTCTTTTATGCATTCATTTTAGCATGCAGAAAATAAAAGCAATCACGGAATAGTGACACGGACGAGGCATCGCTTTCCACCAACCGTTAATCATCGACCGAGCATAATGTCCCGCCAAGAGATTGAGCGAGGATTCTGTCCCTCGAAGAGGGCCGTATTGGCCTCCTCGCGGGACGAAATCCTCGCTCGTTCGTTTCAGCCCGCGTCATCGCGTACTAGACGGCCAGCTCGCCTGATTCACCCATAAGCCATCGTGCCAGGTCGACGACCTTGATGCCATCCCAATCAGTCGTTTCGTGCCCTGTTCGGGCGATGACACACTTGGGATAGGCGTCTCGAATCCGTCGCAGCGGATCAAGCTCACGCTCCAGCGTCGCTTCTTGGGAAATGTCGTCACTCACCTGGATATAGACACGGCGGTCGCGCCTGATGGCGATAAAGTCTACTTCCTTTTGGTAGAGAACGCCGACGTAGACTTCCCATCCGCGGCGCATAAGCTCGATTGCCACCATATTCTCGTAAACATGGCCAAAATCGAGCTTTTTCGTGCCAAGCGCGGCGTAGCGAAACGAATGGTCGGCCAGGTAGTATTTATCTCCCGTCGACAGGTATTTCTTTCCTGAGACGTCAAAGCGACGAAACCGGTAGAACGCAAACGCATTACACAGGTAGTCGATATACACAGCCAGAGTCTTGTCGCTTATCTTAAGGTTCGCTCGTGACAGCTCGGCCGCCATCCCCTTGAGAGAAGAGATGTTTCCGACGTTATCCATCAGGAACTCGCAGGAACGTTTAAGCTGCTCCGTATTACGTATACGATATTTTTGTCTGATGTCGCCCAGGATAAGAGTTTCAAGCACATCCGAGATGTATGAGAAACGCATCCTTTCGTCCTGGTAGATATAGGAACCCGGCATTCCTCCCTCTCGGACATAGCGAGCAAGGGCCTCGGCTGGAGAAGTGATCTCGTGATACGCCGAGAACTCCGCAAGTGAAAACGGAAAGACCTCGATCTCCACCGTTCTTCCCGTGAACAACGTCGAGAGGTCGCTTGAGAGAAGAAAGGCATTCGACCCCGTGATGTAAATGTCATATTTCTCTGACGCATGAAGACTGTTGATAGCCCGCTCGAACCCTTCACACATCTGGACCTCGTCGATCATGACGATATTCCGGCAACCCTCGATATAGTGCTTTTCCACATATGTATGCAGCGCATGGTATTCCGCCAACGGCTCGAACTCAAGTAGATTGAAGTTGACGCGTATGACGTTGGCCGAGGGGTCGTTTGAACGAAGTTGGCTGGCAAACGCCTCAAGCAATTTCGATTTTCCGCATCGCCTGATTCCGGTGATCACCTTGATATCAGGCGTACCTGCCACCTTGGAAAGCTTGCTCATGTAGAACGGGCGATCTATAAGTTTCATGGCAACCTACTTCGCAAAATCCAAAACCATTAGGAAACGCGAAGTAAAATATATCATCTACTTCGCGTCTTTGAAACATCTTAGATTTTGCGTAATAATTCCTGTCAAGCTATCGCAAGCACGAGGCCAGCCTGTTGGGCCAAACCACCGGCAAGGCGGCCATGCGCATCGTGCGCTCCACCTACGACAAAACGGGAGCCCCGTTCGAAGTCGGCGTCCTCATCAGCTGCGACAGTCGAACCCAACTCCACGTGCACATCGCCGCCGGCAAGACGACCTTCACCACGAAGATGCAATAGCCGGGGTGCACGGTCCGTGGGCAACCGAGCGAGGAAAATGTCCCATCAACAAAACAAGCGAGGATTTCGTCCCACGTAGAGCCCAAATCCAAGCTCCCCAAGGAACAAAATCCTCACTCGACATCCGCATCCTCTTTAGCCTAAGTCATCGCGCAAAGCCCCTTCCGCAGCACACGGTGCAACCAAGTCACCGCAGGCCGGGGCGGGGGGCCGAGTTTCCTCCTGAGCGACTCTGCTTGCAGCCGGAGCGAAAGGGGGAAATCTCGGCCCCTCCCGCCCCGGCCGAACAGGTCAGTCTACACCGTGTACTGCGGCAGGTCCTGCAGGGCGATGACGTCCATGCCCATGTCGTTGGCACTGCCGTGACCCTGTTGATCCTCGCGCACGGCCTCGATGGCACTCACGTACGTGTTGGCAGCAGACATCGCGGTCACGCAGGTCACACCGCGGCGCACGGCCTCGGTGCGCAGCAGGTAGCCGTCGCCACGCGAGCCCGGGCCGTATGGCGTATTGATGATTACCGCAATCTTGCCATCGGCGATGAGATCGCCGATATTGGGACGCTCGCCGTCGTGCGGGCCGCTAATCTTTTCCACGACCTCGCACGTCACGTTGCCTCCACGCAGCACGCGCGCCGTGCCCTCGGTGGAGCAGATATCAAAGCCCAGGTAGCGCAGGATACGGGCGACCGAAAGGATATGACGCTTGTCGCGGTCGCACACGCTAATGAACACCTTACCGGCGCTCGGGTCGGGCAGCTTGTAGTCAATCGCCAGCTGCGTCTTGGCGTATGCCTCGGGATAGCTCTTAGCGATACCCATGACCTCGCCCGTCGACTTCATCTCGGGCCCCAGGATAACGTCGGCGCCCGGGAAACGACCCCAGGGCATGACGGCTTCCTTCATGCAGAACCAGTCCAGCTGACGCTCGTCGCTCGGCAAGCCCAAGCTTGCGATGGAATCGCCCGCCATGATACGCGCCGCACACTTGGCCAGCGGCACGCCGGTAGCCTTGGAGATAAACGGGACGGTACGGCTTGCGCGCGGGTTGGCCTCGATCACGTAAACGGTCTCGCCCTTGATGGCGTACTGCACGTTGACCAGGCCGCGCACGCCCAGCGCCATCGCGATGCGGCTCGTGGTCTCGCGGAGCTTCGCCTGCAGGCTCTCGCTAAAGCTGAACGGCGGAATGCAGGTCGCAGAGTCGCCGGAGTGAATACCGGCCTCCTCGATATGCTCCAAAATGCCGCCGATGTAGACCTCTTCGCCATCGCACAGGGCGTCGACATCGGACTCGATCGCACCCTCCAGGAAGCGATCGAGGTACACCGGGTAGTCGGGGCTAATGCGCGCAGCCTCGGCCATGTAATCGCGCAGATGCTCGGCATCGTAGGCGATCATCATGCCGCGGCCGCCCAGCACGTAGCTCGGACGCACCAGCAGCGGGTAGCCGATGTGCGCGGCTACGGCCTCGGCCTCCTCAAACGAGGTGGCCTGGCCCGCCGGCGGGTACATGATGCCCAGCTTGTCGAGCAGAGCGGCAAAGCGCTCGCGGTCCTCGGCAAAGTCGATGGCATCGGGCTTGGTGCCCATGATGTTCACGCCGCTCTCCTCGAGCATGCGCGCCAGCTTAAGCGGGGTCTGGCCGCCGAGCGTCACCACGACGCCATCGGGGCGCTCAACGTCGATAACGTCCATGACGTCCTCGTAGGTGAGCGGCTCAAAGTACAGGCGGTCGGACGTGTCGTAGTCGGTCGAGACGGTCTCGGGATTGCAGTTGACCATGATGGTCTCAAAGCCGCGGGCCGCCAGCGCGTAGCTCGCGTGCACGCAGCAGTAATCGAACTCGATACCCTGGCCAATGCGGTTGGGACCGGCGCCCAGGATCATCGCCTTGGGCTTGTCCGTCGGCGTGGTCTCGTCGGGAGCCACGCACTTCTTGGCATCCGGACTCGTGCGGTAGATGTTCTCGTACGTCTTGTAGTGGTACTCCGTGGCGCTCGAGAACTCCGCAGCGCAGGTATCGACCGTCTTCATGCTGGGAACCACGCCAAGGCCCTTGCGATAGGCGCGCACAAAGCGCTCGTCCGAGCCGGTCAGCGCGGCGATCTCGGCGTCGCTCGTGCCGTACTGCTTGAGCAGGCGCATCGCGTCGGCGTCGATATCCTCCACACGCAGGCCGCGGATGCTCTCCTGGACCTGCACCATATCGTTGATACGGTTGAGATACCACGGATCGATACCGCAGATGGCATGGATGCGAGCGATGTCCCAGCCACGGCGCAGGGCCTCGACCACAAAGAAGATGCGATGCTCGGTCGGGGTTGCCACGGCCTGAGCAAGCTCGTCGTCGCTCAGCTTATCGGCACCCTCTTTGCCACCGGCGCAAATGCCCTGGTGGCCATCCTCCAGCGAGCGCATAGCCTTGCCAAAGGCCTCCTCAAAGGTGCGGCCGATCGCCATGATCTCGCCCACGGCCTTCATACGCGTGGTGAGCGTGGGGTCGGTACCCTTGAACTTCTCGAAGGCAAAGCGCGGCACCTTGACAACGCAGTAGTCAATCGTGGGCTCAAAGCAGGCAGGCGTTGCCTTGGTAATGTCGTTGACGATCTCGTCGAGTGTGTAGCCCACGGCCAGGCGCGCGGCGGCCTTAGCGATGGGGAAGCCCGTGGCCTTGGAGGCCAGCGCGGACGAACGGCTCACGCGCGGGTTCATCTCGATGACGATCAAGCGGCCGGTCTGAGGGTTCACGGCAAACTGCACGTTTGAGCCGCCGGTCTCGACGCCAATCTTCTCCAGAATGGCGAGCGACGCGACACGCATGCGCTGATACTCCAGGTCGGAGAGGGTCTGCGCCGGCGCCACGGTGATGGAGTCGCCGGTGTGCACGCCCATGGGGTCGAGATTCTCGATGGAGCACACGATGATGCCGTTGCCGGCGTGGTCACGCATGACCTCCATCTCATACTCTTTCCAGCCCTCGATGGACTCCTCGACCAGCACCTCGTGGGCAGGCGAGAGCTCCAGGCCCTGGCTCACGATGGAGACGAGCTCCTCGTGGGTGTGAGCGATGCCGCCGCCGGCGCCGCCGAGGGTAAAGCTCGGGCGCAGTACGCAGGGATAGCCCACGCGCTCGGCGATGGCCTCGGCGTCGGCCACGCTGTAGGCATAGCCCGAGCGCGCGACCTCCAGGCCAATCTCGGCCATGGCCTCGTTAAAGAGTTTGCGGTCCTCGCCGCGCTCGATAGCGGCCAGGTCGCAGCCGATCATCTCGACGCCGTACTTGTCGAGCGTACCGTCTTTCGCCAGCTCGACGGCGGCATTCAGACCGGTCTGGCCGCCCAGCGTGGGCAGCAGCGCGTCCGGGCGCTCTTTCTTGATCACTCGCTCGATAAATTCGGCGGTGATGGGCTCGACATAGGTGCGGTCGGCCAAGCCCGGGTCGGTCATGATGGTCGCGGGGTTGGAGTTGACCAGGATGACCTCAAAGCCATCCTCCTTGAGCACCTTGCAGGCCTGGGCGCCGGAGTAGTCGAACTCGCAAGCCTGGCCGATAACGATGGGGCCCGAACCAATGACGAGGATGCGCTTGATGTCAGTACGTTTCGGCATGTTAGTTCTCCTCGGTCTCAGCGGTCTCGGCAAAATTCCAGCCAGCGAGGCGGTCCTTCGCGGTGTCGATGTCCAGGTAGTTCTCCTCGCCGTCCATGAGTCGCGTAAAGGCGGTAAAGAGATAGTGGGCATCGGTGGGGCCAGGCGAGGCCTCGGGGTGGTACTGGACCGAGAAGCACGGGGCGTCGAGCAGCTGGATGCCCTCGGCGGTGCCGTCGTTGAGGTTCACATGTGTCAGGCGAATGCGGCCGAAGCGGTCGTTCATCACGACCGGCGCGATTCCGCGGCGCACCCAGACGCGCAGATCTCCATCGGCCGCATGCTCGGTCTCGCCGCCCGAAAGCTCGGGGACAAGCTTGCCCAGACTGGGGAACAGCAGGCCAAAGCCGTGGTTTTGCGCGGTGATCTCCACGCGGCGGCTCACCAGGTTCATGACCGGCTGGTTGCCACCGCGGTGACCGAACTTAAGCTTTTCCATCTGGGCGCCGCAGGCCAGGCTGATCATCTGGTGACCAAGACAAATACCAAAGACCGGCACCTTGCCGATCAGCTGCTGCACCTGCTCGTAGGTCTCCACCACGGCATCGGGGTCGCCGGGGCCATTGGACAAAAAGACGCCATCGGGATTCATGTCGAACACCTCACTCGCGGGCGTATCCCACGGCACGACGGTAAGGTCGCAGCCGGCGCGGACGAGGCCCTCCAGAATGCCGCGCTTCACACCGCAGTCGTAGGCGACCACTTTGTGACGGGCAGGAGCGGCAACCGCAAGCGCAAAGTCATGCGTGGCAGGCAGGTCGGCGACCACAAACTCATGAGGCGCGGGGCAACTTACGGTCTTGACCAGGTTCTCGCCTACCAGCGTGGGCGCTGCGGCCAGGCGCTCGGCAAGCTCGTCGACGTCGAAGATCTCGGTCGAGATAATGCCCATCTTGGAACCATTGTCGCGCAGATGGCGCACCAGAGCGCGGGTGTCGACACCCTCGATAGCGACGATGCCGTGGGCACGCAGGTACTCCGGCACGCTGACGGCCGAGCGCCAGTTAGAAGGCGTGGCGCACATGTCGCGAACGATCATGCCGCGCATAGCCGGAGCGCTCGCAGGGCGCACGGCGTCGCCGGGGAAGGCCGACTGGACGTCGGTCTCGTCGATACCGTAGTTGCCGATCTGCGGATAGGTCATGGTTACGATTTGGCCGGCATAACTCGGGTCGGTCATGACCTCAAAGTAGCCCTCGAGCGAGGTGTTGAAGCAGACTTCGCCGGTCGCGGTGCCCTCGGCGCCGCATGCACGTCCATAAAAAATGGTCCCATCCTCAAGATACAGGATGCAGGGACCGCAGGTGCCCTTGCTGGTTTTGGCCAGCATACGCTGGCAAAGCTCGCTGGGCGCGAAGGTGCGGGCGGAAGCGCCCGCGGTATGGTTGTTCGCCATAATTCTCCTTCCCGGTCTCACAGGACCGGCTTAAAGGTGTGTAGTTAGGCCTCGCGGTATTGTAACCGCAAGCATGCCTCATGGCGTTAATTTCATCGAAATGTTTACGAAATGATAATTATGACTTTCTATGCATAATGATTTTTCTGGGACGGGGATTAAAAAAGGCTCTGTTAGACCAGGATTGACATACATGTGTCCCCACGGTGCCATATCGTTGACCCCATAGACCGCGATGATG
>NZ_CAXSQQ010000019.1:0-36183 GCF_964239575.1 Collinsella aerofaciens ATCC 25986
GCAGGCCCCGCCGACCGATTGCAAGCGGTCGGCGGGGCCATTGCGGCTCTTGACAGCGGATTGGGTCATATGAGCGAAATCCCGCCAGGGCGAGCAAGGTGCCTTGAAACGAGGCGGCATTGATCTTTTGATCATGCCGCCGAAGTTGAAAGGCAGATTGCCGCTCTGGCGGGTTTGCAGCGTCAAGCGGTTACGCGGTTTGGTAAAACCGCGTAACTCTAGTAGTTGGCTTCGTAGCCGTTACCGTCGCCGGTGGGCTCTTCGTAGTAGTCCGAATCGCTCGAATCGCCTGAGTCATCGGAATCGTCAGAGCTGACCGATGAAGTTGCGGTACCGTTTGCGTAGTCGTCAGACGTGTTGTTGTTCAGGTCGCCGATCGTAGAACTGGAACCGTCGGAAAGACCCATGGTGTTGGGACCCTTGGGATCCTTGCCGGCATCGACGCGCTCCATCATTTCCTTGAGCTCGTCCTCGTAGACAAAGACGTAGCTCACTCCGTCGATCATGGTGCTGTCGTCGGCGTACGAGGGCAGGTTGGCCGAGTAGATACCGTCGACATCCATACCGCGCATGGCATTGACCGTAGCCACGATATCCTGAACGCTCATATCGGTTACGAGCATATCGGACAGCGAATTAACCAGGCCAAAGATCTTCGTGGCATCGAAGTTATTGAGAATCTGGTTGGCAAGGGCGCCAAGCACCTGACGCTGGTGGCGCATGCGCGTGTAATCGCCGTCGGCATAGGTGTAGCGGCAGCGGGCATAGGTAAGGGCGGTGGCACCGTCCATATGCTGCTGGCCAGCGGTAATCTTAATATCCAGGTGCTCGGGGTCGTCAACATCATCGGTTGCGTTAATGTCGATACCGCCAACCGAATCAATCAGCGCCTGCATACCGTCGAAGCTGACCTCGGCATAGTGGGAAATCTGAACACCGCACAGCTCGTTGACCGCCTCGACCATGGCCTCGGCGCCGCCAACGGTATGGCAGGCGTTGATCTTCATGGTCTCGCCCTTGTACTCGACCTTGGTGTCGCGCGGAACGGAAATGAGCGTCGCCTGCTTTTGCGTGGGGTCGATGCGTGCCAGGATAATCGAGTCGGCACGATACGTATCCTCGCCCGGACGGCCGTCGGTGCCAAGAAGCAGCACGTAGAACGGATCCTTTGCCTCATCGGTGTCAACCAGAACCCGACGCAGATTGTCGGTAATGACATTAGAATCGCCGAGCTTGCCCATAATGGTGGCAAACCACAGGCCGGCAGCGGTAGTGGCACTCAGCAGCACGCCAAGCACGACAATGAGCGCGACGTGACGAATCGTGTGGCTACGACGACGTTGACGAGCGCGCTCGGAATAGCGAGCCACGTTATCGCGACTGTAGATCTTGGCCTGCGCACCAGTTGAGGGTCTTCGGGCGGTGGTATCCGCGAGGGGCTTTTTATTAAACATAGGCAACCTGTATTAGTAGATGACGGGATCGGGGACGGTAGCATGCTCGACATGCGCGCCGAGCGCCTGCAGCTTTTCGACAAACTGCTCGTATCCGCGCTTGATGTGATGGATGGCCGAAACCTCGGTCGTCCCGTCGGCGATCAAGCCCGCTACGACGAGGGCCGCTCCGCCACGCAGATCGGGCGAGGTAACCTGTGCACCCGAGAAGCCCTTGACGCCATGAATCATGGCATGATGGCTCTCGATACGAATGTCGGCACCCATGCGCACCAGCTCAGAGGCAAACATAAAGCGATTCTCGAAGATGTTCTCGGTAATAACGGAACTGCCGTCGGCGAGAGCGGAGAGCACCATAATCTGCGCCTGCATGTCCGTCGGGAAGCCGGGGAACGGAAGCGTCTGGATGTCGACCGGCTTGATACGCTCGGCACGGTTTACATGGACGCCATCCTCGACGCGCTCGCAGTCGATACCCATGAGCTCCATCTTCTTGAGCACCATGCCCAAGTGAATGGGGCAAAAGCCCGTGACATCGACACCGCGATCGTCGGTCATCAACGCACCGGCAACGATAAAGGTACCGGCCTCGATGCGGTCGCCCACCACGCGATGGGTAACGGGATGGAGCTCTTCCACGCCTTCGATAGTCACGACGGGCGTACCCGCGCCGACAATCTTGGCGCCCATCTCGTTGAGCATGTTGGCGAGATCGACGATCTCGGGCTCGCGGGCGGCATTGTCGATAACCGTGGTACCCTGCGCGCGCACGGATGCCATAATGAGGTTCTCGGTCGCACCGACGCTGGCGAACTCGAGCGTGACGGTGGTACCGCGCAGACCTTGGGGCGCATTAGCGTTGATGTAGCCGTGGGCGGTATCGAACTCTACGCCCAGGGCCTCGAGACCCAGAATGTGCATATCGATCTTGCGAGCACCCAGGTTGCAGCCGCCCGGCATGGCGATCTTGGCGCGATGGAAACGGCCCAGCAGGGGTCCCATCACGGCTGTAGAAGCACGCATCTTGGCAACGAGCTCGTAGGGGGCCTCCCAAGAATCGACCTGAGAGGTATCAATCTCGAGCGTATGCTCGTCGAGAACATCGATCGTAGCGCCCATGCCCTTGAGCACCTTGCCCATCACGTGGACATCGGAAATATCGGGCACGTTCTGCAGCGTCGTCTTGCCCGGCGCCAGAAGCGTTGCCGCCATGAGTTTGAGCGCGGAGTTCTTGGCACCCGAGACGGGCACGGAGCCTCCGATGGCGTGGCCACCCTCAACGCGGATAATATCCAAGGTCTACCCTTTCAAAAAGCATGCCCGGGGTGGCTGGGCCATCCCGGGCATGATGTGTTCGCAAATGGTCGAACGCTAAATCGTTTGACTATTGGGCAAGCTTGAGCTTACACCATGCGATTTCATTATAGAGGTAGGCGCGGCGTGCATCATCCTCCGACAAATTACCCAGCTTCTCTTCAAAACCTTGAATATCAGCTTTAAGCTTGTCGGCATCGACGGTCGCCAAATCGCAAGCGCGCTCGGCGAGAACGGTCACTACATCGTCCGCAACCTGGGCATAGCCGCCGGCCACGGCAAACGTGTGGTCGACAGTGCCCATGGCCTTATCGGAAACGCGAACGTAACCGCGGTCGATCGTGCAGATCTCGCTGGAGTGAGCAGGCAGAACGCCAAACTCGCCATCCGTGGACGGAATCGACACAAACGCAGCGTCGCCCTCATAGGCGCAGCTCACGGGGCACACGATGCGGATACGCATAACCTACTTCTCCCCCATCTTGCGGGCGCGTTCGCGCACGTCCTCAATCGTGGAAGCATAGCGGAAAGCCTGCTCGGGCAGGTCATCGGCCTTGCCGTCGACAATCTCGGCGAAAGAGCGGACGGTATCCTCGACGCGGACGTAGACACCGGGGTTGCCGGTGAACTTCTCGGCGACGTGGAAGGACTGCGAGAGGAACTGCTGAATCTTACGGGCACGGTTGACCGTAAGGCGCTGCTCCTCGGACAGCTCGTCCATACCCAGAATGGCGATGATGTCCTGAAGGTCGGAGTACTCCTGCAGGAGCTCCTGGACCTTGACGGCGACACGGTAGTGCTCCTCGCCGACGATCGAAGGATCGAGAGCGTCGGAGGAAGATGCGAGCGGGTCGATAGCCGGGAACAGGCCGAGCGACGAAATGCTACGCGAAAGAACCGTGGTGGCGTCGAGGTGCGTAAACGTCGTGGCAGGCGCCGGGTCGGTCAGGTCGTCTGCGGGGACGTAGACAGCCTGGACGGAGGTAATGGAGCCCGTCTTGGTCGAGGTAATGCGCTCCTGGAGGTCGCCCATCTCGGTTGCCAGCGTGGGCTGGTAACCAACGGCGGACGGCATACGGCCCAGCAGTGCGGAAACCTCGGAACCTGCCTGGGAGAAGCGGAAGATGTTGTCGATGAACAGCAGAACGTCCTGGCCGCGATCGCGGAAGTACTCAGCGGTGGTAAGGCCGGCCAGACCGATGCGCAGACGCGCTCCGGGCGGCTCGTTCATCTGACCATAGACCAAGCAGGTCTTGTCGATAACGCCAGACTCGCTCATCTCGAGGAACAGGTCGGTGCCCTCGCGGGTACGCTCGCCGACGCCGGTGAACACCGAGGTGCCGCCGTGCTCCTGGGCGAGGTTGTTGATGAGCTCCTGGATCAGAACGGTCTTGCCGACGCCGGCGCCGCCGAACAGACCTGTCTTGCCGCCGCGGATGTAGGGCTCGAGCAGGTCGACGGCCTTGATGCCGGTCTCGAAGATCTCGGTCTTGGTGGTGAGCTCGTCGAAACGGGGCGCTGCATGGTGGATGGGGTAGAACTCCTCCACCTCGGGCATAGGCTTGCCGTCGACGGGCTTGCCCATGACGTTCCAAATGCGGCCGAGCGTCTTGGGACCAACGGGCATCTTCATGGGCTCACCGGTATCGGTGGCGATGAGGCCGCGCTGCAGGCCGTCGGTCGAGGACATGGCGACCGTGCGGACGACGCCGCCCGGAAGCTGGCTCTCGACCTCGAGGATCGTGCTCAGATGACCGATCGGGGTCTCGGCCTCGACCGTGAGCGCGTTGTAGATCGGGGGCACCGCGCCGTCAAACTTGACGTCGACGACAGGGCCGATGATTCGCACGATGCGACCATCACCGGCAGTCGTCTTCTTGGTGGCTTCCTCGACCGCAAGCTTTACGGTGTTATTAGCCATTACTGTTCCTCCAATGCTGAGGCTCCGCCGACGATCTCGTTAATCTCGGTCGTGATCGAAGCCTGGCGCACGCGACTATACGTGCGGGTAAGGGTCGAGATGATCGCGGTGGCGTTTTCCGTCGCGGAGTGCATGGCCTTGCGGCGTGCACCCTGCTCGGCAGCCGCCGAATCGATCAGGGCCTGGTAGATGACCGTCAGGATATAAGACGGCACAAGCTTGCCGAGAACATGCTCGGGAGAGGGCACGAACTCGAACGTGGACGAGATGCGCTTAGGGGCGTCGGTCTCGTTCTTACGCGGACCGTGGGCCATAGCGATCATCTCGGGGTCGAGCGGCAACAGATGCTCGACGCGAAGCTCCTGATCCACGCGGTTCTTGGCGTGGTGGTAGACAAGCTCGACACGGTCAAGCTCACCGGCACGATACGCATCGCAGATATGAGAGGAGATCATGCGGGCCTGATTGAAATCGGGCTCAGAGGAGTTGCCCTCAAAGTGCATGACAACGTTTGCGCGGTCACGGAAATACGTGGCCGGCTTACGCCCGCACGCGATGATCTCGCATTCGATGCCGTCGTTCGCC
Source organism: Collinsella aerofaciens ATCC 25986 (assembly GCF_964239575.1). Taxonomy (GTDB): domain Bacteria; phylum Actinomycetota; class Coriobacteriia; order Coriobacteriales; family Coriobacteriaceae; genus Collinsella; species Collinsella aerofaciens_BQ. The sequence continues at coordinate 5,275 of NZ_CAXSQQ010000019.1, forward strand.
CAAGAAGCGGCGAGCTTTTCGGCCGTGCGCTCCACCGTCGTATTGAAACCGCCGGCAAGGCCGCGGTCCGAGGCAATAACGACAATCAGGCCATGCTTGACGCTCTCATGCTTCTGCAGCATGGGATCGGTGCCCGAACAGGAGGCGTCGCCGGCGACCGTCAACATGACGTCGGTCAGCGCCTCCTTATAGGGCTCGGCCTGCTTGGAGCGATCGAGGGCACGACGAATCTTGGCCGTAGAGACCATCTCCATCGTGCGCGTGATCTGCTTGGTCGTGGTAACCGAGGAGATTCGCTTCTTAATGTCGCGAAGGTTGGCCATGGGGCTTAGTTCTCCTCTGATCCAGAAACATCCGAATGGTGCTTGGCCATGAACTGCTGCTTGAAGTCGCCGATGACGCGCAAGAGCTCAGCCTTGGTGTCATCATCGATCTTCTTGGCGCGAACCTTGTCGAGCAGCGAACCAAAGCCATTGTCCATGTACTCGATGAGCTCGGCACGGAAAGGCAGCACGTCGGCGATCTCCAGGTCATCCAGGAAGCCCTCGTTGCCAGCGAACAGCGTAACGATCTGCTCGCCAACCTCAAACGGCTTGTAACGCGGCTGCTTCAGGAGCTCGGTCATGCGAGCACCGTGGGTAAGCTGCTTTTGCGTGGCCTCGTCGAGGTCGGAGCCGAACTGCGTAAAGCCGGCGAGCTCCTGGTACGAAGCGAGGTCAAGACGGAGGTTGCCGGCGACCTGCTTCATAGCCTTGGTCTGTGCGTCACCACCGACGCGGGACACGGAGATGCCCACGTCGACTGCCGGGCGCTGGCCCTGGAAGAAGAGCTCGGACTGCAGGTAGATCTGACCATCGGTAATGGAAATGACGTTGGTCGGAATGTAGGCCGAGACGTCGCCGTCCTGGGTCTCGATGATCGGCAGAGCCGTCATGGAGCCGTAACCGTTCTTCTTGGACATCTTGACGGCACGCTCGAGCAGACGAGAGTGCAGGTAGAAGATGTCGCCAGGATAGGCCTCGCGTCCGGGCGGACGATGCAGCGTCAACGACATCTGACGGTATGCCACAGCCTGCTTGGACAGGTCGTCGTAGATGACGAGCACGTGGCCGCCGGGATTGGTCTCGCTGGCGGGCTTGCCGTCCTCGCCGTTGTACATGAAGAACTCGCCGATAGCGGCACCGGCCATAGGCGCGATGTACTGCATAGGGGCGGAATCGGCAGCGGTTGCCGAAACGATGATGGTGTATTCGAGCGCACCGTGCTGAGCGAGGGTCTCGCGGATGTTGGCAACCGTGGAGGCCTTCTGGCCGATGGCGACATAGATGCAGACCATGCCCTTGCCACGCTGGTTGAGGATGGCGTCGATGGCGATAGCGGTCTTGCCGGTCTTACGGTCGCCGATGATAAGCTCACGCTGGCCGCGACCGATAGGCACCATGGAGTCGATAGCCAACAGGCCAGTCTGAACCGGCTCGCACACCGGGGTACGGTCGATGACACCGGGGGCCTTGAACTCAATGGGGCGACGATGCGTGGCGACAATGTCACCCAAACCGTCGATGGGCTGGCCGAGCGGATTGACGACGCGGCCGAGCATGGCACGGCTCACGGGGATATCCATAATGCGGCCAGTGGTGCGGCACTCGTCGCCTTCCTTGATGGAGTCGACGGCACCAAACAGAACGGCGCCGACCTCGTCACGGTCAAGGTTCTGGGCAAGGCCGAAGACGGTCTCACCGGTATCGGAGCTCTTGAACTCCAGAAGCTCGCCTGCCATGGCGCTCTTGAGGCCAGTGACGCGCGCGATGCCGTCGCCTACCTCGTCGACCGTTGAAACCTCATGCGTATCGACCGTCGCGGAGAGGCTCGTGAGCTGCTCCTGCAGTTTCTTGGCGATATCCTGGGCATTGAGGGTTTCGGACATTAGGCTTCACCTCCGTACGAATTAGCAGAGTTTGCGAGGGTCTCCTGTGCGATGCGCAGCTGCGTCTTGACGGAAATGTCACGACGCTCGCCGCGGGCCTCGAGCACCAGGCCGCCCACGATAGACGGGTCGACCTGCTCGATAAGGAATACCTTGCGGCCGAAGTCCTGCTCGCATTTCTTAGTGATGGTTTGACGCAGCTCGTCGTCGAGCGGGATCGCCGTGGTGACGGTCACGCCCACTACATCCTCGTCTTCCTCGGCAACATACTTAAAGGCAGCTGCCACCTTGGGAAGAAGGTCGAGCTGGTCGCGCTTGGACATGGTGTCGAGCACGGCGATGATCTCGGGGCTGGCGGAAGCCAGGCGCTCAATCATCTCGAGGTCCTCGAACACATGGTTCTCGGCCTTAGCGGCTTCCAGAAGGGAGCGCGCGTAAGTCTCGAGCACCTTGTCCTGATAGCGGCTAGTCGGCATTCAGGCTACCTGCTTCCTGGATGTAGCGCTCGATGAGCTTCTTCTGCTCGGTCTCGTCCTCGAGTGCCTCGCCCACGATCTTGGTGGCGACGGCAACGGACAGGTCGGCGATGGAGCTCGCGGCACCGGCGTAGATGGACTTGCGCTCGTCCTCGACGGTCGTATGGGCCTTGGCGATGATCTCCTCGGCCTCCTTGTGAGCAGCCTCGATGATACGGGCGCGCTCGGACTCGGCGTCCTTACGGGCCTCGAGAACGATGTCGGCAGCCTGACGACGGGCGTCGGTGACGATCGAGTCGGACTCAGCGCGCTTGGCGATAGCCTCCTGCTTGGTCTTCTCGGCCTCGTCGAGGCTCTCCTCGATCTTCTTGCCGCGCTCCTCCATGGTTTTCATGATGCCCGGCAGGGCGACCTTGGCCAGCACGATCCAGATAATCAGGAAGGCGATAAGCGCCGGGATGAACTCCGCCATCTTAGGGATGAGGATGTCCGCACCGGCAGCGCCGTCCTCGGCGAACGCGGAAACCGGCATGAGCAGCGCGGCCGCGGACGCGGAGAGTGCGATCGCGCTCTTCTGGGATGAAAGATTCATACTTGACGCTCCGTGCTATTTAACGATCAGCGCGACAACGAAGCCGATCAGAGCCAGAGCCTCGCCGAAGGCGGAGCCCATGATGAAGACGGTGAACACGCGGCCCTGGACCTCAGGCTGACGGGCCATAGCACCCGTAGCACCCAGAGCAGACAGGCCGATAGCAAGACCAGCGCCGATAACACCGAGACCGTAACCGATAACTCCCACGATTCCTCCTTTGTCGTGCGTGTCTTATTTCACGCAGGATAACCTTATTTATAACTGCCAGGCTCCATGGGTACGGGCACCAGCGGTTTAACGAATTGCCTTACCTTTAAGGCGCGAACGGAAGACTACTCCTCCTCCGCGACCTCCTCTGCCTCGGAGACATACACGGCGGTAAGGACCGTGAAGACGTAAGCCTGGATGGCGCCGACCACAAGCTCAATCGTATAAATCAGGATGAGGATGGCAAGCCAGGCCAGCGAAGGCAGGGCGCCGACGGCGTGGGCCGCGGAAACCTGCTGAAGCAGCGGCTGCATGAACATGCTCGCCATGATGGCGAACGAGCCCATGACCACGTGTCCTGCGAACATGTTGCAGAACAGACGGACGGCGAGCGTGATGAGGCGCAGGAAGGTCGAGAAAAGCTCGACGACCCACACAAGCACGTTCATCGGGAAGCTCACGCCCTGCGGGGCGAGGCTCTTGATGTAGCCGATCACGCCGTGAGCCTTGCATCCGTAGTAGATGAAGTACACGAAGGCGAAGATGGCGAGCGCGGCGGTGGAGCCGATTGCGCCGGTGCCGGGCTTCATTCCCGGGATCAGGCCGATCATGTTATTGATCAGGATGAACAGGAAAAGCGAGCACAGGAACGGGAAGTGCTTCTTCCAGTTCTCACCCACGACGCCCTTGCCGATATCGTTCTCGACGTACTCGATGATGTACTCGAAACCGTTGACGAAGAAGCCCTTGGGAACCAGGGTCTGCTTCTTCTTGAACACGGCCAGGACGATCAGGAGCACGATCGTGGAGACGATCAGCCAAAACGAGTACTGCGTGATGCCGCAGCTCAGATCGCCCACGACGGGGGTGGAGCTGAACTCGCTGACCAGATGATTAATCTCATCAGGCAGCTTTTCAAAAATTTCCACGACTTACCTTTCGACCTCATGAGGATCTCGCAGCGCCTTGGCGACGCGAACCGTGCAGGCGGCCATAAAGACCACGAAGCCGATCGCCTCGCCCAGGAGGAACATGCGAAATGCCTCTCCGAACAACGCAAACACAACCAAGGTAAAGACGAGCAGGGCGACCGCCGAGACCGCCAGACTCACCATGCCCTTGAGCATGTCCGCATTCTGCTTATCGTCAAGAACCGGCTTGAGCGTAAAAACAAAGGGAAGAAAGGCGACCGCGCCCGCGATGGCGCCCGCAACGATAGCGAGCAGATCGGCTATCTGAAACACTGGCGTCCCCACTTTCCTTTTTAACGCTTCACAGAACAGTTCCCGCCAAACATTGGTGACTATTGTACGAGCCAATCGCTAAAGTACAACCGAAAAAGCATCGGTTAATACGCACCTGTTCGTTTTCTTAAGACCTTCTTTATGCCGCAGGTACGGTAATACGTTTTTCTCGAACCCTGCAGGGCAAAACGTCCGTTAACAGGGGTGAGCGCGGTCGCCTTTTATTTGTCCGCGCGCACCGTTTCTTCGTATTTTCGACGTTAGCCGGTTTGGCCCAGAAACTACAGCGTGCCGTAGATGCGGTCGCCGGCATCGCCCAGGCCGGGGACGATGTAGGCGGCCTCGTTGAGGTGGTCGTCAATGGCGCAGGTATAGATATGCACGTCGGGGTCTTTCTCGGTCAGCGACTTGAGACCCTCGGGGGCCGCGACGATGCACAGCATGCGGATGTCCTTGACACCGCGCTCGCGCAGATAGCTGATAGCCATCTCGGCAGAACCGCCCGTGGCGAGCATGGGATCGACGACCAGGCAGATACGCTGGTCGATATCCCTGGGCATCTTGCAGTAATACTCATGCGGCTCGTGGGTGACCTCGTCGCGCTCCATGCCAATGTGGCCCACGCGGGCAGAAGGCACCAGGTCGAGGATGCCGTCGACCATGCCAAGGCCCGCGCGCAGAATGGGGACGATGGCGAGCTTCTTGCCGGCAAGCTGCTTGAACGTGGCGGTCGTGATGGGGGTTTCGACTTCGACATCCTCCATGGGCAGGTCGCGCATGGCCTCGTAGCCGTCAAAGAGCGCGAGCTCGCGTACGAGCTGGCGGAACTGGTTGGTGCCGGTACTCTTGTCGCGCAGGATCGACAGCTTATGCTGGACGAGCGGATGATCGACAAGCGTCACGCGAGACGTATCGTAGGTAACGGTCATGGGTCTTACCCCTTTCGTTGCGGCCGGAAGATGGCCTTGCTGACAAGGCACGCCGCGGTGCTGTTGCCACGCGCCGTGCATAAGTTTAGCGGTTTGTTGTATCGAGCGCCCCGTCGCAGCCCTATTGAGCGGTGCTGAGCGAACGCCTGACCGCATCGTGCCAACCGTCCAGGTTGTGCTCGCGACGCTCAACGGACATATGGGGATGGAATGTCTTGACGATCTGGGTGTTTTGCTCCAGCTCCTCCAGATCCTCCCAATACCCAACCGCGAGACCCGCCAGATACGCGGCACCGATCGCCGTTGTCTCCACCGACTCACATTGCAGTACGGGGATATCCAGCAAGTCTGCCTGGAACTGCATGATGAACTCGTTGCGCGAGGCGCCGCCATCGACGGACAGGCGCTCGATCGAAAGACCCACGTCCTGCTCCATGGCACGCAGCACGTCATAGCTCTGATAGGCCATGGACTCGCAAGCGGCACGCACGATGGTCGCGCGACTCGAGGCGCCGGTCAGACCGCATACGATGCCGCGGGCGTGCGCGTCCCACCAAGGTGCACCCAAGCCCGCAAAAGCGGGGACAAAGTAGCATCCCTCGTTGTCGCTGATCGAGGAGGCGAGCCGTGCCGATTCGGATACGTTGGAGATAACGCCCATGTTGTCGCGCAGCCAGTTCATCGTTGAGCCGGCGGCAAAAATAGAACCCTCGAGCGCATAGCTGACCTTGCCGTCCGCAGCGATACCGATGGTGGAGACCAGGCCATTCTTGGATTCGACGATCTCGTCGCCGGTATTCATGAGCATAAAGCAGCCCGTGCCATAGGTGTTTTTGGTCTGGCCGGGATGGAAGCAGCAGTGACCGAACAGCGACGCCTGCTGGTCGCCCGCCACACCCATGATGGGCGGCATGTTGGTCATGATGTCGCTCGCGACGTGACCGTAGTCACCGGAGCTCCAACGGACCTCGGGCATCATGGCACGCGGGATGTCGAAGAGAGCCAGCAGGTCATCGTCCCAGTCCAGCGTATGAATATTGAAGAGCGCTGTGCGGCTGGCATTGGTGTAGTCGGTGGCAAAGGTTTGACCGCCGGTGAGGTTGTAGATGAGCCAGGTGTCGATGGTGCCAAACATAAGGTCGCCCGCCGCCGCGCTCTCTCGCGCGCCGTCGACGTTGTCGAGAATCCATTGCACCTTGGAGGCCGAGAAATACGGGTCGAGCGTAAGGCCGGTGCGGGAACGCACCAGCTCCTCGCAGCCCTGCTCGGCCAGTTTATCGATTGTCGAGGCGGTGCGGCGACACTGCCACACGATGGCGTTGTAGATAGGCTGGCCACTCACGCGGTCCCATACCACCGTGGTCTCGCGCTGGTTGGAGATACCGATGGCGGCGATGCGATCGGAATGGATGCCGCTCTTAAACTGGACCTCCATCATCACGCCGATCTGGCTGGCAAGCACCTCCGTGGGATCCTGCTCCACCCAGCCGGGGCGCGGGAAGCTGGTTTTGACGCTACGACGCGCCTGGGCGACGATGCAGCCGTACTCGTCGACGATGGTCGCGAGCACCGAGGTGGTGCCGCAGTCGAGCGCCATGATGTAGGAACCGCCAAAGTTAAACGAGGCATCTTCCATGCCCAGGCTGCCCAGATTCAACGACATCGCTTACACCTTTCTATTGCATCGGGTCGGACAGAACCCGCTCGATCTCTGATGCGGGAAGCGCGCCTTGGCGCAGGATCTGAAGCTCGCCATGCTTAAACGTCACGATGGTCGAAGCGTCGCGGCACGGGGTCTCGCCCGCGTCGACGGCCACATCGACCCCCTCCAGAATGCGGTCCTCAACGTCGGCAAAGCTTGCCGGCGCGGGCGCGCCGTGCGTATTGGCGCTGGTGCAGGCAAGCGGACTGCCGCAGGCGCGGATGAGCGCCTGCACCACAGGAGAGGCCGAAGCGCGCAGGGCCACGGTGTCGTCGGCAGCGCGCATAAAGGTCGGCACGCAGGGGGCTGCCTTGACCACGATAGTCAGGGCGCCCGGCCAGCATCGTTGGGCAAGCGCGCGGGCCTCATGAGGGATATCCACGCCATAGCGATCGAGTGCCTCGGCATCATCAACCAGCCAGGCAACCGTTTGCGTGAGCTCGCGCTGCTTGAGGGTAAAGATACGACGATAGCCGGTACCGAGTGCGGGGACCGCGGCGCCGTTGACGGTGGCCTGCGGATCGCGCGGCCACGGCAGAGGTTCACTTGTATCTTGTGGAACGGCATCCGAGAAGGCGTTGACTGCCACGGCGACACCGTAGACCGTCTCGGTTGGAATAAGCGCCAGGCCACCGCGACCGAGTAGCTCGGCCGTACGCTCGACGGCGAGCCGATGCGGCTCACGCGTTCCCTCGAATACCCGATAGACCGTCTGCATGTGTATGCCAGCCCCTTACGCTCTGGTGCAAGTTTGTTTACTGAGGGGCATTCTCGCACGAAACGTTCAACCTATTTGCCCAGAGCGCATGTTGGTTTGGTGAGCGGCTCTAGTAGTCGGTGAAAGTGAGGGGGTTATTGGACTGCGACGAACTTCTTTGGCCTGCCGGCGTGGCGTTCTTGGGCGGCGTAGCGCTCGATGCTGTCTATCGTTATCATCCGACGGCCGTCGACGAGTTCAACATCGAGCTTTCCGGCTTTGACCAGCGCGGTAATCCGCGGAGCGGAAACTTTGAGGTCCAGAGCTGCGTCTTTAAATGTTCGGCACGCCGCTTCCCGAGCGTCCTCGTGGTCGATTTCGACTGAAAGGGTCACGACCTCGGCCGAGCGTTCGTACCCTGCCGGAGTCAAACCGTTGTTGAGGTCGTCGGCCAAAAACGCCATCAGTGCCTCGGTGGCATGGGCAATCGCTTCTTCGCGCGTATCGCCATCGGCAAAGGCGCCGGGAATCTGCGGGAAGCTAGCGCAGTAACCGTCGTCTTCTTTTATGAGAACGCAGTCATAGGTAAATCGCTGCCTCATTTTGCCTCCAACTACCATCCAGCTTGGCGACGAATACTTGCCCACGTGCCCTTCTTTGGTCGATCACCACCAGAACCGTTCACGGTGACAACGCGGTCACCAGAAACATACTTAGCATGACTACCGACTTGCGCGACCTTCACGAATCCATCGTGCTTGAGTAGGGCAATGATTTCCCGAAAGGTAGGAGGTTGCATGGGCCGACCTCTTTCAGCCGTCCTAATTATAAACTACTTTATAATTTTTGCTAACCAGTTAATAAATGTTACTGGCGCTGTTTGGGCTCGGTGACGATGGCTCGAACGATGCGGGGACGATCGGTAAGGTCGCGGACGATGCGCACGTCCGAGAGACCCGCCTGGCGGCAGAGCTCGGCGGCGGCGTCGAGGGCGCCCTCGTAGAGCTCGCAGGCAAACAGGCCGCCGGCGCGCAGCATATAGGGCGCCGCATTGAGCAGGCGGCGGAAGATATCGAGGCCGTCGGCGCCGCCCTCGAGCGCTAAATCGGGCTCGAAGTCCTTGACCTCGTGCGGCAGCGAGCGCATGACGTCAGTCGGAATGTAAGGCGGGTTGGAGACGAGCACGTCGAAGGTGCCCCATTCCTCGCGGGGGATAGAGCTCACCAGGTTTGTGAGGCTGAAGGCGACCTCATCGGACGTAAGCCCGAGCGCGTCGCGGTTTTTGTTGGCCAGGTCAATGGCACGCGGTTCGATATCGGTAGCGGTGCAGGTGACATGGCCGCGGCGCTCCCAGGCAAGGGAAAGCGAGATGCAGCCCGTGCCGCAGCCGACCTCGAGAACGCGGGCGATACGGGGCTCGACCGGAGCGGGCGCGGCGGCATCCTCCGTCAGAGACGCCTCGTGGTCGGCGCCTTCGATGGCGATGCCGTATTCGTCGAGCTCGGGCTCGGCGGCCTCCTCGGCCTCGGCATCTGCTGCCTGCGCGGCGGCTTCCTCGGCCTCGCGGTCGGCCAGTTCCTCGGCATAGGCACGGCTGCCCAGTACGTCGCTGCCTAGCGCCGCCTCATCGGCAGCTGTGAGGTTAGCGGCACGGCGCTCGGCCGTCGCTCGCTCGTCGGCCAACGCGGCTTCGGCTTTGCGCGCTTGCTCGACCTCGTCGTTCCAGGGCAGCTCAACGCGCTGACGGGCGGCAGCCTCGGGGCTCAGCACCTCGGCATCCAGATAATTGAGGACTTCCTCGACGAGCATCTCGGTCTCGGGACGTGGAATGAGCACGCCGGGGGCGCATGCGACGTCGATCATGCGGAACTGCGTGCTGCCGGTAATGTACTGCAGCGGCTCGCCCTTGGCGCGGCGGACGACCGCCGCGTGCATGGTCTCGAGCTGCGCCGCATCGAGCGTCTCGTCCATACGCATATATAAGTCGATGCGCGCCAGACCCGTGGCTGCGCACAGCAGCCATTCGGCAGAAAGACGGGGGTGTTCCTCACCGCGCTCGGCCAGGTACTCCTTGGTCCACTCGAGACAACGCTTGATGGTCCAAATCTCGTTTGCCATGGGGCCCTCCCCTCTTAAGCGCCGGACGGCGCGCGAATGTCGGAGCAGATTGTACGCGAGGCCAGCGCTTGGCAAGGGACGATTGAAGGCGATTATCGAGAATCAGCCCAGAATTTTGCTTGAAGTCTGCCCGAGGTGTTCATTCGTCGACGTCTAAATCTGCATCCGTCAAGTTTTTGGCAAGGTTGACCCAAAACTGACCAATATCTAACCAAGAACTTGCCACATCGCTTGACGCACGACCCATCAAAAATCGCCCCGCGACTTCTCGGACGCTTTTTCGAGCATTTTTTTCGATAGCAGATGAATGCCGCTAATTTCTTTGAGCAGGTAGCCGGCTTAATGGCCATCAAAGCCGATTAAATAACATCTCAAAGCAATGTGCCCAACCTAGTCATTTAAGAACGTCCCCAATGACTACCCAAGAGAACGCCGCAGGTAGAGGACGGACAGCGAGCGACGTCCAGAGCGAACAAGTTGGCATGAAAAAGGCGAGGCATAGACCTTCTGGTCATGCCTCGCCTTTTGAATGACAAATTGTCGCTCTGGGCGGCGCGCAGCGTCGAGCCGTTACGCGGTTTGGTAAAACCGCGTAACCTAAACTGCCTGCGCCAGCTTCTCGGCTCGCTCGGCGGCGGCAAGCGCCTCGATGACAGTGCCGAGCTGATCGCCCAGAAGGACGCCGTTATAAGTGGAGTTGAAGCCGATACGGTGATCGGTCACGCGGTCCTGGGGCTGGTTGTAAGTACGGATCTTCTCGGAACGGTTGCCGTGGCCGATCTGGCTCTGGCGCTCGGCACCGAGCTCGGCCTGCTGCTTCTCGAGTTCCATCTCGTACAGACGGGCGCGCAGCATCTGCATGCAGACCTCGCGGTTCTGGATCTGGGAACGCTGCTCCTGCGACTGCACCACGGTGTTGGTGGGCAGGTGGGTGATGCGCACGGCGGAGTAGGTGGTGTTAACGCACTGACCGCCAGGGCCGGAGGCGCAGTAGGTGTCGATGCGCAGGTCGGACTGGTTGATCTGGACGTCGATTTCCTCGGCCTCGGGAAGCACGGCGACGGTAGCCGTTGAAGTCTGGATGCGGCCCTGGGACTCGGTCTTGGGGACGCGCTGGACACGGTGCACGCCGGACTCGTACTTCATAACGGAGTAGACGCGGTCGCCCTCGACCTTGAACTCAATGGACTTAAAGCCGCCGGCCTCGCTGGGGCTGGAATCGAGCACGGTGGTCTTCCAGCCGCGCGACTCGCAAAAGCGCTGATACATCTTGTACAGGTCGCCGGCGAAGATGGCCGCCTCGTCGCCACCGGCAGCGGAGCGGATCTCGACGATGGTGTTCTTGTCGTCGTTGGGGTCGCTCGGGATGAGCATGTACTTGATGTCTTCCTCGAGTTGGGGGAGCTTGGCCTCGTTTTCGGAGATGTCCATCTGGAGCATCTCCTTCTCATCGGCATCGGTGGTATCGTGCAGCATTTCCTTGGCGGCCTCGATGTCATCGAGTGCGCCGATGTACTCGCGCGAGGCGGCGATGAGGTCGGACTGGTGCGCGTACTCCTTGTTGAGACGCGTGAACTCCTTAATATCGGAGGCGACGGCCGGGTCGGAGAGCTTCTTCTCGAGCTCCTCGTAGGCCTTGATGATCTTTTCGAGCTTGTCGCGCATGGCGGGACTCCTTTATATGCGTGAAGGTGAAAATCGGCAGAGTTGATGGGGCGCGCGGCGCCACTGCGGGGGTAAGCCCGGCTAGAACATGTCGATCTTCAGATACATGCGCATCCCTTCGCGTATGGGGTACATAGTTGCGGTCTAACCCATACATGATAGCGTGCGCAGGCAAACCTGCATATAACCCGCACGGATTGGTGCAAACAAACCTGACCCCGTTGCACCAAGAGTTTGCTTTTTGACTAGAGCGTTTGGAGTAGAGCGACGAGGAAGCGGATGCCCTGGAGGTAGGCGCGGCGGGTGATGCGCTCGTTGGTGCCGTGGACGCCGCGATCACACTCGTCGTCATCAACCACAAAGGCCGAGAAGCGAATGCACTCAGGGCAAATGTGCTGGTAGTTGGCAGCGTCGGTCGCACCGATCACGGTCGAGGGCACAATTGCCACTGGCTCGAATGATCCATTTTCCTCCGTCCCCTTTGGATCACGGAAATAGCGGGCGGCGATGGAGCGAACCGCCTCGAGGCCGGGGCCACCGATGCGCGGGGACGGCGAGGGTTCGGAGCTGCCGGGGCCTAGCTCCACTTCGACACGACCGGCAAGGTCCGCCCCGGCAACCGCCTCACGGCAGCGCGCCACAACGTCGGCCACGCTCGTGCCCTCGAGCATACGGAAGTTGATGTTGGCCCACATATCCTGCGGCATTACGTTGGCGCCGGTGCTGCCACCCTCGATCTGCGTGGGTGCGCAGGTGGTCGTCACCAGCGGATAGAGCTTCTTGCTGGCGAGGCAATCGTGGACAATGGCGCCCCCGTTGGCGGCAATTTCATCCGCCGTGTAGAGCCCCAGCTCGACGAGCTGGGCGGCAAGCAAATCGGTCACGCGCGTCGGCCACTCGATATCGCAGATTGCGGTGATGGCACGGCTGAGCACCTCGAGCGACGTGCCGCCGTAGGGGTTGGAGGAATGCCCGCCCGCGCTCTTTGTCTTGAGCACAATGTCGGCATAGCCCTTCTCAGCCAGGTCGGCGTGCATGAGCCAACCCTCGCCCGCGCTGTACTCGGCATCCGAAACGATGCGGTAGTCGCCCTCGTCGATCAGGAACTCGAGCTCAACACCGCGCTCCTCGAGCGCACGGCCGATGGCGCCTGCGCCGCACTGCGTCGTCTCCTCGTCCTGGCCAAAGGCCAGGAGCAGCGTCCGCTCGTGCTGCCAACCGTGCGCCAGCGCATACTCGACAGCCTCGAGAATGCCTGCGACCTGGTCCTTCATGTCGATCGCTCCACGGCCCCAGATGTAGGTGTCGTCCACGTGCCCGCTAAAGGGGTCGTGCGTCCAGTCGGCCTCGGTACCCGGCACCACGGGAACCACATCCATGTGGCCCATGAGCATAATGGGCTTGAGGTCAGGGTCGGAACCGCTAAGCGTCACCAATAGCGAATGGTCGATAAGCTCGACCTCGCCCGCCGCAAATACGTACGGCCAGGCCTGCTGCATATAGGCGCGCAGGTCGTCGAAAGGTTGCCAGTCCACCGCCTCGGCATCCATGCTCGAGACGGTCGGAAACGACAGAACGCGGCCCAAGCGCTCGCACGCGCCTGCCTCGTCTATATCGGCAAAATCGTCCTCATGCGCAAAGAAGCGCCAAACCTCGGCCATGACATCCTTTCGACTGTGATGACGAGGGCCGCCCCACCGGAGCGGCCCTGCCACGTAAGCGTTTGCGGTCGGTTATTTGTCCTCGAGATAACGCGAGAGGAACTCGCGGGTGCGCTGGTGCTTGGGATTGCCGAAGAGCTCGGCCGGCGCGGCGTCCTCGAGCACCACGCCCTTGTCCATAAAGACCACGCGATCGGACACGGTGCGGGCAAAGGCCATCTCGTGCGTGACGACGACCATGGTCATGCCGTCGGCAGCGAGCTTGCGCATGACCTCGAGCACCTCTCCCACGATCTCGGGGTCGAGCGCGGAGGTCGGCTCGTCGAACAGCATGATCTGCGGATTCATGCACAGGGCACGAGCGATGGCCACGCGCTGTTTTTGACCACCGGACAGGCGGCCCACGGCGGCGTGCGCGAACTTTTCGAGTCCCACGCTCGTCAGATGCTCCATCGCAATTTTTTCAGCCTCGGCCTTGCTCATCTTTTTGAGCGTGACGGGCGCAAGCGTGCAGTTGTCGAGCACATCCATGTTGTTGAACAGGTTAAAGCCCTGGAACACCATACCGATGTCCTCACGCAGTTTGTTAATGTTGCAGCGCTCGGCCGTGAGATCCTGGCCGTGGAACCAGATGTGGCCCGCGTCCGGGGTCTCGAGCAGGTTGAGGCAGCGCAGGAAGGTCGACTTGCCCGAGCCCGAGGCGCCGATAATGGTGACGACCTCGCCTGATTTAACGGACAGGTCGATGCCCTTGAGCACCTCGAGCGAGCCGAAGCTTTTGCGCAGGCCCTCGACGCGGATGAGCGGCTCATTGGTCTGTGCGGCGGCCGCAACGCCGGTAGTGGCGGTATCTGCCATGATGATTCTCCTCGTCTTGAGCCTAGTTGGAGCTGGGCAACGTGGCCGGAGCCTCGGCACCAAGTTTTTTGCCAAAGGCTTCGAGCAGGCGGCTCGCCACGAGCGTCAGGATCAGGTAGACCACGAGCGCCACACAGTAGACCTCCATCTGGCGGTAGTACACGCCGGCGACGGTGGTGGTGGCGTACATGAGGTCGAACACGCCGATGACCGAGAGCACCGACGAGTCCTTGATGTTGATGATGAGCTCGTTGGTGAGCGCCGGAATCGCGTTTTTAATGCCCTGGGGGAACACGACTTTGCGCATGGCTTGCCACTGCGAAAGACCCAGCGAGCGCGCTGCCTCGGCCTGGCCGGGGTCGATGGACTCGATGCCGCCGCGCAGGACCTCCATCATGTAGGCGGTGGAGTTGAGCGAGATGGTGACGAGGCCGGCGGTGAAGGTACTCCAGATCTGGTTGGCCTGGGCGGTCTCGAAGCCCATGCCGCGCAAAACGGTGAAACCCGCGTAATAGATGAGCAGACCCTGGACCATCATGGGCGTGCCGCGCACGATGGTGGAGTAGATGGTCGCAAAGCCGCGGCCGATGCTCTTAAAGAAGCGCACCAGGTCGTTGTCCACGCGGTCGAACGTCTGAATACGCAGGAACACAAAGAGCAGCGCCAGGAAAAAGGCGATGACGGTACCGAAGGTCGCAAGTGCGATGGTGATCTCGATGCCGCGGATAAAGAAGTCGCCGCTCTTGTAGGTCATGTAGACCAGGCTCGACAAAAAGTCGCTGGGGTTGGAATCCGAGACAACGCTCACCTGCACCAGGTCGATAAATGACATGACGCAGCGGTCGATAAAGAAGATCGCCGCGATGGCGACCACGACGTAGCTGCCTAAGCGTGCGCCACGACGGAAGTGCTCGGATGCGAACGGCGACGCCTCGCGATAGTCGTTCCAGTGCATGAGCTTGGCGACCAGCGCCGCCGCCGACACGACGAGCCAGGCCCAAAGGATTGCCCAGAGGCAGTCTTGGAACACGCCCGTAGGCGCCAAGAAGCTCAGTGGCGTGGGGTTGCGCTGACTAAACGCCAGGCCGAGCGCCGCGATAACGCTCGTGCCCAGGTACACGTAACGGTGGTCGGCCTTGATAAAGGAGGCCAGACGATTGATGGTTTTCATGCTGCCTCCCTATGCCGGCTGACGATCGAGGCACGCGTCCCACATTTGGTCGCGTTCCTCTTGGCTAATGCCCTTGAGTGTCTTGTCGATGAGCTTAAGGAGCTTGTCCGAGCCCTTGCGGCAGCCGACGTTTGCCGCGACCTCCTGCTTAAAGCCCTCGCCCTCGGCAAAATGGATGGGGACGATACCGGGGTTTTGGGCCATATAGCCCTTCTCGTTCTCGGTGTTGTAGGTCACGGCGTCACACGTGCCCTGCAGCAGGTTCGAAAATACCGTGGGGACCGAATCGACCGGATTTTTGTGCACAACGCCCGGAATCTCGTCGATGACGGTATCGAGCATAGTGTCCTTTTGGCCGAGGACCGTAGCGCCGCTAAAGTCGCTGAGCTTGGTGGCGTTTTGGTAGGGCGAGCCCTCTTTTACGAACAGACCAAAGTAGCCAATGAAATACGGGTCGGAGAAGCCGACCGACTCCTCGCGCTCGGGCGTGGCGCTCATGCCGGCGATGATGAGGTCGATCTGGCCGTTGTTGAGCGAATCGATGAGACCCGAGAAGCTCTGCTTGACGGCAACGGGCTCGCCGCCGAGGGCCTTGCAGACGATCTTGGCGATCTGTACGTCGTAGCCGTCGGCATAGGCGCCCTGCACGTTGTCGATGGGGATGGTGTACTCGCTGGCCTCGGAAACCTGCCAGTTGTACGGGGCGTAGGCCGCCTCCATGCCGATGCGGATCTTATCCTTGCCGATCACGGAATCGGACAGGTCGTCGCGACCGCCGCCCGTCGTGGGCTGAACCACCTTGAGCGTGGACGGACGCTGACAGCCGGCGAGCGCGCCGGCGACGACGGAAGCGCTCGCAGCGAGAGCGCTACCCAAGAAGATGCGACGGCTGCACACCGGCTGGGTCTGCATGCCGCGCTGTTGGGGAGAATGCATAATCTGCCTTCCCTGTTGAATCGTACGCTAACGGCTTAACAGGATACCGCTCAGCGTTACTTCCAGCAGATGCATATATAAGATGCATATATACAAGTTTACGAACTGAAAACGATTGGTAGTCGTTGGGGACGTTCTTAAACGACTAGTCAAACAAGAACGTCCCCAACGACTAGGCATGAAAAAGGCAAGGCATAAACCTTCTGGTCATGCCTTGCCTTTTGAATGACAAATTGTCGCTCTGGGTGGCGCGCAGCGTCGACCGGCCCGCCGTTCGTCAGAACGGCGGAACCTCTAGAGCAAGGTGACGCTAAAGCTACGTTTATCGGTAGCGCCGGGAGCCAAGGTGATGGTGTTGACCTTGTGCTCAAAGACATCGTCCTCGGTGTCCATGGTGGTGTGACCGGTCCAGGGCTCGAGCGCCACAAACGGAGCGTCGTTGGCGGCAGACCACACGCCGATGTACTTAAAGCCCTCAAAGTCGATCTTGACGCCGTGGCCCGACTTGCGGCCGCGCAGCGTGAGCGTGGAGCCCGGGGTATCGGTGAACATGATGGCGTCGTTATCGAAGCTGCGGTGCGTGATGGGCAGCACGTCCGAGTTATCGGGAGCCTTGTAGCTACCCTCGAACGTCATAAGACCGTCGGGCGTGATGACGGGGGCCTCGTTAGTCCAAGCCTCGGTAAACGCCAGCTCGTAATCCTCGAATGCCTCGTCCTCGGCACCGGGAGCCGGTACGTTAAACGCGGGGTGGCCGCCCACCGAGAACGGCAGGTCCACGTCGCCGGTGTTAGTGACGGCAAAGGTCTGCGTGAGGGTGGCGTCGCCGGTCAGGGCATAGGTCATGTTGAGCTTAAAGTGGAACGGGAACGCCTTGAGCGACTCGGGCGTGTCGGTGAGCTCGTAGGTAACGGACGAACCGTCCTCCGACACCTCGACGATCTTGTGCTCGACAATGCGCGCGATGCCGTGGCGCGCCATCTCGCAGGTGCCGGCGGCAGACGTCGCCGTGTTGTTGCGCAGCGATCCCACGATAGGGAACAGGATGGGCGCGTGCTTGCCCCAAAAGGCCGGGTCGCCCTGCCACAGATACTCATTGCCGTTGAGGGCAAGGCTCGTGAGCTGGGCGCCCATGGAATCGATGGCCGCGGTGAGGCCGCCGCGCTTGATGGTAGTGACGGTGGACATGCTACTTCCTCCAAAAGTAAACAACAGTGTCGAGGGTTATTGTCCCACTCTTGGCAGCAGGGCTGAGCGGCAGGCGCAGTTATTGAGCAATAGCATAAAGGTCAAACCCACCCTGCGGCGCGCTATCGACCGTATCGGGTGCTTGCGAATTAAAACTCACCGGGACCATGCGCTTTGAGGCGCGGTAACGCGTGCCGTCGGTGGCGACGGGCGGCTCATCGACCGTGAGCTCGTAGTCGCCGGGCTTGAGCTCGATACCGTCACCTTCGGAATTGACGTATTGGTACTCGTCGATTGCTTGTCCCCTGAGCGTGCGGCCCACGATATGGACGAGCATTTGGCTGTCGCCGCGCGCGGTATCCCACGTCGCGCCGTCCTTAACCTCGACCGACACATGCACCGAGCGCGTGCGGCTGAGCGATTGCTCGACGGACATCTCGACCTTGGCGGCGTCTTGGCGCTGCCGCTCGACATGACCCCAGATGCTGCCGATTGCCGAGCAGGCGATAACGCCGGCCATGAAGGCGATGAGGATGGGGCCGAGCGGAGAACGGCGGCCCGCGTCTTCCTCACGAGCCAGGTCGGGGCGATGCGTTGGCGCAGGCGCCTGAGCACCCTGCGCGGGCACGTCGAGAATGCTGAAAGATGCCGTACTGCCGGGGTCGATGGTGTGGCGCGGCTGCGGGGTCTTGGCCGGCGAGATGGACATGTCGGCTGGCTCACCCAGCGTGGCCGTGGCATCGGCCTTTGCCTCGTCGGCCTCGGCCTGAGCCCAGGCCCGTTCAAAAGTCAGGGGCTCGACGGGGTCGGAGGCGGCGTCCGTCTCGACGGCATCGTTGCCGATCTCGTCCTCGTCGCTCGACACGTCACGCAGCGCAGGCTCGTCCCACTCCTCATCCGGAGCTTCGCCCTCGCTATACCACCATTCAAAGTTATCGATATCCATACGGGGCGCCCCTTAGGCCTCGCAAATAAACACTTGTTAGCCTTATACCCGCAGATGGCGCTGGAGCTCGCACGGAATGCGATAAAGGGACTGCTCCTTTGTCGCATCGAAGTTGCGGTGGAATAGTTCCTGTTTGCACGCCCACTCGAGCTATTTAGGGACTATTTCACCGCAAGTTATTTGAGGGCGACGGGGATTTGGATACAGCAGAAGTCCTCTTGGTGAGACTCGTCGTAGCTCGTGGTGTCCAGGTAGCAAAAATCGAAAGCATTGCCGATGGGCTGGAGCGCGTGCCTGTCCATGCAGGCCACGATGGCGCGGATACCCTCGGGCTCGTACGGCATGCCCCAGCGACTCATGCACAGGTACGTGCCCTCGGGCAGCACCTCGACGCCAATCTCCGCCAGCTCGGCAGGATCGCTCGGCAGTATTTCCTCGGCACCACGCGGCAACACGGCAAAGGAACCGGCACCGGCGATGGGGTCGTCGGAATGCAGCGCCTCGCGACGCAGCATGGCGCCCCAACCGCGCATGGGGCGTGTGCCCGTGAGCGCACGCATGCGCAGAATCGCCCGCATGAGCGTGGGGTGCAGCATCGAGCGGCCACGCTCGATATCGCTCGGGAACTCCTCAAAGACCACGTAGCGGCGCTCGAATTGCTTGAGCTCCGGTTTGCCCTCGCGCTCGCGCCAATAGACCGCCTCGTCGTAAAAACTCAGCCGCTCCTGCACGCTCGCGCGCTCGGCTTTGAGCCCGGCAATCTGCTCGTCGAGCGCCTGCACCCGCGAGCGCAGGTGATCGGTCATCTCTCCAATGTCGAACGTCGAGGTCAGGCGATCGATCTCATCGAGTTCCAGTCCCAAGTCGCGCAGCATGCAGATCAGACGCATGAGCGGGATCTGCGTGGGCGAATAGAAACGGTAGCCTTTTTCGTTAACCACGGCGGGTTTAAACAGACCGATCTTGTCGTAGTAGATGAGCGTTTGGCGCGAAACGTTAAACAAGCTCGCCATCTCGCTAATCGCATACATACCCGTCTGCATAGGTCCTCCCGACACACCCTTTGACACGAAAAGCCCGCCGCCCACAGGGGCAGCGGGCTCAAACACTACTCGTATCCTACCCTAAAGATGCCTATGACCAGCGCTTATAGTTGGCGCACGACACGCCGACGGCCTCGAGTGCCTTGGCGGCGATGTGATGCACCGCCTCATCGAGCGTGGCGGGGCCGTTGTAAAACGTGAGCATGGGCGGCATGAGCATGACGCCCGGCACGCGCGCCAGGCGTGCCATGTTGTCGACATGGATCGCACTGAAGGGCGTCTCGCGCACCATAAGCACCAGGCGGCGCTGCTCTTTCATCTGCACATCGGCCGCACGCAGCAACAGGTTTTCGCTGTAGCCGCCCGCGATGCCGGCGAGCGTCTTCATGGAGCAGGGAGCCACGATCATGCCGTCGACCGGATAGGTGCCGCTTGCGATGGCAGCGCCAATGTTCTTGTTGTCGTAGACCACATCGGCATAGCACGCAAACTCGTCGAGCGTCATGCCGAGCTCCTGCTCGATGGTGATCTCTCCCCCGCGCGTGACGACAAGCGCCGACTCAGCGCCGGCCTGGCGCAGGCATTTGAGGCATTCAAGGCCCAGTGCCGCACCGCTGGCGCCAGACACGCCAACGACAATGCGACGGGGACGAACAGAAGACTCAGGCATGACAACTCCTTAACTACTTGGTAGGGCTACTTACTAGAAGGCGAGCTCGGCGGCCCACTTCTCTTCATCGATCTCCATGAACTGCGAGCGGATGAAGTTCTTCTTGAGGTTAAACGGAACCGTGCAGTCGAAGATGGCCTTGCAGGCGATACCGTGCTCGCGGATCGAAGGATCGAACGCGGGGTCGTTGGACGGATCGAGCACGTGGCAGTGGCAACCGGGGATGGTGATGAGGTCCACGTCGGCCTGGAAGCGCGTGGTCATGGCCCACATCACGTCGCTCATATCGAAGATGTCGACATCCTCGTCGACAAGGATGACGTGCTTGAGCTCGGAGAACGCCGAGAAGGCGAGCATGGCGGCGTTGCGCTGACGGCCCTCGTCATTTTTGCTCGACTTCTTGAACTGCATGATGGCAACGAACTTGCCGCCACCGCAGGGAGCGGCGTGAACGTTGAGCAGGCGGCCCGGGATAGCGGTCTCGACCATCTTGTAGATGGAGGCCTCGGTGGGGATACCGGCCATGGACACGTGCTCGTGCGAAGGGCCGATGCAGCTCTCCATAATGGGGTTGACGCGCGTGGTGACGGCGGTGATCTTGATCACCGGGCAGACCTTGGCGCCACCGGTGTAGCCGGGGAACTCGGGCATGGCGTAGCCGTGGCCGTTGACATCCTCGTTGATGGTCTCGTCGTGCATGAGGTAGCCCTCGAGCACGTACTCGGCATTGGCAATGCACTTCTGCGGAACGGTGACGCAGTCGGCAAGCTCGATGGCGCGGCCGCGCAGGGCGCCGGCGATCTGCAGCTCGTTGAAGCCGAGCGGCGTGGTGGGAGCCTCGAAGCCGCAGCACATGTACACGGCGGGGTCCAAGCCGATGGAGATGGAGATGGGCATATCCTCGCCGCGCTGGCAGTACTCGTCAAAGAACGCACCCAGGTGACGGCTGCCCGGGGTGATCCACATGGCGAGCTTGTCCTTGTCGACGCAGGAGAAGCGGTGGATGGTTACGTCGGACTGGGTGCCATCGGGGCTCGTGCCATAGGCGAGGCCCATGGTGATGTAGGGGCCGCCGTCAACGGGCGTGTTGGTGGGAGCGGGAACGATCTTGCGCAGGTCAAAACCCTCGTCGGTCGCCTTGTACACGACCTCCTGGCAGTCGACGTGCTTGCCCTCGGCGATCTGCTCGGGGGCGATCAGGTTCTCGAAGCGCTTGCCGATCTCGAGGCCCAGGTGCTCCTCGTCCAGGTCGAGCAGGGCGGCAACGCGCTTGCGGCTGGCAAGCATACCGATGCAGACCTTGGCGTCGTCAAAGCCCTTGACGTTGTTGAAGACCATCGCCGGACCCTCTTTGGTCGGGCGCATGACGGTGCCGCCAGCACCGACGTGACGGTAGACGCCCGAGACCTCGGCATCGGGATCGACCTGGGTGTCGGTCTCGAGCAGCTGGCCCGGCATCTCACGCAAAAAGTCGAGCGCGGAACGCAGGTCGTGGATCTGGGAAGCATCGGTAGTGGACATGGCGTACTCCTTTCGGGAGAGTGTCCGGCGACGGGGTGCCGCCGGACGGGGTAACGTAATGGGGCCGCGGCGCTCACAAATGGAGCGCTCGACCACTCGAAGTTCAAGCGCTTGGCTGCTTACAGCCGGGGCGCTCGACCGCTTACATCAGGCCAAAGAGGTGGAACCAGGCGGCCTCGACCAGCACGACGACAAAGACGACCGCGGTGAGGGGGATGCCCATGCGCATAGCCTCTTTGGAGGTGTAGCCGCCGGCGTCCTTGCCTTCGCCGATAAGGATCGGCAGGTTATGGAACGGCAGGATGTAGTGGATGTTGATGGACGTGAAGACGATGAGCGCCACGGCGAGTGGGCTCACGCTGGAGCCGGCGGCAAAGCTGATAAATGCCGGCACGCACACGCCGAGCACGGCCATGACCGAGCCCATGAACATGTGGATGATCATGGAAAGCGCGGCGACGAGCAGGGCGAACAGGAAGATGTTCTCAGGCACGGAGCTGGGGAGCACGACGTCGGCGATCCAGGCGTTCATGCCGGTGGCACCGCCCACGGAGCCCACGGCCATGGCGGCCGTCAGGAACATGAGGGACTTGATGTCGACAGCGTTCCAGCTGGCGGGAGTGAGGACTTCGCCGATGATGGGCATGGCGAGAGCAACGCCAATGGCCAGGGTGACCCAGCCGATATAGTCGCCCGAGACGGTGAGCCACAGCGCGATGGCGATGACAAGCCACACGATGGTGCGGATCTCCTTGACGGAGAGCTTGCCGAGCGCGGCCTGCTTGGCCACGATCTGCTCGCGATCGTAGACGAGCTCCTTGCTGGGCTTAAAGAGGAAAAGGCCCAGGAACAGGGTGCACAGCAGCGCAACCAGCATAGGCACGCTCATGTACAGGAACCAGTCGACGAAGGACGGGCTCATGCCGCCGGCCTCGGCACTGTACTGCGCAACGAGCGGGTTAAGCGTGGAGTCGCCCGTCAGGAAGAACATGGAACCCGGGGCGGCAGCGGCAAACACGAGGAAGCCGAGCTTGCCCTTGTCGTCGTCACCGTAGCCGGCGGACTCGGCAATGACCGAGACGACGGCGAGGATGAGGAAGGCGCGGGGGAACGGATGCGGGATCAGCAGCGACAGCACAAAGGTGAGCGCGAAGATCGAGATGATGAGCGACTTGGCGTCGCGCACGAACTTGAGCATGAACGCGTAGGCGATGCGCTCGCCCAGGCCCGACTCCTTGACCGCGCTGGCGATGAGGTAGGCGCCGATGACGAGCCACATGGTGGCCTTGGTCCACGAGCTAAACGTGGAGGCGACCGTCGCCGAGATGCTCGCGGCGCCCGTGTCGTCCACGCACACCTTGAACAGGACGAGCAGTGCGCAGTAGAGCAGGCCCACAAAGCCCGGCTGTGCCACGCCGCATGCCCAGAACACCACCGTGGCGAGCGTCAGTGCCAGACAGGTCTGACCGCCGACCGTGAGCTCGACCGTCGAGCTCAGCTCCGCCAAAGGAAGAAACTTCACCAGCAAAAAGACAACGATACCCAGCACAAAGCCAATTTCGCGCTTGGTGATCTTAAACGCCTTCTTTTCCGCTTCCATCTCCCCACCTTTCTTGTTGGGGGCGCTCCGAATTCGCAGCCATGTTGCCGCTTAAAAAGGGGCGCCCGTTATCGGACACCCCTTACGTTGCGCTGTGTTGCGGCAATACAGTCAAGCGGATTTTTTGGATGAGAAGCGATTCCCTAGACAAAAACCGTCACAACATTCGACGCTTTTCCTCGTTTTCGAGATTTTCGCCGAATGTTGTGACGGTTTGGATGTGGCAAAGGGACTGTCTTTTTTACATAGCGAGGGCCGTGCGGATGAATGGGTCGCCGAGGGCCTCGCGGAGCCAGGGGGCCAGCTGCTCGGGGTGACCCTGCAGGTAGCCTTTGAGCTCGGACGGAGCCACGCGACGCACTTCCGAGATCTCCTCTTGGTTGATATGCAGCTCGCCCGGCTCAACATGGGCAAGGTAGACCTCGCACCATTCGCACTCGCAGCGACCGTCGCCGTGGTCCTCGCGGTACACCACGTGTCCGAGGTGCTTGAGCTGATCGGGCTCGCGCGTAATGCCGAGCTCTTCGTTGATGCGGCGCGCCGTGGCGGCCGCGACGTCTTCCCCGGGGAGCGGATGGCCGGCGCAGCTATCGGCCAGCACCCCGCCCCACAGGCGCTTGAGCGGACTGCGGCGACAGAGCAGCAGGCGCGCGTCTTCGCCCCGGCCCTCGACCAAAAGCGTCAGAAATGCCTGATGCAGGATGCCCTCACCAGCATGGGCCTCGATGCGGTCGACGGGGCCAAGCGCCTCGCCGGTCGCAGCATCGACCGCCACGACCTCGGCGCCCGCACCGCCCTCATCCCAGCCGGCGCGCAGAATGCGGGCTGCGGCTTCCTCGAGCGCGGCGATGAGCTCCTTGGTGGTGTCGAGCACGCGCTGCAGGTCGTCACCGCTCGCTTGTTCAACATGAAAACCCGTGCTTGCAACTACCGGCACGCCAAAGCGCGTGGCCAGCGCCGCCGCGATATCGTGCGCCGGGATCTCGTCTCGATGGCACGGAACGGCCAGGATGCTCACCGTTGCCGTACGGCCGGGCTCGGGGCGCGGAATGGCCTGCGCCGTGGCGCCCAGGTGCGCAAACTCCGGCGAGCAGGCGTACACCGCCATGCCTCGCGGCGTCACCGTCAGCTGGGCCTCGAGCGCAAACTTGCCCTCGCCCACTGCAACCTTTGTCGTGTGCATACCCATGGGATCTCCTGCCGCCCGCGATGTACCTGAGACCATCTTCGCCTGTATTGCGACTATACAGGCAAGCCCTCCATGTGACAAAGGGACTGCCCCTTTGTCACATTCTGTTAGAGTTGCAGGGATTGAATCCCGCTTATTCATGCGACATTGGAGTGACAACCTTGACCGCCGCAACCACGCCTAAAAGTAAGCCAACCGCCGCCGCGCTCTCCCCCGCGCGCACCAAGCTCTGCCTGGCGCTGCTCGTGCTGTTGGGATTCTCGCTCGGCTGCTCCGAGTTCGTGGTCATCGGCATCGAAAGCGACTTGGCAACGGAACTCGGCATATCACTTGCCACTGCGGGCCAGCTCATCAGCGTGTTTGCGCTCGTCTACGCTATCGCGACGCCGGTGCTCGCGCTCAGCACGGGGCGATTCCGCCGCTACCAGCTGCTCGTGTGCTATAGCGTCGTCTTTGTGCTCGGCAACCTGGTCATGGCGTTGGCTCCCAACTTCCAGGTGCTGTTTATCTCACGCATTGTCCTGGGCTCTGTCTCGGGTGCGCTGCTCGCCGTGGGCGTGACGTACATCCCTGAGCTGCTATCCCCGCAGCAAACCTCACTTGCCATCTCGGTCGTGTACGGCGCGTTTTCCGTGGCGATGGTCTTTGTGACCTCGATTGGCAAGTTTGTGGCCGACACACTCGATTGGCACGTGGCCATGTACGGCACGCTGACCTTTGCCGTTTTGATCTGTAGCGCGCTCGTGGCGTTTATGCCTCGCGCCGGGCAGACCGATGAGCCCGCCACCTTCCGCGAGCAGGCGGGGCTACTACGCGAGCCGAGTATCATCACCGGCATGCTCATCTTCTTGTTTGGCGTGGGCTCGGTCTACGTATTCTACGGCTACGTGACGCCTTATCTGGAGCAGGTGCTGGGCATGGATACCGTTCAGGCGAGCACCACACTTATGGCCTATGGCGTGTTCTGCCTGATCTCGAACATCCTGGGCGGATGGATCGATGCGCGTTTTGGCATGAAGGCGCTGCTGGTTACGTTTGTGCTGCAGGCGGCGGCACTGCTCGGGCTGTTTGCCGTGGGCGGCGCCATGCCGCTCGCGCTGGTCTTTGTCTTTAGCCTGGCGATGCTCATGTACCTGTTCTCGGTCTCATGCATCACGCACTTTATGGACGTGGCACGCAGCCGCCATCCCAAGTCGATGGTACTCGCAAGTTCGGTTGAGCCCATGGCGTTTAACGTCGGCATCTCGTTTGGCACCGCAGTGGGCGGCGCCGTGGTAAGCAGCGTTGGCATTGCGTACGTGGGCGCAGTGGGCGCCGCGTTCTCGCTTGTGGCCTGGGCCCTCACGCTGGTGACGATTAAGCTGGCTCGCTGGGAGCGCCGTCGTCAATCAGCACGGCCCTCAATACGGGCATAGGGGCAAACATAGCCCAAGGTGGCGAGTAACCGGTGAAAACCGCCCAATATGAGTATGTTTATCCGCCTGGAAGCTTCAGCAGTGCAATTTCGTGTATTTGAGATACACGCTTTTCTATTATTTCGTGTATTTCAAGTACATGAAATCGTACTAAACTATGTATCTGAAGTACACGAAATTGGAAAGGCGACCCCATGCGCAGATCAATCGAGTCCGTTATCGAATCATGGGCGACAAAGGACGCCTCACGCCCCCTCCTCATCCGTGGTGCGCGACGCGTAGGCAAAACGTACGCTGCCGAGGAAATCGGCAGGCGAATCGCCGGCGATGCGTTTGTCAAACTCGACTTTCAGACCGATCTTGAGCTGATCGCTCCGCTGTTCGATTGTCCCACCGACGACGTTGACACCATCGTGGCGCGGATTTCAGACTATAAACGCGCCCCCATTCGCAAAGAAACCACCTTCATCCTGTTTGACGAGGTGCAGCTCTGCGAACGGGCGCTCAACTCGCTTCGCTTTTTTTCGGGTTCGGGCTGGCGCATATGCGCGACCGGCAGTCAGCTCGGCGTCGCCACGCGCAAACGTAAGCTGCCTTTTCCCAGCGGCGTTCGTCAAGAGACCATGCATCCTATGTCGTTCGAGGAGTTTCTCTGGGCGCTCGATGAGGAGCAGATGGCCGATGCCATTCGTACCCACGCCGGCACGCTCGAGACCTACGCCGCGCACCAAGCCGCGCTCAGCCTGTTTCATCGATACCAGATCGTGGGCGGCATGCCCGCCGCCGTCAACGCATATCGCAAGACGTTATCCATCGAGGATGCGCGCGTCGAGCAGCGCGAAATCAACGAGACCTATACCGCCGATATGACCGACCCCGAAAACGGGATCAGCGGCGTGGCGGCACGCAAGGTCTGGCGCTCCATTCCGTCCCAGCTGCTGAGATCGTCCACAAAAAAATTCAAGTACTCCGAGGTCGAACGCGGAGGCCGTCGCGCCAAGCTTATCGAGCCGCTCGACTGGCTCGAAGGCGCCGGTATCATATCGGTCAACAACCTGACCGAAGGCATCGAGCCTCCCCTCGTTCCCTTCGACGACGAAGATGGAAGTTTCTTTAAGGTCTATCTTCTCGATACCGGCCTCATGTTCTACAAACTCGGCATCAACCCGAGGCTCTGGCTCGACCTCAAAGAAGATTCCGCCATAGCGCTATCTTCCGACTTCCGAGGCGCCCTGGCGGAAAACTCGGTCATGCAAGCATTTTCGGGTAACAGCTTGCAGACGTATTACTGGGTGCCGCCGTCGTCTTGGAAGACGACCGGCGAGCTCGATTTTCTACTTCAGACCGACCGTATGGAAATCGTGCCCGTCGAGGTAAAGTCCGCACGCAACGTGCGCGCGAGAACCCTCGGGTCGTTCATGGACAAAGCCCGATCGCCATATGCCTACATTTTGTCCGAGAACAATTTTTTCCGCAGCGAAACCGATGACGGGCGCGAGCTACGCCACCTCCCCTTGTACGCAGCGGGCTTTATTGGAGCAAACTGCCTCAAGAGCAGTCTGTAAGCCCTGCACGACCGCCTAGAAAGGAAACCGCTCATGCAACGCATACTGTTTATCTGCCATGGGAACATCTGTCGCTCGACGATGGCTGAGTCGGTGTTTACCGAGCTGGTGCGGCGCGCCGGGCGCGCGGGCGAGTTTGTCATTGACTCCGCTGCGACCTCGACCGAGGAGATCGGCAACCCGCCACACCACGGTACCGTTGCCAAGCTGCGCGAGGTCGGGATTCCCGTCGTCGCACATCGTGCACGTCAGGTGCGTCGCGCGGAGTATGGCGACTGGGACCACATTGTCTATATGGACGACGAGAACGCGCGTGGCCTGCGTCGCATCTTTGGCGACGACCCCGACGGCAAGATTACGCGCATGCTCGATTGGACCGAGCGCCCCGGCGACGTGGCCGACCCCTGGTACACCGGCAATTTCGATGCCACCTACCGCGACGTACTCGACGGCTGCACCGCTATGCTCGAGCAGCTGTAGGCAATCGAGGTCGCGGGCCACGCCTTTGTCACATCCGGGACTAGCCCTAGACCGGCTTGACCTCCAGCTTAATCCCCTTGGCACAGAAGTCGCCCAAAACATCCGAAAGGGCCCAGGTCGCATATAGCGGCAAATAGAGAACCGCTCCGTTGCGCTCAACGTTGCCTCTCGAGAAAACAATCCCGAGCCTTACGCCATATTCAGCCGTATCAAGCACATGACCGAGCGCAGCGTGCGCGTGGTAATAGGAGCCCGATTTAACCTCGATCGGAACAGCCGTCCCATCCGGTCCATCGACCACAAAGTCCACTTCACCGCGCTTTTTTGTCTGATAGTAGTAAAGCTGGCGATTTTGGGCAGCCAGCTGCTGGGCCACCACGTTTTCGTAAATGCCGCCCAGATTGGGCTCCTTGCTATCAAGATACGCCGCTTGGGCGACTCCAACGGGGTAGCGCGCCATCAACATGCCCGTATCCGATTGATATAGCTTGAACTGCGATGGCCGTACCGTCTTGAGCAGGGGCGATTTTGGCTCGGTTACGATATCGGCTTTGAGAGCAACGCCGGCATCGACAAGCCATACAAAATCTCGCTGATACTTCTCGTAGTGAGCCTTGGGGTCAATGGAATTGAGCACGAAGCGCTTGTTTTCGCCCTCGAGCATAATAGGGAGCTGATCGTAGATGCTCTGCACCTGAAGGGCTCGCCCGCTTGCATACTTGGAGATATCCCGTCGGTACTGTTCGTTGAGCTCTGACTGCAGCTGACGAACAGAGGCAAGGTCGCCCCGCGTGTCAAGGAAACGCTGCACGACCTCTGGCATTCCGCCGACAACGGTATAGGTCCTGAAGTTTGCCATCATCGCGTCATGAATGTAACCAGGAATGGGCTTCTCGTTGATGCACGCGTCGCGTATCGTTTGGCGAGCCCCTTCGCTCACCCCGATTGCCCAGCAAAACTCCTCAAAATCGAGCGGGAACATCCTAAGCTCGTGGACATACCCCACGGGATAGGACCTGACGCCCTTGAACTGGGTCCCGAGCATTGACCCCGAAAACGCCCAGCGGCACCTCCCGTCCTCAACAAGGAACTTTGCCATCGTCATGATGTCGGGGGCCTCTTGGACCTCATCGATAAACACGAGCGTTTTGCCTGGTGCAATCGACTTTCCCGAAAGAAGCGTCACCCTGCTGATGAAATCATCGGCATCCCGCGCCTCGAGAAGAGCATCTTTTGCCTGGCGATTTTCCATGAGGTTAAGCTCGATGTAGGTTGCATGGTTGGCCTTGCCAAATGCGCGAATCGAATAGCTTTTGCCAATCTGGCGAGAACCCGTAATGAATAAGGCCTTTTGCTCGGCAGACTTCAGCCAGCGCTCCAGCTCTGCAGCTATTTTCCTGCGCAGCATAGGCTCTCCCCTCAGTGTCATCAAATGAAATGCAAAGTTTTATACGCTTGATTATCGATGAAACGCAGAATTTTTAGAACCTAAAATCGGATGAAATGCAGAGATTTGAGATTACAAGCAAATAGAAGGGGCACCACCGGCGAATGTGGCAAAGGGGCTGCCCCTTTGCCACATTGTGCTCGGCTACTCGTCGACGATCTCAGCAAGCCAGACGTTCAGCGTATCGACTTCGGGGCAGCAGAACTTTGCCGTGCCGGGCTCGTTGCCAGGCACGGTTCCGCCATAGCGCAGGATATCGATATAGGGAAAGCCCACATGGCAGGCCATGGCGCACATCTTGCCGCGGTCTCGGTCGAAGTCAAAAACGTCGCCCGGCTTGTGACCATGGTGGCAGCGGCACGCACCCAGCTGGTCCACGCAGCTCACGCGGATACGCGGACGCTTGCCACGCGGCGCGCCGAGCGGCTTGTTATCGCCCGCAGGCTTGATGCCGCCCTCGCCAGCATTACTCATGGTCGATCACATCCAGGCAGGCCTCGATGGGAAGGCCGGCCGACTTGTCCTCTTGGTCGGCATTGCGCTCGATAAGCTCAGCCACCACGCGCATGGCATCGGACGTCGCGCGTTGTAAACTCCAACCTACCATAACGCGGCCGACGAGCACCGCCGAGAACGTGTCACCCGTGCCCGGGAAATAGACCGGAATGAGCTCAAAGGGAATCGTAAAGTACTCCCCCGCTACATGGTCGTAACCGATAACCGCGTTCGTGCCATTGACCACGGCGCTCGTAATGACCACCGACTTGGCACCCAGCTCGCGCACGGCGTCCACAAGGGCGCGAGCCTCATCGGGCGTAATTTGCTCGGCGATAGGCCTATCGGCAAGCAGGCACGCCTCGGTATAATTGGGCACCGCGTAGTCTGCGCACTCCAGCAGGTGCCGCATAAGGCCAATCGTGGACTCGGGCACGCCCGCATAGAGCTTGCCGTTGTCGCCCATGATGGGGTCGACGAACACCTTGGTGCCCTTTTGCGCACGGCGGTGGCAAAAGTCCGAGATGATACGCGTCTCTTCCTCGGTCACGATAAAGCCGGTCGAGATAGCGTCGAACTCAAAGCCGAGCTCCTCCCAGATGGCAAGACTCTGGCGCACGTACTCCGTGGTGTCGTGGATGTAGAACTTGGGGTAGTTGAGCGTATCGGAAACAAGGGCCGTCGGCAGGTTGTGGATGCGATAGCCCATATGCGACAGCACCGGCAGCATGGCGGAAAGCGCGACCTTGCCGTAGCCGCACATATCGTTGATCAACAGCAGCTGAGTGTTCTTCATGAGAGTCCCCCTTGGGTCGGGCGCGGCACGATGGCGCCATAGTGCAACTAAGTGTAGCGCAGGGAGCACGGCAGGCGGGCGCTGGTGCCGTGGAGGTCGAATTGTTGCGGAAAGGTTACGGGAAGGAAGTTAGTCGTTGGGGACGTTCTTAAATGACTAGTCAAACAAGAACGTCCCCAACGACTAACCCAACGACTATCAGCGCAAGGAGTGTCCCCAAGTGCCGGCACATAAGGAACGTCCCTAAGTGCCAAAACGACTGGTCGGGCAACGCCGATGTTTTGGCGAAGTCAGACACTATGACCCAATCCGAGGGCACGGAAACGACAGGAGCCCCCGCTCGTGACCGCGGGTCGGGGCTGCGACAA
>NZ_CAXSQQ010000020.1:0-32836 GCF_964239575.1 Collinsella aerofaciens ATCC 25986
GATTCTAGGACGAAGGCCGTTCTTCGTTAAACGGGCGCTAGGGCGTCACCCTTACACCAACATTTTCGACGCGATCTGCGTGCGCGGGTCGCCGGGTCCAATTGCTGTATGTAGCGGGGCCCGCGGGTGCCGAGGGTGCCGTCGATGCCGCGGGGCGAACGGGCAAGGGAATTATCGCCCGCGCAGCCAACGACCTGTGCCGCTACTACGCTGCTCGCGAGGGCGTTCAAACCAAGATCCTGCGCGTGCCGTTCCTGTATACCGCGTCTGCCGCGCTGGAGGACCCGTTTTTGGTGCCGCTGTTCGACGCGTGCTCAACCGGATCGGTCGCTCTGCAGGGCGCACAGGATGCGGCGTTTCCCCTGCTGTGTGCCGAGGAGCTTGCGGTGCTGGTACGCCGTATCTTCGACAGCTGGGATGCCTCCTTTGAGACGCTCGACGTTGCCGATACCTTTCATCACGCGTCAGGTGAGGTGGGTGAGGCCCTCAAGGCGCTGTTCCCAGGGCTTTCAGTTGCCTATGGCGATTCTGCCGGCTACGCCCTGCCCGTCAGCGACGTCGTTCGCGTGCGTTATGGTTGGTTTCAGCGGTACGACCTGCTGCGCGATCTTTCGACCATTCAAGCGCGTTGGGATGCAGGCCGCGCAAAGAAGGTTAACCCCTTGCGCGCCGCCATCGACCGCATCCGGCTGCACACGCTGCCTATCAAATGCCTGGAGACGGGCGTTGCCTGGGTCCTGTTCGAGGTGCTGGAGCATCTGTTCTCCCAATCGGCTCAGCTCAACGTGCTTGATTATCGCCTGCTCTACGTGGTGCTGATCGGCACGCTGTATGGCTTGGACTTTGGCTTGGTTGCGGCGCTGCTGGCGTCGGTGGGTTTGGCCGCGAGCTACTTTACTCAGTACGGCTATACCTTCCAGGGCCTGTTCTACGAGCCGTCCAACTGGCTGCCGTTTATTGCGTACTTTGTGGTGGGTGCCGTGTGCGGCTATGTGCAGCTGCGCAACAGCGAAGCCATTAGGGCAGAGCGCGATCAAAACGAGCTCGTGCGCAACCGCAATACGTTCCTTACTCAGCTCTACCACGACGCGATCGAGGACAAGCGCGCGTACAGGCGCCAGATCGTGGGTCGCCACGACAGCTTTGGCAAGATCTTTGCCGTGACGCAGGAGCTCGACGTACTCAACCCACGCGACATCTATCGCAAGTGCTGCGAGCTTCTGGGCGAGATTCTCGAGAACGATTCGGTGGCGATCTACCATGTTTCGGGCGGGACATTTGCACGCCTGGTGGCAGCAAGTCCCGCGATTGCCGAAGATGCCGCACGCTCGCTCACGCTTGAGCAGCTTGCACCTCTTTTGGGCGACGGGGGTCGTTCGAACCTGTGGGTGAACCGCGAGCTGACGCCGGGACTTCCCATGTTTGGATACACGATCGAGCGCGACGGGGCACCCGCCGTGTTGATCTTTGTGCGTAGTGCGGCTGAAAACCAAATGACCCTCTATTATCAAAACCTGTTCCGCATCTTGTGCGGGCTGGTCGAAAGCGCGCTGGGCCGTGCTTTTGACTATGAGGCGGTGGCGCAGGATAAACGCTGCGTTGACGGCACTTGCGTGCTCAAGCAGGCTGCCTTTGGCCAAGAGCTCGCGGCGGAGCGGGCGCTGGCAGATAGCAAGATGGGGAGTTTTTTGCTCCTGCGCGTGGTACCGGACGTGGAGCCTGTCGGCGAGCTGGTAGGCGCAATTGGGTCGGCAATCCGCGAGAGCGACGCGGCGGGCTTGGTCGACGGCGACGTGCTCTATCTGCTTATGCGCCAGGCAAAGGCGTGCGATCTGCCCATTATCCGCGAGCGCCTGAGCGCAAAGCGGATTGCGGTGGAGCCCATCGACGGCGAGGACATCGTGGCGCTGCTGCAGCACATCTCTTACACCGGTGACGGTGAGGGGGGTGCCGTTTGATCTCGCTTGTCGTTGCTGCCGTCTTGCTGCTGATTCATGCGCTGGTTTGCCTGATGCTGTGGACGCTTATGAAGTTGGGCCTGCTGCCGGTGCGCGGGCACATGCTGGCTGTGATAGTGCTGGTGCCGCTGTGGGGCCCGTTGCTGGTGGTTTTGCTATCGGTCCGCAGCGCGGTGTTTTGCGAGGGGCTGAAAGAGTCTGCGCTGGAGTCGCTGCGCTTTAACGACGACCTGCATCGCAGCATCCTGGTGCACGACCGTGACGCCGATGCGGGCGTGGTCCCGCTCGAGGAGGCGCTCATCGTCAACGACCCGGCATACCGGCGCCGTCTAATGCTTTCCATGCTCACCGAGGAGCCCGACGCGTACCTGGCGCAGCTACAGGCGGCTAAGCTTAACGACGACGTTGAGGTGGCGCACTATGCCGCGACGGCGGTGGCGCAGATCTCCAAGGAGTCCGACCTTAAACTGCAGCAGCTGGAGCGCGCCTTTAAGACGGACCCGAGCGCGCAAAACCTCATCGAATACTGTGATTTTCTTGGTGAATACTTAGGCTCGGGCTTGGCCGAGGGGCGCGTGGCTCTGATTCAGCGCCAACAGTACGCGCGCCTGCTTGCGCGTCGCTGCGAGCGCGAGGACACCTTTGAGCTGCGCATTCGATATGCGACGGCGCTGGCCGATGTCGGACAGATCGACGAGGCGCAGGCCGTGATCGACCAGCTAGTGCTCGACGTGCCCGAGGAGCAGGAGGTTTGGATGCTCTGCCTGCGCCTGGCCGTGATGCGCCGCGACGGTGACGAGGTTCACCGTGTGATCGATGCGATTGACAAGCAACATGTATATTTGAGCGCCGACAACCGCGAAAAGTTGGCGTTTTGGCGCGACGGGGAGGAGGCCAGATGAGCGTGGCGCAACATATCCGCGACCGTGCAGGCCGCTTTCGTTGGATGCGACTCCTCGTGGTGTGGGCGGTCTTTATTGCCATGGCCGCCGTGCTGCTGGTGGAGCGTGCCGGCGTGCAGTACAGTGCGGGCCAGCATAAGCTGGGGATGCTTGCCGCCAACGATGCGGTGCCTGCCTCCTCGGCAATCTTTGGCCAAAAGCCCACGTGCCTGGTCATTACCGATTCCGATCAAGCTGGCGTCGAGGACGTAAAGGAACAGTTCGACCAGATCCTGCTCGACATGAAGATCGCGCACCGCGACGTGGACCTTGCCCTGGATGGTGCGGATGCCATTCCCTCGCTGGCCTCCTTCGATCGCGTGATTTTGCTCATGCCGTCGCTCGATGGGCTCGGTACGCACCTGAGCGACATTATGAGTTGGGTGAGTGCCGGCGGTTCGCTTATGCTCGCTATGCCGCCGGATAACTCGAGCTATCTGCAAGTGATTGCCTCCAAGCTTGGCATTGAATCGGCCGGATATGACTATGTAAAAGCCGAAAGCATTGTGCCGAGTGAGGACTTTATGCTGGGCGGGGGAGAGCGCTACGAGCTCTCGGACCCTTTTGATTCGTCGCTTTCGGTATCGCTGCGCGAGACGGCTCGTGTGTGGGCTAAGACCGGCGATGCGGGCGCCCCACTCATTTGGTCGAATGACTGCGGTAGCGGGCGCACCGTGGTTTGCAATATCGGTATCTATGACAAGGTCATGCGCGGCTTTTACGCCGCGGCGACCAGCCTCCTGGGCGATGCCACGGCCTATCCGGTCATTAACAGCGCTGTGTTCTTTTTGGACGACTTTCCTAGTCCCGTGCCCTCGGGCGATGGTACTTATATCAAGCGTGACTACGGCCTTTCCATTGCCGATTTTTACACCAAGGTCTGGTGGCCCGATCTGCAAAAGCTCGCGCAAAAATATGGCATTCGCTATACCGGCGTGATGATCGAAAACTACGAGGACGCGGTCAACCAGACCGAGCCCGCGCGACAGGCCGATACCACGCAGTTCCGCTATTTTGGCGGCATGCTGCTGCAGATGGGCGGCGAGCTGGGCTTTCACGGCTACAACCATCAGCCGCTTGCGCTCTGGGACACCGACTATGGTACGTTGCACGTCTACAAGACCTGGAAGAACAAAGAGACGCTCGTCGCTTCGCTCAACGAACTTATCGCGTTTCAGGACGAGGTCCTGCCCAATGCTCATGGCTCGGTTTACGTGCCGCCGTCGAATATCCTTTCGGCCCGCGCGCGCAAGCTTATCGGTACCGATGTTCCGCGCATTAAGACCATTGCCAGCACGTATTTTGAGGATGGCACCGACCTGCCGTACGTGCAGGAGTTTGGCGTGGCGAGCGATGGCATTGTGGAGCAGCCACGTATTGTCTCGGGCGGCATGGTCGACGATTCTTATATGCGCCTGGCAGCCGTGTCCGAGCTCAACATGCACTACGTGAGCACGCACTTTATGCACCCGGACGACCTTTTGGACCCCGATCGCGGTGGCAAGGAGGGCTGGGAGGTCTACAAGGGCGGCCTGGTCGACTACCAGGAGTGGCTTACCAAATCCGCGCCCGACCTGCGGCACCAGACGGCGTCGGAGTGCTCCGGCGCCATCCAGCGCTTTTCGTCGGTTACGGTAAGCGTGGATACAAGTGCAGATGCCTGGACGCTCAACCTGGACAACTTTCACGACGAGGCTTGGCTCATGTTCCGCGCCAATAATGGCGAGCCGGGTGCGGTGACGGGTGGCGAACTGACGCACCTTACGGGCAATCTGTATCTGCTCAAGGCAAATGATAAGACCGTGACGATCGAGCGCAAGGAGGGTGACGATAAATGAGAATCTGCTTGGTACTCGAGGGTTGCTACCCCTATGTGCACGGCGGCGTATCTACCTGGATGCATGGCTACATTACGGCCATGCCCGAGCACGAGTTTGTGCTGTGGGTGATCGGCGCGCATGCTGCCGACCGTGGCAAGTTTGTCTACGAGCTGCCCGGCAACGTGGTCGAGGTGCACGAGGTGTTCCTGGACGATGCCCTGCGGCTTTCGGGCGAGCAACATGAAGCCAGTTTTAACGACCGTGAGCGCGAGGCGCTACGCCGTCTGGTTTCGCTCTCCAATCCGGACTGGGACGTGTTATTCGATATCTTCCACCGCCGTCGCGTGCATCCGCTCTCGTTTTTGCAGAGCCGCACGTTTATGGATATCTTTCGTGACGTGTGCCTGGCCGAGTATCCCTACACGCCCTTTGCCGATGCATTCCACACCATGCGCTCCATGTTGCTGCCCGTGCTCTACCTGTTGGGCAGCGAGGTGCCAGTGGCCGATATGTACCATGCCATCTCGACCGGCTACGGTGGCCTGCTCGCCTGCCTGGGCTCAAGCGTTCACCATGCGCCGGTGCTGCTGACCGAGCATGGCATCTATACCCGCGAGCGCGAGGAAGAGATCATTCGCGCCGATTGGGTGGTGCCGTCGTTTAAGGACCGCTGGATCCGCTTTTTCTACCTGCTTTCGGAGGAGATCTACCGCCGCGCCTTCCGCGTGACGAGTTTGTTCCATAACGCCCGCAAGACGCAGATTGATATGGGCTGCGATGCGGACAAATGCCTGGTCATCCCCAACGGCATCCAGTTCGATCGCTTTAAGGATATTCCCTTAAAGACCGATGACGGCTGGGTGGATATTGGCGCGGTGGTGCGCCTTGCGCCCATCAAGGATGTCAAGACCATGATCTATGCCTTCTTTGAGCTGCACGAGCGCCTGCCCAAGGTGCGCCTGCACATCATGGGCGGCGTGGACGACGAGGAGTACGGCGCCGAGTGCCACGCGCTGGTCGAAACCCTGGGCGTGCGCGACCTGATCTTTACCGGCCGCGTCAACGTGGTCGAGTACATGGAAAAGCTCGACTTTACCATTTTGACGAGCATCTCCGAGGGCCAGCCGCTCAGCGTGCTGGAGTCGCTTGCAGCGCGCCGTCCCTGCGTGACGACCGAGGTGGGCTGCTGTCGCGAGCTTCTCGAAGGCGCCCCGGACGACGACTTTGGCGTGGCGGGTTTTGTGACGCCGCCTATGTATCGCAAGGGCTTGGCCGATGCCATGGAACGCATGTGCACAAGCCGCGCTCGTCGCATTGAGATGGGGGAGCGCGGCCAGCGTCGCGTTGCCACGTACTTCTTGCACGAGCAGATGCTCGCCAACTATCGCGCGCTGTACGACGAGACGGCGCAAGCGTTTGACCTGCCCAGAGAGGGGGAGTAGCCGGTGGCCGGAATCGGTTTTGAGCTCAAGCGCCTGTTTAGGCGCAAGGGTCTGTTTGCCACGATGCGCGCCTATGGCTACGCTGGCATTGTGTGCACGGGCCCCATGCTGCTGGGCGTGCTGCTCCAGGTGGGTATCTTGGTGCTGTGCGGTCTGTGGGGTGTGGGCCGTGCCAACCAAGATCTGCTGGTGTGCATGGTGACCTATACGCTGCTGGCGTCGCTCACGCTCACGAGTTTTTTCTCTATGCCGGTCACGCGCTTTTTGGCCGATATGCTTTTTGCCGAGCGCGAGGATGAGATCCTGCCTTCGTTTTGGGGCTCCAACGCCATCATGCTCGTTGCGGGCACGGTGCTCTACGGCGTCTTTTTGCTGTTCTCGGGCGCCACGCTGCTGCAGGGGCTGCTGTGCCTGTGGCTGTTCAATATTATGATCGTCAACTGGAACGGCATGAGTTACCTCACGGCCATCAAGGATTACCGCGGTATCCTTTGCAGCTTTGCGGCTGCCATTGGCGTGGCGTGCCTGTGCGCCCTGGCCGCGCTGGCGCTGGGACTGCCGCCGGTCGAGGGCCTTTTGGCGTCAATTGCTCTGGGCTATGGCGTCATGCTCGCCTGGGACGTGGTACTGCTGTACCGGTTTTTTCCGCAGAGCGAACGCAGCCCCTGGCTGTATTTACGGTGGCTTGATCAGTTTATGCCGTTGGCGCTCACGGGCTTGTTTACCAACCTGGGCCTCTTTGCGCACTTGGTGATAATTTGGGCCGGTCCCATTGGCGTGCAGGTCAAGGGCTTGTTTTATGGTGCGCCCTACCACGATGTGCCGGCGCTTATCGCGTTTTTGACGATCCTGGTCACGTCCGTCAACTTTGTGGTCTCGGTCGAGGTCAATTTCTATCCGCGCTACCGCGACTACTACAGCCTGTTCAACGACGGTGGTGTGGTGGGCGACATTGTGGTGGCCGAGGAGGAAATGCTTGCCACGCTCAACCGAGAACTGCGGTTTTGTGCGCTCAAGCAACTGTTTGTGACGGCGGCGGTCATTTCGCTCGAGACCACGGTGCTGTCGGCCCTACCGTTGGGCTTTAACAACCTGATGCACGGGTATTTTCGCACGCTGTGCGTGGGCTACGGCCTGTATGCAGTGGGCAACACGATCCTGCTGATCTTGCTGTACTTTACCGACTACAAGGGGGCCGTGCTGGCCTCGGGCCTGTTTGCCGGTGTGGCCGGGCTGGCGACCGCCGTGTCGTTGCTTTTGCCGCAGCAGTTTTACGGCTTTGGCTTTTTGTTGGGTGCAGCGGTGTTTTTTATCGTGGCGCTGCTGCGGCTCGATACCTATACCGCCAACTTACCGTATCGTATCCTGAGCCAGCAGCCTATTGTGGCGACCGTCAAAACGGGTCGCTTTACACAGCTGGGCCGCTTGCTCGACCGTGCCAAGCAGCGCTATGAGGAAGGTCGCCATAAGGGTGAGCCACATGGCGCGTTTGAGCGCGCAGTAGTTCACGTGTATCGCAAGCATTGGGGAGGTTCTGATGACCGATAGTATGATGTCTCGTCGTCGCCTGTTTGAGGCGGCTGCCGGTGCGCTGTTGCTTTCGGGCTGCTCGGTGCAGGAAGACTCCTCGACCAAAAAGGTCAAAAAGCAGGACAAGATTAAAAAGGCCGAGGCCTCCGACCAGTCCAAGCACCTGCGCGATAAGGACGAGCTGTACGAGGTTTACGACGACTCGGGCATTGTGACCATGTACCTAACGGTCTCGCGCGGCAACAGCTCCGAGAACACGGACCACAGCTGGGCCGAGATCAGCACGTACTCGGTGTATGACTATGCCGACATGGGTGTGACGCGCTATCAGGTTATGGGCCTGCTGCAGCCGGGCGACGAAGAGGGCCCAGTTGCCGGCGAGGTTGGCTATGGCGAGGAAGCGCCCAATGCCACCGTGCAGGTGCGCGGCCAGACGTCGAGCTCCTACACGCAAAAGAATTACAAGGTGGAGCTCAAAAAAGGAAAAGGTACCTGGCGCCAGCAGCGCGCGATTGCGCTCAACAAGCACATGGGCGAGGGTATGCGTTATCGCAACAAGATGGCCTACGATCTTATCCGCGGGATTCCCCAGATGATGGGCCTGCGCACGCAGTTTGTGCATCTGTGGGTGTGCGACCAGACCGAAAAGTCCAACGACACCTTTGAGGACTACGGCCTGTTTACGCAGGTGGAGCAGCTCAACAAGACGGCGCTTAAGGCGCACGGCTTGGATAAGAGCGGGCACCTGTACAAGGTGAACAGCTTTGATTTCCATCGCTACGAGGACACCATTAAGCTTGCCGATGATCCCGACTATAACCAGGCAAACTTTGATGGCATGCTCGAGATTAAGGGCGATACGGACCACACCAAGCTCATCGAGATGCTCGATGCGCTCAACGACGAATCGCAAAAGATCGATGACGTGCTCGACATCTACTTTGATACCGAGAACCTGGTCTATTGGTTGGCGTTTCAGATCCTGACGGGCAACTGCGATACGCAGAACCGTAACTGCTATCTGTACAGCCCGCTTAACTCCAAGGTCTGGTATATCCTGGATTGGGATAACGACGGCATGCTGCGTAAGTTGGAGCTTTCTCTTACCGGGTTTTCGGACTACGCGAGCTGGGAGCGCGGCGCAAGCAACTACTGGGGCAACGTGCTGTTTAACCGCGCGTTGCGCAGCAAGTCGTTCCGCAGCGAACTCGACCGTGCCGTCAAGGACTTGCGCTCGTATTTGACCGAGACTCGCCTGACCAAGATGATCAAGCACTACCGCGAGGTGACTGAATCCCTGGTCTTTGCTTCGCCCGATATCGACCATCTGCCTGTCACCAAGGACCAATACGAGCAGATCACCGCGGCGATTCCCTCCGAGATCGAGGAGAACTATAAGAGCTTTCGCGAGAGCTATAAAAAGCCCATGCCGTTCTACATTGGCGTGCCGCAGATCGATAACGGTAAGCTGCGCATTAACTGGGATGCGTCCTACGACTTTGAGGCGCGCGACATTCGCTACACCGTAGAGCTTGCGCGCGACTATGCCATCAAGGACGTGCTTTTTAAGGCCGACGACGTGCTGCTGCCTGAGGTTACCTGCGATGCGCCCGATACCGGCCAGTATTTTGTGCGCGTGCGTGCCACCAACTCCGACGGCTATAAGCAAGATGCGTTTGACTACTATGCAACCGACGACGGCAAGCACTACGGCATGAAGTGTTTTTACGTGCAAGACGGCGGTAAGGTCGTGGAGGACACGTATGAGGAGGGCTAGCGCGCTGCTTGAGCGCTTGGCGGCCCCGCCTGTGCGTGTCACGCAGGAGCGTTACCGCCACGAGCTCAAATATCTCATTAACGAGGGCGAGCACGCCGCGCTTGCCTGTCGCATGGCGCCGGTGTTTAAGCTGGACAAGCATGCGCGGGCAGGCGGTTACACCATTCGCAGCCTGTACTTTGACGACTACTGCAACTCGGCCTACGAGGAAAAAGACGCCGGCATTCTCATGCGTAAAAAGTATCGCGTGCGCATCTATAACGGCAGCGACAATGTGATTAAGCTCGAGCGCAAAAAGAAGTACGGTAGCTGGATCTACAAGGAGGACGCGCCGCTCACGCGCGGCGAGTTTGAGCAGATTCTGGCCGGCGACTACGACTTTTTGCTGAGGAGCCCCTATCCGCTCTGCCGCGAGTTCTACATCGAGTGCATCTGCAACATGATGCGCCCGCGGACCATCGTGGACTACGAGCGCGAGCCGTGGGTGATGGACGAGGGCACCGTGCGCATTACGTTTGACATGAACGTGCGTGCCGCGGTGGGAAGCTTCGATATCTTTGACGCGACACTGCCCGCGTTGCCGGTCTTGGAACCCGGCAAGCTGGTGATGGAGGTCAAGTTTACTGAGTTTTGTCCGCAGCTGGTGCGCGATATGGTGCCGCCGGGCGCGGCCGAGCTTACGGCGGTCTCCAAGTACTGCCTGTGTTATGACAAGACCGCCTACCTGCGCGGATTTAACTACTGGGAATCGGATTTTGGGAACCGAGGGGAAATTTAGACCATGAGCACCAGGGACTTTTTTAAGAACTCCGTCTTGGAGGCGTTTGGCCAGGTCGACCCTGCCAAGATCGGCCTTTCGCTGCTCGTGGCGCTCGCCATGGGCATCCTGATCTATTACGTGTACAAGCGCTTTTTTACCGGCGTGGTGTATTCGCGCAGCTTTGCCGTGACGCTCGTGGGCATGTGCGTGCTCACCTGCATGGTCACGCTCGCGATCTCGACGAACGTGGTCATCTCGCTCGGTATGGTCGGTGCTCTGTCTATTGTCCGCTATCGTACGGCGGTCAAGGACCCGCTCGACCTGCTGTATCTGTTTTGGGCCATTACCACGGGCATTACGGCCGGCGCCGGCATGTACGCGCTCGTGGGGCTCACGGCGGTGGTGATCGTGGTGATGATCGCCGGCTTTGCGAGCCACCAGGACAAGTCGCGCGTGTACATGATGGTCATCCACTACACGGGCCAGACCACCGGCGACGATATCGTGCGCGCGTTTGGGCGTACCAAGTTCACCGTCAAGTCCAAGACCATGCGCGGCGACAAGGTCGAAATGGCCGCCGAGGTGTTCTCGGACGGCGTTGACATGCCCTATGCGGACGCCATTCGCGCGCTCGACGGCGTGGAGGACCTGACGCTCATTCAATATAACGGCGAGTACCACGGGTAGAACCCTAGCGAGCAGATTGCACAAAGAGGGGCGCTCCTGGTCGAGCATACGTCAGCGAGCGGGTAGATGCCGGGCTCTTATGTTCCGGCGTTCTAACGAACGCCGGACCGCTCGACGCTGCGCGGACATCTGCCGGGCGATCTGCCGCTCAAACCGTCGCTCGCGTACATAAAGTACGCTTCGCTCCTCTTTCGCGGCACCTCGCCACGGCAGCTGCCCGCTCGCTGACGTTTGCTCGACCTGGATGGGCGAGTTGATTCATTGAGCGCGTTCGCGGGTATTATGGTGAAAGCGATTTCAACGACAGGGGTGCTCGTGGTAAAGATGAAAGATGTGGCCGAGCTGGCCGGCGTTTCGAGCGCCGCCGTCTCGCGTTACCTCAACGGTGGGTATATCTCGGCGGATAAGGCCGAGCGCATTAAGCAGGCGATTGAGCTGACCGGATACGTTCGGTCCAGCCAGGCTCGCGCGCTGCGCACCGGTTCCACTAAGCTCATCGGCGTCATCGTACCTAAGATTAACTCGGAATCCGTAAGCCGCATTACCGCCGGTATTGGCCAGGTGCTCGGTCGCCGTGGCTACCAGATGCTGCTTGCCGATACCGACAACGCGGCCGATCGCGAGCTCGAGTACCTCGATTTATTCCAAAACCACCCGGTCGATGGCATTGTGCTGGTGGCAACTATGATTACCGACGAGCATCGCCGGGCGATTGAGTCGTGCCGCGTGCCCATCGTGCTGATCGGCCAGAATGTTGAGGGCGCGGCGTGCGTCTATCACGACGATTACGAGGCCGCTTTTGAGCTGGGCCATGCGCTTGCAGGCCGCGTGGACGGCAAGATCGCCTACATTGGAGTTACCGAAGAGGACCGCGCGGCCGGTTATGACCGCCGTCGCGGTTTTGAGGCCGGATTGCGCGCCGCGGGTAACCCGCTCGATGCCGCCTTGATTCGCCTCGGCTCGTTTACGCTCGACTCGGGTTATGGTGCGGCGCGTGAGCTGCTTTCCGTCGCTTCCGATGTTTCGTTTATCGCATGCGCAACCGACACCATGGCGGCGGGCGCACTGCGTGCCATCGATGAGGTTCGCGGCGTGGGCGAGGGTATACACCGCGTAAGCGGTTTTGGCGACAACGCGTTTTTGCGCGCGCTGACGGGCGGCATTCCCACCGTGCATTATGGCTACCTGACCAGTGGCGTCGAGGCGACCAATATGCTGATCAACACGCTCGATGGCGTGGAGGGGGAGAGCGGTCTCAAGACGCTCAAGCTCGGCCATCAGCTTATGAATGTCTAGGCCTTGGGCACGTCTGCCTGCCTCTGAGCCGCCTCTTTTTACTTTAAAACTACCTTTCGCCGGCTTATTCCTACCGTTCACCCTACTGTGAAAACGATTACAGCCATATGAAACTGAAAACGATTACAGTGTAAGTGTCAAAGATGGCCGGGTGTGCATGCGCCCGTTGGAGGAAAGGGAAGTCATGGACTACCGCAAATCAGCGCAAGAGGTGCTCGACAACATCAGTGGCGCCGGCAACGTTATTTCGGCCGCACACTGCGCCACGCGTCTGCGCCTTGTGATTGCCGATAACGCCAAGGTCGACAAGGAGGCCCTCGAGAATATCGACGGCGCCAAGGGCGTCTTTGAGGCCCAGGGCCAGCTCCAGATTATTTTTGGCACCGGCACCGTCAACAAAGTCTACGACGAGTTCATTGCGCTCAGCGGCGTCGAGGCTGCCACCAAGGCCGAGGTCAAGGAGGCCGCGGCGCAGCAGCAGAACATCTTTATGCGTGCCATTAAGGTGCTCGGCGACGTCTTTGTCCCCATCATCCCCGCCATCGTGGCTTCGGGCCTGCTGCTGGGCATTATGAGCGCACTCAACTTTATGGCCTCCAACGGCTTTATCGCGCTCGACACCAATAACTTTATTTATAAGATTGCCGACCTGGTCTCGGGCACGTCCTTTGGCATTCTGCAGATCTTGATCGGTTACTCCGCGGCTAAGGCCTTTGGCGCCAACCCGTATCTGGGCGCCGTCGTCGGT
This sequence comes from Collinsella aerofaciens ATCC 25986, assembly GCF_964239575.1. Classification (GTDB taxonomy): domain Bacteria; phylum Actinomycetota; class Coriobacteriia; order Coriobacteriales; family Coriobacteriaceae; genus Collinsella; species Collinsella aerofaciens_BQ. Next base: position 12,960 of record NZ_CAXSQQ010000020.1, read on the forward strand.
GGTGCATTCATCAACTCCTCGCTGCAGAGCGCCTATACGGTTGCCTCCGAGGGCGTGCAGACCATGGTCAACGTCATCCCCGGCGTGTACAGCCTTGAGTGGGTCGGCTATCAGGGCCATGTGATCCCCATCGTCATCGCCTGCGCCATTCTCGCCTTCCTCGAGAAGCGCCTGCACAAGATCGTTCCTGAGATGTTCGATCTCTTTGTGACTCCGCTCGTCTCGGTGTTCGTGACCGTGCTCGTGACGCTCGTTGCCGTCGGCCCCATCTTCGTCTGGGCCGAGAACGCCATCCTCGGTCTGATCCAGGCCCTGCTAACCCTGCCCTTCGGCATCGGTTCCTTTATCGTCGGCCTGTTCTATGCCCCCACGGTCGTTACCGGTATCCACCAGATGTACACCGCCATCGACCTGGGCCAGCTCGCCCAGTACGGCGTGACCTATTGGCTGCCCATCGCCAGCGCTGCCAACATCGCTCAGGGTGGCGCCGCACTCGCCGTTGCCTTTAAGACCCGCGATGCCAAGATCAAGGGTCTGGCGCTTCCTTCGGCTCTGTCCGCCTTCATGGGCATTACCGAGCCTGCCATCTTTGGTGTGAACCTGCGCTTCTTTAAGCCCTTCATCGCCGGCTGCATCGGCGGCGGTTGCGGTGCCTTGGTCTGCGCGCTCACTTCGCTGGCTGCCTCCGGCACGGGCGTTACGGGTATCTTTGGTATCCTGCTGTGCCTGGCCCAGCCCGTGCAGTACGCGATCATGTTTGCGATCGCCGCGCTGGTTTCCTTTGCCATCTCGTTTGTCCTGTACAAGGACGAGCCCAAGGCTTCCGAGCAGGCCTAAGAGCTTTTGATTGAGGGGTGCCCGCGGGCTGTATGCTCGCGGGTGTTTCCCGCATTTGGCGCCGATCTCTGGCGCCTTGTAACTTTCGATCCGTTAGGACTTTGATATGTCTAATGCACTTGGCCGCGACCTTGCAAAGCTGGTTGCCGCTGTTGACGCCGCCGCCTCTGAGTGCGGTCATGGCGCATATGGCCAGCGCTTCCATATTATGCCGCCGGCGGGCTGGCTCAACGACCCCAACGGTCTTTGCCAGGCGGGTGGCGTGTTCCATGCCTATTTTCAGTATGCGCCGTTTGATGTCGAGGGTGGCGTTAAGGCTTGGGGTCATGCGACGAGTCGCGACCTTATGACGTGGGACTACGTTGGCGCCCCGCTGCTGCCCGACGAGCCGTTCGATTGCCACGGTGTGTATTCGGGCTCCGCGCTTGCCGAGGACGGCCGTATTCGCGTGCTGTACACAGGCAACGTGAAGCTTCCCGATGCGGACGGGACGTACGACTACGTCAATACCGGCCGTCGCGCTGATACCGTCTATGTGGAGAGTACCGACGGTCAGGCGTTTGGCGCCAAGCGCGTGGTGCTGGCTTCCGAGGATTATCCCGAGGATTTGACCTGCCATGTGCGCGATCCCAAGGTGTGGCGTGACGCGGACGGGCGTTATCACATGGTGCTGGGCGCGCGTCGCCGCGTGGATGGTCCGCATGTCGATAGTCGATTTTGCGTCATGCACGGCGAGGGCGCCGGGCGCGATGTGGGCGAGATCCTGGTGTATGGCTCGGCGGATATGCTGAGTTGGGAGCTCGAGAGTCGTGTGTCTACGCCCGAGCGTTTTGGCTTTATGTGGGAGTGCCCGGGATACCTTGAGCTTGAGGCGGATGGCGGTGTACCGGCGAAGTGGCTGTCCTTCTCGCCCCAGGGCCTCGAGGGCGGTCGTTGGGACCGCGGCAACGTATACGCTGCTGGCTACATGCCTGTAACGGGCGACATTACGGGTGGTGACGGTGCCTATGAGCTGGGCGAGTTCCGCCTGTGGGACGCCGGTTTTGACTTCTATGCTCCGCAGGAGTTCACGGCCGAGGACGGTCGTCACATTCTGATTGGCTGGATGGGCATGCCCGATGAGCCGACCTATGGCAACGACCCCACCGTGGCGTGTGGCTGGCAGCACTGCATGACGGTGCCGCGTGAGCTTACAGCCGGTGCTGGCGGCGTGGTACTGCAGCAGCCGGCGCGCGAGATCGAGCGCCATTATGCCTCGGTGCGTGTGGGGGAGGGCTCGTTGGAGGCTGCCGGTGATACCTGCTTTGACGTTGTTGTCGACGGTGTCGACAGCGCGTTTACCGTGACCGTTGATGGCGAGCTGAGGCTGGCGTTTGTTCCCGTCGAGGGCGAACTGCCCTCGCGCTTTGAGATGCGATTTACCGATGAGAGTCGCGCTTCTGCCGGCTGCGGTCGTACCGTGCGTTGGGAGCCCGTCGACGAGGTTAGTAACGTGCGCATTGTTGGCGATGTTTCCTCGGTCGAGGTGTTTGTGAACGATGGTGCGCTCGTGTTCTCGACGCGCATCTATCCCGAGGCCTATGGCGTGACCGTTGACGCTCCGGGTGCGAGCGTGAACTATCACACGCTCATCATCTAGGCGATTCGTCGCATATCGGCGCTATACTGCAGCCGTTGTCCACGATGCGGGGAACACCCGCATCGTGGGATTTTGCTTATGAAGGGGCGGTGCCGTGTGGGCGTACAGCAGCTAGAAGAGGCTTGGGCTTTGAGGACCGGCGCGCGTGAGGCGCAGTTGCTTGCGGCCCCGCATATGCCGGCAGGGCTGTCGCTGCTGGGGATTGTGCGTCCCGGTGACCGCCTGGTGGCCTTTGCGGACGACTTTGCCGATGCGTTTGAGCGCGGCTTTGATGCTTGCGACGTTGTGCTCGTTGGAGAGCCGTCGGTTGCGGCGTTTACCGCCGCGTCCGAGGACTTTGACGCTTCGTTTGATGCCGAGGTGCCGCACCTGTGGTGGTTTGTGAACTCCATCGGCGGGTTTGGACTGCGCGTGCCCGATCTGCGTACGCTGGGTCGAGCGGCTCGCGAGGCCCATGCGCTGCTGGTTGTGGACAACACCGTGGCGTCGGCTTTTGGCTGCGATCCGTTGCGCTTGGGTGCCGTGCTGTCGCTCGAAGCGCTCGACCGTGTGTGCGCCGGTAACGCTTCACGCAAGTTGGTTGCCGTATCGGTCGCGCGCTCGCAGCTCAAGCGCCATCGTGTGGATGCCGCGGCTGAGTGCGTGCATGTCCTGTTTGAGGGCTGTGGCTTGGGCAAGCTTGATTTGCCTACTGACGAGGCTGGTGTGCTGGAGCGCGGGCTGGACTCGCTCGATACCCGCATGCAGGCACACTTCGACCGCGCCCGTGCTCTGGCCGAGTATCTGGCCGCCAACGAGATGGTGCGCAACGTGCGCTATCCCGGGCTGAGTTCGCATCCCGACCATGCGGTTGCAACGGGAATCCTCGAGCACGGCTTTGGCCCGGCAGCTGAGTTTGATCTTATCGAGCGCAGTGCGGGCGATCTCTTTGATGCTTTGCCGGGTGAGTTCCGCACATCGCCGGCTGGCGGCGCAACGACGCGCCTTTCGGCCCCACGCGGCAAGCAGGGGAGCACCGTCCGCCTCTTCGCCGGCACCGACGACCCCCTGGTCGTAGCGTCCGCCCTAGACAACGCCCTCCGTAAGTAGCTAATTTGGGACGGGGCTTTTTTAGCTACCCAATGTCAATTTTTGGCTATGAGTCAAGAATGCTCTGGATGGGTAGCTAAAAAAGCCCCGTCCCAAATTAGCTACTCTTTGATGGTGTCGATCAGGTCGTTGGCCCTTGCGGCTATGACTTCGTTGATGTCGGCCTGCAGCTCCTCGTAGACTTCGATGGCTCGCTCGCCGGCGGGGGTGAGGGTGGATCCGCGGGCACCGTCGCGCTCGATGAGCTTGCAGCCTAGCTGGCCTTCCGCCTCGTTCACAATGCGCCAGGCCTTGGAATACGCCATTCCCATGCTCTTGGCGGCGCGGTTGAGCGAGTGCTCGCGGGCGATACCCTGCAGCAGCAAGACGCAGCCGTGGCCGAACACGCCCGGCAGATCTTTGTCGCACGACTGAATGACCAGTTTTGCCGTCGTCTTGTACTCCATGTGCTCCACGTCTCCCCGCTAAAGTGTTTGCTGGGCAAACGCAAAGCCTGCGTCAAACCCTCGTGTGCTCTTCTTAAATCATGCATTGTAGCAGTCAAAGTGCGTTAAGATACTTCCCCAGTATTGGGCGCCCAAGGTTGGGCTGGGTCCTACGAGGCCTGCAGCCGACCGGTCGCATGGAAAAAGGAGAAACATGGCTACGTTCTTTCCCGGTGAGTCCCACACGTTTTCGGAGTATCTGCTGGTCCCTGGTTACTCGTCCTCGCAGTGCATCCCCAACAACGTCTCTCTTAAGACGCCGCTAACCCGCTTTAAGCGCGGTGAGAAGCCGGCAATCACCCTGAACATCCCCATGGTTTCCGCCATCATGCAGTCCGTCTCGGGCGTCGACATGGGTGTCGCGCTCGCTACCGAGGGTGGCCTGTCCTTCATTTACGGTTCCCAGAGCGCCGAGTCCGAGGCCGCTATGGTCAAGGCCGTCAAGGATCACAAGGCCGGCTTCGTTCAGTCCGATTCCACGCTGACCCCCGACATGACCATGGAGCAGGTCATCGAACTCAAGGAGAAGACCGGCCACTCCACCATGCCGGTTACCGACGACGGCACTCCCAAGGGCAAGCTCCTGGGTATCGTCACCAGCCGTGACTATCGCCCCAGCCGCGATGACCACCAGACGAAGGTCTCCGAGTTCATGACCCCGCGTGAGCAGCTCATCGTGGGCGACAAGAACATCAGCCTCAAGGTTGCCAACGACGTCATCTGGGACAACAAGCTCAACGCCCTGCCCATCGTCGACGACAACGATCACCTCATGGGCATCGTCTTCCGCAAGGACTACGATAGCCACAAGACCAACCCCAACGAGCTGCTCGATAACGACAAGCGCTACATGGTCGGCGCCGGTATCAACACCCGCGACTATGCCGAGCGCGTGCCGCTGCTCATCGAGGCCGGCGCCGATGTCCTGTGCATCGATTCCTCCGAGGGCTTCAGCGAGTGGCAGAAGCGCACCATCGAGTGGATTCGCGCCAACTACGGCGAGGACGTCAAGGTTGGCGCCGGTAACGTCGTCGACGCCGAGGGCTTCCGCTTCCTGGCCGACTGCGGTGCCGACTTCATCAAGGTCGGTATCGGCGGCGGTTCCATCTGCATTACCCGCGAGACCAAGGGCATTGGCCGTGGCCAGGCCACCGCGCTGATCGACGTCTGCCGCGCTCGTGACGAGTACTACGAGGAGACCGGCGTCTACGTGCCCGTGTGCTCCGACGGCGGCATCGTCTACGATTACCACATGACGCTTGCCCTTGCCATGGGTGCCGACTTCATGATGCTGGGCCGCTACTTCGCTCGCTTCGACGAGAGCCCGACCGAGCGCGTCAACGTGAACGGCCAGTACATGAAGGAGTACTGGGGCGAGGGTTCTGCGCGTGCCCGCAACTGGCAGCGCTACGACCTGGGCGGTGCCGCGAAGCTCAGCTTCGTCGAGGGCGTCGACTCCTACGTTCCCTACGCCGGTTCCCTCAAGGACGGTGTGGGCGGAACGCTCTACAAGGTCAAGTCCACGATGTGCAACTGCGGTGCCCTCTCGATCCCCGAGCTCCAGGAAAAGGCACGCCTGACGCTGGTCAGCTCCACCTCCATCGTCGAAGGCGGCGCCCACGACGTAGTCGTGAAAGACTCCCAGCAGAGCGTTTCCTACCGCTAAGCGGCTTTCCCAAGCACCGCACCTTGCCGTTCAAACCGTCGCTTGCGTACCTAAGTACGCGGCGCTCCTCTTTCACGGCAATCTGCGGCACCTGGAAAACCCGTTCGTGCTAGAACGAGTTTCAAACAAAGGTTGATTGCCAACCACGTTATTTAGATAAAGCGAGATGCATGCAAGTCGCAGGCATCTCGCTTGTCGTATTTGCTATCATCATGCGAGTTAACGATGTGGCGGGGCGTTCTTACCTTTGCTCGCTGCAAGTTCCGCACGCAAAGAAGAGCACTAAATGTGCTCTTCGTCTTGCGCAGGACTGTCCGCAGCAGCGAGTAAAGGTAAGAACGCCCCGCCCCAACCGAGATAACAAAGGAGCTGATATGTGCGATTGCACAGATCATAAGGACGAGATCCCTGTCTACGACGCGCAGGCCATTGAGTCCCGGTGGATGAAGGCCTGGGAGGACTCCAACCTCTTTGCCGTCGACACCGACGACAGCAAGCCCAAGAAGTACGTGCTCGAGATGTTCCCGTATCCGTCGGGCGACCTGCACATGGGCCACGCTCGCAACTATACCATCGGCGATGCCATGGCCCGTCAGGCCCGCATGCGCGGCTACGACGTGCTGCATCCCATCGGCTTCGATGCCTTTGGCCTGCCTGCCGAGAACGCCGCCATCAAGCACAACACGCAGGCTGCCGCCTGGACGTATAAGAACATGGACCAGGCGCTCGCCACGATGAAGCGCATGGGCTTCTCCTACGATCTGGATCGCATGGTCAAGACCTGCAGCCCCGACTACTACCGCTGGGGCCAGTGGATCTTTGAGAAGATGTGGGAAAAGGGCCTGGTCTACCGTAAGAAGAACCCGGTCAACTGGTGCCCCACCTGCAAGACCGTTCTGGCTAACGAGCAGGTTACCGAGGGTAAGTGCTGGCGCTGCGGCACCGAGCCCGAGAAGCGCGACCTTGAGCAGTGGTACTTCAAGATTACCGAGTACTCCCAGGAGCTGCTCGACGACTTGGAGAAGCTCCCCGGCTGGCCCGAGCGCGTCAAGCAGATGCAGGCCAACTGGATCGGCCGCTCCGAGGGCGCCGAGGTCGACTTTACCCTGTGCGACCAGGATGGCGAGCCCATCGAGGGCGACGAGGGCAAGATCACCGTCTTCACCACGCGTGCCGATACCCTTTTTGGCGTCTCCTTCTTTGTCCTGGCTCCCGAGTACGCCGGCCTGCATGAGCTCGTCGAGGGCACGGAGTACGAGGAGGCCGTCACCAAGATCGTCGAGGATGCCAAGCATATCTCCGCCGTCGAGCGTGCCCAGGGCACCCTCGAGAAGCACGGTGCCTTTACCGGCCGCTACGTGGTAAACCCCGTTAACGGCGAGAAGGTCCCCGTGTGGGTTGCCGACTACGTTGTTGCCGACTACGGCACCGGCGCCGTCATGGCCGTTCCCTGCGGCGACCAGCGCGACTTTGAGTTCGCGCGCAAGTATGATCTGCCGATCGTGCCGATCATCCTGGACGATGACGACCGCGCAGCCGTCGAGGCCAGCGGCGAGACCATCGATACCTTCCATGCCGAGACCGTCGACTGGGATTGCGCTCATGCTGCCGAGGGCACGCTCGTCCAGTCCGGCAAGTACACCGGTATGCGTGGCGGCAAGCACTCCGAGGGCGAGGCTGCCATCGTGGCCGACCTCGAGGCCATGGGCTGCGGCCGTCGCAAGGTCGAGTTCCGTCTGCGCGACTGGCTCATCAGCCGCCAGCGCTATTGGGGCAACCCCATCCCGGCCATCCACTGCGAGCACTGCGGCATTGTGCCCGTGCCCGAGGATCAGCTGCCGGTGACGCTGCCCGAGAACCTGGACCTGGGCGCCGGCGAAACCCTCGCCGAGTGCAAGGAGTTCTACGAGACCACCTGCCCGGTCTGCGGCCGCCCGGCCAAGCGCGAGACCGATACCATGGACACCTTCACTTGCTCCAGCTGGTATTACCTGCGCTATACCGATCCTCACAACACCGAGCTGCCCTTCTCCCGTGAGGCCGCCGACCGTTGGATGCCCGTCGATAACTACATCGGCGGCATCGAGCACGCTATTTTGCACCTGCTCTACAGCCGCTTCTTTACCAAGGCACTGCGCGACCTGGGCCTGCTGAGCGTGGACGAGCCCTTCACCAACCTGCTGTGCCAGGGCATGGTCAAGGACGAGAACGGCGACACCATGTCCAAGTCCAAGGGCAATGTCGTGCCCCCGAGCTCGGTCATCGAGCCCTACGGTGCCGACACCATGCGTTTGGCGATCCTGTTTATCGCCCCGCCCGAGAAGGACTTCGACTGGGATCCCAAGGCCGTCGAGGGCGCCAACCGCTTTATCAAGCGCGCCTGGCGTATCGTTTGGCAGCTCGTCCAGTCCGGCGATGCCAACGTGGCCTTCGACAAGTCCGCACTCGACGAGGTTGCGATGAAGCTCTATCGCGAGCGTCACCGCACCATCGCCAAGTGCACCGAGGACTTCGATCGCGGCCAGTTCAACACCGCCATCTCGGCCGTCATGGAGTTCGTTAACGCGGCGAGCGCCTACCTCAATGCCACTGAGGGTACCGCCCGCGACAAGGCGCTGTGCTACGGCGTGGCCAAGGATATCGTGAGCGTCCTTGCCCCCATCTGCCCGTTCTGGGCCGACGAGCTGTGGCACGAGGCGCTCGGCTGCGAGGGCAATGCCTACACCGCTGCCTGGCCCGAGTTCGACCTGGCCGAGTCCGTTGAGGACACGGTGCAGATCGTGGTCCAGGTGCTCGGCAAGGTCCGCGGCCGCGTCGACGTTGCCCGCGATGCCTCCAATGTGGATATGCAGGCTGCCGCCGAGGCCGCCGTCGCCAAGTGGCTCGACGGCAAGACGGTCGTCAAGGCCATCTGCGTGCCCGGCAAGCTGGTCAACCTGGTGGTCAAGTAAGCATTGCGCGCAAAGCTGACATGCAATAAACGAGGGACGGCCCGTTTGGGCCGTCCCTCGTTTTGTGTTGTATGCCCTGCTTAATCATTGCGTCGCACCGTCTTCTACGGGATGTGTACCAGGTCCCTAAAGTAAACGTTGCCCGTTGCCTCTTCGAACATCCAGATGTTGAGGTAGATGTCGTTGAGGTCTTTGTTCACATCAAAGTCCGGATCGTCAAAGGTGCCCACAAAGGTGAGCATGGCGCGCGTTTCCTCGCCCGCTGCGACCTGCTGGCGCATGCGCACATCGCGGACCACGCCGTTGACGTAGGCATAGGAGTCCACATCGCCAAACATCATGTCGACACCGGTGTTGTTGGACGCTGTAAAGACGAGCGCAGCGTCCCCGTAGCCGTCGGTGTCCTTGCCCGCGCAGGTAACATGGACGTTCTCGTCCGCCTCCAGGTCGATGGGGAACTGTTCTTGGGGGTCGGAGCCCAGGCCCTGGGGATCGACGATGTCTTCGTTTATTTTGTCGAAGCTCTCCGATGGCGTCGTTTTCTCGATGGCTTTGGTGCTGCCAGGGTTCGGTTCGCATGTTCCGGTTTTGCCATTCGTGTTGCCGCAGCCCAAGAGGGCCAACGAGCACGTTGCGATGGCGAGTGCAGTTATGCAGGGGGTGCCTAGACGTTTCATGTGTGCCTCCTTGCCGTAGGGGATTTGGAAAGGTTCGTCGTTGCGCGACTTGCTGGCTGGCTTGTTGCAGAATGCCCCTTAGCGTAAGTCTGATCGATAGGGGCTCGGGGAGGAATGCCCTTGGGGTCCGAACGGGCCTGTGGAATGGGACGCATGGCCCGTTTTGGGGCTGTTGAGGGTGCGCCGCATGGGGTTCCTCGACCAATTGTCCTATTCTTGTGGAGAAGCTGTGCGCACGCTGACCTGCAGATTCGTACTGTGCTTGCACGTTTCCGCAGCTATTGGTATAGTTTGCTTGCAAATGAAGTTGTAATTGAAAGAAGTGGGGTTTCGGCCCCGCTTCTTTTTTGTATGGATGGAGGTGCCGCAATGGTCAAGACCAAGACCGAGCAGGCGATCATCGACGCGCTCGAGGCCGTCGCTCCCCAGCACGATGTCGACATCGTCGACGTCGAGCTCGTGGGTGCCACCAAGGCCCCCTGCGTGCGCGTGCGTATCGAGGGTGCCGAGGGTCAGAGCCTGTCGCTCAACGACGTCACGGCCAACACCAAGTGGGTCGGCGATGTGATTGAGGAGCTCGACCCCATCTCTTCGAGTTATACGCTCGAGGTGTCGAGCCCGGGCATGGCGCGCCCGCTACGCCGCCCGTGCGACTTTGCCCGCTTTGTGGGCGAGAACTGCGAGCTCACCTCCACCGCCACCGAGGGCCGTCGCAAGTACGCCGGCAAGATTGCCGCCGCCACCGAGGCGAACGTGACCCTCGAGCTCGAGGACGGCGAGTCCGTCACCCTCGATTTCTCTGATGTTAAAAAGTGCAAGTTGAAGCCCACCTACGACTTCAAGCCCGCGAAGGAAGGAAAGTAAGATGGCAGCATCCGACATGATGTCCGCCCTGATGGAGCTTTGCCAGGAGAAGCACATCGACCAGCTCTACCTGATCGACCGCCTGGAGCAGTCGCTCGCCAAGAGCTATGCCGAGATCCTGCATCTTGAGTGGGGCGCCAAGGTGACCATCGACCGCACCACCGGCAAGATCTACGTCTACCGCCTGGAGCCGATCGACGATTCCATGGACGAGGAGGGCAACTTCACCGAGTTCGAGGAGATCGACGTCACTCCCAAGAACACGAGCCGCATCGCCGCCCAGCACGCCAAGGCCGAGATCAACGCCATCGTGCGCAACTCCGCCCGTGAGCAGATCTACGAGGAGTTCTCCGGCCGCATCGGTGACCTCATCAGCGGTACCGTGCTGCAGTCCACGCCCGACTTCACGATCGTCAAGATCCGCGAGGGCGTCGAGGCCGAGTTGCCGCACTTCGATCAGCGTCGTTACGAGAACGAGCGCAACGAGCGTCCGATGGGCGAGCGCTATCTGCACAACCAGCACATCAAGGCCGTGATCATCGACGTTCGCGACCCCAACTCCAACCTGCAGCCGGTTCGTGGCGAGCACAGCCGTCCGCCGATTGTCATCTCCCGTACTCACCCCGAGCTCATGCGTCGTCTGTTTGAGCAGGAGGTGCCCGAGATCTATGAGGGCACCGTCCAGATCAAGTCGATCGCCCGCGAGCCCGGCCAGCGCTCCAAGGTCGCCGTCCACTCGCTCGACGACCGTCTGGATCCTGTGGGCGCCTGCGTCGGCCCCAAGGGCAGCCGTGTTCGCGCTGTCGTGGGCGAGCTCCGTGGCGAGCGCGTCGACGTCATCCTTTGGGATGCCGATCCTGCCGTCTACGTCGCCAACGCCCTGTCGCCCGCCAAGGTCACCCGCGTCCTCATCGACGAGGAGAAGGCCTACGCCGGCGTCATCGTGCCCGACGACCAGCTGTCCCTCGCCATCGGCAAGGAGGGCCAGAACGCCCGCCTCGCCGCGCGCCTGACCGGCTGGCACATCGACATCAAGTCCGAGACGCTTGCCGCCGACATCCTCAAGAACGTTCCCGTTCACGAGGAGCCCGCCGCCGACCTGATCGGTGACGAGGAGGACGGGGACGTCCGCCGCTGCGAGTACGTGTCCGAGGACGGCATCCAGTGCCGCAACCAGGCTCGTCCCGGCTCCCGTTTCTGCGGTGTCCACGACACCGACGCCTTCGATGATGCGGAGGACCTGATCTAGCGCGCGGACGCGCCGGGCGGGTCCCGGCGCGTCTCCCACGCTCGTTCAGTCTCTAGGCACCCAAGGTGCCAGAAAGGGTAGGTGAAGTCATATGGCAAAAGTCCGTGTGTCCACCCTGGCCAAAGAGTTCGGCATGACCTCCAAGGAACTGATGGGTCATCTCGCCGAAATGAAGATTCCCGTTAAGTCCGCTTCCTCCACCTTGGAGGAAGCTTATGTCGCCATGGTCCGCAAGCAGCTCGCCTCGGTGATCGAGGCCCGCGCCCAGGAAGTCGAGGCCGCCAAGCAGGCCGAGGAGCAGGCGGCTGCCGCCGAGGAGGCCGCACGCGCCGCCGAGGCCGAGCGCGAGCGCATCGCCGCCGAGAAGGCACGTGAGGAGGAGCGCCGCCAGTTTGCCGCAGCCCAGGCTGCCGAGGAGGCTGCCCGCGCCGAGGCCGAGGCCAAGAAGAAGGCCGAGCAGGAGCGCCTTGCCCGCGAGAAGGAGGAGGCTGCCCGCGAGGCCCAGCGCCGCGCCGTTCCCGCTTCCGACTCCGGTTCCCGCTTCCGTTCGCTGCTCGACCAGATCGCCGCACAGGAGACTGTGCTCAAGGAGAAGAAGGACGCCGAGGACAAGGCCAAGGCCGAGCGCGCCGCAGAGCGCGGTAACCGTCGTGGCGGCAACAACGACCGCCGCGGTGGCCGTCGTAACGATCGTAACGCTTCCGACAACAACTCCGAGCGCAACGCCTCCGAGAGCCGTTCGCACAGCCATCGCACCAACGCCAGCAACAACGTCGCTGCCGGCATGGACTTCCCCAACCCCGATAAGCAGGGTAAGGGCAAGAAGCGTAAGGGCGGTCACAACAACGAAGAGGACCACTACAGCCGTATGGCTCGCGAGGCCGAGGAGTACAGCCGCGAGAAGGTGCTCGAGGAGGCTCGTGCCGCCGTCGAGGAGGCCTCTCGCGAGTCCACCGGTCGCCGCAAGAAGCGCAAGGAGAAGCGCGAGCGCGAGGCTGCCAAGGCTCAGGAGGAGCGCAAGATAGAGGAGGCGCTGGCCCAGGGCGTGAACCCCGAGGACCTCGACGCCATCAAGGTCTCCCAGGGCGTTACCGTCCAGGAGCTTGCCGAGGCGCTCGACGTTCCGGCCAACGACATCATCAAGCGCCTGTTCCTGCTGGGTACGCCGCTCACGATGACGCAGTCCATGTCCGACGACCTCGTCGAGCTCGTTGCCGACGACCTGGGCCGTCAGATCAAGATCATCACCCCCGAGGAGGAGAACACCTTCTCGTTCTACGACGATCCCGCCGACCTTAAGCCTCGCGCCCCGGTCGTCACCGTCATGGGTCACGTCGACCACGGCAAGACGTCGCTGCTCGACGCCATCCGTCACACCGGCGTTGCTGCCGGCGAGGCGGGCGGCATTACGCAGGCCATCGGCGCTTCGCAGGTCATGATCAACGACCGCAAGATCACCTTCATTGATACCCCGGGTCACGCCACCTTTACGGCCATGCGTGCCCGTGGCGCCAAGGTGACCGACATCGTCATCCTGATCGTCGCCGCCGACGACGGCGTCATGCCCCAGACGGTCGAGTCGATCAACCACGCCAAGGCCGCTGGCGTACCCATCGTCGTTGCCGTCAACAAGATCGATAAGCCCGGCGCCAATCCCGACCGTGTGCGTCAGGAGCTCACCGAGTACGGCGTCATCCCCGAGGAGTGGGGCGGACAGAACATGTTCGTCAACATCTCGGCCAAGCAGAAGATCGGTATCGACGACCTTCTGGAGACCGTGCTGCTCCAGGCAGACGTGCTCGAGCTCAAGGCCAACCCGGACACCTTTGCCTCCGGCAACGTCCTCGAGGCCAAGCTCGACAAGGGCCGCGGCTCGGTCGCTACCGTGCTCGTGACCCGCGGTACCCTGCACGTGGGCGATACGCTGGTCGCTGGCCTTACCTACGGTCGCGTCCGCGCCATGCTCGACCCCAAGGGTCGCGCCGTCACCGAGGCCGGTCCCTCCGACGCTGTCGAGATTCTGGGTCTGCAGTCCGTGCCCAACGCCGGTGACGAGTTCCGCGTGTTCGAGGACGAGCGCGAGGCTCGCGCCCTTGCCGACGAGCGTTCGCTCAAGGCCCGTATCGAGGAGCAGAGCCGCGTCAAGCACGTCACGCTCGAGAACCTCTTCGAGACCATCGCCGACGCCGAGGTCAAGGAGCTCAACCTGATCATCAAGGCCGACGTCCAGGGCTCTATCGAGGCCCTTCAGGACTCGCTCGACAAGATGGATCAGTCCGAGGTTCGCATCAACACTATCCACTCCGCCGTTGGCGCCATCAACGAGACCGACGTCGTCCTGGCCGACGCCTCCAACGCCATCATCATCGGCTTTGGCGTCCGTCCCGACGGTAAGGCCCGCTCCGCCGCTGAGCGCGAGGGCGTCGAGATCCGTTGCTACGACGTCATCTACAAGTGCCTCGAGGAGCTCGACGCCGCCCGTATCGGTATGCTCAAGCCCACTGAGGTCGAGGTTGCCACGGGCACCGCGACCGTCCTGGACACCTTTAAGGTGCCCAAAGTCGGTATCGCCGCCGGTGTCCGCGTCGAAGAGGGCGAGATCGCCGCGACCGATTCCGTGCGCCTGGTGCGCGACGGTATCGTGGTCTTCAATGGCAAGATCGCCTCGATGCGCCACTACAAGGACGAGGCCAAGAGCCTCAAGAGCGGTTCCGAGGGCGGCATTGGCCTGGAGAACTTCCAGGACATCAAGCCCGGCGACCAGATCGAGGGTTACCGCATCGACCAGGTTGCCCGTACCGAGTAGGGGGTAGCGCTATGAAGCAAACGCAGGCAACCCGCCGTCTGGGCGAGCAGCTTCGCGAGAAGCTCGGTTATATCCTGCTCTTTGAGGTTTCCGATCCGCGTCTCGACCTGGTTACTTTGACCGCGGTCGAGGTCGCGGTGGACCGTTCGTTCGCGCGTGTGTACGTGTCGTGCGATGCGAGCCGCTACGACGAGGTCATGGAGGCGCTCGCAAGCGCCAAGGGCCGTATTCGCAGCCTGTTGGCTCGCTCGCTCGATTGGCGTGTCACACCCGAGCTCGATTTTCGCATCGATCGCTCGACCGATGAGGCCGAGCGCATCACGCGTGCGCTGGAAAACGTTCCCGCCACGCTTGCGATCGAAAAGGACGAGGACGGCTATCCGATAGCGGATGCCGCCCAGGAGGCAGCTTTAGATGACTAATTCCGCCGACCTCGCCTCGTGCGAGTCTGCAGATATTCAGCGACGCATCCTCGAGCTCATCGAGGGTGCGTCCTCCATTGCGATTTCGGGACATACTTCTCCCGATGGCGATGCCTTGGGCTCCGTATTGGGTCTGGGCCTTTCGCTCATGAAGTTTTTCCCCAACAAGGACATTGCGCTGCTGCTGGCAGACGATGACCCGGTTCCGCGTATCTACCGCTTTATGGAAGGCTCCGATCGCCTGGTGCCGGCATCTGCGTACGCCGGCAATCCTGACCTGTTCATCTCGGTGGACGTACCGGTCGTCGAGCGCCTCAATAATTCCGCCGAGGTGCTTCGCCGCTCCAAGCATGTGGTGTGCTTTGATCACCATCCGGCGCGCGAGGAGTTTGCCGAGCTCAGTCTGAGGCGCGTCGATGCCGCGGCCTGCGCCATGATCATCGACCGTTTCTTGGACAATTGCGGCATTGTCGCACGTGACGGCGTCGCGACCTGCTTGCTGTGCGGCTTGGTGACCGACACCGGTCGTTTCCAGTACCAGAACGCCGATGCTGCCGCGTTCCATGCTGCTTCGCGCCTGGTGGCGCATGGCGCCAATCCGGCTCGTGTCGCACTCGAGGTCTATCAGAGCATGCGCGTCGAGTTTTTGCACCTCAAGTCCATTGTCATGGGCCGTATCAAGACGGTCGCGCACGGGCGCGTGGCGTATAGCTATGCCTTCCAGAGCGACCTTGAGGCCTGCGGCGTCACCTCGGATGAATGTGACGGTCTGGTCGATGTGGTGCGTTCGGTGATGGGCGTCGAGGTCTGCCTGTTCTTAAAGGGCATCGACGGCGATACCAAGGTGCGCGGCAACCTGCGCTCCAAGGGTGACCTCGATGTGTCCGAGATCGCTGTCAACTTTGGCGGTGGCGGGCATCATGCCGCCGCCGGCTTTTCCAACAACGGAACAATTCGCGAGACGCTCGCCGTGGCACTTCCCATGCTGGCCGAGCTGGTGGGGGAGGATCCCGCTTCGGTGACCGTCGAGCTTTAACTTTTTGGATGGTACATGGCTCGTCGTACGCCTTCTCAACTGAATATGCTGCTCGCCGTCGATAAGCCGGTGGGCTGCACGTCCCACGATGTGGTCTCGCAATGCCGACGCGCCCTCCATGAGCGGCGCGTCGGCCATGCCGGCACGCTCGACCCCATGGCATCCGGCGTCATGGTGGTGGGCGTGGGCCAGGCTACTCGTCTGCTGGGCATGCTAACCCTCGATACCAAAAGCTATGTCGCCGACATCTCGTTTGGCGCCGAGACCAATACCGATGATGCGGAGGGCGAGGCGGTCCGCACGGTGGCTGTTGCCAACGAGCTCCGCGATCCTGCCTATGCTCGTGAGCGCTTGGCCGCCATGCTGGGCCCGCAGATGCAGGTGCCGCCGGCGTTTTCTGCTATCTCGGTCAATGGCGTTCGCGCCTACAAGTCTGCTCGCGAGGGCAATGCGGTGGACCTACCTCCGCGCCCCGTCGAGGTCTATGCCGCCGACCTGATCGCCGTGGGCGGCGAAGGTGATACGTGTGTGTGGACCGTGGCGTTCTCGGTGAGCAAGGGCACCTATATCCGTGCGCTCGCTCGCGACCTGGGCCACGCTTGCGATAGCGCCGCGCATATTTCCGCGCTGCGCCGCACGGCTTCCGGTGTTGTTTCCATTGGCGCTTGTCATGCGGTCGAGGAGCTTTCTCCCGAGTCCGCGGCTGGCTTTGCCCTGGATCCCATTGCGGCCCTGGGCGCCACACGTGTTGACTTGCCGGGCAATCTTGCCGACGACCTGCTCTGCGGCCGACGCATTCCCGTTGAGCGTGCGCTTGCCGATTTCGATTCCTCGAAGGCGCCGTTTGCGTTGGTGCTCGATGGGGGACTCAAGGCGCTCGCCCGCATTGAGGGCGGCCGCTTTGTCATGGAGCACGTGTTTCCGCAGGCAATCGGCGGTGTTCGATGATGTTGTCCGCTCGCGAGCTCGCGCGTGTCTTTTTCGCGGGCGAGTCAGACGAGGCTCGCATCGTTGCTGCCGATACGTTTGATGAGTGTGAGCACTTGGGTGCCGCTTCAATCGCCATTGGCGTGTTCGACGGCGTTCACCGTGGACACCAGGAACTCATCGAAGCGCTTGTCCGTGATGCCCGTGCCCATGGCTGTAAGGCGGTCGTGGTTACCTTCGATCCCGACCCGGACGTTGTGGTGAGCCCTTCGCCCGCTCAAAAATTGATGACGATGGCCGACCGTCTGCATGCCTTGGCTCAAACCGGGGTCGATGCGGTGGTGGCCGTTCCCTTTACGCCTGAGGTTGCGGCGCTTGACCATGTTGATTTTCTCTCGCTGGTGTCGCGTCTGGTCGACATTCGATCGATTCGCGTTGGCAGTGACTTTAGGCTGGGTCGTGGCGGTGCTTCTGGTGTTGCCGAGATGCGCTCCTGGGGTTCCGAGCACGGCGTTGACGTGTATGGTCACGACCTGCTTTGCGAGGGCGGTGAGGCCATTTGCGCCACCCGCATTCGTCATGAGCTGGGACAGGGCCATGTGGAGCTTGCTGCTGGGTTACTCGGCCGTCCGTATATGGTGCGCGGCGGTGTTACTCGCGGCCGTCACGAGGGTTCTGGCATGGGCTTTCCCACGGCAAACTTGCAGGTTCCCGACGGCATTCAGGTGCCAGCCGATGGCGTGTATGAGGGTCTGGTGCTGGTCGATGACACCGCGTGGCCCGCTGCTGTGAACGTCGGCCTGCCGCCAACGTATGCTGACGATGCGGCATCTGCGCATCTCGAGGCTAATTTAATTGGTTATACGGGCGACCTGTACGGCGCTTCCGTTTCGCTGGCGTTTACGCGCTGGCTGCGTCCCTCGCGTGTGTTCGATTCGCTGGATGAGTTGATCGCGACCGTCGAGGGTAATATCGAGGATATTCGTCACAACTTGGGCGATCAGGGGGTGAGCATCCGTGATTAGCGATGAGGAAAAAGACCAGGTACGCGCTGCGTCCGACCTGGTTGCCATCGTGCAGGAAACGGTCGAGCTCAAGCCTCGCGGCCATGAGTTTTGGGGATGCTGCCCCTTCCATGGCGAGAAGACGCCGTCCTTCCACATTATCCCCGCCACGCAGGTGTGGCATTGCTTTGCTTGCGGCGAGGGTGGCGACGTTTTCACGTATATCATGAAGCGCGAGAACCTGAGCTTTCCCGAGTCAATCCGTTACTTGGCCGATCGCGCGGGTATTGAGCTGCATGACACCGGAGATCGCCGCGAGCGCGGCACCAAGCGTGCCCGCATCTACGATCTGTGCGCCGAGACCGCCCAGTTCTACCACACCATGCTCATGCGCGGTAAGGACGGCCGTCCGCGCGAGTACTTTGCCAGCCGCGGCATGGGCGGCGACGTCTGCCGCCGCTACTGCCTGGGCTTTGCACCGGGCCGTAACGCGCTGGTGTCGCACCTGTCCCAGGCGGGTTTTACCCCGCAGGAGATGATCGACGCCAACGTTGCCGTGAGTCGCGGGCGCGGGCAGCTTGCCGACCGCTTTTACGACCGCGTGATGTTCCCCATCTTTGACGAGCAGGGTCACAACATTGCCTTTGGCGGTCGCATTATGGGCGACGGCCAGCCTAAGTATCTCAACACCGCCGAGACGAGCGTGTTTCATAAAAAGCGAAACCTCTACGGCTTTAATTGGGCCAAGGAGTTTATCGTCGCGCAGGATACCGCCATCGTGGTAGAGGGCTATACCGATTGCATCGCCTGCTGGGAGGCGGGGATTAAAAACGTTGTTGCCACGCTGGGCACCGCCCTCACGGAGCACCACGTCAAGACGCTCACTCGCTTTGCCAAGCGCATCGTGTATATGTTCGACGGCGATGCAGCGGGCCAGAAGGCCGCCCGTCGCGCGATTCAGTTTATCGAGCAGGATTCCATGGACCTGCGCTGCGTGGTGCTCCCCGACGGCAACGACCCCATGGAGTTCATCACCGCACATGGTGGCGAGGCACTGCAGACGCGCATCGACGCTGCCGAGCCGCTTATGGACTTTGTCTACCGTTCGCTGCAGGAGTCGAGTGACATCACCACGCCGGGCGGTCGCGCTAAGGCGCTGGAAGATGCGCTGACGCTTATCTATCCGTTGCGCAACAGCTATATGATCGACACGTACTTTATCCAGATTGCCGATCTGCTGGGTTTGGATCTGGAGACGGTGCGCGCGAGCTCGGGTCGTGTGTTTCGCGATGTCGCCAAGCGCGAGGATGCGGAACGACGTCGTGAGCAGAACTATGAGCGCCAACGGGCACAGACTGAGCGGTCCGGTAGCGCGGGCGGTCGGGCGTCGGGTTCTCGCGATGCCGGTCGCGGTGCTTGGGCATCGGGCGCGACGCCGCCGGTGTCCGCGCCGGTCGAAGAAGAGCCGTACGACTACGTCCCGCTCGATGCCTACGGCGCCGCGCCCGTGGAGGTCGTCGACGACCTGCCGCCGATCGATGTGCCTGATGGTATGGGCGCTGTGCCTGTGGCTGACGGTTCGGGCGCACCGGCTGCGGCGGCGCCGATGGTTCTTACCGATCTTGAACGCAAGTCCTTGGCAGGGGAGCGCGAGCTGTTGACGATGCTCACGAGCTACCCCGACCTGTTCCGCACGTATGCCGACCGCATCTGCTCCATCGAGTGGGTTGACCCGCGTCACGAGTCCATTGCATGGGCCGTTCTGGCAACGCCGCCGGGAACCGATCCTGCAGCCTGCATGGATGCGGCGCGCTCAGTGTGTCCCGATGCGGCAACGCTTGTGAGTGCCGGGCGCATCTCCGCGACGAGCAAGCACCCCACCGAGACGAACATCGTGTTTATGCTCGATACGCTTGAGCTCTACACCATCAAGCGTCGCATGCGTGCCGCACAGGCCAAGCTGCGCCAGGACCGTTCACTCGATGATGAGGCCCGTCGCGCGCTGACCGTGCAGGCCGCGCAGGATTCGCAACGTCAACGCGAACTGCAAAAGTCGATCGGCGGCGTGGCGGACCCGTTCCGTTTGATCGGCCTGGAGGCCGCGGGCACCGAACAAGCCTAGATGTTGTGGTCAACCAGCGTATTCTCGGTTGATTTCCGATCTCAGCCGAACACATTGAGCTGATGGCTCGCTCCCGCAGTTAGCCGAACGCCCCCGCGGCCCC
>NZ_CAXSQQ010000021.1:0-32708 GCF_964239575.1 Collinsella aerofaciens ATCC 25986
TCACCATTGTCGGCCTAATCCGCGGTCTTTCATGCAGCAGGGGCTCTCAATGTTTTTATGTCCTGCTCATATCGTCTGTGGCAGCCAATGGGCCCACATCAGACGAAGGCCGCGTCTTTGCCTGTCAGGTCACGCTCGCCAGCCACGGCTAGAATGTCGTTGCCGGCGTCCATGACCGGTATTGTTTTGTAGCGTGCATCGCAACCGCGAGTGCGCCTGCGACGGCTGCGGTGGTTTCGGTCGCAACGTGCTGCTACCCTTGCGTTTCGCCATTGGTCGCTTCGTTGATGGCGCGGTACTCGGCACTCAGCTCGCGCGCCAGCTCTTCCTTGCTTGGAAGATATGGCAGGTATTTGGCGGCAAACACTTGGTCGTTGTCTTCGGGCAGCGTGTACTCGACGATCGAATCGCTTTTGTCCGCGCAGAGCACGATGCCTATGGGCGGATTGTCGCCTTCGTTCATGAGTTCGCGCGTGTAGTAGTTCACATACATTTGCATCTGGCCCAGGTCCTGATGCGTAAGGTCATCGGTCTTAAGGTCGATGAGCACGAAGCAGCGCATCAGATAGTTGTAAAAAACAAGGTCAATATAGAAATGGCGCCCATCAAAGGTGATGCGCTTTTGGCGCGCCTCGAAAGCGAAGCCACGGCCAAGCTCCAGCAGGAACTTCTGAAGATGCGTGATGAGCGCCTGCTCTAGATCGCTCTCATGAAACGTAGCATCGTCCGAGAAACCTAAAAACTCCAGTACATATGGGTCGCGGATGATATCCTCGGGGCGACGAGCCGGGGCGCTCTTTTGGATTTCCTGGGTGACGGCCTCTTTGTCCTTGCTGGCAAGTAGGCGCTCGCGGAACATGGTGTTGATCTGGCGCTCGAGCTGACGCGTGCTCCAACGAGAATCGGCGCATTCGTTCATGTACCAGGCGCGAGCATCAGGGTCGGGAATGCGCATCAACCTGCGGTAATGAGTCCAGCTCAATTCGCTACGCAGTGCGTCGCGAATTGGAAACGCAAGAAAGAACTGACGCATATTGCGAAGGTTTGCGATGCCAAAGCCTCTTCCGAAATCCGCGGTAAGCCTTCTGGAGAGGCCTGCAATCAATGCCTCCCCATATGCTGCGCGCTCCTCTCCGCCCTGCTCGTCAACAATGCTCTTGCCGATCTCCCAATACGCCTCAACCATCGCAAAGTTAACGGCGGTATAGGCCTTGTCGCGAGCGGCGTTGAGAATTGAGGAGACCTGCTTGTAAAAACCTTCGGGCACGATTGCCGATTCTCCACGGTTTACCAGTTCGCCCATCACTGTCGCCCCACTTTCCTCTTGTGGAATGCATCTTTATCGCATTTAGTTTAAAGCCTCGCGCGGACACGAATTGCTGTGCTGTCTGGCACCTTCGCATGGGAGCCTTGCGGTGACTAAAATGTGGCAATAGAGACAGTTTTCACGAACCCCACGGGAGTGACACGCATGGACAACAACACCTTGCTGTTTCAGGACAAGGGTTCGGGTAGGTTTAAAGACGTCAAGATCTACCCCAACCGTATCGAGGTGCTCAAGAAGGGCACTTTCGGCGGCAAGCACACCGAGATTGTTTATCTTAAGGACATCACGGGGGTCAACAGGATCAAGGGCCGCGACGTTTTTCTGCGCAATCGACTGTTAACCGCTTGCGTCTTTAGCCTGAGCAGCCGTGCGAAGGCCCAGGAGTTTGTTAACGCGCTGAACATGGTGATGTAGCCTATGGCGGCGTTCGGGCCAAAGTAAAAATCGGGGGCACAGAACGGTATCCTGCGCCCCCGATTGAGTCGATGTGTCTAAAAGGCGGGCTTGCCTATTCGTTAACGTCCTCGGTATTGTCGCGGTCATTTGCAAGCATCGCTGCGCCGGCGACCGTCGTCGCCACGGCGGCAGCGGCGAGCCCGGCGGCAATGCCGGAGCCATCGCCCGTGTCGGCGAGTTTTCCGCCCGAGCCCTTGCCCTGGTCGCTCTTGTTGTCCTTGCCATTCTTGTCGGCGCCGCCTGCATTGGAACCCGTGCCGGTGCCGGCGCCGCCTGCACTGCCCGAGGCCGCTACGGTAAAGCTTGCGGCTCCGTCGCTGGCGAGCGTGTAGTTCTGCGCCGCGTCGCCCAAGAGACCGTTCACGCGCACCCAGTACGTTCCTGCGGCAAATGTTTCGCCCTCGGCCATTGCCGTGCCCGGAGCGCCGTTCGCGTCGTGCACAAACTCGAGCTGGGCCGTGCAGGCATCGGTTTCGAGCTTGCCCTCGAGTGATGCCGCAATCTTGGCGCGCACGTCTTCGCCGGCCTTAAGGCCTTCGAGTCCCTCAAAATGGGGCGTCAGCGCGAGCGGATCGATATCGATGGGCACGAAGCCCTGCAGTCCTGTAGCGGTCTCGTTGTCCAGGGCGTCGACATCCACGTATTCGATGGCAAACGCGCTGCCAGAAGCGGCCACGTTGAGCGCGTTGCTGCTGTCGGCAAGGCGGAAATGACCCTCGCCAACGGTCTTGCCATCCTGGAATGAGGCATCGCTCAGCGAGTCGCCGTACGTCATGCGCATGCGGGTCGGGAGATAGTACGGGAGATAGTACGAAGCCGTCTGCTTGTGCTCCGTATCGTAATTGCGCTGGTAGATGCTCCGGGCCAGCGCCGCATCAACAAAGTCGGATGCGATGATGCCAATGTGCTTGAGGTAATCTGACTTTGTATCCTCGATGCCGCTGGGATTGATGTACGGGCTCTTATACAGATGCTCGTTGACTACTCGTGCCGAGGTAAAAGGATTGCCTCCGTGCGACAAGCCCGTGCAGCTGGTGTAGTTGATAGACCAGCAACGCTCCAGGACTTTCTCCTTGGCCCCGTTATCGTCCTCGACATCTACCTCGTTGCGCGTGCGCCCGGTCGTTTCCTTCAGCGCATTATCGACCCAGCTGAGCTTGTCGGTTCCCGTGAGTTTGTACTTGTCCTAGGCGTATACCTTGGTGCAATAGGGCTCTTCATTGCCCGTTTCCCCTATGGCTTCAAATCCCCGCGCGTCTTGGACGAGACACATCGACTGCCCGGAATGCGCCTTGATCTTGTCATCCCATTGGGTGAGGTCGAGGCCCCACGTGTGGCCGCTTACGCTGTTGCCGGCGAGCCCAAATCGACGCAGCAGGACGATCTTTCCGCGCACCTCGCCCAGCGTGGGGACGTGGCTCGACGTGTAGAACAGGTTGGGGTTATCGGCCATAACCTTGGCGAAGGCCGTCGTTATGCTTTCGTCGGTAGCCTCATCGTTGCCGCGCGATGCGAGCATGATGAGCGCTTCTGACGGGTTTTCGTTCAAAAACGTTTTGAAGTACCCGATGACATCGGAGAGATGCAGATAGTTCCCGTCTTTTTTGAGTAGGTAGAAAATCCCGTGGTCGATGCCGGGGTCATCGCCCTTTCCGAGCCGGATATCAAAATAGCGAATGCCTTCGAGCAACTGCGTGGGAATGTAATCCTGCTGGCATTTTACTTGCGAGGATTGGGGCTCAGTGTCGTTGTCCACGCTGCAGGTGCCCGAATCGTGCGTACCCGGGATGCTCAGCTCGTCGAGGAACTTGTTGTCGTCGACGTATTTCATCCAACATGGTCCGTCGACGTAGCTGCTGTACGTGATCCAGTCGAGGCTGCTAACCGTGGCATCGTTCTTTTTCATGTCGTAACCGATAAGTTCGAGCTCCCACGGAATGCTCTTACTCTTATGGCAGATCTTATTGTTGTCCTGGTCTTCGCCGTTCGATTCTATTGCCAGGTACTTAATGTCTTTTTTCTCGGTTTCTTTCTCGACCGTGCGGTCTCGGATGATATAGGTTCCGTTTGATTGACGCTCGAACGCAAAAGCGCGGCTGGGCTTGTTGTCATACTCGCCGCCCCATACGTGGATGACCTTTCCATCTTTGTCCGAGTCGTCGTCGACCGACCAAATGCTGTAGCCCGTCTTTTTATGCTCTTCGAAATTGAGCAAGGTGCGGATGGCGTACCAGTTTGTATCGTCCTTCTTGGTCGTTACGTTCTCAAGGATGAGCTTGCTGGACGTGCCGTCGTTAAACAGGTGGCAGACGTTGCCGCGAACGTTGCCGTCTTGGTTGACGCTCGCGGTGCGAAAATAGCCCGCGGGGCGAAGGCGAATGACGAAATTGTCGAGGCTGTCCGACGCTGTGGCAGCGTCGTCTGCAAATGCCGCGCGCACGGGAAGGCCCAATCCCGCGGTTTCGGGCAGGCTTACAAAAGGCGACAATGCTGCGAGTCCTAGGCCCAACGTGAATGCTCGACGGCTGATGGCGTGGTGTTCGGTCATAACTCCTCCGTTCGCAGGGTGCGGTTATGCGCTCGTTTTGGATACTATACTGCCCAGATGTTTAAAGGCGTCGGCTTAAATTGTCTGCATGGCGCTATTGATCGGCGGGCGGACGTGCTGAGGCGCTTGTCTATTGGTGCTACTGGCGCGCTTGGGATAGTTTTGGAGTCCGGCATCCTCGCGTTCGCCAGCTACCGGCATAAGAAAGGGAGGGCCGGTGAGCCGACCCTCCCTTGGTACGAAGCGCTGGGTTACTGTCGCTTGCTTCGCTGCGCTCGTGTTTCCCGTTGCGCTCGCCAGTCGCTTAGCGCTTAATCTCGATATCGTCGAGCTTAACATCCATAGCCTCGGTCTTGGCCTTGGCGATATCATCGGCAAATTCCAGGGACTTCATCATGGTCTCGACGGCGTCCTTGTGCTCTTCGACGTTGTCGATGCTCACGTAGACGCTGCCGCCGCCGGCTTCGGTGAAGTACTCAGTCGTCACGCCGCCCGAGTGTGTATAGGAAGCGTTGCGCCAAGTCTTGCCGTTGTACTTGACGGGGTCATTCTCGGTCCACTCAAAGCTGGCCTTCCACTTTGCCTCGTAGTCGAACAGCTCATCGGCGTTCTTGTCAGAGTCGAAGACGGGGATGAAGCGATCGCTGGCGTGCTCGCTCTCGGTGAACTTAAACTGGGTCCTATCGGCCGTGTCGCCGGCAACGTCGGTGATCTCGACGCCCTCGGGAACCTCGACCTTAAACCAAATGAAGTCGGTCCTCATATCCACGGCTGGCTTTTCTGCCCCGCCGCCACCGCCACTTCCGGTAGCGTCGCCGCTGCCACCGCAGCCCACCAGGGCAACTGCGGCAAAGAGACTGATGCAGAGGGTGAGAATCGCAAAGGCCTTCTTTTTCATGGTCGTGTCCTCCTCGATCTGTAACCGCCCATGGATTACCTGTCTTTACTGTACGCGTGGACGGCTCGCTAGGGTGGGCCATGTGTCCCATTCTGAGGGCCGGATTTGCGCCGTTAAGTGGCAATATGTTCGGGCGTAAAAGAGGGGAGGGCTGGTGCTGTCGGCCCTCCCCGGGTTGGGCGCCCGTTGTTTTAATGGGGCGCATGTGCGCGGGTGCGCGTAGGCGCGTGCGGGTGTCCCGTTACTTGATCTCGATGCTCGAAATCTCGACTTCGCGTGCCTCGGAAACTGCCTCTTCCATGTCATCGGCGAACTCGATGGAGTTGAGGAGTGTCTCGGCTTCTTTCTTGTGCTGGTCGAAGTTCGAGATGAGGACGTAGACGCTTCCCGGCTCAACATCGGTAAAAAGCATGGTTGAGATGCCGCTGTTGTCCTCGTATGTTCCGACGAGCCACGTCCTGCCGTTATACTCGACGGACCCGCCATCCTTCCACTGGAACGTATCCCCCTTCTTTTCCGCCTGGTCGGCGTGGGATTCCTCGGCCGTCAGCGCTTTTTTCCAAACGGGGATAAAGCGATCGGCCGAGGCGTTCTCGTCTTCGGGGAAGGTGAGCTGGACTCTGTCGGCATTCTTGCCGGCAGAGTCGCTTACGCCGACGCCCTCGGGCATCTCGACCTTAAACCAGATGTAGTCGGTCTTCTTGGCGACGGGGGCCTTTTCCTTGCTCTCGCTCTTGGGGGCGCTGCCGCCCCCCGATGCGCTCCCGCCGCAGCCCACAAGGGCGAGCGCGGCAAAGAGGGCGATGCAAAGGGAAAGGATTGATAGGGTCTTTTTCATCATGGTGGCGTCCTCCTTGTCTGCTGATGACATCACGGCGCCGCATGCTGTTGGGGTACTGATTGCGCTGGCGGCGGATGTCTCTGTGTACTGTGCGACTTATGCCTCCGTTCATCGCTTGTGGTCGTTGCGCGGCCGTTCCCCAACGGGTTCCTTACTTATAGATATGCCCCAGCTTGTGCTGCTCGGGAGTCTCGAAAGGTGGGCCATGTGTCCCATGTTTGCGGTGCCGACGCCTATCGTTCGTCATAGAAATCCGCGATGGCCAGGTGCGCTGACGCTTATGTACTTATGGGCTAGACTTAGCACCATTATGTGATCGATGCGGTCGGTCGGCGGTTTCCACCCGACCGATGTATATGACTTGAAGGTGCATGCGTATGAGCCAAGAGATGATGGACAAGACCTGCCGCGGGTTTGCCGAGGCGCTTGCCGCGCGCGAGCCGGTTCCCGGCGGTGGCAGCGCGAGCGCCTTTGTGGGTGCGCTGGGCGCCTCGCTTTGTGGGATGGTCGCTCGCTATGGGGCGACCAATCCCGCGCTTTCCGATCGCGCAGACGATCTGACGCGCGCATTTGCCCAAGCGGATGATTTGGCGCAGGAACTTGTGGGTCTGGTCGCCGAGGACGTTCGCGCGTACGGCCAGGTGTCCGCGGCGTATGGTATTCCGCGCGAGGACCCGGCTCGACCTGCGGCGATTCAGGACGCGTTGCACGTGGCCGCCATGCCACCGTACCGCATTATGGACGCCTGCGGCCGCGCACTGGCGCTGCTCGAGGACATGGCGGACAAGGGCTCGCGCCAGCTGCTGTCCGACGTGGCGTGCGGTGCCGTGTTCTGCCGCGCCGCCATGCAGGGAGCGAGCCTGACGCTCTTTGCCAACACTACGTCTATGAAAGACCGGGCGCGCGCCGAGGAGCTTGAGGCGGCGTGCGATGAGCTGCTGGATACGTGGCTGCCGCGCGCCGATGCGCTGGCGCGCCGCGCCGCCGACGCCGCCAGGAAGAGGGGATAGCCATGGCAGAGCTGCTCAAAGGGGCTCCCGTTGCCCGCGCTTTGACCGAGGAGCTCGCTGCTCGCTGCGCCGCTCTGCGCGAGTGCGGCGTTGTGCCGACGCTGGTCATCGTTCGCGTGGGCGAGCGCGAGGACGATCTATCCTACGAGCGCGGCGCCCTCAAGCGCTGCGAGAAGGTTGGCATCGAGGCTCGCCGCGTTTTACTTCCTGTCGATGTTTCGCAGGACGAGCTGCTGGCGGTTATTGGGGACATCAATACTGACCCCGCTGTTCATGGCTGCCTGATGTTTCGTCCGTTGCCTGCTGGGCTTGACGAGGATGCGGTTGCCGCGTCGCTTGATCCCGCCAAGGATGTTGACTCCATGACGCCGGCCTCGCTGCTTACCACGCTTTCTGGGCGAGGCGAGGGCTTTGCTCCTTGCACGGCCGAGGCCGTGTTGGCGTTGCTGGACCATTATGGCGTTGAGCTGGATGGGGCCAAGGTCGCGGTTGTCGGTCGGTCGCTGGTGATTGGCCGTCCCGTTGCCGCCATGCTTACGGCTCGCAATGCCACGGTGACGACGTGCCATACGCATACGCGTGACCTGGCTGCCGAGTGCCGTGCGGCTGATGTTGTGGTTGCGGCCGTTGGACGCGCGCGCACGATTGGCGCGGATGCGGTTCGCGAGGGCCAGACGATCATCGATGTTGGCATTAATTGGGACGAAGCCGCTGGCAAGCTGGTCGGGGACGTCGATTTTGATGCTGCGGAGCCGGTTGTTGGCGCAATTACTCCGGTGCCGGGCGGCGTGGGGGCTGTAACGACGGCTATCCTTGCCAAACACGTGATTGAGGCGTCGGAGCGTGCATCGAAATAGGCGTTTTGGGCTGTTTGAGGGGTTAGCCATATACCACGTGGTCAAAAAGCGCCAAATATGAGTACTGTTGCCAAGATAGTCACATATGTTTTACGTCTTTTGGGCTTCCAAACGATATTCATTCTCGTTAGGAAGCCCATTTTATTGAACCTATGGGGAATAACGCTGTCTCACTTTTGGACAAATAGGGATCTTCGGCACTCATTACAAGGAAATTTGCTGCTACTAAATTGGTGACAGTACTCATATTTGGCATTTTTTGACCACAGGGGTTCCGAGGTGCCGTGGTTTCGCCCTTTTTTCGCTGAAGCGATACACTGTACCCGTTTGATTTCTTCGCTCAAGGAGGATGCGCATGCCGTGCACAACGATTTTGGTTGGTAAGAACGCGAGCTACGACGGGTCGACGCTGGTCGCCCGCAACGAGGATTCGTCCAACGGGGTGTTTGAGCCCAAGCGCATGCGCGTGGTGCATCCCGACGAGCAGCCGCGTGTCTACACGAGTGTCCTGAGCCACCTGACCGTTGAGCTGCCCGACAATCCCATGCGCTACACGAGCGTCCCCGACGTTGTCCCAGGCCATGGCATTTGGGCCGAGGCCGGCTTCAACGAGCTCAATGTTGGCATGTCCGCAACCGAGACGCTTACCACCAACGAGCGCGTCCGCGGCGCCGATCCACTCGTGGACTACGTGCCCGCCAAGGGCAACGAGGGCGACGAAGGCTATGTTCCGGCGCAGCCCGGCGGTCTGGGCGAGGAGGACATGGTGACCCTGGTCCTACCGTACGCCAAGTCCGCCCGCGACGGCGTGCGTATCCTGGGCGACCTGCTCGAGCGCTACGGCACCTACGAGAACAACGGCATCGCCTTTAGTGACGTTGACGAGATCTGGTGGCTCGAGACCATCGGCGGCCACCACTGGATCGCCAAGCGCGTGCCCGACGACGCCTATGTGACCATGCCCAACCAGCTGGGTATCGATAGCTTTGACCTGGACGACGCCGAGGGCGCCCAGGTCGACCACATGTGCTCCGCCGACCTGCGCTCCTGGATGGCCGAGTGGCATCTGGACCTGACGCTGGGCGTCGAGGGCGACGGTCCCGCCGCGGTCTTTAACCCGCGTGAGGCCTTTGGCTCGCACAGCGACAGCGATCACGTCTACAACACGCCGCGCGCCTGGTACATGCAGCGCTGCCTCAATCCCAGCGATGTGTGGGACGGTCCCGAGGCCGACTACACGCCCGAGAGCGACGACATCCCCTGGAGCCGCGTGCCCGAGCGCAAGGTGACCATCGAGGACATCAAGTACGTGCTTTCGAGCCACTACCAGGGTACGGAGTACGACTGCTACGGCAGCAAGGGCACGCCCGCCACGCGCGGCGCCTATCGCCCCATCGGCATCAACCGCAACAGCCAGCTCGCCGTGTTGCAGCTGCGTCCCTATGCGCAGCCGGCGTATCGCGCCGTGCAGTGGATGGCGTTTGGCTCCAACTCGTTTAACGCACTCGTGCCGCTGTACGCCAATGTCGAGACCATGCCCGAGTACTATGCCGACACCCAGGCTCGCGTGACGTCCGAGAATTTCTACTGGGCCAACCGCCTGATCGGCGCGCTGGCTGACGTCCGCTTCCATGAGTGCGGTCGCGCGGTCGAGGATTATCAGGAGAAAGTCGGCGGCATGGGCCACAAACAGATTCACGACGTTGACGCTGCCGTAGCCGCGCTGCCCGAGGCCGAGGTGCCTGCCGAGCTCGCCCGCGCCAACGAGGCCTTTGCCGAGCTCGTGCGCGTGGAGACCGATGCCCTGTTGGGCAAGGTGCTCTACACCACGAGCTGTGCCATGAAGAACTCCTTCGCGATGAACGACAACGTAAGGTAAAGCCAACCTTGCAACGAGCGAGCGGGGCAAACGCCGTCAAAGGCTTTGCCCCGCTCGATTTCTATCTTGGCGGTAAAACGATTTTGTGTCGTTCACCCAATCTTGGGTACAAGAAGGCCAATGCAGTTGTTCACGATTGGAGCCAACCATGGTTATGAAATTCGATCAGCTTGTTAACGGTGCCATCAACGTGGGCTTCGGCGCCGCTGCCGTTGCCGTCGAGGGCGGCAAGAAGGTCCTCGACGACCTCAATACCAAGGGCGAGCAGGTGCGCAAGGACGCAGGCGCCCCCGATATCGCCCGCAGTGTGTCCGACATGTTCGAGCAGGCGGGTGGCACCATCTCCGACCTGACCGAGCGTTTGGGTATGCAGGGCGAGACCGCGGCCCAGCGCGTGCTCGACGAGCTCATCCTGGCTCGCGTCCGCGTTATGACTGCCCCCGAGCGTACGGCCTTCCTGGCCCATGTGCGCGACATCGTTGATTCGGTCGAGGACAACGTGACCTCGGTGCCCGTCGAGTCCGTTGAGCCCGACGATGCGAAGGATACCGAAGAGGCCGAGTAGCAGCGCAGATGGCAGATTCCACCACCGATTACAACAATCTAGATCCCTTGGGTGACGAGGCGGCGGTTGTCGATGAGGCCGACGCCGTCGTCTCGGGCGCTCGCAAGAAGCCGCGCGCTGTCGATATGGTGCCCGAGGAGCCCGACGCGATGGCGCCGGACGAGGAATACCAGCTCACGCCGGCGGGTCGCCGCGAGCGCATCGGGCAGATTGTTCGCCTGGTCAAAAAGTACCGCGTGTGGGATAACCTCACGCCGGTTCGTTTGCGCCGCCTGCTCGAGGAACTCGGCCCCATGTTCGTCAAGATGGGGCAGATTCTGGCCAACCGGTCCGAGATTCTGCCGCAACGCTTTTGCGACGAGCTGCGTCGTCTGCGCTCCGACGTGGAGCCGGTGCCGTACGAGGTCGTACTCAGTTGTCTGGAAGAAGAATACGGCCTGCGCCTGGGAGAGATGTTCGATGCGATCGACCCCAATCCGCTTGGTAGCGCATCGCTCGCGCAGGTGCACCGCGCTCGTCTGGTGACGGGCGAGGACGTGGCCGTCAAGGTGCAGCGCCCCGGTGCGCAGCAGGTTATGGCACAGGACATCGATATCATCCGCTCGGTGGTGCGTATCGTTTCCAAGTTCGTCAACACCGATCAATTTGTTGACCTGCACGGCGTAGTCGAGGAGTTGTGGACCTCGTTTCGCGAGGAGACCAACTTTTTGGCCGAGGCCAAAAACCTCAACGACTTCTACGAGTTCCATAAGAGCGTTCATGGCGTGACGTGTCCTAAATCCTATCTGGACCTGTGCACCGAGCACGTGGTGGTTATGGACTACGTCGACGGCATTTCGATCGCCGATCCTGAACGCTTGGTGGCCGAGGGCTATGACTTGGAAAAGATCGGTGCCGCAATCGTCGAGGATTACTCGACGCAGGTGCTCGATGACGGCTTTTTCCATGCCGACCCGCATGCGGGAAACATCATCCTCAAGGACGGCATCGTCTACTTTATCGACCTGGGCATGGTCGGGCGCATGTCGAGTCACGACCGCGGTATCGTCAAGGACATGATTTTCGCCGTGGCCGAGGGCGACGTGCCCAAGCTCAAGGACTCGCTCATGCGCTTTGCCGTGACGCGCGGCGACTCCGCCGAGCTCGACCATTCGGCCTTTTTGTCCGACTTGGACTTTATCGTCGCCGACTTTGCGGGTCTTGAACTTAAGGACCTGGATATCGGCGAGTTTTTGACCTCGCTGCTAAACCTGGCGCGCAAGAACGACGTTGAGCTGCCGAGCGTGGTGACGATGTTCGCCCGCGGCATGGTGACGCTCGAGGGTCTGCTGACCGAGTACATGCCCAACGTCAACATGATCCAGATCATCCAAGCGCACATCAAAAACGAGAAGAGCACCTATGCGCGCGTCCGCGAAATGGGGCGCGACTTTGCGGCGAGCAGCTATCGCGCGGCAAAAGGCTCGCTCGAGGCGGCCGAGTATCTGGGCTTGGCGTCGCGCATGCTCACGCGCGGCCAGCTTAAGGTGAACACGCAGATCATGAGCAGCGATAAGGCGCTGCGACAGCTAGGTGGGATTATCGACCGCATGTCGATGGCAATTGTGATCGCCGGTCTGTTTATCGGTTCGTCGGTGGTGTACTACGCGCGCATCGAGCCGGTTGTGTTTGGTATCCCGGTCATTGGCTTTATGGGCTACGTGAGCGCGCTGGTGCTGGCGCTTATGCTGGGCCGCAATATCTGGCTCAACAGTCACGGCGGCAAGCACTAGAGGCTGCGGCCGTCACCGCATTTTCCTATCGCAAACAATAGCTTTTACCTTGGGCTTCGCCTGCGTGCGAGGCCCTTTTGCGTGATACCATTTTGACGGTAATAATCGATGGCCTAGATGGTGGTGCGGAGACGCACGAATGCGCGGTTATCCTGCGCATTTGGGAGAATCGGGGTGCAAGTCCCCAGCTGTACCAGTAACCGTAATTCCTCTTGGCTCGGGATGTTCGCGTCGCAGATCGGACGGCGCGCCTGAGCCGTTAAGATTAAGTCGGATCGCCTCCCATCTTGCATGCGGCTGCGGCGTATGCCGTCGGTGTGCATAGGGCTCTGGAGGGAAGGGGACCCCGATGGGGGAACTCGAGCGCAACATGCGCGATGACGTGGGGCAGCCTCAAGGCAACGCTCCGAGTACAGACAATGGGGGACAAATGGATATGTTTGAGGACGAGCGCGAGCGCGCCTCGTTGCATCGCCGTGGCGCGATTGCACGCGGTGTAGCCAAGCGCTGCCTGGTGGCATTCCTGGCCTTCGCGATGGCCTTTGGCACCACGCCGGCTCAGCTGTGGGCCGAGGGCGCCGAGGGCATTGCCGAGGCTGTGGCTCAGGCTACGACGCCGGACGAGGGTGCAGCGCCTGCGGACGTTGCTGCCGACCAGGGCAACGTTGAGGTTTCAGATTCTGGGAGCGCGCCTGCAGCTAGTACCGCCACAACAGGGGCGGCAGCTGGCGACGAAGGCTCGGCGACGGGGGAGAGCCCTGCCACGAGCGAGCGGTCTTCGACGGCATCCGCTGGCCAAGCAGGATCTGCCGCCGCGACTGCCGTCCAGACAGAGAGCCCGACAGAAACCGGCGATGTCGCCAAGAAGCAAGTCGAGGTCTCGTTCTCGATTATCGGCACCGATGCCGACGGCAAGGCTCAGACCTGGGTGGCACCTACGCAGCTCAAGCTCGACGAGGGCGCGACGGCTGCGGATGCCTTCATTAAGCTGCAGGAGAAGACGGGCTTCAAGGCGGACTACGATCCGAACACGGCATACGGTTTCTACCTCGAAAGCATCACATCCCCGAGCGATGGCCGCACGCTTGCCTACGATCCGACGACTTATGCCTTCTGGCAGCTGTTCGTCGACGGCGCGTCTTCCTCGGTTGGCGCGAGCAGCGTCAAGCTCACCCAGGGGCAGAAGATTGAGTTTGCCTATACGGCTGGTAGCTCGTCCCCTGTCGTTAAGGACCAGGTTGCCGCAAATGTGACCGTCATTGGTCGCGATGCCCAGGGCAAGACTCAGACTTGGGTCGATAACGCGCAGTATGTGGTGACGTCCGGCTCGAGCGCACTTGACCTTACGAAGGTCGCGCTCGAGGCGAATGGCATCGACGCCTTTGCTGCGGGCTCCTTCATTCTGAGCCTTAAGTACAACGGCGTTGAGCTGGGTACGCCCCAAGATTATTCGACCTATTGGCAGCTGTTTATCAACGGCAAGTCGAGTGACTATACGGCGGACAATGTCACCATCCATGCTGGCGATACCGTCACGTGGTTCTACGGTGGCTGGGGAGACCAGTTGCCGTCCGATTCTGTCCATGCTTCCGTTCAGGTGCTTGGCAAGGACAAGGACGGCAAGCAGCAGGTTTGGGCTTCGACGGGCCAGACGAGTCTCAAGGCGGGCTCTACTGCTAAGGACCTGTTGGAGCAGACTGGTCTTAAACTCAAAGCTACAGAAGAGTCTTGGGGTTGGTACCTTAGGGGCATTACCTCGCCGCTTGACGGTAAGACCTATTGTGGCTCTGATGCTGCGACCAATAGCTATTGGCGCTTCTACGTAAAGGGCAAGTCCGACGCAAAGTACAAGTTCGCCGACGTTGGCGCTGGTGCCTACGAGCTCCATGAGGGTGACGCCGTCACCTTTATGTATGCTGGCGACAGCGATGCCCTCCCTGGTCAGGTGCTTGGATCCGCCGATATCATCGGCCCCGATGTCAACGGCAACAATACTCGCTGGGGCTCGGCAAGCAATGTTTCCCTGCCCGAAGGCTCTACGGCTCAGGACCTTATTGAGACGGTTCTGAAGGCGAAGGGCATTGATTACAAGGCCTCCCAGAGTGGTGCATACTGGTCCATTACTTCGCCGTTCGAAGACAAGTCTTACGGCTATGATGGTGCGACCGGTAAATACTGGCATCTGTATATCAACGGAGAGTCCTCATCTCTCTGTGCCAACCAGGTCACGCTCAAGAGCGGCGACAAGGTTACATTTGCCTACACCACCGAAAAATCGCCCATGCCCGATCCCGACAAGATTGTCGTGGATCCGAGCGCGACGACTCCTGATTGGGATGCCGAGTGGGCCGGCTACGGCAACAGTGGCAACGGTTCGACCGTAACGGATGCCAAGACGCCTGCGCAGGCCGCCGGTCTTAAGTGGGCCTTCGATTGGAAGGCCGAGTCTGGTCAGCAGTATGCCAACTGCAGCGAGCCTGTCATTGCTAACGGCTTTGTGTACATCGCGACCGAGAACGAGCTCATTAAGATCGATTCGTCCACGGGCAAAAAGGTTGCCTCTGCGCCGCTTGCCTCCAAGGTGAGCTATACCTCTCGTCCGATCTATACCAATGGCCTTATCATCGTTCCGCTCAACGGCGGTGCGGTCCAGGCGATTACTGCAGACAAGCTGATCTGCAAGTGGCTGACGCCTGGTTTGACGGACTTGACGCAGAGCTCCTGCACCGTCGTTTCGGACGGCGAGTACGTCTATGTAGGCACGGCTGATGGGAAGAAATACGTCAACGGTTCCTTTACGCGCATCAAGATCACCACAGGCGAAGTCTCTTGGCAGAACATCGACGCAGCTGAGGGCTATTATTGGACTGGCGCTGCCCTGACGGATAAGTACGCCATCGTCCCCACGAGCGCAGGTACGCTTAAGTGCATTGATAAGGCAACGGGCGATGTCGTTTCGACCATGAAGCTCGGCACCCTTGCGAACGCTGACTGCGTCGCCGATCCGTCCAATGGCTCGACCTTCTATCAGATGACGCACGACGGAAAGCTCCATGTGATTTCGCTTTCGGCGAAGGGCGTGCTGAGCGAGCAGAAGACGGTCGACCTGGGTCTTACGAATAACATGAGCGCCCCGGCGATGTCTGGCGACAACTTGATTGTCGGTGGGCAGACGGCTACTGGATCTGCTCTGGTTCTCTATAATCTGAAGACTGGTAAGACCACGATGGTCACCGCTGCTGACGGTAAAGAGCTACCGGCCGGATTTAACGGTATTGCTGCTACTCCGCTGGTGAGTGTTCAGGGCGGCAAGACCTATGTGTACTTTACCGTTAACAGCGCGGATAGCAAGGATTACGTCAACTACTCTGCTGGTGGTGGCGTGTATCGCTATACACTCGGCGATGCAGAGGCGACGCAGATTTATGATGCGGCTGGCCATTACCAGTACTGTGACTCTCCGGTCATTGCCGATGCATCTGGCAACCTGTACTACATCAATGACTCGGGCACGCTGTTCAAGCTTGGGGCCGTTGAGTCTTGGACGGTTGTCTTTAATTCCAACGGCGGGTCTGCTTGCAATACTAAGTTTGTTGCTACGGCCGATGGCAAGCTGGTTAAGCCGGCCGATCCGACGCGCGATGGCTACACTTTCGGCGGTTGGTTCACCGATGAGGCTTGCGTGCAGGCGTATGATTTCAGCACGCCGGTGACGGCCGACCTGACGTTGTATGCCAAGTGGACCAAGAATGCCGTTAACCCTGGCGGCAATGGCGGTTCAGGCTCCAATGGCGGTAATGGCGGCGCAGGTTCGAATGGCGGCGGCGGTTCTGGTACCGGTACTGGTTCCGGCACTGGCGCTGGCACTGGCACGGGTTCCGGCTCCGGCTCGAAGGGCGGCGCTGTCGCCCCGGGTCATAAGCCAACGACCAAGACGACGGTGTCGACCAAGACCGAGACCAAGGACAACAAGTCCGACAAGAAGGACTCCGATAAGTCCGATAAGAAGGACGAGAAGAAGTCTGACAAGAAGTCTGACAAGAAGGACAGCAAGTCCGACAAGAAGTCCGATTCCAAGTCCGATACGGGTGCTGCTTCCACGACCGCCGCTAAGAAGTCCTCTAGTGCTGCCGAGCAGGAGACTGGCACCAATCCGCTCGCCATCGTTGGCATCGCCGCCGGCGTGATTGGCCTCGCGCTCATCGCCGTCTTCGTGCTGACCAAGCGCGGCAAGGGTGACGGTAATGCCCGATAAGCCCAAGGAGACCAGCGGGCAACAGCCCGACTCCTCGTTTATCCAGCTCGATGATCCAAAGCAAAAGGGCGCCGCTTCGGCGGCGCCCGCCCCACGGCACAAAGCGCTCCTTGGCGTTCTGACTGCCGCGTGCACCATTCTGATCGTCGTCTCGCTGGGCTTTGTCCATCCCTCCGAGAGCGGCGCCTGGTCCGTTGATTGGATTTTTCAGTCCGTGACGGGGGAGAGCGTCGTTTCCAAGGATGACAATGGGTCTGGCTCGTCTACCGCTTCGGGCGAGGCCAGTTCCAAGGATTCCAAGTCATCGAATGACGCAAAAGATGAGTCCAAGGGTTCGAACGACGGCAAGGACGATTCCGAGTCTTCGGACAAGGAATCGGACAAAAACTCGGATAGCAAGAAGTCCGAGGACCAGGACGGCAAGAAGTCTGGCGATAAATCCGCTGCCCAGAATACGGGAGCCGGCGATACTTCCAAGGTGTCTGGTGGTGCTTCTTCGGGCGGTGGCCAGTCGTCTAATGGAGCCTCATCCTCTAATGGTGGAAACGCCTCCTCGGGCGGCCAGAGCGGCTCGCAGGAGTCCAACTACGTTACGGTGACGGTTTCGGTCACATCGAGCTCTGTGGGCAATCCTGTGTCCTCTGGTGGCACCTTTACCTTTAACGAAGGCGCTACCGTCTACGATGCCCTTTGCGCGCTGGGCCTTTCTGTCAACGCACATGGCTTATCGTACGGCACGTATGTCTCCGCGATTGGCGGTTTGGCCGAGAAACAGTACGGCGGCACGAGCGGCTGGATGTACTCCGTCAACGGCACAACGCCCATGACGGCCTGCAGCAACTACGTTCTCTCAAACGGCGACAACGTAGTCTGGTATTACGTTACAGGCTAGAGACCTCGACATAGCGCGCCAGACGGGCGGTTCGGACAAACATCCGGGCCGCCCGTTTTTCATGCGAATTGGACGGGGTCGCCTGGGATCTCGGCAAACAAAAAACCGATTGGAACGGGAATTCCAACCGGTTATACATTCAAGCAAATAGTGAATCGACTACGACCGTGCGCCCTCGAGGAAGAAGCGACGGCTAAAGTAGTTGTACCAGGTGACGAGGAACGTTGCGATGGCCTTCATAGCCTGGTAGCCGATGCTCAAAAACGTGACGCCCACAAACATGTACAGGTCGTTGAGGCCCAGACCGATTACCGACAGGATGGTGAAGATCGTGAACTCGCGCTTGCGGCTCATGCCCTCGCGATGGTCGAACACGTACTTCATGCTGAGCCAGTAGTTAACCACGACGGACGTGGTAAACGAGACCGTCGTGCTCATCAAAAAGTCGAGGTGGAACAGCTCGACGAGCGCAATAAGCATGCCCCAGTCGATGCCAAAGGAGATAAGACCCACGACAGCGAACTTGAGGAACTGCTTGGTATGAGGTTGTGCCAGTGCCTTGCGCACGTAATCACATCCAATGCGTTGATGAATCGAGCAGAGGATACTTTAGAGCTTTTGCAAGGGAAAAGTAAGGTCTTTGCCAAGAACTATATGAACTCGCCAAATTTTCAAGAGCTAATCCGCAAACGTTGAAAATTTGCTCGTAAACGAACGATGCCCACGGGCGATACTGTGCTGAGCGCGCATTGTCCGTGGGCATCGTAAGGCTGTAAGGTTGCGAGTTACTTGGTCTCGTCGCCCTCCAGGAAGATCTTTCGGGTCACAAAGTTGTAGACCATGACAAGCGCGGTGGCGCAGATCTTGGCGATATTGGCCTCGAGCCCCAGACCGGCGTTGAGCGTCAGCACGATACCGTCGTTGAGCACCAAACCGATCACGGACAGCACGACAAAGATGATGAACTCGCGGCGGCGGCTCATGCCTTCCTTGTGCGCAAACACGTACTTCATGCTGGCGACGTAATTAAAGATGAGCGAGACGATAAAGCCGCTGGTGTTGGCGATTAGGATGTTGAGGCCCAGACCGTAGTGGAGCAGATTCATAATGCCAAAGTCGATAACCGTGGCAATGACACCGACGACGCCAAATTTCATGATCTGCGCAAGGAGCTTTTGCATGGTACCTGCCTTAAGCTGGCGCCGAAGCGCCGCGGGTATGACAAACTCAGCAAGTTTAGCCAATCCCCGCGGGTGGTGCTAGGCACGCTCCTCGATAGCACCGTTTCTATATGCATCGAGCAGCTGACGCAGGTCCTGGATTTGGCTGCGGATCTTGGCGCCAGTATCGGTGTCGCTTACCATGCGGCGACGGTCTGCTTGGTCAAAACGGTTGGTCTCGCTCTCGATGTCCACGTTGCGCGTGAGTGCCTCGGCAACCGTCGTAAAGGCCCGGTGCGACTTGAGGCGGCAGCCGCGCGAGCTCGAGATGAGCGTATAGCCGGCGATACCCGTCTTGGGATGGTAAGCGCGGCAGAAGCCGCCATCGATGACCAGCAGCTTGCCCTCAGCGCGGATGGGCTGCTCGCCCTTGGTGGTCTTGACGGGCGTATGGCCATTGATGATGTGACCGGTCGGCGAACATGCCATGGGGGCAACGCCGAACTCGCGCATGATGTCGGCGCAGACCGAGGGCGACTTGGTTAGCGTAAAGTACGGGTCCATCGGCTCGACCCAGGTGCTCTTATCGGCGATATAGGCGCGCTCAAAGGTGCGCACCAGGCGACCGCTCGCGGGTGAGTTAAAGCCGATCCACAGGTACCACATCCAGTCGAGGGCGTCGCGGTCGCCCACGCGCCAGGCGCGGCGGGCGATACGGTCGCAAAAATCGAGATAATCGCGGCCTGCGTGCCAGGTGCCCAGACAGTTCATGCTGCTAAAGGTACCATCCTCGTTGAGCGGCACGCAGCCATGGAACAGCAGGTTGCCGTTGGTGACCTTGTACATCGAGCCGTGGGTGTAGAGGAAATCGATATGGCGATGCAGGTGATCGGCGGTGACAAACTCGGACACGAGCTTGTCGATGATATGTTGCTCCTGGGGCGTGAGCGTGTAGGGGTCCGTCGGGTCGACGGTGGGGAAGTCGTTGGTCGTGAGCGGCCACACGCTGCCGTCGGCAAGCGTGACCGTGCCGGCGTCGTAGTCGATCTTGTCGAGCAGCAGGCGGTCGGTCATGTCGAACTCGGGGTGGCGCTGGATAATCTGGCCCTCGAGTTTAAAGAGCAGCACGTTGATGGCCTTGATCAGCGGGGTGATGGACTCACCGGCGGTGTAGGTGGCATCGGCAAAGGCGACGAGCTCGCGCAGCGAGATGCCGTAGTCGTTCTCGAGGATCTCGTAATTGTCGTAGCGCAGGTTGTTGCGCAGCACCGTGGCTATGCAGGCGGGCTCACCGGCCGCAGCGCCCATCCACAGTAGGTCGTGGTTGCCCCACTGAATGTCGAGCGAATGATAGGTGAGCAGGCGGTCCATAATCTTGGCAGCGCCGCCGCCACGGTCGAATATATCGCCCACCAGGTGCAGGTGGTCGACGGCCAGGCGCTTGATGAGCGAGGCGAGCGACTCGATAAAGTCGTCGGCGCTTGCGGTCTCTAGGATGGACTCCACGATGCGCTCGTGATAACGCACGCGGTAGTTGTTCTCATCCGGATGCGTGTGCAGCAACTCGTCGATGATGTAGGCGTAATCGCGAGGGATGGCCTTGCGCACCTTGGAGCGGGTATAGCGGCTCGAAAGCGAGCGGGCGACCACAATGAGCTGGTCGAGCATGGTCTTATACCAGGTGGGCGAGTCCTCGCGCCGGCTGCGGACCAGGTCGATCTTCTCGCGCGGATAGTAGATGAGCGTGCACAGCTCGCCCTTTTCGTCAAAGGAGAGCGTGTCGCCAAAGATCTCGTCGACATGCTCGCGCACAACGCCCGAGCAGTTGTTGAGGATGTGCATAAAGGCTTCGTACTCGCCGTGCACATCGCTCATAAAATGCTCGGTGCCCTTGGGCAGGTTGAGAATGGCCGAGAGATTGATGATCTCGGTGAACGCGGATTGCTCGGTAGGAAATTGTCTCGACAGCAGACGCAGATACTTAAAGTCTTGCGGGTTGCGATCGAATGCGACCATGAAACACCTTCCGATATGGTTGGTAAAACTGATAAACAGCGTCAAACGTTTATCAGTATGCGCTGGCTTTGTTTCGATTTTGCGCCGGCGGCTGAATTGTCGGCTGAACGGTTTGGTAAATCGATTTAGTTGAGGTTGATGTGTCGGTTGGGTGGAGACGAAGGGGGTGATTTCTCAGATATTCATGCGTGGGGTCGGTGGAGACGATGGTGGTAAAGATATTCAATGCAAATGGTTCGAATTGGTAAATAGTGGACGTTTGTATCGTATTTAGGCTTGCTGTGCGATAATTTGCGCAGTAGTACTTAAGGAGCCTCATATGAGTGATTTTGTCCTGACCTGTGAATCCGCCGCCGACCGAACCCGTGAGTTCTTTGCGTCGCGCAATATCCCTGTCGTGTGTTTTCATTACGAGATCGACGATGTTGTCTATACGGACGATCTGTATCAGTCGATTACGCCGGACGAGTTTTTTGCCCAGATTGCCGCGGGCGCCATGCCCAAGACGTCTCAGGTGAGCGTGGGTGAGTACGAGGAGTTTTGGGAGCCGTTTGTTGCCGAGGGTAAAGACGTGCTGCACCTGGCGTTGTCGTCGGGTATTTCGGGCACGTATGGATCGGCCTGCGTTGCGGCACAGATGCTCGCGGATCGCTATCCTCAGGGCGGCAAGGTGCGCGTCATCGATTCGCTGGCGGCGTCTTCGGGCTTTGGCCTATTGCTGGAATATGCCGCCGACGTGCGCGATAGCGGCGCTTCGCTCGACGAGACGGCCGCTTGGATTGAGGAGCATAAACTCAACCTTCACCACTGGTTCTTCTCGACCGATCTGTCGAGCTACCTGCGCGGCGGTCGCATTTCGGCTGCGAGCGCGATCATCGGCACGGCGCTTAAGATTTGCCCACTTATGACGGTCGATTGCGAAGGTGGGCTGTCGCCACGTGAGAAGATTCGCACCAAGAAGCGCGCGATTTCCGAGATGGCTAAGACCATGATGAAACACGTGCAGGACGGTGCGGATTATTCGGGCGAGTGCATCATGTCGCACTCGGCGTGCCGCGGGGATGCCGAGGCCGTTGCGGCGCTGATTGAGGAACAAGTTCCGCAGCTCAAAGGCAAGATTGAGATCAACAATATCGGTGCTCTGATTGGTTCGCACACCGGACCTGGTACGGTGGCGCTCTTCTTTATGGGTGACAAACGCGTGGATTAACTTGACCCATCACGTCGCGCACGATTGCTCAAACGAAAACGGCCCGCCTCACGTTTGTGGGGCGGGCCTTGCTCTTACGGTTAGCGTTTCTTTCCGCGGAAGAAGAAGCCGTGTAGCGAGGGCTTGAGTCCACGGTTGGCGCGACGCTCCTCGATATGATCGTGGATCGAAGCGACGCGTTCGATAACCTCGTCGGGAATCGGCACGTCGGGATTCATGTTCTCGACCTGGCTGACCTCGGCGGCGGCGACCTGGTCGATAATGGGCACATCGTCGCGCGAGATGACGGGCGTGGCGTCTTCTTTCATCTTGCGGTAGCGCTGCATCATGTCGGTCTGTAGCTGCTGGGCCGAAGGCGGCGTCCAAATGATGGCGTTGGCGCCGGCGGCGATGGTCTCGCGGATGCTCTCGGGTGTTTTGCCGCCCGGTGCGATGAGCGGCAGGTTGGGATAGTGCTCGCGCAGCTCGCGCAGAACCTGCGGCGTGTTCTTGCCGGCGGCGATGTTGAGGATCTTGGCTCCGGCGCGCACTTTGGCATGCGCATCATCGTCGCAGCGTACGACCGTGGCGATGACGGGGATGTCAGCGATGTTGGTGATGTGCTCGACCATCTCGGCAGTGGCGGGGGAGTTGACCACGCAGCCCGCCGCGCCCTGCATCTCGGAGACGGCTGCCATCTGTACGGAGCGCTTGCCGGTCGTAGTTCCGCCGCCCACGCCTACAAAGACCGGGCACTCGGCAACGGTCAGCAGCGCCTGCGTAATGGCCGGCTGCGGCGTGAAGGGGTAAACGGCAAAGACGGCATCGGCGTTGGAGTTGCGGATGACCGCGACGTCGGTGGTGTAGATAAGTGATTTGATGCGACGACCGAAGAGCGTAAAGCCGCTGGCCTCCTCGATCTCGTCGGGCATGCGGAGGGCCGCCTTGCGCAGGCGTCCGTCGATGGGCAGCGGCTCCATGGGGAGCAGTCCGTTGGGGGTCACGGCTACCTGGGGCTCGGTGAACTCGTCTGCGAGCTCGACCTCGGAAAAATCGACCGAGGCGACGATGTCCTCGTGAACCTCGGCGGGAACATCGATGGGGGTCTGGTCGTTAGTCGCGG
The DNA here is from genome assembly GCF_964239575.1 of Collinsella aerofaciens ATCC 25986. Classification (GTDB taxonomy): domain Bacteria; phylum Actinomycetota; class Coriobacteriia; order Coriobacteriales; family Coriobacteriaceae; genus Collinsella; species Collinsella aerofaciens_BQ. The sequence continues at coordinate 22,789 of NZ_CAXSQQ010000021.1, forward strand.
CAGGCGCGTCGAAGGAGCTGGTGCCGACAAAGGCGTCGACGCGCTCGTTCAAATCGTTGAGAGTATCCATGGGGGCTCGATTCTATGCGATGGTGGCCGGCGGGGTGCCGACAGCGTTGTGCTTGCTAAATCGTTTGACGAGTTGATTTTTCCCCGCCGCGCCATCCGTTAGACCGAAGGACCGGCGAACGTGAAGGAGCTGTGGTGGCGGGTATTGAGGTGCTATCTTGAATGTCCCGTTTAAAAGAGAGGTGACGCGGTATGGATTTCACAGCAATGTTGGGCTCGATTGGCCTGTGTGTGGGCGCAATCGTTGCCGCCGCGGTCATCTACTTTGTGGTTACGGCCATTAAAGGCAAAAGAGTCGAGCGTAAGGAACGCGAGGCACTTAAGCAGCACCGTGACCAGCAGGACAAGCGCGCACGGAGATAGTTTGTTGAGTTTTGAATCCGTGCGCTAGCTGCGTTTTCGGATCAGGGCGATATAGAAGCCCTCAAAGTCGCGGCTGGGCGGAATGGTCAGCGTGCCGGGCATACCGTTGGCGACGGACGAGACGTGGCCGGCGGCGATGGCCTCGGTGAGGGCGTTGCTCTCGACGCGCGGCTCTTCGCCAGCTTCCTGAGCACGGCGCGTTTCACTTTCGCTCGGCGTGCCGTCGAGGGGGATAAGCTCGCAGTCCATGTGCTTGTCGAGGGCCTCTTGCAGGGCGTCCTCGTTTTCCTGCGGCCAGATCGAACAAGTCGAATAGACGAGCGTGCCGCCCGGTTTGAGGGCTCCCATGGCGCGGTCCAGAAGCGCGCGCTGCGAGCGGGCGCACTTGCCGAGCAACTGCTCGGTCAGGCCGCGCAGACTCTTCTCGTTGCCGCTGATGACGGTGCCCGTGCCGGTGCAGGGAGCGTCGAGCAGGATACGGTCAAAGCGGAAGAACTCGTCGAGCTCGCGTGCGTCGATGCGCATGACGGGCACGTTTTTTGCGCCTTGGCGGTGGAGGTTGGCTTCGAGCTTCTCGGCGCGGGGAATGCTCATCTCGCAGGCGGTGAGGTGTGCCTGGCCCTGGGTGAGGGCGGCGATCTGTGTCGTCTTGCCGCCAGGGGCTGCGCACATGTCCAGGATGTCCTCGCCTTCCTGGGCGCCCAACACCAAAGGCGGCATCATGGACGACAGACTTTGCAAGTAGATCTTGCCGTCGCGGTAGATGTCGAGATCCCACAGATCGGAAACCTGGGCCTCGGGCAGGATAAAGGCGTCTGGGTACCAGGCGACGGGGTTGTGGGCGATGCCGGCGGCACCGAGCGCCGCAGCGATGTCCTCGGCGGTCGCCTTGAGCGTGTTGGTGCGCAGCGTGACCGGGCGTGTGGCCGCGGCGCCGAAGCCCTCGATCATGAGCTCGGCATCGGCGGGCGCATAGGCGCCGGCGACCGTGTCTACCATAAAGCGCGGCAGGTCGGCGGCGCAGGGAAGGGCGGCAAGCTGGTCGGAAAGCTCGGTGGCAGCAAACTGCCTAAGCTTGAGCTCGGGCTTAACCTGCTTTTTCTGCTTACGACGACGCGGCTTGGACATCCGTCTTTCCTTCCCATTCCATTAAAAGTAGTCAATTTGGGACGGGGCTATTTTAGCTGCCCGTCCGTTTCGGCAGGCGTTGCAGTTAAATTTGGGACGGGGTAGCTAAAATAGCCCCGTCCCAAATTGACTACTCTGCCTTGGTGTTGGCTTAGTACTGGCTCTCGTGCTTGCTGAAGAAGTCGAAGCGCGGGGGCAGCGGCTTTACGCGGTGCTCGCCGGGCTTCTCGCCCAGGCTCTCCACAAACTTGTCCGTGGAGGCAAAGATATTATCCCAGCTAAAGAAGGCGACCGGATCGACGTCGAAGTACTCGCAGATGAGCTCGCAGCCGGCCGGGACGATACCGTGCATCAGGACGGTCGCCACGCGCAGCTCGGTAAAGGCGTCGACGAGGGCCTGCGTCATCGCGGTATTGGCCGACTCGCCCTCGAGCTTGTTGGCGGCCTTGGAGGCGTCGCTCCAGCGCTTGTTGGCGGCGCGCAGGTAGTCGTCGCAGACGGCGAGCGCACGGTGCGTCTCGAACTTGTACATGGCCTGCTCAAAGGCAAGGGCAGCCTGCTCGGCGGCCTCGACCACGGCGGCAGAGGCCGCGCCGGCGGGGATGCAGCCGTTGCGGTAGGGGCTCTCGTCGCCCTCCTTGACGGCGACGCCGTAGAAGCAGCTGCGGGCCAGGCGGTTGAACACGCCGGTCAGCAGCGCGCTCTCCTTAAGGGCCGGATCGATGACGCGCTTGTCGTCGCAGGCGTGCACCTCGTTGCCGTCCTTGTCCTTGCCGGTCACGCGGGTGTCGTATGCCTTGGGGCTAAAGCTCACCGGCTTCTCGGACAGGCCGAGCGACAGCCAGTGCGCGCGCATCTGCTCGCAGGTGTAGTGGTTGAGCAGGTCGTCCGCCGGCGGGGGAGGCGTCTGCGAGGACGAGCTTGCCTTTTTGCCCATGTAGAGCAGGTGGTAGCAGGCGCTGACGGTGCTCTGCGTGAGGTTCCAACCCAGGGCCTCCCACATGGCGGTCTGCGCGATGCAATAGAAGTAGATGTTGTCCTGGCCAATGAACTGGTAGATCTGTGCGTCATCCGAGCACCACCAGTCGCGCCAGTCGAGCGAGCTGTGCTGGTAGGTGGGCGCGGGGACCTGCGTGGAATCGGCGGCGGGCTCGCCCATGAGGGCGGCATCCTGGGCGGCGACGCCCTCGGTCACGCCGGCGGCCTTGGCATCGCGTGCGAGCACGGTGCGCGTATAGCTGATGGGAGCCCACAGGCTCTCGGGCCAGCACCAGCAGGTGACGTCGGAGACGCCATCGACCTCGGGCACCGGAACGCCCCAGTCGATGTTGCCGGTGATGCGGAAGGGCACGAGCGCCTTGCCGCTGCGGAAGCGCACGCCGCCGTTGGCGAGCACCGCGTGGGCATCGTCGCGCTCCTTCCAGCTGGGGAAGGTGACGGTAAAGCTGCTCTTGTTGCCCTCGGGCTCCAGCACGGTGTGCTCGGGAAGCTGATCCTCGACGGCATCGAAGGCCTCGCGGAACTTGTTCTGGATGTAGAGCTGGGCCGGCAGCAGCCACTCTTCCATGGTCTTGGAGACCACGGAGCGAACCTGCGGGTTCTGGGCGAGCTTGGCGGTATAGGTTTTCATAAAGTCGAGGTAGGCCGGCAGGTCGAAGTAGAGGTTGTCGACCGGGCGCAGCTCGGGCACCTCGCCGGTGAGCTGGCTCTTGGGCGCGATGAGCTCCTCGGGCTCAAACTGGTGACCCAGGTCGCACTCGTCGGCATAAGCCTTCTCGGACTTGCAGCCCTGGATGGGGCATCGGCCGATCACCTGGCGGCCGTTGAGGAACGTGCCGGCCTTGGCGTCGTAGAACTGCAGCGTGGAGCGCTTGGAGATGGTGCCCTGTTCGTGCAGACGCTCGATAATCTCGGCGGTCACCTCGTTGTGAATCTGCGCAGCCGGCTCAAGGCCCGAGCCGCCGTAGATATCGCAGCTGATGTTGTAGTTGTTGAGGGTCGCGGCCTGGCGGGAGTGATTGGACTCGACATACTCGGCGATGGACTTGTCGTAGCCCTCGTTCTCCTTGAGCTTGCGGTAGCTCTCCATGATGGGCGAGCCATAGCAGTCGGTGCCCGAGGTGAAGATGACGTTCTCGCGGCCCAGACGGTCGCGCAGGAAGCGGGCGAAGAAGTCGGCCGGGACAAAGACGCCACCGACGTGGCCAAAGTGAAGGCCCTTGTTGCCGTAGGGCTCGCCGGCGGTAACGATGGCGCGGCGAGGCCAGCTGGGACGGTCGTTCATGGAGTATTTGGATGCCATGGGACTCCTTCGCATATGGTGAGAGCGCGGCCGGGCGCAAGGCCTGGCGACGCGGTGGTCAATTCGTGCATATCGTTCGACATTATCGCACATGCGGACGGGTACGTGGCAGGGGCGCTATCCTAAGATGCTATGAATGAGATTTCCAACATACATGCGTTTGAGGACGAGGATTTTCTGCACGCCTGCTTTGTGTGGGGGATGGCGGTGCTTGGCGCATTTGCCGTGTGCCTGGTGCCGGTGTTTATGCTGCTGGGCGGGCCCGCGGACCTGGATGCGGCGGATGCGGGCGGTTGGACGGCCGTTTTGGGCTGGATAGTCGGCTTGGCTGCGGTTTCGGCGGCGTCATTTGCCGTGCATGAGTTGGTGCACGGTGTGTTTTTTAAGCTGCTGGCGCCTGCGGGCGCGCAGGTGACCTTTGGGGCAAATCTCGAAACCTGCATGATTTACGCCTGCGCCGAAGGCGTGGTGTATTCGCGCATGCGATACGTGGCGGTTTGCCTGGCGCCGACGGTTGTTGTGACGGCGGCGCTTGCCCTGGGGTTTGCGTTTTCGGGCTATCCGCTGCTGTGCTACCTGGCGGCCGGCTTGCATTTGTCGGGCTGTGTGGGCGACTGGTATTACGTGCGGACCATTTTGCGCGACCGCCGCATTGTCGCCTGCGAGGATACGTCCTTTGGCGTGCGCTTTTTCGGGTGAGGAGATGTCGATGAAGCCGTTGTTGCTGCATGCGTGCTGTGCGCCGTGCTCTCTTGAGCCGGTCCGCCTGCTGCGCGAGGAAGGGTTTGAGCCCACAATCTGCTGGACAAACCCCAATATTCAGCCGCACGATGAATGGCAGCGGCGTTTGGACGAGCTGCGCCGGTGGTGTGCCGATGGCGACATCGAGCTTATCGAGGCGGGGGAGGACCGGGAGCGCTGGGAGGCCGGCGTGGCCCTGCTGGGCGCCGATCGAGCCCGTCGCTGTCGCTCATGCTATGCCCTGCGTCTGGCCGAGGCGTGCCGTGTGGCCCAGGAGCGCGGGTTTGAGTTTGTGGGCACGACGCTCGCCGTCTCGCCGTACCAGTTGTTCGAAACCTGCAATGATGTGTTGGAGCGTCTGGCTGCTGCCCGCGGTCTCACTCCGGTGATTCGCGATTTTCGCACGTATTACCCCGAGGCGACACGTCGTTCGCGCGAGCTGGGCATGTATCGGCAGAACTACTGCGGCTGCCGTTTCTCGGCCGTCGAGGCGGCCATGGACCGCGCCCGCATCCGCGACGAGCGCAAAGCCGCCAAAAAGTAGTTCACTTGGGACGTCAGCCTGCTAGGATGTAGAGCGGACTTTAGCTATATAAGGAGAATCCGACGTGTCTATGCGTACCGATGATTTTGACTATAACCTGCCCGAAGAGCTCATCGCCCAGGCGCCTGCCGAGCCGCGCGACTCCTGCCGCCTGCTGGTGGTGGATCGCAAAGGCTCCGAGACAGGAACGCCGTTAGGGCATGGCGGCACCGTCGAGCACCGCATCTTCCGTGACATCATCGACTATATCGAGCCGGGCGACGTGCTCGTCATCAACCAGACGCGCGTGATGCCGGCCCGTCTTATCGGTCGCAAGACGGGCTCGGGCGGCGTGGTCGAGACGTTGCTGCTCAAGCGCCGCGAGGATGTTGACCCGCTGGGCCATGTTTGGGAGTGCTTGGTCAAGCCGGGTAAGCGCCTGAAGCCCGGTGCTCAGATTGAGTATCGCGCCGGTGGCGCTCATGCGCCCGAGGGGGCTCCCGTGGTGCTGACGGCCGAGGTCGTCGACTTTGTCACCGATAGTCGCGGCGGCCGCCTGGTGCGTTTTGAGCCGGCCGGTTGCAATGCCGCCGGCGAGCCGCGCACGCTTGACGAGGCCATCCATGCTGCCGGTCACGTGCCGCTGCCGCCCTACATTACCGATTACGAGGGCGATCCCGAGAAATATCAGACCGTGTACGCCATGAAGGAGGAGCACTCGGCTGCCGCTCCCACGGCGGGCCTGCATTTTACTCCTGAGCTCATGGCCGCTATCGAGGCCAAGGGTGCCAAGTTTGCCGCCGTCGAGCTCGAGGTGGGCATCGATACCTTCCGCTTGGTGGAGGAGGACGACCCCACGCAGCACGTCATGCACACCGAGCGCTACCACGTGTCGCAGGAGGTTGTCGACGCCGTGCATAAGGCCAAGGCCGAGGGTCATCGTGTGATCGCCGTCGGCACTACCGCGGTGCGCTCGCTCGAGAGCGCGTTTGACACGGACGCGCCGGTGTCCGATCCGGCCGTGACGGCGCGCTATTTTGAAGGCCGCGAGGACGGGGCCGATACGCTTGGCCGCGGTGACATCGTGGTGCGCGAGAACGCCACGACGCAGCTTTACCTCATGCCCGGCTCGACCTATCACGTGGTCGACGCGCTGATCACGAACTTCCATGTGCCGCGCTCCACGCTCATGATGCTCGTGAGCGCGCTTGCCACCCGCGACCAGATCATGGATGCCTACGCCGCTGCCATCGAGGAGCGCTACCGCTTCTTCAGCTTTGGCGACGCGATGCTCATTTGTTAGTTACGCGGTTCTACGAACCGCGTAACTGCTCGACGCTGCGCGGGCCGCATTTGGACAATCTGACGTTCAACTTCAAGGGCGCGACCAGAAGGTCAGCGCCCTTTCGTTTCACGTCACCTTGTCTCAAATGCGACCCGCTCGCTGTCGTTGCCAAAACACCGGCGTTGCCATTGTTGGCACTTGGGGACGTTCCTTTTGTGCCGGCACCTGGGGACAGTCCTTATGTCAAGAGATCGGTGCAAGAGGGATAGGTTGCCTTGCGTCGATCTAAATAAGTTGCGGTGAGATAGTTCTTGAATTGGCCTTTTTGGGGCTAAACAGAAACTTTCTCACCGCAACTGAGTTGAGGCGTTTTTTGGCAGCTGGTTTACTTGCTCGCGAACAGCCAGATCAGGATGATTGCCAGAATCACGGCGACGATGCAGACGATGGCGCCAGTGAATTTGATGCGTGAGTCGCGGGTACGCTCGCGCACCGCGTCCTCGGTGGCCTCGAGCTGGGCGACTTCTTGCTCGGTCTCGGCGTGTTCGGCTTTGTCTCGGGCCAAGGATCCTGCAAGCGACTCAGTGATCTCTGGATGGTCATGCACCTCGGTCGCCTGCTCGATGATCGACTGTGCATGTGCGGCATCTGCTTGGGCGTTGGCGATGCTTTGCTCTTGGTCGCGGCGTGCCTTGTCCTCGGCGGCTATCTTCTCGCGCAGTTCGCGCTGGCGCGTCGTGGCGGCAGTTTTCGCCGTCTGCAGCTCGTCGCGCGCGGCATCGGCCTCAGTCGTCACGGCTTGGTGTGCGCGTTTGGCTTCGGCAATGGGGGCTTGAGCCTGCTCGACGGCCTGCTCGGCTGCGGCAAGCGAGTGCTCAAGGTCGGCGGTGATGCGCGGGACATCTTCTTCGGCTTTTCGCAGGGCATCTGCCGTGTCGGAGATCTGCATCGAGAGCTCGCTGGTGCGCACCGTATAGTTGGCGGGATTTGCCGAGGGATTGCGTTGCAGCTCGGCATACTCATGACGCAGCGTCTCGAGCTGGGCGCGCGTGGCGTCGACGGTTTGTTGTGCGGCCGCAATGCCGGCGTCTCGCTCGGCCTTCACCTTGTCGCGGATGCGCTTGGAATCCTCAAGACGTCGAACGAGGCGGTTGCCGGTCTCGCGAGAGCTTGCCTCGCGGGCCTCCACGGCGTCGAGCGCGGCCTTCAGGCGGAGCTCAGTCGCGTCATCCTCTGTCTTCATTTGTTCGAACTGACCCTTGAGCTCTGTCGCTTTGGCGGCGTGGGCATCACGGTCAATCTCGGCTGCCGCGGCGGCCTTTTGCGCTGTAGCAATCGCTTGGCGCTGGTCGGCGACGATCTGGTCGTAGCGGCCTGCGATATCCTGGCGCGTCTCGAGTTCCTCGGCCTGATCGGCAATGCGCTGCTCAAGTTCGGTCAGGTGGGCGCGGGCATCGGCAAGTGCCTTTTTCGCGGCGTTCATCTCGCGCATGGCCGAGGCGCCCTGGGCGATAAAGGTGCCCACGGCGTTCGCGGTGTTCGAGACAGCGGTCCCCAGATCGCGGCTCGCGGCGGGGGAGTGCGGGGCGGTCGGGCGAGTGGTGTCGGCAGCGTCCGCATCGGCAGTCTGCGGCGCGGCGATATTGCCGGTACCGCCCTCGACCACAGAAAAGCCTGCTGCGTGCGGATCGACCGCATCGGCGCCAATCGTGGGGTGCTCGAGCTGGAGAAACGAGGGCATGGTACTGCCCTGGTCGGCAACCGGAGTCTCGCCGGGCACAAAGGTCGAGGCCGCCTCGGCGGCCTCCTCTTCCTCGGCATCAATATCGGCATCGGCCACGGCGTCTTTCATCGCTTTGACGGCATCCATCATGGAGTCCATGACGGCATCGAGCTCTTCTTCCGAAGACACCTCGATGGGGCCTGCCGCCTGTGGCGCGGGGTCTGTGTCGGGTTCGGCATCGCTCGGCTCCGGCTGCTCGCTTTCGTCATGCTCGACAGTATCGTCTGTGTCTGTTGCTTTATCCGCATCGGCGTGCACATCTGCGGCAGCGTGCACATCTGCGGCAGCGGGCGCATCTGCGGTGGCGGGCGCATCGGTGGAGGCGTCGACGCAGGTAGGAGTATCGCAGTCGTCGACGGCGTCTGCGGAATGATCAATATGCTCTTGAGTCTGGGGGTCCAGCTCGTCTGTCATAGGCATGTGCTCCTCATCGTTGTTTGTCACCCTATGATAAGGTCTCGCGCCGACATCCCGCGCGCCGCAGCAAAGTTTCAAAACGTGTTCGATGGCTCGATCTGATAACAATAACTCGGCCGTTTTATCCAGTTTGTACTTGACAATCCCTTCGCCGAACTACGTGGTGCCGTTCGCCTACCGCGGTCTTTTATTTTTGCTTGAACACGCTAAAGTTACATCTCAGCTTTTGGCGCGTGAAGTTGGATACGCGCAGTCGGCGGGCGTGCCCGTCGCGATTTGAAAGGACTTTGTATGGGACTTTTCACTGGTAAGACCGTGATCGTCACCGGCGGCGGCAAGGCCACGCTTAAGGACGGTTCCGCTGGCTCCATCGGCTACGGCATCGATATCGCATTTGCCAAGGAGGGCGCGAACCTCGTCATCACCGGCCGCAACGTCGCCAAGCTCGAGGCCGCCAAGGAGTCTCTCGAGGCCGAGTACGGTGTCAAGGTTCTGCCTGTTCAGGCCGATGTCTCGGCTGGTCAGGACAACGAGGCCGTCGTCCAGAACGTCATCGACAAGGCCATTGAGGAGTTCGGCCGCATCGACGCCGTCGTCAACAATGCTCAGGCCAGCGCCTCGGGTGTGACCATCGCCGATCACACCATGGATCAGTTTAACCTGGCCATTTACTCCGGTCTGTATGCTACCTATCTGTACATGCAGAAGGCCTATCCGCACCTGAAGGAGACCAAGGGCTCCGTGGTCAACTTTGCCTCGGGCGCCGGCCTGTTTGGCAACTATGGCCAGTGCAGCTATGCTGCCGCCAAGGAGGGCATCCGCGGCCTGACCCGCGTTGCCGCCAACGAGTGGGGCAAGGACGGCATCAACGTCAATATCGTTTGCCCGCTTGCTTGGACCGCTGCGCTCGAGAACTTCCAGGATGCTTACCCCGAGGCTTTCAAGGCCAACGTCCACATGCCGCCGGCAGGCCACTACGGCGACGTCGAGAAGGAGATCGGCCGCGTGGTCGTTCAGCTCTGCGGTCCCGACTTTAAGTACATGAACGGCGAGACCGTCACCCTCGAGGGTGGCATGGGCCAGCGGCCGTAGGGGTTACGCGGTTTTACCAAACCGCGTAACCAGTTGACGCTGCAAACCCGCCAGAGCGGCAATCTGACGTTCAACTTCAAGGGCGCGACCAGAAGGTCAGCGTCCTTTCATTTCACGTCACCTTGCTCGCTTGGGGCCGTTTTCGCTCATATGACCCAATCCGCTGTCAAGAGCCGCAATGGCCCCGCCGACCGCTTGCAATCGGTCGGCGGGGCCT
>NZ_CAXSQQ010000022.1:0-28449 GCF_964239575.1 Collinsella aerofaciens ATCC 25986
CCATTGTGGCACCCTGAGCCCGCGGAAAGAAGCTGCGCCGCGGGGGAGGCGACCCCAATGGCTTTCTCATATCGTCTTTTACGTAAACACTGCATGGATTCGAACCTCGGTCGAGGCGCGGGCGTGAAGAAAACGCGGAGCGTTTTAGCCCGCGGGCGAGCGCGCCGGCAGGCGGGCGAAGCCGGTGCGGATCCGCGCAGCGGATGCGCGGAATCCTATACGCCGCACCATTTGAGATTAAAGCTCCCGGCAACGGGGGCTTTTCTTTTACGTAAACACTGCATGGATTCGAACCTCGGTCGAGGCGCAGGCGTAAAGCGGACTATTTCCTGTCGACTCGTGTAAGATTTCGAGTAGGTGTCGCGGCCCATCCGTGACCACTCCTTCTTCAAGCGACCGATCAGGGTGATACTTCGTGGCAGAGCGTCCGACATACAAGCTCAGGTTTCTCGATCCCAAGAAGCGCTTTCCGGCGATGCCCGAGCAGCCTGCGGGGCGCTCATATGGCGTGGTCTGGAAACTCTTTGGCGAGGACCAGCATGAATCTTGTTATGTCGTCGAATTCGTTGGCAAAAGCCATGTGTCGCTTTTGGGCTACGTAAGCGTTTCGGGTGAGGTGTACAAGGTGGACCGCCCCGTTAGCGAGGCTCCGCTGCCCAACGATCCCGACATGGAGCTGGTCCTTGACGAGTCGGATTCCAGTATTGGTGAGATTATGGTAAGGGAAGCCAACGGTGCAATGCGTACGTGTGCGCAAACTGCCGGCTCTCCCGAAGGCCCCATGCGCGAGCAGTCCGACCACGAGACATGGAATTCGACCCGCGCCCTTCCTTACGGCGAGTTCATGGCCTCGATGTTCTTGCGCTACGTGATATTTGCCAACTCCGAAAGCGCTATTGCGAACACGGCGGGCGTCGACGGTCTCGATGCGGACATGCAAAACGTTGTCGACAAAATAAAGCTCGTAAAGTTGCCCGAGCCGGTCGAGGTGTTTTTGGGCTTTAACACGGCACCGCTACCTGACGCTATCGAGACGCTGCTCTACCGTGTCGACCATGCCGAGAATCCGAGCGGTATCGAGCGTTATGCGGCCGCCCTTATGAGCGAGGTCGACTTGCCCCGACTGCGCACCATCGCCGCCAAGTCCGAGATGAGCCTGGCTCGCATCGATCGCTCAAAGCTTTTCTATCTCAATTTTGATCGTAGCCTGCTGGACCAGGACGAGATTGACATGCTGCTTGCCATCGAGTGCCGTCTCAACCGCCTCTCTGGCATCCTCGAGCGCATCGGGGCCGGATTGGCCCCTGCGGCATCCTCGCCGAGCCTTGAGGGCTGCGCGCTCTTTGATGCGTGGCATATCGCCAAGACGACCAACGATGTTCCCCGACTGCTCGATACGGCCTCGAGCGATAACCCGTGGGGCAAACCGGGTACGGTGGCTTGCCAGCCGGGCGGTGAGTGGGATGTGCGTACCCGCTTCGCGCGTATTGTCGAGGCGCTTAACGTGGTCACACGGCTCGACTATACCTATCGGGCAAACGTTGCCGAGGGGATTATGCTCGTTCGGTTTGGGCGGTCTGTCGTTGATGCCATGCCGCAACGTGAATACGACGCTCAGGATGACGCCTGGCGCGAGCTGGACGAGGACATGCGCGCGATCTGGGCCGCGGAGCACGATGCACGTGTGGCACTCACGCTTGCGGCAGCGTGTTTTGCCGCGGGCACCTGCATCACGCGCTGCTATGTGCAGATTGCTGCTCCCGACAGTGAGCAGGGCGAGCGCGTTGTCGCAACGTATTTCTTTGGGCGCGCGGCCTATCTGGCCGATTGCGTGCCTGTCGTCAAGGATCTTGAGAGCATGGACATGGACGATATGCCGTGCAAGCGTGTGCTTGAGGCGTATGAGTCAACCGCTCCGGAGACGATTGAGCCTGCGGAGGTTCATGCTCGTCCGCGTGATGACCATCGCATACTGCCGCCGGCGTTGCGCGATCTGCTGCTCGCCGATAAGGCTGACGAGTTGGAGGTCATGGAAGAGGACGACGACCCATACGTGGCCCGTGTTGTTGAATTGCGCGAGCAGGCAAAAGTCGACCGTACAGGTGCTTTTGAAGGCTTTTCCCGTCTTGTTGAGGAGTTGGAGGCTAAGTGCGCCGTCGCCGAGCTTTTGGCGACAGGTCCGGTTCAAACGCAGTTTTGTGACAACCAGCTGGTGCGCATGGTGCTACCGGTGTTGGAAGAAGATCGCTCTGTGCGAATCCTCCGTGCGCCCGATGCGCTGTACTTTGCCCAGCACGAAATCTGCAGCTTTTACGCCGAGCAAGAGGACTTTGAACGAGCACTGCCCGAGGTGCGCCATCTTTACGATCTGGCGCGCTCGTCCATGCAATCGCACTTTGCACTCATCAACGTGCTTGCGCGTCTGGAGCGCTTTGACGAGATTATCGAGGTGGCGCGCCACGGCCTACGTATTGCCAGCGATCGTTCTGCAATTGGCTACCTGTTCTATCGCTTGGCGTTTGCCTATTGGAATTGCGATCAGCTTGACCTGGCGCTGGCTTGTTACCGTCTAGTGCCGCGCGGCGAGGAGTCGGGCAGCAGCGCGCTGGAAGAAATGCAGGGCCTTATGAACGAGATGGGCGTCAGCGAGCCTCCGACGTTCGAAGAAGCGGTTGAGACCATCCACAAGGCTGGACTCGAGCTGCCGCCAGTGTCCGCCGTGACGAATCAGCTGGCAGATGCCGCTGTTCAACTGGTCGACAACGGCTTCTTTTTCCTGGCACGCGGTTGCATCTTCCAAATGTGGCGCACTATGGGCAACGACGAGCTCGGCTCCCTCAACCGCTCGCTGGGGTAGGCGAAGCTTCCAAAGAGGAAAGGATGCTAGGCAATTAGAAAATTTTCTCTTGCCCATCCTTGGCTGTTTGGTTACTATAGAACGGCTGTTACGGAGAGCTGACCGAGAGGCCGAAGGTGCTCGCCTGCTAAGCGAGTATGCCCCAAAAGGGCATCTGGGGTTCGAATCCCCAGCTCTCCGCCAGTACGAATTTGAAGAAGGGTCCCATTTGGGGCCCTTTTTTGTGCGGAGAAAGGAGACTGGGGATTCGAACCCGAGAGGGCACGGGCGTTAAGCAAACGCGAAAGCGTTTATAGCCCGTGGGCGAAAAGCCGTCAGGCTTTGAAGCCGGAGGGCATGCGTAGCATGTCCGGACATCCCCAGCTCTCCGCCAGTACGAATTTGAAGAAGGGTCCCATTTGGGGCCCTTTTTTATTATCAAGAATGGCGGCTGGGGATTCGAACCCTCAAAAAGGAGGCATCCTTTCGGACGCCTCCTTTCAGTGGACTTATTATTCTTGCGCCCTACATCTCAGGAGCCTTGGCTACGGTCTCGCTCTCTGCCGCAAGTGGGCGGTTGTCGATGCGGCGGCCCAAGCGGTCGAGCTTCACGAGGAGCCATTCAATGGGATTCGGCCCTGTGCCTTCCTCGTCGGCAACCAGGTCCATGACGGCGACCTTGGTGCCGTCCTGCTTGAGCGTAACGCTGCCTACCTTGTCGCCAACATGCACCGTGCCCGAAAGGTCATCGTAGCTAACTTTTTCGGTCACTTCGCCGGCGAGTGAGAACACCGTTGCCTGTGCGGCGGGGTCGGCGAGCGTGGCGTCGATCGTCTTGTCCGTCCAATCTGTCTGGCTAATGCGTGCCATAAGCGGGTTGCCGTTGGCGGTCTTTTCCTGCGTGTTGGCGATTGCGACCGTCACCTTGTGACCGTAGTACCAATTGGCAAGGGCGGCGGTATCGGTAAAGCGCTGATCGGTGGTGGTGGAGTTCAAAATAACGGTGTAGATCTCGTCGCCGTCGCGGTTGTAGGCGCTCGTAAAGCAATAGCCTGCATCGTCGGTGGTGCCAGTCTTGCCACCGATGTTGCCATCTTGGCCCAGCAAATAGTTATGCGTGTCCATGGAATGCGAATGGTCGGTGCCGTCGGCGCCCGTGACCTCGATCCAGGAATCCTCGCTCGCTACGACCTCGCGGATCGTGTCGTTTTTCATGGCCTCCTGCATCATCAGCGCTACGTCGTGTGCGGTTGAGTGCATATCGCCAGCCCACTCATCAAAGTCCAGACCATGCGGGTTTTCAAAAAGCGTACCGGTGCAGCCGAGCTTCTTAGCGCGCTCGTTCATGGCCTTCACAAATGTGGCCTCGGCGTCTTTGGTCTTAGGGTCGATTTTCTTGCCCACATATTCGGCGAGCACGATGGCGGCGTCGTTGCCCGAGGGAATCATCAGGCCGCGCAGTGCCTGCTCCACGGTAAGCTCGTCGCCTTCGAGCAAGCCGGCGGTCGAATTACCCACGGTGGCTGCGGCGTTGCTCACCGTGACCTTCTCGTCCATCTTGCAATTCTCGACGGTTAGGATTGCGGTCATGACCTTGGTGATCGAGGCAATCTTGACCTGCTCATCGGCGCCGCGCCCATAGTAGACGGTGCCGTCTTTGCCCATGACGAGGGCATTGGTCGCATCGATATCGGGCAGGTTTTCGGCCGTGATGCCGCGCGCATCGGCGGTTTTGCCGCAAACATTGTCGGTCGTGAGCACTTGGGCGCCGGCGACGGTGGGCGCGCCAGCGGCAAGGGCGATAGCGCAGACAAAGCCGGCGGCAAGCTGGGCTGAGCGCTTTGCAAAAGAGGTGAGGGACTTCACGGATTTCGCTTTCGACGGGATGGTCTCTTCTGGAACTAGAGTATATCGTTTGCCGGCGTCGGCGATCATCGCGTGCGCGCTTGGCCCACATCCGCACCCGAACGGGCACAAGGGTGCTTAAGGCCGGCTTAATCACCCACGCTTGTTGTGTGTGGCGTGCGTCGCCTCAGGCATAATGGAGCGCGAGAGGAGCACGCATGAACGAGCGCATTTTGGTAGTTGATGACGAGAAGGCCATCGCCGACTTGGTTGGCATCTACCTTACAAAAGAGGGCTTTGATGTCCAGATTGCCTATAGCGGGGCCGATGCTGCCAAGGCGATTTTGGAGCAGGAGTTCGATCTGGCGCTGCTTGATGTCATGCTGCCCGATATCGATGGGTTTGAGCTGCTGCGTACGATCCGTTCCAGCCATACCTATCCCGTGATCATGCTGACGGCGCGCGATGCCCAGCAAGACAAGATCGGGGGCCTTTCGCTTGGCGCGGACGATTACGTGGTTAAGCCGTTCCGTCCGCCGGAGCTCATCGCGCGCGTGCACGCTCAGCTTCGCCGCTACACCAGCTACGGTAGCCGTGCACAGGCGGCCGAGTCGCCGACCATTCAGCTCGACGGCTTGGAGATCAACCGCGATGCTCGTTCCGTGACAGTGGACGGTTCACCGGTTCGCCTCACGCCCACCGAGTATTCAATCTTGCTGTATCTGGTCGAGCATCGCGGCAGCGTGGTGGCCGTGGAGGACCTGTTCCGCGCGGTGTGGAACGAGGACTTTATGCCCGGCTCCAACAATACGGTGATGGTGCATATTCGCCACTTGCGCGAAAAGATCGGCGACGACGCACAAAAGCCACGCTTTATCAAAAACGTCTGGGGCGTCGGCTACATCATCGAATAACGCTTTTCGCTTGTGAGGATCTTGATATGACAAAAGACGATAGGCAAGCGTTCGAGGTGCCCGATCGGCTCTTTGAATACGTGAGGTCGGTCGTCGACAACCGCGCGCTTGCAACGGTGCTGCTCTTTTTGCTGAGCCTGCTGCTGATTGGCATCGACAACATCGTCGGAATCTTGGCGGTGCTGCTTGTCGGCTTTTTGCTGATCGATCGATTTGAGATCGTGTGCCGCTGCGTGGTGATTGGCGGCGCCGCGTGGGCCATGACGTTGGCGATTGGCGCCATGGCGCTCGGCGGCATCGAAGGGCCGGTGCTGTTTGACGCCGGCTTTGTATTCAACATGCTTGGCTTTGTGCTGGCGCTTGCCGTGTGCGTGCTGTTCTTGTGCGGCCGCGCCCTGTACTACCAGGGCTACGAGCAGGGCGAGCAGCATGCCGATTGTGTGCTGGCTGCTCGTATTCAAGATCGCCTGATCGATCACCCCGACACCTGGGACAACATCGACGGCGACTTCTTGGAGGTCGAGGGCGCCCTTAACCGCGTGCGTGACCGTGGGCGTAAGGTGCAACAAGCTCTGCGTGACGAGTCGCATCGCAAGGACGATCTGGTCACGTACTTGGCACATGACCTACGCACCCCGCTCGCCAGCGTGGTGGGCTATCTTTCGCTCCTGCAGGAGGCTCCCGATTTGCCGCTTGAGCAACGTGCGCACTTTACGGGCGTGGCGCTCGACAAGGCGCACCGGCTCGATACGCTCATCGAAGAGTTCTTCGATATCACGCGCTTTGACTTCCACGATATCGTGCTCACGCGCGGCTATGTTGATCTGGGGTTGCTGCTGGCTCAGGTGGCTGACGAGTTCTATCCCATCCTCAACGAGCAGCATAAGGAAGTCCAAGTTGATATTCGCGAGGACCTGACGGTGCTCGTGGATGGCGACAAGATGGCTCGCGTGTTCAACAACATCATGAAAAACGCCGTCGCCTATAGCTATGAGGGCTCGACTATCACGATTGAGGCCGGGCGCCAAGACGATGGCGGCGTGCGCGTGCGCTTTATCAATCAGGGCGATCCTATCCCTGCGGCTAAGCTCAAGGTGATCTTTGAGAAGTTCTATCGCCTGGATGCGGCGCGTGCGACCAATCGCGGTGGTGCCGGTCTGGGCCTTGCTATTGCCAAGGAGATCATCGCGGCACACGGTGGTACCGTTGCATGTGAATCGACGCCCGAACACACGATATTCACCATCGAGCTGCCCGCCGCATAGCCAGCGTGCCCTTACAAACACTTGACAATGCGCTCACGTGCATATGAGCCGCGATTTCTACTATCGATACTGCTGAATTGATATCGATGTGGAGGTATGCGGTATGACGGCTGCTGCGGCAGTGGAGCCCACGGAGCTTGAAGAACTCATGAAAGCGCAGGCCGAGGCCGCGCACGAGCGCGAGGTTGGGGATGCGACTCGTCCCACGGCAGAGGATCTTGCCGCCTCGCCGACGCGCATCGATGTTGAGGGCCTCGACCTGTTCTATGGCGACCACCATGCGCTCAAGGACGTGAATATCAAGATTCGCGACAAGCAGATTACCTCGTTCATCGGGCCTTCGGGCTGCGGAAAGTCCACGTTGCTGCGCTGCTTTAACCGCATGAACGACGGCATCAAGGACTGCCGAATCGAGGGCAAGATTGCGCTCGATGGTCAAGATATCCTGGGCGACTACGACATCTGCCGCCTTCGCCAGCGCGTGGGCATGGTGTTCCAGCGCCCCAACCCGTTTCCCATGAGCATCTACGACAACGTCGCGTATGGTCCGCGCGGTATGGGTGTGCGCGATCGCGCTGCGCTGGATGAGCTGGTCGAGGACTCCCTTCGTCGCGCTGCGCTATGGGATGAGGTCAAGGACAAGCTCAAAGAGTCGGGTCTGGGTCTTTCGGGCGGCCAGCAGCAGCGTCTGTGCATCGCCCGCGCACTTGCCGTGCAGCCCGACATTCTGCTGATGGACGAGCCGACCTCGGCACTCGACCCCGTTTCGACGCTGGTGGTGGAGCAGCTTGCCTGCGAGCTCAAGGAGACCTGCACGCTCGTGGTCGTTACGCACAATATGCAGCAGGCGGCGCGTATCTCCGATTCGGTCGCATTCTTTTTGCTGGGTGAGCTGGTGGAGCACGCGCCCACCGCGCAACTCTTCAAGAATCCGACCGATCCGCGCACGGCGGATTATTTGACGGGCCGTTTTGGCTGATACCATCTAGTAAAGGTACCTTTAGGGTTAAGATGCGGTCATGCCGGCCGCAAAGGGGTTCAACATGATCTATTACGTCGAGGACGATGACAACATCAGGGATTTGACGGTCTATGCGTTGCGCAAGCAGGGAATCGAGGCCGAGGGCTTTTCGTGCGACGGTGAGTTTAAGGCTGCCGTGGCGCGACGGGTACCCGATGCCGTCCTGCTCGACATCATGCTGCCCGATACCGATGGCTTGGCGATTATGCGTCGCCTGCGTGCCGACCGCCTGACGGCGACGGTGCCCATCATGATGCTTACCGCCAAGGATACCGAGCTCGACAAGGTGATGGCGCTCGATGGCGGTGCCGACGATTACCTGACTAAGCCGTTTTCGCTCATGGAGCTCGCCAGCCGCTGCCGCGCACTGCTGCGTCGCGGCGGCATGGTCAAGCAGGCGAGCGATGTGCTCAGCGTGGGCGACATCGTGCTCTCGCCCAGCCATCGCGAGGTGACCGTTGCCGGCGAGCCGCTTAAGCTCACCCTGCGCGAGTTCGACCTGCTCGAGTACCTCATGCGCAAGCCCGGCGTGGTCTTTACCCGCGAGTCGTTGCTGCAGAGCGTGTGGGGCTGGGACTTCGACGGCGGTTCGCGCACCGTTGACGTGCACGTGCAGACGCTTCGCCAAAAACTGGGCGAGCATGCCGGCGCCATCGAGACCGTGCGCGGCGTGGGCTACCGCTTGGCCGAGCCTTCTGCCGGTGATGGTGCCGAAGGTGACGACACCGCGGCCACCGCATCGGAGGAGTAACCCGTGGTCTTCGCCCCCCAGGGAAAACATACGCTGTCGCACCGCGTTTTTGTGACGATCTTTGTCTGCGCCATGGCGGTTATCGTGGCGTTTACGGTGCTGGGTGCGTTCTTTGTGCAAAACACCTTGGCGGATGCCACGAGTGCCAACCTGGCGCAGGAAACCGAGCTCATTGCTGCCGCCCTCGATGAGCAGCAGGAGCCCATCCCGTTCTTGCGTAGCCTCGATCGCGAGGACTTGCGCATCACGCTGATTAACAAGGATGGATCGGTTGCCTACGACAACGAGGCGTCGCCTTCCACACTGCCCAACCATGGCGATCGCCCCGAGGTCATCGAGGCCTTTGAGAGTGGTTTGGGTTCCGCGGAGCGCGCAAGCTCTACGCTCGACGAGATTATGCTGTATCGCGCCGTCGCCCTTGATAACGGCCAGGTTGTCCGCTTGGCGCAGGCCCAGCCTGGCGTTGCGGCGATTTTGCTGTCGATGGTGGCGCCGATGCTGCTTATCGCAGCAGCGGGTGCGGTACTCTCGTTTTTTATGGCGCGCCGCGAGTCCCGTGCCATCATCGCGCCGTTGCAAGAGGTGGATTTGGACCACCCACGCCGTAGCTATGAGCACGCCTATGCCGAGATGGTCCCCATGCTTGAGCGTATCGAGTCGCAGCGCCAGGAACTCAAGCGCCAAATGGCGGTGCTGACGGACAACGACCGTATGCGCCGCGAGTTCACGGCGAATATCACCCATGAGCTCAAGACGCCGCTTACGGCGATTTCGGGCTATGCCGAGCTCATCGCAAACGGCATGGTCGAGGGCGAGGACGACCTGCGCAACTTTGGCGGTCGCATCTATCGTGAGGCAGGCCGCTTGGCGGCGCTCGTCAACGACATCCTTACGCTGTCTAACTTGGACGAGGCCGAGCGTGCAACTGAGGGCGAGGCGGTGCCCATTGGGTCCACGGAGCCTATTGAGCTCTCGCGTGCCATCTACGCGGTTGGGCAGCGTCTTGAACAGGTCGCCCGTCAGGCGAATGTGACGATAAGTCATGAGACCAAGCCTGTGGTCATCGAAGGCGTGTCGCGCTTGATCGACGAGCTCATCTATAATCTGGCAAGCAACGCCATCCGCTACAATCGGCCCGGCGGTACGGTTACGCTGCAGTGCGGCACCAACGACGAAGGCCATCCGTTCCTCGCGGTCGCCGACACGGGAATCGGTATCGCGCCTGAAGAACAGGGCAAGGTATTTGAGCGGTTCTATCGCGTGGACAAGAGTAGGTCCAAGGCACGCGGCGGAACCGGCCTGGGGCTTGCCATTGTCAAGCATGCGGCCCTGTATCATCACGCCACGCTCGATTTGTCGAGCGCGTTGGGCGTGGGAACCACCATTACGGTGACGTTTCCCATACAGCAGGACGAGCCATTCGCATAGCGATACAACATAGATATTGATGCAGACGCCGCATTTGACTTTCGGGTGCGGCGTTGTTGTGCAATTTTACGATTGCTTCCGACATTTTTACAGGAGAGCCTGTTTCTTATGTATAGAGTTTGGTCTCGGTAAAAAGATGCGATAACATACGGACAGTATGTCAATCCGAACTGGGGAAATGAAAGGCAAGCTGCATGACCCTTCTCGAACTGTTCCAGCTGCTGAAGAAGCACCTTCAGCTGGTCATCACCCTTCCGGTGGTCTGCGCGATCGCCATGGGCATCGTGTCCTTCGTTGCGATGGACAACACCTATACCGCGACGACGAGCATGTACATTCTCGCCAAGACCGACGATAGCGGTCAGATGAGCTACAACGATCTCTCGGCGAGTCAGATGCTTTCCAACGATATCGCCACGCTGCTGGATAGCGATAGCGTTAAGAGCGGCGCCGCCAAGGAACTGGGCCTCACCGATCTGGATGACTACAAGGTGTCTGTTTCCTCCGAGACCACCACGCGTGTCATTACGCTTTCGGTTACCGGCACCGATGCCAAGGAGACGGCTAAGGTCGCAAAGGCCATGGCCAGCTCGGTGAGTACGGTCGCTCAGAACGTCGGCGCTGCCCAGAGCATCAACGTTATCGACGAGGCTAAGACCCCCGAAGCCCCCAGCGGTCCCAAGCGTATGCTGTACGTTGCTGTCGCGTTCCTCGCGGGCATCTTTATCGCAGTTGCCTATGTCGTTTTGGCAGACATGCTCAACACCCGCATCCGCGGTGCAGAAGAGGCAGAAGAGCTCCTGGGTATTCCCGTTGTTGGCCGAATTCCGGCTATGAAAGGTGGTAAATAGGCATGGCTAAGGCAAAGAACACCGATAAGCTCGTTGTACAGAATGCCGCCAAGACCCTTCTGGCCAACATCCGCTTTGCGAGTGTGGACGACCCCATTCGCACCATCACCGTTACCTCCTCGATTCCCAACGAGGGCAAGTCTACGGTTTCCATTAACCTTGCTCAGGCAATCGCCACGAGCGGCAAGTCCGTGCTCCTGGTCGAGGCCGATATGCGCCGCAGGTCCCTTTCCGATATGCTCGGCGTTCGTTCGCGCGGCGGACTCTATGCGGTTCTTTCCGAGCAGATCTCCATTGACCAGGCAATTGTCGAGACGGGTCAGAAGAACTTCTACTTCCTCGATGCCGAGCCGCATATTCCCAATCCTGCCGACATCATCGTCTCTCACCGCTTTGCCAAGCTGGTAAAGGCACTGTCCGCCAAGTTCCAGTACGTCATCTTTGATGCTCCCCCGGTCGGCACTTTCATCGATGCTGCCGAGATCGCAAGTCTGACCGACGGTGCGCTTTTTGTCGTGCGTGAGGATTTCACCAAGCGCGAGGAGGCGCTCAACGCCATCGGTCAGCTTAAGAAGTCCGAGAAGGTCAAGCTCATCGGTACCGTTATGAACTACTGCGAGACCGAGACCAGCGAGTACTACTACTCCTACTACACCAAGGACGGTAAGAAGGTGAAGAAGGGCTCCGACGATCAGGGGACTTCCAAAAAGGGCATCTTCACCAACCGAGCAAACGTTTAGTTGATTAAGGCTGACCTATGCGTGACATTCATTGCCATATCTTGCCGGGTGTAGACGACGGCGCCGCCGATCTCGATGAGAGCTTGGCGATGCTCGAGGCTGCCAAGCGGGCCGGTGTAACCAGAATCGTTTGCACTCCTCACTGCCGTGATCCCTATTTTGATTACGACAAGATGTGGGATGCCTTTGAGCTGCTGCGTGATAACGCTGACGGTTTTCCGCTCCAGATGGGCTTCGAGGTCAACCATCGAAAGCTTGTTGAGCTTGGTATCGATGCTGCGGAGCACTTGCATTTCGATGGAACCAACGAGTTTCTGCTCGAGCTTTCGACGCATGCCGATGCGTATGCGTTTAGAGAGTACGAGAACACGATTTACGATTTGCAGTGCCGTGGTTACCAGGTGATTATCGCTCATCCTGAGCGCTATCGTGCGGTTCAAAAGGATGTAAGCGTGGCGGAGCGCCTGGTCGATATGGGCTGCAAGCTGCAGGCTTCGGCGGACTTTATTGCCGGCGGTCGCTTTGGTCGCGAGAAAAAGCCGGCACAGCGCCTGTTCGATCAGAACCTGTACAGCTTCATCGCGAGCGATGCCCATAACGTGGGTCATTACGACTGCCTGGCGAAGGCTCGCGCGAAGTTTAGCGTGCGTGGAGCCCATTTTCGCTAAAATCTGTCCCTAACGTTCGCATTGAATGAAGGGGCAGCCATGGATATCCAACTTAAGACGGGATGCTTTGATGACGCGGCGCTGGTGCGCCGCGTCGTTTTTATGGACGAGCAGGGCTACGAGAATGAGTTCGACGCTATCGACGAGGATCCGAACTGCATTCATGTGACGCTCTATGCAGACGGCGAGCTTGCCGGTTGCTCGCGCGTGTTTCCCGAAGAGCTTGAGCGCGCGGCAGATTCAGAGGCTCCGGTTTCGCCGGCGTGCGACTTGGACGAAGGCGTCGCAGCGGGGGAGACCTATATTATGGGGCGCGTGGCTGTGCTGCCGAGCATGCGCCGTCGCGGTCTGGCGAGCAAGATCGTCGAGGCCAGTGATGCCGCCGCGTGTGATGCCGGTGCCAAGCTCATAAAACTGCATGCGCAGGAATACGTGCTGCCACTCTATGCCAAGGCGGGTTACGCGCAGATTGCGCCGGTAGATTACGAGGATGAAGGTCAGCCCCACGCCTGGATGGCCAAGCGGGTCGAGGGTGGCAGATAGGGACGTTCCTTTTCTGCCGGCAGTTGGGGACACTCCTTGGCAATTGGCGCATCGGAGCGCTTAGACATACAGTTTTTCGATTCCGTATGTATATATGCGCGCTAATGGGTTATAAAATCTAAGTCTGAACATAGCAGGTCTGCGATGCGGCTCGGGCGACCGGGCCGTTTTTGCGGACGGGGGTAGCGCGAAAGGACTGCACATGCGTCAATTTAAGACCGAGAGCAAAAAACTGCTCGACCTCATGATCAACTCCATCTACACCAATAAGGAAATCTTCCTGCGCGAGCTTATCTCTAACGCGAGCGACGCCGTCGACAAGCTCAACTTTAAGAGCCTGCAGGATCCGAGCGTCAAGATCGACCAGGGCGACCTGGCCATTCGCGTCTCCTTTGATAAAGACGCCCGCACCATTACCATCTCGGATAACGGCATTGGCATGACCGCCGAGGAGCTCGAGCGCAATCTGGGCACCATCGCCCATTCCGGCTCCGAGGAGTTTAAGACCGAGAACGCCGAGCAGCAGGGCTCCGATGTCGACATCATCGGTCAGTTTGGCGTGGGTTTCTACTCCGCCTTTATGGTCGCCAGCCACGTGAAGGTCGTCAGCCGCGCTTATGGCGAGGATACCGCCCACGTTTGGGAGTCCGACGGTCTTGAGGGTTACACCATCGAGGACGGCGAGCGCGCCGAGCACGGTACCGATGTCATCCTGACGCTGCGCGAGAACGAGAAGCTCGACGCCGACGGCGAGGCCGAGACCTACGATCGCTTCCTGACCGAGTGGGGCCTCAAGAGCCTGATTCAGCAGTACAGCAACTATGTGCGCTACCCGATTCAGATGATGGTGAGCAAGAGCCGCCAGAAACCCAAGCCCGAGGACGCGCCGGATGATTACAAGCCCGAGTACGAGGACTACCAGGAGCTCGAGACCGTCAATTCCATGACACCGATCTGGAAGAAGCGCAGCTCCGATGTCGAGCAGAAGGACTACGACGAGTTCTACAAGTCCACGTTCCACGACTTTGACGATCCTGCGCGCACCATCAGCTTCCACGCCGAGGGCACGCTCGAGTATGACGCCCTGCTGTTTGTGCCGGGACGCGCGCCGTTCGATCTGTACAGCAAGGACTACGAGAAGGGTCTGGCGCTCTACAGCTCCAACGTCCTGATCATGGAGAAGTGCGACGACCTGCTGCCCGACTACTACAACTTTGTCCGCGGCGTCGTGGATTCCGCCGACGTGTCGCTCAACATCTCGCGCGAGACGCTGCAGCAGAACCGTCAGCTCAAGGCCATCGCCAAGCGTGTGGAAAAGAAGATTACCGCCGACCTTGAGGATATGCGTGACAACGACCGCGAGGCCTACGAGAAGTTCTTTGAGAACTTTGGCCGCGGTCTTAAGTACGGCATCTACTCGAGCTATGGCATGAAGGCCGATGAGCTCGCCGACCTGTTGCTGTTCTGGTCTGCCAAGGAACAGAAGATGATTACCTTGGCCGAGTATGCCAAGGGCATGCCTGAGGATCAGAAGGCCATCTACTACGCCGCCGGCGACTCGCGTGAGCGCTTGGCCAAGATGCCCGTGGTAAAGGGCGTGCTCGACCGCGGCTATGACGTGCTGCTGCTGACGCAGGATGTGGATGAGTTCACGTTCCAGGCTATGCGTGAGTACGTTGCCGCCGATATGCCCAAGATCTACGAGGACGATGCCGCCCGCGAGGCTGCCGAGAAGGCCGTGGCCGATGGTGCCGAGCCCGAGGTTGAGGATCGTCACCTGGAGCTCAAGAACGTCGCAACCGGTGATCTTGACCTGGCGACCGAGGACGAGAAAAAGGAGGCCGAGGACGCCACCAAGGAGAACGAGGACCTCTTTAGCGCTATGAAGGAGGCACTCGGTGACAAGGTCGAGAAAGTTGCCGTCTCCGCGCGCCTGACCGATGCGCCCGCTTGCATCACTACCGAGGGCCCGCTTTCGCTCGAGATGGAGAAGGTGCTCCAGAAGGGACCCGAGGGCGCGCCCGACGGCATGCCCAAGAGCCAGCGCGTGCTCGAACTTAACGCCAAGCACCCGGTCTTTGACAAGCTTGTCGCTGCCCAGAAGGCAGGCGACGCCGACAAGATCAAGCAGTACTCCGGTCTGCTCTATGACCAGGCTTTGCTGGTCGAGGGCATCCTCCCCGAGGACCCCGTAGCCTTTGCCGCAGCTGTTTGCAACTTGATGTAGTTCGGGGATACGGCACCGTAACTAGATTAGAACGAGAGTGGATAATCTCCCACTTTTGGCTCGAATGCGGGCTTGAAGTGGGAGATTTTCTACTCTCGTTTTCCTCCGTCCCCAAGGGATCAATTATTTGTCGGGGTTGTGGTTTTGTGACCTGCTGAAATTAAAGATACTGTACAACTGTACGTTAATTTGTCTTCGTAGTATATTGCTACCCGCAAAACTCAACACCATTGTGCTTTGAGACGTTAAAGCGCCTACTACAATGGTTGTCGATAGTACGATTCGATTTAACGACAGGATGGATGGTCCAAGCGTGAGTCTCGGCAGCAAACTATCCGATGCAAAGGTCTCCTTTGCGATATTCAAGCGCGACATTAAGCGACTACTTGTGAACCCCGTCGCCTTGGTGGTTACCCTCGGCGTGTGCGTTATTCCCTCGCTGTATGCCTGGTACAACATCGTGGCAAACTGGGATCCGTACGGAAACACTCAGGGTATCAAGATTGCCATCGCCAACAACGATCAGGGCACCCAAAACGACCTGGTGGGTGAGCTCAACGCGGGTGATAAGGTCGTCGATCAGCTCAAGGAGAACGATCAGTTGGGCTGGACCTTCGTCGATTCGGCGGCCGACGCCAAGGAGGGCGTCGAGAGCGGTGAGTACTATGCGGCCATCGTAATCCCCAAGAACTTCTCGGATAACCTGGTCTCGATGCTCGACGGCAACTACCATCAGCCCAAGCTTACGTACTACGTCAATGAGAAAAAGAGCGCTATTGCGCCCAAGGTTACCGACACCGGCGCAAGCACCATCGAGGAGCAGATCAACTCGGAATTTGTCTCCACGGTGGGCGAGACCGTTGCCAGCATTGCCAAGGATGCCGGAGTCGATTTAAAGGACAAGGCAACCCAGACTCGGGATTCGTTGGCAAGTTCTGTCTCCGAGGCATCCGATACCTTGGGCGAGGTGCGCGATTCGATTGGCGACATGAATGCCGCCATCGATAAGACGAGTGGCGCCATCGCCTCGGCCGATGCAGCGCTTGCCGGCCTGCAGGGTCAGGCGCCGTCGCTGACGCAGGCGATCTCCCAGGGCAACGACCTGCTGGGCGAGGCTCGCACCACCGCGGGTAACTCCATCACCTCGCTCTCCAAGGCGCTCTCGGAAGGCAGCCTTGCGCTCACCAAGACGTCGGCCTCCGCGAACGCTGCCATCGGCAAGCTGACGGGCACGGTCACATCTACGACCACCCGCATCGACAACTCGCTTGAGTCTCTCCAAGCGACGATCGACCACAATAAGGCCGTTATCGGGCACTTGGAAATTCTCGTCAATGACACGTCGACGGGTTCCAAGGAAATTGACGCGCGCATTGTATCGACCATCGGTTTGCTCCGCGAGCAGAATGAAAAGCTTCAGAGCATCAAGGACGGTCTGTCTGCGCAGTCGAGCGCCATGGCGAATGACGCCGCGGCTGTCTCGGGTGCCAGCGATGCTATCAATGACGCAATTCAGACCGGTGCGACCAACCTTGGCCAGGCCCAGACGGATCTGGGTCAAAACGCGCTGCCGAAGGCCTCGAGCGCGCTTGATTCATTTGCCGCCGTCTCGGGTGATCTGACGGGAATCGTGTCTGGCCTCACGCCTACTATTGCAAGTGCGCGCGGTACACTTTCGCAACTCAACGCTACGCTCGGTCAGGCCAAGACCACGCTGTCCCAGACCGACGCCTCGCTTGCCAAGGTCCAGGACAAGCTCGCCACCGCCGCCAACGACATCGAGGCGCTGCAGACCTCCGAGTCCATGGGCGAGCTGGCCGACCTGATGGGCGTCGACGTCGATGACGTTGCTGACTTCATGGCATCTCCGGTCGAGCTGACCTCCAAGTCGATCTATCCGGTTAAGAGCTTCGGCTCGGGCATTGCTCCTTTCTACACCAATCTGGCGCTTTGGGTGGGCGGCTACGTGCTCATCGCCATTTACAAGCTCGAGGTCGATCGCGAAGGCGTTGGCAGCTTTACCGCGCGTCAGGGCTACTTTGGCCGCTGGTTGCTCCTGGTGATCCTGGGCGCGCTCCAGGCCATTATCGTTACGGTGGGAGATCTGGTCATTGGCGTACAGTGCGTCAGTCCGCTCCTATTTGTGCTGGGCGGCATCGCCATCTCATTTACGTACGTCAACATCATTTACGCGTTGTCCACTACGTTTAAGCATATCGGCAAGGCAATCGGCGTCATTCTTGTCATCGTGCAGATCCCGGGTTCGTCGGGCATGTACCCCATCGAGATGATGCCCGGCTTCTTCCAGTGGCTGCACCCGCTGCTGCCCTTTACCTATGGCATCAATCTGCTGCGTGAGACGGTCGGCGGCATGTATTCGTTCAACTACCTGTTTAACCTGTGCATTCTGGGCGTGTTCTTGATCGTGGCGCTCTTTATCGGCCTGCAGCTGCGTCCGCTGCTGCTCAACCTCAACCTGCTCTTTGATAAACAGCTTTCCACGACCGGTATGATGATTTGCGAGTCTAACGACCTGCCGCGCGAGCGCTACTCCTTGCGAACGGCCATGCGCGTCGTGCTCGATTCCGATTCGTACCGTCGCGAACTGCTCGATCATGCGGTCGCCTTTGAACATCGCTACCCGTACTACATCAAGGGCGGTTTTGCCGCCGTGGTGGGCGTTCAGGTCCTGCTCTTTGTCCTGTCGACGGTTCTCGATATCGACAATAACGGCAAGATCATCCTGCTTGTCATTTGGATCATCTCGGTTATTGCCATCTGCGGCTGGCTTATCAATATCGAATATATCCGCGCGAGCCTCAATACCCAGATGCGCATCTCGGCGCTTTCCGATGAGGACCTGCGTTGCGAGATGCGCGAGCACACGGCCGCCATTCCTGCCGCCCGCCGCATGTTTGGCCTCAACGCCAGCGAGCGTGGTGCCAAGGGTGGCGATCAGTCCACGGGCCGCTTGCCGCATATAGGCTCGCACCATAAATCTCAGGGCAGCGACAGCACAGCCACAAATGATGGAGATACCACCCCGCTTGGCAAGCACTCCAAAGGAGGTGAGGCATAAATGAAGAACATCCTGCATCTGTTTAAGCGCGATGTCCAAAACGTGTCTCGCTCCGTAATCGGCTTGGTTGTCGTGATGGGCCTCATTATCGTGCCGTGTCTGTACGCGTGGTTTAACATCGCCGGCAGCTGGGATCCGTACGGCAACACCGGCAATCTTAAGATCGCCGTGGTCAACACCGATGAGGGTTACGAGAGCGATCTGATCCCCGTCGAGGTTAACGTGGGCGAAAACGTGACCGCCACCCTACGCGGCAACGAGAGCTTCGATTGGGTTGTGCTTAACGATCGCGAAAAGGCTATCGAGGGCGTTAAGTCGGGCGCGTACTATGCTGCCGTCGTTATCCCCAAAACGTTTAGCGCCGACATGATGACGCTTTTCTCGACCGACGTGAAACACGCCGATATCGAGTTTTACGAGAACCAGAAGGCCAACGCCATCGCGCAGATCGTGACCGAGAAGGGTTCGAGCGCCGTTCAGAACCAGGTTAACGAATCTTTTACCGAGACCATTACGAGCATCGGTCTTAAGACGGTGTCCAGCCTGCTCGATTACATGAGCACCGACCAAGTCAGCAACTTTATCGCCAACCTGTCCTCGACGCTCGGCGATTCGGTCCAGGACCTGCAGGACGTTCAGGCCAGCGCAACGTCGCTTGCGGGCATTTTGAGCTCCACGTCCGATTCGCTGACGTCGGCGGGCGGTATGCTCAAGCAGTCCGGATCGACCGAGGAGTCGGTGAAGCAGCTCATGCAGCATGCCGAGAGCGGTATTGCCGATTCCGAGCAAGCGCTCAAGTCCGCCAGCGATGCGATCGATGCCGCTATTGATGGGAGCGCGGGTTCGTTCGATAACGTTTCTACCGAGCTCGCAAAGGCATTCGACGCTGCAAACCAGCACGTCGATCTTACGGTGTCTCAGCTCAACGATGGCGCAGCGTCACTCAATAAACGTGCCGACGAGATTGATGACACGGCGAATGAGCTCCGTAGTCTTGCTGGCCAGGTGAGTAACGATAAGCTCAAGGCAGGGCTTGAGGACGCGGCTGCCGAGCTTGATAAAACCGCAACGGAGTACCGCAACAATGCCAATGAGCTGACGAATATCGCGACGTCGCTCACGAAGAGTATGGCAGAGGTTAACAAATCGCGTGCCGAGGTCGATCAGGCAATCGCGGATGCCAAGGCTGGTATCTCGGGCGCCAAGATTGACTACGACTCTACGTTCTCGGTTAAGGCCAAGGAGCTCAAGAAGACTATTTCGGGCGTTTTGGATTCGCTCAACGGTATCTCGGGCGACCTGGATAGTGCTGTTGCCGGCCTGACCGACGCATCCGGTTCGCTGGCAAAGGGCCTCTCCAAGGCTGCAAAGCTGGTCAACAAGGCTTCCGATCAGCTGGGTGAGGCGTCGGACAAGATCAGCGCTTTCAAGGACGAGCTCGACGGCGCCTTGATGTCGGATGACCTCGCTACGATCAAGACGATGATCGGCAATGATCCCGAGGGTCTGGCCGTGTCGCTTTCCGGCCCTGTCGCACTCGACCGTAAGCCGGTCTATCCGATCCGCAACTACGGTTCGGCCATGGCGCCGTTCTACACGATTCTGTCGCTCTGGGTCGGCTCGATCGTACTGGCGGCCATGATGAAGGTCTCGGTTGACGATGGACTTATCAACGAGCTCATCCCCGTGCGCCTGCACGAGATCTACCTGGGTCGTTACCTGTTCTTTGGCGGTTTGGCTCTGCTGCAGGCAACGCTCGTGTGCGCGGGCGACATTCTGTTCTTTGGCATTCAGTGCGACAACCCGCTGCAGTTTGTGCTGGCTGGCTGGGTCGCGAGTCTCGTGTTCTCCAATATCGTCTACACGCTTACGGTGTCGTTTGGCGATATCGGCAAGGCGCTCGCAGTCGTGCTGTTGGTCATGCAGGTCGGCGGTTCGGGCGGCACGTTCCCCATCGAGATGACCGGCCCCGTGTTCCAGGCGATCTATCCGTTCCTGCCGTTTACTCACGGCATCAACGCCATGCATGCCGCCATGGCTGGCGCCTACCATATGGAGTACTGGGTTGAGCTGGGCATTCTGGCGAGCTATCTGATTCCGTCGCTGGCCTTGGGCGTCGTCTTCCGCCGTCCGGTCATCAAAGCCAACGACTGGATTATCGAAAAGCTGGAGTCAACTAAATTAATCTAGCGCAACAATGTAAACGCCGTCGGAACATCAAGGTCTTCCAACCCGATGCTTTAGCGTAGTGAATTGCGTGGGCTGCTTGGTTGTTGCTACAGTAGCGGGGCGTGCCGGGGGTCCGGTGCGCCCCGTTTTTATTTGACCATGAGGCGGCACGCAGCCATACGCGTGCGGACACCACGCCCAGATTGAGTGTGAGGATGTTCCATGGCCCAATACGCTGCCAACGAAATCGAAAACATGCCCGATAGCCCTGTGGCCCGTGAGGATTTGGGCGCGGGCGGTATTCCCAGGGGCGCCGGCGCACGCTCCCCGCTGTTCTGGAAAGTTTTGCTACTTTCGGTGGCGGTCATCTGGGGCTACTCCTTTACCACTATGAAGGACGCACTCGGCACCATTCCGGTGTTCGAGCTGCTCTATGTACGCTTTCTGCCTGCAGCGTTGGTCATGTTTGCCGTCTTCCACAAGCGCATCACTGCACATTTCAACGCTCGCAATCTGATCGTTGGCCTGAGTATGGGCGTGCTCATGTGGGCGGCCTATGCGTTGCAGACGGTCGGTCTGGCATATACTACGGCGGGCAAGAATGCTTTTTTGACGGGCACGTATTGCATCCTCGTGCCGTTCGCGAGCTATTTTCTGAGCGGAGAAAAACTCACCCGCTATAACCTGGGCGCGGCACTGCTGTGCTTGGCGGGCATTGGCTTGGTGGCGCTCGATAGCGTCGAGTTCAACATCGGTGACGTCATTACGCTGGCAGGCGCGGTCTTCTTCGCCATCCAGATGGCGGTGACCGCCAAGTACGGTCGCAAAATGGACATCAACGTTATCACGTTTTGGATGTTTGTGGGCAACGGCGTGCTGAGCCTGGTTTCGTCGCTGTTATTCGAGACCCAGGCGCCTCTGTCCGTGTGGACGCCGAACTTTATCGGTGTGATGGCGTTTCTCTCGGTGGGCTGCACATGCGTGGCTCTGCTCATCCAAAACGTCGGCCTGGCGCATGTCCCGGCTTCGACGGGCTCACTGCTCCTTTCGATGGAGTCGCCTTCGGGCGTGTTGTTTTCGGTGCTGCTGATGGGGGAGGCGCTCACCTCGCGCCTACTCGCCGGCTTCGTGCTTATCTTCCTGTCGATTATCTTGAGTGAGACTCACTTCGATTTTTTGCGCAAAAAGCCGCGCCCGCAATTGTAAACAACTTGTTGCGCCGCCCTCCCGGGGCGGCATTTTTTATGCGTCGCCCTTAAAGTTGTACCTTGCACTTTATGCTATCAAAGTGCTTGCTGCAAAAACGTTACTGGAGGGCATCTATGGCACCAGCTTTGTCCGATTTTCAACCGCAACCAGCGCCCAAGGCTACCGCAGCGGCGCAGGCCGCTATCGGTGACGGTCTTGTTGCAGAAGCTCAGACTTTTGCAGACGAGCTTGCTGTGTGGCGACACGATCTACACCAGATGCCCGAGCTGGGTAACAACCTTCCGCAGACGTCCGCCTTTATCCAGGCGCGTCTGGACGAGATGGATATTCCCTATGCCGTGTTTGTTGACGGCTCCTGTGTCGTTGGCCTTATCGGTGCCGGCGCGGCAGCTGCTGCTCGGGGTAACGGTACGTGCACGGACAAGCAGGCCGGTACGGTCATCATGCTCCGCGGCGACATGGATGCCCTGCCCGTTGCCGAGGAATCCGGCGAGCCCTTTGCATCCACCAATGGCTGCATGCATGCTTGCGGTCACGATATGCACGCGACGGCGCTGCTTGGTGCGGCTCGTATGCTCAAGGCCCGCGAGTCCGAGCTTCTCGACGCCAACGCCACGGTTAAGTTGCTGTTCCAGCCGGGCGAGGAAACCTTTGAGGGTGCCCGTGCTGCCATCGTCGACGGTTTGCTGCAGAGCCCACGCCCCCAGGCGGCTTTTGCCATGCATGTTAACAGCCAATCGCCGCTCGGCCTGGTGCTCTATGGGAGTCCGGCGCTTTCGGGCGTGTACGGTTTCCGCATCACGCTGCAGGGCAAGGGCGGCCATGGCTCGAGCCCCGAGATCTGCATCGACCCCATCACGGCCGGCGTCCATGTGCACCTGGCGCTTCAGGAGCTTATCGCTCGCGAAGTGCCGGCGGCCAAGGAGGTCGCACTGACCGTGGGTAAGTTTGCCGGTGGTCAAGTGGCCAACGTCATCCCAGATACCTGCGTGCTCGAAGGCACGCTGCGCGGCTTTGACGTTGAGCTCATGGAGCACCTCAAGGAGCGTATCGCCGAGGTCGTCAACGGCGTGGCCGCAACGTATCGCACTTCGGCCACCATCGAGACGCTCTCGGATGTTCCCCCGCTCGTGCTCGATGACGACGTGACCCAGGCTTCGCTTGGCTACGTGGGTGCGACGCTGCCCAAGGCCGCCTTCTTGCCGCTGTTCCATGCCATGGCGAGCGAGGACTTTGCGCTTATCTCGAGTGAGATACCGAGCGCATACTTTACGATCGGCGCGGCTGTGACCGATACGGACGAACACTTTGCCCAGCATCATCCCAAGGCGCGCTTTAGCGATGCCGAGCTGCCACTTGGTGCCGCGGCTTATGCGGCAGTCGCTTTGGGCTACATCGCCGACCACCGGTAGCGCCCAATCTTGCTACTCGTTTGTTTAAAAAGGAGCAGTATGTCCCAGCAGCGTAAGTTCTTCCCCGGCTGGCTCGTGGTGGCTTCCGGCTTTGTCATCATGGCCACGTGCTACACGATTTTCGTTAACTGCGGGAGCCTGTTTCAGCCGCTCGTCGTCAGCGACCTGGGCATCACGCTTGCGCAGTACAACATCTCCAACGCCATCTCCACCGTGGTGAGCGTTATCGGCTCACTTGTCATTGGCCATGTTGCCGATAAAGTAAGCGGTCGCGTTTTGGGCTCCCTCACTGTAATCGCCACCTCTGCCGTTCTTGCCGGCATGAGCCTTGTCGGTGAACTGTGGCAGGTCTACGTGCTCTTTTCTGTTTGCCCCGTTCTGTTTGTGGCCGCCCTGGAAGCCGAATGGATGCTCGTACCATCATTCGGTTTCCAAGGCGGTCACGGGCCTACGAAATGATCCGTTTTCCTCCGTCCCCAACAGATCACGTGATCCGAAGGGGGCGGAGGAAAACGGGTCACAAACAGCGGCGGCGCATCTGGCCGAACGAGTCCCCATACCCTCGTTCGGTCAGACGCGCCGCCGCGTTGCTGCTTTGTGCCGTATAATGTCCACTATCTATGACGCGATACAAAAGAAAGGTGTTTGCCCATGCAGGCACAGAAGGCGGAGGGAACCCGCGACCTTATCGGCGCCGAGATGCGCGCCTGGCAAAAGATGCAGCAGATTGCGGCCAGCGTATTCGAGCCGTTTGGCTTTAAGCCCATCGAGACGCCCGCGATCGAGCAGGTGGACGTGTTTGTCCACGGCATCGGCCAGTCGACCGACGTCGTGCGCAAGGAGATGTTCCGCGTGTTTAGCGGCGCCAACCTGGAGCGCGTCTTTACCGAAGGCACCGATACCAAGCTCAAGCCTAAGCAGCGTCTGGCCCTTCGTCCCGAGGGCACGGCCGGTGTGGTGCGCGCCGTCGTGGAGAACAACCTGGTGCCCCAGGGCTCCACGCCGTTTAAGGCTTACTACGCCGAGGCCATGTTCCGCGGCGAGCGTCCCCAGAAGGGCCGCCTGCGCCAGTTCCATCAGGTGGGCATCGAGTGGCTCGGCGCTCCCGATCCGGCGGCAGACGCCGAGTGCATCATTATGCTCATGGAGTTCTACAAGCGCCTGGGCTTCGATCTTTCCAAGCTCCGTCTGCTCATTAACTCGATGGGCGATCCCCAGTGCCGTCCGGTCTATCGCGAGCAGGTTAAGCAGTTCATTCTCGACCACGCCGACGAGATGTGCGACGAGTGCCGCGAGCGCGCCGAGCTTAACCCGCTGCGCGCCTTCGACTGCAAGAACGACCACTGCCGCGAGATCATGGCCGAGGCTCCGCTGATGGGTGACAACCTGTGCGATGAGTGCCGCGAGCACTACGAGCAGGTCAAGCGCTATCTGGATGCCGCCGGTATCGAGTATGTCGAGGATCCCACCTTGGTGCGCGGCCTGGACTACTACACCCGTACTGTCTTTGAGGTCGAGGCCCCTGGCGCCGGCGTCGGCTCCATCGGCGGCGGCGGCCGCTACGATGGCCTGGTCGAGCTCGAGGGTGGCAAGCCCACGGCGGGCGTCGGCTTTGCTGTCGGTTTTGAGCGCGCCCTGCTGGCCCTACAGGCCTTTGGCAGCGATTTGGGTGCCGATGAGGCCCCGTGCGTCTATGTCGCCAACGCCGGCAAGGAGCTGCGTCAGAACGTCTTTGCCATTACGCAGGAGCTTCGCGCCGCAGGGATTGTGACCGAGGCCGACTATCAGGGTCGTTCGCTCAAGGCCCAGTTTAAGCAAGCCGATAAGGTAGGCGCCAAGCTCATCTTGGTCCTGGGTGGCGACGAGCTTGCCGCCGGCAAGGTCAAAGTGCGCGACATGCAGAGCCATGACGAGGTGCTCGCCGATCTGGACAACGTCGTCGAGGCGGTTCGCGAGCGCCTGTAGCGCATCTTTTTGAGCTTCGGGCCTGCTAACGTGCCCTGCTCATGGAGAGCGATTGTTACGGGGGTGTTTCGCTTTTATGCGGAATGCCCCCGTTTACGTATGCCGCCCACCGAGAAATACGACCATTTAGGGCAAAAACCTTTGCAATGCAGAAAATACTTTTGTGTGGTAAAGCGCAATCAGTGTCGAAAGTATTTCTCAAGCGCCTATAATGAATACCGCATGTTACGTGCATAGAAGGAGGAATGGGAGGAAACGTGGCTGAGAACCTAAGCAACCAGTCTGTACCCGAAGCCGCGGCGCGCGTCGCTGCCGTGGTCAACCGCCTCGTTAACCGAATCGGCTCGAATGCCGAGTCCAGGGAGCGTCTCGCCGAGATCGAGATCCCCGAGGAGCTGCGCGACAATCTGGCGCTGTTCTTGCGCCTGGAGCGCCGTGTGCTTAGCGAGTATGATCCCGAGATCGCGGACCTGTTCGACAAGATTTTGACAGCCGAGATTGTGGTCAATGCCGGCAACCCCGGTACCTGCGCTGCCGACGAAGCCGTCGACGAGCAGGGCGTGCCCACCGCCGACGAGCCCACTGCCGTGGCATTTCGTGAGGTCGTCGATTTGATCGACAGCCTGCCGCTCGATAAGCAGCAGGTCATTGTCCGCGCCTTTACGAGCTTTTTCCATCTGGCAAACCTGTCGGAGGAGAACTACCGTGTGGCGCAGCTGCGCGAGCGCGAGGCCGGTGCGTCGACCGATACCGAGGTCGATCCCGCCAACGAGCTCACCGTCGCCTATCGCCAGCTGGTGAATGAGCTGGGCGTCGAGGGTGCCAACGAGCTGCTCGACAAGCTCGAGTTCCACCCTGTCTTTACCGCACATCCCACCGAGGCCCGTCGTAAGGCCGTCGAGGGCAAGATCCGCCGTATCTCCAACCTGCTGGAGGAGCGTCCGCGTCTGGGCGGCTCCGACCTGGTGGAGAACGAGCGCCATATGCTGCAGGAGATCGACGCCCTGGTGCGTACGAGCCCCATCGCGCTCAAGAAGCCCACGCCGGTCGAGGAAGCCGATACCATCATCGACATCTTCGATAACACGCTGTTCGACGTTATCCCCGTTATCTATCGTCGTTTTGACGATTGGGTGCTGGGCGACAAGGCCGGTACCGTGCCGCCGCTGTGCCCGGCGTTCTTCCATCCCGGCAGCTGGATCGGTTCCGACCGCGACGGTAACCCCAACGTCACCGCCAAGGTGAGCCGTGAGGTCGCCGCCAAGTACTTTACGCACATGGTGCTCAAGCTCGAGGACAAGTGCCGCCACATCGGCCGCAACCTCACGCTCGAGGCTACCTACAGCAAGCCGTCGGCCGAGCTCATTAACCTGTGGAACCATCAGGTCGAGATGAGCCCTCGGTACACGGCCCGCGCCGAGCTGATCTCCGAGCACGAGCCGCATCGCGCCGTCATGCTCGTCATGGCCGACCGTCTGAACGCCACCGTGCGCCGTATCACCGACACCATGTACCACAGCGCCGACGAGTTCCTGGATGACCTGCGCGTCGTCCAGCGTTCGCTGGCCGCCTGCGGTGCCGTCCGTGCCGCCTACGGCCCGGTCCAGACCATCATCTGGCAAGTCGAGTCCTTCGGCTTCCATATGGTCGAGATGGAGTTCCGTCAGCACTCCGTGGTGCATGCCCGCGCCCTCAAGGATATCCACGAGAACGGTATCCATGGCGACCTGCAGCCCATGACGCGCGAAGTCATCGATACCTTCCGTGCCATCGGCTCCATCCAAAAGCGCTACGGCAAGAAGATGGCGCACCGCTACATCATCTCGTTTACCAAGAGCGCTCAGCACGTGGCTGACGTCTTTGAGCTGGCCCACCTGTCCTTCGCGCACGAGGAGGACGTTCCCGAGCTCGACGTGATCCCGCTGTTCGAGCAGCTCGAGGACCTCGAGGGCTGCGTCGACGTGCTCGACCAGATGCTTACGTTGCCCGTGGTGCAAAAGCGCCTTGCCCAGACCAACCGCCGCATGGAGGTCATGCTGGGCTACTCCGACTCCTCCAAGGATGCCGGTCCTACCACGGCCATGCTCGCGCTGCACTCCGCGCAGGAGCGCATCGCCAAGTGGGCCGAGAAGAACGATATCGACCTGGTGCTCATGCACGGTCGCGGCGGCGCCGTGGGCCGTGGCGGCGGCCCGGCCAACAAGGCCGTGCTGGCGCAGCCCAAGGGTTCGGTCAACTGCTTCTTTAAGCTCACCGAGCAGGGCGAGGTCATCTTTGCCCGTTACGGCAACCGCACGCTGGCTCAGCGCCATGTTGAGTCCGTTGCCGCCGCAACGCTTTTGCAGTCGGCCCCGAGTGTCGAGAAGACCAACACCGAGACCACGCAGAAGTTCTGGGATATGGCCGAGAAGCTCAACGCCGCAAGCCACGAGCGCTATCTGGACCTGCTGAACACCGAGGACTTTACACCGTGGTTCTCGACCGTGACGCCGCTGACCGAGGTCGGCTTGCTGCCGATTGGCTCGCGTCCCGCCAAGCGCGGCTTGGGTGCCAAGTCGCTCGACGACCTGCGTACCATTCCGTGGATCTTCAGCTGGAGCCAGGCGCGCATCAATCTGGCCGCTTGGTACGGCCTGGGCACCGCCTGCGAGCAGTTGGGCGATCTTGACCAGCTCAAGGCTGCCTACCAGGAGTGGCCGTTCTTCCGCACGTTCATCGACAATATTGAGATGTCGATTGCTAAGACCGATCAGCGCATTGCCAAGATGTATCTGCATCTGGGCGACCGCGATGATCTGTCCAAGAAGGTCTTTACCGAGATGCAGCTCACCCGTAAGTGGGTCCTTGCCATCGTCGGTGATGAATGGCCGCTGCAGCGCCGCCGCGTGCTCGGCTGTGCCGTTCGCGTGCGTAACCCCTATGTCGACGCCCTGTCCATCGCCCAGGTCCGCGCCCTTCGTGAGGTGCGTATGAACCAGGACGAGATGGCCGAGGAGAAGAAGGCCGAGTACATGAGCCTGATTCTTTCGACTGTGACCGGCGTCTCGGCAGGTTTGCAGAACACGGGGTAATCGATAGCCCTGTAGTCGTCCGGGCCCGCCATAAGTTTACTTTTAGGCACGTCCTCGGACATGCAAGAAGCCCTCGCTGCGCACTTCGTGCGGCGAGGGCTTCTTGCGTCCTGCGGAGTGTGCCTAAAAGTAAACTTATGGCGGGCCCTGCGATGTCCGGTCTTCGGCGGATTACTGGCTGGGGGAATAATGGCGCGCTTCGCGCGCTTTGGATGGGGTCTGTCCCGGCGGCGCGTTTGGCGCTTCGCGCCTCGCGTCTTATCGATCGGGATTGAGATGCATGTGGCGCTTCTTGCCTTACGACTGTAGCGGCCGCGGTCCCGTTTGGGATCACGGCCGTTTTGTTGTGGGTCAAATATGAACGTTGTGTTAATGAGTCGATCGCGTCGAAAATGTTGGTGTAAGGGTGACGCCCTAGCGCCCGTTTAACGAAGAACGGCCTTCGTCCTAGAATC
>NZ_CAXSQQ010000023.1:0-27867 GCF_964239575.1 Collinsella aerofaciens ATCC 25986
GGTATCGGGTTCCCACATTCATCCGCACATGTGCGGATGAATGTGGGAGGTGTTCGGATAAAGTCGATAATCAAGGCGAAAAACTCTTTTCAAAATTCTTGAAAATTGGGGCTTGCATCGCGTGGCGTTCCTTGCAATAATAGTCGAGCGCGAAGCGCACAGGACACGGTGGGTGTAGCTCAGTTGGCTAGAGCGACGGGTTGTGGTCCCGTAGGTCGAGGGTTCGAGTCCCTTTACCCACCCCAGTTCTTGCTTCGTGTTGATATCGGGTCGTTAGCTCAGTTGGTAGAGCAGGGGACTCTTAATCCCAAGGTCCAGGGTTCGACCCCCTGACGGCCCACCACACGATATCTCCTCTAAAGTCCGCCACAACGGACTTTAGCTTTGGGTCGTTAGCTCAGTTGGTAGAGCAGGGGACTCTTAATCCCAAGGTCCAGGGTTCGACCCCCTGACGGCCCACCAAAGCAAGTTAAGACGGTCAACTTCGGTTGGCCGTCTTTTTTTGTTGACCTTTCATGGGGTCGAACCCGAAAGGGCGCGGAGCTGAGGAAATGCGTAAGCATTTACCAGCGCAGCGCGCAAGGCGCCTTGGCGCCGCAGCGGCCGCCTGCGCAGCAGGCTGACCCCCTGACGGCCCACCCAAAGCATGTTAAAGCGACTGGCTCAGGCTGGTCGCTTTTTTGTTAACCTCACATGGGGTCGAACCCGAAAGGGCGCGGCCGCTTTCACAGATCGAGCCTACCCTGGGGATCGGTAAAACCGTCAGTACCCTCCTTGAGTTTCCTCTCGTCTGCCTTCACACGACGCTCGAGCTTTTTTGTATCCTCGGCAGGCGGTAGGTTCTCGGGGACAATTCCGCGGTCGATGAGGCTGCCACGCACGCTTGTGTTGTTCTCGACGTGTTCTTGTTTGATCTGGTCCAGACCGAACAGGTCGTGTTCTTCGGCGTTGAAGGCCGTCATCGAGTTCGTAAGGTCCTTTGCTTTGATGAGGACATCGGCAAACCTGTCCGCCAATGCCGCGCTCTTGGGTACGCCGAGCTGCTGCTTCATTTCCGCCGTGCTTCTGCCCCCGAATAACGCTTCATCGCCCTTCGACTTGATGATCGCGAATCCTTTGGAGCCCACGCCGCGTTTGAACGCAATACCCGAGAGTTGTTTCTCTGAATCGGATAGCGAGTGGCGCGCCTGCAAGCGCTGAATCTCTGCGAAGCGCTGCTCTATGAGCTCTTGACGGCGCGTCTGCACGGCGAAGTACGCCTGTGCGAGCGCGATCTCCGGCTTGTTTGGGTCTCCGTTTTGGGCGATTAAATAGCATGCGTAGCGCGTTAACTTATAGTCTTTGACTGCTTTTTGTCCTATTCCTGTAGGTACTATTTTGCTGGTTTCAACAAAATAGGAAGCAACAGGCATTTCGTTGACTTCACACGATGCCATCGCCCTCTTAATTGCAGTCTCAAAATTGCGCCATTGGACGTATCCGAGGGGTTCCATTAAATCGCGTGCGAGCCAATACTCAACGCCGTCTTCCGCATTGGCGTAGCTATCAAGTTCGACACGCCACTTCTCGATATCTCTGCTGTCCATATCTCCTCCTCGTCGGTCTATTGTCTATGCGGGCTTTGCCAGCTCTGTATTCAGAATAAGGATACGCTGTCGTGCGGACACGAACGGGCCCCGTGCCACTTTGAGCTCACGGGACCCATAGATATCGATTAGTTGTGTTCTGCTTTAGATAGGTGTCCAGTTTAGTCTGCTCGATAGTGCGAACCCAGGCTTTCGGTCCGCTTGCGCATGGCTTTGACCATTTCCGTTGCCAACTGAATCTGCGACTGTAGGCGGGCGAGGGCAGCGACTTCGCTGTCCTGGGTTTTCTGTGTGCTCAAGGTCGTAGCCTCCGTCTTCAAGTCCTCAAGCTCGTGTAGTGCCTCGGATAGGCCCGTCTCGGTGCGGTTGATCATGCAATAGGTGCTCATCGTGTGCTTAAGGCTTTGTGCCAGGCGTTCGACATCTTTTGTGGCAATGCCGTACTGGGGGAGGGCGATCTCCGCCTTCAGGGCTGTCTCAGGCTCTTTCTGCGCTGCAAGGGCTGCCGATGCGCCTGCGATACGTCCGAACACGATGCCGTTGGCGCTTGACAAGCCACCAATGCGGTCGGCGCCGTGCATGCCGCCTGTCGCCTCGCCGCAAGCGTAGAGGCCCTCAACACCCGTGTGCGCGGTCTTATCGATCTTGATGCCGCCGTTGGCGGCGTGGGCATACATCGCCACGCGCATCTCGTCGGTCGGCGCGATGCCGTGCTCGTCTTGTAGCCAGGTGGCAAAGTTCTGCACAAACTCTGGGACATTCTCGCGGGGAAAGTCGTAGTGGAGCGCTAGGCCTTCGGCACCTGCCTGATCGATGATGAGGTCGATGGCACGGGAGGCCAAGCGCGAGGTGAAAGGACCATATCCGGAGCGCTGCTCAAGCAGATTGTCTAGCTTTTCGTCGCCAATATCGACCGGTTGGTCAAACGTGACGTAGCGCCAGGTTTTTTCGTTGAAGACCAGGTTGCGCTTGGGCTCGATGAAGCCGGGCATCATCTGCATGAACTCTATATTAGTAAGTGTTGCGCCGTGCGCCAGCGCGATGGCCTGCGAGGAACTGAGCACATCAGCCGACGTAAGGCTGCGCTCGAACAGGCCGCCTGTGCCACCGGCTGCGATGACCGTGGCCTTGGCAGCAAAGGGCACGATTCGATTTTCGGTAAGGTCGTAGAGTACGGTTCCGGTTATTCTGCCGTTCGTGTCCTCAACAAGGTCGATAAGCTCATGGCGGGGGAGCAGGCGAATGCCGAGCGACTCGATCCAGGTCGTCAGAGCGTCCTCAAGGGGCTTGCGGGTGAGGCCGCGCCACATGCGCGTCTTGTGGTCAAAGCAGGGGATAAATTGCTTTTGTTGAGCACTCTTGGCGCTTTGCGGACGCTGGAGCTCAACGCCCAGGTCTTGCTCGAGCCAGTCAATCGCTTGGGGAATGCCGTGGACGAACGTTTGGACGAGTTCGGGGTCGGCAACGCCGCCGCCGACGGCCAGGATGGTGTCGATGAGGTCCTGCTCGTCGTCTTCGTTAACGGGTCCGATAAGCCCTAGGCCCCAGGTTCCGGGGAAGAAGCTCGATCCACTCATAGTCTTGCCGGCGCTTGCCACGGTGACGGACGCGCCGGCGCGTGCTGCTTCTATGGCGGCGCAAAGGCCCGCAATGCCAGATCCAATTACCAGTACATCAGTCGATTCCATCGGATTCCTTTCTCGTCCGGCGCATTGTCGCACGGGTGATCGGCAATGGGGCCGCAAAGACTCGGCAAATCGGTAAAGGGCAAATATGGCAGGTGGGCGTCAGGTTGACTCGGCCACTTCGGTCGGCCCATTTGATAAGTTGCGGTGGAATACGGACTGTTTTGGCCTGTATGGATGCAATTCAGTCCGTATTTCACCGCAACTGATACATCGGACCTTCTAATAAGAGTAACCAATTTGGGACGGGACAAACAAAAAGAGCCGCTACCTCGAAAGGTAGCGGCTCCAAATCTCAACTATATGAGCATCGCGCGGGCGCGATTAGGCCTTGAGGGCCTCCTCGACGGCGACAGCGCAGGCGACGGTGGCACCGACCATGGGGTTGTTGCCCATGCCGATGAGACCCATCATGTCGACGTGCGCAGGCACGGAGGAAGAACCGGCGAACTGGGCGTCGGAGTGCATACGGCCCATGGTGTCGGTCATGCCGTAAGAGGCAGGGCCGGCGCCCATGTTGTCCGGGTGCAGGGTACGGCCAGTGCCGCCACCAGAAGCGACGGAGAAGTACTTCTTGCCAGCCTCGAGGCGCTCCTTCTTGTAAGTGCCAGCGACGGGGTGCTGGAAGCGCGTGGGGTTGGTGGAGTTACCGGTGATCGAGATGTCGACGTTCTCGTGCCACATGATGGCAACGCCCTCGCGGACATCGTCGGAGCCGTAGCAGTTAACGGCAGCGCGGGGACCATCGGAGTAGGGGATGGTCTCGACGACCTTGAGCTCGCCCGTGTAGTAGTCGAACTGGGTCTTCACGTAGGTGAAGCCGTTGATGCGGGCGATGATCTGAGCAGCGTCCTTGCCCAGACCGTTGAGGATAACGCGCAGCGGCTTCTTGCGAGCCTTGTTGGCGTTCAGAGCCAGACCGATAGCGCCCTCAGCGGCAGCGAAGGACTCGTGGCCAGCCAAGAAGGCGAAGCACTCGGTGTCGTCGGAGAGCAGCATAGCGCCCAGGTTGCCGTGGCCCAGACCGACCTTGCGGTCCTCGGCGACGGAGCCGGGAACGGTGAAGGCCTGGATGCCCTCGCCGATGATGGCGGCAGCCTCAGAAGCGGACTTGGCGCCACGCTTGACAGCGAGAGCGCAACCGAGGGTGTAGGCCCACTCGGCGTTCTGGAAGGCGATGGACTGGGTGTTGTTGACGATCTCACGCGGGTTGAAGCCCTTGTCGGTGCAGATCTGCAGAGCTTCCTCGAGGGAGGCGATGCCGTTGTCGGCGAGGCACTTGTTGATCTTGTCAGCGCGGCGCTCGTAACCTTCGAACGTAACAGTCATAGTTATTTCCCTCCCTTTCTACTCGTGAACCGGGAACACGCTGGCGACGGAGTGAGTCTCCTCGTCGGTGCGCGGGTCGATGTACTTGGCAGCGTTCTCCCACTGACCATAGTGGCCCATAGCGCCAGCGATGGCCTCCTCGGGGGTCTTGCCGGCCTTGACGGCGTCGGTGAACTTGCCGAGGTTCAGGAACTCGAACGCGATGATCTCGTTCTTGTCGTTGAGAGCCATGCGGGTGACGTAGCCCTGAGCGAGCTCGAGGTAACGAGCGCCCTTGGCCTTGGTGCCGAACATGGTGCCGACCTGGGAGCGAAGGCCCTTGCCGAGGTCGTCGAGGGAGGCGCCCACGGGCAGGCCGCCCTCGGAGAACGCGGTCTGGCTGCGGCCGTAAACGATCTGCAGGAAGATCTCGCGCATAGCAACGTTGATGGCGTCGCAGACGAGGTCGGTGTTGAGGGCCTCGAGGATGGTCTTACCGGGAAGGATCTCGGAAGCCATGGCGGCAGAGTGGGTCATGCCCGAGCAGCCGATGGTCTCAACGAGGGCCTCCTCGATGATGCCGTCCTTGACGTTCAGCGTGAGCTTGCAGGCGCCCTGCTGAGGTGCGCACCAACCCACACCGTGCGTAAGACCGGAGATGTCGGAAATCTCCTTAGCCTGGACCCACTTGCCCTCCTCGGGGATGGGTGCGGGGCCGTGGTATGCACCCTTGGCAACGGGGCACATGTTCTCCACTTCCTGTGAGTACTGCATGCCTCTCCTCTCTATCGTGTTGGCGTCCCGTCTGGGGGTCGTGGCTGGCGATTGCCGGGCGACCCTTCGAAAGGGACATGACATGCAGCCCCTATAATACCGCGAAATGCACGGAATATTCGGCGAACGGCTCAGTTTTCGTAGCGAGAAGTCCGGAAGTTTTAATTG
Organism: Collinsella aerofaciens ATCC 25986; assembly: GCF_964239575.1. Lineage (GTDB taxonomy): Bacteria > Actinomycetota > Coriobacteriia > Coriobacteriales > Coriobacteriaceae > Collinsella > Collinsella aerofaciens_BQ. Next base: position 5,522 of record NZ_CAXSQQ010000023.1, read on the forward strand.
AAACGGTTTAACTCTATGTTCTGTGGTCGTGAGTTTCCGTAGAGGGGGTCCGTCTTGGGCAAGCTTTTGGTCCGCTCTTGCAAGCGTTGCAGTGGTTGACCTGTTGCAACGGTGCCGTTCGCCGCCTGTTTGCTGCCTTTGGCCGCGCGAGTGTATTGTTTTGCGTGAATGTTTTGATGGCACGCTTCAATCGTGCTGTATTGGATGGTAAGCAGATCCCGGCGAAGGGAGCGCCATGCAGCGCGTTTGGAGAACGGTTACCGGCTTTTACCATGTCTGTGCCCGCGGTGTGGGCAAACAGCTCATCTTTGAGGGCGATGAAGACCGGTGGGAGTTTTTGGAGCTGATGCGCGAGCGCTGCCGCGAGGAGGGCGTGACGGTTATCGCCTGGTGCCTTATGGGCAATCACGTGCATTTGGTGCTTGCAGATTACGAGGACAGGATGAGCGCGGCAATGCACCGGCTGCTTTTGACATACGCGCGGCGGTTCAATAAGCGCACGGGGCGCACAGGCCATCTGTTCCAGAACCGTTTTGACCGGCGTTCGCTCGATACCGATTGGCAGGTGATGGAGGCTATTCGCTCCGTACACGCCGATCCGCAGGAGGTGGGCGTTAGCCTAATCGAGCGTTATCCCTGGAGCAGCTTTGCGGAACACCTGCGTTCATACGACGGTGACGCGGCCGATGTCGCGAGGGGATTTTCTGATCCTTCTTGCGTGCTTGAGCTTTTTGGTTCTGCCGAGGGCTTTATTGCCTATTCGCTTTCGACGCCCGACGGCAGTGAGCCAGCGCTGTGCGATATGAAAGAGACGGAATGGGAACGCCACGCCTTTGCCGACAAGATGGCGAAGGAGCTCGGGGTTCCGCTTCGTGGGGTTAAAGTCGCACCGCCGGCGCAGCGCGATACCGTTATTTTTGGATTGCACGATGCCGGTTTTACAGTGCGCCAGATTGAGCGGTATACCGGGATTGGCAAAAGTACCGTCTCTCGTATCGTGCGCGCCCGCGCGCGAACGGCGATGCGGGCTGGCGAAAACGTGATGTAAGGTCGCCTGTTCACCGCAGTTGGGGTCGTCCATACGCCGCAACCAGCGTTCAAAAGCTTGGTACGGTAACTGCACTTCTTAATATGCATAGAACAATCGTCATCTTGCATAAAATAACAGCTCAGTCCGGGTTTGCCCGTGCCTACCCCCGTCTGCGCCGTGCAAAAAACGGAGTTTTCAGCATCGTGGTGCTGTCGGCACTGCCGCAGTCTTGCAACATACGGGTCCCGAAGCTATTTATGCCTTCCGATGCGCCTCCGAAGCGCATGTATGTGATCCCTGAGACCGCGATGCTTGTTCTAAAACACAATATATATGCGCCTGGAGACGTTGATTAACGCTTTCGATGCGTATACATACAGCTTGGCGTGCTGAATACTCGCAAAAATGCACGTCGCACCCTATGGGACCCGTCTGCGGCAGGCGCGAAGCGAGTCGGAGCTCAGCAGAACGGGGCTTGGCGCATTGCTTGGCGGGCCCGGGGCCCTGCCGCAGACCTTTGGTGCTGTGGAAAACGCCCGTGTTCGCGTCTGGCCGTGTGGTAAATGACAGACGGGGCGCCGGACGCGCTGATTTTGTGTGTTCGTGCTCATTAGGAAAAACAGAGCCGCCCGTATCGGGCGGCTCGGCAATCAAAAACCTTGGATTCGGAGCATACGCTACTGGTTAGCTTGCCCCTCGAGCATGCCGTCGAGGGTGCGCCAGGCGAGCTCGGCGCATTTGACGCGGGCGGGCATGTGCGAGATGTCCTGGAGCTGGGCGGCTTCGTCCAGGTCTTCCAGGTCCTCCTCGGAGAGCTTCTCGCCGCGGATCATGGCGAGGAAGAGCTCTGCCAGGCGGCGAGCTTCCTCGACGGTCTCGCCGGTGATGAGATCGGCCATGATGTCGGCACTGGCCTGGCTGATGGCGCAGCCGTGGCCGGTAAAGGAGGCCTCCTCGATCACGTTGTTCTCGACACGCAGCTGCAGAGTGAGCTCGTCTCCGCAGCTGGGGTTGATGCCGTCGTGCTCGTGCGTGGGAGCATCCATCTCGTACTTGTAGTCGGGGTGCGAGTTGTGCTCCATAAATGTGGTGGAGGTGTACAGATTACCCATTGAACGTGCTCCAAACGTGATGCAGGCCGGCGATGAACTTGTCAATGTCGGCCTTGTCGTTGTAGAAGGCCACGCTGGCGCGGCAGCAGGCAAGGTTCTCGACGCCCAGCCAGGTGAGCAGCGGCTGTGCACAGTGGTGACCGGCGCGGATGCAGACGCCGTCCATGTCCATGATGCTCGCAACGTCGTGCGGGTGGATGCCGCGGACGTTAAAGCTCACAACGCCGTGGTGGTTGTCCCAATAGATGGAGCCGATGATCTGGACAAAGTCGAGCTGCATGAGCTCGCCCATCAGGTAGTGGACGAGTGCCTGCTCGCGTGCCTGGATGTTCTCGTAACCCACCGTGTTGACCAGGTAGTCGAGTGCCGCACCCGTGGCGAAGATGCCGGCGGCGTCCTGTGTGCCGGCCTCGAATTTCTCGGGAACGGGCGCCCAGACGGCGTCCTGCTCGGTAACAGAGTCGATCATCTCGCCGCCGGTGAGCATGGGCGGCATGGCGTTGAGCAGGTCCATCTTGCCCCACAGCACGCCGATGCCCATGGGGCCCATAGCCTTGTGTGCGCTAAAGGCAAAGAAGTCGGCGCCCAGGTCGGCCACATCGACCGGCATGTGCGGCAGCGACTGCGCACCGTCGACGACCAGGTAGCCGCCATACTTGTGCACGAGCTTGCCGAGGTTCTTGACTGGGTTCTCGACTCCCAACACGTTGGAGACCTGACCCACGGCCAGAATCTTGGTCTTGGGACCAACCTTGGCAAGAACCTCCTCGGTGGTGAGCTGACCGGTCTTGGTGGGGTAGAGGTAGACGAGCTTGGCGCCGGTCTCGCGGCAGACCTGCTGCCACGGAATCAGGTTGGAGTGGTGCTCCATGATGGTGATGACGACCTCGTCGCCCGGCTCGAGGACTGTGGGTGCAAAGCTCTTGGCGACCAGGTTGAGCGACTCGCTCGTGTTGCGGGTGAAGACGACCTCGTTGGCCTGGGCAGCGCCGATGAGGTCGGCGATCTGCTGGCGCACCTTCGCGATAGCCTCAGTGGCCTCGACGGACAGCGAGTACAGGCCGCGCAGAGGGTTGGCGTTCATGCGCTGGTAGAAGTCGCGCTCGGCGTCGAGCACACAGGCAGGACGCTGCGCGGTGGCGGCACTATCGAGGAAGGCGATCTCGGGGTGCTGCTGGAACAGCGGGAACTGCGCCTTGTAGGGATTAGTCTCGATGTCGACGGTAGGCCAGCCGCGCGAGGCCTCGTCGCTGGCGTCGAGCTCCATAGGCTCCGGTGCGGTACAGGTGTCGCATTTAACGTGCTCGGTGTCGATCATGCGAGCTCCTCTTCAAAGTTGTCGATCAGGTTGTTGCCCAGGCGGACGACGGCGGCGCGGGTGCGCTCGTCGGTGGCGGAAAGTGCGGCGTCCTCCAGCTTGGCGCGGACGAACAGGTCCTCGGCGGCGTTTTGGTCAAGGCCGCGGCAGGCGAGGTAGAACAGTTGCTCGTCGCGGACGTGGCCGATGGTGGCTCCGTGGTTGCCGGCGACGTCGTCCTCGTCGCAGAGAATGACGGGAACGGTCTTGTTGTCGACGCCCTTGTTGGCCAAAAGCACCGTCTCGCGCTCGGTGCCGGTTGCACCCTTGCAACCGTGCACGAGGTCGATGGTGCCGCGGTAGACCTTCTTGGACGTGCCGGTCAGCACGCCGTTGGCGTCGATCTCGCACTCGGTCTTGCGACCGCGGTGGCGCAGCTCGTAGTTAAAGTCGCGCACCTGCTCTCGGGCGCCCAGGTAGTCAGTATCGATGGTGACCTTGGCGGTATCGCCCAGCAGGTCGCCGGCAAGGCCGGTGGCGCTGGCGCCGGCACCCAGGACGGTGTGCTGCACGTTGACGCGCGCGCCCTCGTCCAGGAACAGGCCGGTGTCGTCGAGCGCGATCCAGCTATCGTCGAGCGTCTGCGTGCAGGTCACGTTGACGGTGGCGTACTCGTGGGCGCACACGCGTAGCACGGATCCCACGACGCCTTGGCCGGCAACGGGAGAGTCCAGGGCAATAAGCAGATCGAGCGTCGACTGGGGACGGGCGACGACGTCGATGGCGGCGATGGCCGCGGCGGCATCGACACCGCTCACACGTACGGTAACCGTGGCGTGCTTGTATGCGGGCACATCGATGACGACGCGCTTGGTGGCGTGGTCGGCCAGGTAGGTGTAGGCAGCCTCGCCCATGCCAGTCTCGAAGGCCTCAGCGGGGGAGAGCTCCTCCTCCAGCTTAATGGCACCGGCCTGGTAGACGGAGGTGGCGGGCACGTCGAGCTCGGTCTCGGGCGTGATGCGGGCGCGGTCGGCGGCATCGCCGGGCGCGGAGGCGCGGCGCTCGGGGAAGCGCTCGGCCATGGCGTCCATGGCGGCGTCGAACGCGTCTGCCACGCCAGCAAACTGCTCGTCCAAGCCCTCAACCTCAATGGTCTCGGCGGGAGCGGCAGCAAGCTCGTCAGAGAGCTCGAGCTTGGTCTGATTCATCTTCAGCCAACCCCAAGTGGCAGCTGGCATCGCATTGACCTGCTCAAGGGTGGTAGCAGCGGTGTTCGTGGTCTGTTTCATTATCCGATCGCTCCTTCCATCTCGAGCTTGATCAGGTTGTTCATCTCGACGGCGTACTCCAGCGGCAGCTCCTTGGAGACCGGGTTGGCAAAGCCGTTGACGATCATGGTGCGGGCCTCTTCCTCCGAGATACCGCGGCTCATCAGGTAGAACACCTTATCGTCGCCGATGCGGCCGATGGTGGCCTCGTGGCCGATGTCGACGTTCTTGGCGCGGATGTCCATGGCCGGAATAGTGTCGGAGCGGCTTTGGTCGTCGAGCATCAGCGACTGGCAGCTCACGGTTGCCTTGGAGCCCTCGGCCTTGGGTGTCGCAACGATAGAGCTGCGGAAGGTCTGGATGCCGCCGCTCTTGGAGATGCCCTTGGTTTCGACGGTTGCCGAGGTCTCGGGCGCGTTGAGCACGACCTTGCAGCCGGTGTCGAGGTTCTGCCCGGCGCCGGCAAAGGTGATGCCGGTAAAGCTCGAGCGGGCGCGACGGCCGTTGAGCACGCTCATGGGGTAGAGGTAGCCCACGTGGCTGCCGAAGGAGCCGCTGATCCACTCGATGTCGCCGTCCTCGTCCACGCGCGCACGCTTGGTGTTGAGGTTGTACATGTTCTTGGACCAGTTCTCGATGGTCGAGTAGCGCAGGTGCGCACGCTTGCCCACAAAGAGCTCGACGGCGCCGGCGTGGAGGTTGGCCACGTTGTACTTGGGCGCGGAGCAACCCTCAATGAAGTGCAGGTCGGCATCGTCCTCGACGATGATGAGCGTGTGCTCAAACTGGCCGGCGCCCTTGGCGTTAAGGCGGAAGTAGCTCTGCAGCGGGAAGTCCAACTTGGTGCCCTTGGGCACGTAGACAAACGAGCCGCCCGACCATACGGCGCCGTGCAGGGCCGCAAACTTGTGGTCGGTGGGCGGGATGAGCGTCATAAACTTCTCGTGGATGAGCGGTTCCCACTGCGGGTCGTGCAGGGCCTCCTCGATGCCGGAGTAGACGATGCCCATCTTGGAGGCGGTGTCCTGCATGTTGTGGTAGACGAGCTCGGAGTCGTACTGCGCGCCGACGCCTGCCAGGTAGCTGCGTTCGGCCTCGGGGATGCCCAGGCGCTCAAAGGTGTTCTTGATGTCGTCGGGCACCGACTCCCAGTCGTGCTTTTGGTCGGTGTTGGGCTTGACATAGGTGACGATGTTGTCCATGTCCAAGCCCTCGATGGAGGGGCCCCACGTCGGATCCGGGAAGCGGTTGAAAATCTCGAGGGACTTGAGGCGCAGGTCGAGCATCCACTGCGGCTCGTCCTTCTTGGCGCTGATCTCGCGCACGATGTCGGGCGTGATGCCGGCGTCGAGGCGCTCGAATCCCTCCTCGCCATAGGTGAAGTCGTAGAGGCTGCGGTCAATGTCCGCGACCTCGGTGCGGTTCTTGGTCATTGCATCGCCCCTTTACGCCTGCTGCTCGGCAGCGGCGGCTTCGGCCTGGGCGCGCTGCTCGGCGGCCTCGCGCTCGAAGGTCTCAAAACCGTTCTTGTCGATCCAGGGAATGAGCGAGGCGTCGTCCTCGCGTACGATGTGGCCCTTGACCATAACGTGGACGCGGTCGACATCCAGGTGCTCCAGGATGCGCGTGTTGTGCGTGATGATGAGCATGGAGCCGTCGCAGCTCTTGCGGTAAGCGTCCATGCCGTGGCTGACGGTGGAAAGCGCGTCGACGTCCAGACCCGAGTCGGTTTCGTCCAGGATGGCGAGCTTGGGCTGCAGCAGCAGAAGCTGGAGCATCTCGACCTTTTTCTTCTCACCGCCCGAGAAGCCCACGCCCAGCTCGCGGTTGAGGTAGGCGGTATCCATGTTGAGCTCGGCTGCGAGCTCCTTCACGCGGCGGCGGAACTCTTTACCCTTCATCTCCAGGCCGGGGCGGCCGGCGATGCTGGCGCGCAGGAAGCTCGACAGCGGCACGCCCGGGATCTCGACCGGGGCCTGGAAGCTCAGGAACAGGCCGGCGCGCGAGCGCTTGTCGGTGGTGAGCTCGGTGATGTCCTGGCCGTCAAAGACGATACGGCCGTCGTTGACCGTGTAGACGGGGTCGCCCATGACCAGGTGGCCGAGGGTGGACTTGCCGGCGCCGTTGGGGCCCATCAGCACGTGGGTCTCGCCGGCGGCGACGTTGAGGTTGACATTGTGGAGGATGGTCTTCTCGTCCACGGAGGCGGTCAGACCCTCGATGGAAAGCAGCGGATTTGCGCTCATGCTGTTCCTCTCTGTATATGGTGTACTCATAGGTGTACTAAACCCTAGGAATCTTCTCGGAATAAAGTTACTATGGGTTCGGCGTTAGTCAAGGGAAAACCCGACTAATCCACTCGACTTTTCAAATTCTGGGACAACATAACCTGTTGTGTTTGTCCCACTTACTTAAGATTTGGGACAAACAAACCTGGTTATGTTGTCCCAGATGCGATGGAAGGGTAGGTATGCTCATTTCTTCTAAGGGCCGCTATGCCCTCCGGCTGATGATCTATATCGCGGCGCTGGGCGACGCCGAGGGCAAGATTGCCTTGCGCGAGGTTGCCGACCGCGAGCATATCTCGCAAAAGTATTTGGAGCAACTGGTGCGTCCGCTTATGAAGGCGGGCCTGCTTAAGAGCGTGCGCGGCAAGGGCGGCGGCTACATGATGGCCAAGGACCCGGCCGAGGTGCGTGCCGGCGACATCCTGCGTGCCGTCGAGGGCAGCACGGCTCCGGTGGCGTGCGATGGCATCGACAACAGCTGCACCCGTAGCGATTTGTGCTCGACTGTCAAGTTCTGGCGCGGTCTGGATGACGTGATCGAAAAGTACGTCGACGGCGTGACGTTGGCCGACCTGGCCGCCGTCCCCGAGATCAACTTTGACATCAAGCTGTAGGGGTGCAAATGGCATCTCTCGACAAGGTGTACAAGCAAATCGAAGTTTTTGCTCGGGAATGTGACGCCGAGAAGGTCGTGTTGTTTGGTTCTCGTGCTCGAGGCGACAACTTGCCCAAGAGCGATATTGACATCGCCGTAGCAGGTTGCCGGGATTTCGGCCGTTTCTCATATTTGATCGAGGAACATCTTGATACTCTTTTAGATGTAGATGTCGTCAATCTCGACGAGTCCCTATCACAGCAATTGCTCGATGAGATTGCCAGGGATGGTGTGATTCTGTATGAAAAAATATGAGAACTTTGTTAGCGCCTTGGCGAATCTTGAGGATGCGCCCAATCAGGATCTCAACAATGATTTTGTTCAGAGTGGATTGATTAATAAGTTCAATCTTCAATTTGAACTGAGCTGGAAGCTCCTTAAGCGTCTGCTCGAGTATGAGGGCGCCACGCTTGCCGCGTCGGGGTCTCCTCGTGCCATCTTGAAGGAGTCGTACCGATTCTACGACTTTATTGATGAGGCGGCCTGGCTAGACATGCTCAGAGACCGCAATACGAACGTCCATATCTACGACAACAAGCTCGCTCAAGATTTGATTCAGCGCATCTTGAACGTCTATATCCCCGCTTTCTGTCAGTTGAGGGACGGGCTGATGGAGCGATACGGCGAGCTTCTGATGGCGCCCGACGACCAGTTTGTTTAATTACTTAAGATTTCGCGGAGGGTTGTTGCCGTTTACCGAGGGGTTGTTGTGTAACAACGGGCGAGCTGCAATACTTACTTTTATCTTTGCAAACTGAACTTTAACTACACCAATGCAGGGAGGATCTTATGCAGCCCAAGCATTCTGCTATTGTCGCGGGTCTGACGCTGGCGCTTTCGTTTGGCGCCGTTTCCGCGCCGGCACCCGCCGCTGCCGAGGAGCCCACGCCGGGCGTTGCCTCGGATGCCACCGATATCGATAAGGGTCTTTAGGGTCTTTACACCCAACAGTCCTTCTCGGGCGTGCTGAGGTCGGTCCAGGGCGTTTCGTTTGTCAACGTGACTCCCGAGATGAAGTACTTCACCAAATATGAGAGCCATGGCAACTATAACCAGGGCTTTTCGTATGGTGACGGCTACAACGCGCTGGGTTATTACCAGTTCGACCGTCGTTGGTCGCTCATCCCGTTTATGAAGCAGGCCTACAACTACAACCCCGAAAAATACAACATGCTCAAGGATGCGATTGATCGCGGCAGCGAGATTTCCAACATGAGCAATGCCATGTACGAGAACGGCCAGCCCACCGAGTTGGGCCGTATTGCGCAGGAGGCCTTCCAGGGCGCTTATAACATCGACCCTGCTGAGTTTTCGGCTCTGCAGGATGCGTATGCGTACAACTCGTACTATGCGGTGACCGAGGCGTGGCTTAAGAGCGCTCTTGGCATTGACATCTCCGGCCGCGCCGATTGCGTCAAGGGCATGGTGTGGAGCATCACCAACGTGTGCGGCACCGGTGGCTGCAGAGACTTCTTCCGCTGGGCGAATCTTTCCAACGATATGTCCGACCGCGAGTTTGTGACGGCGCTCTCCAATAGCGTGGTCAACAATGTCGCCACCAAGTTTTCAAGTCAGCCCCAGTATCATGAGGGCTGGAAGAATCGTTATAAGAATGAGCTGAAGGACTGCTTGGTTTTTATCGCCGAGGATGAGGCTGCCGCTGCGACGCCCGTGCAGCCCGAGCCTACGCCGGTGCCCTCGCCGACACCTGATTCGAATGACGACTCGAGTGACGACGCCAACGATGACAGGATGGATGCGCCCTCGACCGATGCTGACGGTAATGGCTCTGCTGGTGGCACTACCAACGACGGCTCTACCTCGAACGGCTCCAATTCGAACGGCTCTGCTGCGGGCGATTCGTCTTCAAGCTCTGCCGGCAATACGGACAGCGACGCTTCTGGTTCGACCGACGCTGACACCTCTAACTCATCCACCGGCTCGAGCGATTCGTCCGTTGACACCGGCTCTAACAACGGCTCTGGCTCTGACGCAACCCCTGATTCCGATGCTTCCAAGGACGACTCGAATAAGGCGCCGGACGCTCCCGTTGCTTCGCCGGACAAGAAGCCTTCTTTCTCCGAGCAGCTTGGTTCTACGCTGGGTTCTTCGCTGATGGCTGGCGTCAATAACGGCTCGGCCCAGAACAAGGACAACTCTGATCAGGCTTCCACGGAAAAGACCGAAGCCGCAAAGGGCGACTCCAAGGATAAGGCTTCCGAGAAGGTTGAATCCGATAAGGGTTCTAGCTCTGATGAGAAGGACGACAAGTCCGCTCAGAAGAAGGACGAGGACAAGAAGTCTGAATCTGAGGAGAAGGACAAGAACAAGGACAAGACCGAGGACGGAAAGCAGCAGGGCGAGGACAGCAGTAAGGGCAACACCGACAACCAGAACCAAGAGCAAAATGACTCCAAGACGGTGACCACTACAACCACGACGACTACAACTACCAAGTCATCTGGCGGCAATATGCCCAAGACGGGCGATCTGATTGTGATGGCGAGCCTTGCCAGTGCAAGCTTGGCCACGCTGGGTGCCACGTCTATTGTGAGTGGCAAGTATAAGCTCGATCAGCAAAAGAAGGCTGCTGGGCAGAACGACTCCGAGGAGTAGTCCCTTTCGGTTGCCCGACAACTAAAGATTCGCAATGGGGGCCGGTGCAGATGCATCGGGCCCCATTTTGTTGCACAACGATTTGTTATGCCCCCTCAAGGCCTTTGTTCCTACCGTTGCCCGATGCCTTTGCACGGATCCAGCGTTGCGCTTGAACTGCTCGCTACAATGGGCTTCGTGCTGCGTTTTAGGGAGAAGTTACGGTGTCTGAACAGGAGTATTGCAACAGTGCCGCTACTTTTGGCGTACGGCTTGTCAACCATGTCGATGATGCGGTCTTACCGGTCGGTGTGCATGATTTTGCCGATGCCATTGGTCGTTGCATACTGGTCGACAAGACCATGTTTATTGCCGATGTGTTGGACTGTGACGCGTCCGTTGTGGTGTGCTGTCGACCCGAGGGTTTTGGCAAGAGCATGAACTTGTCGATGCTCAGGGCTTTTCTGGAGCGTCCGGCGGTCGGTCGCGCCGGTCGGATCTCGTTTGCCGATGCTCAGATTTGGGATGCGGACAGCGGGCGTTATCGGGATGAGTACGCTTGCTATCCGGTGATATCGCTGGACTTTTCTGGCGCTGCGAGGCGTGGCGCCGCCATTGCTGGCGTAGTGCGCGATGCTCTTTTGGGCGAGTGCGCCCGCCTGCTGGCGCTTTTGGAGGCTCCGGATTTAGCTCGAGACAAGGTGCGTCACATCGAACGTGTTGCGCGTGGCGCGGCGAGCGAGGACGAGGTCGCCTCGGTGCTTGGCGTGCTCATTGAGCTGCTGGAGATGGCCTGCGATGAGCAGGTTGTATTGCTCGTTGATGGGTACGACGCGGCGTGGTTGGGCCGTGCGAGCGCGGGGGACGCTTCCGACGCCGATCCGGCAGAACTACTTGACCGGTTGCTGTTTGACGCCATTGCCACTGCGCGCGATTCGTTGCGGCTGACGTGTTTGATGGGGGAGTGTCCCGGTCCTGCCGAAGCGGCGCTTTCTTCGCGCGGCTGCTCGTATTGTCTGACGACGCCGCTGTCGGCGTGGTGTGACCGATATTTCGGTTTTTCGGATGCCGAGGTCCAGGCTCTTTTGAATCATGCTGGGCGCGAGGAATACCTGGATGATGCGCGTGAATGGCTCGAGGGGTATCGGTTTGGCAGGGCCTATTGCTCGAGTCCAGAGCGTGTGATTGGGTTTTTGGACCGAGGCTGCACGGCGCCTGTGCGTGCCGATCTGTATGGATATGCCGATTGCCTGAGTAGGGTAGTTGTCGGGTGGAATCTCGACCGCCTTTCGGTCTTGTTTGATTTGCTCGAGGCCCATGGGTGCGCTGAGGTCCCGCTTTGTTTGGGCACTGCAGAGCCAGATGTCTCGCCTGACGATGACATGTGGACAGCGCTGTATCTGTCCGGTTTTCTCACGACGGATATGACTGAGGAGCCAGAGCATGGCGATCGCCTCCGTGCTTTGCGATTGCCCAATAACGAGCTTCGTCAGGCCTTGCGTCTAGTGATTATTGAGTGGTTTGAGTGCGCCGCAGAAGACATTCGAGACGTCGATGCGTTTCGCGACGGGCTGTGCCATGGGAACGAGGATACCGTGAGGCGGGCGCTAAGCCGCATCTTGGGAGATGCGGGAATCGGTGCGACCGACCCAGATACACCGCTGCCATATCACCTACTCTTGCAAGGACTCTGCTTTGGATTGCCGGGCTATGCCAATCCTGCTTCGAGGCGAAAGTGTGGCGCGGATCGCTGGGACATCCAGGTTTTTCCTACGGGCGCCGTGTTCGACATAGCCGATACGATCGGTATGCTCGATGAACGTCCGCTGATAACGATCAACATGATGTATGACCCCGGTGTTGATGCGCTGGGCCTGGAATTGCTGGCCGTGCAGTCGCTACTCGACATAGAGCGCGACGGCATCGACGAAATCCGTGTACCACGCCCCGGCGTGGGTCGCATGCGCTGGGGCTTTGGCTTTGACGGGCAGCGTGTGTCCGTGGTGTGCCAGCGGTTATAGGGGATGACGAAAGCCCTTTACTACCGCGTCCTTCATGGGCGGCATGGGCTTCCAGTTGGGATCCTTGATGATCTTGCGGGCGTCCTTCATGCCTCGGCGCAGCGCCGGAATGCCGGTCTTAAAGCACTTGTCGACCGCGGCCAGGCGAATGAATTCCTTGCAGAAGGTCGCGGCATTGCCCAGGCGGAACAGCATGGGGTGGTAGTCACCGTAGATCTGCATATAGCGAGCGAGGAAGCCTCGGTTGCGCATGATGTAGTAGCGGTTGGTGTCGCTCGTGGAGTTGAGCTGGCGCTTGCCGGCGATATCCCAGTTGGAGACGGCGCGGGCGCGCTTGAGCACCACGTCGGCGACCACGGCGGCGGGGAAGTGCTGGCTGGCTACGTAGCCGTAGCAGGCATCGTCGCCGTAGATAAAGAAGCGCGCGTCGGGCAGGCCAATCTTGTCGACCACGCGGCGCGAGAACATGCCGCCCTCAAAGCACAGCTGGTTCATGGCGCGGTAGCCCTCGGGACCCAGATCCCACTTGGCGATAGGGTTGGGGATGCCGAGCGAGAGGATGAGCTGGTATTGCCAAAAGAAGGCGCCGCCGTCAAAGTCCAGGCGCGAACCCTGGATGACATCGTAGCGGTCAGTCCACTTGGCCAAGCGCTCGATGCCTTCGGGGATGACGAGCACGTCGTCATCCATCACCCAGAACCATTGGGCGCCCAGGTCGTAGGCGCATTTAGTGCCTGCGGAGAAGCCGCCCGCACCGCCGCCGTTTTCGAGCTGCGGGGCGTAGATGACACGGTCGGTGCCGCCCTGTGCGTCGGGCTGCTCGGTGTCGATGCCCCACAGGTTGGCCAGGCGCTCGTTGAATGCGGTGCACATGGCCTCGGTCTCGCGCGAATTCTCGTTATCGACAATTACGATGCGCCAAGGCGTTGCCGTGAGCCCGGTCATGGAGTCGAACAAGTTGGCCAGGAGTTCCTGGCGCTTGTACGTAACGACGACGATGGCGAGCTTATCGATGGGGGCGGGAAGGGTTGTAGGCATGGGGCAATATATCCTTTCACGCGCGGCGGGCGAGTGCTGCGCGGAAGCTATCGAATACGTCCTTGGGACTGTCTTATTGTAAAGGCTCGGCGCACCTTGACGGCAAGCTTTGAATAAAACGCAGGAACCTGCCACGGCTGTAGCGGCTTTAGCGTCTGACGGCAGCGTGTCTATTGCCGCTTGAGCTTGCGAGCGATAAGGCTTCTAGCTGCGTCGATGGTGAGAAGTGTCAGGGCAAAGACGATGCTAATGACGGTACCCGTGACGATACATATAACTGCCGGGCTGTTTTGGCTGACCAGTATGTTTGCGAGCAACGTATTGAAGACGGGACGCCACAGGCTACTGGTGAGCGACTGCATCACATAGAAACCGAGCGTGGCGGTCGATAAGGTGACGATGGCACCTGCAGTCCGCGAATTGCCTGAGGCACTGCGTCGGGTAGCCGCAAAGAGCAGGGAGGCGGCAGCGAGGGCAAACGAGATCAACGAGGTTGATTTGTAGGAGAGGACTGCCATCGCCGTGAGGTTGCCGGTGAAGGAGAGTGCTCCTTCCAGGATGGTGGCGAGCGCCAAAACCGTTACGAGCGAGCGCATGCCCAAGGCGCCCGCCCTGTCCGAATCCATGGCGTCGGTTACGTCGCGGAGCAGTCCGCCGATCAAAAACGCGACTACGTACGTGGTGGCGCTCATGAGCTTTTGGAGCCAAGAAAACTCGCCGGCGCTTGTCGCACTCATGGCGGCCAAATACCCGTTAACAACGAATACGAGGATTCCAACGGCGATGACCGTCGTCGTGTAGGTTTTCTGGGAGAGTCGGCTCTTGGCCAGTCCAAACCATGGCGCCATGAAAACTGTGGCGGCATAGACCCAGATAAACTCAAGCCCAAGCGTGTACCAATAGTGCGTATTGAGGGTAACATCGGGAATGGGTGAGACGACCGTGGACCACGCGAGCGCCACGAGGCAATAAAACGCAGTGGGCATAATGACCTTGCCAAGGCGCTGCGCCGTCCGTTGCATTTGCGACTTCCACGTTGCTCCACCGTCCCAAGCACGCGCGGCCGAAGCGATGAGAAAATAGCCCGAGATCATAAAGAAGACCTCGTTGGCCCAGCAGCCAAGCAAGTTAATAAAACCGAGTACGCCGGAATAGGGGAACATCGCAAGTGGGGCATATTCCACGGCGCCGACGCAGACGGCTTGGAAGGTCCACTGAAAGGTGTGGAACACCGCGATGCCGGCGACCGCGACCAAACGCAGCGCTTCGGTGGGTATGTTGCGTGCGGCTTTGGGCTGCATGACGTCCTTTCGTATCGGTTTGCCTCTGCGGGCTCCATAGATTATATAAACGCCCGCTGGCGCGCTGACCCTTTGATACCATGAAACGACAGGTATTTCCTAAGGAGCACATTTGTCTACTAACGCCTCTGGCAGCCCTGTTCTGTCGCTGCTTATTCCCATTTACAATGTTCAGCGCTACCTGCGCGAGTGCCTCGATTCCGCCCTGGTGCAGACGCTCAAGGATATTGAGATCATCTGCATTAACGACGGGTCGACCGACAACTCGCCGGCGATTATCCGCGAGTATATGGAGCGCGATGGGCGCGTCAAGATGATCGACAAGGCCAACAGCGGCTACGGCGACTCGATGAACCACGGCCTGGAGATGGCGCGTGGCAAGTACGTTGGCATCTTGGAGTCCGATGACTTTATGGCGCCAGACGCACTCGAAAAGCTTGTCTCGGCCGCCGATAGCAATAATGCCGACTTCGCGAAGGCGAACTTTGATTTCTACTGGTCTAAGCCCGAGGAGCGCCGCTCGCTGCACGAGATGTTTAAAGCCAAGGACTGTGGCAAGCCGGTGCACCCGAGCGATACGACGCAGTTCTTTAAGCAAAAGCCGTCGATTTGGTCGGCCGTGTACCGTCGCGATTTTCTTGACCGCAACGGCATTAAGTTCCTGCCGACTCCGGGGGCATCCTTTCAGGACACGTCATTTGCCTTTAAGGTGATCGCGTGCGCCGATAAGGCTGTTTACCTTCATGATGTCGTGTTGTCTTATCGCCAGGACAACGAGAATTCCTCGGTCAATTCTTCGGCTAAGGTCTTTTGCGTCAATACCGAGTATGCCGAGATTGAGCGTTGGATTCGAGAGGATTATGCCCGCGACCACGCAAGTGATGACGTCGCGCGCATGCTCAAGTTCAATCAGCTCATTAAGTACGATTCGTACATGTGGAACTACGTGCGCCTGGCGCCTAAGTTCTATAAGGAGTTCCTGGTTCAGATGGCCAAGGAGTTCCAAGCGGCCTTGGACGCCGGGGACTTTTCGCTTGACGACCTCAAGCCGTGGAAGCGCGCAAATCTCGCTGCCATCCTCAAAGATCCTGAGGGCTGGGTTGACGAGCATCCGAGTTTCGCGACGGATGGTGCCTTGGGGCGTGCTAAGTATTACGCCTCGGTTGGAGGCCCAGGCGTGGTCGCTGCCTTCCTCATCGAATCGCTGAGGGGGTAGGTCGGCATGGGAGAGGCCTCGTGTCCTAAAGCTACCATTGTCGTCCCCGTTTACAACTCTGCGCACTCCATTCAGCGATGTCTCGATTCGCTGTTGGCCCAGTCCGAGCGCTCGATTCAGGTTGTCTGCGTCAACGACGGTTCGACTGATGATTCGTTGAACGTGTTGCGCCAGATCGCGCAGGCCGACGATCACGTACTGGTGATTGACCAGGAAAACGCGGGCGTCTCGTGTGCTCGAAATGCCGGTATCGATGCCGCCGTGGGCGAGACCGTCTTTTTTGTGGACGCCGACGATTACATCGATGCCCAGACGGTCGAGCGCGTGCTGCATGCCATGGAGTCTGCAGATGCCGAGGCTGCCGTTTTTGGCGGTGTCTGTGAACCCGTCGATGCTGCCCCCAAACGCGTCCAGCAACTCATGAGCCCCAAAGCCGGTACCTTCGGCGCCCGTGATCCCCAACTGCTGTTCCATTCGAATGCGCAGCCCTATGCCTGCCGTGCGGCTTTTTCGCGCGAGCTGCTCAATCGCGAAGGCATTCGCTTCGCCCCCGGTTTGGCTTTGGGCGAGGACGTCGTCTTCCAATTTGCGGCTTATGCGCTTGCCCGCAAGACCGTCGTCATGCCGGACAAGTTCTACCACTACGTGATGGAGAGTGAATCGGCGACGCACGAGTTCAACAGTGCCGATGCTCGCGCCAAAAAGCTTGACGCCCACATGAGGATGCTCGAGGAGGTCTTGGAGGACTGGGCGGCCTACGGTCTTTTGGACCTGTGCCCCGGCGAGCTGATAACTTGGTTTTTAGACCTAATTGTGTTCGACCTGGCGCGCTTGGATGCCGATGGTTTCCATCGCGTGGCGGCTCGCGTCAACATGGATCTCACGACGTGTTTGGGAACGGCGTGGGCGGATATGCCTGCTAAGGGCGCCGTTCGGCGTGTTGCCCACAAGCTCGTTGCGGCGACCTCGGGCGTTTCGATGGCAGACGCCACGCTGTTCTATCTTTCGACTCGCGGTCTCAAAGCCTGTCTGGAGCGCTTTATCTAATTCCAAGCGCTGCCGCCCGCCGCAACCCGGCTGCTAAAATAACCCTGTTACACGCTATTCAACAGGAGGTTCTCTTGCAGAACTCTGATACCCCTAAAGTTTCGCTGCTTGTCCCCATTTGCAATGTCGAGCGCTATCTGCGCGAGTGCCTCGATTCCGCCGTGGCGCAGACGCTCAAGGACATCGAGATCATCTGTATCAATGACGGTTCCACCGATAGCTCGCCGGATATCATCCGCGAGTACATGGAGCGCGACCCCCGTGTAAAGATGATCGACAAAGCCAACAGCGGCTACGGCGACTCGATGAACCGCGGTCTGGAGATGGCGCGCGGTGAGTACGTGGGCATTCTTGAGTCCGACGACTTTATGTTTGAGGATTCGCTCCAAAAGCTGGTCGCCAAGGCCGATGCTGAGCATGCCGATGTGGTAAAGGGCGACTTTTATCTGTATTGGTCCACGCCCAGCGAGCGCCGTGAGCTGTTTGGGATCATCGGCGAGTATATGACGGGCGCCGCGTATCGCCCCGTCGATCGCCCGGGCATCTTCTACCGCAAGCCTTCCATTTGGTCGGCCATCTATCGGCGCGAGTTCCTCAACGACAATCAGATTCGGTTCCTTCCCACGCCGGGCGCCTCGTATCAGGACGCAGGCTTTAACTTTAAGGTTTGGGCATGCGCCGAGCGTGCAGCGTTTATCGCGGACCCCATTTTGTGCTATCGCCAAGACAACGAGAAGAGCTCAGTTAATTCGCCCAACAAGGTATTTTGCGTGTGCGACGAATATGCCGAGATGCAGCGATTTTTGACCGAGCGTCCCGAGCTCAAGGCTCAGCTCCAGGGCATTTTAATGCGCATGAAGGTCGATACGTACCGTTGGAATGATGAACGTCTGGTCGATGAACTGCGTGAGCAGTTTTGGGAGAAGGCTTCACCCGAGCTGAAGGCCGATTGGGATGCCGGTCGCTTTGATCTGTCGCTGTTCGATCCGCGTGGCGAGACCGACTTGCGCCTGATGGTCAAGTCGCCCCGCGCCTATATCGATTCGCGCTTTGACTTTAAGAAGCCGGGCAAGCTCAATACGTTTAAGCACTACTTTAAGATCGGCGGCTTGCCGCTGGTCTGGCGCGTGCTGACGTATCAGCGCACCTACGGCGACAACCCGCACCCCGATGACGTTCCGGCCGCACAGTAGGAGCGAGTGACTATGGCTACCCCCAAGATTTCCGTTGTCGTTCCCATCTACAAAGTGGAGGAGTGCCTGGCCTGGTGCCTGGACTCCCTGCTTGCGCAGGACATGCCCGATTGGGAAGGCGTGCTGGTCAACGATGGCTCGCCGGACGGCTCGCGCGATATTGCGGCTGCCTATTGCGAAAAGGACGCGCGCTTTACGCTGGTCGATAAGGAGAACGGCGGCCTGTCGAGTGCGCGTAATGCAGGCATCGCCGCGTCCACGGCGCCTATCGTTGCGTTTTTGGATTCCGACGACCGATTTACGTCCGATGCGTGCCGTGTAATCGTCGATGCCTTTGAGCGTGAGGATTGCGACGTTTTGACCTTTGGCGCGAACCCGTATCCGCTGGAGGCAGGGTATCCGTGGCTTAACTATGTGCTGAGCCCACGCGACGTTTCGTTTGAGGGCTATAGCTCCGACCTGCTGTTTAAGGAGGCGTCTCGCCCCTTTGCATGGCGCACCGCTTGCAAGCGCGCTTTTTTGCTGGGCAACGGGATCGTGTTCGATGAAACCGTTAAGTATGGCGAGGACCAGGTCTTCGATTTTGCCGTGTACGGTCGCTCGCGCAAGACCGCGCTTATCTCGAACAAGCTGTACGAGTATCGCGTGGCACGCAAAGGTTCGCTCATGGACACCATGCGCTACGACGACGAGACGCGTCTGCTGGAGCACGTGAAGATTTACTCCGCGGTGCTGGCTGACTGGCAGCGCGACGGTCTCGATGCTCATCATGCCGATGACCTGGCGTACTTCCTATGTGATCTGGTGCTGTACGATGCGCTCAGGTTGCTTGGTTCGGACTGCGGCAAGGTGTTTGCCGCCGTTGCTGCGGCGCTTAACGGTTCTGCTGTGGGCAGTGATGCTTCGCTCGCACAATGCGCTTCTTCTGTTGCCGCCATGGTGCGTGCGGCGCTTGTCGGTAAGGCGCCCGCTGCTCGTTCGTGCAAAAAACTCATGTTCAATTACGACGTCTTGAGGTTTGGGCGCTTGGGCGCGTGCAAGCGCATGGCTGCGAACGCTCTGGGAAAGCGAGAAGTGTAGATGAGTATCAAGCGTTTGT
The DNA here is from genome assembly GCF_964239575.1 of Collinsella aerofaciens ATCC 25986. Lineage (GTDB taxonomy): Bacteria > Actinomycetota > Coriobacteriia > Coriobacteriales > Coriobacteriaceae > Collinsella > Collinsella aerofaciens_BQ. Next base: position 24,682 of record NZ_CAXSQQ010000023.1, read on the forward strand.
CACTTTGCCGCAGTCAGGGCCGTCTGTTTGTGCTGCTTCGTTTTGCCGGTCAGGATGTCGCCGCGCTTATTGAGCGGGAGGGCTCTCAGGCGTTTGCCCATGCGACGACGAGCGGTTCTTGTGTGCCGTCGCTGGTGCTCCCGGTCGATCATGGCCGTGTGCTGGCGCTTTGTCCTTCCGTTTCCGATTACGAGCGCGAGCTCGCCGTCTTGGTGCTTCCGTTTTTGGATGGCTCGTCGATGGATGCCGTTTTTGCATCCGGTGGCCAAAGGTTGGGCTCTATTCGTCTCGATAGCCGCGTGGCCAAATTGGAATCCAAGATTAACTACAAAGCAAAGCCTGCGCTGTGCGCGCTTATCCGCGATGCGCAGCGTGGCGAACACTGCGGCCGCTACGAGATCGATGCCATTCGCTATTTGCCGGCAGACGTCGGCGCGGTGTGGCGCTATGAGGTTACCTGGGCGGGAGACCCCCAGTGCGCGCCTGAGCTCCAGATCTTCGATACGCATATGAATGCCATCGATGTTACCGTGCATGTGTTTGAATCGCAGGTCGATGTGCCGCAGCGCAACGGTTGCCGCATCAATAAATCGTATCTGAGTGTTGAGATGCCTCAGGATATACGAGATTTTGTCGCGATCGTGAGCGATCCCACAGAGCGGATCCAAAGCGGGTTTTGCGCCATGGATGGTCGCCTGTACAACGGCATGGTCGACGACAGCTGGAACCGTATGAAGGACGCGCGTGCAGACGACGCAGCTTATCGACGTTGGTTTGAGCAGCATCGCGCAAAGCCGGGCGATTTGGCGTGCCAGCGTGTCGCTTCGGCGACCTTTGCCTATAGACCGCTCGTGAGCATTGTGGTGCCGTGCTACAAGACTGATCGGGTTTACCTGCGCGAGCTGCTGGACTCGGTGCTAGCCCAGAGCTATGACAACTGGGAATTGCTGTTCATGGACGCCTCGCCCGAATGGGATGCGGTGGCCAATCTTGCGGCAAGTGCCAACGACGAGCGCGTTCGTCGCATTGGGCTGCCCAGCAACGGCGGCATTGTGGTCAACACCAACGCAGGTATTGAGCAAGCGATGGGCGACTACGTCGCGTTCTTGGACCATGACGACATTCTGGAACCGGACGCGTTATTCCAGTATGTTTCCGCACTGAATAAGGCGGCCGAGGGCGAGCGTCCCCAGGTCCTGTTCTGCGATGAGGACATGTTCCAGAAAACGGGGGAGTGGGGCCAGCCGGTCTTTAAGACCGTACTCAACGTCGACCTGCTCTATAGCCATAACTGCGTGACGCATTTCCTGATGGTGGAGAAGGCGCTCATCGATCACATTGGTTTGTCCCCAGAAGACGTTGCGGGCGCCCAGGACTACGACTTGACGCTTCGCTGCCTTGTAGCCGGCGCGCGCTTTGAGCACGTTGCGCATGTGCTGTATCACTGGCGCGTGCATCCGGGATCGACCGCCGACGGTACTGCCGATAGTAAGCCGTATGCTATTGAAGCCGGGCGCCTTGCGCTGCAGCGCCACTTTAACGCGCTGGGCATTTGCGGAACGGTCGAGGAGACCGAGACGCCGTTTGTCTATCGCATGCGCTATGCGCTACCGGAGTGTGCGCCGCTGGTGAGCATTGTGATTCCTACCAAGGACCACGTTGAGACGCTCGATGCCTGTGTGATGTCGATCGCCCAGAAGGCCACGTATGCCAACTACGAGATCGTCTTGGTGGAGAACAACAGCGAAGCCCCGGAGACGTTTGCGTATTACGAAACCCTGCCAGAGCGCGTGGCTGCAGCATCCGAAGGCAAGGGCATCGCGCGCGTTGCGTATTGGCCGGGTGAGTTCAATTACTCCCAGATCATTAACTTTGGCGTGGAGCATGCCAAGGGTGATTACCTTCTGTTGCTGAACAACGATACCGAGGTCATAAGCCCCGACTTTATCGAAGAGATGATGGGCTATCTGCAGCGTCCCGATGCGGGCGTGGTGGGCGCCAAACTCTACTTTGCCGATCATCTGGTGCAACATGCCGGCATTTTGGTTGGCGTGCGTGGCGCACTTGCCCATGCCAACCAGGACTTCTCGGCAAAGCGCGAGGGCTATCTTGCCCGCGCTGTGCGCCCCGGTAACTTCAGTGCCGTAACGGGCGCCTGCCAGATGGTGCGACGCGACGTATTTGAACAGGTCGGAGGCTATAACGAAGAATTCGCCGTCGGTTTTAACGACGCTGACTTTTGCCTGCGCGTGTGGGAGGCCGGCTACCGCACCATCTTTACGCCCTATGCCGAGCTGTACCATTACGAGTTCACCTCGCGCGGCAGGGAAGAGGCCAACGAGGAAAAGCTGCGCCGCTGGAAGCGCGAGCAAGCGCTGTTCATGCAACGCTGGCCGGAGTTCTTCTTGGGAGGCGATCCGTGGTTGGAGCCGAACTTATCCGCTGAGAGCGAGTACTTCTCGCTTTAGTGCGAGGTGATGTGAAAATCCAGCATAGGGTGCTCAGGAGCTGTGAGAGCGTTGGGTTTTGCTTTATTTCTGGTGTTTGATTCGTGGAGCCTACGCTTAGCTTTTCTTATGCGTTTTGATGCGATTATTGGGATTTCAAACGCAGTCCGCTTGTCTAAGGGTGAAACAGCATGAGATTATCGAGGACGATCGTAATTGCGTCATCCATCGTTGCGGCTATCTCGTTTATTTTCTATATTTGCCCTCTAAACGCGGTCATTTTGACGAATGAACAGATGAACGAGGTTTTGTTAGCGGTTTTAGGTGCAGGAATATCATCTTTGTTTGTTGGGGTAATTGAATACAGCGACCGATGTCGGGAACTTGAAGATCGTTTTTTATTTGGCATTCAGCCGTTATTGTCTGAGCTGGGCGGAATGGATGAATGCTACATTGAGCATCTATCTCGATGCGAAGATACCTTGGGACTTCTTTTGCCTTATTACGAGGAGGAAGAGTCATGCGTCTCCCAATTGCTTTGCATATCGGATGATAGGCATGAACAAAGGGATCGATTAATTCAAGCAATTGAGCATTGCGAGAAGTGCGAATGTGAGAGATATTACGCGGACAAAGATTCTCCAACACGACAATATCTTCTCGGTAGTGTCGAGAAAGTTGGTGTAGAGCCCCATCCGAAGCGAGTCGGCCCGGCGTCCTAGAATCTGGAACACGGTTG
>NZ_CAXSQQ010000024.1:0-26857 GCF_964239575.1 Collinsella aerofaciens ATCC 25986
TCACCATTGTCGGCCTAATCCGCGGTCTTTCATGCAGCAGGGGCTCTCAATGTTTTTATGTCCTGCTCATATCGTCTCTGCCGGTACTTGGGGACACTCCTTGGCGCGTCAGAGCCAGTCGTCCGGGGATGGAGGGACCATTCTGGCCTTTGGCGGTCACCCGAGGTAAACCTTTACCGCCCGCCTATATTTGTCGAAATTACACTTAACGGCGGGGTACAATAAACCCGCATGCGGATTTCCGTTGCGGGCGCTTCCCATCGCCGGGGCGTGCCCGGGAGCATCCGGCATGCGGCCTTTGCGGCGCTCGGTCATGTGCAAGACGGGCGGTCGGGTCTGTGGGGCGCATCAGCTGCCCCTCGCCTCGGCATGTCTTCTCTCCACGCCACGTACCTGCTGCTGAGCCTGCCTGCCAGATGATTGGAAGCAACAGCGTAAATCCCATCACGCCAACATCCCGGCGATCGCCGGGGCCTGTATACCTATATGAGAGGAGAGGGGTATATGGCGCGTAAGTTTAAGTCTATGGACGGCAACGAGGCGGCCGCATATGTTTCGTATGCGTACACCGAGGTAGCGGGAATCTATCCCATTACGCCGTCCAGCCCGATGGCCGACCATGTCGACCAGTGGGCGGCCCAGGGTCGCAAGAACATCTTCGGCACCCCGGTCAAGGTCGTCGAGATGGAGTCCGAGGCAGGTGCAGCCGGTACCGTTCACGGTTCGCTGGGCGCCGGTGCTCTGACCACCACCTACACGGCTTCTCAGGGTCTGCTCCTGATGATCCCGAACATGTACAAGATCGCAGGCGAGCAGCTCCCGGGCGTTTTCCACGTCTCCGCGCGTTGCGTCGCTTCCCACGCCCTGAACATTTTTGGCGATCACTCCGACGTCATGGCCTGTCGTCAGACCGGCTTCGCCATGCTCGCCGAGGGCAACGTCCAGGAGGTCATGGACCTCTCGCCGGTGGCTCACCTTGCCGCCATCGAGGGTAAGACCCCGTTCCTTAACTTCTTCGACGGCTTCCGCACCAGCCACGAGATCCAGAAGGTCGCCATGTGGGACTACAAGGATCTGGCCGAGATGTGCGACATGGACGCCGTCCAGGCTTTCCGCGATCACGCGCTCAACCCTGAGCACCCGCACACCCGCGGCAGCCACGAGAACGGCGACATCTTCTTCCAGAACCGCGAGGCCTGCAACAAGGTCTACGACGAGCTCCCTGCCGTCGTCGAGGGCTACATGAAGAAGATCAACGAGAAGCTCGGCACCGATTACGGCCTGTTCAACTACTACGGCGCTCCCGATGCCGATCGCGTCGTCGTGTGCATGGGCTCCTTCTGCGACGTGCTCGAGGAAGTCATCGACTACCTCAACGCTCACGGCGAGAAGGTCGGCCTGGTCAAGGTTCGCCTGTTCCGCCCGTTCTCCATCAAGCACTTCGTCGACGTTCTCCCCGAGACCGTCCAGAAGATCGCCGTCATGGACCGCACCAAGGAGCCGGGTTCCATCGGCGAGCCGCTCTACCAGGACGTCGTCTCCGCTCTCTACGAGGCCGGCAAGACGGGCATCAAGGTTGTCGGCGGCCGTTATGGTCTGGGCAGCAAGGATACGCCTCCCGCGTCCGCGTTCGCTGTCTTCGAGGAGCTCAAGAAGGACGAGCCCAAGCGCGAGTTCACCATCGGCATTGTCGATGACGTGACCAACCTGAGCCTGCCCGAGGCCGAGGATGCGCCCAACACCGCAGCCCCCGGCACCATCGAGTGCAAGTTCTGGGGTCTGGGTGGCGACGGTACCGTCGGCGCCAACAAGAACTCGATCAAGATCATCGGCGACCACACCGACAAGTACGTCCAGGCCTACTTCCAGTACGACTCCAAGAAGACCGGCGGCGTCACCGTCTCGCACCTGCGCTTTGGTGATTCTCCGATCCGTTCGCCGTACTACGTGACCAAGGCCGACTTTGTCGCCTGCCATAACCCCAGCTACATCGTTAAGGGCTTCAAGATGGTCCGCGACGTCAAGCCGGGCGGCACCTTCCTGGTCAATTGCCAGTGGAGCGACGAGGAGTTCGCCGAGCACATGCCCGCCGTGGCCAAGCGCTACATCGCGAACAACAACGTCAACGTCTACCTGATCGACGCTATCGACCTGGCGGCCAAGGTCGGCATGGGCAAGCGCACCAACACGGTGCTCCAGTCCGCCTTCTTCGCGCTGGCCAAGGTCCTGCCCGCCGAGGACGCCCTGCAGTACATGAAGGACGCGGCTACCAAGTCCTACATGAAGAAGGGCCAGGCCATCGTCGACGCCAACCACAAGGCCATCGATGCCGGCGCTACCGCTTTCCGTAAGTTCGAGGTTCCGGCCGACTGGGCTACCGCCGAGGATGCCGCTCCCGTCGAGCTCTCCGAGGAGACCAAGTCCGCTATCGCCCAGCAGGTCAAGAACCTGCTCGAGCCCATCGATCGCATGGACGGCGACAGCCTGCCCGTTTCCGCCTTCGTCGATTGCGCTGACGGCCAGTTTGAGCTGGGCGCCTCCGCATACGAGAAGCGCGGCGTCGCCGTGGTCGTTCCCCACTGGGACGAGACCAAGTGCATCCAGTGCAACCAGTGCGCCTACGTGTGCCCGCATGCCACCATCCGTCCGTTCGCGATGACCGAGGACGAGGCTGCCGCCGCGCCCGAGGCTACCCGCACGCTCGACGCCATGGGCCCCAAGGCCAAGGGCATGAAGTTCACCATGGCTGTGTCCCCGCTCGACTGCATGGGCTGCACCAACTGCGTCAAGGTCTGCCCCAAGGGCGCCCTCGAGATGGTTCCCACCGAGCAGGAGATGGACCAGCAGCCCGTTTGGGACTACATGGTCGAGAACGTCTCCGAGAAGAAGGAGCTCATCGCGGCCAACGTCAAGGGTAGCCAGTTTAAGCAGCCCTACCTGGAGTTCTCCGGCTCCTGCGCCGGCTGCGCCGAGACCGCCTATGCACGTCTGGTGACCCAGGTCGCCGGCGACCGCATGTTCATCTCCAACGCCACCGGCTGCTCCTCCATTTGGGGCAACCCCGCTGCCACCGCTCCTTACTGCAAGGACAAGGACGGTCACGGCCCGGCGTGGAACAACTCCCTGTTCGAGGACAATGCCGAGCACGGTCTGGGCATGGCCGTCGGTTACGAGGCCGTCCAGAAGAAGCTGATCGCCGCTACCCAGGACATCATCGCTGCCGATGGTCCGTCCGATGAGCTCAAGGCTGCCGGTCAGGCTTGGATCGACTCCGTCAACGACGCCGAGGCCTCCAAGACCGCTGCCGCTGCCTACGTTGCCGAGCTCGAGAAGTGCGGCTGTGACGCTTCCAAGGCAATCCTCGCCGACAAGGCTTACCTCACCAAGAAGTCCTTCTGGATCTTCGGCGGCGACGGCTGGGCCTACGACATCGGCTTCGGTGGCCTGGACCACGTCCTGGCTTCCGGCCACAACGTCAACGTCTTCGTCTTCGACACCGAGGTTTACTCCAACACCGGTGGTCAGGCCTCTAAGGCCTCGAACCTGGGCCAGGTCGCTCAGTTCGCCGCTGCCGGTAAGGTGACCAAGAAGAAGTCCCTGGCCGAGATTGCCATGAGCTATGGCTACGTCTACGTGGCGCAGGTCGCCATGGGCGCCAACCCGGCTCAGACCCTCAAGGCCATCCACGAGGCCGAGGCCTACGACGGCCCGTCCCTCATCATCGGCTACAGCCCCTGCGAGATGCACTCCATCAAGAAGGGCGGCATGCAGAACTGCCAGGCCGAGATGAAGAAGGCTGTCGAGTGCGGTTACTGGAACCTCTTCCGCTTCAACCCCGAGGCTGCTGCCGGCAAGAAGTTCTCGCTCGATTCCAAGGAGCCCGCGGGCGGTTATCAGGAGTTCCTGATGAACGAGGCCCGTTACGCTTCGCTGACGCGTTCCTTCCCCGAGCGCGCCGAGGAGCTCTTCAAGGAGAACGAGCAGGCCGCTATGGACCGCTATGCTCACCTGCTGAAGCTCAAGACGGTGTACAACGAGGCCTAGGTCTCCCACCGCAGGATCTGAGGGCTGACCTTCGCGTACGTCCTCGGACATGAAAGAACCCCCGCTGCGCACTACGTGCGGCGGGGGTTCTTTCGTTCTGCGGAGTGTCCGCGAAGGTTAGCCCTCAGATCCTGCTACGACTACGTCCTCGGATTGTGGGGCTGCATGAGGGACGTGGTTGTGGGGGCCTTTTGTCCCCGTCGCTGTTTCGCGGCGCGGCCGCGAAACCACGCGTTACTTTGGTTATGGAGGGGGCTTGGTTGTTGGTTCAGATGATCTAGAGAGATATGGGTGCAAATGAGAAATCGTTGTTGGGGTCGTCCTTTTCCATAAACTCATCGAGGCAGAATGTCATATAGATTGGAACGTACAGGATCTTGCCCTCTTCGCTAAGGTTTTCGTGGCTCAGCACAACGGCCTCGGGAATCTTGTACTCGCCCACACTCATCAGGCGATCGAGGGCCGCATGTGCTCGAACTTTCTTGCCCGATTTGACTTCGATTGGGACAACATGTCCTCGGGCGCCTTCGATTACAAAGTCGACTTCACCGACCTCACGTGTTTGGTAGTACCACGTATCTGCTCCGAGGGCAACAAGCTCCTGCGCGACCACGTTTTCATAGAGACCGCCGAGGTTGGGGGTTTTCATATCTAGATATACAGCGCGTGCCGTGCTACCGGGATATCGCGATGCGAGCATTCCTGTATCGGACTCGTATAGTTTGAAGGCGGCTGCCTTCTCTGTCCTCTTAAGAGGACTCCGGGCCTCCGTCACCTGGGGGACCATCAATCCAACGCCTGCGTTCACCAGCCATAGGAAATCCTGCTCGTATTTTTGAAGACGAGCTCCCTCGCCTAGAGACGAGACGATAAAGCGATGGGACTCCGCCTCAAGCTGAACGGGAATTTGCTCGAAAATGGAGCGAACGTTAAACGCTCGAGTCGATGCATATTTTGAGATATCGCTTTTGTACTGATCGACTAGCTGAATTTGAAGCTCACGCGTTCTCACGAGCGAATAGCCCGAATCGATATAGTTCTGAACGACCTCTGGCATGCCGCCGCAAACGATATAGGCTCTAAAGTTTTTGAGCATCGCCTCATGAATATAGTTTTCGACGGGACGTCTCTCGACAAGGCAGCTGCGAATGTCTGCAAGCACATTCTCGCTGATGCTGTTTGCCCAACAGAACTCTTCAAAATCCATCGGTCGCATAACAATGTGCTCGACATACCCCACCGGAAAAGAAGAGATCCCCTTAAACTCAGTCCCAAGCATAGACCCCGAGAAGACATAGCTAAAGCGTCCGTCCTCGACCAGCGCCTTCATAAGTGTAACGATCTGCGGATACTCCTGAATCTCATCGACGAAGATAAGCGTGTCTCCTTCAACAAGCGGTGCATCCGCAAGAAGGGCCACACGGTTGATGAAGTCAATGGAGTTCTTAGCGCCAACAAGTACGTCTCTTGCCTCGGCATCGAGTAGCAGATTGACCTCATAATACGAAGCGTAGTTGCTCTTTCCAAACGCGCGAATTGCATAGCTCTTGCCAATCTGACGCGCGCCAGTAACAAGCAACGCTTTATTGGATTTGTTCTTCCAGCTCAAAAGCCTGTCAGTGACCTTACGGCGTAGCATTAAAACCCCTCAATGACAAAAATTGGCAAATAGATTTGACCCTAATCATACAAAAATTGGCAGATAGATTTGACCCAAATCATACAAAATTGGCAAATAGCAAAGCTCGCTTAGGCCTCAAAGCCAGCGAGCCAGCACGGTACTTTGCGAAAAGGCTGGCGGCGCCGTTGTTGAGGGTGGCCAGGTTGGCAGTGGCGCCGTTAGCGTTCTCGGCTGCTTGGGCGCGCAGGAGCGAAAGGGCGTCGGCAGCGTTCATGCAGAAGCCGACGGTAAAGTTCCATACTGCGAACTCGCAGTCGCTTGCCGCGGGGTGAAGCGCGATCGGCTATCCCTTATGTTGGATGAAAAGCCCCATGTTTTTGCAGGGATGCATACTCGTCAAATTAATGTATAGAATCGCGTATAGTGCGAGTAAGATATTGCGCTGTCCGTTTTGTGTTTAGCAGAGATGTAGTTTGCATAATCCGATATAATCCTCGCTGCATTTAAATAAAGTTGCACGTAAATGGCGTAGATATGTCTGAGCTGGGGTTCTGTACGCTGAGCGGATAAAAACGACCGTTCACCGTTCCGCTATTTTCAAAATGAATAAAATGAGCGATAAAGAGAATATAAACCTTAATAAACTCGCGTATCGCACGGACGCGGGTTATTAATGGGTTGTAGGCCTTTTACAGAAAGGATTCCAGCAATGTCTAAGCCTCTTGGCAAGCCCGATCGTATTGTCGTCGCCCTTGGCGGCAACGCCCTCGGCAACAACCCCGTCGAGCAGATCGAGGCCGTGAGCAACACCGCCCATGCCCTCCTCGGCCTCATCGAGCAGGGCAACGAGATCATCATCACCCACGGCAACGGCCCGCAGGTCGGCATGATCCAGAACGCCTTCGCCGCTGCCCACGATGCCATCGGTACCCCCGAGATGCCGCTGCCCGAGTGCGGCGCCATGTCCCAGGGCTACATTGGTTATCACCTGCAGCAGGGCATCGGCCGCGAGATGCACAAGCGCTATAAGCGTTGGCACGCCGCCACCGTCGTCACCCAGATCGAGTGCGACCCGGATGATCCCGCGTTCAAGAACCCGACCAAGCCGATCGGCCCCTTCTACACCGAGGAGCAGGCCAAGGAGTTCATGGCCGAGGATCCCTCCAAGGTCTTCGTCGAGGATTCCGGCCGCGGCTGGCGTCGCGTCGTCGCTTCCCCCGATCCCAAGAAGATCGTCGAGGCTGACTCCATCCTCAACCTGCTCGACAACGAGTTCATCGTCATCGCCTGCGGTGGCGGCGGCATCCCCGTCGTCCGCGACTACGAGAACAAGGGCTGCTACAAGGGCGTTCCCGCCGTCATCGACAAGGACCTGGGCGGCGAGCTGCTGGCCGAGGACTGCGACGCCGACGTTCTGTTCCTGCTGACCGCCGTTGAGCATGTCGCCATCAACTTTGGCAAGCCCAACCAGGAGGAGCTCGAGGACCTCACCGCCGACGAGGCCGAGCGGCTGGCCGACGAGGGTCAGTTCGGCAAGGGTTCCATGGAGCCCAAGGTCCGCGCCGCCATCAAGTTCGCCCGCTCCCGCAAGGGCCGCACCTGCATCATCGGCGCCCTGGACAAGGCCGCCGAGACCATGGCCGGCCTCTCCGGTACCCGCATCCACGAGTAGCCCCTACTCCGTTGCCTCTCCCGTGGGCGCCAGGCAAAGCGCCCACAAACTAGCCTCTCTTCATGAGCCCCGCGGTCCGCTCCGACTGCGGGGCTTTTGCTATTCACCTAGTCATTGGGGACGTTCTTAAACGACTAGTCAAACAAGAACGTCCACAACGACTACTCATTTAAGTCTGTCCCCAATGACTGCGGAAAGCGCATCTCACACCGGCACATGGCTTTCGGGCCCTTTCTCCGTGCTCCCTATAAGTTCGGCTGGACTCCCCGCAACCTGTTCCGAGTTGGCGGAACGAGCGCGACGTGGAGTGTCATTCTTTACCGCGTTAGACTAGACGCAGGGAAAGGAGGAGGACATGGATGCTCGCGTCAAGCAGCTTGTAAATATGATCGAGGACGCTCAACCTGTCGCTGTCGCGGTACTTGCCAAGCGTCTCGAGGTAAGCGAGCGCGCCGTGAGAAACTATATCCATCGCGCAAACGACAACCTTGCAGGGGTTGCACGCATCGTTGGCAGCAAGGGGCAGTATCGTATCGATGTTGCACGTGCAGATGAGCTTGCTCGCTTGCTAGACGGTGCGGCTCTGGCCCATCCGGGCATTCCTGATACGCGCGACGGCCGTGTGTCCTTCCTTCTTAACGACCTCCTCATGCGGTCCCAGTGGGTGACGATTGAGGAGTATGCGGATTTACTCTACGTTTCAGCGCGAACTCTGTCCAATGACATGCGTCTGGTAGAGCAGAAACTCGCCCAATTTGACTTAACGCTCGAAAAGCGCCCACGCTACGGAATCCGCGTTGCGGGCGGGGAGTCGCAGCGGCGCCCGTGCCTGGCCTCGCTGGTGAGGCCCGTGTTGCCCGACACCGACGATGCAAAGCTCGCCGAGCGCCTGCGGGCCATCGCCGCATGTGTGGACGATGCTCTGACGGCCTCGCCCGTCACGGTGAGCTCGCTGGCATCCCGCAATCTCATCATGCATCTTTACATTGCTCTTGGCCGCATCGAGCAGGGCTGCTATGTCCCAGCTGCAGAATCGGACGTTCAAAAACTGGAGGGAACGCGCGAATACGCCGCGGCTTTCCAGATTGCCGCAAACATCAAGGATGTCCTGGGCGTGAGCATGCCCCGAGAAGAGGTTGCCTTTATCGCAATCCATTTGCTCGGCAGGGGCACGGGCGTGCCCGAGAAGGGCTCTGCCGTTATCTCGGACGAGATGTGGGAGATTGCTTCCGAGATGGTACGTGCGGTCAACGATGAGTTTAGGTTTGACTTTAGCGGCGATCTTGAACTTCGCATGAACCTTGCTCGGCATATCGGCCCTCTGGGCTATCGCCTTGAATATCACATGCATATGGATAACCCCATGCTGTCCGATATCAAGACGAGGTTTCCGTTGGCCTATTCGATGGCAGCTGGCACCTCGCAGGTACTCGAGCGTCATTTTGGCAGCCAGCCCTCTGATGAAGAGCTCGGCTACATCGCCATGGCATTTGCCCTGGCCCTCGAGCAGCAAGCCGACCAGCCGCGTCGCAAACGCATCCTGATCGTGTGCGCCTCGGGAGCGGGAAGCGCCCGTATGCTCGAGCACCAGTACCGCAAGCAGTTTGGCATGTATATCGATTCGATTGAGACATGCGATGTCGCCCGCGTGGGAACGTTCGATTTTTCGCATATCGACTACGTGTTCACAACGGTGCCGCTCAACGTCAAGTTGCCCGTGCCCGTCCGCGAGGCCGATTTCTTCTTGGAGACGAGCGATGTCAACGCTATCCGCAAGGTGCTGAGCGACGACACTGCGCAATCGGACTCCGTGAGCTCTTTCTTTAGCCGTGCCCTGTTCTTCAACCGCGTTGAGGCGTCGTCGAAGCAGGCCGTTCTCCGATATCTCTCCGAGCGCGCCGTCGAGAGCGGCCGTGTCGATGCCCAGTTTGCCCAAGAGGTCGCCGAGCGCGAGAGCGCGAGCGCCACCTCGTTTGGCAATGGGGTAGCCATGCCCCATGGGATGCATCCCTTGAGCGCCGAGGCCTTTGTTACCGTGGGCCTGCTCGAACATCCCATTCTTTGGGATGAATACGGCCATGAGGTCGATATCGTCTTTATGGTGTCGTTTGCCCGGTCGGGCGGCGATGAGGCGCGGATCTTGAGCTCACTGCTCGCCGAGATCTTTATGGACCGCCAGGGGGTCGAGCGCCTACGCGAGCGCCGGTCCTGGCATGAGCTGATGGCGCTTGTGCAAGCGCATACGGCTTAAGACTTCTTTTGTCGATGACCCTGTCAGTCTACCTGCAATAAACCTCGAGGATTGCGGGCGGGAGATAGGCGTTTCGAATATTCAAGTACAAACCAAACATCACGGGAGAGGAGACCGTTATGGACGATCAGGGAACCGAGATGGTTTCGTTTCAGCTGGTCGCTGCAGCGGGAGAGGCACGCAGCCTTGCCTTCGAAGCCCTTGAAAAGGCAAAGGCGGGGGATTTTGACGCCGCCGCCAAACTCATGAAGCAGTCAAAGGATGCGGGAATCAAGGCTCACCACATCCAAACGCAGCTGCTTTCGACTGAGGCAGCGGGCGAGCATCTGTCGGTGGATGTGTTGCTGGTCCATGCTCAGGACCACCTCATGTGCTCCATGCTTGCTCAGGAGCTCGTGCAGGAGCTGATCTGCCTGTATGAGCGCACTGCAACCAAGAACGCCTAGCGGCGTGCGGTGACTATCCAACCAATCAATGCGAAGGGAATCCCTTATGAAGATCCTTCTTGTTTGCGCAGCTGGTCTGTCTACAAGCATTCTGATGAAGAAACTCGAGAAATATGCGGAGCAAAACGGCATCGAGCTCGATATCGATGCGGTGGGTATCGGCGAGTATCAGGAGACGTGCGCCAATTATGACGTGCTGCTCTTGGGGCCGCAGGTGTCCTACCAGCTCAACACCGTCAAGCAGGGGAGCGGTAAGCCGACCGCGGTCATCCCCGCACAGGACTACGGCATGGGCAACGCCGCCAACGTGCTGGCACTCGCCCAGTCGCTGTTGGGTTAGGAGGCAACCATGGAGAAGTTCATGACCCTGCTTCAGGAAAAACTGACCCCTATCGCCAATTTCTGCGGCACCGAGCGCCACTTTGCCTCCATGCAAAAGGGCTTTATGAGCGCGATCAGCTTCATCCTGGTATCTGCCGTCTTTATGATCCTCGCCAACCCGCCGGTCACGGCCGACCTGGTGGCGCAGGGCGGGTTCTGGTCCGTCTTTGGCCCTTGGCTCGATTTTGCCACGGCCAATAAGCTCACGCTGCTCATTCCCTTCAACATGACGATGGGCATACTGTCGGTGATCGTGACGTTCGCAATCGCCTATAACCTGGCGGGCACCTACAAGATGCCCAAGCTTAACGCCGGCATGACCTCGCTGGTGATGTTCCTGATCGCCGCGGCGCCGTCGTCCTACTACCAGCTTGCTGACGAGTCCGTGCTCCAGGCGGTCCCCTGCACCTATCTGGGTGCGCAGGGCCTGTTTACCGCCATCATCGTTGCCTTGGTCTCCGTCGAGGTCACGCGCTTCTGCCAGACCAAGGGCATCACCATCAAGATGCCCGATGGCGTGCCGCCGTTTTTGTCCGAAACCTTTGGCGCCATCGTACCTATGCTCGCCAACATCCTCATCTTCTTTGGCGGCAACCTGCTGATCCAGATGATCGATCCCGCGCTGTCCATCCCCTCGGTTATCGAGAAGCTGCTCGCTGCCCCGCTTTCCGTCGCAGTTGACTCTGTGCCCGGCGCACTGCTTATCTGCTTCATGACGCTGCTGTTTTGGTGCTTTGGCGTCCACGGCAACATGATCGTAATGCCCATCACCGCCCCGGTCACGCTTGCCGCCTTTGCCGCCAACGCCTCGCTCTATGCTGCCGGGCAGCCGCTTGAGTTCCACCCGGCGCTCATGTCGTTGGCCATCAACCTCATCGGCGGCACGGGTAATACGTTCTCTTTTGTGGCGCTCTGCGCGTTTAGGGCAAAGTCGCAGCAGCTCAAGGCATTTGGCAGGGCATCGATCGTGCCGAGCTTCTTCCGTATCTCCGAGCCCGCGATCTTCGGCGCGCCCATCATCTTCAACCCGATCCTCATGATTCCGTTTGTGCTAGGCGGCATGATCTCGGCCCTGCTGTATTGGGGTGCGGTCTCACTGGGTCTTGTCTCTAACTTCTACATCTTGGTGAGCGGCACGTTCCCCATCTTCGTTCAGGGCTTTGTCCAGTGCCTCGACCCGCGCATCTGGGTGTTTACGATCGTTTTGATCGTGGTCATGGCTGTGGTCTGGTACCCGTTCTTTAAGGTGTACGATAACCAGCTCCTGGCTCAGGAGCAGGAGAACGCCGCGGCAGCTTCTGCCGAGGATGCTGAGTAGCATGAGTTACTTTGACAGAACGTCTGCCGCCGGTATGCCCGAGGGCTTTTTGTGGGGTGGTGCCCTCGCCGCCAACCAGGCCGAAGGGGGCTGGAACGAGGGCGGCCGCGGCATGTCGCACTCCGACCTGATCCCACAGGGTTCCGACCGCTGGGATGTAATGTTTGGCAGGCAAAAGCCCGTGGACGATCCGGACAGGCTGTATCCATGCCGCTGGGGCAACGACTTCTTCCATCATTGGCACGAGGATGTCGAGCTCTTTGCCGAGATGGGCTTTAAGTGCCTGCGTCTTTCAATTTGCTGGAGCCGTATTTTTCCCACAGGGATGGAGACCGAGCCCAACGGCGAGGGCTTGGAGTTTTACCGTCAGGTATTCGAGGCGCTGCGCGAGCATGGAATCGAGCCGCTTGTGACGCTGTCGCACTACGACTATCCGTTGGCTCTGGTCGAGCGCTATGGTGGCTGGCAAAGCCGAGAGATGATCGAGCGGTATGCGCACTACGTCGAGACCGTCGGACGCGCGTACCAGGGCCTCGTGCGTTATTGGCTTACGTTCAACGAGATCAACAGCGTGGCGCTGTCCTATCTCAACGCGGGTGTCACGCTCGAGGATGAGCGTGACCGTGCAGCCGTGACCGCGGCGTTCTCGCACCATATGTTTATGGCGAGCGCTCGCGCTGTCGAGATTCTGCACAAGATCGATCCCGCAAACAAGGTGGGTTGCATGGTCGCTGCCGGTGCGACCTATCCGTACCGTTGTGCGCCCGAGGACGTATGGCTTGCGTATGAGGAGGACCGCGGCCGCTACTTCTACACAGACGTGATGGCTGCGGGCGCCTATCCTGCTTGGAAGCTGCGTGCACTCGAGAAAGAGGGTGTTCACGTGCCCTTTGAGCCGGGCGATACGGAGTATCTGGCAGAGCATACGGTCGACTTCATCTCGTTCTCGTACTATTGCTCGCGCTTGGTGTGCGCCGATGATCAGGTGATCGCCGAGAAGGCGGAGGGCAACGTGTTCCCGACGTTGCGCAATCCGTACCTCAAGGATAAAGAGACTGCCTGGAAGTGGCAGATCGATGCGCTGGGTTTGCGCGTGACGCTTGCCGGCTACCACGATCGTTACCATCTTCCGCTCTTTATCGCCGAGAACGGTGTGGGCGGACTCGATGCGCTGGAAGACGGCAAAGTCCACGATGCGTATCATATTGATTACCTGCGAAGGCATATTCTTGCGCTGCGCGATGCAATTGTCGAGGACGGTGTTGACCTGATGGGATACACGCCGTGGGGCTGTATCGATTTGGTGTCGGCCTCGACGGGGCAGATGAAGAAGCGCTATGGCTTTGTTTATGTTGATGCCGATGATATGGGCAAAGGCACGTTCGATCGCTACCGAAAGGACAGCTTCTGCTGGTACCAAAAGGTCATTGCATCAAATGGCGAGGACTTGAGTTAACTCTTGCAGGTCTGTTGCCCCCGCGGTCCGCTTTGGCCGCGGGGGCTTTTGTTATTTACCTAGTCCCCGATGAGACCCTCATTCTGTGGGTAGTCGTTGGGGACGTTCTTAAACGACTACTCATTTAAGTCTGTCCCCAATGACTGCGGAAACCCGGCACTTGGGGACGTTCCTTTCCTGCCGGCAGCTTGGGACAGTCCTTAAAGGCCACTGTCGATCAACTGCGGAAAGTGCATCCCAGGATGAACGTCCAAAACGGGATCTAGTTTCCCTTGAGGTCCTCAACGGGAAAATGCATCCCGGAATTTGGCCGAAAAGCGGGATGTTGTTTCCCAAACGGACCGCTAGCGGAAAGCGCATCTCACCATTGAGTTCCAAAGTGGGATGCGCTTTCCGTACCGGCGGTTCCTGGCAATCTGGGACTACTCATTTAAGTCTGTCCCCAATGAGTGTCCCCAATGACTAGTAGTAGGCCCACATGGCTTCGACTTCGTTGAGGACCTCTACGACGCCCCAACGGCGGGCGCTGCGGCTGGCCGAGTTGGGGTCGTAGACGCCAATCTGGTTGGCATCGTCGATGCCGTAGAGCACGATGTAGTGGCCTACGTTGGTAAACGTACCGGGGCGCACTGCGGCGATGACGGGCGCACCCGAGCGAAGTGCTTGAGTAATCGATTCGCGATCGTTATAGAGCTGTGTTCCGTTGAGCCCCAGCTGCCACGCACCGCCTGTCATAAACGACCACTCGGTGGCACCAGTGGGGGCGTAGTTGCCGGCTTCGGCCAGCGCGCATATATCGACCGGCGTCTTATCGGTGTGGCCGGTCTTAAAGATATAGACCATGGTGAGGCAGGTGGGACCGCAAGCGTTTTCGCGAATAGTGCCGCCGGCATAGGGCAGCTCCGACCATGCGGGGTCAATTTGGTAGATGTGGGGCATGGTTCCGGCGCTCCACTGCGAACGCGGGGTCGAAAAAGCAAATGAGTAACCGGGCGCGACGGGAGCTTTAAGCAGCTTGTCCTCGGCAGTGGGCTCAAGACCAGCTGATCCGTGGGAGATACAGGATCCCAAAAACACAAAGACGAGGCAGGCGGCGATGGAGCAAAGCGCAAGGCGTAGGCGGCGGGCCGGAAGCGCGTGGCTTGTGGTGTGCGACGCGGGGTGAGGGGCGGAATTGCCGCGATCGCGTTGAGGTCGAGAAAAGGAGCGCTTAACGTAGTAGTCGGTCTTATGTCGATCGTAGCGGCGTGGCTGCGATGTGTCGGTCTGGCGTTGGCGTGCGCTCGTGCTCACGCGGTCTGACTGCTGCACGGTACGGCTTTGTTGCCGCGAAGAAGCCCCGGGCTGCCCTTGGGGGCGCTGCGGGTTGTCGTTGTCGGAGGTGCTTCTGGGCGTTGGCGTGGTGCGGCCGGCAAGGCGCACACTTTGTGGCCGTTGGTCGCCGTCATTGTATCCGTATGCCATTCGAATCACCTTGCCTCATGTGTAACTTGTCTATCCTACATAAAAAGATGCACGACACATGGGTATGTGCGCTAAAAGCCTGACAAATGGTATGAACGTTGCCGCGCTGCGCGCCAAGCGTCACGGCAACAGGTATTCAAAAGCAGACAAGATGAAAGCGTCCAAGACGAATGACGTCTCCCGCCGTTCGTCCCAAAAACGGTGCCGCTCGTTTTGCAGTTCTGCCTTCGGTCGAGCTGCGAGCGGCGCTGCTGCGCCAAGGCCGTATCTTAAAGCCATGGAAAAAAGCGCGCGGCAAAACGGACCGCGCAAGGGGTGACGCCAAGGGGCGTCAAAAAGGAAAGGAGGGGAACAATGGCGGACAAGAATGCAGAAGTTGCAGTCGAGGATAACGGCGGCATGAAGAAAACGCTCTCGCTCTGGAACTTCTTCACCATCGGCTTCGGTGCCATCATCGGTACCGGTTGGGTTCTGCAGGTCGGCGACTGGATGGTCGTGGGCGGCGGTCCCGTTCCCGCTATGATCGCATTCCTCTTGGGTGCAATCTTCCTCGTGCCCGTCGGAGCTGTTTTCGGTGAGCTCACGGCTGCTATCCCCATCTCGGGCGGCATCGTCGAGTATGTCGATCGTAGCTTTGGCCGTACGCTGAGCTACATCACCGGATGGCTTTTGGCCCTGGGCAACGGCATCCTGTGCCCGTGGGAGGCCATCGCCATTTCGACCCTCGTGTCCGAGATGTTCGGCAGCCTGCCCGGCCTTGAGTGGCTGCGCGCCGTCAAGCTCTACACCATCCTGGGGGCCGACGTTTACCTGTTCCCGACGCTGATCGCGCTCGGCTTTGCAGTCTACGTCATCTTCCTCAACTTCCGCGGTGCCAGCTCGGCTGCCAAGCTCCAGGCCTTCCTGACCAAGGCCCTGCTCTGCGGCATGCTGCTCGCCATGGGCGTCTCGCTGTTCACCGGCTCGCCGGACAATGCCATGCCTGTGTTCTCCCAGGTCACCGGCGCTGGTGGCGGCAAGGCCGCTACCGAGAGCTCCAGCCTGTTTGCCGGCATCGTGTCGGTCCTGGTTCTGACTCCGTTCTTCTACGCCGGCTTCGACACCATTCCCCAGCAGGCTGAGGAAGCAGCCGAGGGCCTCAACTGGAACAAGTTCGGCAAGATCATCTCCCTGGCCCTGCTGGCCGCCGGCGGCTTCTACATGGTCTGTATCTACTCGTTCGGCACCATCCTCGACTGGCATGAGTTCGTTAAGAGCCCGGTTCCCGCGCTCGCCTGCCTCAAGGGCATCAACATGCTCCTGTACCTGGCCATGCTCGTCATCGCCACGCTTGGACCCATGGGTCCGATGAACTCCTTCTACGGCGCCACGAGCCGCATCATGCTCGCCATGGGCCGCAAGGGCCAGCTGCCCGAGCAGTTCGCCGAGGTCGACCCCAAGTCCGGCGCTCCCAAGCTCGCCTGCGTCGTTCTGGGCGTCATCACCGTCGTCGGACCGTTTTTGGGCAAGAACATGCTCATCCCTCTGACCAACGTGTCGGCTCTCGCCTTCATCTTCTCCTGCGGCATGGTCGCCCTCGCTTGCCTGCGCATGCGCTTCACCGAGCCCGACCTGCCTCGTCCCTACGAGGTGCCCGGCGGCAAGTTTGGCATCTCCCTCGCCATCGGTGCCTGTGCCATCATCATCGGCCTGCTCGTGATTCCGTTCTCTCCCGCCTCCCTCAACATGGTGGAGTGGAGCATCGTGATCGGCTGGCTGGCCGTCGGCCTGGCTCTCATGGCCTTCACCAATTCCCGCAAAAAGTAACGCCGAGCCGGGGCGGATCAGGTGCGCGGGACCCTCTCTTCCGCGCACCGAACCCGGTACCACTTGGGTAGCTTTGTGAGGCCTTAACCCAACACGGCCTCGCCCACTATATGGATCCATAAGGAGGAACCATGTCCACTAAGTATGCAATCGTTGGCGGCAAGCTCATCGACGGTACCGGTGCCGAGCCGGTCGAGAACTCCCTCGTTCTCGTCGACGACAACGGCAAGATCGAGTACGCCGGCGCCATGCAGGACCTTCCCGAGGGCGTTGAGGTCATCGACGCCGCCGGCAAGACCGTCCTTCCTGGCCTGATCGACACCCACCTGCACTTCTCGGGCAACTTGACCGACGATGACACCGACTGGGTCATGCAGCCGCTCCTCGAGAAGCAGGCCGTCGCCGTCAAGCAGGCCTACGACTGCCTCACCCACGGCCTTACCACCGTCTGCGAGATCGGCCGCTTTGGTATCCAGATCCGTGACTGCATCGACAAGGGCGTCTTCAAGGGCCCGCGCGTTCTGGCCACCGGCCTTGGCTTCTGCCGCGTTGCCGGCCACGGCGACTCTCACCACTGCAGCCAGGAGCTTAACAAGGAATCGCACCCCTGGGGCGATCAGGTCGACGGTCCTTGGGATCTGCGCAAGGCCGTCCGTCGTCGCCTGCGCGAGAACCCCGATGCCATCAAGATCTGGGCTACCGGTGGCGGCATCTGGCGCTGGGACTCCGGCCGCGACCAGCACTACTGCTCCGAGGAGATTCAGGCCGTGGTCGAAGAGGCCAAGATGGTCGGCATCCCCGTGTGGAGCCACTGCTACAACAACCACGCCGCTGCCTACGATTCCGTTCGCTTTGGCTGCGAGCAGCTGATTCACGGCTTTGATATCGATGAGCGCACCATGGACCTCATGGCCGAGCAGGGCACCTTCTTCACTCCGACGATCGCCTTCCTGCCCACCTGGTACGCCACCTATCCGCCCGTCTACGTTCCCGAGCTGCACGACAAGTACGAGGGCACCCTGGTCGAGAAGGAGCTGCAGCGCAACTACGACTGCCTGCGCGAGGCCAAGAAGCGCGGCGTCGTCATGACGATCGGCTCCGACTCCTTCTCCTTCGTCACCCCGTACGGCACCTGCTCCATCGAGGAGATGTACGAGTTCGTCGACAAGATCGGCTTTACTCCGGTCGAGACCATCACCTGCGCCACCCTCAACGGTGCCAAGATGTGCCACATCGAGGACGAGACCGGTTCCATCGAGGCCGGCAAGTGCGCCGACCTGCTGGTCGTCAACGGTGACGTCGCCGCCGACATCCACGTGCTCAACACCGACAACATGGACGTCATCATGAAGGACGGCTGGATTGTCGAGGCCGGTACCTTCGGCGAGGCAAACAAGTACAGCGCCTAAGCTACCGTTCATCGATGGCTTGATGTAAAACACAGTATTTGATTGCATAATGCAATGGAGAGGGTCGCTTGCGGCCCTCTTTATTGCTATGGGGTGCGTCAGTAAGAAGGGGATGACAGTGGATCTCAATAGGCTGATTCTGGGCAAGAGCTACAACTCTACCAAGGTCTTTCGTACCGCTCAGCATGTGGTTCAAGCCATCTTGCTCGGTATTGTCGTTCCACTGCTTATCCTGCTGCTCATCTGGGATCTAACCGATAATCCCAATCCCGTTCCGGCCGTTGTCGTCATTGCCGGCTTGGTCATGCTGTGCTTCTTCTTCTCGTACGTCTTTGTCGTTCCCGACGACCTCACATCGAGCGCTACCGACCGCACGCTCGCCATCGCGTCGAAAATATTCGCCTACACGTCGCGCGGCCTTACGCCCGAAGCTGCCCTGGGCGCCTCTAAGATCATCCTGTCCGAAACTATCGCCTCTGCCATCTGCTTTACCGACGGCAAGCAGGTGTTGGCAAGCTGGGGCGAGGACTCGGCAAAATGCCCCGCGGGCACCCCGGTGGTGCTGCGGACCACGCTCAATGTGATTAACAGCGGTGAGCAAAGCGTGTTCTCGCGCGATGCCTCGACCGAGACGGGTGGCTACTTTCCGCGCCTGCGCGCCGGTATTGTCGCACCGCTTACCGTGCGCGGGCATTGCGTGGGCACGCTCGAGCTGTATTATCCCCGTCTGAGCAGCATCGATATGCGCCAGACGGCGCTTGCCTCGGGCTTTGCCGACCTCATTTCCACGCAGCTTGCGAGCTTTGAGCTCGAGCGCCAGGACGAGCTTACGGCCCGCGTGGAGCTGCGCGCCTTGCAATCGCAGGTCGATCCTCATTTTCTGTTTAACACCATCAGCACCATCGTGTCGCTCGTACGTACCGAGCCGGACAAGGCCAGGTCGCTGCTGATCGACTTTTCCAATTACTACCGTCAGACGCTTTCTGATTCCGATACCCTCACAACGCTCGAGCACGAGGTGGAGCAGGGCACTCGCTATATCAATCTTATGCAGGCTCGTTATGGCGACGGCCGTCTGCGCGTCTCGGTCGATATCGACTTTGAGGTGCGCGATTGCATGGTGCCGCCGTTTATCTTGCAGCCGTTGCTCGAAAACTGCATCAAGCACGCGCAGCGCGAGACCGAGCCGCTTTCTATTCATGTTAGGGCTTTCGAGACCGATGACGGTTTGGAGATCATCGTCGAGGACGATGGCATCGGTATGAGCGAAGAGGTCTGCGCGCATCTGTTTGAGCAACATCGCCGAGAGGAGCCCGAGAGCATTACCGCCGACGGCTCCGTCAAGCGAGGTTGCGGCCTGGCGCTCTTCAACGTGCTTCAGCGCATCCATTTCTTTTACGGAGAAGATTCCGGCATGCGCGTGAAGTCCCAGGAGGGCGTGGGAACGCAGGTCATCGTCGAGCTGAACGGCGAGCCGCATGAGCCCGCGCCGTTGACGGCGTAGTACGCGGTTGGATTGAGAGAAAAAGAGGGGAAGCACATATGTCCGAAGGCTGGAACATCTTGGTGGTTGATGACGAGCCTCCAATTAGGGCTGAGCTACGCTATCTGTTGGAAAAGGATATGCGTGTGGGTCAGATTGCCGAGGCGGGCAATGTCACCGAAGCCGTGGAGTCGATTCTGTCGAATAAGCCCGACGTGCTGTTTTTAGACATTACCATGCCCGGTCGCTCGGGAATTGAGCTTGCCGAGACGCTGCAGAACCTAAAGACGCCGCCGGTCGTGGTGTTTGTGACGGCGTTTGCCGAGTTTGCCGCCGATGCGTATAACCTCGATGCGGTCGACTATGTCGTCAAGCCGGTCGAGGACGCACGCCTGTCAAAGGCACTCGACAAGATCGAGACAGCCTTGGGTGCCCGTCGTGTTATCCACGCTCCGCGCCAGCCTTTGCGTCTGACGGTGGACCGCGGGGGCAAAAAGGTGTTCATTCCCGCCGCAGACGTCTGCTACTTTGAGGCGCGCGCCGATTTTTGCAATGCCATCTGCGCCGAGGGAACGTACCTGATCAATGAGTCGATCTCTTCGCTCGAGCGTCGCTTGGTCTCCGAGGGCTTTATTCGCGTTCATCGCAGCTATCTGGTCAATTTGGAAGACGTGCACAATGTTGAGATTGGCTCCACGGGGTTGATGGAGCTCAGGCTTGACCGCGTGAGCTCGACGGTGCCGGTGTCCCGTCGTCGTGCCGCCGAGGTCAAGTCGCACCTGGGGCTTGCGTAAGAGGCTTGCGTGCCGTCGTTTGCCATCGCAGGTTTGGCATGGGCGCGCGGTGGGCATAATGGGTGGCATCGAATGAAATCGAAAGGATCATTATGCCCGCGCTTATCACCCATCATCTGTTTGGCGAGGAAAGCATCGACCGTCTTCCGCAGGGCGTCATCACGTCCGATGAAGAGCGCATTGCCTTTATCTTGGGCAACCAAGGCCCCGACCCGTTCTTCTTTCACATTCTGACACCGCGTGTTTCCGACTGCACGCTGCTGGCGCAGGTCATGCATCGGTCGCGCATGTCTCGCCAGTTCGCGTGCCTGCGCGACGGCGTGTCGCATCTGCTGCCGCGCGACGCCAGCTTGGGTCGTGCCTTTGCGCTGGGCCTGCTGTCTCATTACGTGCTCGACCGCAACGCCCACCCCTTTGTCTATGAGCAGCAGTTTGGCATCGTGGAGTCCGATTCAGAGCTTGAGGATTCGAGCAGTCAGGTCCATGCTGTGATCGAGAGCGACCTGGATGTACTGATGCTGCAGCTTAAACGCGATGGCGCTACGGTCGACGATTACCCGCCGGCGGGCGAGATCGTCACCACCGATCGCATCAATCGCGTGGCCGGCGTGCTGATGAGCTATGTTGCCGGACGCGTGTATGGCATTGACATTCCGGCGGGGGAGTACGGTGCTGCCGTTGCCAATATGCAGCGACTTTACCGCGCGATTGAGCCGGCCGGCTCCGCAAAGACGCGCGCGATCTCGCTGGTTGAGGGCTTGGTGCACGACTACTCGCTGCTCGACGGCCTTGCCCATCGCGTGACGACGGAGCTGCCCGAGCGCACCGGTAACCTGGGCCATCTGACATGGAAGAATCCCTTTACCGACGAGGTCTCGAACGAGAGTTTCCCCGAGGTCTTTGATCGCGCGCTGGTCGATTACGAGTGCACGGTCGCACGTTTTATCGAGACCGGTGACATGGATGCCGTGACCAGTCACGTCAACTACAGCGGTCGCGTGCTCAATGCCGATGAGGAGTTCGACCGCGAGGAATAGGGCTCGTGCGTGCCCCTTTGCCGAATCCTTACCGGTGCTTCTGGACAATTGGGGTACGATGAACTAACTGCATATCGGGCAAATACGAAGGGTCCCTGTCCATGAAATACACCAAGCTCGAGCGTAACTGGGTTATGTACGATGTGGGCAATTCGGCCCTCGTGCTGCTCAATACCTCGGTGGTGCCCATTTACTTTAACGCCATCAATACCGGCGCTTCCTCGGCCGACCTGGTGGTCGCTTGGGGCAATGCGCAGACGATCGCCTCGCTGGTCATCGCCATGCTCATGCCCATTCTGGGCGCGCTTGCCGACTACGCCGGCAACAAGATCAAGTTCTTCTTGGGCTTCTTCCTCACGGGCCTGGTGCTTTGCCTGGCGCAGGCTATCCCAATGTCCGCCATGGCATTTTTGACCGTGTACGTGCTGTGCACCATCGGCCTTAACTCTTCTATGACGTTCTACGACGCCATGCTGCCCGACATTACCACCGACGAGCGCATGGACGCCGTGTCCAGCTCGGGCTATGCCTGGGGCTACATCGGTTCTACCGTGCCGTTCATCATCTGCCTGGCGCTTATCATGGGTGGCCCCGCTCTTGGCGTCCCCACCATGCTGGCAACGCGTCTGTCGTTTGTCATCACTGGTGCCTGGTGGCTCATCTTTACCCTGCCGCTCATTCGCACCTATAAGCAAAAGTACGGTCGCGAGCGCGGTCCCGAGGACACCATCGGCCACATCGTGGGCGGTGTGTTCTCCGAGGTCGGACACACCATGCGCGAGATCGCCCACAACAAGACCGTGCTGGTCTACATGGTCGCGTTCTTCTTCTATATCGATGGCGTCCACACGGTCATTTCCATGGCCACCAGTTACGGATCGGCTTTGGGCATCGATTCGACGCAGCTGGTGCTGGCGCTGCTCGTTACGCAGTTCGTGGCCTTTCCGTCCGCCATCATCTATGGCAAGCTCGCCGGACGCGTGGGCACGCTCAACATGATCCTGGTGGCGGTCGCCGCCTACATGGGCATCGTGCTCTTTGCCGCGTTCTTCCTAAAGACCGCCTTTGAATTCTGGGTGCTTGCCATTATGGTCGGCCTGTTCCAGGGCGGCGTGCAGGCGCTCAGCCGTAGCTACTTTGGCCGCATTATCCCCAAGGAAAAGTCCAACGAGTACTACGGCTTCTTTGACATCTTTGGTCGTTATGCAAGCGTTATGGGCACCTTCCTGGTGTCGGTCGTCACCTCGCTGACCGGCAACCCGTCGCTGGGCGTCCTTTCCATTGGCGTGCTGCTGGTCGTTGGCTTTATGCTGCTGGTCCGCCTGTCCCGCATGACTCGGGCGGCAGAGCATGCCGCATAGGAGCGAGCGGCTATTGTGCCTGTCCACGGTACTCTTTTGGGGTTATCCGCAATAAACATTGCGACTTGCGAGCAATGATTTGCCCAAGTGGGTATGATGGAATCAGCTAGGTCGCGGGGCGTCGCCTGTGTTTGGCGGCGTCCCGTTTTTGTGTTGCAGGGAGGGTAAGGCATGAACGCCACAGTCGTGATTCCAACGTATTGGGCGGGCGATGACGCTTGCGCAAACGCCCCTGGCACCTATGACCATTCGACGCGACTCAACGCCGACAATCCCGAACTCGACCGCTGTCTGGCCTCGCTTGAGCAGGTACGTGACATCCCGCGCATCATCCTTTTGGTGGTCTGTCCCGTTTCTGCCACAGCCGATGTGTCGCTGCGCGTGCACGAGATTGTCGACGCGCATCCCACGCTCAAGGTCACCGTTGTCACCAACACCCAGGCCTCGCGCATCGCAGACCGGGTTGCTCAGATCGCGCCCAAGGGTTCGGGCGAATGCGTGAGCCTGCGAGGCTACGGTGCCATTCGCAACATGGGGCTAGCCTGTGCCGCTGTGCTGGGTCATGACGCGGTTATCTTTTTGGATGACGATGAGACTGTCATCGACGCCGACTTTATGAAGCGCGCGACCTATGCGTTGGGGCAGCAGACGCGTCAGGGCTTGCCAATCTTGGTCAAGAGCGGCTATTTCTACGATCGCGACGGCTCGCCGCTGGCTCCCACGGACAAGGCGGGCATCTGCCATCGTTGGTGGACCAAGCGCATCGAGTTCAACCGTTGGATGAAAAAGGCGCTCTCGGGCACCCGCATCTCGCGCTCCAACTACGTGTGCGGCGGCCTGATGGCCCTGCACGCCCGCGCCTTTACGCGTGTAGCCTTTGACCCGTTTATCACCCGCGGCGAGGACTTGGATTACCTCTTTAACATGCGCATGTTTGGCTACGACGTGTGGTTCGATAACGAGTGGACCGTGCGTCATCTGCCTCCGGAGTCCGAAAAGCGCTCACCGCGCTTTATGCAGGATGTATACCGTTGGTATTACGAACGGGCAAAGTTGACATTCGCCGCGCATCAAAAGGAGCTCATTCCCGTTACGGCGGCATCGCTCATGCCCTACCCGGGCCCGTGGATTTCGCGCGAGCTCGACGACCGCGTGCGCAAGACCGCTATGGTCCGCAGCGTGTTTACCCGCGAGCATGAGGGCTACCTGCGCATCTGGCGCCATGGTATCGACGAGGCAAAGGCCTATGCGCGCCAAAACGCTGCAAGCTACCTGCGTTTCCAGAGCTTTTGGCCCAAGATCATGGACGGGCTTTGGCGTGACGCACAACTGATCAGTATCCTTGAGGGGGCCGAATGATCGACCGCCGCGCCCAGCGCGATAGTTCAATATCAATCTTTCGCATCATTGCCGTTGCCTGCGCCATTTGCGTGCTGGTGTACTTTATTTTTGCCTTGGTGACCGGTATCGAGCCGATCGCCACGGTGATTGCCTGCGCGCTGCTGTGCATCTTTCTGTGCATCTTTATCTTTTTGACGCTCAATCCCGATTCGGTGCGCTCCCAGTACACCGAGGAGACGCTCTCGGTGGCCTCGGCCATGCTCGAGGACATTAAGGGCGGTCTGACGCAGGAGTCGGCGCGTTTGGTGTGCCGGCGCATTTTGCCCGAGACGCGCGCCATGACGGTGGCCATCACCGACGAGGGCAACGTGCTTGCCTGCGCGGGAGAGTTTGAGGAAAAACTACTGCCAGATTCTCCCATCCACACGCTTGCCACACGCTACGTTATCGAACATGGCATCGTGCAGTCGTTCAACCGTATGGTGGATGTCGTGGGCTCGGACGGCTCGCACAACCAAGTTCCCGCCGGCATTATCGCCCCCATCAAGGTGGGCGATCGTACCGTCGGCACGCTCAAGTTCTACTACAAGACCCCGCGCGCCGTCGACCGTACCCAGTACGCGCTTGCCTCGGGCTTTGCCGAGATCTTGTCCACGCAGCTCGCCATCCACGAGCTCGAGGTGCAAAAGGAACTCACGGCGCGCGCCGAGGTGCGTGCGCTGCAGGCGCAGATTAACCCGCACTTCCTGTTCAACACGCTGAACACCATTGCATCGTTTACGCGCACCGACCCGCTGCGGGCCCGCGAACTGCTTCGTGAGTTCTCATCGTTCTATCGTGCCACGCTCGACAACTCGGGATCGCTTATTCCGGTCTCGCGCGAGGTCGCACAGACCAGGCGCTACCTTACCTTTGAGAAGGCCCGCTTTGGCGAGGACCGCGTGCTTGCGACGTTCGATGTGTCCGAGGATGTGGAAGATACGCTGGTGCCGGCGTTCGTGATCCAGCCGATTGTCGAGAACGCCGTACGTCATGGTATGGGCGATGACGACGCCCTGAGGATCGACGTGACCGTTCACCAAGACGGCGAGGATGCAATCTTGATTGCCGTGGCCGATAATGGCGTGGGCATGGATGAGGGTACCGCCGCCAGACTGTTTGACGAGCGTTCTGCCCGTCCCGACGCCAGCTCTCCCCAGGGTGGCGGCGCCGGTGTGGCCATGCACAATATTTCGGAGCGCATCCATCGCTTTTATGGGCCGCACTCCTATACGCGTGTCGAATCGGCGCCGGGCAAGGGCACCAAAGTGCTCCTTCATCTTGATTTGTCAGAGAGCATCTTCGACATTCAAGAGTAAAATAAAAGGCTACGGGCTCAACGTCATGCGACGGATGCCCGGCGTAGTTAGTTGACGAAAGGTTTTATCCCTATGCTGCGTGCGATGATTGTGGATGATGAGGCGCCGGCTCGCTCGGAGCTTCGCTTCCTGCTCGAGCAAACGGGCAAGATCGGCACGATCACGGAGGCGTCGAGCGTCCGCTCCGCCATCGAGATGCTTATGGAAAGTCGCGTGGATGTCGTGTTTCTCGATATCTCGATGCCCGGTGCCTCGGGCCTGCAACTTGCCGAGGCGCTGCATAAGCTCAAAAATCCGCCGGCGATCGTGTTTGTGACTGCGTATAGTGACCATGCGGTCGAGGCATTCGACGTGGATGCCGTCGATTATCTGATGAAGCCGGTCGAGGAAGCTCGCTTGGATCGCGCGATTGAGAAGGTCATGCAACGCGCCAAGCCGGTTACGGACAGCAAGGTGACCATCGAGCGTATCCCGGTGGAAAAGGGCGGCCGCAAGGTGCTCATTCCCGTGGACGACATTCGCTTTATCATGGCCAAGGACGATTACTCCTGCATCTATACCGTCGATGATCGCTTTTTGTCGACAACCTCGCTGGCGCAGTTTGAGGCCAAGCTCTGCGACTTTGGCTTCTTCCGTGTTCACCGCCGTTATATCGTCAACTTGGCGTGCGTTACGGACGTCGAGACGGTGCCCTCGGGCGCCATCCAGCTGGGCATTACGGGCGTCGACGAACGCGTGCCGGTTTCGCGCCGCCGCGTCGTGCCGCTTAAGAAGGCTCTGAGTCTCTAGCACACTGGCCCCGCAGCCCTGTAGACCCATCGTCTGCGGAGCCGTGGGGCCTTTTTGTATGTATCTGCCGAATCGTTTTTTGCGGAAGGGATCCCATGAACAGTGCAAGCGCCAAGCGCATCGACATCATCTCGGACACCCACGGCTATCTTTCGCCTGCGCTCTTGGATGAGCTTGAGGGCGCAGACCTGATTATCCACGCTGGCGACCTCACGTCAGAGATGGACTACGAGCACCTATGCACCATCGCCCCCGTGCGGGCCGTACTGGGCAACAACGATTACTACCGCGACTACGGTCCCGATGTAGACCGTCTTGCACTCTTTACCTACGAAGGCCTCAAATTCGCCGTAGCCCACTACCGCGAAGACCTTCCGGTGGGATCCGTAGACGTAGCCATCAACGGCCACACCCACGTAACCAAAGAAGCCCAAGTGGGCCGTTGCTTAGTCCTCAACCCGGGCAGCGCCAGCTACCCCAGAGGCACCCGAGGCCCCACCATGGCCAGAATGCTAGTAAAAGACGGCAAGATCCTAAGCACTAAGTTTATTGACCTAGAGTAATCACAACAAAAACGGGGGATGCAGATGCGTCCCCCGTTTCCATTTGAGCCAAAGGCGGAAGTTCAACAAGATCCATCAGACCAACCCCGCCGAGGAGCATGCGGGCTAGCCGCGCAGCGGCGCACGCCCGCAAAACTGATTGAACAATGTGACGGCAGGGAGGGTCTCCGGGGCTGAGGGCGGGGGTTAAGTTTGTCGCGAGTTCCGCACGCAAAGGAAAGCACTTAATGTGCTTTCCGTCTTGCGCAGGACTGTAGAGCAGC
>NZ_CAXSQQ010000025.1:0-25998 GCF_964239575.1 Collinsella aerofaciens ATCC 25986
TGACAGCGGATTGGGTCATATGAGCGAAAACGCCCCTAAGCGAGCAAGGTGACGTGAAAGAGGAGGGAAGCGTACTTCGGTACGCGACCGACGATTGAACGTCACCTTGCTCGCTTAGGGGCGTTTGCAGCGTCGAGCCGTTACGCGGTTTGGTAAAACCGCGTAACCAAAGGCGCAGCGTCGACCGGTCCGCCGTTCGTTAGAACGGCGGAACCAACCCTACATGACCATAACGTAGCGCGATCCCACGTAGTACTGCTTACCCATCAGGACCGGCTCGCCATTGGGACCGGTAAAGCTGGCACGCAGATTGAGCAGTGGATCGTGCGGGGCAATGCCCAACTCGGCCGCCTGCTCGGTATTGGCACGAACGGCCTCGACCGTGCGGTAGCCAACCGAGACAATCGGCGTTCCGCCAACACGCTCGACCTCGGCAAAAATCGACTTGTCCTCAAGATCGGCCGTCAACAGCTCACGGTAGGCGTCAAACGGCACAAAGATGTTCTCCTCAAAGATGGGCTCGCCGTCGGCTGTGCGCACGCGCTTAATATGCAGCAGCAGCGCGTCCTTTTGCAGGCCAAAGAACTCCATCTCGTTTTGACGTGCCGGCACAATCTGGCGATCGACCACATGCGCGCCCGCCTTCATGCCATTATCGGCACACAGCGCGGTAAACGTCTGCAGCGTCGAAGCGTGGAACTGGCGGTTGATGTGCGGCGTGGAGACAAAGGTGCCACGGCCCTGCTGCTTAACCAGGTATCCATCGGAGCACAGCTCCTCGACGGCGCGGCGCACCGTAATGCGGCTCACGTCGTACTGCTCGGCTAGCTCAAGCTCGGACGGAATACGCTCCTTGGGTGCATAAACACCTTTCTCGATCGCATCCTTGATTTCGTCGTAAATCAGCTGGTAAAGCGGTGCATTTTTGGGCGCAGGCATATCTAATCACTCTTATCGAAATATCGAAATAACTAATACGTATATAACGTCTAGTTTCATGTTACCTCATATTGATAAAACGATACACCCTCCCTACCAACAAGCGACAGCTTCATTTTAGTAGGTTTTATCTGGGCAAACGAGAGCCTCCCGAAAGCAGCGAGGCTTTCGGGGGGCTCAAGCGGACAGGATTGCGCCAGGCCAGCAAAATGCCAAAACCCTACTTGCCGTCGTCCTGCTGCAGGCTGTCCTGCTCGCTGAGGCGCGCCTGCCTGCTGGCCATGCGTGCGGGCTTGTCGGGATCGGGAACGGCCGTGGGCATGGGCTCGTCGACATGACCTCCCCACCAGCCGCCCACAAAGTTGAGCGTGTGGAACACATTGATCACGGCGCCGGGATCAATGTCGCACACCAGCTTGATAATGTCCTGGCTCTCGTAGGTTGAGACAACGGCGTGCAGCAGGTACATCTTTTCGCGGCTGTATCCGCCGATGACCTCGGCACAGCTAATGCCGTGCTGAAAATGGTCAACATAGGCGGTCATGACCTCGTCCGCCTTGTGCGTCGTAATCTGCAGCGTCACGCGGTCGTAGCGACGATAGAAGCTGTCAATGGTCTTGGTCGAAATAAACTGGAACACGATGGAGTACGCTGCCTTGTCCCAGCCAAACATAAAACCAAAGATCGCCAGGATAAAGCAGTTGAAACCAAAGATGACGCCCCAGATGGTCTTGCCCGTGTGGTTGGAGACCCACAGCGCGATAAAGTCGGTGCCGCCGGTGGATGCGCCGGACTTGAGCGCGATGGCAGCGCCCAGACCCGAGACCACGCCGCCAAAAATGATGAGCATGATCTTGTCGCCCAAAAATGGAGCGAAGTGAAAGACGTTGAGGAACAGCGACGAGAGCACGACCTGCATCATCGAGAAGATGACGAAGCGCTTGCTAATGCCGCTCCAGCATAGGAGCGCCACGGGGATGTTGAGCGCGAGCATACCGAGCGAAATATCGATGTGAACGCCACCCAGCGAGGTAACGCGATCGAGCAGGACCGCAACGCCGGTAAGACCGCTCGGAAGCAGGTCGGCGGGCTGAATGAACGCCTGGATCAGGAATGTCTGGAGAACGGCGGAAATGGTGACCGCCACAGCAGTAATGGCGCGGCGGACGATGGTGAGGCGGCCGAGCACGAGCACTCGGTCCGTGAGCTGATCGATGGCATTCGCCACGCAGGCTCCTTTCGAAGGCAGATGTAGTTGTGGGATATGTCCGCGATTGTAGCATGGGGCGTGCGGGGGCGCTTCAATTCACCCTCTCCCGACAACCAAAGCGGGACCAGCAACCCCACGACCAAAGGCCCAAATTACAAGTGAGTAGACTTTACGCGACCTGCAGAGCACACCCAAAACCGCCACCCCTGTGACCTGCGGTTTTACAAAGGAAGATATGCATTGTGCTCGGCCTGCGCCAAAAAGTCTACTCACTTAGTCCGAATCGAAGCCAAACGGATCAAAATCGAAACCAAATTGAGCCAGTCCACCGCAAAAAACGTTTGAACCCGTGCTTCTCGCGGCGGATTGACACTACAAAGCGGCCAAAATGTCGGTCAGATTATCAATAACGGCATCGGCTCGCGATTGATCGAGGTTGACGCCCTCGTGCGGACGCAGTGCCAGGACGCGGGCGCCGGAACGTTTGCCAGCCTCGATCCCCAAAGGCGAATCCTCGATAACCAGGCACTCGGCAGGCTCCACCCCCAGCGCCTCCATGGCACGCAGGTAGATCTCGGGGTCGGGCTTAAACGCACTGCACTCGTGACCGCTGATGGTGTAGTCCAGCACATCGGCGATACCGGCAATCTCTACCAGCTCGTCAATGAGCTCACGATAAGACGAGCTCGCGATGGCACACTTCACGCCGCGCTCGTGCAGTGCGCGCATCACCGGCTCCGTCTGCTCGTTGAGCAGCTCGGCATACGGAACGGGATGGTCCGGGCTATAGACCTGCTTGTACTCCACGCGCAGACGCTCGCGCAGCTCAACATCGTCGGGCACCAGCGCCTCCCAAATGGCCGGCTCGTTAGACCCCGAAAGATCGGGGATCTCGTCAAAGTGGAACCCCTTCTCCTCCATAAACGCCACGCGACGACGGTTGTAGAACCACTCGGTATCGACCAGCACGCCGTCCATGTCAAACAGCACTGCTTTGATCATACGCATCTCCTCCCACCTGCCAAAAAGGGACAGGTTTATTTTGGTAGGTTTTATCTGGGGTTTTGTGGCGCGACGGATACGCCCTCCCCAAAGCAAAAAAGGGGACGGGGCGCAAACCCCATCCCCTCTCAATCAACCCGTAAGGTCTACTTACTTGTGATTAGTAGGAAAGCTTCCACATGTAGCGACGCATGGTCAGCGGGTGCTGACGGGCCTCGGCGATCTGGTTGCCGTACTCGCGCATAACGGCGAGGTGCAGCAGCGGGTTGAAGTAGGTGACGACGCTCGCGGGCACGGCGTCAGCCAGGCCGTAGTCCTTGGAGTCGATCAGAGCGACCTTGGCGCCCATGCGCTTAAGGAAGGTGAGGGCGCGGGCGTCCATCGGACGGGTAGCGCCATCGGACATGAAGAAGACGTAGGGCTTACCCTCGGTGGAAACCTCGAACGGGCCGTGGAAGTACTCACCGGTGTTGTAGGCAGCGGCGTCGATCCACTGCATCTCGGTGAACAGGAAGGCAGCGTGAGAATAAGCCATCTTCTCGGAGGCACCGGAAGCCATGAAGTAGATCATCTTGTCGTCCTTGAAGTCCTCGGCGAACTTCTTGGCGAGTTTCTTGCAGGACTGAGCGGCGTTCTCGCAGAGCTCGAAGACGTTGGTGAGGCCGGTGATCATGTCCTCGTAGTGGTCATAGCCCTCGGTCTGCTGAAGGATCTCGACAGCAAGAGCGATGGCGTAGCCGGGCTTCTCGCACTTGGCAGCGAAGTTGGCGTGGAAGCCGTGAACGATGACGTAGTCAGCGTCGACGGTCAGAGCGGAACCAGCCTTGTTGGTGAGGGAGACGACCGGGCAGTTGTGCTTCTTCGCGGTCTTGTTGGCCTCGACGGTCTCGGGCGTGGAGCCACCGAGGGAGCAGGTGATCACAAAGGTGTGCTCGTTGACCCAGGAAGGCGTGTCGTAGTTGAACTCGTTAGCGGTGAAGATCTGAACGTTCAGCTTGTCCGTGTTGTTGGCCAGGAAGTACTTGGCGGGGTAAAGGTCGGACATGGAAGCACCGCAGCCGACGAAGGCGACGCTGTGGATCTCGTGGTTGGACAGGACGTCAGCGACGATCTGCTTAGGGAGGTTAAGGTCGATCTCGTACATCTGACACATTCCTTTCGATTTTTGCGGCGCCACATTGCCGGGCGCTCGCAGGGTTACCGTGGTTTGGACCGAGTCGCCGGCCCGTTGAGGATGCGACAAAGGGACTGTCCCATTGTCGCATTTTGGGGATGGAAGCCTGCCTGGGGTATGGGATGCCAGGCAGGCCCCCGGGGGAAAGCGGTTAGGCGCTTAGTCGCGACTAAGCCAGGATGCCGACCGCGGAGAGGGCGATGCCGCCCACGATGGCGATCACGAGAAGCCAACCGGTGTTGACGTTCTTCTTGATGAGCCAGTACATAAGGCCGGTGAGGCCAAGGGAGATCATCTGGGGCATCATGCCATCCAGGATGTCCTGGATAACGACGGTGCCGTCAGCGAACTGCAGCGGGGTGGTGGCGCCGATCAGCGTGGCGATCATGCCGCCCACGGACATAAGACCCACGATGCCGCAGACATACATGAGCTTCTCCATGAGGTCGCCGCCCTGAAGCTTGCTCAGGTACTCGTGGCCGCCCTGATAGCCCATCTTGGCTGCGAACCAAGTAATCAGCACGGAGGGGACGATGGAGATGAGAAGGGCCAAGATCGGGCCCATGATGGAGCCCTGCTGAGCCAGCTGAACGCCCAGACCAAAGGCGATAACGCGGATGGTGCCCTGGAAGAAGGAGTCACCGATGCCGGAAAGCGGGCCCATGAGGGAGGTCTTGACCGCGTTGATCGAATCGGGGTTGAAGTTCTCGGGATCCTTGGCGTACTCCTCCTCCATGGAGGCGGCGAGGCCCAGGATGAAAGCGCTCGTCTGCGGGGTGCAGTTGTAGAACGCCATGTGACGGTGGTAAGCCTCTTTCTTAGCAGCAAGCTGCTTGGGGTCGGACTCGTCCGGATAGAGGCGATCGAGCGTGGGAACCATACCGTAGAGGAAGCCCATGTTCATCTGACGCTCGTAGTTCCAAGAGGCCTGGATGGCCCAGGAGCGCCAGAAGAACTGGCTGACCTTCTTGTTCAGGGACACGTCCTTGGTTGCGGTTGCCATAGTGTGTTCCTCCTTAGTCTTCGTCGTCTTCGAGCGGATCGTAGTCGGAATCGACACCGGCGGCTGCATGGGAACCGTTGAACTTGAAGCCCATGAAGACGACAGCCAGGCACACACCGATCAGGGCGACCGCGATGACGGACAGGTTGAGGTAAGCGGCGAGCAGGAAACCGATGAACAGGAACGGAGTCATACCCTTCTTGATCATCATGGTGAGCAGCAGGGCCAAGCCGTAGGCGGTCATGATCTTGGTCGAAACGTTAAGACCAGTGGACAGCCACTCGGGAACCATGTTGACGATGGCCTGAACCAGGTCAGTGCCAACAAAGACGGCGAGGAAGATCGGCAGGAAGTACATGATGGCGTACAAACCGGAGCCGGCGCAGATGTGCATACGGTAGGCGGTCTTGAACTTTCCGTTATCAATCGCGTTATCTGCCACATGGGTGAGGACGGCGATGATGGAACGGAACACGATGCCGAGGAGCTGACCCAGGACGGCGACCGGGATGGCGATCGTCATGGCGGTCTCGGCGGAAGCGTCGGTCAGGCACGCAAAGGCAGCGGCCACGATGCCGCCCAGGACCATATCGGGCGGAACGGCGGCGCCGACCTGCACCAGGCCCATGGACACGAGCTCGACGGCGGCACCGACGGCAAGGCCGGTGGGCACATCGCCCAGCAGCAGACCGACGAGCGTAGCGCCAACGAGGGGCTGCTCGAAGTTAAGACGACCGAGCAGGCGGGAGTCCCACATGCAGAACACGCCGACGAGGCCGACGAGCACCGCACTGATGAACGTATTCATACCCTTCTCCTTTCAGTCAGGCAAAAGCCTGGTTGATTACAGCTTGGCGTCGATGTCGACGCTCTGATACGTAGGGGTCTGCTGGACGTAGAGCTTGATGCCCATGTCGAGCAGCTGGTTGACGTCGGCCTTCTGGGTGGCGTCGAAGAAGACGGAGCTGTCCTTGCCGCCAATCTGATCGGCACCGTCGTGGTTGGCGGTGGCGCCCAGGTTGATGGCGTCGAGCTTGTAGCCCTGGCAGAACTGCAGCATCTCGGCAGTGTTGCCAAAGACAAACATGACGCGCTCGCCGAGGGTGTTGAGCTTGTCCATCTTGGCGAGGGCACGCTCGACGGTGAAGACGTTCAGGCGCACGCCCTGGGGCTTGGCCAGCTTAAGAGCGCCCTTCTTGATGTCATCGTTGGCGGCAGCGTTGTCGACGACGATGATGCGCTCGGCCTGAACCTTGGTGGTCCAGGTAAAGACGACCTGGCCGTGCAGCAGACGGTAGTCAAGACGTGCGAGGACGATCTTGGCGGGACCGGAGCTGTGACGGGACGCCTTGGCCTTCTTGGCGGGAGCCGCGGCAGCCTCGACCGGTGCATTGGGGTTGGTCAGACCGGTGCGGGCCTCGTTGATGAGGGCCGCGAGCTCGGCACCCTTGATGGGGGCGGGGCTCATAGCGAGCGTCAGCGCCAGCGGAATATTGAAACCGCTGACAACCGTGAACTTCGTGCCGTTCTTGGAAAGCTCGACCATGTTGTTGTTGACCGAGCTGCCGAGCATATCGGTCAACACATAGACGGTGTCGTCCGCGTTGAACGTGGCGATCATAGCCTCAACCTTATTGGTGATGGGCTCCTTGTCGTCGCGAGCAAGCGACACGACGTGGACGTTCGACACGTCGCCGAGAACCATCTCGAGCGTGTCTTTGGCGCCTGCGGCCAGGCCGCCATGAGATGCGAGAATGAGCTGATTCATCTTGCCTCCTCCTTTTCGTTATGGTCATTATAACGTCTTATACGTTGCTTATATTGCTAATTAGTATAAAGACCGTTCGCGGGTGAAAATCGACCGTTGACGGGTTTAACGTACTCGAAACGTTTGGCTAGGTAGGCCGGCGCTAGCTGGATAACCCCAGGTCAGACCCTGCGCGCAATCCCCTATCGCACGAAGTACCAGGGGCTTTCCTGTACGGTGGGTTCCAGCGCAATGCCGGTGCGTTCCTTAAACAGATCCATGTCCTGAGATTTTTCGGTCCACCACGCGTTGGGCTTAAAGGTCATGCTCTCAATGACATGACCGACAAACACACTGTTGCGCAGCTTGGAGAAGTCGGTGTTCATAATCAGGATGGACGCGAGCACCAGCACGATGCCCAGGACTTTAATCGCGCCGGCGGGCTCGGCGTAGACACCAATGCCCACCAGTACGGTGACGACCGTCTCGAATGACATTACGACGGGAACTTTCGACGTCTCGAGCCCCATGGACAGACCCTGCATATATAAGACATAGGCCACGGCTGTAGGGATGAGTCCAAAACCAAAGAACAGCAGCAGCAGCTGTGGCGACATTGCCGCGGCGACATCTGGCCACGGAGCCGCGATAGCCGCCATAACCGCACCGCCAAAAACAAGGCCCCAAAACGTGACAGCCAGCGGGTGGACCGTCTTGGTTGCTATCCGGCTAAACACCGCGAGCGACGCGCCACAAAAGCCCGCGATCACGCCCGACGTGACGCCCCAAACCGAAAAATGGAAACCGGAAAGGTCGCCATTGGTCACTGCAAGTACACAGCCACCGATATTAAAAGCGATGGCAACGAGCTTGTTGGGAGTCACATCCTCGCGATAAAGCACGCGGCCGAGCATGACGCCAAACACCGGCGAGGTGTAGAGCAGCACCGAGGCCGTGGACATGCCCACCTCGCCCATGCACTCGTAATAAAGCGTGTTAGCGGTGGCGAGGCCGATAATGCCAAGAAGCGCACAGGGAACAAGCTCTTTAGGACTTGCCTTGAACAGTGCCAGGGGACCCGATGCTTTTCCCTCACGATCGCCTCCCTGGCAACCCATGAACGCCAAGACCGGAGCCATTAAGACGGCACCCGACAACAGGCGAAAGGCCGCCATGCTCTGAGACGAAACGCCCATGGCCGAGATGCCGTTTACAAAGATTCCGATGCTGCCCCACATAAGCGCGGCGATCAGCACCAGCACATAGCCCAGATTGCTTTTCTTCAACGCAGCCTCCTCGGTATTGTTTCCAATATGTTTCATACTACGTTATAGTCGTTATATACATTTTTCAAGACACAAATCGGCGAGCGGAAAAATCTGCTCTACCGCTACAACCCATTGGTGCAAGGGGGTCAGGTTCATATGCGCCAACTTGGTGTAAAGTAACCTGTCCCCAATGCACCAATCCCTTAACAAGCACGGCGACGCCGACGTTTTGGCAACATCAGCGAGCGCCCGTCATTTGAGCCAAGGTGCCGTGAAATGAAAAGGCGCTGACCTTTTGGTCGCGCCTTTGAAATTGAACGGCAGATTGGCCAAATGCCGGGCGCGCAGCGTCGGCTGGTCCGCCGTTCGGTAGAACGGCGGAACTAATACTCCTAGTAGTCCAGCTTCCACATGTAGCGGCGCGTCATGTAGTCCTTGTGAGTAACGGCAGAGAGTGCACGCATATACACGTTGTTGAGGATCGGGGCAAAGATCAGGTGGTTGAAGTACTCGCTCACGCTGTCCTTGATGTCGTTGAGGCCGAGCTCCTTGGCGTCAAGCTGATAGACGCGCTCGCCACCGTACTGGTTGACGAAGCGGATGCCGCGCTCGTCGTTGCAGCGGCTGCGGCCGACGCTGATGAGCTGGAACAGCGAGGTACGCTTGTCCAGGATCTCGAAGGGACCGTGGAAGAAGTCGCAGGTGTTGATGGTGCAGGAGTCAATCTGCAGCATCTCCTGCACGTTGCAGATGCTAAAGACGTAGGCGGCACCAAAGAGCGGACCCTGAGCCATGACGTTGATGCAGGGCTTGTCGGCGTTCTGCTCGGCCCACTTGGCAGCAAGCGGACGGGTGTACTCGACGGCCTTGCGATAGATGGGGTCGACCAAGTCGAACGCGGCCATAGCGGTCTCGTACTCGGCATAGCCCTCGGTCTGCTGCGTAAGCTCCATGGCGATCATGGTCACGACGGCGGAGTTGGTGCGGCCCATGCAGGACTCGTCGACGGCCAGGCTGTCGTACTGGATCTTGTAGTCGCA
Organism: Collinsella aerofaciens ATCC 25986; assembly: GCF_964239575.1. Taxonomy (GTDB): domain Bacteria; phylum Actinomycetota; class Coriobacteriia; order Coriobacteriales; family Coriobacteriaceae; genus Collinsella; species Collinsella aerofaciens_BQ. Next base: position 9,384 of record NZ_CAXSQQ010000025.1, read on the forward strand.
GACCTCGGTGAGGCCGGACTCGTCAACATAGATGGCGATGGTGCTGGCGCCGTGGTCCTTGGCGACCTGGGCGGCAACGATGGTCTCCTTGGTGCCGCGCATGGACACGACGACGGCCAGGGTGTTCTCGTTGACGTAGGCCGGGGTGGCGTGCACGAACTCGTTGCTGGTGTAGCTGGAGCTCACGACCTGCGTGGCCTCGTGCTCCATAAAGTACTGGGCAGGATAGTTGCCGCCGTTGGATCCGCCGGCACCAATCCACACGACGCGCTTGATGCCGCCCTTGTCTGCCTTGTCAGCCAAAACCTGGGAGACGACATCCTTAACCTGTTCCTGAGTAGTCATCGTGCATCAGCCTTTCTTCTCGTTTGATGCTCTCGATGGCATACAAGTTACATACATGTTTTGGTTATGTCGACTAGTTGTATGCTATATTTATCTTAGAAATTTTGCTGGTAAGGTTTTCGGTAGCTCAATACCAGCGGTTTTATTGTTGTGTTGAATACATGCTTGCTTAGATAAGCATACAAGTTAAATATAGGCTGATCGCATGAACGCTTCATCTAAAAAGAAACTGAGCCAATACGAGCGCTTGGCGGGTACGCTTCGCGACCGCATCGCCGCCGGCATCTACGCACGCGGAGACAAGCTGCCGTCCGAGATGGAGCTCATGGACGAATCGGGGCTGTCGCGCAGCACCGTGCGCCACGCCCTTAAGGTTCTCGTTGATGAGGGCCTGGTGCGCACCGAGCGCGGGCGTGGCGCCTTTGTGGCCGACACGCCCGCGCTCCACGAGAACAACCTAGTGTTTTCGAGCTATACCAAGCAGGTCGAAGGTCAGGGCATGAAGCCCACCACGCGCACCGTGGACTCGGGCTTTGCCAAGGCGGCCGACAGCATAGCTAAGTTCTTTGACGCCGCCGTGGGCAGCAAGCTCGTCAAACTTGTCCGCCTGCGCTACCTGGACGACGTGCCGCTGTGCCTGGAGACCACCTACCTGCCGCCAAGCTTCGAGACGCTCATCGATCGCGATATCAACGGTTCGCTCTACGCGACGCTGCGCCAAGAATTCCATCGCGCGCCAGCACAGGGACATAAGACCTTTGAGGTGTGCTATGCCTCGCAAAACGAGGCGTTTTTGCTCAACGTCGAGCGCGGGCAGGCGCTGATCCTGATCACCGACTACGTCTACGACACCGACGGCCGACCGCTCCATGTCTCTAAGCGCATCCAACGCACCGACCGCGCCAAATACACCGAGCCAATCGGCTAACCTGCCAAAATAAACCTGTCCCTAAATGATAGGTTTGGGAAGGTCGGGGAACCAGGTTGGTTTGGGTTGGTTGGGTGTGCGCTCGGCTAGGACCAGCTCCATCCAGCACATGTCGTACCAGCGGCCGAACTTTTGGGCGCAGCGATCGAAGGTGCCCACCAGGCGATATCCCATATGAGCATGGAAATCCTGACTGTTGTGCGTCAGGTACTCATCGTCCTTATCGTGCGGCACGGCAATGAGCGCGCACATGTTGGTGATGCCCATCGCGATCAGGCACTGCTTGAGCGCATCGTGCAGCTTGCGACCCAGCCCGCCATGGCGCACATCGCGTGCCAGGTAGATCGACGTCTCGACCGACCAGTCGTATGCCTCGCGGCTGTTAAGCGGACTCACGTAGGCATAGCCTACCGGACGCCCGTCCAACTCCATCACCAAATACGGATAGCGCTTGAGCGTACGCTCAATACGCCCGGCGAACTCCTCAACGCTCGGCACCTCGTATTCGCAGGTAATCGCCGTCTGGCGCACATACGGCTCATAGATGGCAAGCAACGCCGGCGCATCATCGGGCGTCGCCAGACGAATCGTCGGATCGGACATCTCGGTCATACAACCCTTCTCCCCCAAAAGCAAAGGCCGCCCTGCGCCAAGCTCAGGCGCAGGGCGGCCCCTTGTCATTACATCAGGCTACAGGACAGCCGCCAGCGCGTCGATGTCCTCCTGCGTCGTGGCCCAGCTGGTGCAAAAACGCACCACCGTGTGGGTATCGTCGTACTTTTCCCAGTACTCGATCGCCGCATGCTCGCGAATGCGGGCCATGTCCTCGTTGGGCAGAATCACGAACTGCTGGTTGGTCGGCGTCTCCAAGAAGAACTGGTAGCCGCGCTCGTGCAGCACGCGACGCAGCGCCTGAGCGGTCTCAATCGCCTGGCGACCAATCTCAAAATACAGGCCATCGGTAAAAAGAGCCTCGAACTGCACACCCGTCAGGCGGCCCTTGGCAAGCAGCGCGCCATGCTGCTTAATACGCGGAATGGGATGCGCCGGGGCATGCATGCCGCAGAACACCACAGCCTCGCCGCAGAGCGCGCCGCACTTGGTGCCGCCGATGTAGAACACGTCGCACAGCTGCGCCAGCTCGGGCAGGGTAATGTCGCACTCATCGGCCGCCAGTGCATAGGCCAGGCGGGCGCCATCCACAAACAGCGGAATCTCGCGCTTCTGGCACACCGCGTGAATCGCCGCGAGCTCGGCCTTGGAGTACAGCGTGCCGTACTCGGTCGATAGACTCACGTACACGGCGCCCGGGAACACTGTGTGCTCGTAGCTCTCGTTTTCGTAGAACACCTGGATATAGTTCTCGAGGTCCTCGGCGTGCATCTTGCCCTCGTAGCCGGGGATGGTGAGCACCTTGTGGCCGCCAAACTCGATGGCGCCCGCCTCGTGACAGGCGACGTGGCCAGTCTCGGCAGCAACGACGCCCTCGTAGGGCGCAAGCAGCATGTCGATCACCGTCGCGTTGGCCTGCGTGCCGCCCACCAGAAAAAACACGTCGGCATCGGGGGCCTGGCAGGCCTCGCGAATAAGTTGCTTGGCGCGCTCGGTATGCGCATCGGTACCGTAGCCGGGCTGCGGCTCCATATTGGTATCGACGAGCGCCTGCAGCACTGCCGGATGTGCACCGTGGAAATAGTCGTTGTTAAACGCGAGCATGGCAATCCTCTCTTACCGGGTATCGGCCAGATGATTCAAACGGAGCTATTGTACGCCGCTGGGATAGGCAATGCGCGCGGCAAGGCACTCAAGCGCCAGCACCAGGGCAAAGCCGCAGCTCACGTCACTCAAAAAGTGCGCTCCGATCACGATGCGGCCAAACGCGACGAGCGCCGCGACCACAGCCGCCGTCCAAAAGACCACACGACGGCGCGACGGCTTTTCCTTAAAGGCCGTCGCGGGAAGCCCAGCGAACATGAGGCCGATCGCCGCGTGCGCCGTGTGTCCGCTCGCAAACGACTTAAAGCCGTCCTTGACTACACCGGCGGCAATATAGGCCCACTTGTCGGGGTTGCCGATCACCCACCACGGCTGAAACTCGAGTCCCTGCGTCACCTCGATCACGCGCATGCGTGGGCGCGACCACAGCGGCTTGACAATCACGTTGAGGATGATGGCCTGAGCGACCCACACGACAAGCACCATCAACGCCCAGCGCGTGAGCTCGTCGGGCTCGGTCGTGCGCGTGAGGCGATAGACGACAAGGTTAGCGGCGATGACCAGCACAAACGTCAGTACCAACTGAACCGCGATGAGTTTGCCGCCAACCCGCAGGGACGAAACGGTCTCGTAGCCGACCAGACCCACGTTGATCAAAACGCCCAGCGCAGCGAGCCATTTGCTCCCCCTGGAATCGGGGCGTGCCGAGCGCACGAGCATAACGCCCGCGATGCTCGCCGTCAGCTCGAACGGTAGCTCGCCGGCCGCCTCGACAAAGCGACCGTACATGCTGCCGATGTTGAACAGCGCGCTCGAAATCTGATAGTCGAAGAAACTGCCCACGCCCAGACAAAGACACAGGACAACCGCGATAATGGCGACGTCTTTCTTATAGATGTATCCGAACATGCTTTCCTTTCGATGGAACCAGAGTGCCCAAATGGGGCGTTTGCAGCGTCGACCCGTTAGTCGTCGTCGCTCGCACCCAACTGCTGCAACAGCATGAGTGCCGCGGCCACGGGGCCGGTACCGTCGTTGGCGTCGAGACCGCGACCCAGGCCGCTGCCCGCGCCGGCGCCCGCCTTGTAGGGCACCGACAGTTTGCGGCTCTTGGGGAAGTTCACCGCGCCATAGCGGGTCTTTAGCTCAAAGGCCACCTTCTTGGGCACGTCGACGCCCAAAAACGTGATGCGACCGCCGCTGAGCGTGACGCTCTCGAGCCCCAGGCGCTCGCCGCGAATGCGGATTCGTGCGCGATTGAACAGGTTGAGTCCTGCCAACGGCAGCTCGCCATGCGCGGCCTCGGTCTCTTCCTGCACCTCATCGATGCTCTCCAGGTCCTCGGCCGCTGCGAGCTTGCGGTACACGAGCACGCGCTGGTCCACCGCCGGCAGGTACTCCTCGGACAAGAAGTAGTCGGCCGGCAGATTAATACCCACGCTCGCCGCTTCCACGCCGGCGTCGTCATCGCCGCGCGCCTCGGCCACAGCCTGGCCCAGCATCTGCGTAAACAGGTCAAAGCCCACGCTCGACAGGTTGCCGTGCTGCTCGGCCCCCATAAGCGAGCCGGCGCCGCGAATCTCCAGGTCGCGCATGGCAATGCGCATGCCGCTGCCCAGGTCTTGGAACTCGGACAGTGCGGTCAGGCGCGCCGTCGCCTCCTCGGTGAGCGGCAGCTCGCCGGGGAACATAAAGTACGCGTATGCCTGCGTGGCAGAACGGCCCACACGGCCCTTGAGCTGGTAGAGCTGTGCCAGACCCAGACGCTGCGAATCCTCGATGATGAGCGTGTTGGCCGTTGCGTTGTCGATGCCGCTCTCCACGATGGTCGTGGCGATAAGCACGTCGATCTTCTTGGTCGCGAACTCGATCATCACGTCCTCGACCTCGCGCGGGCTCATCTTGCCGTGCGCCACGCCCACGCGCGCCTCGGGCGCGGCCTCGTGCACGCGCGCCACGGCGTCGTCGATGGTCTTGACGCGGTTGGACACGTAGTACACCTGGCCGCCGCGGCCCACCTCCAGGCGAATCGCCGCACTCACCACATCGGGGTCGTACTCCCCCACGTGCACGATCACGGGACGACGCCCGGTGGGCGGTGTGGTGATCAGGCTCATGTCGCGCACGCCGCTCGTGGCCATCTGCATAGTTCGCGGAATCGGCGTTGCCGAAAGCGTGAGCACGTCAATCTGCTCGCGCAGGTTCTTGAGCTGTTCCTTGTGCTGCACGCCAAAGCGTTGCTCCTCGTCGATGATCACCAGGCCCAGGTTCTTGGGGTTCACATCGGCCGAAAGCAGACGGTGCGTGCCGATGAGCACGTCGATCGTGCCCTCGGCAAACGCCTTGAGCGCGCGCTTTTGCTGCGCCGGCGTGCGGAAACGGCTGAGCACCTCGACCTCAAGGCCAAACGGGGCAAAGCGCTCAAAGAACGTCTCGTAGTGCTGCTGGGCAAGAATGGTCGTGGGGCAGAGCACCATGACCTGGCGGCCGGAGTCCACGCACTTAAACGCCGCGCGCAGGGCGACCTCGGTCTTGCCAAAACCCACGTCGCCGCATAGCAGGCGGTCCATGGGCTTGGGCGCCTCCATATCGGCCTTAATGTCGGCGATGGCCTCCAGCTGGTCGCGCGTCTCGTCGTAAGGAAAGCTCTCCTCCATCTCGATCTGCTCGGGCGTGTCAGGCGGGCAGGCGATACCCGCGATTGATGAGCGGCGCGTATACAGGTCGACCAGGTCAAACGCCAGCTTTTTGGCGTTCTTGCGCGCCTTGTTGGTGGCGCGCGTCCAGTCGGCTGTGTTGAGCCTGGTCAGGCGCGGTTTGTCGCCGTCGGGGCCAACATAGCGCGTGATACGGTCGACCTGCTCGAGCGGCACGTAGAGCTTGTCGCCGTCGGCATATTCCAGCAAAAAGTAGTCGCGCTCTTTGCCGCCCACTTCCTGACGCGCAATCTCGCTAAAGAGTGCGATGCCGTGGGTGGCGTGCACCACGTAGTCGCCCGGCTTAAACGGGAAGGTGATCTGCGTAATGTCCACCTTGCGGCGGCTGCGCGCGCGGTTGGCATCCATACGGGCGTTGAGGTCGGCGATCGAGAACACGGCCAGGTTGGCATCGGGCACCACCACGCCCTGCGGCAGGGCGGCATCGACAAAGGTCACGCGCCCGCGCGAGATGGTGGGCACGGCGGCACCGGCGGCAGCCTGGGCCGCGCCCGCCTCGAGCGAGCGGGCATTGAGTGCGTCGGCCTTACGCTCGCGAATGGAAGCGTGGGCCTCCTGGCGTGCGGCACGGTCGGCGGAATCCGCCGCTGCCACGCGCACGTGGTCGCCAATTACGCCGGCGTTTTCGGGGGCCGCCGTCAGCGATTCCTCAAAGGTAATGCCCTCATCGCCAAAGGTGAGCTCCATCGACTCGCGCGCACCGCGGTCGGGGATGGCAAACACGCAGGCGTAGCGCTTGCCCACGACTTCCTGAATGCGCGTCATAAAACGGTTGTCCGAGCCTGCGATGGCAGGCTGCTCAATCTTGAGCTCGGCCGTCACCGCACCGCCGGCACGAATGAGGCTCACGTAGTTCAGGCGCTGCTGAGCGCCAAAATCGAGCTGCTGGGCACGTACATACAGGCCATCCAATCGGTCAATCCCCGCCTCGCCGGCACGCGCCTCGATATCCTCGTAGGCGCGCAGGCAGTCGTCGAACAGCGAGCGCGGCTCGGACAGAACCACGAGCGCCTTGCCACTCACGTGTGCCAGCGGGCTCACGGTCTGGCCGTACATCACCGGCAAAAAGCGGTCGAGCTCGGGCGTGACGATGCGTGCATCCACCATCTCGAGCAGTGCCGCCAGTTTGCTGTCGTCCTGGCTTGCGCGGTAGAGCGCCACGTGCATGTTGTGAACGGCATCGTCGGTAAGCGCCAGCTCGCGACAGGGGAAGATCTCGATACTGTCCTCGTTGCCGATGGTCTGCCCCGTGGAGCTCACCATGCGGCGGATGCGGTCAATCTCGTCGCCAAAGAACTCGATGCGCACGGGCGCCTTCTCCTGCGCGGGGAATACCTCGACGGTGTCGCCGTGCACGCGGAACAGGCCGGGCGCGTCGGCGGCGCCGGCATTGGTGTAGCCCATGCCCACCAGGCGCTGCGGCACCTCGTCAAAAGGAATCTCCTCGCCCACCGCAAAAGTAGTGGACTCCCAGTAGCGGCTCTCGACCGGCGGCACGCAACGCAGCAGCGCGCGGGCCGAGGCAACCATGATGCAGTTGTCCCCGCGCACGATGCGCCCCAGAGCCTCGCAGCGCTGCGCCACCACGGCGTCGTCGGGCGCCTGTTCGCGCCACGGATAGTCCTTGCGCTCGGGAAAACGGCACACGTGCGCTAGGCCCACGTAGGCGGCAAGGCTACGCGCGGCGCGATCGGCCGCATCCTCGCCGCTCACGATATAGACCGTCGGGCGCGGACGGCGCGCAAACTGGGCGGCCGCCATAAGCGTGCGGCCCGACTGCGACACAGCCAGCGTCACGTCCTCGCCAGCATCGAGTCCGGCCTCGACGGTCTGCAAGGCCTCGGCAGTGTAGAGCTGCGCGGCTATACGGTGAATGAGCATGCTGTTCCTCCGGCATTGCAACGCCAAAAGCCCGCCGGGGCAAGCTCGGCGGGTCGTACGTCAAATACATTGTCTGTCATGGTAACGCATGGAGAGGACTCCGGCTCAAGGGCAAACCCAGCCCCGCAAAAAACGCCAGACGAAAATGCGTTCCGCCCTACCCCGCCACGCGCACGCTGGGACACAAATCCGCCAGCGGACACTCGTCGCACTTAGGTTTGCGGGCGTCGCAAATCTCGCGGCCAAAGGTGATCCACTGGTGGTTGACCGACTCCCAATACTCGTGCGGCAAAATCTTGAGCAGGTCTTGCTCGGTCTTGAGCGGCTCCTTGGCATGCGTCTTGGGGCTCAACATCAGGCGGTGTGCGATGCGGTTGACGTGTGTATCGACCGCGATGCCTTCCACGATGCCAAACCCCACGTTGAGCACGATGTTCGCCGTTTTACGCCCCACGCCCGGCAGCTTGACGAGCTCCTTCATGTCGGCCGGTACCTCGCCGCCGTAATCGGCGACGATTATCTGCGCGGCCTCCACGGCGTGCTTGGCCTTACTCTTATAAAAGCCGAGCGACTTAATGGTATCGGCCACATCGGCCACGCTCGCCCCCGCCATGGCCTCGGGCGTGGGCCACTGGGAAAACAGCTTCGGCGTCACCTTGTTGACCTGCGCGTCGGTCGTCTGCGCCGAGAGAAGCACCGCGATGAGCAGCCTAAAGGGATTCTCGTGGTCCAAAAAGCACTCGACCGGGCCATAGCGACGGTTGAGGCGCTCGCACACCTCAACGGCGCGCTCGCGTTTGGCGGCATTGGTCTCGCGTGGCATAACGACTCCTCGGCTCAGCGGCATAACAAACTTATGGGCACGATTGTCCCACGTATGGGGTCTTTACGCCTCCAAAAATGCGCCGGTCTGGCGGCTCCACAGGCTTGCGTACTCGCCGCCTGCCTCGACAAGCTGCGCATGCGTACCGTCCTCGACAATCTCGCCGTCCGCCAGCACCACGATGCGATCGAGCGCCGCCACGGTGGACAGGCGATGCGCCACCACAATGGAGGTGCGACCGCGCATCAGGTTCTCGAGCGCCTCCTGCACCAGCGCCTCGGACTCGCTGTCGAGGGCAGACGTCGCCTCGTCGAGCACCAGGATCGGCGCGTCGGTCAGGATAGCGCGGGCGATGGCCACGCGCTGGCGTTGGCCGCCCGAAAGCTTGACGCCGCGCTCGCCCACCATGGTGTCAAAGCCATTGGGCAGGCGGTCGATAAACTCAGTCGCGTTGGCCAGGCGCGCAGCCTCGCGAATCTGCTCGTCGGTAGCGTTGGGGCGGCCGTAGGCGATATTCTCGCGAATGGAGCGATGGAACAGCAACGCCTCCTGCGGCACGTAGGCAACCTGGCGGCGCAGACTCTGCTGCGTACAGCGCGAGACGTCCTGGCCGTCCACGAGCACGCGGCCGCCCTGTACGTCGTCCAGGCGCAGCAACAACTTGGTGAGCGTCGTCTTGCCCGAGCCCGATTTGCCCACCAGGCCCACGCGCTGGCCCGCTGCCACATGGAGCGTCAGGTCGTCGAACACGCTCTCGCCCGCCGCGGCGTCACGGTATGCAAAGCTCAGGTGCTCAAAATCAATCGCACCTTCGGTCACTTTAAGCTCGGGAGCGTTCTCGTCGTCTGCCACCAGACGCGGCTCGTCCAGCACGCGCGTCATCTCGGCCGCATCGCCCAGCGCGCGGTTGATGCGCTGCATCATGGAGCTTACGTAGTTCAGACGCATGGTGAGGTTGTACGTATAGGTAAAAATCATGACGAGCGCGCCGGCCGAAATGCCAAACCACGCGTTGCCACCCGCGACGAACACACTCACCACGGCCATGGTGATGACGATAAGGCCCGAGGTCGTAAAGTTGCGCTGCATCATGGCGTGCATCGAAACTGTCTCGGCGTCGCGCGCGGCGCGGTCGGCGGCATCGAACAGGTCACGCTCAAAGTCCTCGCGCCCACAGGTCTTGACGGCCAGGATATTCGTGACCGCGTCGGACAGCACACCCGACAATTTGTTCTGCGCGGCAGACGTCGCGGCCGAAAGCGGCATGATGCGCTTGTACATAAGCCAGACAAACGCGATGTAGACGACCATAATGCCCACCAAGATCACGGTAAACGTCGGCACCACCGGAGCGAGCGCCGCCACCGTGCAGACAACCGAGGTGATGGTGGGAATGAGCGAATACACCGTCACGTCTACCAGCCCCGTATAGCCGCTCATAAAGCGGCTCGTCTGGCTCACGAGCGATCCGCCAAAGCGGCTGGTGTGAAATGTCATGGATTGATTGGAGAGCGTGTCAAAGCACAGGCGCGCCAGGTGATAGTTGCCCGCAATCTCGAGCTTGTAGACGGTGTAGTCCTGCAGCTTGGAGAGGATTTGGCCCACTAGGTTAACGAGCACCAGCGCCAGAATGTAAGGGCCAAAGACCTCAAACACCTGGTCACCCGCCACGGGGCCGGCCTGAACGCGGTCAACGATAAGGGCCATCACGTAGGTGTTGGCAAACGTGAGCAAAAAGATGTAGCCCGCCGACGAGAACACCGAAAGGAAGACGATCAGCGGCTGCGTGCGCGTGACGCCCCAAAAACGCTGCAGCGTGCGGCGCACGGTGGAACGTTTGAGCGGACTGGTGCTTCTCTGAGACATGGGCTTCCTTTCGCGTCTGATAGGGCGAAACGCCATTGTTGCACACTAAAGCGCACTTCAGGCAAGCACGATGCGAAAAGCAGCGGGGCACCCGCGTTTACACCGGCGCCCCACCGTCAGATGCAGCTAGTCCTCGTCTTTTTGGTCTGCGAGCAGCTCCGCGGATGTGAGCCCCAAGATCTCGTCGGCCTCCCGCGCGTCTTCCAGCGCGTCGATATCCTTGAGCTTGCGCTCCATAACGTTGGTGCGCGTGGTGATGATGCCCTCGACCGTCTTTCCTGCGGTCTCGATCTGCTGTTGGGCGCGGCGCAGCGCCGCCTGATAGCGCGGCAGCTCGGCCTTGACGGCAGAAAGCACGCGCAGCACGTCGTCGGTGCGCTTTTGCAGCCTAAACGTCTGGTAGCTCATCTGCAGGCTGTTGAGGATGGCCGCCATGGTGCTGGGGCCGGCAACGTTGACGTGATAGTCGCGGCCCAGGGTCTCGATAAGCCCGGGACGGCTGACGACCTCGGCGTACAGCCCCTCAAACGGAACGAACAAAATGCCAAAGTTGGTGGTCGCGGGCACGCTCAGATACTTTTCGCAGATGTCCTTTGCCTCGCGCTTTACCATCATATCGAGCGTCTTGCGCGCTGCGGCGACGGCCTCAGCGTCACCCGACTCCTGGGCGTCGAGCAAATGCTCGTACGCGTCGCCCGGGAATTTGGAGTCGATCGGCAGCAGCACGGGATCGCCCTCGTCCACCGGCAGCTTGACGGCAAACTCAACGCGCTCCGAGGCGCCAGGCTTGGTGGCGACATTTTCCAGATACTGGTCGGGCGTAAGGATGTCCGCCAGGATTGCACCCAGCTGCACCTCGCCCAAAATGCCACGCGCCTTGACGTTGCCCAGCACGCGCTTGAGGTCGCCCACGCCGGTGGCAATGGACTGCATATCGCCCAGACCCTTGTACACAGCCTCGAGCTGGTCGCTCACCTGCTTAAACGATGCAGACAGGCGATCGTTGAGCGTACGGGAGAGTTTCTCGTCCACCGTCGCGCGCATCTGATCGAGCTGCACGCTGTTGTCCTTGCGGATGGCGCCCAGCTGGGCATCGACCGTCTCGCGTACCTTGTCCAGGCGGTGCTCGAGACCCTCGCGGTTGGCGCCGAGCTGTTGGGCCGTCTCGCGGCGCAGGTCATCCATGCGGTCGCCGGCCTGCGAGAACTCACGCGCGATGGTCAGGTAGCGCTGCTGCTCTACGGCCGCATCGGTCGTCTGCTGTTGCGCGATGGCATTTGCCGTGCGGCGAGTTTCTGCCAACGCGACGTTCAGGGTGTCGAGCGCGTTGTTGGCCTGCTCGAGCGCAGCCAGCATCTCTGCCCCGCTATCGCCGCGCTCCCGCAGCTCGGTGCGAAGGCCCTTGAGCTGCAGGGCACAAGCCACAGCAACCCCCACCGCCACCAAGGCGATCACAACAAGCACGATATCAATAGCAGACATAGTCTCCGCCCAACAAACCCAATCGATCATCAATCAAAACCGCGATCAATCTTACCCTGCCACACGCACCGGACGCCCGGCCCCTTCTTGGGCGCCCCTCTCCTCCGCATATTCCATAATGCGGCGCGCCGTCTCCCTGCTCACCTTTGAGTCATCGCCGGCTAAGTATGCGTATACGTTTCCCTTATTCAGATTCAAATCGCGGCAGAGGCCATAGCGCGTTACACCCGATTCCTCTAGCGCTCCCAACGTTCTTTTTCGCATCAGAGCGTTGATCCTTCTGTCCGCCACTGGCTTTTCCTTCACCGCTCTATACGCACGCCAAACGTTGGCATAACGATTAGGGAGTTTGTCCTCGGCGCATAGAGATGCCAGGCTACCCGTTTGGGTGTACAAGGACAAAATGCCTCGGTAACCCTCTTCCATCCACGAACCCTCGGATAAACCCAGAACGTATTCGGCTTTTCCTTGCGCCAAAGCGAGCAAAAACAGGGGCTCCGCCACGCGCGGCGCAACCGTCGTCGCCTGCTTAACCAGTTTTCTAAAACTGAGCGACTGCTGTCCGGATAGCTCTCGGCAATAGCCTTTTAAGAATCCCTCAAAGGTCAGATTCAACCGAGCACCTCCGTTCATTTGCTATTATTATTCATCTTCAATAATACTATTCAGTCGTATGACGGGACCCACAGGATGCAAGGATTCTACTCGTGGCGACAATCCCTACACCCTCGAAGTCCTGATGCGGCAAACGCTAACTCTCCCAGCCGGCGCAGATGGTTGTTACGACATCGCCTAGGCGCTGACCGAGAGCTGCCAAGTGCTCAAGCACCTCGCTGGGCGAGGCGCCGTTGAGGATGCACGTGAGGGCATATGAGGCCAAGAAGATTGCCGCGAGCCCCAACGGGATCAGCACGATCATCGCCAGCGTACGCAGGCGCTGGGCCCAGCGACGGCGACGCGCACGACGCTTGCCGAACGCAAGCTCCTGCGCATATGAATCTTGCTGTACGGAATAGGCCTCTGGAGCCGCCTCGCCCGCAGGTGCGGCGTTTTGCGCAGGAGGCTGGACGGCCGCCCCTTGCATTTGCATCTCCATAAGCCGTTGCTGTTGGCGCAACATGCGCTCGGCTTTTTGCTGCGGGGTCTCAAGAAACAGATCCATGTTGGCCTCCTCAATCGGAGCATTCGACGCTTGCGCCCAGCATCCCGCACCATCGCGGCTGCGGCAACGAAATCCGTGGCAATAGCCGCAAAGATTCTTTTGTCAGAAAACTGTCGAAAAGCTCAACAACTCCCCTACCAGCACTTTCTTTGAGCTTTTTTATCGAATGATCTTTCGCCCTTCCGCCCTTACGCCATCCGACCAAAACCTAACCAAAAGCTTGACGGAAATTGTGAAGACAGGGACCCCAAACAAAAAGTGCCGCCCCAAAGGGGCGGCACGCTAACTTCTTATCAGTTTTTCAGTAGCGAGCACGCGACGACCCGAAGCCGGAGCGCAGGGCGGGGAAACACCTTTGCCTCGCGCGACCTGCGGAGCCGTGAGCGAGAGGGAAAGGTGTTTCCCCGCCCTGTGCTCCGCAGTCGGTGAAGGCAGCTTTACATGCCCGCGAGACCTCGGGCGGCGGTGGCGCACATAAACGCCAAGGCTAGAATCACGAGCGAACCGGCAATGTCGGCCACCACGCCCGTAAAACGGCGCTCAATTAGCCAGCTCTCAAAGTGCGGGGCAACGTTGCGCCAAACACGCCACAACAAGATACCCATGCCGATGACGCCGGGAATATTGAGCAGCAAAATCTCGGAGCACAAGAGGCCAATCAGGTTTCCGGCGGCAAAGCCCGCATCGCCCTCGCAATATTTGCGATAAATCATGTACAGCATGTACGCCACAAACGGTTGCAGGCACGCAGAGATAAACGTAACTACCATCGAGGGGCCCTGGGAAAAGACATCGGTGAGCTTATCCACGCTCGTGGCATCCTTAGAGGCCAGGAACAGGCCAATGACCACCACAGGCACCACGCCCAAGATGACCTCGACCATCGTAAACAGCTTGGCGGTCAGGTCCTCACTCGCCGAATTCAAATGGGGCGCCCACTCAGGATGAGCATGCGCGCCGACCTTCTTGTCCTTCTCGGCACGATCGGCCTTTTTGCCCTCAGGAACCCGACGACCAGGATCCTTGCGAGTCCCCGCCGCAGCCACCCGAGCCCGAGACTTCTTACCCATAGAAAACACCCCATCAGGTAGTAGATAAACTAAAAGCCGCTACCCAGTGTACCCCCTAACAAATAGTGCCGCCCCAAAAGGGGCGGCACACAAACTTCTAATCAGCTTTTCAGTAACGAGCACGCGACGACCCAACGCCGGGGCGCGGGGCGGGAGGCCGGATTGCCTTCCCTCAACGCGACCCTGCGAAGCCGTGAGCGGGGAGGGAAGGCAATCCGGCCTCCCGCCCCGCGCTCCGCAGCAGCCAGCGCCACGCGCTAGTAGTTCACCACCTGCTCCTCAAAGTACGCCTTCGGGTGGTTGCACACCGGGCACACCTCGGGCGCCTCGGCACCAACATGCAGGTGCCCGCAGTTCAGGCACTTCCACACCTTTACGCCCTCACGCTCAAACACCTCGCCCGATTCAATGCGCTCGACGAGTTTGTTGTAGCGCTCCTCGTGAGCCTTCTCCACGGCACCGACGCCACGGAACTTTGCGGCAATCTCGGCAAAGCCCTCTTCCTCGGCGGTCTTGGCAAACTCGTCGTACATCGTGGTCCACTCGTAGTTCTCGCCTGCCGCGGCATCACGCAGGTTGTCCAGGGTATCGGGGACGGCGCCGTCGTGCAGATACTTAAACCACAGCTTGGCATGCTCGGACTCGTTGCCCGCGGTCTCGGCAAAGATATTCGAGATCTGAACGTAGCCGTCCTTTTTGGCCTTGGATGCATAGTAGCGATACTTGGTATGTGCCTGCGACTCGCCGGCAAAAGCGGTCTCGAGGTTCTTCTTGGTCTGAGAGTTCTCAAAATCCATGGGTGTACTTCCCTCCAACATATGCCGCCCATAGACTTTGAGCGGCCTTGTCTTTAGGATGCCCTCAAGCCGAGAATTTAAACCTTACAATCCTGTTCTTCAAATTCGAGCGAGCTATACACTCAGCCAACGATCGCCCTCGGAACGGCAAAAGCCCTCGCGCTCCAGATCGGCGAGAATGCTTGCGACCAACTCGCGCTCGACCGGCTCTCGGCCGGCTGCCGCTTCCATCTCGTTAACGCCCACCACGGCATCAGCAAGCGTAATCCCCGCCGGCTGCCCATCGCGCGCTGCCAGCAACATACGCACGATATGCGCGCGCTTTTGACGACGCGAGCCCTCAAACTTGGACTGGCGACTATAGCCCGCCGATCGCCTAGACGGATTGGGCAACGTCTTCTTAAGATACGCGCCGTAATCCAGCAACGCGTAATACCACGCGCGCGGCGTGTCGGCATCATCTTGAGGCACGGCAAAGGGCGCGATCTCGTCCGCCGCCGCACCGGGGGCCGCCGGACAGGCGGCTTGAATCAGCGGCACCAGCTCGCGATCGGGAACGGCCGGCACATCGGGAAAGAAATGATGCAAAAAGACCGTGCGCACGTTGGTCTCCAGATACACGCCCGGAAGATCAAACGCAAATGACCGGATGCCCTGCGCCGTTGCCGGGCCAATACCAGGCAGAACGACCAAGTCACGCGTCTCACGCGGAAACTCCCCGCCCCAGTCTTCCACAACGCATTGAGCGGCCCTGTGGAGCGCCAAAGCGCGTCGGTTGTAGCCCATGCCCTGCCAAGCGTCCAAAACATCGGAAGGCGCGGCCTGGGCAAGCGCCTGCACAGTCGGAAAACGATCGAGCCACGCCGGCATGCGCGTCTCCACGCGCGGCACCTGTGTTTGCTGCAACATGACCTCAGAAAGCCAAATGATGTACGGATCGCGCGTGCGGCGCCACGGAAGGTCGCGATAACGCAGGACCCCTTCCGAACGAATCATCGAACGAAAGGGGTCCTGAATCATGACTATGCTCCTTATGCGGCGCTATTCCTCCCGGCAAGCGCACGCGCAGGTGGCATACTCGGGAAACGCTTCGCGGTCGGCGAACTTGGGATCGACGGCCGGGAACTGGCGGTGAGCGACGATGTCGCCGAGCGAAACGGAATCGAGGTAGTCGCGCATCAACGCCTGAGCTCCGGCCCACAGGGGATGATAGCAGCACGCGCCCATGCGCGCACAGTCACCATCGGGCGCAGTGCAATCGTTCATGACCATAGGACCCTGAACGGCCTCGACGACCTGGCGGATAGTGACGTCGTCCGGACTGACCTTGAGACGCATGCCACCGTGGACGCCACGCAGGCTCTCCACAATACCGGCCTGGACCAAACCGTGCTGAATCGAGCGGGCAAACGAATACGGGACATTGACCTCTTCGGCAGCGGTGCGAACAGAAAGCAAACACTCCGGATCCTCGGCAAGCATCGCCAGCATACGAAGGGCGTAATCAGTCTTCCTCGATATGTCCATTTTTCCCCTTTCAAGGAATACGAACAGCTCGAACGAGCTCCGGGGCCGAGCTTGTGTCGAGACGCTAAATGACCGCCAGGACATCCAAATGGTAAATCGGATATCTACTGAGTGCCGCGCTTGGAGCGAAATGCATCAGATGCGGCGCACAGTGGAATTTAGTATAACCTAACCCCCTGTCTTGTTGAACAGGTGTTGCGCAACAAAGCTGTTGTTCAGACAGACCTTGATTCTCATTTTCATTGCAACAGCCTCAGGACTCAGCGCAACGCGTTGCGCTGAGTCCTGAGGCGCGAATCCG
>NZ_CAXSQQ010000026.1:0-22661 GCF_964239575.1 Collinsella aerofaciens ATCC 25986
ACCGTGTTCCAGATTCTAGGACGCCGGGCCGACTCGCTTCGGATGGGGCTCTACACCAACTTTCTCGACACTACCAACCAATAAGAGGGCGCCTGGTTGGGACGCCCTCTTTTGCTTTAAGGATTAAGTTTAATCGTCCGGATTAGCGGCGCTTGCGGGTGGCAGTTGCCTTGCGGACGGAGGTCTTCTTGGTCGGGGCCTTTTCCTCGACTGGAGTGGCGGGGGAGACCGGGGCCTCCTTGGCGGGCTTGGGCTTGGCCTTTACCTCGGCCTTGGGCTCGTCTTTGGCGGCAGCAGGCTTGACCTCGGCGGCCTTCGGCGCCGGCTTGGCCTTTACTGCGGGCTTGGCCTCGGCCTTAGCCTCCGCCTTTGGAGCAGCAGCCTTGGTCGTGGTCTTTTTGGCCGTCGTCGCAGTGCGCTTGCGCGTGGTGGTCTTGGCGGCCGGCTTGGCTTCGACGACGGTCTCAGCCTTTACCTCGGGAGCAGCCTCGGCTTCGGCGGCCTTCTTGGCAGCTGCTGTGGTGCGCTTGCGCGTGGTCGTTGTCTTGGCAGCGGTGGTCTTTGTTGCCGCCGCCTTGGTCGCAGTAGCCTTCTTAGCGGTCGTCTTGCGGGTCGTGGTCTTCTTAGCTGCAGGCTTTGCAGCGGGCTTCACCTCGGCCTCTGCCTCAGGAGCAACCTCAGCCTTCACCTCAGTCTCGGCCTTTGCGGGCTCAGCCTCAATCGGCTTCTCCTCGGCCTTGGACTCCTCAACGGCCACCGGCTCAGCTGCAGCCTCAGGCTCGTTGACAACCGCCGCCGGCCTCTCAATCTCCGGATGCATAAAGAAGTACAGGTCCAGATACTTGTCGGCCGAGCGCGTCCAGCTAAAGTCCTGACTCATGGCCTGCGTGACCAGCTGATCCCAGGCCTCGCGGTTGTCCCAGAACAGGCGTGCCGCGCGGAACACGGCGTCGCCCATCTCGTCGCCGTTAAAGTTACTAAACGAGAAGCCCGTGCCCTCGCCGGTAAACTCATTGTACGGGATCACGGTGTCCTTTAGGCCGCCGGTCTCGCGCACGATGGGCAGGGTGCCGTAGCGCATGGCGATGATCTGCGACAGACCGCAGGGCTCAAACTTCGAAGGCATCAGGAACATGTCGGCGGCAGCATACATGCGCTGCGACAGTGCCGGATCGAACTCGATGCGAGCCGCCATGGTGCCGGGGTACTTGTCCTGGAAGTAGCGCAGGCCGTCCTCGTAGTCGCGGTCGCCGGTGCCCAGCACCGCCACCTGCACGCCGCCGGCCAGGATGCGGTCGAGCGCGTACATGACCAGGTCTAGGCCCTTCTGGCGCGTCAGACGCGTGACCATCACCATGAGCGGACGGTCGTCGCGAACCTCGAGCCCCAGCTCTTCCTGCAGCTTGGCCTTGCATACGGCCTTGCCGGAACGGTCCTCCACGGTGTAGTTGGCGGCAATGCGCTTGTCGGTCGCCGGGTCAAAGCCCGCGACGTCGATGCCATTCAAAATGCCCTGCAGCGCGTACGAACGCTCGCGCAGAACGCCGTCCAGGCCCTCGCCAAATTCGGGCGTCTGGATCTCGTTGGCATAGGTGGGGCTCACCGTAGTGATGGCATCGGCATAGCGCAGGGCGCCCAGCATGTAGTTAATGCTGCAGGCGTCGCAACGCAGCTGCGAAGCGGCCGCCGGAATGTGCGCCACGCCCAGGATGTCCTCCATCACGGTGTCGCTAAACTGGCCCTGGAACGCCACGTTGTGGATCGAGAAGACGGTCTTTACACGGTCGTACAGCGGCAGGCCCTGGTAGAACTCGCGCAAAAACACGGGCGCCAGCGCCGTCTGCCAGTCATTGCAGTGCAGGATGTCACACTCAAAGCCGGCCGGCAGGTGCTGCAGGCTCTCGGTGATGGCCTTGGAGAAGAACGCAAAACGCTCGCCGTCGTCAAAGAAGCCGTACGGATAGTCGCGCGCAAAGTAGCGCTCGTTGTCGATGAACATATAGATGACGCCGTCGTGCTCGAGCTTCTCGAGTCCGCAGTACTCATTGCGCCAGCCCAGGCTAACGTAAAAGTCGGAGAAGTGCTCCATCTGCGCCTTGTACTCGTCCTTGATGGTGGCGTACTTGGGCACCATCACGATGACTTCGGCGCCGGCGCGCACAAGCGCCGCAGGCAGCGAGCCCGCTACGTCGCCCAGGCCACCGGTCTTAACAAACGGTGCGCACTCGGCCGAGGCAAACACGATCTGCATCTTTTTGCTGGAATCAGCCATATTGTCTCCCATGTTGCAATTCGAGAATAGCCGCCTGGCGCAAACCGGGCGGCTATTCTACATGTTACGAGCGATGTTGCGGTGCCAACGTTAACGTACGATGGTGGTATCGGAAGTTAACGGAGCCTTGCCCAGCACCAGGATGTTCTCGGGCGTGCCGCGAAGCTCGGTGTTGGTGGGAACCACGTTGTTCTTGTCCAGGATGGCGTTCTCAACGCGGGCGCCGCTCTTGATGATGCAGCTCTGGTTGATGATCGAGTTGGTCACCGAGGCGCCTTCCTCAACCACAACGCCGCGCGACAGGATCGAATTGCGCACGGTGCCCTTGATGATGCAGCCGGCCGAGATGATCGAGTTGCAAGCGTGGCTGCCGGTCGCATAGCGCGAAGGCGGCACGTCGTGAGCCTTGGTCAGGATCGGGCGCTCAGGATCGAAGAGCTGGTCGGCCACGGTCTGGTCGAGCAGGTCCATGCTGCGGCGATACAGCGACTTCTCGCTAAACACGCCCACGACCTCGCCCTTATACTCGTAGCTGCACACGTCGATGTTGCCAAAGTCGCCCTGGAGTGCCTCGAGCAGGTCCAGATAGTCGGCGGCCTGGTAGTGGTCGATAATCTCGAGCAGCGTCTCGCGGTTGACGATGCAGCAGTCCATAGAGGCGTTGTCGCCGTACACGACGCCGGCGCTCACGCCCGTCAGGCGGCCGTTCTCGTTAATCTCGAGTTTGGTCTCGTCATCGACGTTATGCGTGGCCTTGCAGTACACCACGGTCATCTGGGCACCGGAGTTCTCGTGCGCGTCGATGATGGTGTTGAGGTCCATGTTAAAGATAATGTTGGTGCCCATCATCACAACATAGGGCTTGTCCGAGCGCTGGAACAGCGTCTTGTTGGAGATAATGTCGCGCAGCAAGAAACGCATGCCGCCCTTGGTGGTGCCATACGCGTTGCCGGGCACCATGAACAGGCCGCCCTTCTTGCGGTCCAGGCCCCAGTCCTTGCCCGAGCCCACGTGGTCGATCAGTGAGCGGTAGTTGCCCGGCATGACTACGCCGACGGTCTTAATGCCGGCATTCATCATGTTGGACAGCGGGAAGTCGATCAGGCGGTAGCGGCCCAAAAACGGAACGGACGCGATGGGGCGGTCCTTGAGCAGCACGCTGCCGTAGGTCGAAGAGTAGTTAGCGGTGATATAACCGATGGCCTTACGATTGATCATCGGATCATTCCCCCTTCCCGATAACGACGTCATTTCCAACGACGGCCGTATCCTTGGTAGTATCGACAGAGCCGAGCTTCACGCCCTCTTCGACCGTGGAGTTCTCGCCCAGAATAGCGCGGCAGATGTGCGCGCCGCTCTTAACGTGCGCACCCGGCAGCAGCACGGAGTCCTCGACCACGGCGCGCTCCTCGATGATGACATCGGTCGAAAGGATCGAGTGGCGAGCGGTGCCGTAAATCTTGCAGCCGTTGGAGACCAGGCAGTCATCCAGGCGGCCGTCCGGGCCAATGTAGTGCGGCGGACGCGTGGTGATGTTGGACATGATGGGGAAGTGCTTGTCGAACAGATCGAACTCGGGGTTGTTGCCCAGCAGGTCCATCGAGGTCTCGTGGAAGCTGGCGATGGTGCCGACGTCCTTCCAAAAGCCGTGGAACTCGTAGCTGTACAGGCGCTTGCCCTCGCCGAGCAGCTTGGGGATGATGTCCTTGCCAAAGTCGTGGCTCGAGCGCTGGTCCAGAGCGTCCTCCTCGAGCGCCTCGATCAGCACATCGGCCGAGAAGATGTAGATGCCCATGGATGCGAGATTCGAATCGGGCTTATCGGGCTTCTCGGTGAACTTGGTGATGCGGCCGTCCTCGGGGTCGGTGGTCAGGATGCCAAAGCGGCTGGCCTCCTCCCACGGCACGGGCATAACGCTCACCGTGAGGTCGGCATTGTTCTCAATGTGCGTCTTGAGCATCTTGCGGTAGTCCATGCGATACAGGTGATCGCCCGAAAGAATCAGGACGTACTTGGGGTCGTTGGCCTTGATGTAGTCGAGGTTCTGCGTGATGGCGTCGGCCGTGCCCGCATACCAGGCGCCGCCGGTCTGCGTCTCGTACGGCGGCAGGATCGACACGCCGCCGTCGCGGCTGTCCAGATCCCATGCCTCGCCGGAGCCCACGTAGGCATGCAGCAGGTAGGGGCGATACTGCGTCAGAACGCCCACCGTGTCGATGCCCGAGTTGGAGCAGTTGGAGAGCGAAAAGTCGATAATGCGGAACTTGCCACCAAAGCTAACCGCCGGCTTAGCGATCTTTTGGGTGAGTGCCCCCAATCGGCTGCCCTGTCCTCCTGCGAGGAGCATCGCGATGCATTCTTTCTTACTCATCGATTTCTCCTTCTGTCATCGATGTTCCTAACCCATTAGCGACGGGCGCGGCGCACTGTCACGCCCGTCGAGTAATGCCGTGCGGCAAAGGGAGCTCGCGGCCTTTAAGCGTGCCAGATCTCGTCGCGGTACTCGCGAATGGTGCGATCGCTCGAGAACCAGCCGCTCGAGGCGGTGTTGAGCAGTGCCTTGCGGTTCCAGGTCTCCTGGTCACCGTAGCTGTTCGTGAGCTTCTCCCAGGCGTCGACGTAGCTGCGGAAATCGGCCATGACCAGGTCGGGGTCGTTGTTGTTCATGAGCTCGTTATAGATGCTCTCAAAGTTGCCCGAAAGGCCGGCAAACGTGTTGTCCTTGAGCTCGTCCATCACGCGGCCCAGGCGCTCGCGGTCGCCGTTGAGGGTATCCCACGCAAAGTAGCTGTTAGATGCCCAGAGTTGCTCGACCTCGGGGGCGGTCAGGCCAAAGATGGCCTCGTTCTCGCGACCGGCAAGGTCGGCGATCTCGATGTTGGCGCCGTCGAGGGTACCCAGCGTAATGGCGCCGTTCATCATGAGCTTCATGTTGGACGTGCCCGAGGCCTCCTTACCGGCCGTGGAGATCTGCTCCGAGATCTCGGCGGCGGGGTAGATGAGCTGGGCGTTGCTCACGCGGAAGTTGGGGATAAAGCAGACCTTCATGACCTCGTTGACGCGGGCGTCGTTGTTGATGACGTCGGCCACGGAGTTAATGAGGCGGATGGTCTCCTTGGCGAAGGTGTAGCTCGAGGCTGCCTTGCCGCTAAAGATGAAGGTCGTCGGCGTCACATGGAAGTTGGGGTCGGCGATGCGACGGTTGTAGATGTCCATCACCTTCATGATGTTCATGAGCTGGCGCTTGTAGGCGTGGAAGCGCTTCACCTGAACATCGAAGACGGTGTTGGGATCGATAACCAGACCGGTCTCGGCCTTAACGTAGGCGGCCAGACGCTCCTTGTTGGCGCGCTTGGAGGCACCCACGGCCTTGAGGAACTCGGTGTCGTTCTGGAACTCCTTGAGCTTCTCAAGCTCAAAGGCATCCTTGAGCCAACCGTCGCCAATGGCCTCGGTCACGAGCTTGGCGTAGGTGGGGTTGGCCTCGGCAAAGAAGCGACGGTGCGAGATGCCGTTGGTCTTGTTGTTGAACTTCTCGGGCGTCAGGGCGTAGAAGTCCTTGAGTACGATGTTCTTGATGATGTCGGAGTGGATCTTTGCCACGCCGTTGACGCTGTGGCTGCAGATCACGGACAGGTTGGCCATGCGGATCTCGCCGTCCCACAGAATGGCGGTCTGGCGCAGACGCTCCTGCCAGCCCTCCTGCGTGGTGTCGAACGACTCGTGCCAGCGGCGGCTGATCTCGTCGATGATCTGGTACACGCGGGGGAGGAGCTTGGAGAACGTGCCGATGGGCCACTTCTCCAGGGCCTCGGGCAGGATGGTGTGGTTGGTGTAGCTCACGACCTGCGTCACGATGTTCCAGGCATCGTCCCACTCGAGCTTCTTCTCGTCGATGAGGATACGCATGAGCTCGGGGCCGCACATGGCGGGATGCGTATCGTTGGTGTGGATGGCCACAAACTGCGGCAGCAGCTCCCAGTTCGCGCCGTGCTCCTTCTCAAAGGTGTCGAGCAGGCTGTAGATACCGGCCGAGACAAACAGGTACTCCTGCTTCAGGCGCAGCAGACGGCCGTGCTCGCCGGCGTCGTTGGGGTAGAGGATGGCGCTGATGGCCTCGGCCTCGGCGCGCTCGGCATCGGCCAGGGCGTAGTCACCGCGGTTGAAGGCCTCCAGATCGAAGTGCTCCTCGACCGGCTCGGCGGCCCAGACGCGCAGCTTGTTGACGGTCTCGCCGGCATAGCCTACAACGGGGATGTCATAAGGAACGGCCAGGATGTCCTGCGTGTCCACCGTACGGTAGAACGTGCGGCCGTTCTCCTCAAAGCCCTCGACGCGGCCACCAAACTTAATGGTCACGGCCTTGTCCTGACGACGGACCTCCCAGGGATAGCCGTGGGTGAGCCACTCGTCGGTGGCCTCGACCTGGCTGCCGTTGACGATCTCCTGCTTAAATAGGCCGTAGCGGTAGCGCATGCCGTTGCCGTAGCCGGCAATGCCCTCGGCTGCCATGGAATCCAGGAAGCATGCGGCCAGACGGCCCAGTCCGCCGTTACCCAGAGCCGGATCGGGCTCCTGGTTCTCGATGACGGATAGATCAAAGCCCATGTCGTCGAGCGCCTCGGCGACCATGTCGCGCACGCCAAAGTTGAGCAGGTAGTTGTCGAGCAGGCGGCCGATCAAAAACTCGATCGAGAAGTAGTACACGCGCTTTTTGCCCTCGGCGGTGACGCGGGCGTCACTCTTGGTGGCAACGGTGCGCGCCTTCTCGGCCACGAGCTTGGCCAGGGCGTTAAAGCGGTCGAGGTCGCTGGCGGCCTCGACGCTCTTGCCGCTGATGCTCATGACGGCATCGCGATAGAGCTCGGTAAACTCCTGCTTGTTGTCGAAGATCTTATTCATACGTTCCTTTCCCCCGGGGATGTTTCTCCCGGAACGGTTATGACTTGTATCCTACGCCTCGTCGGGGCGGTTATTTACAGTGGTAACGCCTTTGTTACGCTTTCTTAGCAGGAGCCTTAACGGCAGCTGCCTTAGCCTTGGGAGCGGCCTTTTTGGTGGCTGCCTTTTTGGCCGTGGTGGACTTGGCCGAAGCCTTGGCAGCGGGCTTGGTAGCCTTCGCCTTAGCTGGAACCTTCTTAGCAGCCGCGGCCTTGGGCTTTACCGAGGACGAGCGCTTACGCGTCGCCTTCTTGGGCTCCTCAACCACGGGCGGCTTGTAGCTGCTGGGGCCGCGGCGCTTAAGCACCACACCTGCCAGGCCGGGCACCTTAATCTCAATGGAGTCCATCTGCCCGTTCCAGGGATAGGGCTCGCTCGAGCAGGTGTAGGGTTCCTCGCCGGCATAGCCGCTGCCACCGAACTCTGGACGGTCGGAATCAAAGATGACCTCCCAGTCGCCCTCGCGCGGCACGCCCACGCGGAAGCTCTCGTAGCTCGCCGGGTCAAAGTTGATCAGGATCGCCAGGTCGTCGTCGATGTCCTCGCCCTGGCGCACAAAGCTCACGATGGACTGCTTGGAGTTGTCCGCGTCGATCCACGTAAAGCCGTCGTCGGTGTAGCCGCGCTCGTACAGGGCGGGCTCGGCGGTGTACAGGTGGTTGAGCGCCTTGATAAACGCCTGATGATGACGGTGGGTCTCGTACTCCTCGGTCAGGAACCACTGGATGGACTCGTAGTAGCGCCACTCAATAAACTGGCCGATCTCGTTGCCCATAAAGTTGAGCTTGGCGCCGGGGTGCGTCATCTGGTAGAAAGCCAGCGTGCGCAGGCCGGCAAACTGGCGCCACCAGTCGCCCGGCATGCGGCCGATCAGCGAGCACTTGCCGTGCACGACCTCGTCGTGGCTCAGCGGGCAAATGAAGTTCTCGGTAAAGGCGTACATGATGGAGAACGTGAGCAGCCCGTGGTTGCCGGGGCGCCACGGAAAATCGGTCTGCATGTAGTGCAGGGTGTCGTTCATCCAGCCCATGTCCCACTTATAGTGGAAGCCTAGGCCGCCGTCCTGCGGCGGATAGGTCACGAGCGGCCACGCGGTGGACTCCTCGGCCATCATCATTACGTCGGGGTAGTGCGCCTCCACGGCGCAGTTGACCTGGCGGATAAAAGCGCTGGCGTCTAGGTCCTCCTCGGTACCGTACTTGTTGAACTTCTTTTGGCCGGGATCGTCGATGCCAAAGTTGAGGTACAGCATGCTGGACACGCCGTCCATGCGAATGCCGTCAACGTGGAAGTTCTCGAGCCAGTACAGCACGTTGGAGACCAGGAAGGAGCGGACCTCGCCACGGGCAAAATCGAACTTGTGCGTGCCCCAGTTGGGGTGAATCTCGTGCTCAAACAGCATGTGGCCGTTAAAGGTGGCAAGGCCGTGGGAGTCGGCGCAAAAACCACCGGGCACCCAGTCCATGATCACGCCAATGCCCGCCTCGTGGCACGCATCGATAAAGTGCATGAGCTGCTGCGGGTTGCCGTAGCGCGACGTGGCGGCATAGTAGCCGGTCGTTTGGTAGCCCCAGGAGCCATCGAAGGGATGCTCCATGAGCGGCATGACCTCGATATGCGTGTAGCCCATGTCGCGCACGTAGTCCACGAGCTCCACCGACAGGTCGTCGTAGGTGTAGAACTCGCCGCGCTGCGCGGGGAAGGGATCCATGGGGCCGGGGTAGTTACCGAACTCATCCGGCTCGCCCTGCGGCGCATCGCCGTGGCGCTTCCACGAGCCAATATGCACCTCGTAGATGTTGAGCGGCTGCGACATGTGGTTGTGGCCGGCGCGGCGCTTGAGCCACGCTGCATCGTTCCACTGGTATCCATCGAGGGTCCACAGCACGCTGGCGGTACCCGGAGGGCACTCGGCCTTAAAGGCATACGGATCGGCCTTATAGAGCTTTTCGCCCTCGTTGGTCTCGATGAGATATTTATAGAGCTGGCCCTGCTCGGCACCAGGAATAAAGCCTTCCCAGATAGCGCTCGTATGCACGGGCACCAGAGGGTTGGCTTCCTCATCCCAGTCGTTAAATTCGCCAATGACATGCACGCTCTTTACATCGGGCGCCCAAACGCAAAAGCGCCAGCCGCGCGTACGGTTCTGCGTGTCGGGGTGCGCGCCCATCTTTTCCCAGCTGCGCTCCCACGTGCCGATGCCAAATAGATAGACATCGTCCTTGGTGAGCTCCGGTGCGTGCGGGGCGGCTTTACGGGTTGCGGGCTTTTTAGCCGTTGGCTTTAGCTTTGTATCGCTCACGTTTGATCCCATCATGACGCGGCAGCGTGTTGCCTTGGTGACTAGATGCGAAAGGTCCAAGGCTGCACGAATCGAAGGGACGGCGATAGTTCTATGATTCGTTCCACCTCGCGTGCTCGGTGGAACTTTCGGCAGAAACTACGATAACACCTGTGCGTTAGTTTTATGGACGAAAGCGGATTTGCGGGGGCGTTTAATCGGTAAGCGACATGTTTATACCACTGGCAGAATTGCCGTGGTAAAACTCTTGACAGTTTTACCAATTTGGGTTTCAAAATTGTTAGGCTGACGTTTGGTAAAACGTTTTTAGCAGGATGTTTACCATTTGATATCGAAAGGTTCGTTTATGTCCCGTACCGCCGCTCCCAGGGTTGCTTTTATTTTCGATTGCGATGGCACGCTGGTTAATAGCACCCCCGTTTGGGCCTATGCCCAGCCCGAGTTATTGCATCGCCACGGGATTGACGTGACCGTGGATGATTTTGCCCAATTTGAGCACCTGTCGCTGGAGGACGAGTGCCAGGCCTACCACGACACGTGGGGCATTGGTGCGAATGGCGAGGAGCTGTATCGCGAGCTGGGTGAGATTTTGATTGATGGGTACTCCAAGGTGCCGCCTCGCGAGGGGCTCCTGACATTTTTGCAGCAGGCGAAGGCGGCGGGCATTTCCATGTGTGTGGCTACGTCCACGCCGGCCGAGCTTGTTAAGTCTGCGCTTGCGGGGGCTGGGCTAGACGCGTACATGGAGTTTGTTACCACGACGGGTGAAGCAGGACGCTCCAAGCAGTTCCCCGATGTGTACGAGCTGGCGCTGCGCCGCCTGGAGGAGCGCCATGGGTACAAGTTTGAGCGCGCATGGGTGTTTGAGGACGCCGTCTTTGGCCTAAAGAGCTCTGGGACCGCCGGCTTTAAGCGCGTGGGCATCTATGACCCGCATGGCCGCATGAAGCGCGACGATGTTCGCGCCAACTGCGATATCTTTATCGACAGCTATGAGGACCTGGATCTGGCCCGCGTGCTTTCGTTTGAGGGATAGGCGAGGCTGTGGCTTGCAAGGTATTAGTGGTCTGCGGCTCGCCCGTGGTGGCGAGCGCGGATCTGTTGCATAGGCTAGCAGGGGAGTGCGGCCACGTTGTCGCCGTGGACCGCGGGCTCGACGCGCTGCTGGGCGCCGGCCTGAGCTGTGACGTGTATGTGGGGGATGCCGACACGGTGAGCGACGCTGGTCGTGCGTTGGTCGATGCCGCCACCGACTTTGAAGTTGAGCGCCACGACCCGTACAAGGACTATACCGATCTGGCGCTGGCGCTCGATTCCGTCCGTCGTCGCTGGCCGGGTGCCGAAGTAGTTGCGACTTGCGCTACGGGCGGCCGTCCGGACATGGCGCTTTCCGTACTGGGCCTGCTCGCAGGCTACGATGACGCCCCTGTCTGGATTGCTGAAGATGAGACCACGGCCCGCATCTTGCACGCAGGCGAATCGTGGACCATCGAAAGCGCCGAAGGCAAGACGTTCTCTATCATAGCCATTGCTCCCAAAACCGAGGTAAGCGAACACGGCCTAGAATGGGAGCTAGACCACAGCCCCCTGGGCCTGTTGGCCGACACGGGCATCTCTAACGTCGTCAGGTCAACAGCCACGATCCAAGTCCTCGCCGGCACCGCCATCGCTTATCTCTACAAGTAAGGTCTATCGCATCAGGGTTTTATCGGGACGGTGGATAGAAATAAGCGCTCGAAGAGTGATTATTTCTGCCCCGTCCCAGGAAAACCCGTAAGTAAAAGATTCAACCAAAAAGGTCCTTGCATCAAAGAAAGTCTTCCCCTATAGTACTGCCTCGTCACGGGGGCGTAGCTCAGCTGGGAGAGCGCTTGACTGGCAGTCAAGAGGTCAGGGGTTCGATCCCCCTCGTCTCCACCATCGTGAATGCAAAGGCCTTCGGTATTCCGAAGGCCTTTTTCATGCCAAAACACCTCGCGCCGCAAACCTCACCTACGCCAACAAAAAGTTGCACAATTTATTTCCCATGTCTGTACATAGTTTGTTAGCCAAACGCGATTATCAGTGCAGATCGCCGTTCCATTTGGGTTTCAGGAACGCTCCCAATTATTGCCAGCACCCCAATAACCTGCGTCCACATGAACAACATCCCAAAACAACCCCCTTAAGCACGTCAAATGAACGATATGTTGTCCAACGCAGCCTAAATCAGTTTCACAAACAGCTTGTGCTAGAATATCTAACGTTACATGAGTTCAACTGTGCTCACGGCTCCAGCAAGCCACAAAGCGCAGGGTCGATCAGCATCCGGCCGTAACGGCGGTGCCAGAAACACCACGAGCTCCAATAAAGAAGTCATGCGACGTTATTTATTTGCATTGACGTAATTACAAAATGCATTTAGTAGCTTGCATGCCAAAACGTAGCAGTCCTTCAGCTGTTTGCGTGCGGTCCAGTTTTGTACCCGCTTGACTGGTCCGCACGCAGTCAGCTGGAGTCGCGGTCATTTTGCGATACACGTCCGCGACTCTAGCAACTGCTTCTATACATACCGTTCACGGTGGGGCAGAGCCACGTGCTTGTCTGACTGGGCTCAGGGTTTGAATATGGAGCGCCTTCGCGCAAAAGCGCCCTGGCGAAGCCATACCCAAACCCCGTGAGCCACACGTAAGACAGCAAGGGGGTGGTGTTCGTGTTGTATGTGATCCAGGTCATTAACGGTCGCGAAGACGTAATGCGCGAGCGCATCGAGCGCATGGTTCCGACGAGCACCATGCAGGAGCTCTTTTATTCCCAATTTCAAACCGAGATCAAAGTACACGGCGAATGGGTCAAAACGACCAAGCCGCTCTTTCCCGGTTATCTTATCTGCGATACGGCAGATCCCCGTACCGTGCAACAGTATCTGATGCGTATGGACGACTTTGCCCGGGTGCTTTCCCAGGACGGTCAGTTTGTGCCGCTGGCAAAAGAAGAGGTCCAGCTTATTTGCGGCTTTACGCACAGGGGAGACCGCGTAGTGCCCATGAGCGAGGCCCTAAAAGACGGTGACCAGGTCATAGTGACGGCAGGTCCACTGTTGGGCCACGAAGGCCTTATCAAAACCATTAACAGACGCAAGAGCACTGCTTATTTGGAGCTCGACCTGTGCGGTCGACGCGTAACTACGCGCGTTGGCCTTGCCGTGCTTTCGGCCGAGCAGCGCGTCATGCGCAACCTTAAAAAGGCGATCGCCTAGTTGCAGGCGATCGCTACACAGAACAGGGAGGATCCCCGACCCGGGGACGAAGTCTTGGAAGAAAACGTGTCGGATAAAACTCAATTTACAACGGATGCGCCCGTGGGGGCCGCACTGATTACTCAGGCCATGGACCAACGTGAGGGTGCTGGCCGCTACAAGGCCATGCAATCCATCATGGACTGGGATCGCTCGCGCCTAGCCTACCGGGCCGTCAAGCGCGCATTCGACATCGCGTTTAGCGGCTGCGTGCTGGCCGTCATCGCCGTACCCAGCCTTGTGCTTGCCGCGGCCATCCGCCTTGAGAGCGAGGGCAACCCCTTCTACAGCCAGATCCGCGTGGGCCAGACCCACCGCGATGGCAGCCTGTCCACCTTCCGCATGTGGAAGTTCCGCTCCATGTACAAGGACGCCGACGAGCGCCTGGCAGATCTCAAGGAGCAGAACGAGATCGCCGGTGCCATGTTCAAGATGAAAGAGGACCCGCGCGTCACCAGGATCGGCAAGTTCATCCGCAAGCACTCCATTGACGAGTTCCCACAGTTCCTGAACGTGTTTCTGGGTCAGATGTCCGTCGTCGGCCCGCGCCCGCCGCTGCCGAATGAGGTAGCTGAGTACACCGAGTACGACCTGCAGAGGCTAGCAGTGAAACCAGGTATTACGGGGCTCTGGCAGGTTACGGAGCGCAACTCCACCGGTTTCGACGGCATGGTCCGCCGGGACCTCGAATACATAGCCAAGCGCGGAGTCATCACGGACTTCAAGATCATCCTCCTAACGGTTTTGGAGGTCTTTAACGGGAGCGATGCGTACTAATGCAGCATGTTTTCATCATCGGATCCAAGGGAATTCCGGCAAACTACGGCGGCTACGAGACGTTCGTGGAGAAACTGACCGAGAATCAGGTATTGCCCGACATCAAGTACCACGTGGCGTGCGCTGTGGACTCCGCCGAGGAGGTCGGCGAGTTCGAGCACAACGGAGCGCATTGCTTCAAGGTACTACGCAGGCCCGTCGGAGCCGCTAGGGCGATTTTTTACGACATAGACGCCCTCAAGTGGTGCACCGCCTATATCGAGAATAACCGTGTCGAGCACCCCATCGTCTACGTGCTGGCCTGTCGCATCGGACCGTTTTTCGGAAAGTACGTAAAGAGGATCCACGCCCTTGGTGGCAAGGTCTTCGTGAACCCCGACGGCCACGAGTGGAAGCGCGCCAAGTGGAGCGCGCCCGTCCGCAGGTACTGGAAAGTCTCGGAGCGCGGGATGGTCAAGCACGCCGACTTGATGGTGTGCGACTCCAAGAACATCGAGAAGTACATTCGAGGGGAGTATGCCGACCTGCACCCCGAGACGACCTTCATCGCCTACGGGGCCGACATCAGGCGCTCCGCGCTCGCGGATGACGACCCCAAGTTCACTGGATGGCTCTCCGAGAAGGGCCTCGAGCCCTTCGGCTACTACCTGGTCGTGGGACGCTTCGTGCCTGAGAACAACTACGAGACCATGATCCGGGAGTTCATGGCTTCCGACTCCAAGCGGGATTTCGCGCTCGTGACGGGAGTGGACGGCTCCTTCCTCGCGGAGCTCGAGCGGAAGACGCACTTCAAGTCCGACCCGCGCATCAAGTTCGTCGGAACCGTCTACGACCAGGAGCTCCTGAAGAAGATCCGTGAGCAGGCTTACGGCTACTTCCACGGCCATGAGGTCGGGGGTACCAATCCGAGCCTCCTGGAGGCGCTGGCGTCCACGCGCCTCAACCTCCTTCTCGACGTCGGTTTCAACCGCGAGGTCGCTGAGGGCTCGGCCCTGTATTGGAGCAAGGAATCCGGAGACTTGGCTGAACTTATCAATAGCGCCGACGTGATGGATTGGAAGTCGATCGAGGAGCTCGATACGGCATCGACCTCCGTTATCCGCGACCGGTATTCGTGGCGGTCCATCACTGACAGCTACGAAGACCTTTTCCTCGGAAGGAGATAACCAGTGAAAGGCATCATCCTCGCCGGCGGGTCCGGCACCCGCCTATACCCGCTCACGCTCGTGACCTCCAAGCAGCTGCTGCCGGTCTACGACAAGCCCATGATCTACTACCCGCTCAGCACCCTCATGCTGGCGGGCATCCGGGACATCCTGGTCATCTCCACGCCGACCGACCTGCCCAACTTCGAGCGCCTGCTCGGGGACGGCTCGCGCTACGGCGTGAACCTCTCCTACGCCGAGCAGCCCTCGCCGGACGGCCTGGCGCAGGCCTTCACCATCGGCGAGGAGTTCATCGCCGGCGAGCCGTGTGCCCTGGTGCTCGGCGACAACATCTTCTACGGCAACGGCCTGTCGCGCCACCTGACGCGCGCCGTCCAGAACGCTGAGTCGGGCCGCGCCACGGTCTTCGGCTACCACGTGGACGACCCCGAGCGCTTCGGCGTCGTGGAGTTCGACGGCGAGGGGAGGGCCGTCTCCATCGAGGAGAAGCCCGAGCGCCCCAAGAGCTCCTACGCCGTCACCGGCCTGTACTTCTACCCGGGCGACGTCGCCGCCAAGGCGCATGGGGTCGAGCCCTCGGCCCGCGGCGAGCTGGAGATCACCACGCTCAACCAGATGTACCTGGAGGAGGGGACGCTGTCCGTGGTGACCCTGGGCCGCGGCTACGCGTGGCTGGACACCGGCACCATGGAGAGCCTGCACGAGGCCGCGGAGTTCGTCCGCGCCGTCGAGCACTCCCAGGACCTGCCGGTCTCGGTCCCCGAGGAGATCGCCTGGGAGAACGGCTGGATCACGACCGCCGAGCTCGAGGAGGCCGCCGAGGCCTACGGCAAGTCGGTCTACGGGCGGCACCTGAAGAAGGTCGCCGCCGGCGAGATCGTCAACAGCCCGCGCGAGTACTAGGAGGAACCCCTCATGTCTGAGATCTTTGAACCTAAGAACATCATCGTCACGGGAGGCTGCGGCTTCATCGGCAGTAACTTCGTGCACTATGTGGTCAACAACCACCCCGACGTGCACGTGACCGTCCTGGACAAGCTGACCTACGCCGGCAACCCCGAGAACATCGCGGGGCTGCCGTCGGACCGCGTGGAGCTCGTCGTGGGCGACATCTGCGACGCGGGGCTGCTGGACCGCATCGTCCCGGGCCACGACGCGATCGTGCACTACGCGGCCGAGAGCCACAACGACAACTCCATCGCCGACCCGGAGCCCTTCCTGCGCACGAACGTCGAGGGCACCTTCCGACTTCTGGAGGCCGTCCGCAAGCACGGCGTCCGCTACCACCACGTCTCCACCGACGAGGTCTACGGCGACCTCGCGCTCGACGACCCGGCCAAGTTCACCGAGGAGACGCCGTACAGGCCGTCCTCGCCGTACAGCTCGACCAAGGCCAGCTCCGACATGCTCGTGCGCGCCTGGACCCGCACCTACGGCCTGCGCACGACTATCTCCAACTGCTCCAACAACTACGGCCCCTACCAGCACGTGGAGAAGTTCATCCCCAGGCAGATAACGAACATCATCGACGGCGTCCGCCCCAAGCTCTACGGGAAGGGCGAGAACGTCCGCGACTGGATCCACACCGAGGACCACTCCTCGGCCGTCTGGGACATCCTCACCAAGGGCCGCATGGGGGAGACCTACCTCATCGGCGCCGACGGCGAGAAGAACAACATCACGGTCCTGCGCATGATCCTGGAGGCGATGGGACGCGACCCCGAGGACTTCGACTGGGTCGCCGACCGCCCCGGCCACGACCGCCGCTACGCCATCGACAGCACGAAACTCCAGCGCGAGCTCGGCTGGAGGCCGGCGCACACCGACTTCGCCGGGGGGCTCAAGGCCACCATCGACTGGTACGTCGCCAACGAGTCCTGGTGGCGCCCGGCCAAGGAGGCCACCGAGGCCAGGTACAGGGCACAGGGCCAGTAGGAGGGGAGACACATGGCAGACATCGCATTCGAGAAGGACCTCTCCGTGGCGGAGACCGGCATCGGGGGCCTGAAGGTCGTCGACCTGGCCGTCCACGGCGACTCCCGCGGCTGGTTCAAGGAGAACTGGCAGCGCGCCAAGATGTGCGCCCTGGGCATCCCGGACCTCCGCGTCGTCCAGAACAACATCTCCTACAACGACAGCCGCGGCGTCACCCGCGGCATCCACGCCGAGCCCTGGGACAAGTTCATCTCCGTGGCCCGCGGCAGCGTCTTCGGCGCCTGGGTGGACCTGCGCGAGGGCAGCGCCACCTACGGCAAGGTCTACACGACCGTGCTCGACCCCTCGAAGGCCATCTACGTGCCGCGCGGCGTGGGCAACTCCTTCCAGGCCCTGGAGGACGGCACCGCCTACACCTACCTGGTGGACGCCCACTGGTCGCTGGAGCTCAAGAGGACCTACACCTTCGTTAACCTCGCCGACCCCGAGCTCGCCATCGAGTGGCCCATCCCGCTGGACCAGGCCACGGTCTCCGAGGCCGACCTCAACCACCCGTATCTTAAGGACGTCATCCCCATGGCGCCCAGGCGCACCCTCGTCACCGGCTGCGACGGCCAGCTGGGCCACGCGGTGCGCGCGCTCGCCGAGGAGCGCGGCGTGGCCAAGGACTTCGACTTCTGCGACATCGACACCTTCGACATGTCCGACCCCGACGCCTACGCGCAGTACGACTGGTCGCTCTACGGCACGGTCATCAACTGCGGCGCCTACACCGCCGTGGATAAAGCGGAGACCCCCGAGGGGCGCGCCACCGCATGGAAGGCCAACGCGACCGGCCCCGCCCTCCTCGCCCGCACCTGCGCCGGGCACGGCATCACGCTCGTGCACGTGTCCTCCGACTACGTCTTCGACGGCACCGCCGAGGTGCATGGCGAGGACGAGCCCCTCAGCCCGCTGTCCGTCTACGGCCAGACCAAGGCCGCCGGCGACATCGCCGTGGCCGGCTGCCCGCGCCACTACATCATGCGCAGCTCCTGGGTCATCGGCGAGGGACACAACTTCGTGAAGACGATGAAGGCGCTCTCCGACCGCGTCGCCGACCCGGAGGACGGGCTCACGCAGGTCACGGTCGTGGACGACCAGCTGGGCCGCCTGACCTTCACGCGCGACATGGCCGAGGCCATCTTCCACGTGCTGGGGACGCACGCCCCCTACGGCACCTACGACTGCACGGGCTCCGGCGCCGTCAAGTCCTGGGCCGACATCGCCCGCGCCGTCTTCGAGGCGGCCAACGGCAACGGCGAGAAGGTCTTGCCGGTATCGACCGCCGACTACTACGCGAACGCCGAGGGCCCCATCGCCCCGCGCCCGGTCCACTCCGCTCTCGACCTGTCCAGGCTCGGGTCGGTCGGCTTCCACATGCCCGACTGGAAGGATGAGCTCGAAGAATACCTGTTTGGCTCTTCTGAAAAAGCAAATATGGAGCAGCTGTGAAAGTACTGATGCAGACCCGCCAAAACGTTTTTGATCTAGCGGGCGGTGACACGACACAACTTGTAAAGACGAAGGAGGCCCTTGAATCAAAGGGTATTGATGTCGACCTGTCCTTGGACTTGCGACCCGATGTTTCTGGATACGATGTGGTCCACTTGTTCAACCTCACGCGGGTCCAGGAAACTTTCATCCAGTCGAAAAACGCCAAGGAGGCCGGAAAGCCTGTCGTGCTCTCCACGATTTACTGGCCGACTGACAGCTTCGAAAAAAGCGCAGCAAACGGCCTGAGAGGTTTTTTGGGAAAACATCTTAGCGTCGATGGAATGGAGCGCCTCAAGGCCTTCGGAAAGTACGTCTTGCGCGGGGAGCGCAGCGAGGGTGCACGCTACCTTATGACACATAGCTTCCAAAAGATGCAGCTCGAGATATTGGACAACTGCGATGTGTTCCTGCCGAATGCAAAGACCGAGATGGACCAGATAGCGGCTCATCTCGGCTTTCGCACCGACAACTATGTGGTCGTCCCCAACGCCGTCGACGTCGCGAGCATTAAGGCCGCGAAAGAGGTTGAATCAACAGGATACGAGCGATTCAGTGGATGGATTGTTTGCATCGGCCGCATCGACATTCGCAAGAACCAGCTCAACCTAATCAAGGCGGTGGAGGGGTCGGATTACAAGGTCGTCTTTGTGGGAAAGAAGTCTCCCGGGCATATCGAGTATGCGAACAAGGTTGTGTCGGAGATAGAAGCCAATCCGAACATGGAATGGATCGAGCAAATTCCCAACGAAGACATCTACAAGCTGTGCCGCGAGTGCCGTGTGAGCGTGTTGCCTAGTTGGTTCGAGACGCCGGGCCTCGTGAGTCTGGAGGCAGCCGCTATGGGGTGCAATATCGTGGTATCTCCCAAAGGAACGACGCGGGATTATTTCGGTGACAGCGCGTTTTATTGCGATGTCAGCAGCCCTTCCTCCATCAGGGCTGCGCTGGATGAGGCTTACGCCGTCAATTACGACGAGGTTTTCGGCCGAAAGGTAATTACGGAATACACGTGGGAGAAGGCTGCTGAGAAAACTCTCGACGGCTATCAACTTGCTTTGAAAGGCTGATATGAAAAAAGTTATGCTCGTCTTCGGCACTCGCCCGGAGGCCATTAAGATGTGCCCGCTCGTGAACGAGCTGAGGGCGCGCCCCGACGAGTTCGACACGGTTGTGACGGTCACCGGTCAGCACCGTGAGATGCTGGACCAGGTGCTTCGCGTGTTCGACGTCAAACCCTCCTACGACCTGGCCGTCATGAAGCCGGGACAGACTCTGTTCGACGTTACGTGCGACGTGCTGCTCAAGCTCAAGGCGGTCCTCGAGGACGAGAAGCCCGATGTCGTGCTCGTACACGGCGATACCACGACCAGCTTCGCCGCTACGCTCGCGTGCTTCTACCTGCAGATCCCTGTGGGCCACGTTGAGGCGGGCCTGCGCACGCACGACATCTTCAGCCCCTGGCCGGAGGAGTTCAACCGTCAGGCGGTCGACATCGTGAGCGAGTACTATTTCGCCCCCACTGAGGCCAGCAAGAAGAACCTTCTGGACGAGGGCAAGCCGGAGTCGAAGATCTGGGTCACCGGCAACACGGGAATCGACGCCCTTCGCACCACCGTTCGCGATGGCTATACCCACCCCGAGCTCGAGTGGGCGGAGGGCTCCCGCCTCATCCTCATCACGGCGCACCGTCGCGAGAACCTGGGCGAGCCCATGCACCGCATGTTTCGCGCCATCCGCCGCGTGATGGAGGAGTACCCCGACACCAAGGCGATCTACCCCATCCACATGAACCCGCTCGTCCGCAAGGCGGCGCACGAGGAGCTTGACGGCTTCGACCGGCTGCATATCATCGACCCGCTCGAGGTTCTCGACTTCCACACCTTCATGGCCGTCAGCCACATCATCCTCACCGACTCGGGCGGCATCCAGGAGGAGGCCCCGAGCCTGGGCAAGCCCGTGCTCGTCATGCGCGACACCACCGAGCGTCCAGAGGGCGTGGCAGCAGGCACGCTGAAGCTCGTCGGCACCGAGGAGGAGGCCATCTACCGCGAGTTCAGTAGGCTTCTTTGCGACGACGAGGAGTACGTCGCCATGTCCCGCGCCTCCAATCCCTACGGCGACGGACATGCGAGCGAGCGGATCGCGGAAGCTTTGGGTCGTTCTTCTCTCGAGGCTGGAATACGTGATGGTGAATGTCGATGAATCTTTTTAACTGCGGACAAATCAACGAGAAGCTTAAAGGTTTGTTTTGGAAACTCCCGTTGAGCGCTGAATTTAAAGAAAACCTCAGAGTCAGGCGTTATGAGCGTATTCTCGAACGCGAAGCGGCGGCCGATGCGGGCTCCTTGCGTATTGTGGCTGATAATGACCTTTTGAGTTCTTACGCCGAGTATGTCCTAGAAAGTTATGATGCGCGTGCCGAGGGCTACGTCGGCTATCGAAGGCATGATGAGGCTAAGTCGGACGTGCTGTTGGTGGCATATTATTTGACGCAATTCCACCCCAATGCTCAAAATGACTCCTGGTGGGGACGAGGAACCACTGAGTGGAACAATGTTTGCAAGGCCGTCCCTCAGTTCACGGGGCATTATCAGCCAAGGAAGCCCGGCGAGCTCGGCTATTACGATTTGCGCTTGAAATGCAATATGCAAAGGCAGATTGAGCTTGCGAAGAATTATGGCGTAGGAGCTTTCTGTTTTTACTACTACTGGTTCGATGGTGGTCAGAGACTTCTCGAAGGACCTTTAGATATGTTTCTGGATGACTCAAACCTTGACATGCCTTTCTTTTATTGCTGGGCGAATGAAAACTGGACAAAGCGATTCAGCGGTACGAGCAACGATGTCTTGATGGAGATCACCCAGAGTTCCGAGAACTACACCGCCTTCATGAGGGATGTTGTCCATGATTTCAGCGATGAGCGATATCTCCGAATAGACGGCAAGCCCGTCCTATCCGTGTATCGCCCATCGCTTATTCGAGATCCGGAGCATGTGATTTCTGAGTGGCGCCGCATTTGTAAGGACGAATGCGGCTCAGAGCCCTATCTTATTGCCGTACAAGAGCGTGATACCAACATTGATTGGTCGGCAGTTGGCTTTGATGCCGAGAGCGAGTTCCAACCCAAGCAGGTGCAGCACAACTGTCGCAACATAACCAAACAGGTGCGTCCGTTGCGCGATGATTTCGGCGGCACCGTCTACGACTATGCGGATTTGGTCGAGAATAAGCGATATGCGACTTGGAGCCGCGATAAGAAGGTCTATCCCGCCGTTATGCCCATGTGGGACAACACTGCCCGAAGGAATCACAGAGGAACGATTTTTCACGGGAGCACGCCTGAGCTATATGGACGATGGCTTGCGGACACGATTGACGAGGTGCGCCGTAGGCGCGACTTAGACAAGAAGGTGGTCTTTCTAAACGCTTGGAACGAGTGGGGAGAAGGTGCCTACCTGGAACCTGATTCACTGTGGGGGTATGCATATCTTGATGCGACATTGCGGGCCATCATGCAGGATGGGCCGAACGAATGAAAAAGAAGAAACTGTTCATTGCCATAACGCTTTCGAACTATCTTATTGACCGTACGGGTACGCCGAAGGTCGTTATGAGTCATCAGGTTGCTGCCAATGACGCTGGCATCAAGTATGTTGCCTTATTTCCCATTGGCGGTTCTTCTAAATTTGCAAAGAGGCTTTTCAGCAACTCATTCGGTGTGATATGCGATGGTAAGTTCGCAGGAGTTTTCAGCCTTGAAGCTTTCTTGGCTAGGGTAGGACGTTTGCTCGATGGCGAGTATGAACTGGGATGCATTTACATTCATCACTTCATGGGATGGAACCTTGAATCGATTGATGGCATAGTATCTTCGTATCCTAAGGTCCAGCTGGTCGTATATGCGCATGACTACTACCTGTGCTGCACAAACTATAATTTGATACAGGATAGTACACAATTATGCGGATCTGCTAGATTGGGCGACGCACAATGCGTGGGATGTGCCTATTACGCTGACAGCATTATTCGTGAAGATTGCATCTGGAGGCTTCTGCACAACGAGCTTCATCGCATAGTATTTGCTTGCCCTTCAAGCGTTGTCGAAAGAATGCTGCAATCTTTCCATCCGGAAGCAAAGGGGCATTGCACGGTAATTCCACATCAAAGATACGTCGGGATTTATCTTGACAACAAGGAGATGCTTCCTCCCAATCATGCGATCAAAGTTGCATATCTTGGGAAACAACAGTCTATAAAAGGCTGGGACTGTTGGTGTCGCCTTGT
The DNA here is from genome assembly GCF_964239575.1 of Collinsella aerofaciens ATCC 25986. GTDB lineage: Bacteria > Actinomycetota > Coriobacteriia > Coriobacteriales > Coriobacteriaceae > Collinsella > Collinsella aerofaciens_BQ. Next base: position 22,491 of record NZ_CAXSQQ010000026.1, read on the forward strand.
TGACGCGTTTCGTGGCCAGGGAAAATATGAATTCGTTGTGTTCAACAACGAGACGAAGCCTTTACCTAGCGGAATGAGACGGGTCTTCGTCGAAGGTTGATTTCCGATCTCAGCCGAACACATTGAGCTGATGGCTCGCTCCCGCAGTTAGCCGAACGCCCCCGCGGCCCC
>NZ_CAXSQQ010000027.1:0-22324 GCF_964239575.1 Collinsella aerofaciens ATCC 25986
AACCGTGTTCCAGATTCTAGGACGCCGGGCCGACTCGCTTCGGATGGGGCTCTACACCAACTTTCTCGACACTACCCGCACGCACGAAAGACCGAGCGCAACAGCTCGATATCGCCCACGGTATCGGTATGCGGGGTAAGGTAATTGGATAGGTAGACCACGCGGTCGAACTCGTAGGCCTGATCCAGGTGTTGCAGAAGCTCTTTCCACGAGGCATGGGGTGATGACTCATCGCGGCGCGCTTCCGCGGCAGCGACGACCTGGACATGGTCCCCGGGGAACGCCTTGGCACAAAAGTCATCGTCAACATATGCGGTGTTGCCAACAACCAGCACCTCCATGGCGCACCCCTCCCCTAAAATCCACTTTAGTCATAGTCAAACATGCGTATTTTACGCTGTCAACGCGAGCTGGAAAGCCTTTAAGGCTGTTTTAAGAACTTTTTTGAGGATGTGGGAGTGGCAACTCGTCCGACCCAGGCTCATTGAGAGGCTACTATTCGCACTGAAAAGGCACATCGCAATCTGCTGACAGCTCTGCAGGGAGAATGGCAGGCAATGTAAGCGCTCCCATAGGCGAAAGTCCAGTAACAACCATCAAATAGCTCTTTGCATGGGCATATGCCATCGAAATAGCATTTGAAAGAAGGTAGTGACGCGCCTCGTCATCGGGAGAGTTCATAGGCATTTGCGCTGAAACCGAGATGGATACTGTAACGCCAGCGTGCATCTTCTCCTGTGCACCTTCATCTCTGTCAAGGAGGCTGCCAATTACGCACATCTTTAAACTTGCGCGAGCGTCATTACCGTTTTTCCAAAGGTGGACATCTTGGTAGCTAACGTCAACTTTTAATTCCATGTTATCCGAGGGCGAATCCTCGATATGGAAATCGGAGTCAACGACAAACAAATGAACGACTTGAATCGGAGCAATAAAATCCCCACTCATGCTGCCAAACCTCCGGAAATCATCTCGAGATTCACATGCGAGGACGGACGTTCGTTCCTAAAAGACCATTGCTTGCGCAGGGATTCATTGGACGAGAGAAACGGTAGCTCTTTAGAATAGTTAACGGTAACCTTAGGAACGATATTGATACCTAAAGCGAGCTCGAACCTGGCGATTGTCTTAAGCGTCATATTGGGCTGAGAATTCAACAGTTTCGAAAGCGACTGAAGGCTCACGCCCATACGCTTTGCCAACTCGCTTTTGCTTAAACCCAGATGCTTCATCTCGCGATGAACAATAAACTCGATATCTAGCGCGTGTTCATAAGCGCGTGTTTCGCTAGTTTCTGTCTCGGCGTAAAAATCAGATAAATCTACTTTATTCATTGTATTCTCCGTTTCGAAAGCCAAGTATAAAAGTCAACGCTCAGTTTCCAGAAGTTGACGTGCTATTACGGCTAATCGCTTGGCCCGCTCGATTTCTTTACTGATATTTCCTGATCCCTGATGTCCTTTAAACCAAAACAATAGAACGATTTTGTCTACGCCCTGACATATGGCATAAATCATCTCTCGATTTGTCCCGTCAAACCCTTTTAGTTCATAGAGGCCAATCTTAGATTCAATACATCTTAGCTTTGAGGTCCCACTGGCAACCTTTAACCCATAATCATAGATTTTTGAAATCTGTACGATCATTTTACGAACAGCAATTTTACGCTTAGGGTCAGACATCATCTTCTGAAATTGAGAGTTGTCGGGAGAAGTCGTCAGCTCCCAAAACGGGCGGCCCTTGGGGTCTCTATATTCGACAAGTTCATATCCTTCTGCCAAAGGCCACCCCCATCTCTAGCTACACTTAACTTATAAGTTAAGTGTAGCTATTTGAATACAAATAACAAGGTATAAGGTAAATTCCGCAGCCCCAAATCGATAAACAACCCAACCAAGCTGGTGCTCAATCCGGAAGTTTGCGGCAAAATCTAGACATGCCGACCGCACTGGATAGCGGCAACGCTTCTACATGCTGCTTCTTTACCCGAAAAAGGCGGTGTGTTCGAGGATTCCGGAATTTGCCGCATACTTCCGGCAGGAGCTTTCGGAAGTGCGGGAAAAATCCGAGATCGGCAGACCAAACCCCTGTTTTAGATTTCCTCGACCAGCACCTTAAACGCGAAAACCGCCTTTCGGCGGTTCCCGCGGACCAAGCCGGACGTACCGTCGCAAGGCCTCATCACAATTCACACTCTAAGGAAATGAACAGTCGCGGTCAATCCTCGGCAAAGAATCCGTTGCGAATTAGAGCCAAGTAAATGAGCATCAGTAAAGTTACATGCGAGCAGAAAAAACACCCGCTATTTCGCCTTTTCCCAATTGAGATGTATGTTTTGACAGGCCGAATCTTACATCCAAACAAACAGAGGGCCGACGCATCAACCCTCTTCAGGTGTCGCCCGAAGGCTTCCACCGCAATTGGTTTAAATCTAATCGATATCAATTGTTTGTTCACGGTCACGTCAACCAGTAGAAGCCGCCCATATTCGACCTTATCCAGGCAACCATCAACCCGAAACGCACCGGGCGTTCCGAGACGCGTCAACCAACGAAAGGTCACGCCATACCTAACGACGACATCGACTACCTGCTGAAGTTTGCACCCCAAGAAGCGCATACCGACGGCCTGACGGACGCCTCTATATGAACGCAGCCAAGCTCCCGACCAAGCCAACGCTACCCATTACACGCCTTAGCCAGCAGAACAAGCCTCTTAGCAGCATCATCAAAAGATCCCACAGCGTAATATCCGTCTTTATCCTTACCAATGCACCCAACAAAAGGAGAGGACAGGAACTCGAGCATTTCCCCAACCTCACTGATTGACAAGTCTTCAATTGAGGACGCGCCGTTTTTCATGAACCAGTAAATATCCCGTTTAGACATCACGCCGCCAAATTCTTTATCTTCGTTTTGAGAAAGCAACGCCCTGAGCACCAAATCGAGCAGTTTGGTCGTTCGCCTAAAGCGAGCAATAGCGGGTTCCAATAAACCAAGATCGATAGATCCCGAATACTCAAAGAGAATTTTGTAGTCTTGAGAGACGAGAGGAATCTCCTCTTGAAGCTTAAGGAGTTTTTCCAACTCGCTAATTCCAAATAAAGCGACGTCGTGTTCCTTAGCCCTATCGCAGATTCGTTTTTCAGAAAAACTTGAACCCACAACGGCGACGAACGACGCATTGTGATTACGACGATGCAGCTCAAGCGTATCAAAATCGACTTGTGAGGCAGAAACCCCGCCATTAGAGGTTGATTTAGCGTCAATTACCACGGAATAAGAAAATCTCGAAGCAGCATTTGCGACGGCTAAAACATCTGTGTCACCAGACCCACCCAACAAAGTCGTTCTAAACCCAAGGCGACTAAAACACCGTTCCACAGCTCGTTCCAGCCGATCGGGATGACCGGAATCGCGCGAAGCATCCCAAAGCTCTCCAATCAGTTTGTCGACATCGGTAGCCACGGGCTGCTCGGGTCCCGCCCCCTGCTTGCCAATGGAATCAACGGTGAAATTAAAGCCATAACCGCTCAAAAAAGAATCGCAGTGCTCAGTTGCTTGATAACTCATCTGGCTTCTCTTTTTTAGCAAGCCAGCTTTCAACAACACATTAAGACGCTTTCTTAGCGCATCATGGGAGATGTTGACGTTAAAACGTTCGAATAGAAGCAGCTGGAGTGATCTAACATCAAACGAGCTGTAACCAACAAGCGGCAAAAGCTCGAATACCCAAGAGAACGCCGCGTGAAAACAGCATGCAAAATTAACTGCAGATTTTTCAGACAGCCAAGCGTCGCCAATTGCGGTTAATTCGTACGTCGTAAGTGACGACCGCCGCACAAAGCCCAATTTTGAAAGTGCGGAAATCGCCGCCCTGGTTGAGCTTTCGGAAAGTTTATAGGACAAGTTTGAAAACTGAACGATTGCAGCCTCATCACCACCATTTTTAACGATGGAAAGAAGCTCAACTGTGGCATCAATAAAACCGGATGCTCAACCAGCGAAAAATCCAATAGAATCCGAGCGATCAGATTGTTTGGCATTTAAAGCTAGCTCGACGGCCCAATTTGAAGGATCAACCCAGTTTAAGGAGGCAGACTCCTCCAAGACGCCCTTGGGCTCCACTTCGATCTGAGAAACCCATTGGTCACCTAGAGCCGTACGCGCGTATCTGCATCCTTCGTATTCTCGATACTCAACAAGGCCAAGCTCGCGAGCCCACTTTAGACGTCGCTGAACCTCACCCTTCTTGCTCCAGCTCATTCCGTACTCGGCATTAGCCGTCAAACGCAGCTCACCCGAAGTTTTTGGCGTGCCTAGCGCATCAATCATGCCGCTAAAGAATTTGCAACGACTTGCCAAGCACGCAGCCAGATAGGAGTTATCTCCCGTGTCAATCCAACGTTCCGCTTCTGCAGAAGGAATGTATCCCTCAGGAGTCTTAACAACCAATCCGCACGGGCTCAGGGCAAGACAAGCTTCGCCAAGAGAAAGCTTGGCTGTTGAGCCCTCAATTGAAATGGCATCGTCTAGGGATTGGCCGCGCTTTAAGACATCCAGAATCGTTCTTAAAGACTCGATCATCCCCGCACTCCCAACAGGAATATTGGGAGAAGACTGGGCATGGGATGAATAATCGGAAAACTTTGGATATTCCATCGGATCGATCTGGACCATAGGGCATCTCCGATAAAGGTCGACAAATAGAACGCTATGGTCATGATATCAAGGGAAGAGCTCGCGAATCGCACGGGACCCTATACGCTACCGCGAAAGAGTTCGGCAATGTCTCGAAACGCCATTTACATTTGTCCAATTAGAGCATGGCAATCAGTGCAAACTGGGCTAATTTCCATTGGTGACAAACGCACCCCCGGTTCGTACACGAGCAAGGTATTCTTAAGTTCGGGAATAATCTCAAGGTAGCGAAGGAAACAGCTCTTCTCCAGTTCGCCAAAGTCAGAACCCAATATTGCATCCCGCATCTCTTGGATAAGCAGGATTAGCTCCGCCAGCAAATTGTCCGTTTTTGTCAAAAAAACGCATCTCTTGATCGAAATTCAACCTATGAGCAGATGAAGCGCGTGCAGGCTCATCCTTATATGCCTCAAGAGAAGTATCCAAGATGGATTTAAATTCCGCTATTCGCCTATTAAGGACATGATCGAAAGCGCGTTCGGCAACTTTGGGGAAGACAAACTCAAAGAAAGCAAGAAGAGCGGGTGCACTTGGGACTAACTCAGAAATAACTCTTTTAATCATGTGTTATCCTCATCTTACTTATTAGCGCGTATATCAAAAACAAACGAAAAACAAGACGGATGCTCCATTTCAAGTGCAAAGATACGCACACACAAGCCTGAGCTCCTGATTGAAATAACGAAGAATTAGTCAATCAAAATCTGTAGCATATTTTGCTTTAACGTTTGCGCTCCCTATGCCGAATTCGAATGCGATCAACTAAATAGTTAAAGGCTATTAAATAAACAAGCAATAGTATGAAAACAATTAATACGACCGTCCCAGAAATATCGACATCAAGAAAAGCAAGCGATCCTTCAGTTAGCGGAACGGTCAAAGACACCGTAACCCCAATAAAACACATCTTTTCGGCATCAATGCAAATAATGCCTTTGTTTTTAGATAGAAAGAAAGCCGCGGCGCAATAAATAACCAACAAAGCCATAAGCCCAGGAACCGTATCCCAGCAGAAAAGTGCAACCATAACGGGAAAAGTCCATACTGCATTACCGGCCGCGTCAGAGTCCATAAAAGTATAGCCCCTGGCCTTTAGCCCACTTTGTACCATTGCAAGCCGAAAACTCTCTCGTAATATCCATCCAGAAAGAGAAGAGAAATAGAGAACCATCAGGCGATCGACCGACCACAGTGAGCTATCCCCAAACACAAGAGTAAGCATGTGAGAAACTACAGGGAGAGCAGCCGAAGTTAAAATCGCAACCAATATATCGGCAATATCGATCGAGGCCGCTCCGTTCTGTTTTTGTTTGATCAAAGTTGGCTCCAGTTCCGCAAATGAAGTCAGGCACAACAGGCGATTAGCGTTAATTGATCCAGTTTAGAAAACAGTTAAATAGCTAGTTTTGTAGCTTTTCGATTCGTTTCCCAATTTCCTTTTCGAGCTTAAAACGTTTCTTTTGATCATCAACCGCCCGGTTCAGATAATCCTCCCAGTAGTCAATCACGTTTTTGCGCAGCCACGTGCCCGTGGCGTACATCTCGGCCACGGCGGCCACGAGGGCGCGGTCGACGCGCTGGTAGCGCTCGAGCACGTCCTCGGGGAAGAAGCTGCCGGAGCGCAGCTTGGGGATGCGCAGCGTCAGCGTGCCGACGCAGGTGGCGAGCGACCTCTCGCGGTAGCCGTTTCGGCTGTTCCCCCCGCCACCGCAGAGCTGGTCGGCCTCGGCGTCCATCACGGCGTTCACGACCTGCTCGGCGAGACGCCTGAGCAGCTCCTGCATGTCGATGGCGCCGTCGTCGAAACGGGGCATGGCGAGCATGTCCGGCGTCGGGTCTGATAAGATTTCCATAGCGGTCTTCGTCCTTTCCTAGAACCTGTTGTTGTGGTGATTTCAGATTCTAGGACGAAGGCCGTTCTTCGTTAAACGGGCGCTAGGGCGTCACCCTTACACCAACATTTTCGACGCGATCGCTCCACGACTGGACGCTCGACCAGCTGGAGTACGACCACAGCCTCAACTGGTGCTCGGCCGAAAGCGGCCTCACGCGCCACCAGGGCACCTGCGAGAGCTACCAGCGCATCTACTCCAAGCTCCTTGACGCCGCGGGCATCGCCAACGGCCGCATCACAGGCAACAGCCACACCTGGAACGCCGTAAAGATCGACGGCAAATGGTGCCAGATGGACCTAACCTGGAACGACACCAGCGACAACTGGTACGGAGACCTGGACCAGCGCCATCTGTACTTTGGCCTGACCGACGAGCTCATGGCAATCGCCCACTCCGACCACGCGGCAAACTACCAAAAGGACGACTATGCCTACCGCTCAACCGACCTGTCCAACAATTACTTTGTGCGAAATGGCAAGGCCGATGAATGGGCCGAGAAGTATGCCGACCGCATTCAGCAGCACCCAGATGCCTTTCAAAGCAGAAAGTTTTTTGAATGCGCCAACGAATGCACCATCACAGTTTGGAATGCCCGAACAGTCCTATGTTTAGAATCACCAAAGTGCGAACACTAGAGCTTTAACTAACATCCACCCGAAATCGTCGATACGAGACACAGTCGGTCCAATCAATTAAACAAGTGAATTGAAATTAAAGACCTTAGTTGACTCAACCGGGAAAAAACGATCTGATATCGATTTCTCATCTTCTGCAGCCACATTTGCAACCTCATAGAAACGTCGGACCAAATCACGACGTCGTTTCTGATAAGCCCTGGCAGCCTCCGTAGAACGATCGGGTAAACCATAGTCGAAAAAATAAAGCCTGCATGTCGAATCTGACAACCTGTCAGCCACTTGTCGCCAAATGTAACCATCGCTTTCTCCCAAGCTGCAGCCATAAATACAAATGCTATCGGCTTTAGCTATCAGCTCACTCATCTCAACGGTTTTCGTATTGCCATAAATTCCATAGTTCTTTTTTTCTTTAACCCAAAGCTCTTGAAAATCCACCTTAGAGGAATATATGGGAGATGTAATCTGATCAGAATCTGAAACGCCAAATATAATATTGGTAGCAGTGCCCCCATCATTGATTTCTCCATGAAGATGAAGAAGCGTGCCTTGATAAAAGAACTTAGGCGTAGTATTAACAATCAACTTACTAAAGGGCTGGTCTTTCCCAATCTCATCCCAAAAACGATTGACGGTATTCGTATAGTTTAAAACCAGAACGTGCACAGTCACGTCTTCAGAAGTCGACATCAAAGCGGGGAGCCCTTTTAATACGTCAACAGCAGTGAGTCTCGTATAGAAGCTGCTAATTGATGCTCGAAATTCCTGAACTGCCTCCTGAGGAAGCTCGACAGGCATACGGCTGGACTCTCTAAATACGTAATCTAAAAACTCATCTTGAATATTCTCAAACGTCTCATGAAATAATTCTTCGTCGTCTTCATAAAACGCTGATGCTCTGCCTAGAAGATTTTCCAAATCACACCAAAGTTCAGACGCTCGTTCTGGGCTGAATCCCTCAACTCTTTTTACAAGCTCATCCCTATATTTGTTCTGAACGCCATCTTTAAAATAGCGATTCTTCAAAAAAGAACGGTAATCAGTTGCGAGACCAAGGTTCCGATCAAATCCATTCCCAATGATCCAAAGAAGATTTAGCATTCAATACCGTCCGATTTAATAACAGAGATTAGTTTTACTGCGCAGTACACCATGCAATATAACGCATGAAGGGCTCTGCCATCAGCGAGCCCTTCATGCACCATCGGTTCATTCTGATAGTATAACTGGATGTTAAAGCATGGACATGTACCCCTTAAGCTCCTCCTCCCAGTCGGGCATGTGGAAGCCACTGGTCTCGAGCTTGGACAGGTCGAGCGCGGAGTGGGCCGGGCGCGGTGCGATGGGGCCCGCGGCGTTCGAATAGTAGTCGGCTGTGCTGACCGGAACGACCCTCTCCCCGTTGCCGTTGGCGGCCTCGAAGACGGCGCGGGCGATGTCCGCCCAGGACTTCACGGCGCCGGAGCCCGTGCAGTCGTAGGTTCCGTAGGGGGCGTGCGTGCCCAGCACGTGGAAGATGGCCTCGGCCATGTCGCGCGTGAAGGTCAGGCGGCCCAGCTGGTCGTCCACGACCGTGACCTGCGTGAGCCCGTCCTCCGGGTCGGCGACGCGGTCGGACAGCGCCTTCATGGTCTTGACGAAGTTGCGGCCCTCGTCGATGACCCAGCTGGAGCGCATGATGTAGTGGCGCGGGCACCCGGCCACGGCGATGTCGCCGGCGGCCTTGGTCTGGCCGTAGACGGACAGCGGGCTGGGGGGCTCGTCCTCCGTGTGCACCTCGGCGGTGCCGTCGAAGACGTAGTCGGAGGACACGTGGACGAGGGTGATGCCGTGCTCGGCGCAGGTGCGGGCGAGCAGCGCCGGCCCGGTGGCGTTGGCCTTCCAGGCGGTGGCGCGGCCCTCGGGGGTCTCCGCTTTATCCACGGCCGTGTAGGCGCCGCAGTTGATCACGGTGCCGTAGAGCGACCAGTCGTATTTCGAGTAGGCGTCCGGGTCGGACATGTCGAAGGTGTCGATGTCGCAGAAGTCGAAGTCCTTCGCCACGCCGCGCTCCTCCGCCAGCGTACGCACCGCATGGCCCAGCTGGCCGTCGCAGCCGGTGACGAGGGTGCGCTTCGGCGCCATGGGGACGACGTCCTTGAGGTACGGGTGGTTCAGGTCCGCCTCAGAGACGGTGGCCTGGTCCAGCGGGATGGGCCACTGAATGTTGAGCTCGGGGTCGGCGAGGTTCACGAAGGTGTAGGTCTTCTTCAACTCCAGCGACCAGTGGGCGTCCACCAGGTACGTGTAGGCGGTGCCGTCCTCGAGCGCCTGGAAGGAGTTGCCCACGCCGCGCGGGACGTAGATGGCCTTGGAGGGGTCCAGAACGGTCGTGAACACCTTGCCGAAGGTCTCGCTGCCCTCGCGCAGGTCCACCCATGCGCCGAAGACGCTGCCGCGCGCCACGGAGATGAACTTGTCCCAGGGCTCGGCGTGGATGCCGCGGGTGACGCCCTTCCTGTCGTTGTAGGAGATGTTGTTCTGGACGATGCGGAGGTCGGGGACGCCCAGCGCGCACATCTTGGCGCGCTGCCAGTTCTCCTTGAACCAGCCGCGCGAGTCGCCGTGGACGGCCAGTTCGACGACCTTCAGGCCCTCGATGCCGGTCTCGGTGACGGAGAGGTCCTTCTCGAATGCGATGTCTGCCATGTCTCTGCTCTCCTTACTGCCCCTGCGCGCGGTAGCGGGCCTCGGTGGCCTCCTTGGCCGGGCGCCACCAGGACTCGTTGGCCACGTACCAGTCGATGGTGGCCCTGAGGCCCTCGGCGAAGTCGGTGTGCGCCGGGCGCCAGCCGAGCTCGGTCTGCAGCTTGGTGGAGTCGATGGCGTAGCGGCGGTCGTGGCCGGGGCGGTCGGCGACCCAGTCGAAGTCCTCGGGGTCGCGTCCCATCGCCTCCAGGATCATGCGCAGGACCGTGATGTTGTTCTTCTCGCCGCCGGCGCCGATGAGGTAGGTCTCCCCCATGCGGCCCTTGGTCAGGATGTCCCAGACGGCGCTGGAGTGGTCCTCGGTGTGGATCCAGTCGCGGACGTTCTCGCCGCGGCCGTAGAGCTTGGGGCGCACGCCGTCGACGATGTTCGTGATCTGCCTGGGGATGAACTTCTCCACGTGCTGGTAGGGGCCGTAGTTGTTGGAGCAGTTGGAGATCGTGGCGCGAAGCCCGTAGGTGCGGGTCCAGGCGCGGACCAGCATGTCAGAGGAAGCCTTGGTGCTCGAGTACGGGGAGCTCGGCTTATAGGGCGTCTCCTCGGTGAACTTGGCGGGGTCGTCGAGCGCCAGGTCGCCGTAGACCTCGTCGGTGGAGACGTGGTGGTAGCGGACGCCGTGCTTGCGGACGGCCTCCAGCAGGCGGAAGGTGCCCTCGACGTTGGTGCGCAGGAAGGGCTCCGGGTCGGCGATGGAGTTGTCGTTGTGGCTCTCGGCGGCGTAGTGCACGATCGCGTCGTGACCGGGGACGATCCTATCGAGCAGCCCGGCGTCGCAGATGTCGCCGACGACGAGCTCCACGCGGTCCGACGGCAGCCCGGAGATGTTCTCGGGGTTGCCGGCGTAGGTCAGCTTGTCCAGGACGGTCACGTGGACGCCTGGGTGGTTGTTGACCACATAGTGCACGAAGTTGCTGCCGATGAAGCCGCAGCCGCCCGTGACGATGATATTCCTGGGCTCGAAGAGCTCTTCAGACATATTTCTATCTCCCATTGGATCGGATTAGTACTCGCGCGGGCTGTTGACGATCTCGCCGGCGGCGACCTTCTTCAGGTGCCGGCCGTAGACCGACTTGCCGTAGGCCTCGGCGGCCTCCTCCAGCTCGGCGGTCGTGATCCAGCCGTTCTCCCAGGCGATCTCCTCGGGGACCGAGACCGGCAGGTCCTGGGAGTGCTCCACGGCGCGGACGAACTCCGCGGCCTCGTGCAGGCTCTCCATGGTGCCGGTGTCCAGCCACGCGTAGCCGCGGCCCAGGGTCACGACGGACAGCGTCCCCTCCTCCAGGTACATCTGGTTGAGCGTGGTGATCTCCAGCTCGCCGCGGGCCGAGGGCTCGACCCCATGCGCCTTGGCGGCGACGTCGCCCGGGTAGAAGTACAGGCCGGTGACGGCGTAGGAGCTCTTGGGGCGCTCGGGCTTCTCCTCGATGGAGACGGCCCTCCCCTCGCCGTCGAACTCCACGACGCCGAAGCGCTCGGGGTCGTCCACGTGGTAGCCGAAGACCGTGGCGCGGCCCGACTCAGCGTTCTGGACGGCGCGCGTCAGGTGGCGCGACAGGCCGTTGCCGTAGAAGATGTTGTCGCCGAGCACCAGGGCACACGGCTCGCCGGCGATGAACTCCTCGCCGATGGTGAAGGCCTGCGCCAGGCCGTCCGGCGAGGGCTGCTCGGCGTAGGAGAGGTTCACGCCGTAGCGCGAGCCGTCCCCGAGCAGGCGCTCGAAGTTGGGCAGGTCGGTCGGCGTTGAGATGACCAGGATGTCCCGGATGCCCGCCAGCATGAGGGTGCTGAGCGGGTAGTAGATCATGGGCTTGTCGTAGACCGGCAGCAGCTGCTTGGAGGTCACGAGCGTGAGCGGGTACAGGCGCGTGCCGGACCCGCCGGCGAGGATGATGCCTTTCATATCCTAATCCAATCTAGATGAATGACATTTACTAATGCTTAAGCCTGCTCAAACGCGAGGCAACGTTTTTCAATTCAGAATGATTAAGTAAAAGATAGCCAATATAAACTATCGAATACAGGAGTGCCGCCACTCCACCGGGCATGAGCTCGGTAAATAAGACGAAGGCAACTGTAAGCAAAATCTCCTGAAACGGCCTGGACGAACCCGGAGCACTTAACCTTTCATTTAAATATAGTTCGGACCACAGTGACCTTCCGATAATGCAGATTACAGCGCCACACAGGACAGCATCGAGTGAATCGAGAGCGAGAACACCGAATACCGAAAAGACGGTGCTGCAAATAACGGCAACGATATTCAACTTCAGGAGCAGCTGTTCTTTACGAAGAACCTTGAAATAGGTAGTACAGCAAAGGCTCATCTTCGTATTGAAGACGCATATCGGAAGTAAGAGCGCAAAATATCTAAGACTCTCGGCATATTGAGGAAGCCACGCCCCCAAAAACCAAACCATAGGGAAATAGAACAAAAAGATTGCAGGAAAAATGAGTTCGATGGCATTTCTTATGCCAATGTAAAAACGAACTCTCTCCTCATCAGAACCTGTCCTAAGAGCAGGAAATAAGACCATGCTCGCCTGCGAGACAAAAGTGATAAAGAAATTGACAAGAGAGAGGGAGAACGAAATTTTTGCAAAGGCGACGATACCCCAAAAATGATCGATAAGAAACCTAGATACCCCGAGGATCAGTGTGTCGGCGATGTTCGCAATCATCAGCTTTACGCCGACGATGATACTGCGGATACCGTCCTTAAGCGAGTTGCCAAAAGACACTGATTTAGCACATAGGATATCCCTGCCCATCCAAGAGCAATATATGAGCGCAATAATCTTCGAAACGAGATACGCGTAGACATAGGGATGGTAGTCCGAAACCTTAAATCCAATTAAAACAAGGAGCGGAGCCAGAAACACCAGCCTGTCTAGCATTGTAGAAAACGAAAATAGCTTAGTTTCGTTCATAGCCTGAAAGACAAAGCCCAAATAACTTGTCAGGTTATAGACGACGGTGTAAAGCGCAAAAGACGCGATAACAAATACTCGATTTGCGTCATCGACAAGAGGCAGCGAAACAAAAGTGATGCCGAGGCAAATCACTGCCTGGAAACAAGCACCGAAGATATACTGGGATTTTATTGAGCTCTTATCGATTTCATCACGAGAGAGACCCCCGTTAATCAAGTAGACACCATCATTCAGGCCAAGGTGAAAAAAGCCGGAATAGGTCGTATAAAACATGAACAGCTGCCAGTATCCATAATCAGCAACACCAACGATTTTCGGCACGAGCAGCGACATGACAACACTGACCGATAGAGAAATAAACTGTGCAGCAAACGCAATCATAGTGTTGCGTGCAATAGACGAATAATTCATTCAACCTCGTTTGTTTAAACTAACATCCTTGATTTATTCAGAAATCAAGGATGGGCCTGACTCGCACAAATCTGAATACCGAGCACTCGTTCTACCCAGAACGAGTCCACAGGAAGCAAACAAGATAACCGTTGGCACCCACCAACCAAGCTCACAATAAAATATGAGCTCCGCACAGCATATACAGGAGACGGTAAATAGTACTTGATCGAGTTCGCAACCCGACCTGAACGAACCGATGCCAGCGGAAATTATCAAGAATACAAAGCTACAAATTCCAAGAAAACCATATTCATACAGCATTGCAAGGAAACCATTATCCACCGTTGAAAAACCGCTAATTTCAACCGTCGTGCCCAGCATAGTCACGCGACTACTGCCAAAACCATTTCCAGTAAGCCAAAACAGCGGCCTGCTTAAAAAGCTATGAATAATATAGGCAATGGCTCCGGAACGCTGGCTATATGAAACATCAGTTTCAAGCTCACCAAATCGAGAAGCCACAAAGTTAAACAGTCCAAACTTGTAGAGAATAAAAACGAGTAGCAATACAGCTGGAATTAAAAGGGCAATTAAATTCCATTTAGAATACTCGGGGTTCTTTAGGCGAAAGACCAGGTACACCGATGCTAAAGCAATGAGAATAATCCACGCGCTACGACTCTTTGTCAGAAGCAGAGCGACCAAAAGAACTACAGAGCATAAGAGACGTTTCATCCTGCCCGTCTCCAATTTATAGTTAATTACCACAGCAATAACTATCATTTGGCCAAATACGATTGCATGACCGAAAAAACTACGCAGTCGATACAAGGATGGATTATCAATCGTTACAGTTTGCAGAAAAGAAAAGGAACCATTTGTAACTAGTCGTTGACCTAAAACAATTTCAAGGACAAAGCTAAATAGGCAGGCGAACACCATAACGTTGCGAAGCATAAGCAATGCAGACTCAACCCAGTCATCATTCTTTGCTTTACCGTAAATATAACCAAGAAGAATGCAAAAGAAATACGAGCAGACCGTAAGGAGGGATTCGTTAATGCTTCGGGACGTAAACGCAATAGCAGAAAAGAAAACTATCGCGCCCATAACGACAATGGGAATGGCGTTATTTAAAAACACTTTGTAGAGACGCCCAGAAAGAACTTCTTTGAAAACGAGCAATCCTAGAACAGAAAAAAATAGTCCTTTAACGGGAGAAATGACACTTAAGATTGCGGCGAAAATCAAAATAGTGAATTCATTAGTAAATAGCTCAAGCATTCTAAACACCTACTTACTGTCACAGGAACTGATTAAGGCCTTAAAGTCACCAAGCAGGGAACGATTTGACAGTTCATACTTACGGTATTTTAGAATGGTGCCTAAATCACTTATTTTTAGGCCACCTACGAGCAAGTGCAAACGGGCATTTAAAACAGAACCGTAATGCTCTATATGCGCAGAAGATATACGATAATCGCCAGGATTACTACTGCAGTATTCTTCTAAAACCTTAGAAAATCTCAAGCACATCCCTATCTCAGCAACACGAGATTTCCTGTCAATATGTCGCATCTCAGTTGCATTAGAGTCATGCCTACGGAACCGAATCAAGGGCTGATTTAGAAGTCTGAGGGTCCCCTTCAGTAATGAGAAGCGCCATAACATACCGTCATGAGCAAAATCATCCTGCCAATATGGCATGATTTCCCTTATAAAACTCGATTTTACGGCATACGAACATCCAGGGCGCCGTACCGACATAAACTTGCTATCGAAAACCGGGGCCTCCAAATCGTCCAGAGGTTTGGAATCATCGACAGCACCATAGACTGTTACTTTTTTACCGCCGCTCTCATAAAACGGCTCGACGGCGCAGCTGAGAACGTCGATAGAGGGGTCCTTCTCGAGGATTGAGGACATCACAGCGATTTTATCGGGTTCCCAGATATCATCCTGGTCGCACGGGAAGACGATTCCATCGTCTATAGATGCAAGGTCGAGAAGCCGCTTAAAGCTCTTGCGCCAGCCGAAATTAGAGCGATTCTTGTTGATGGTCCAATTACCGAGTCCGTGTTCCTCGATATATTTGACAATGAGATCGAACGACCCGTCTGTCGAGCAATCATCCGCAATCAGCACTCGGTCCGGAGACACTGTCTGAAGTCTTAAGCTATCTAGCTGCTCAGTAAGATATCGCGTGCCGTTGTAAACTGACATCACAACCGTAACCATTAAAAACCTTCATCCAATTAAAGCTTAGCCATTAGCTGATCGTAAATACCGATAAGACGTTCTACATACGCGGTCTTTTCGAGGCAGCTGAAGTCCGCCTTCTCAACCGCCCCCCTGTAACGCGAGTAAACATCGGGATCGAGCATATTGACCATTGCGGCGGATAGCGACTCGGCATTGCCCGCGCTGAAGACCTCGCCGAGACCTTTCGACCTCACAAAGGAGGCAGCGTCGCCGACATCAGAGACGATGCACGGCAGACCGGCAGCGATCATGGCCTCATAGGCGACAAGCCCGAACGTCTCTCGACAAACCGAGGGCATAACGATTGCACGTGACCGCGTCATGACGGAAAGCACCTTGTCATGGGGCAGCGCGCCCATGAATTTGATATCCGGATAACTGTCCGACAGCCTCTTCAATTCGGTACCGTCACCGATGACGATAGCGTCCACACCGGCCCTACTGGCGGCTTCGCAAAATAAATCGCAGCCCTTTTCAGGGCTCAGGCGACCAACGAATAGGTAAGCCTCGCAATCTGCATCAAACCCATGCTGAAATTTGTCCGCATCGACGTAATTTAAACAGTCGAATCGCTCGGCATCCCATGTTAGATAGGGCTCAATCAACCGACGACTGGAATCTGAAACGAAGGCGACAGCCGGGCGCAGCGCTCTCAAAACATATCCCTGCACGGAAAAGCGAACGGATCGATACAGTTTTTGGATATATGAGCGCTTGTCACAGTTGTGCAGCAGGCACTTCGGAGAACCGGGGGCAATTCCGCAGTTGCAATGATTAACATAATCGTAGAGTCCACCGTTGGAACAAACGAGGAAGTACTCATGGGCTGTGATCAGGCACTTGAACCCCCGTCGCCCTATGGCCGTGAATATCGAGGGAGAAAGGGAGTGCGTCCAAGAGTGAACGTGGACGACCGTCGTCTTCGGATCGAGCTGCTTCAGTAGATCATCCAGCGCCGTTTCCGAGCGCCTGTTCCAGATACCCTGAGCAGCGCCGGAGACGCCCCCGTTCAGGACGTCGTTCTGCCCGCAATTGACACAAACAACGCCCGATTCGATTAAGGAGGGATCGGGGTCACCCAACGCTGAAAAGAAATAGCTGTTGACACCTATCCTCGCCAGAGCAGCTGCTGTTTCGATTGCGATTTTTGAAGCTCCGCCCCCGATATGGGGACGGTCGCAAATCGTTATCACTGTGGTGAAGTTACTCATGCACGGTCCTAGGTTTAATAGATCGGACAAACCGCTTTACACGCAGGCGCATCGACGGGGGGAGCAGCATTTTCAGACGGTCGAAAAGAGTCGCATTCGGCGCCAGGACGGAATCAAAGACTTGTAATCCTGTAGCCTCGAACTGCTCGATAACGGCATCGCGCCTCTCCTCAAGATCAGAGCGCTTATTAGGATCTTCATGCAGCAGCACATCATCCGGAGCAAGGCCGTTGTTAGAGTAGGCGACGTAATCGCCTATTTCATCGATCAATTTTGCCCCGCGCTCGGTCTTCACGATAACGGCCGAAACACCCTTCTCGGGATGTCCGCAGTCTTGGACAGACTCAGAACGCCAGGAATCACCGAGGATGATGTCGGCAGGACTGTCGCACCCTCTGAAAGGACAGCCGTAGCAAGACGATCTGCTGATCAGGCCTTTGATGTAGGAACCATAAAAGGGATCGAATGCAGCGGGCCTCTTTATAATCCTGCCGTCGGATAACTCGATTTTTATGTTATGGCCCCATCCGAATTTCGATTTATCTCTAAAAGTCAGTGCGGTGACATCGGACTTCTCCCGAAGCTCGAGCCAGCCAACATAGGAACGAAACATGGAAGAGCTTGGTACACCGTGGCAAACAACGCTGACGGTTGTCAGCCCATCCATCGGTTTACCCAAATAGAGACGCAGCGCGGAAACCTGACAAGGAGTACCGCTGAAGAGGACTCGCTTGCCGGATTTGAGATCGCTGAGCACTTCGGGATACGATTCGCTAGCATCGCTCTGGACATATTTGGACTTTTGCAGGAGCGCGATTTCGGCAAGCTCGGATATACCGATATGCCTGACGTGATCGACGCCATCCCAGGCGGCGCCGTAAATGCGCCCGCCGTCCGATAGTATACGTTTCGCAAGAAGGGAGAAGACGCCGCCGGACGAACTTTGCGCGAGCTCGTCCGGGTCATCGCTCTGCAAGACAGCGGCGCGAATGGCCTCCGAGTCCGCGTCGACTTGGTTTTCCGCCGGACAGGTACGCAGGCAAAGACCGCAGGAGGTGCATCTCGCTGCGTCCACCACGGGATATTCGAAACCGTCGGGCGAGGTACGCATAGTAATAGCGGAAAAAGGGCATTTGGCCGCGCAAGCTCCGCAACCAAAGCAGGCCCGGTGAGAAACTGTGTCGATGTTCTTGCTCAAGCTAACTTTCCCCCTATTGCTCAAGAGCATCCAAGAGCCATTTTTTCGAAAACGTGATGAGCGACTCCACGTCGGACAGTCGCTTCTCATAGCCCTCGATTTCCGTAGCGTTCATGTGACTGTCATAGCCATCTAGCAGACGATCCTCGGTATTCGAAAGCCTCGAGAGGCTCTCGACTCGAGAGTTTTGAGAGCGCTTGTCGGTCTCCTCAAATCTCTTGAAGCAGTAATAGTCTTTGCGGAAAATTTGAGAAAACAGCGTACCGTGCAGCGAATCGGTTAACACGAACCGCGCGCTCGCCAGATAAGCGAGCCATTCATCGGGACCAAGCCCGTAACGCGGATTGAGCTGCTCGTCGACAGCATTTTTACCTGAACCGACAAGCGTCACGACCTCGCAGCCGAGCTCTTTTGAAATCGAATCAACAGCTTTCCTGTAAAACGGCCTATTCCCAAGGAAATAGCAGACGATTTTCCCGGGCTCAGGACATTTACCGTTGATGAGCGGGGCCCAGTCCTCTTTCGACAGGAGCAGGACAGGGTCCACAACCTGTGAAGGGCGCTCGAGACCGAGGGATTCGACAAAATCCGCGCCCGCATCTTCACGAACAGACACAGAGCTGAACGTTTTAATCAGATCGGTAATGATCTTTTTCTTCCTCTGCGTGGTGCTCGTGACACCGAAACTGGGTGCATACGCGATTCTCTTATCGCTGTCGCTTAGAAAGGAGAGATAGAAATTCCTATTCAAAAGATAAGGGGACCAGATTTGATCAGATCCGCAGACGTATGCATCGTATTTTCCCCGTAAATCGACCAGTCCGTCTGTATCGACAATCCGATCAGTGGTCTCGATGTTCTGGCTCAAAAAGCGATTGAATACGTCAGCCGTCGAGGATCCGAAGTCATCATGTTCCTTCTTGCGATTGAATAGCTCGCGTGCTTTGCCAGCAAATAAATCGAAGGAGTTCCGGTTGATCGCCCAGTTCAGTAGCTTTTCTTTAACGCAGGGAAGATAGTCGGCGTCGACAACGTCATGCCCTTCTGCCTTCAAAAACTGCTGTAGGGCATAAGCCTGAAGCAACGTACCGAAATTTTGATTATGGAGCCACGTTAAAATACAAATTTTCATTAATTCACCGTTTCAAATAACTTCAGGTAGTACTCTTCGAGCTTGGGCGCTGCCCTAAAGATGTCATAAGATTCAAGCCCCAGAGATGCTTGAGGATCGGAACGATTAACGACATCTGTGCGTGTGGTAAGGATCGCATTGGACCAGCCCTCAATGCCCGCACTCAACGGAACGAAGCTGCACCGACCGGATAGCGCGACCTCGTTGGGGACCCTCTCAGAGCAGATGCACGGGAGACCGGAGACCTGGGCCTCAATCGCGACCATTCCGAGGCCCTCGTACAGACTAGGGAGAACGAATAAATCAAGCGCCTGATAGACGTCCTGTACATTGGAAATCTGACCGAGAAAACGCACCGCTGACGCAATTCCCAGCGAGCGCGCCTTTTCCTCCGCCTGCGGTCTCAACTTTCCATCGCCGCAGATAACAAGGATGGAATCAGGATTCTGAGCATAAACCGCCTTGAAAACATCAAGCAAAAACAGCTGATTCTTCTGGGGGATGAACCTACCGATATTCCCCAATACCAGTGTATCGTCCTGCGCTCCAAGCCCAGCACGTTGCTCATCCCTAATCGATCGATTGAAAGAAAAACTGCTCAAATCGATAGCATTATTAAAGACGGTAAAATGGGATGAGCCGAACAGCCATTTACCGGCATACTCAGTACAGGCCGCCAAATCAGTTGGATACCTTGTCGAAAACAGTTTCAAAAAGCCTTTAAGGGCATTTTTTGCAAACTCGCCTTTGCCGCTCGTCGAGTGGCTGTGGGCGATACGCACGGGTACCCCTGCCTTCTTCGCGGCGCGAAGCGGAAAGACGGAAAGCGCGTTGATATGGCTGTGCACTATCTTCCAGCCCTCTTGCGTAAAGAGGCTTTGAAGCTCTCGCTGATATTCAATCGCATGCTGGTAGGGCGGAATCTCAAAGATTCGACCACCAAGCGATTCGATCTCTTCACGTGGCACGAGCGTCGAATCTGAATCGACAAGAAAATCGAACTGGACTTTACTTCGGTCAATATGGCGATAATAGTTCATGACAACGGCCTCGACGCCGCCGCCAACCATCTTGCCAACAATCTGGGCTACCCTAATCGGTTCAGTCATCTAGCAAGCACCGCCACCGGTAAAGACCTCAACGACTGTGAGGAGAACAATCTTTAAATCGGTGACCACGCCGCGTTTGGCGATGTACTCCAGGTCGCGTCGGACCATGCCGTCGAAATCGGTGTCGTTGCGGTCCGTCACCTGCCACCAGCCGGTGATGCCGGGCTTCACGGCCAGGCGCTGCAGGTCGTACTCCGTGTACTCTGCCACCTCGTTGGGCAGAGGCGGACGCGGGCCGACGACGGACATCTGGCCCAGGAACACGTTGAGAAACTGCGGGAACTCGTCGATGGAGTGCTTGCGGATGAATTTGCCGATCTTGGTGACGCGCGGGTCGTCCTTCATCTTGAACATGGCCCCGGCGATCTCGTTCTGCCCCTTGAGCTCGGCGAGGCGCTCGTCGGCGTCTTTGTACATGGAGCGAAACTTCCACATGCGGAAGGTGGAAAGGCTGCCGTCACGGTGGGTCTGGCCCACGCGGATCTGGCTGTAGAACGGGTTGCCCTCGCTCTCCAGGCGGATGGCCGCGGCGAGCACCAAGCTCGGAATGGCAATGACGGCCAGCACGCAGCCGCTGAACACGATGTCGAAGGCGCGCTTGACGGCGCGGTATGCCAGGCGCGTGCGGCCCCAGTCCTTCCACGGCCTGCATGGCCTTGTACGCATCCTCGCGTCGCCGCCATTCATGGCCTGCGCAACAAGCGCTGCCCCCACCGGCGCGTTTTGCCCTGTCACTTCTTTACTAGTCAAGTTCAAATCCACGTCCCTGTCCTCAGGGATCCCCAATCGATGAATTCAAATTGCGAATGAATTTCCAGTGCGACGTCTCCTTACGTCTTACTGGGCACGTCCAGCGGAAGCAGCTCCCTAAAAGCCGAGTCGCCTTCGCCCAAGTCTACCAGGCACCAGCGCTTATGACGGTCGATCTTCTTTACACGGGCCTCTTGACCCACCAACGGGCCTTGCTCTATGTGCAGCACGCCGTCTTCTATGCGGGCTACGCTGTTGCGCACCACGCCGTCATCGTCGAGCACGCTGCGGTACCAGTCCTGCGCATCGTCCGGCATGGGCGCATAGGCCCGCTCCTTGCTACCGGCAATCCTGCAGCCAAAACTCAACTGGGCCAAAGCCTTGTCGAGCAGGGCGGCATCACGCGTGGCGACGAAGAAATATTCCTTGTACATTGGCTTGGTTTGGAGCGACCAGGCGCCGTCCCGCTTAAACCAGAACTCCTTTTGCATCACAAAAGCGTCCTGCATAAGGTTGTGTGGGATAATGCGGCGGACCTTTTCGCAGGTCTCGCGCTCTTTTCCATTGGGGGTGTGAACCAGATACCAGCGGACGCGGCCGTGCTGACTGTTGGTGGTGGCGCCGCTAAAAGCACCCGGCAGCTGCTCTTGGCGCCGTGCCGTCTGTTCCATGTTCTCGCCCCCCCCTCTTTTGGCTTTGCGATGCACGCAAATGCAGGGGCGTTTAGAACAGGCTTCTCGCTCGCAGCTAGGCGCAGTCGCAAAAGTACAGGTTTTTGTATCTTTCGACAGATGACATTATACAAGCAATTAATCAGCGTTTGCCCAGATTACGCAAAATCCTTGATTCTCATTTTCATTGCAACAGCCTCAGGACTCAGCGCAACGCGTTGCGCTGAGTCCTGAGCCGCGAATCCGGGTAGGCAACCCCAGAGGGGCCGGAATCCCCCGGCCCGCGATGGAGGGAGGCCGGCATGTCCAGACCCAAGCCGTCCGGAAGGTCGTACGGGAGGCTCACGAGGCACGAGAGGAACACGGTCGAGAGGATGCTCGACCGCAACCGCAGCGCCCGCGAGATCGCCGCGGAGCTCGGCAGGTCGCCCTCGACCGTGACCAGGGAGGTGGCGGCGCACCGCTACGTCACCGCGCCGCGCTCGCGCTACGGCGAGCCCGCGCCCGCGGACCTGTCGGGGGCCTGCCCCAGGCTCTCCGCGTGGCCGAGGTGCTGCAACGGCTGCTCGCACAGGAGGGGCTACGGCTGCTCGAGGAGGCCCAGGGTGTTCTATGGATTGGCTACACTGATGTGGACAGTTCCGGGAGGGGCGCAGGAGACGGGAGGGCCGTATATGAGGGACCCCAGGC
>NZ_CAXSQQ010000028.1:0-21450 GCF_964239575.1 Collinsella aerofaciens ATCC 25986
AGGCCCCGCCGACCGATTGCAAGCGGTCGGCGGGGCCATTGCGGCTCTTGACAGCGGATTGGGTCATATGAGCGAAAGACGCCATGCACCCGGAGCGCGCATCATGCGCAACACGATCATCGTTGCATTGGAGCAAATGGTCAGCGCCACTGCGATGCCGCAGCCCAGCGCCTCCATATGCAACACAGCGACAAAGATGATATCCAGCACCACGTTAACAAGGCAGCCAGAGGCAATGATCACGGCGGGCCCGCGCGTGTCGCCCACGGCACGCAGCAGTGCGGTTCCCATATTCAGCAGCAGTGCCGCAACCATCGCGGCAAAATAACAGCGAGCATAGGCCACACCCTCGGCCAATAGTTCATGCGGCGTGTTCATAAGCACCAGCATGGGTTCAACGAACACTATGCCAAGAATCGAGAAAACGATACCGCCCACCAGTGCGAGCGTCATGGCTGTATGGATCGAACGACTCAGTCGCTCATCATCGTGCTGGCCAAAATACTGACCGGTAATGACCGCGCAGCCGGCGCCAACGCCAACGCAAAAGCCAATGCAGAGCTCGGTGAGGACCATCGTGGCCTGAATGCCGCCCAGCGCGAGCTTGCCGCCAAACTGGCCAACGATATACGTACCGATAAGCGTGTAGGCCTGCTGAAAAAACGAACTAAAAAAGATGGGAACGCACAGCGACAGCAATTGCTGCCAAATGACACCTTGCGTTACATCGATCGCCGTAGATTTCTTAGCCACACGCCCTCCCCACACGCATACGTCAAACAGCAAAACAGCAATTTAAAACCAAAGCCAAATCCAGCTTAGCACCGACTAGCGGCGACCGAAACACCCCGAATTAGAGCACAGTGCGGAATAACTGCCTAGTGATACAAACCCGGCTGGTAGTGATACTCATTGCTCACGTGCGGGCACAGCTGCCAAAAGGCGACGGCGCTCGCCGCGGCCACGTTAAGCGAATCGACCCCGTGCGCCATCGGAATGCGCACCGCGTGGTCACAGCCGGCAATGGTCTTGGCGCCCAAGCCGGCACCCTCGGTACCCATAAAGATTGCCAAGCGGTCAATCTCCTGCAGCACGGGATCGTCCAGCGATACGGAATCGTCCGTCAACGCCATAGCGGCACACGAAAAACCGGCATCGTGCAACGCGCTCAGACCATCATGCGGCCACACACGAGCCTCGCTGCCAATACGCGTCCACGGCACCTGAAACACGGTGCCCATGCTCACGCGGGCCGAGCGACGGTACAGCGGGTCGCAGCACGTCGGGCTGACCAAAATACCGTCAACGTTCAATGCGGCAGCCGAGCGGAAAATAGCGCCAACATTGGTGTGATCGACAATACTCTCAAGCACGCACACACGCACCGGACGATCCCCCGCCGCCTCGACGACACCGCCCAAGAACTCATCAACCGGAATCTGACGCGGGCGACGGAACGCCGCGAGCGCACCACGCGTCACGTTAAAGCCCGTCAACTGCTCCATGAGCTCCATGGAGGCCACGAACACGGGAACCAGACCCGCTCCCTCGCGCACGACAAGCTGGTCAAACAGCGGCATCATCTGGTCGAGCCAGCGCTCGCCCAAAAGAAAGCTCACCGGCTCATATCCGGCGCGAACCGCACGCTCGATGACCTTGGCACTCTCAGCGATAAAAATGCCCTTCTGCGGCTCCAGCACGCAGCGAAGCTCACGCTCGGTCAGTCGCACGTAGGCATCGAGCCGCTCGTCCTCGAGCGAATCAATTCGCAGAACCTCAACGGCATCAGTCATAGCAGCCAGCCCGCACCCTTCTTTACAGCACATCTATACCAAACGAGGCGACGCTAAGCGCCGCCCCATGCATTCAATCAACCCGATGATACCGTTCACGCCAGACGATTTACGCCTCGATGCGACGATACGTCACGAACTCATAATCGACGCCCTCGTCACCCTCACCGGCGGCAATCGTCGCGACCCCGCTACGCTGCGCAATCTCCCACGCAGGATCGGCTTCCAAATCGGGAAAGTACGTATCCACGACATGGACGCAGTGGTTATGCGTGACCTCGGCCTCGACGCAATACGGCAAAAAATGCCGATAGACATCGCCGCCACCGATCACCCAGGCAACGGGCTCATCGGCAACCGCGGCGAGCGCCTCGTCGATACTATGCACCACGTCGACGCCCTCGGGGGCAAAGCTCTCGTCGCGGGTGAGCACGATATTGCGGCGGTTCTTGAGCGGACGCCCGCCGGGAAAACTCAGCAGGGTCTTGCGTCCCATGATAACCGGGCAGCCCTTGGTGCAGGCCACAAAATGGCGCATATCGGCGCGATTGGACACCACCATGTCGCCCTCGCACCCAATGCCCCAATCGTCACACACGGCGACGATAGCAGATAGCTTACACGTCATGAGCACCACCTACACCGCAATGGGAATGTTCTTGACCTGCGGGCCGTGCTCATAGCCCTCGACGATCAGGTCATCGGTCGTAAACGCATAGAAGTCATGCACATCGGGGTTGAGCGTTACCTTGGGTGCCGCAAACTGCGGACGCTCGATAAGCTCGCGGACGATATCGACATGACGATCATAGATATGGGCGTCGGCGATCACGTGCAGCAGCTCACCGGGAATCATATCGACCGACTGCGCGACCATCATCAGCAAAATGGCGTACTGGCACACGTTCCAGTTGTTCGCGGCCAAAATGTCCTGGCTGCGCTGGTTGAGAATCATGTTGAGCGTCGGCTTGTCGTCCTGAGGACGCTGCGTCACGTTATAGGTCACGCTATAGGCGCACGGATAAAGGTGCATCTCGGACAGATCGCTAAACACGTACGTATTGGTCATAATGCGGCGACTATACGGCGTGTGCTTAAGGTCGTACAGCACACGGTCCATCTGGTCGAAGTCGCCCTCGGCGTAATGGCTCTTCTGACCAATCTGATAGCCGTAGGCTTTACCGATGGAACCGGTCTCATCGGCCCACTCATCCCAGATATGGCTGTTGAGATCATGCACGTTATTGGACTTCTTTTGATAGATCCACAGAATCTCGTCCATGGCAGACTTAAGCGCCGTACGACGCAGGGTGAGCGCGGGGAACTCCACGCGCAGATCATAGCGCGCCGTGACACCAAAGTTTTTAATGGTATAGGCAGGGGTGCCGTCCTCCCACACCGGACGGACCTTTTGGCCCTCGGTGGTGGTGCCATGATCCAAGATATCGCGGCACATGGTTACAAACTGCTGATCAGCTTTGCTCATTGACCCTCCTGTCAGTCGCCTATAAGCGAGATTTATTGTAGCCCAGGCGCGCGAGTGTCGAATTGGACACTTAGTCCGGCACACGCAATGCACGGCAGCGCGGCTCCGCAAGCGGCAACGAGGCATCTTAGCCTTTTTCTGACATATGCCAGAAATGCCTTGCGCCCAACGACTAACGCGTTATCCTATTGTTGACATATGTCAGATAAGGAGTGTGCATGGCAGGAAGACGCGAAAAACTGCGCCGCGTCGGGATCATCCCCGAATACCGCGGCTTCACCCCCGATGGCCTGGCCAGCGGTGATGCCATCGACATGACCGTCGACGAGCTTGAGGTGCTGCGCCTGTGCGACCTGGAAGGTCTCAACCAAGAGGCGGTCGCCCAGCAGATGGGCATCGCCCGTGCAACGGTGGCGGCCATTTGCAGCCGCGCGCATCGCAAGGTGGCCGATGCGCTGGTCAACGGACGAGCGCTCGTCATCGAGGGCGGCAATATCGCGTACTCCCCCATCGCCTCGACGACGGCCGCATGGCCAGCAAAGGAGGTCGGCACCATGAGGGTGGCAACGACGTACGACAACGGCAACATCTTTATGCACTTTGGCCGCAGCGAGCAGTTCAAGATCTACGACATTCAGGACGGCAAGGTGCTCAACGAGCAGGTCGTGGGCACCGGCGGCACCGGCCACGGCGCCCTGGCGGGCCTGCTCGCCAACGGCGGTGTGGACACGCTCATCTGCGGCGGCATCGGCGGTGGCGCCATCAACGCGCTTGCCCAAGCCGGCATCACGGTATACGCAGGTGCCCAGGGCAGCTGCGACGCTTGCGTCGAAGCCCTTATTGCCGGCACGCTCGCACAGAACGGCGAGGCCACATGCGGCTGCCACGGCCATGACCACGGCCACGCCCACGAACACGGCGAGTCCTGCAGCTGCCACGACCATCACGAGCACGAGGGCCACGAGGGCTGTGGCTGCCACTAACGGCACGACACCGCGAGCTCGGGGCGCGACGCTGAACGCAACCCAACAATCAAAGCCAACAACAAAGGCCACCCGGTAGCTTCCGAGTGGCCTTTGCCATATCAAACTGGAATTAGAGCTCTATTTCTTATTACGCATCTGCGCTTCCATCTGGCGCAGCAGGTCCATATCGGACTTGGGGCCGCCCGTTCCCAGGCCGCCCATGCCGCCCAGCCCCATGGCATCCAGACCGGGAATATTGGGCATGCGCATCTTTTTGCCCTTCTTACCCTTCTTGCCCTTCTTGCCGCCGGCCTGCGCCTGATTGGCCATCGTGCGCATGCGGCCCATCATCTTGTTCATCTCGCCCCACTGCTTCATAAGGCTATTGACCTCGGTGGGGGTCACGCCGGCGCCCTTGGCAATGCGGGCACGGCGCTGACCGTTGATGATGGAGGGGCGAAGGCGCTCCTCCTTGGTCATCGACATGATGATGGCCTCGTTCTTGTCGAAGATGCCCTCGTCCAGGTTGCCGCCCATCTGGTTGAGCGCACGCTGGCCGCCGGGGAGCATGCCCAGGATGCCCTTCATGCCGCCCATCTTCTTGACGGCCTTCATCTGGTCGAGCATGTCATTCATGGTGAAGCCCTCGCGCAGCATGCGCTCGGCAGCCTCGAGCTGCTCGGCGTCGGCCGCCTCCTGGGCCTTCTCAATAATGCCGACAACGTCGCCCATACCCAGAATGCGCTTGGCCATACGATCGGGATAGAACGGCTCCAGCGAATCGGGCTTCTCGCCCATGCTCACGAACTTGATGGGCTTACCGGTCACCTGGCGCACGGAAAGCGCGCCGCCGCCACGGGCATCGCCGTCGAGCTTGGAGATGATCACTCCGTCAAAGTCGGTGCGCTCGGCAAAGGTCGAGACGACGTTGACGATATCCTGGCCGGTCATGGCATCGACGACCATCAGCACCTGATCGGGCTTAACGGCCTTCTTGATGTCCACGGCCTCCTGCATCATCTGCTCATCGATCTGAAGACGTCCGGCGGTATCGACGATGACCACGTCGCGCAGGTGGTCGACGGCCTCCTGGATGGCGCCCTTGGCGATATCGACCGGGTGCGCACCGTCGCCGCGGAAGACCGGTACGCCGATCTCGCCACCGAGCGTGGCCAGCTGGTCGGCAGCAGCGGGACGGTAGACGTCGCACGCGGCGAGCAACGGCGAGCGACCCTGCTTCTTGAGCAGGTAGGCCAGCTTTACGGCAGCCGTGGTCTTACCGGAGCCCTGCAGGCCCACGAGCATGATGACATTGGGAATACGGTTGCTAAAGACGAGCTTGCTCTCGGTGGAGCCGAGCATCTCGGTAAGCTCGTCGAGCACGATCTTGACGACGTTTTGCGCCGGAGAGAGCGACTCCATGACCTCTGCGGTCATGCAGCGCTCCTTAGTCTTGGCGACGAACTCCTTGACAACCTTAAAGTTAACGTCGGCCTCGAGCAGCGCCATGCGAATATCGCGCATGGCCGAAGTAATATCGGCCTCGGTCAGCTTGCCCTTGCCGCGCAGGCGGTCAAATGTGTCGTTGAGGCGATCGCTCAGGGAATCAAACACTAGTCACTCCTTAATTGGACTCGCCCACCAGGGCGCGGCAGAAATCTTTGGCATTGAACTCCTGCAGGTCATCGACCTGCTCGCCCACGCCGATGCGCAGGATCGGGAGCTTGAGCTTCTCGGCCACGGCCATGGCGATGCCGCCCTTAGCCGTGCCGTCGAGCTTAGTCATGATAATACCGTCCAGGCCCAGCGCCTCGTTAAACTCGAGCGCCTGGTTCAGACCGTTTTGGCCCGTCGCGGCGTCGATCACAAGCACGACCGAAACCGGCATGGGACCGGCGGCCATATTGGCGGCGCGCTTACGGGTCACATTGACCACCTTGGCAAGCTCGCGCATGAGCTCAGGGCTCGTGTGTAGACGGCCGGCGGTATCGATAAGCACCAGGTCGCTGCCGCGCTTGTCGGCCTCGTCGAGCACGTCGTAGCAAACACTTGCCGGGTCGGAGCCGCGGTCGCGCTTGATGACGGGGACGCCAGCGCGCTGGCCCCACACATCAAGCTGCTCGATGGCGGCGGCGCGGAAGGTGTCGGCCGAACCGATCACCACGTTCTTGCCGCGGGCAGCCATGGCGCTCGCGATCTTACCGACCGTCGTGGTCTTGCCGGCACCGTTAATGCCCACAAACAGCACGCAGCTCGGCGTATCGGAGAACGGATCTCGCTCGATGGGCACAAAGTGCTGCTCAAGCTGCTCGGCCAGGGCGCGGCGAAGCTGCGGAGCGGTCTTGAGGTTCTTCTTGGCCGCGGCATCGCGCAGGTCATCGGAGACCTTGATAGCGACCTCGGCGCCCATGTCACCCATTACGAGGGTGTCCTCCAGGTCCTCCCAAAAATCCTCGTCGACCTCACCGCCAAAGTAGAAGACCTCGTTGAGGGCCTCGCGGCTGCGCTCAAGTCCGCGCGAGAGAGCATCGAAGAATCCCATTATGCATTCACGACCTTTCCGGTTTCGCGATCGAGTTTTTGCGAGACGACGCGACTGACGCCGTCGGCTTGCATCGAGACGCCATAGAGGACGTCAGCGTCCTCCATAGTACGGCGCTGATGCGAGATAACCAAGAGCTGCGTATCGGAACGCAGCACATCGAGGGCTCCGATGAGCTTGGACAGGTTAGCGTCATCAAGCGCCGCCTCGACCTCGTCCAGCACATAGAACGGCACCGTGCGCGTGCGGTACACGGCAAAGAGCAGGGCGAGCGCCGTCAGGCTCTTCTCGCCGCCCGACATGAGCATCATCTTGGTGATGCGCTTGCCGCGCGGTTGCGCCACGACCTCGATACCCGTCTCGGCAGGATGCTCGGGATCGGTCATCTCCAGATGCGCCTGACCGCCCGGGAAGAGCATGGCGAAGATCTCGCGGAAGTTCGCATCGACCTTCTCAAAGGTAACTAGGAAGGCCTTACGCATCTTGCGGTCGATAGCCACGGTTATCTTGGTGAGCGCCTTGCGCGCGCTCTCCAGATCGGCCAGCTGCTCCTCGATGTAGTCGGCGCGGCGCTTAAGCTGCTCGTACTCCTCCATGGCAACCTGGTTCACGGGGCCCAGATTGTTGATCTGACGCACGAGCTGGTTGAGCTCGCGCTCGGCGGCATCGCGGTCCGTGGGCGCCGGAAGCATGAGCGCTTCCTCGAGTACCGTGGTGCCATCGGCGGTAATGGCCTTAATGGCGGCCTCTACCTGCACCTCGAGCTTGCCACGTGCGACCTTGAACTCGTTTTGCGTGGCGGAGGCGGTATCGACCCGCTCCTTAGCGCGGGCAACCTCTGCCTTGGCATCCTCGATGGTCCTCTTGAGCGAAGCGGAGTCCGCCTCTTCCAGAGAGGCCTGGTCACGCAGGCGCGCTGCCCAATCCGACGCGCGCTCCAGCAGGGCCGAATAACGCTCGTGCATGGGGTCAACGCGCAGGCGCAGCAGCTCGAGCGAGCGCGAAGCCTGGCGAGTTCCGCGGATACGACGATCGATGCCCTCCAGGCGATGCTCCAGGTCGGGCACGCGGCCCTTCAGCGAACGCAGGCGTTCGCTCGTCTGGGCTAGGCGAACCTTGGCGTCGGCGAGCTTACCGGCGGCCTCGGAATCGTCACGGCGAACGCGGTCGAGTTCGTCGTTGGCCTCGGCAATCTGGAGACCCAGGTCGCTTGCCTGCGCACGGGCCTCGTCGCGCGAACGGGTGAGCTCGTCAACGCGCGGGCGCGCAGCGCGAACGGCTTCGGAGGCCAGCTCGCGGCGCTTGGAGATGCGCACGCGCTCGACCTCGGCATTGTTGGCGCTTTGCTCCAAGCGGCCGATCTCGGAGAGCAACGAGCGGCGCTCGCCCTCAAGACGGGCGATCTCGCCGGCGGCATCGCCCTCAGCGGCACGCGCTTCCTCAACGGCCGCATTGGCCTCGACGACCTGATCCGACACATGCTCAAACACGGCAGCCAGATCGGGCTCCAGGCCCTCGAGCTCACGGATGCGGCGCTTGCGCTCCAAGGCACCCGAAGCCTCGCCGGCATCGAGCCCCACACGCACCAGGCCGCCACAGCACACGCGGGCACCATCAGGGGTCACATAGGTCACGCCATCCACAACCGGTGCCGCCAACGCGGTAGCCAAGTCATCGACCACGTAATAGCCGCCGAGCAGAGCTTCGACAACAGGACCGTAGCCCGCACGGACGGACAGGCGATCAACCAGACGAGAGCCGGCAGCGCCCTTGGCGGCAACACCGCCGCTCACGCCGCGCGCCACCAGCAGTGCCTCGCCCGAGGCCTTCTTCTGGTCCAGGGCTGCACGCCCGGCGCGCTGAAGCGCATCAGCGTCATCAAACAACAGGGCATCGATATCGCCGGCGAGCAATTGCTCAACCAGGCCCTCAAGCTCGCGCGGGGCCTCGAGCACGTCGCCCAGACGACCCGAGACATCGTCGCCCAGCGCACCCACCAGACGGCTCACGAGCGGCGAGCTGTCGGCCATGCGGGCATCAAGCTTCTTTTGGCTGGCAAGCTCTGAGCGCACCTCGGACAGCTTGTTGCGCGCCTCGCTCTCGCGGGCACGCAAGTCCTTCAGGGCCGCACGGGCGACCTCGGCGGCCTCACGCGCATCGACCTGGTCCTGGCGCGCCTCCTCAAGAGCGCCCTCAAGCTCCTCGGCGCGGTCGCGACGGCTCTCGAGCGAGGCCGTGACCTCCTCGAGCTGTTCATCGATCTGCTCCAGGCGCGAGGCATACATGTTGTCCTCGACCTCGGCGTTGCTCAGTGAGTCCTTCACCTTGGCGAGCTCGAGCGCGGCGTTATCGGCCACGCGCTGCACATCGCGCTGCTCGCGCGTAAGCTGCGAAATTTGATTGTCGAGCGCCCCGCGCCGCACGTGGAGCTCAGCGGCGGCAGGACCAGCGGCGTCAACGTCCTCCTGGGCCTGCATGTGCGCACCGGTCACTTCCTCAAGCTGCGCACGCGCGTCCTCGAGCTCCTCGACCACGCGACGACGCTGATGATCGGAGCTCGAAATCTGGCCGCGCATGTCAGACAGGCGCGACACCATGTTGTGGCCCTTTTCCTCAAGCAGACGCATGTCGGAGTTAATGCGGCCGACCACATCTTGCATATGACGACGCTGCTCGCCAAGATCGCCCACAAACAGGCCCTTTTCCTCGAGCATAACCTGAAGCTTCTCGAGCTCGCGTTCTTTTTCGCCCAAGCGGTACTGCGCAAGCTCCAGCTCGGCAGCGCCCTCTTTGGAGCGGCTCTCCAGGTCGTTCCACTGCGACTGCAGCGAACGCAGCTCGTCGACGGCCAGCATCTGCGTAAGCTCGTTCGTGCGCGAGGACAGCTCTTTGTACTTGCGCGCACGATCGACCTGACGCTCCAGCGGTCGCAGCTGACGGGCGATTTCCTTATTGATGTCGCGGGCACGCATCAGGTGCTCGTCCATCGACTTAATCTTTTTGAGCGCACGCTCCTTGCGGCGCTTGTGCTTGGATATGCCGGCGGCCTCCTCGATGAGGGCGCGGCGCTCCTCGGGGCGGCTCTGCAAAATGGCGTCGAGCTTGCCCTGGCTGATGATGGAATGCGTATCCTTGCCCAGGCCCGAATCGTGCAGGATATCCTGAATGTCCATCAGGCGGCACGGACTCGAGTTGATGAGGTACTCGCTTTCGCCCGAGCGATACATGCGACGAGTGATAGCGACCTCGTCAAAATCGACGGGCAACATATGGTCCGAGTTATCGAGCACCAGTGTGACCTCAGCGACACCCACCGGCTTGCGCGCTGACGAGCCCGAGAAGATGACATCCTCCATGGCCTGGCCGCGCAACTGCTTGGCGCTCTGCTCGCCCAGGACCCACAGGATGGAGTCGGAGATGTTCGATTTTCCCGAGCCGTTGGGACCGACGATGACGGTCAGGCCCGGCTCAAACGTCATATGGGCGCGGTCGGCAAACGACTTGAACCCTTTGAGCGTGAGGGACTTGAGATACACGGTTCCTCGCTTACACGTGCTTCTTATTCAGAATCACGCCGTTGGTGGTGTAACCCATGCGGTCGAGCGCTTCGAGCGCGGCGGCTCCCTCGGCTTCCTTCTTTGAGGAGCCGGAGCCGCGACCCTGACGAATACCATCGATCAACACCACGGCGGTAAAGGTGGGCGCATGCGCCGGGCCCTCGGAGCCAACGAGCTTATACGCCGGGGGCTCGTGACCGTCGGCTTGCACGCACTCCTGCAAAAACGACTTGGGGTTCGCAGGATGCTCGGCACGCTCGGAAGCCAAATGCGGCTTAAGCGTACGGTGAATGAACTCCGCCGCCGCATCCCAGCCGGCATCCAGGTACAGCGCGCCCACGAGCGACTCATAGACGTTCTCGAGCGCCGAATGCAGGCCGCGCGCACCGGTACCGGTCTCGGAGGCACCAAAGATGATGATGTCGTCAATGCCCAGCTCGTGAGAAACCTCGGACAGCGTGGCGCCCGAGACAAGCGACACCTTCAGGCGCGTGAGCTTGCCCTCGTCAAACTCCGGATAGGACTCAAACAGGGAGCGTGCGACCACAGCGCCCAAAATGGAATCGCCCAAGAACTCAAGGCGCTCATAGCTGGCAGAAACCGGCTGGCCCTCGACTGCCGAGGGATGCGTAAGCGCCGCGCGCAGCAGCACCTTATTGTTGAACTCGTGGCCCAAGATTTCCTGGGCGCGCGTAAGTCGTTCGGATAAAGCCAAGACTTAGGCCTCCTTGGCAGCTTCGATAGCGTCGACGGCGTCGGCGACAGAGTTGAGCGAGAGCAGGGTCTCGTCATCGATCTCGAGGTTGAACTCGTCCTCGATAGCCGTAACCAGCTGCAGGCGCTCGAGCGAGTTGGCATCGAGGTCGTCAAAGGTGGTCTCCTCGCTAATTTCGGCAACATCGACGCCCAGAACGTCAGCAGCGACCTCGGCGATCTTGTCGAAGATTTCGGAGCGGTCCATAGCGCTTCCTCTCATAGTGCATGAATACCAAAAGAATGGTACCGCCCGGGCGGTACCAAGACACGGTTCTGATTCTACCCCACGACGTGCGCCGCGAAGCACATAACAGCGCCCTAACTCGCTCTTATAAAACGATACCGTCCATGGAGTTGGCGACATTCTCGACCAGCCCGGCGCGCACGGCTTCGGCCGCCGCGAGCGTACCGTTTTTAACAGCCTCGACCGAGGTGGCGCCATGGCCGATCAGGACCACGCCGCGCAGGCCCAAAAGAATCGCGCCGCCCTTGGCGTCGCCTGAGAGCTTGGCCTTAATCTCGCGCATCTGCTTTTTGATGAGAAGCGCGGCAATCTTGGTGCCGAGCGAAGACATAAAGACACCCTTGAGCTCCTGCAGCAAAAACTTGGCAGCGCCCTCGGTGGCCTTGAGCGCAATATTGCCCGACATACCATCGGCAACGACGACATCGAAGTTACCCGAGGTGATGTCCGTTCCCTCGCAGTTACCAACAAAGCCGGGAACGGCGGCTTTCATGGCCGGGAAGCAGGCCTTGGTAAAGTTGGAGCCCTTCTCGTCCTCGGTGCCGTTGGCAAGCAGGCCCACGCGGGGATGCTCGATGCCCAGGACGACGCGGGCATAGGCGCTACCCATCTGAGCAAAACGCACCATATCGTCAACCTCGACATCGGGGTTGGCACCCATGTCGCACAGCACCGTCAGACCGCCGGCGCGATTGGGCAGCGCATTGGTCAGACAGGGGCGCACCGGCTGCTTCTTGCCTTCGGCCTGATACCTAAACGGCGTCACGTAGGCTGTGGCAGCGGCCGTCATGGCGCCGGTGGAGCCGGCAGAGAAGAACGCATCCGCGTTGCCCTTCTTAATGGCGCGGCAAGAAAGCACGATCGACGACTTACGCTTGGTCATCACGGCGCGAATGGGATCGTCATCCATGGCGATAACGTCGGGCGCCTCAAGGGCCTCAACACGTGCGTGGGAAGCTGCAAAGGGATTGACGATTTCGGCGGGACCAGCTGCCAAGACCTCGATATCGGGATCGGCGGCAAGCGCAGCCTCGATACCATCGAGAACAACCTGAGGTTTCTCGTCTCCGCCCACAACGTCTACACAAACGCGAACGTTACTCATATACATACTCCTTATACAAAAATGGCCGACTCATTGAGCCGGCCATTGTGGTTCCATTTGGAACGGCATCGCATCCAGAGTATACCGTTACTCGGTAACGATAACCTCGCGGTCCTTGTAGAAACCGCAGCTGGGGCACACGTGGTGCGGAAGCTTGACAGCGCCGCAACGGGGGCACGTGGACTGAGCCGCAGCCGAGATCTTCATGTTGGCGGAACGACGGGTGTGAGTGCGGATACGACCCTGCTTTTGTTTAGGTACGGGCATAGTGACCTTCCTTATGAACTATCCAGTGTGGCGATTACGCGCAAGTAGCGATACTACCACAGTTTTACTCATCGAGCTTGAGATTCTTCAATGCTGCAAATGGATTTTCCGTGGCCTCGGCCCATTCGACCTCGGCTTGGGCAGCACAATCGCATTGCTCGACGTTGAGATTGCACCCGCAAGTGGGGCACAGACCGCGGCAATCGGGCTTGCAGAGCACCACAAACGGCGTGTCCATGACGACCGCGTCGTTGATGGGCTCTCCCAGATCGACGATGCGATCCTCGCCCAGGAGCTCGTAGCCGTCTTCGTAGGCCTCGGGATCCTCGGGCTCCTCAAAGAGATAAAACTCCTCGATCTCGCCGGCGATATCAAACGAGGCGGGCTCCAGGCAACGGTCGCACTCGCCGGTGGCGTGCGCGCGAACCATGCCCGTGAGCAAGACACCGGTACCGGCATTGGTAAAGACAACGTCGTAGTCGATGCCGTCCTGTAGCTGGTACTCCTTCTCGCCCACCGTGTAGGTGGCGACATCGACCTTACCGGTCAGCGGATACGAATCTCCAGGAAACTCGAGCTGCTCGGAAAGATCGACGGTAACGCTCGGGAACTCAGCCATTACCACTGACCATTCTGCTGGGCGGCACCCTCGTTGAGCTGCTGACGGCAACGGGTAACGGTGCCGGTCAGGCTCTTGAGGTTCTCCTCCAGGTGCGTAAAGACCTGCTCTGCGTAGTCCTCGGCAGCATAACGCGTCTCGCGCTCGTACTGCTGGGCACGATCGCGGATGTCGTCGGCCTGCTGCTGCGCAAGGCGGACGATCTCCTGCTCACCGGCAATGGTGAGGGCCTGCTGCTGAGCGTCAGCGATGATGGAATCGGCCTGAGCGGCGGCGGAAGCCATGAGCTCCTCGCGCTCCTTAAGGATACGGCGGGACTTCTGCCACTCCTCGGGATAGCTCATGCGGATCTCGTCGAGGATGTTGAAGAACACGTCGGCGTCGATGACCTTGAACTGAGCGTTCTTGCCGAAAGGCGGCTTGGCTTCCTCGATCAGCCCTTCGAGCTCATCGACCAAGCTGACGATCCTATCGCCAGGAAAATTCTCGCCCGGCATCCGGTCTCCTTTCATAGGTAACATATCATCGTGCTAGTTTACCACATGCCACCAGGCAATAAGAAACGTCACGAAAAGCGATGTTTGAGCGCTTCGACCACGTTGGACGGGACAAACGTCGACACGTCACTACCGAGCGAGGCGATCTGGCGAACAACCGAGCTCGAGATATAGCCGTACTGCGGCGCGCTCATGACAAAGATGGACTCCAGCTCGTTATCCAAGCGATAGTTGAGGTCGGCCTGCTGCAGCTCATACTCAAAGTCGGTCATGGCGCGCAGGCCCTTGACCACGGCCCCCGCCCCCTGCTCACGAGCGAAGTCGACCAAGAGGCCGGTAAAGGGCAGGACCTCAACGCCGTCGATATCACCGAGCGCCTCGCGGGCCAGCGCCACGCGCTCATCGAGCGTAAACGTGGTGCCCACACCGTTTTTACCCTGCGACTCGGCAACAGCGACGATCACGCTGGGAAAGATGCGGCGGGCGCGGCGGATCACATCGATATGGCCAAACGTGATGGGATCAAAGGTGCCCGGGACGATCACGCGATTGATGGTGTCACTCATGAGCATCCTCCTGAAACGTCGTGGCATCGTTGTTGTCAGCATCGGTGCCGGCGCTATCGCCCTCACCATCGTCATCGCCGACCCAACGAAGCAGGTCGACCGAGGTAATGCCGTAGCGCTTCTCACGTACAGTCTCAAAGCCTGCCGGATGCGCGCCCGCATCGGCGGCGGCGTGCTCAAACAGGGCATAAGCGCCAGGTGCAAGTAAACCCTGCTGAGCCAGGTTCTGCAGCAGTTCCTCGACCGGCTCGGCACCAAAAGCATAGGGCGGGTCGAGCAGGACCAGATCAAAGGGGCCGCCCGGCACGCGGCCGCGCGAGGCGCTCGCCAGCACGTCACCCGTCACCACGCGCCAGCGCGCACGGTCACGGCAGAGCGACTCGATATTCTTGGTAATGAGCCGCGCGGCGTTGCGATCGATCTCGAACGTGGTGAGCGAGCGGGCCCCACGAGAGAGCATCTCTAACCCTAAGGTACCGGAGCCGCCAAAGGCGTCCAGCACACGGACCTCGTCCAAATCGAAATCGAATGCCGACATGACCATAGATGCGCACGCCTCGCGTACGCGATCAGTCGTGGGGCGGGTGACATCGCGACCACGGGGCTCCTCGATCTTACGACCGCGCCATTCGCCGCCGATGATTCTCATCCTCCGCTGACCTCCTTAAAGATATGTCGATAACGCATGGCGACCGCGTCGCGCAAGGGACGCGTCGCCACAGAGTCAAGGTT
The DNA here is from genome assembly GCF_964239575.1 of Collinsella aerofaciens ATCC 25986. Taxonomy (GTDB): domain Bacteria; phylum Actinomycetota; class Coriobacteriia; order Coriobacteriales; family Coriobacteriaceae; genus Collinsella; species Collinsella aerofaciens_BQ. Next base: position 15,130 of record NZ_CAXSQQ010000028.1, read on the forward strand.
GCAAGCATACCGCAAGAGCTCGAGCGCGTCCAAATGGGCCCACTCGATCAATTCCTCGTCGGCATCCAGGTCGACAAAGCGCAAGGTCACACCGCCATGCTGACGGTACCCCAGGATTTCGCCCTCGTGGCGCAGACGCAGGTCCATCTGGGCGAGCGTAAAGCCATCCGAGGTTTTTTCGAGCGATTGCAGACGATCTTGCGCCGCCGATGCGCCGCCGTTGCCCTTGGAGTGCGTCATGACCAGGCACGTGCCCGACACGCCGCCACGGCCCACGCGGCCGCGCAGCTGGTGCAGGGCCGCCAAGCCAAAGCGCTCGCCGTTCTCGATGACCATGACGGTGGCGTTGGGCACGTCAACGCCCACCTCGACCACCGTAGTCGAGACGAGCACGTCAATCTCGCCACGCTTGAAGGCATCGATAACCTGGTCCTTCTCCCCCGCTGGCATGCGGCCGTGGAGGCGCTCGATAGTGAGACCCGGCAGCGCCAGACGCAGGCGGTCGAGCTCGGTCGCCGTATCATGCAGCGGCACGGGGGCCGTCACACGGCCCTCCTCGTCGCGGGCGATACCGGGCACGTCCTCCAACTCATCGGCCGAGTCACTCGGCTCCACGAGCGGGCAAATCACGTAGGCCTGCTGACCCTTTTCATGCGCCTCGCGGATGGCGCCATAGGCGAGGTCGCGGCTCGACTCGGTGAGCACGCGTGTCGACACGCCAGCGCCAGGGACGGGCCGATGGCGGATGATGCTCGTATCCAGATCGCCGTAGACCGAAAGCGCCAGCGTACGCGGGATGGGCGTTGCCGTCATAACGAGCAGATCGGCACCGGGGCCCTTCGCGCGTAGGGCGTTGCGCTGGCCAACGCCAAAGCGGTGCTGCTCGTCGATGACAACAAGCGACAGATGCTTGAACGCAACGTTATACGAAAGCACCGCATGGGTGCCAAAGAGCACGTCAAGCTCGCCCGATTCCAGCTGGGCATGGATGCGCTCGCGCTCTGCGGCCGGCGTGGCGCCCGTCAGAAGCGCCCAGGACATGCCGGCCTGCGAGAGCAGAGGGCCGGTCTTATCGGCATATTGGCGCGCCAGCACGCCCGTGGGCGCCATAACGCAGGCCTGCGTGCCGCTATCGGCAGCCACAGCCAGCGCGCAGGCGGCAACGGCGGTCTTACCGGTACCGACATCGCCCAGCAGCAGACGGTTCATCACGCGCCCGCCATCGCACATGTCATGCAGGATGTCTTGGAATGCGGCCTCCTGCTCGTCGCTCAGCGAAAACGGAAGGGCCTGTTTAAGCGCGCCCAGATGCTCGCCCGCGGTGTGGGCATAGGGCACCACATCGACCAGGCCGCCGTCGTTGCGCAGACGCAGCGCCAGCTGCAGGTAGAGGCACTCCTCGTAGGCAAGACGCCGGCGTGCGATGTCGCGCTCAGCCATGCTCGAGGGAAGGTGGATCGAACGCAACGCGCGGGCATTGCTCATGAGCTTCCGCTTTGCGCGCAGCGGCGCGGGAATCGGATCGAACGGATTGCCGACGACCTCGAGCGCGCCGCTTACGATGCGGCGCATCCACGCCTGGCTCACGCCATCGCTCACGTAATGGACCGGCAGAATGGTGCCTGCGGCGCGCCCGTCCTCGAGCTTTTCAAAGTGGGGCGAGGCCATCTGCTTAAAACCGTAGGCAAACTCGACCTTGCCCATCACGGCCAGGCGGTCGCCCTGCTTAAGCTGCTGGGCAATCCAGGGCTGGCGGAAAAAGGCGACCTGTAGCACGCCCGTCTCGTCAACAAGTGAGACCTCGGTCACCTGCATGCGCGGGCGCGGCTGCTTTTGGACAATACGGTCGACCGTGGCGATGATGGTGCACACGGTACCGATGGACGCCATCTCGATGGACCACGAACGGGTAAAGTCGAGGTATCGATGAGGGATATGGAGAAGGAGGTCCCCCACCGTCCGAATTCCCAGACGGCGAAGGGCCTCCTCACGTTTACCCGAAACATATTTGAGTCGCGCGATATCCTCGTCGAGCGCATTGCTCTGGGCAAAGCGCTCCGAGACGCGCGGCACGGAGCACAGCTCGGACATGGGCAGTTGCCTACTCGATCGAGAAGATCACGGGATAGAGCGGCTGCTCGCCACGATGGGCGTCAATCTCCAGATCGGGCTGAGCCTCCTCGATAGCGTCGACGATCTCCTGGAAGGCCTCATCGGACAGCTCCTCGCCAGCCAGAATCGTCAGCGCGTCGCCTTCCTCTTCCTCCTGCATGCGGTTGATGCAATCGAGCGTGACCTGTTTCACGTCGGAGCCGACCACATCGATGGAGCCGGCAATGATGCCCATGACGTCACCGGAGTGAATCGGAGAGCCGTCGGAGGCGCTGGAGTCGCGCACGGCGCGGGTGACCTCGCCATCGCGGACCTCGCTGATGGCGTCGACCATGGCGGCGACGGCGTCCTCGAGCTCGGAATCGGGCAGGACCGCGAACAGCGCGGAGAACGCCTGTGGGACGGTCTTGGTGGGAACGACGGCAACCTTCTTGTCCGTGCAGGCAGAAGCGGCAGCCTCGGCAGCCATGCGGATGTTGCCGTTGTTGGGCAGAATGATGACCGAGGTCGCGTTGACCTGGTCCACCGCGCCCAGCAGGTCGGCAGTCGAGGGGTTCATGGTCTGGCCACCCGAGACGATCACGTCGACGCCAAGGGACTTGAGGATGTCGGCCTCGCCGGAACCGGCGGCAACGGCGACAAAGCCCAGCGCCTTGGCGGGCTCGGCGACCTTTTCCTGGTCCTCGTGAATCTTGGCGGTACGGTCGTGGGCCTCCATCTCCATGTTGTGGATAAAGACCTCGTAGATCTGACCAAGCTGCAGCATGTGCTCGAGCACCAGGTTGGGGGTGTTGGAGTGCACATGGATCTTGTAGTCGGGATAGGCGCCCACGAGTAGCTCACAGTCGCCCATGGAACCCAGGAACTTAAGGCACTCGTCCTCGTCAAACGGGGCGTCGGCCTTAAACAGGAACTCGTTGCAGTAGCGGAACTCCGAGCCCTCCCAATCGTCGTTGGCCTCGATCTCAACGCGACCAAGGGCCGCGTCGCGGGCAGAGCCAGCGGAATCAAACGTGGCGGAGAAATCCTCGACAACGGTGCTGCGGCCAAGCGCGGCGGCAACAAAGTTCTCAAGGAAAATAGCAAAGCCGAAGGCGCCGGAGTCAACCACGCCGTTCTCCTTCAGAACGGGCAGCAGGTCGGGCGTGCGAGCGACGGACTGGTAGGCCTCGACGACGATGGCGTCGAGCGCATCCTCGGCCGAGAACTTCTTCTTCTCGCACTCGTCTGCCTTGGTCGAGACATCGCGCAGGACCGTGAGGATCGTGCCCTCGATGGGCTTGCGGACAGCCTGGAAGGCAACCTTGACGGCGCGACGGAAGGCGAAGGCGATGTTGGCAGCCGTAATAGGCTCATCGGCAGAGACGAGGCCCTCGGCCACACCGCGCAGAATCTGCGAGGTGATGACGCCGGAGTTGCCGCGGGCACCCATCAGGGAGCCGTGGGTGATGGCGCCGGCGATGGCTTCCATGTCGGCGTCGGCAGGAAGAGCAGAAAGCTCCTTGGTCACCGAGGCGAGCGTGAGCGACATGTTGGTGCCGGTATCGCCATCGGGTACGGGGAAGACGTTGAGCTTGTTGATCTCCTCGGCCTTGTCGGAAACGGCAGCCGCAGCGATCGGAAAACAGGTGCGAATGGTCTTTGCAATCATGGGTATTTGAATCTCCGTTTTCGGATGCTAGTTCAGACGGCTCTTGAGCGCGTCGATATGGATGCCGATCTTAAGGCTGGCGGGATCGATCTGGGCGATCTCCTGCAGGGTAAAGGCAACGGAGCTCGAAAGATTGTGGCAGACGGACTTCATGTTGACGCCGTTCTCGAGCACGACGTGAAGATCGACCGTAAGGCCGTTCTCGTCGGCGGAGACAAGCACGCCCTTGCGGAGGCGCTGACCGGCAAGCAGGCGCACGCTCTCGGCGCCCTGGAGCTGCTCAGCCATACCGACAACGCCATAGCACGTCATCGCGGCATAACCGGCAATATCGGCAATAACGTCGTTCGAGACGCTCAGGCTGCCGTTAATGGTCTCAGACACAAGAATCTCCTTTTCTTGGTGCTCGCGGCACCATGTCGTGGGAGCAATCATTGCAATATTCTACAACGACCGCGCCATGTTGAGGTGGCGGGCCTCGGGATTACATCCTCGACACGAAATGTTGATACGGTAACGTTCGTGAACGGCGATCGCGGCATGAAAAAACCCGCCGCATAAGCGACGGGTTTTACAACCTGGCTCCCCGGGTAGGACTCGAACCTACAACAGCGCGGTTAACAGCCGCGTGCTCTACCATTGAGCTACCGAGGAATAGGTGCGTGCTCTCAAGCAACAAAGTTTATTATACGGACGAATCAGCTCAGGGCAAGAACTTTTTTAAGAAATTTTCCGACCTAATCATTGGGGACGTTCTTAAACGACTAGTCATTCAAGAACGTCCAACGACTACATGAAAGCGCCCCCAAGCGGATGTGCTTGAGGGCGCCTCTTGCTTGACTAGCTTTCGATATAGTCTTTGAGCTTGCTGCTGCGGCTCGGGTGGCGGAGCTTGGCCAGGGTCTTGGACTCGATCTGGCGGATGCGCTCGCGCGTGACGCCAAACTCGCGGCCGACTTCCTCGAGCGTACGGGGATGTCCGTCGACAAGGCCAAAGCGCAGCTCGATAACCTTGCGCTCACGATCGGCAAGCGAGTCGAGCACCTGGGTGAGCTGCTCCTGCAGCATGGAGAAGCTGGCCGCATCGGGCGGAACGATGGCCTGGGAGTCCTCGATGAAGTCACCCAGCTGGGAATCCTCTTCCTCGCCGATGGGGGTCTCGAGCGACACGGGCTCCTGCGAGATCTTCTGGATCTCGCGGACGCGGTCGGCGCTCATGTCCATCTCGGCACCGATCTCTTCGGGGGTCGGGTCGCGGCCCAGGTCCTGAAGGAGCTGACGCTGCACGCGGACGAGTTTGTTGATAGTCTCGACCATGTGCACGGGAATACGGATGGTACGGGCCTGGTCGGCGATAGCGCGCGTAATGGCCTGACGGATCCACCACGTGGCGTACGTGGAGAACTTAAAGCCCTTCTGGTAGTCGAACTTCTCGACGGCGCGGATCAGACCGAGGTTGCCCTCCTGAATCAGGTCGAGGAACAGCATGCCGCGACCGACATAGCGCTTGGCGATGGAGACGACCAGACGAAGGTTTGCGCTGATGAGCGCCTGCTTGGCTTCGAGGCCCACGTTCTCAATGCGCGTAAGACGACGCATCTCGGCACGCGTGAGTTCGAGCTCACCAGCATCGGCAGCCTCGAGCTTCTCGGTAGCCTCGAGACCGGCCTCGATCTTCATAGCCAGATCGACCTCTTCGGAGGCGGTCAACAGGTCGACCTTGCCGATCTCCTTGAGGTACATACGGACCGGGTCGCCGGTCAGCATCACCGTGGAGGCATCGATGCCACGCACGCGGGAGCGTGAACGGGACGTGCGCACGGTGCGCTTCTTCTTGTTCTTGGAAGAACCCATCTCGGCGTCGGCCTGACGGGCCATCTTGAGCTCGTGATCGTCGAGCGAGCCGGAATCGTGCTCGTCGTCGTCATCGAAATCGTCGGTATCGGTATCGGTATCGGTATCGGTATCGTCATCGTCGACACCCATGGGGGCGTCGTCGTTACCGCTCGCGGAGATAATCTGGATGCCGCTGTTGCGCAGCGCGGAATACACCGCGGTGAGCTGCTCGTCAGAAACATCGATATCCTTCAGGGCGACCTGAATCTCGTCCTCGGTTACCGAAGTCCTGTTTGAGCCGTTGCCCATGAGCTTTGCAACGTAGGATTCCAGCCCAGTACCCGTGCTCTCAGTCTTTTTTGGCACAGATTCTCCCTTCATAGTCCACAGGACTCAATACTTTAGCACACACATTGACGTCTATACCCAAAAAGAAGACTGGATATAGGCGAGAATACGCTGGCCTTGATTATCGACTTTATCCGAACACCTCCCACATTCATCCGCACATGTGCGGATGAATGTGGGAACCCGATACCCTGAGGGCCGGGCCGGCCGGCCCCGGGAGATCGGAGGACGGTATGTCCGGAAAGAAGAAAAGGGGCTCCGCGAGGGCGGTCCCGAGGTCCTACGGAAGGCTCACGAGGCACGAGCGGGACACGGTCCAGAGGATGCTGGAGCGCAGGGCGTCGTGCAGGGAGATCGCGAGGGAGCTGGGCAGG
>NZ_CAXSQQ010000029.1:0-20869 GCF_964239575.1 Collinsella aerofaciens ATCC 25986
ATTCTAGGACGAAGGCCGTTCTTCGTTAAACGGGCGCTAGGGCGTCACCCTTACACCAACATTTTCGACGCGATCGATAGTTTTAATTTCGTAATCCGTGCCTTCGGTCAGCTGACTAGCAAAATAATGGCGGCCTTGCACATAGCGGGACCATTGGTTAACGCCAGAATCGGCGAGGCTTTCGCCATACGTTTGGGCGACATCGAATTTACCGTCAGCGGAGTATTTGGCGAAACCCTTCTCCACGGGCATGGACTCGATGTCCTTGGAGTGCAGGCAGTTCTCAGTATCGTTCAGGTCGACATCGTAGTTGAGGCTGCCGATGTTGGGGTTGAGTGAGGCGACGTCGTCGGCCAGCTTCATGGCAATCCATTGATGGGCAGAAAGCGTGGCGAACAGCCAGGTCTCGTTGTTGTCGGCGATAATGATCTGGTCGTTAGTGCAAGTGCCCTGCTCGTCGATCAGGCTGCCGAGGAGCTCGACGCCCTCGCGGGCATTGGCGCTCTGGCCCAGGATGACGCTGCCGTAGCTGTACTCGCCGATGCCGGTAGCCTCATCGATTGGGTCTGCTGCTTTGGCATCCTCGTTATAGGAGGTGCTCAGCGTAGCGGAGCAAGAGACACCCTTCTCGTTGATACCGGCTTCGGAGTAGGCGTCGGTGTGGCCCTCCCAATTGGAGGGATGGTCACGTACGTAGCTGTAGCGATATGTAGGCTTATTCGAAGTGTATTCGAAAGCAGACTCATTCGAGCTGTACGTAAAGCCAGCTTCGTGGGCAGGTTCGATGCCGAAGTGTTTGAGGTAACGCGCACCAAAGTCCTCGGCACGGCCGTAGTACGTGTTGCCGTCGGCCGTTAGATCTTTGCCCATGTACATCTGCGTGCAGGCGAGCGCAGAGGTCGGCATGGACATGATGGTTGCAGCTCCAAAGGCGAGGCCTATGCCAAGCTTTTTGAGCGCGTTGACGGGGTGAGTTTTCCTCATATTCCCTCCCAGCGTGCGAAAGCCCTCCGCAGCCAGAGGGCTTCAGCCAATAAAGACACTTCCTTAGCGTAACGAATCGGAAACAATATTCATCTATGAAAAATGCTTACTCGATAAGCGTAATGAAATATGCGATGAGCGGTTTAATATACTCAGTTTGTAGCTTTAGCCAAATAAAGACGCCCTGCAATTACTGCATCTGGATAAAGCGTCTGGAAATACCGAAATGAAAAATCCCCCGCTGTTTGGCAAATGCATAAACAGCGGGGGAGATGATATTCGGATGAATATCATACCAATGTGGAATTACTTCTTCCGGCGGTGAATCACGTTGATCGCATAGCCGACGAGCATGGCCAAAACGATGACGATAAAGCCGAGCAGGGGATTGTCGTTCATGGGGTCCTCCTATTTACCGAGCGGTGAGAATTCGTCGACGATGAGGTCGAGGCATTGCGGAAGCGCGCGGGCGCCAAAGACGCCGGAGTTGCTGGAGATAATCTCGCCATCGAACTGCATGCCCAGCGACGGTGTACAGGTAATCTTAGCTTCCTTGGTCTGGATGATCTTGAACTGCGGGCGACCGAGCACCTTGCCGGCGGGGTCGAGCGCAGCGGTGATCACGGTGGGCAGCAACTGCACGGTTTTTACGGGCTCGATGACCGCGATGTCGACCATGCCGTCGTTCATGCGGCAGTCTGGGAACAGGTTGATGTCGTTTTGGATGACCGAGGTGTTGCCTGCCATGCAGCAGATGCCGTCGAGCTCCTCGACAATGCCGTCATGCTCAATCGTAAAGTGCGCCACCGTGGGATTGGGCGTGGCGAGCGCGGAGAGGAAGTAGGCGATCTCGCCGATGTCGTTTTTGGTGGGGGCGGCCTTCATCATGATCTCGGCGTCGAAGCCCGAGCCGGCGATGATGATGAAGCCGTGGCGCTTCTCGTTGCCGTTCTCGTCGAGCCAAAAGAGCTCGCCCATGTCCACTTTGACCGTGCGACCGGCGCGGCAAGCCTTGGCAAGCGCCGCCGCCTCGGGGGCATTACCGATGTTGTTGAAGAACAGGCAGGCCGTACCGGAGGGGAAGACGAGCGTGGGGACACCGCATCCGCGCATCTGGTCGAGCACGTTGGAGACGGTGCCGTCGCCGCCCGAGACCACCACGCGATCGAATTCGCGCACGTCTGCCACGGCGTCCTCGGGCTCCATGCCATCGCCGATAAAGCGCATCACGACCTCGTCGCCGCCCTGCGCGAGGGCGTGCGTAAATGCGTAGATTTCATCTGAGCTGGGGCCCGATGCCGGGTTGTGGATGATAAGGCAGCGCATACTTACGTTCCCGTTCTGTGACTAACCGAGTATAGTTGTAAGGCAATGCCGATATCCTACCCGTGTTTTTCGGGCCTAACCTTATTCGATGGGTTGATATGTACATTTCCACACATCAGGCTCTACTCGACTTTTGCCAGCGCGCCCGTGAGTTCGACGCGATTGCCGTCGATACCGAGTTTTTGCGCGAGCGTACGTTCCATCCGCGCCTGTGCCTGGTTCAGATTGCCACCCCTGCCGAGAGCGTCGCGGTCGATCCCCTGGTGATCGACGACCTGTCTCCCTTGGCCGAGCTTATGGCCGACGAGAGCGTGACCAAGGTCTTCCACGCCTGCTCGCAGGATATGGAGGTCATGCTCCACACCGTGGGCGCGCTGCCGCGTCCGATTTTTGACACACAGGTCGCCGCCGCCTTTTTGGGCGAGCGTCAGCAGATTTCCTACGGTGCGCTCGTGCAGACGTTTTGCGGCGTTTCGTTGCCTAAGACCGAGTCGCTGACCGACTGGTCGCGCCGCCCGCTGACCGATAAGCAGATTGAGTATGCGATTGATGACGTCAAGTACCTGATCGTCGCCTATACCGAGATGATGAGCCGCCTGCGCGAGCTGGGCCGTGTGGATTGGGTGCTCGATGAGCTGCGCCCGCTGGCCGACGAGTCGCACTACCGCGCCGACCGCCATGAGGCATTCCGCAAGGTCAAGCGCATCAACTCGTGCAGCCGCCATCAGTTGGGCATTGCGCGCGAGCTTGCCGCCTGGCGTGAGGACCGCGCTGAGCGGCGCAACATCCCGCGCAAGTGGGTTATGTCCGACGATACGCTGCTGGCACTCGTCAAGCGCAATCCCGTGCGTGTTGAGGAGTTCCGCAGCATTCGCGGTACCGACCAGCTGGGGGAGCGCGACGTGGACGGCGCGCTGATGGCCATCAAGCGCGGTGCGAGCTGTCCGCACGATCGCCTGCCGCTCTTGGTGCGCGGACATCGTCAGATTTCGCCGGAGTTGGAGAGCGTGACTGACCTTATGTATGCGCTTATCCGCCTGGTTGCCGAGCGCTCGGGCGTTGCGACCTCGGTCATTGCCTCGCGCGATGACCTGGCCGACTACATTGAGCATCCCGAGCAGAGTCGCCTGCGCGAAGGTTGGCGCTTTGAGCTTGTGGGCTCGCGCTTGGACGATCTGCTCTCGGGCAACATGGGGTTGACGGTCAAAGATGGCAAAATTGAATTGCTGTAAGGAAGCCTAGCCGCTTGAGTGGGTAGAATGCCTCCAACGTGTAACTCGATTCGGAGGAATTCGCATGCCTTATTACTATGGATACGGCTTTGGCATTGACCCGCTGTACCTGCTGGTTGTCCTTGTTTGTACGGTGCTCGGTCTTGCCGCGCAGAGCTATATCAACTCGACGTATAAAACCTGGTCTAAGGTTCGCTCGGACGGTGACACGGGCGCTGCGGTCGCGCGCCGCATGCTCGACGCCAATGGTTGCAATGCTGTGGGTATCAAGGGCGTCGCCGGTGAGCTCACCGACCATTACAACCCGCAGGATAACAACCTGTATCTCTCGGACGCCAACCGTTCGGGCGGTTCGGTCGCAAGCGTTGCCGTCGCCTGTCACGAGGCGGGCCATGCCGCCCAGCGCCAAAGCGGTTACGCCATGATGAAGGTGCGCACTGCCCTGGTTCCGGTCGTCAACTTTACCCAGAACACCTGGACCATCGTGCTACTCATGGGCCTGTTTATGAACATCGCGGGGCTCACGACCCTCGCGCTGATCTTCTTCTCGTTTAGTGTGCTGTTCCAACTGGTTACGCTGCCGGTCGAGATTGATGCCAGCCGCCGCGCCGTGGCGTACATCGAACAGTCGGGTATGAGCTCCAAGCAGGTCAACGGTGCCAAGAAGGTCCTGACAGCAGCCGCGCTCACCTATGTGGCCGCAGCGCTCACTTCGATTATTCAGCTGCTCTACCTGATGGCTCGCTACAACAGAAACTCCAACCGATAACAAATTGGGTCGCTGGGCGCCGCGGGGATTCGTGTCCCCGCGGCGCTGTACTATGTGTTGGACTTGAATTTGCGCAGGGCCGGAGCCCTTGTGCACGATGACGAAAGGAGGCTGCGTGGCGGGCTGGAATCTAACCGGCAATGCCTTTTCCGCCGAGTTCGACGGTTCGGATGGGCAGGAGCGCAAGGAGCTCAGCGTGAGCCAGGCGGTGGAGATCGCCGCCGGTGCGCTCGATGCCATTCCGCAGCTGAGCGTCCTGGGCGAGGTCACGGGCTTCCGTGGCCCCAATGCCCGAAGCGGCCACTGCTACTTCCAGATTAAGGACGATTCGGCCGCCGTTGACTGCATCATTTGGAAGGGCGCCTATCTCAAGCGCACGTTCGATCTGCGCGACGGCATGCAGGTGAGCTTTAAGGGCAGCTTCAATCTCTATAAGGCCACGGGTCGTATGAGCTTTGTCGCTCGCTCGTTTTCGCTGGCGGGGGAGGGTCTGCTGCGTCAACAAGTGGCGCAACTGGCCGAAAAGCTACGCCGCGAGGGCCTGATGGACGAAGCTCGTAAACGCCGCATCCCGGTGTTCTGCTCCCGCGTGGCGGTCGTCACCTCGCTTTCGGGTGCTGTAATCGACGACGTCAAGCGCACGTTGCGTCGTCGCAACCCGCTCGTCGAGCTCGTCTGCGTGGGCGCTAAGGTTCAAGGCGAGGGTGCGCCTACAGAGCTCATTGAGGGCTTGCGCCGCGCCGCTTCCATTACGCCGGCGCCCGATTGTATTTTGCTGGTGCGCGGCGGCGGTTCTTTCGAGGACCTCATGACCTTTAACGACGAGGAGCTTGCCCGCGCGGTGGCGGCCTGTCCCGTGCCCGTGGTGACCGGCATTGGCCATGAGCCCGATACCTCGATTTGCGACATGGTGAGCGACCGTCGCGCTTCCACGCCCACGGCGGCGGCAGAATCGGTGGCGCCGGCCATGACGGAGTTGGCCGACGTGCTCGAGACGCGCCATCAGCGCCTGGGCGCCGCGATGGCATCGATGATTGGGTCGAATCAGGTTGATTTGGAGATGCTCGATCAGCGCGGTCGCCGTGCCTGGGATACCTATACGGCCCGTCTGGGCGACGCGCTCAATGCCGCCGCATGCCGCCCGTGCCTCAACGACCCCACATTTATGGTCGAGCGTCGCGAATCGGAGCTTGCGCTGACTGCCGATCGCCTGTCCGGTGCCATAACGCGCTCGGTCGGGACATTCCACTCCAACTTCGAGCGTTTGCCCGAGCGTTTGATCGCAAGCACCTCGGGGCTCGATGGCAAGCGCCATGCGCTCACGCTTGCGAGTTCCCGTCTGGAGCATCAGGGACGTACGATGCTCGGCAAACCTGCGTCCGACCTGGGCCGAGCTGCCGCGTCGCTCGATGCCCTGTCGCCGCTCAAGGTGCTTGCCCGCGGCTATTCCATCGCGTACAGCGATGACGGTGTGGCTACGAGCGCCAAGACCTTTAAGCCCGGCGATGCCATTCGTGTACGCATGGCAGACGGCAACGTGGCGGCAACGGTCAATACGGTCGAGTAGGCCGCGTTTCATTGTGATAAACCTTTAGGAAAGGAAACAGATATGGCAGAGAAGACCCCGGTCGAGCAGCTTACGTACAAGCAGGCCTCGCAGGAGCTGGAGCTCATCATCCGCAGCCTGGAGTCGGGCGATATGGAGCTCGAGGAGTCGCTTGAGAGCTATACCCGCGGCGTCGAGCTCCTCAAGAGCCTGCGTACCCGCTTGTCCGATGCCGAGCAGAAGGTCTCGGTGCTCCTTAAGGACGTCGACGGCAACGACGTGCTCGCCGACGGCGAAGCCGCCAACACCGACGACAACCTTTCGTTCTAACCATCCCGACCAAATATAATTACCTTGGTCTGTGAGAAAGGAACCAACCATGTGTGATTGCATCTTCTGCAAAATTGCCAACCACGAGATCCCCTCGACCGTCGTCTACGAGGATGACCAGGTCATCGCGTTCGACGACCTCAATCCCCAGGCGCCGGTCCACACGCTCGTGATCCCCAAGAAGCACTACAGTGACATCGCCGATAACGTGCCCGCCGAGACCATGGGCGCCATGGCCCACGCCATCCAGGAGGTCGCCAAGGCCAAGGGTCTGGAGGACGGTTTCCGCGTCATCTCCAACAAGGGCGTCAACGCCGGTCAGACCGTCATGCACTTCCACATGCACGTCCTCGGCGGCAAAAACCTGGGCGAGAACCTCATCTGAGGACGCCTCTTCCGTGCAATGAAACGGAAGCTCAGGCACCGATAACTTATATATCAACGCAATAAACCCGAGCGCGAGGGCGTTTGGGTTTATTATTGAAGCGTATGTAACCTGGCGGCGCCACACCGCCTGTTAGTAGGGAGACACATGAACGTTCTGGTCGTCAACGCAGGATCTTCGACCCTTAAGTATCAGGTCATCGATACCAAGTCCCACAAGGTGTCCGCAAAGGGCTCCTGCGAGCGCGTCTGCTTTACCGGCGGTACCTTCACCCACGCTGCCAACGGTTCCAAGAAGGTGACCGAGAACATCGAGTTCCCCGACCACAAGGTCGCCATCGAGGTCGTTCTGAAGGACCTCGAGGCCAACGGCGTCAAGATCGAGGGCATTGGTCACCGTATCGTTCAGGGCGGCTGGTACTTTGGCGACTCCTCCCTCGTCGACGAGGACGTTCTCGCCAAGATCCGCGAGGTCGCTCCGCTGGCGCCGCTGCACAACAACCCCGAGGCCAACGTTATCGAGTACTGCCTGGAGCAGTATCCCGACCTGCCCAACGTTACGGTCTACGACACCGCTTTCCACTTCAACATGCCCGAGGTTGCCAAGACCTACGCCCTTCCCAAGGATGTTTGCGACAAGCTGCACATCCGTAAGTACGGCGCCCACGGCACCAGCTACCGTTACATCTCCAAGAAGGTCGCCGAGATGACCAACGGCGAGGCTCGCAAGGTCGTCGTGTGCCATATCGGCTCCGGCGCTTCCCTGTGCGCCATCGAGGACGGCAAGTGCATGGACACCACCATGGGCCTCACCCCGCTCGACGGCGTCATGATGGGCACCCGCTGCGGCTCCATCGACCCGGCTACCGTGTGCTACCTGCAGCGCGAAGGCGGCTACACCTTCGACGAGGTCGATGAGATGATGAACAAGAAGTCCGGCCTTTTGGCTGTGACCGGCGGCAAGACCAACGACTGCCGCAACGTCGAGGAGCTCGCCGCTGCCGGTGACCCCGAGGCTCAGCTCGCCTTCGATATGTTCGTCTACAAGATTGCCGCCAAGGCTGCCGAGATGGCCACTTCCATGTGCGGCATGGACACCCTGGTCTTTACCGCCGGCATCGGCGAGCACGCTCCGGCTGTTCGCGCTGGCGTTGCCGACCGTCTGGCCTTTATGGGCGTCAAGATGGATCATGCGCGCAACGCCCTGCGTGGTGACGGCGCTTGGTGCCTGTCTGCCAAGGATTCCAAGGTCAAGATTTTCGTCATTCCCACGGACGAGGAGTTCATGATCGCTTCCGACGTCGAGCGCATCGTCAACGGCAAGTAATTGCAAGAGGGGAGGGGCTGGACGACCGAGCGCCGTTCGGCCCCTCTTTTGCGCTCGTTGGGCGATATGCTGATATCTATTTATCAAGATATGATAACTTCTTATTAAAATGCGGCCGCCTTAAGGGGCCTGCGTCGACCGTATTGCACTGCGAAGGAGTCTCATGAACGTACTTGTTGTCAACGCCGGCAGCTCAAGCCTTAAATATCAGCTTTTGGATACCGATACCCGCGAGGTTTTCGCCAAGGGCAACTGCGAACGTATCGGTTCGGACATGGGCATCTTTGGCCACTCCGAGAACGGTGGCGCCAAGCAGACCGAGGAGGTCCCTTTCCCCGATCATCGCTCTGCTATCGCTCGCGTGCTCGAGGAGCTTGAGAAGACCGACTTTACGATTGATGGCATTGGTCATCGTATCGTTCAGGGCGGCTGGCACTTCGATGATTCCGCAGTTGTCGACGACGAGGTTATGGCCAAGATTCTCGAGGTGGCCCCGCTCGCCCCGCTGCACAACTACGGCGAGGCCGCGGCGATTGAGTATTGCCGTGAGAAGTATCCGGAGCTGCCCAACGTGGCGGTCTTCGACACCTCGTTCCACATGACCATGCCCGAGGTCGCCTATACCTACGCGCTGCCCAAGGACGTGTGCGACAAGTACCACGTGCGCAAGTACGGCGCTCACGGCACGAGCCACCGCTATGAGTGGATGATGGCCAAGGAGATCCTGGGTTCGCGCTGCCACCGTCTGCTTTCGTGCCATTTGGGTAACGGTGCTTCGCTTGCTGCTATCGAGGACGGCGTGTGCCGCGACACCACGATGGGCCTCACGCCGCTTGACGGTCTGATGATGGGCACCCGCTGCGGTTCCATTGACCCGGCTACCGTATGCTACCTGCAGCGCGAGGGCGGTTACAGCTACCAGGAAGTCGACGACATGATGAACAAGCAGTCCGGCCTGCTTGCCATTTCGGGTATCTCCAACGACGCCCGCGACATCCGCACGCGCGCCTCCGAGGGCGACGAGCGCTGCCTGCTTGCCTTCGATATGTTCGCCTACAAGGCCATGCAGCAGGCCGGCTCCATGATTGCTTCCATGGCGGGCGTGGACACCATCACCTTTACCGCCGGCATCGGCGAGAACGACTGGTCGATCCGCAAGGCCTTCTGTGACTGCTTTGAGTGGCTGGGCGTGCGCATCGACAATAACAAGAACCGCGAGGCCGTGGGCAACGGCCCGCAGGTCATCAGTGCCGCCGGTTCCGCCGTCACGGTCATGGTCATCCCCACCGACGAGGAATACATGATCGCCCACGACGTCGAGCGTCTGACCAAGAACAACTAACGCACGCATTTGCAAGTAAACGAAAGGCCTCCAGAGCAACAGCTCCGGAGGCCTTTTTGCTAGCAGGTGAAAATTCCAGTCCCAAAGAGATCATCATCAGCAACGCCTGCGCTCCCAGCAACGGCATCCAACCATTCAGATCTTCAGCCTCAGCTCGTAGCCAAGCCGCCGTCCACTCCAGATGCCCTAATTGCTACGTAGCGGTAGAAGGCCGTACGGGCTAACCCCTGAAATCATTCCGCACTGACCAGAAACGCCCCCGTTCGTAGCTCCGAAGGAGCAGAACGGGGGCGATTCATTGGTCGAGGACGTTTTCAGGGGTTAGCCCGTACGGCCTTCGGGCGAGTGCGTGCGCTACTCAGCCATCTGAGCCTGGACGGCGGTGATGGCTACGACACCCACGATGTCGTCGGCAGAGCAGCCGCGCGACAGGTCGTTGACCGGCTTGGCGATGCCCTGCAGGATGGGGCCGTAAGCGTCGGCGCCGGCGAAGCGCTGGACCAGCTTGTAGCCGATGTTGCCGGCCTCGAGGTCGGGGAACACGAGCACGTTGGCCTTACCGGCGACGGAGGAGCCGGGAGCCTTGAGCTGGGCGACGGTGGGGACAATAGCGGCGTCGAGCTGCAGGTCGCCATCGATGGCGAGCTCGGGAGCCTTCTCCTTGCAGAACTTCACGGCCTCTTGGACCTTCTTGGCGACCTCGCCGCCAGCGGAGCCCATGGTGGAGTAGGAGAGCATGGCCACGTGCGGCTCAACATTGCCCATGAAGGTGGACCAGGAGTGAGCGGAGGCGATGGCGATCTCGGAGAGCTCGTCGGAGGACGGGTTGATGTTGAGGCCGCAGTCGGCGAAGATCAGCGTGCCGTCGGTGCCGAACTGCGGGGTATCGGTGCACATCACGAAGAAGGCCGAGACCAGCTTGGTGCCCGGGGCGGTCTTGAGGATCTGAAGCGCAGGGCGCAGAGTGTCGGCAGTGGAGTGGCAGGCACCGGAGACCAGGCCGTCGGCATCGCCCATCTTGACCATCATGGTGCCAAAGTAGGTGGCGTCCATCACCTGGGCGCGAGCCTGCTCGATGGTGACGCCCTTCTTGGCGCGGAGCTCGGCAAACTTCTGCGCGTACTCCTCGTGCTTCTCGGCATTGCGCGGGTCGATGACGGTGGCGCCGGGAACGTTGATCTCGTCGGGGTTGCCCAGGATGACAATCTTTGCCAGGCCCTCCTCGATGATCTTGGTGGCCGCGACGATGGTGCGCGGATCTTCGCCCTCGGGCAGGACGATCGTCTTAAGGTCGGCCTTGGCGGCAGACTTCATACGGTTAAGGAAATCGCTCATGTTACTCCTTACAAGCGTTTCGCTAAGCTCCAGGCGCCCGGCTGTTCACGAATAAACCCGCTGCTAGCGGGTTTACCTTTCAATTATGTACGCCGCGGTGCTTGAGCTTTCCTTGTGTGGCAAGCTCATTATAGGACGCATTAGCGCTATAATCGCTCTGATAAATATGTCTCGAAGAATGTTCGAGAAAAGCCCAGCTAACGAGCCCGTGGCTTTTGACAAGGAGTATCGATGCAGATTACCTCAGGCCTGCCTGAAGGCTTTAACGCCGGCGCGTACGACATGATTGTCGTCGGTGCTGGATATGCCGGCGCCGTTTGTGCCCGCCGTCTTGCCGAGACCATCGGCTATCGTGTTGCCGTTTTGGAGCGCCGTAGCCACATTGCGGGCAATGCCTATGACTGCACTGACGAGGCCGGAATCCTGATCCACGAGTACGGTCCGCATATCTATCACACCTTTAATGAGCGCGTGCACAATTTCCTGTCGCGCTTTACCAAGTGGACGGATTATCAGCACAAGGTGCTCGCCAACATCAACGGTACCCTTATGCCCGTGCCCTTCAACCATGCGAGTCTCAAGCTCGCCTTTGGTGACGAGCGCGGCGAGGAGCTGTATCAGAAGCTCGTGGAGACCTTTGGCAAGGATGTCAAGGTGCCCATTATGGAGCTGCGTAAGAAGAACGACCCCGACTTGGCCGAGGTCGCCGATTACGTCTACGAGAACGTCTTTTTGCATTACACCATGAAGCAGTGGGGCCAGACGCCCGATCAGATCGACCCCTCGATCACCGGCCGCGTTCCCGTCTTTGTGGGCGATGATGACCGCTACTTCCCGCAAGCTCCCTTCCAGGGCATGCCGCAGGAGGGCTACACGGCGCTCTTTGAGCACATGCTCGACCACGACCTGATCGACGTGTTCTGCGACGTGGACGCCCGCGATCTCTTTGAGATCGACGAGACTACCGTCAAGATCGACGGCAAAGTCTATGGTGGCGAGATTGTCTATACCGGTCCGCTCGACGAGCTGTTCAACCTCGACCTGGGCGCTCTGCCGTACCGTACGCTCGACATGAAGTTCGAGACGCTCGATATGGACCAGTTCCAGCCCGTGGGCACCGTCAACTACACCACGAGCGAGGACTACACGCGCATCACCGAGTTCAAGAACATGACTGGGCAGGTCCTGCCCGGCAAGACCACCATCATGAAGGAGTACTCCAAGGCCTATACGCCCGGCTCGGGCGAGACGCCGTACTACGCCATTCTTGAGCCCGAGAACCGTGAGCTCTATGAGCGCTATCTTGAGCGCGTCCAGAACCTGACGAACTTCCACCCGGTTGGTCGTCTGGCCGAGTATCGTTACTACGATATGGACGCTGTGACCAATTCCGCCCTCGATCTTTCGGATGAGATTATCGCCTGCCATGCATAAAGTCATAACATTCGGTATTCCTTCGTATAACGCCGCCAAGGACATGGACCATTGCATCACCTCTATCTTGGAGGGGAGCAATTACGCCACCGATATCGAGATTATCGTGGTGGACGACGGCTCCAAGGACGAGACGGCCGCCAAGGCCGACGAGTGGGAGGCCCGTTATCCTGGAATCATCCGCGCGGTGCACCAGGAGAACGGCGGTCACGGTATTGCCGTCCTTTCGGGTCTGCGCGAGGCGCAGGGCACCTACTACAAGGTTGTTGATTCGGACGACTGGCTTGACGGCGCTGCCCTTTCGACCATGCTGTCGATTCTGCGTGGCTTTGAAGAGCGCGACCAGCGCGTTGACCTGTTTATCTCGAACTACGTGTACGAGAAGGTTTACGAGGGCACGCATACCGCTATTGGCTACAAATTTGCCCTGCCGCGCAAAAAGATCTTTTCTTGGGATCAGATCGGTCATTTCCGCCTGGACCAGAACCTACTTATGCACAGCCTGTGCTATCGGACGGATGTGCTGCGCGAGTCCAACCTTCCCATGCCGCCGCACACGTTCTATGTGGACAACATCTACGCCTACGTGCCGCTGCCGCGTTGCAAGACCATGTACTACGCCGACATCGACCTCTACCGCTACTTTATCGGTCGCGAGGGCCAGAGCGTCAACGAGGCAACGATGGTCAAGCGTCTGGACCAGCAGTTCCGTGTGACGCGCATCATGATGGAGTCGTACCACCTGTACAGCGATGTCGAGTCGTCGCGCCTGCGTTCGTACATGATGGGCTACTTCACCATGATGATGGCGATCTGCTCGGTGCTCACCAAGCTTTCCGAGGAAGATTGCGCCGACGAGCGCCTAAAGACGCTGTGGAATGATTTGAAGGCCTACGACGAGCGCATGTATCGTCGTGCCCGCTACGGCGTGGTCGGGTTCTTCACCAATCTGCGTGGACGGGCCGGAGACAAAACCACACTCGGCCTATACCGTCTTGCCTCAAAGATCTTCAAATTCAACTAGCTGCTGAGTAATCGCTGCTGATAGGTTGACTGGGCCCCTTGGCCTTTAGTTTGTTACTGCGAACAGTCCTGCTCGCACGGAAAGCACATTAAGTGCTTTCCGGCTCGTGCGGAACTTGTATCAAACTAAAGGCCAAGGGGCCTCTGCTATAAGAATCGATTGTCAGGTTATTTGAATTTGAAGATCTTCGATGCGCGGTACACAGGGGCCTGGGCTGAAAAGACTTGGTTGGTAGGTTGCCCGGTGGGGCTTGGTTATGTTTGTCGCGAGTTCCGCACGAGCCGAAGAGTACTTAATGTGCTCTCCGTGCGAGCCAGGACTGTAGAGCAGCAAACATAACCAAGCCCCACCGGGCAACCGGACGAGCTAGTTTACTTCGCGGCGCCGGGGATGCCGTGGGAGGTTTTGGCGGTTTTGGCTCCGTTTACGATGGCGGTCTGTAGGGCCCTTACGGCGAGCATACCCAGTAAGTCTAGGGGAACGGCGGCGCTTGCCTGGGTGCCCAGTTTGCCGCTGGCGAGGGTGTAGATGGTGTCGCCGTCGTTGGTGGTGTGTGTGGGACGGATGGCGTGTGCGTAGGCGTCTGCGGCCATCTGGGAGACCTTGGTGGCTTGTGCCTTAGTGAGTTCCACGTTGGTGACGATGCAGCTGATGGTGGTGTTGGTGCGGTCGAGCGGCATCTGCATGGATCCGGCGGCGGCAAAGGCTGCGAGTTCCATGTCGACAATCTGGTCGCTATCGGCTGCGGCGCGCATACCGGCGACCCACTCGCCGGTGAAGGGGTCGACAACGTTGCCGCAGGCGTTGACTGAGACCACGGCGCCCACCTTGACGGGGCCGAGTGCCACGGCAGCAGCGCCTAGGCCGGCCTTCATGCAGGTGGCGGGGCCCATGAGCTTACCCACGGTGGCGCCCGTGCCGGCGCCCACGTTGCCCTGTTCGAGCTTGGTGGGGGTGTTGTCGAGTGCTTCGCGCACCGCGGCGATGCCGGCCTCAATGTCGGGGCGAACGGTGGGGTTACCAAAGGCGAGGTCGAAGATACAGCTGGAGCACACGATAGGCACCTGCGTGGGGCCGACGGGAAGGCCGATGCCGCGGCTCTCAAGCTCGCGAGCGACGCCGCTTGCAGCCTCGAGGCCAAAGGCCGATCCACCTGAAAGGCAGACGGCGTGGACCTTGTCGACGGTGTTCTCGGGTCGCAGCAGGTCGGTTTCGCGCGATGCTGGGGCACCGCCGCGAACGTCAACGCCGCCGGTGGCGCCTTCGGGTGCCACGATTACGGTGCAACCGGTGCCGGCCTCCTCGTCCGTATAGTTGCCATAGCAAAAGCCATCGACATCGCAGACGTCAATGGCCTCGAGCAGTGTATCCATGTTTAACTCCTATCGGTTTTCCGCCGCGCCTTGTGCCCGGTCGGGATCCGTACGGTACGCCAAAATTGTAGGCGCCGGGGGATACCCAGCGCCAGATGCAATTACGAGAGTTTTTGAATCGCGCGCGCGACGCGGGCGATGGGTAGGCCCACCACGTTATAGAAGTCGCCCGAAATATCGTGCACGAGCATGCGTCCTCCTGTGCCCTGAATGCCGTAGGCGCCGGCCTTGTCCATGGGCTCTCCCGAGGCGACGTAGTGCTCGATTTGCTCGTCGGTGAGCTCGTAGAACGTCACGTCGGTCACATCGACAAAGGACAGACTCTCGGCGGCATGCGGGGCGGCCGTATCGCCTGCCTTAACGATGCAGACGCCGGTTGCGACCTGGTGCGTGCGGCCCGAAAGCTCACGGAGCATGGTGCGCGCCTCGTCCTCGGTTGCCGGCTTGCCCAGAATCTTGCCGTCAAAGGTGACGATGGTGTCGGCCGCGACCGTCAGCTCATTGGGCTCGGCATGCTCGGCGGCAACGGCGGCGGCTTTTGCGCGTGCTAAGCGTTCAACGAGCGTAAGCGGGGCCTCGCCATCAAACGGCGTTTCGTCGATATCGGCAGGAATGATGCGAATGTCATAGTCCGCCTCGCGCATCAACTCGATGCGGCGCGGTGATTGCGAAGCCAAAATCATAGCTGAATGCCCTCGGCGACTTTCTCGACGGCCTTGTCGCCGGCGAGCGTGCGCAGCAGCTCAAGCGCAAAGGGGAGCGACTGGGCCATGCCGCTAGCGGTGATGATGTTGCCGTCTTGCGTAACCTTCTCGCCGGTATAGGCGCCTTCGGGGAAGCTTTTCTCAAAGCCAGGGAAGCACGTGGCGTGGCGCCCCTCGAGCAGGTCGAGCTCGCCCAGGATAAACGGGGCAGCGCAGATGGCGGCGACGTGCTTGGTCGCGGCGAACTCGCAGACCACGTCGCAGACGCGCTGATCGGCGCGCAGGTTGGTGGCACCGGGTAGGCCGCCGGGCAGCACGACGCAGTCGTACTCGTCAAAGTTGATCTCATCAAAGAGCGCATCGCAGGTCACGGGGATCTGCAGCGAGCTTACGACCTCACGCGTGGGCATAATCGAGACGAGCGTGGCACGCACGCCGCCGCGACGCATGACGTCGACCATGGTCAAGCACTCAATAGTTTCAAAGCCATCGGCGGCGAGAACGGCAACGCTGGGCATGAGGGTTCCTTTCATAGACGGCATACAATTAGCCGTCTTATACCCCGAAGACCTCCGCTTGCCACGCTCGATTTCCCAATGTTTAAAATAGCCCCGTCCGAATTAGCTATCCTCACCCATCCTCAACAATCTCAATCTGTAACATCTAGACCCACTTTTGACCCTAACTGTTACAGATCAAGACAAACGGAAACCGCCCCGACAAAACGTCTAAATCTGTAACATCTACGGACCAAAACCGGGTCTTACTGTTACAGATCGAGACAGTCCCCAACAGCACCGCCCCGTTTGGGGAACGACTGCCATAGGTACGGCGGGCAGAGGCTCACTTTTTTCCTCGGTTTTTTCTTGACGGAATCTCACCTGTTGTAATACTTTGTCCCAGTCTAAAAACGCGTGGACTTTTCTGGGCGCTAGCCACCTTTTTGCCACGCAACCGAGCAGTCGGTTGCGTGGCTTTTTTCGTCTTGGCAGCAGGTACCACATGCACCGCCAGAAGACCGCACGAGCCCACCTTCCGACTGCAGGGAACAGACGCACGAGACGTGCATCTGCAAGACAGCAGACGGAAGGGAGCCTAATGGCAGGAACAAACACAATCAAGCAACAGGCCGCCGGGGCAGGAGCCACGGGCGCGGGACAGGCCAAGGCGGCGCTCCAGGTCTTTGCGGGCGGCGCCTGCTACGGCGCGATGGCCACGACCTACAAGCTCGCCTACGCCGCGGGCTTCACCTCGGCGCAGGTGGTGGCGAGCCAGGCGTGGTTCGGCTGCCTCTTCTTCGCCCTCGCCACGCTCGCAGGGCACGCACTCGGGCACCGCTGGCAGCGCGTGGGCTGGAAGCTCGCCCTCAAGCTCATGGGCCTGGGAGCCCTCACCTGCCTCACCTCAATCCTCTACTGCTACGCCATGAGCGTGCTGCCCGCCCCGGTGGCGCTCACGCTCCTCTTCCAGTTCACGTGGCTGGGGCTCGTGTGGCAGACCGTCATGACGCGCCGGCCGCCGAGGCTCCTCCAAGTGGCCTCCGCCCTGGTCATCGTCTTCGGAACGGTGTTCGCCAGCGGCGTCTACAAGACCGGCATCACCGGGTACGACCCCGTGGCCCTGCTCTGCGCGCTGGGGGCGGCCGTGTCCTGCTCCCTCTTTGTCACCCTCTCCGGCAAGGTCGAGGCCCCCTGCTCGTCCGAGCAGCGTGGCGTCATCGTGTGCGCGGGCTCCGTGGTCATGTCGCTCACGGTGTGCCCGGACTACGTCGTCTCGGGCGTCCTCGCCCAGGGCATCCTGCCCTTTGCCGTCATCGCCGGCTTCTTTGGCATGCTCTGCCCGGTCCTGCTCTTCGGCATGGGCTCTCCGCACCTGCCCGCAGGCCTCTCCACTGTCATGGCCGCCGCGGAACTCCCCGCCGGCCTGCTCATCGCCATGATCGTCCTCGGCGAGCCGCTCGGCGTCGTCGAGTGGCTGGGCGTCGCCATCATCCTCGCCGGCGTGTGCCTGGCACAGGTCCCCTCCCTGCTTGGAGGCCGGGAGGCACGTCGCGCCGCCGCAGGACAAGCCGTCAGCTAGCCACCCCTTCACAGGCGGCCCGCGCGCATCAGGGAAAGGGCCACGGGCCCGGCGCGCGAGGCCGCAAGGACGTTATAAAGCGTCCCCCGCAGAGATGGGGGCGCCAGAGAGAAGGAGGCACCATGCCATTTCCAAAAGGGTTCCTTTGGGGAGGAGCCACCGCCGCCAACCAATGCGAGGGAGGTTATGACGAGGGCGGCCGCGGCCTTGCCAACGTCGACGTCATCCCACACGGGCCGGAGCGCAACGACGTAAGCCGCGGCCTGAGGCGCATGCTCGACTTTGAGCCCGGGTACTACTACCCGGCCCAGACGGGCATCGACTTCTACCACCACTACCGCGAGGACATAGCCCTCTTCGCGGAGATGGGCTTTAAGGTCTTTCGCCTCTCCATCGCCTGGAGCCGCATCTTCCCCAATGGCGACGAGGAGGAGCCCAACGAGGCCGGGCTCGCCTTCTACGAGGACGTGTTCCGCTGCTGCCGCGAGCACGGGATCGAGCCCCTCGTGACCATCACGCACTTCGACTGCCCCATCCACCTCGTCAAGAAGTACGGCGCCTGGCGAAACCGCACCCTTATCGAGCTCTACAAGCGGCTTGTGACGGTGCTCTTCAACCGCTACCGCGGCCTCGTGCGCTGGTGGATCACGTTCAACGAGATGAACATGATCTTACACCGTCCCTTCATGGGTGCCGGCATCGTCCTCGAGCCCGGGGAGAATGCCCGCGAGGCCGAGTACCGCGCCGCGCACAACGAGCTCGTGGCGAGCGCCTGGGCCACCAAGATCGCCCACGAGGTCGATCCGGAGAACAAGGTGGGCTGCATGCTCGCCGCGGGAAGCTACTACCCCTACTCCTGTCGTCCCGAGGACGTTCGCGCGGCGCAGGTCAAGAACCAGGAGGACCTCTTCTTCGTGGACGTGCAGGCGCGCGGTCGCTACCCCGGCTACGCGCTCAAGATGCTCGAGCGCGAGGGCATCGACGTGGGCATGACCGCCGAGGACGAGCGCATCCTTGCGGAGAACACCGTCGACTTCATCTCGTTTAGCTACTACTCCTCGCGCTGCACCGCGGGCGACCCCGACTCCGTGGGCGGCGTCGCCGAGGGCAACGCCTTCGCCGGCGTGGAGAACCCCTACGTGCGCACGAGCGACTGGGGCTGGGTCATCGACCCGCTGGGATTCCGCATCACGATCAACGACCTCTGGGACCGCTACCAGAAGCCGCTCTTTGTGGTGGAGAACGGCCTCGGCGCCTATGACGAGGTGCTTCCCGACGGCACGATCGAGGACGACTACCGCATCGCCTACCTGCGCGAGCACATCGAGGCCATGCGCGACGCCATCGAGCAGGACGGCGTCGAGATGCTCGGCTACACCACCTGGGGGCCGATCGACCTCGTGAGCGCGGGCTCCGGCGAGATGGAGAAGCGCTACGGCTTCATCTACGTGGACCGCGACAACCTGGGCAACGGCACGCTCGAGCGCAGGCGCAAGAAGAGCTTCTACTGGTATCAACAGGCCATCGCCACCAACGGAGGCGACCTGGGCTAGCCGCCCGGGCAATATCGCTAAGGAGAAAATAATGGCTGAAAAATACGACGACCTGGCCAGATCCATACTCGAGAACGTAGGCGGCGCCGAGAACGTCGCCAGCGTCGCGCACTGCATCACGCGCGTGCGCTTCAAGCTCAAGGACGAGTCCCGCGCCAACACGGCCAAGACCGAGGCCCTCAAGGGCGTCATCCAGGTCATCCAGGCCAACGGCCAGTACCAGGTGGTCGTGGGTAACATCGTCGAGGACGTCTACGACGCGGTCATGGAGGCCGGCAACTTCTCGAGCGGCGCAAGCGCCGACGACGAGCCCCAGGGCGAGAAGACCGTTGCCTCCGTCATCATCGACCTCATCTCTGGCATCTTCCAGCCCATCCTGGGACCGCTTGCCGCCGCAGGCATCATGAAGGGACTGCTTGCCCTCATCACCTACTTCGTCCCGGCCTTTGCAAACGACGGCCTCTACACGCTGCTCTACACCGTGGCTGACGGCTTCTTCTACTTCCTCCCCGTCGCCCTGGCGTTCAGTGCCGCGCGCAAGTTTCGCATGAACGAGTTCACCGGCGTGGCAATCGGCGTGGCGCTCCTCTACCCGACGATGGTCGCCCTGACCTCGGGTGAGGCGCTCGGCAGCATCGACCTCGGCGTGGCCGGCACGTTCTCGTGGTACGCCACCGCCCTCGGGCTCCCCATCATCATGCCCGTGTCCGGCTACGTGAGCTCGGTGATTCCCGTCCTTCTCATGGTGTGGTTCGGCTCTATCCTTGAGCGCTGGCTCAAGAGCTGGATGCCGACTGCGCTCAAGATGTTCCTCGTCCCGCTCGCCACGATGACGGTCTCCATCGTCTTGGGCTACCTCGTCATCGGCCCGGTGGCCACCCTCATCACCAACCTGCTGAGCGCGGCGTTCTCGTTCATCTTCCAGCTCCCCGTGGTTGGTTCCGTCCTGGGCAGCGCCCTGGTCGGCGGACTGTGGATGTGCCTCGTCATCTTTGGCTTCCACTGGAGCCTCATCCCCATCTCCATCATGAACCTGAACACCCTCGGCCACGACAGCGTGCTCGCCGCCACCATCGGCCACGGGTTCGCGCTCGGAGCGGTCATCTTTGCCATGTACCTCAGAAACAAGGACGAGCGCTTCCGCGGCATCGCCCTTCCCGCGATGATCTCCGCCTTCTTCTTCGGCGTCACCGAGCCTGGCATCTACGGCATCGCCCTGCCCAACAAGCGCGCGTTCGTCGTGGCATGCCTGAGCTCCGCCGTGGGCGGCGCCATCGTGGGAATGACGGGCGCCCTCATGTACATCTCGGGCGGCCTCGGCGTCTTCAACCTGCTCAACTTCATCGACGGGACCCCTGGTGGCGCCGGGATCTCCCACATGATCTTCGCGATCATCGCCTCACTCGTCTCTGCCGTTCTGGCCTTTGTTATCGAGTTCATCACTTACCGACCCAACGACGACGAGGAAGGCGCCCGCTAGCTTGCGCCCTTTTCGACCAGCTCTATGTAATTGAGGAGCAGTTGAGGTGGGCGAGGGCCGAGGTCGGTCGAGGCGGCCGCCCCGTGTCCGGGATAACCTGCCCGAAGGCGTCTAGCTTTCTCAAACGGCGCTGAAATGAACTTCGCCCCGATACTTGGACGGGTCAATTAGCGACCTATGTCGCACATGGGGACTGATTCCGGAACTCCTCCGGGGTCAGTCCCTTTTGCTTAACCCGCCTCCTCTTGTTCCAGTGAACGGTATAGGCTTCGAGGTCCCGCTTGAACTCCTCGAAGCTCCGCCACGTCCGGTTCCTGTAGAACTCGTCCTTCAGGCACCCGGGCAGCAGCTCCGTCGCATGAGCTTGCCTCGCACGCCGCCGGCCCCGGCCGGGTCCGGGCACCCTTCGGCCTCCCGCCGGCCTTCGGCGCGCCCGTACCCCCTGTCGCAAAGCTCTGCTGCAAGAGTCTTCAGCGTGGCGTCGTGCCTGACTCTCCCGTCCATAAAGAAGCCCCCATTTCTAATGTTCAAGAAATGAGGGGGCGGTTCAATTTCGGGACGGGGATTAAATAAGGCTCTGTTAGACCAGGATTGACATTCCGCCCCGTCATCTTCTTGCGATTGCACAATGGTCGCCCCTTGTCGAA
>NZ_CAXSQQ010000030.1:0-20443 GCF_964239575.1 Collinsella aerofaciens ATCC 25986
GATTCTAGGACGAAGGCCGTTCTTCGTTAAACGGGCGCTAGGGCGTCACCCTTACACCAACATTTTCGACGCGATCGTCTACATGTTACAGATCGAGATATTTCTGCTCGGGCGTTCTGTTTGTCTCGATCTGTAACAGCTAGGGCCGAAATACTCGACTAGATGTTACAGATCGAGATAAACGGCCCGCACGGGCTCACCAAAAACAAAAAAGGCCGCATGCGAACCCGTGGAGGGATTCGCATGCGGCCGACAGGGGTATGCGGCGGAAACTAGGCCATGAGCAGGCCGGTCTCCGCGACGTTCTTGTACCAGTACGCGCTCGCCTTGGGATAGCGCTTCTGGGTCTCAAAGTCGATGTAGAACAGGCCGTAACGTTTGTTATAGCCGTTGGTCCAGGAGAACTGGTCCTGCAGCGACCACACAAAGTAGCCGTCGACGTTTACGCCGCCGTCGATTGCCTTGAGGATCCATGCGAGATGTTGACGCATGTAGTCGATGCGAGGGGCGTCGTCGATAAAGCCGTCCTCGAAGTCGTCCTTATAGCCCATGCCGTTCTCGGTGATGTAGATCTTCTTGTAGTTGGGGTAATCGTTCTTAATGCGCAGCAGCAGGTCGTAGAGGCCCTCGGGATAGATAATCCAGTCCCAATCGGTGGTGGGTACGCCTTCGCGCACGCATGACTCGCCCACGCCCTTGAGGAACCAGCGCGAGGATCCCTTGTCGCCGGTGCCATTGTGGTTGATGTCGTTTTCGCCCTCGGCAGCACGCAGGAACTGGCACTTGTAGGTGTTGACGCCCAGGCAATCGTTGTAGGGGAGCGCGGCGGTCAGCGCGGCGATGTCCTCGTCACGGACGTCGAGCTCGCCGCCGGCGATATGGGCCAGCTTGGTTGCGGCTTCCATGGTGTCGGCTGCATAGTGGCCGCGGAAAGTGGCGTCGAGCACCCAGCGGTTGTTGATGACATCGGCCATGCGAGCTGCCTCGCAGTCGGCAGCACTGTTGGGATCGAGGGGATACTTGGGCTCCAGGTTCTGGACAATGCCGATCTCGCCCTCAAAGCCGCCCTCATGGAAGGCGACGACAGCCTTGGCGTGGGCCACCATCATGTTGTGCATGAGCTGGAAAGCCTTGTCCAGGCGATACTTCTCGCCGTGCGGCCAGTTGCCGACGATAAAGCTGCCCTCGGCGGTCGCGGGAATCTCGTTAAAGGTAAACCAGTGCTTGACCTCGGTGAACTCGGCAAAGCAGAACTTGGCGTACTCGACAAAGGCGTCGATCGTCGTGCGCGTCAGGAAGCCCTCGCCGCCGTTCTGGTAAAAGGCCTCGGGCGTATCGAAGTGATCGAGCGTGACATAGGGGATAACGCCGGCTTTATTGCAGGTGGCAAAGAGCTCGTGATAGAAGGCAACACCCTCGGGGTTAATCTCACCAGTGCCGCTGGGGAAGACGCGGCTCCAAGCGATGGAGACACGGATACCGTTGATGCCGAAGCGCTGGCACAGGTCGATATCGACCGGGTACTTGTTGTAGAAATCGCTTGCGGGATCGGGGGAGAAGCGACCCTGAGCAGCCAGGAAATCGTCCCAGGGCACTTTGCCCTTGCCGTGCGTACGGGTCTCGCCCTCAACCTGGTAAGCAGCGGTGGCGCCGCCAAACACAAAGCCGTCGGGGAACTGCATGGGGTTGGTCATGAGTCATCCTTTCTGTGGGATACGAATAGGGAGAGGTGCCCGAACCGGGAATCCGGGCACCAACAGAGGGAGGAACTAGTCGAGGTTCTCGCGGAGCCACTTGATGGCGCCAGCGGGGTCGCGAGTAAGGTCGATATATTCCTTACCGCGGGGAGCGAGCAGCTTAATGCCCAGGCGATCGGTGTCGGCCTTCATGTCGTTGTAGTAGCTACGAACCTGCGGGGCGAGCACGATAACGTCGTACTGATCCATGATGGCAGTGTGCTGGCCATAGGCGCCTGCGGAGGAAGCGATGTTCTCTCCGGTCTGCGCAGCACCTTCCTTGATGGCGTTGGCGAGCATGGCAGAGGTGCCGGCGCCGGCGCACAGGACGAGGACCTTCAGGCCATCGACATCCTTCTTAGCGGATGCGTCGGAGGCGGGCTCGGGCTGATCGGCGACAGGCTTGCTGTCGGCGGCAGCGGCGGTCGGCTCGACGGCAGCAGTGGCCTGCTCGACAGCGGGCGCAGAGGTGCTGGCGGCGATGGTGGCAGCACCATCGGACTCAAGACCCAGCTCGGCGGCGCGCTCGGCCTCCTGGTCGCAGAGCAGCTTATCGTATGCCTTCAAGAACGGCAGGTAAATGATGGCGTCCAGCAAGATGATGATCGCGACAAACACCAGGGCGATAAGCTGGAAGTTCGTGGTGATGAAGATGCCGATGGGGGCAGGAGTAGCCCAAGGCACCACGAAGGAGAAGCCGTTCATGCCAACGTTGTCGATAAAGAACTTGGCAACGCTTACGTTGACGCAGCCGGCGGCAACAAAGGGGATGAGCATGTAGGGGTTAAGGATCATCGGCGCGCCAAAGAGCAGCGGCTCGTTGACAGCAAAGGCAACAGGAACGATCGAGGCCTTACCGACGGCTTTGAGCTGCTTGGACTTCATAAAGAGAATCAGCAGGAGCGGCACGATGAACGTGGCGCCGGTGCCGCCGAACTCACCCACGAGCGACATGTTAAAGGTGAGGGAGTGGGCGGGGTGACCACCGGCCAGCAGAACCTGCAGGTTCTCGGCCTGGTTGGCAAGACGGATGGGGTCGATGCCCGGCTGGACAATCGAAGGACCATGGACACCGATGAACCAGAAGAACGCGGTGGCTGCCTGGATAAGGATAAGGCCAGGATAGGTTTCTGCAGCGGTAAAGAGCGGGGAGAGCAGTTTGATAAGCAGCTCGGAGAACGGAACGCCCATGAGGTTGCGCACGACGACATCGATGATGCCGCAGATGATGACGGCGCCGCCAAAGGGGATAATGTCGCGGAAGTTCTGAGCGATGGCGCCCGGGACCTCCTTGGGCAGCTTAATGGTCAGATCACGCGAGACGCAGAATTTGTAGACCCACACGGTGATGAACGCGGCGATATAGGCCGAGAACAGACCGCGCGTGCCCATGCTGGTGCAGTCGAAGACCGAAAGCTCGGAGCCGTTGAACTTGGTGGTGAACTGCGTAACAGCGAGCAGCAGCATGCTGCACTGGGCGGCAACCATGGTGGAGCCGTCGTTGAGCACCTTGCCGGCGGGCATGCGACGGTTCATGGAAGCCGTAAAGTTCTTGGCAGTGGTGCCGGCAACCATGATGCCCATGACGCCCATGGTGAAGTTGTACAGCTTGTTGCACCAGTCGATGAGCGGCTGGGGCAGCGTGATGCCAACTACGCCGGGAAGGGTGGCGATCAGCAGAAAGATCGAAGAGGTAAGGACGATGGGCATGCACCCAAGGAATCCGTCTTTGATGGCCTGGAGGTAGATGTTCCTCGAGATCTTCTCGAAGAACGGTTGATGCTTTTCGAGCATCTTTACGATGGCGTCCATAGAGCTCCTTTGCTACTTGATGCGCGATGCATGTGGATGGAACTGGTCGTCGATGGATGGTCAGGACTGCCCGGAAACCTTCCTGCTTAAGGAAGGCATTGCGAAATGACAACGTTGTCATTTCGTTAATGACAACGTAAGACATTTTTGGAAGAGCAACAAGGATTTACAGGTGAACGGTCGATATCGTCCGATAAACGGCTGATTTACCAGTCAGGCAGGTAGTGTATGCTAGAACGCAAAAAACAAGCGATAGAGAACCGAGTGGAGAAGCAGTGGCAACGATGGACAAGAAAAATGTCTCAATGAATGATGTGGCAGTTGCCGCGGGCGTTTCTCTCAAGACGGTTTCGCGTGTGATCAACGAGCCCAATAGCGTGCGAGAGTCGACACGCGATAAGGTCCATTCGGCCATGGAGGCGCTCGGGTTTCGAACCAACTTTGCCGCGCGTTCGCTCAAGTTGGGCCGTTACGGGTGCATCGGCGTGGTGCTGTTTCACTTGTCGGGTGGTGCCGTGGACATGATTGACGGTATCGCCGATGCCGCCGAAGAACGCGGCTTTGCGCTCACGATGATTAAGAAGTGCTCAGGGGAGAAGATGACCCTTGCCGATGCGGCGCGCAGGATGTCGCAACTGCCTGTTGATGGCATGATTTTCAACCTGCGTCAGATGGTCGATGACTTTGATAGCTTTGAGGCGCCGAAAGACCTCAAGACGGTGATTATCACACCGATGGAGCATCCTACCTGCTCCACCGTCAGTGACGATCAAGAGGGCGGCGCTCGTATGGCGTGCGAGTACTTCTTGAATCGCGGGCACAAGAACGTGTACTTCGTCTCTGGTAAGAAAGAGTCGCTGTCGAGCCAGTGCCGTATGAAAGGTTGGCGTGCGGCACTCGAGACGCGTGGCATTGAGCCGCCCGAGCCTCTGCAAGGCGATTGGAATGCGGATAGTGGCTATGCTGCGGGCCTTGTGCTTGCCGATAAACCCGATTGCACGGCGGTCCTCGCGGCTAACGACTGCATGGCAAACGGCGTGATGATGGCTCTACGTGACAAAGGGCTCAGTGTGCCCGACGACGTGTCCGTGATCGGCTTCGACGATGAGCTCTACAAGACGATTCCCAACTCGATTCTGACGTCGGTGAAGTTTCGCCACCGCGAGCTGGGCATCCGTGCGCTCAACGAGGTCGTCGCAGGCCTGGAAGCCCCGAGTTCCAGAAGCCGTACGCTCGTCTCAGGCGTGTTGGTCGAGCGTTCCAGCGTAAAGGACTTGCGGGCGTAGACGTGCTCGGCCTATTCCGTTTGTCTCAATCTGTAACAGCTAGGACCCAAAAACTCGGCTAGATGTTACGGATCGAGATTTTTGGCCCGGCTTATTCCGTTTGTCTCGATCTGTAACAACTAGACGGTCAAAAGTGGTCTACATGTTACAGATTGAGATTTTCGGCTTGGCCTGTGCGTTCATCTCGATCTGTAACAGCTAGGACCGAAAAACTCGGCTAGATGTTACAGATTGAGATGAACAGGAGGACGGGTGCGGTCTAAACAAAATGGCCCGCGCATCACACATCGATGCACGGGCCATTTATTGTCTGCAAGCGGCAGGTGGTGTCAGCGTCTTATGCCTCGAGGTTTTCCTCGATCCAGGCGACGGCACCCTTGGGATCCTTAGTGAGGTCGATGTACTGTTTGCCCTTGGGCGACAGCAGCGTGATGCCCAGGCGGTCGGTGTCGGCCTTCATCTCGTTGTAATAGGTGCGAACCTGCGGAGCCAGGACGATGACGTTGTACTGGTCCATGATGGCGTAGTGGCTGCCGTAGGCACCGGCGTTGGCGGTAATGTCGATGCCCAGCTCGTCGGCGCCTTCCTTAAGCGCGTTGGCGAGCAGTGCAGAGGTGCCGGCGCCAGCGCACAGAAC
The DNA here is from genome assembly GCF_964239575.1 of Collinsella aerofaciens ATCC 25986. Classification (GTDB taxonomy): domain Bacteria; phylum Actinomycetota; class Coriobacteriia; order Coriobacteriales; family Coriobacteriaceae; genus Collinsella; species Collinsella aerofaciens_BQ. The sequence goes on from NZ_CAXSQQ010000030.1 coordinate 5,472, forward strand.
CAGAACCCTCAGATCCTTGCCCTTAAGGGCGGACGGAGCTGCGGAGGCCTCGGTGGCAGAAGCGGTCTCGACAACAGGAGCCTCAACGGCGGGGGCGGCAGCGGTCTTGACGGCCTTGGTCTCCTCGGCCTCTTCTTCGGCCAGGGTCTCGGCCTCCTGCTTGCACAGGACGTTGTCGTAGGCCTTGCAGAACGGGTAGTAGATCAAGAAGTCAACGACCAGCAGGACGACAACCAGGACCAGAGAGATCGGCTGGAAGTTGGTGTCGATGAAGGTGCCGATCGGTCCGGGGAGTGCCCACGGCATGGCATAGATAAAGCCGTTCATGCCCAAAAAGTCGATGAAGAACTTACCAATGAGGACGTTGGCCACGGGGGCAAACAGGAACGGGATCAGGAAGTACGGGTTGAGGATGATGGGCGCGGCGAACAGCAGCGGCTCGTTGACGGCGAACATCACGGGTACGACAGAGGCTTTGCCGACGGCCTTGAGCTGCTTGGAGCGCATAAAGAGCAGGAAGATGATCGGGACAATGAACGTGGCGCCGGTGCCGCCGAGTTCGCCGATGTAGTTACCGAAGTTCTCGGTCAAGGCGAGGGCGGGGTGACCGCCGGCCTGCAGCGTGGCGAGGTTGGTGGTGATGTTGCCAAACAGCGCGGCGTTGAGGGCAGGCTTAACGACCGAGGGGCCGTGGATGCCCATGAACCAGAACAGCGGGATCATGAACCAGATGAGGGCGAGGCCGGCGTAGGAATCGGCAGCGGCGAACAGCGGGCTCACCAGCGTGGAGATGACGTTGGCAAACGGGACGGCCAAGCAGGTGCGGCAGATAACGTCGATGACGGCGACAAACAGGATGGAGAAGCTGAAGGCGAAGATGTCGCGGAAGTTCTGGGCGATGGCGCCGGGGACTTCTTTGGGCAGCTTGATGGTGATGTCTCGCTTAATGCAGAAGGCATAGATGTTGACCGTGGCAAATGCGGCGACAAAGGAGCTCAGCAGGCCCTTGGTGCCCATGTTGTCGGTAAAGAACACCGAGACATCGGCGCCGTCGATCTTGGCACTCGTCTGGGTAACGGCCAAGATGAGCATAGCGCACATGGCGGCGACCATGGTGCTCGTGGCGTTGATGGCCTTGCCGGCAGGCATGCGGCGGTTCTTGGAGCCGGTCAGCGCGCTTGCGGTGGTGCCGGCGACCATGATGCCCACGACGCCCATCGTGAAGTTGTAAACCTTGTTGCAGAAGTTCACGACGTCGACGTTCCACCAGTCGGGCAGCGTAAAGCCGCCGACCGTGGCGACAACGCCCGGCAGGGTCGAAATAAGCAGGAAGACAGAAGAAGACAGGATGATGGGCATTGCTGCCAAAAAGCCGTCTTTAATGGCCTGAAGGTAGATGTTCTTAGAGACCTTGTCGAAGTACGGCTGACCTTTCTCCAAGAACTTAACGATCGATTCCATAGTTCACGCTCCTCTTTGCATGAAATCTTAATGGCATGGACGTTGAAAACCTATATGGTCTCCCGCTTGCTAAAAGCCCGGGTGCAGGCGGGGTCGGTCCCAGGGGGAGAGAGGGGAGCGGCTGGGTTTGTATCGCATAGGGCCGCTCCCTTCTCGGGGGAAAGCGAGGCGATGCGCTACTGCGCGTCCGCCATAGTGTCGGCGAGCTCCTTGTACCAGAGTGCCGACTGCTTGATGTAGCGTTTTTGCGTGTCGAAGTCGATGTAGAACAGGCCGTAGCGCTTGTTATAGCCATTGGCCCACGAGAACTGGTCCTGCAGGCTCCAGATAAAGTAGCCCTGGACGTCGACGCCCTCGGCGCGCGCCTGGAGCACCTTCTCCATGTGCTGGTCGACAAAGTCGATGCGCTCGGGATCGGCGACGATGCCGTTTGCGTCGGGCTCGGGGTCCTTGTGGCCCAGGCCGTTTTCGGTGATATAGATGACGGGGAGGTTGGGATAGGTGGCGCTGATGTGCTTGAGCGTGTCGTAGAGGCCTTGCGGGTAGATGAGCCAATCCCAGTCGGTGGTGGGGATACCCGGCATATCGACCTGCTGCCCGACGCCCTTAAACTTAAAGCACGAGGTGCCCTTGTCTCCGGTGCCGTTAAAGCTGTTGGTGGACTCGCCATCGTAGGCGGCGATAAACGCCGACTGATAGTAGTTGAGGCCGAACATATCGTTGCGGGGCGCCGCCTTGGCGAGCTCCTCCATGTCGCTGTCCTCAACCGTAAGTGTGGCGTTGTTGGCACGCAGAATCTCGTTGATGAGTGAGAGGGTGCGCGCGGAGTAGTGACCCAGGAAGGCGCCGTCCATGATGAAGTCGGTGTAGAAGGCGTTGTACAGGTCGGCGGCGTGCTGGTCGGCGGGCGAGTCGGTGGCAGGATATGCCGGCGTCAGGACGTTGACCATGCCAATGCGTCCGCCCAGGTGCTCGGTCTCGTCAAGATCCTTATACAGGTTGACGGCGCGGGCGTGGGCAACGAGCTCGTTGTGCTGGCTCTGGATGCCGCTCGTCACATCAAAGTGATGGTTGGGCGGGAAGTTGCCTTGGATGTATTGGGAGTGCGAGAGGCTGATGAGCTCGTTGATGGTGAACCAATTCTTGACCTCGCGGAACTCGCGGAAGCAGAACTCGGCATAGCGCACATAGGCGTCGACGGTCTTGCGGTTGAGCCAGTCGCCCTGGTTGAACAGGGCGGCGGGGGAGTCAAAGTGATGCAGGGACACATAGGGCTCGACGCCATACTTTTTGCAGCAGGCGAACAGCTCGTGGTAGTGCTTAACGCCCTCGGCGAGGGGTTCGGCATCGTCGCCGTTGGGGAAGATGCGGGTCCAGGCGATGGACACACGAATGGCGTTGAGTCCATGCTCGGCAGAAAGGCGGATATCCTCCTCGTAGCGGTTGTAGAAATCACTGGCCGGGTCGGGCAAAAAGCGACCCTGGGCGACAAGGTAATCGTCCCACATGGTCTTACCCTTGCCTGCCACCTTCGTGGAACCTTCCGTTTGGTACGCGGCGGTTGCGGCGCCCCAAACAAAGCCCTTCGGCAGCTGCTGTACGCGGTTTAGCAAAGACATATGCATACACCCTCTCGTCTCGCTGTTCGATATTGTGCGTTTGTGCTCAGGAGGCTCCCTGGTTAGCGTTCAGCGGTGAAAAAGCCCGATAAACACTATCTTAAAATGATTAGAACCAAAATGAGCACGTGAACATTTGACAATGAGCACGTTAACATCCGGCTGGGATGTATAGAAACAAAACAACTTCAAACAGCCGCGAACGGTTGTATTTGTTCGGTAAGCGGTTTTGATTGACAGAAGTTTTCATGTTGTGGTATATGGCTCAGGTATCATGAGCACGTTATCAATGTATGTACGATGCGCCATGGGCGCGGGGAATAGTTGGGAAGCAGGTTAGCGTGGAAGGCATGGCTCAGCGGACAAGGAATGGTCGTTCGGCGAGCGCGGCAGAGGTTGCGGCGCTCGCTGACGTGAGCCGCCAGACTGTGTCTCGCGTGGTCAACGGTATGCCCAACGTGACGGAAAAGACGCGCAAGCGTGTGCTGGCCGCCATGGAAGAGCTGGGCTTTCGTCCCAATTTTGCTGGAACGGCGTTGCGCGGCGGGTCGTATCGTTCTATTGGCCTGTGCATGTACAACATCACACGTGTCGGTAACCTGGCGACGCTCGAGGGTATCATGCAAGCGGCGCGCGAGCATGATTTTGCCGTCACTATGATCGAGATGGGCGGCGACAAGCCCTATGCACTTGCCGATGCCTCGCGCCGCATGGTCGAGCGACCCGTCGACGGCATGATTCTCAACATGAACCGCATGGCTCCCGATTTTGAGGAGTTTGTTCCCCAGCCGGGAGTGCGAACGGTCATCCTGTCCATGTATGCGCATCCGCGCTGCACGACGATCGACTCCGACCAGTATGGTTCGTGCGAGCTGTTGACCAATTATCTGCTGGAACATGGTCACTCGAATATGCGGTTTGTGGCGGGTCCGGAAAACTCGATTTCCTCGCGTTTTCGTGAGGCCGGTTGGCGCGATACGCTGGGTCGTGCTCATGTCGATGCCGCTCCGATGCTGCGTGGCGATTGGAGTGCGGACAGTGGGTACGCCATGGGCGAGCGGATTGCGGCCGAGGTGCTTGCCGGCGGGTCGCAGACGCCGACTGCCGTGCTTGCGGCAAATGACCAGATGGCGCTGGGCGTTATCGCCGCGCTCGAGAACGCGGGCCTGTCCGTGCCCGACGACGTGAGCGTGGTTGGTATCGACGACGCACTCGAGGGACTTGTTCCTCACAATCGGCTGACGACGCTGCGATTTGATTTGCGCGGTGTCGGTAAGCTTGCGTTTGAGGCGGCGATTGGAGAGAGCTCGTCTATCGAGGCGATTCATGTGCCGAGCACGCTGGTCGAACGCTCGACTGTTAGGGACATACGGGGTTAGGTCCTACTCCGTCTGTCTCGATTTGTAACAGGTAGACGGTCAAAAGCGGGCAACGTGTTACAGATTTAGATTCTTCGGAAAGAGCAATCCTGTTCGTCTCAATCTGTAACAGCTAGGACCCAAAAACTCGGCTAGATGTTACAGATTGAGACAAACGGACCCCGAACCGCCCAAAAAGGCCGGGGGCGGCGCGCCGTGTGACGTGCCGCCCCCGGCTGAGAAATGGGGACAGGTTATGTGGGCGGTGCAGCTCCGCCAACCGCTCGCCGCAAGCCGCTAGTCCAGACGACGGGTCTGCGCCACGTGCTTATACCAGTAGGCGCTTGCCTTGGGCGTGCGCTTCTGGGTTTCAAAGTCAACGTAGAAGAAGCCGTAACGCTTGTTGTAGCCATTGGTCCAGGAGAACTGATCCTGCAGGCTCCACAGGAAGTAGCCGCCTACGTTGACGCCAACCTCCATGGCCTTGAGCAACCAGCGCAGGTGCTGCTCGATGTAGTCGATGCGCGGCTGGTCGTCCACAAAACCGTCCTTGTAGGGGTCCTTGTAGCCCATGCCGTTCTCGGTGATGAAGATCTGCTTGTAGTTGGGGTAGCGCTGCTTAATGTAGACGAGCAGATCGAACAGGCCCTCGGGATAGATGATCCAGTCCCAGTCGGTGGTGGGGATACCAGGCTTGTTCACATGCTCGCCAATACCCTTAACGCGCCAGCGGCCGGTGCCCTTCTCGCCCGTACCGTTGTGGTGCAGGTCGTTCTCGCCATCGTAAGCCTTCAAGAAGCGGCACTGGTAGTTGTTAACGCCCAGGTAGTCGTTGTAGAGCGCGGCCTCGCGCATAATCTCGAGGTCCTCGTCCAGGATCTCGATGGTGCCGCCCGAGACGGCGGCCAGGCGGTTGGCGCACTCGAGGGTGTCGGGCGCGTAGTCGCCGCGGAAGGTGGCGTCGAGCAAGAACTGGTTTTGCAGCACGTGCTCGTTGTTGGCGGCTTTGATGTCGGCGGGGTCGTTCTCGTTGAGCGGGTACTTAAACTCCAGCGACTGAATGACGCCGATCTTGCCCTTAAAACCGCCGTTGTGGAAGGCCAGCACGGCCTTGGCGTGGGCGAGCATCATGTTGTGCTCGCACTGGAAGGCCTCGGCCAGATGCGCCTTGACGCCACCGGGGAAGGTGCCCTCGATGTAGGTGTTGGAGGCGTCGGCCCAGATCTCGTTAAAGGTGAACCAGTAGGTCACCTGGTCGGCGTACTCCTTAAAGCAGAAGGTGGCAAAGTCCACAAAGGCGTCGATGGTCTCGCGGTTGAGGAAATCGCCCTTCTCAAAGAGGGGCAGCGGCGTGTCAAAGTGATGCAGCGTGACGAACGGCTCAACGTGGTGCTTATGGCACTCGGCGAAGAGATCGTGATAGAACTGGACACCCTCGGGGTTGATTTCGCCGGTACCGTTGGGAAAGATGCGGCTCCAGGCGATGGAGAGGCGAATGCCGTTGATGCCGAACTCCTCGCACAGCTCCAAATCGACGGGGTACTGGTTGTAGAAGTCGGAAGCGGGATCGGGGGAGAAGCGCCCCTGGGCCTCCAGGAAGTCGTCCCAGGCGACTTTGCCCTTACCGTGAGTGCGGGTCTCGCCCTCTACCTGGTAGGCAGCAGTGGCGCCGCCAAAGACAAAGTCCTCGGGAAACTGCGCGGGCGGGTTGGTGACGCTAGCAGGGTTAACGGACATGATGATCCAATCGTCTAAATCGAAGGGCCAGCCGGCTGTTGATGGTCGGCTGGCTCTGAGCGTTACTTACTTCGAGAGTTGCTCACTTACGAAGGCGAGAGACTTGTCGCCGTTCTGGGAGAGCTCGATGTACTGCTTACCGCGGCAGGCGACGCACTTGTTGCCCACACGCTCGCAGTCTTTCTGCAGGTCGGCCAGGTAGCTGGCGGCCTGCGGGGCCAGGACGACCAGATCAAAGTCGGGGAGCATGTCGACGTGGTTGCCATATGCTTCGGCAGCGGTTTCGAGGTTAATGCCGCGCTCCTTGGCGGCCTTGGCCAGCGCGTTGGCGAGCAGGCCCGAGGTACCGCCGCCCTGGCAGAGCACAAGCACGCGCTTGCCGTTGAGGTCGCTGGCGGTCGTTGCCTCAACGGCGACAGCGGCGGGAGCATCGGTCTTTACAGCCTCGGCAGCGGCGCCGGCGGCAACGCTCTTGGCATCGGCCTTGCCCTGGAAAGCGTCGTTGAGCTTGGCGGCCTTCTCGGCGTTCTTGGCGGCGAGCTCCTCCTGGGAGATCTCGGCCTCCTCGGCGCACTTCTGGGCGTCATAGGCGCGGAAGAACGGATAGTACAGAGCGAAGTCGACGACCAGGATAAGGGCGAGCATCACAAAGGCGAGCGGCTGGAAGCCCAGGCCCATGATAGTGCCGATGGGGCCGGGGACGGTCCAGGGCAGGGTGTACATAAAGCCGTTCATGCCCAAGAAGTCGATAAAGATCTTGAGGATCCAGATGTTGGCGATCGGGGCAAAGACAAACGGGACAAAGAAGACGGGGTTGAGCACGATGGGCGCGGCGAACAGCAGCGGCTCGTTGACGGCAAAGCAGACGGGGACGATGGCGGCCTTACCGACGGCGCGCATCTCCTGAGACTTGGCCAGGAAGCAGAACATAAAGACCAGGACGAGCGTGGCGCCGGTGCCGCCCATGCAGACGACGAAGTACTGGGCACCCTGGGTCAGGACAGCGGAAGCGTGCTGGCCAGCCTGGAACGCAGCCAGGTTGTCGGTCATGTTGGCAACGAGGGCGGCGGCGATGGCGGGCTCGACGATCGAGGGGCCGTGGACGCCCACGAACCAGAACAGGCTCATGGCGCCGTAGATCACAGCGAGGCCGATGTAGCCATCGGCAGCGGTGAACAGGGGCTGGAACACCTGGATGACGCCCTGGGCAAAGCAGAAGCCAAAAGCAGCGCGGAAGGCGATGTCAAAGACCCAAAAGACGGTGATGCAAACGGAGAAGGGGATGATGTCCTTAAAGGTCTGCGAAATGTTGGGCGGAACCTGCTCGGGCATCTTGACGGTGATGTTGCGCTTAATGAAGAACTTGTAGATGATGCCAGTCACAAACGCAGCGATGAAAGCGGTCAGCAGGCCCTTGGAACCAAGGTAGGTGGTGTTGAAACCGCTGGCGGCGTCCGTGGCGATCGTGTCGCTCGAAAGGAGCAAGAAGCCGATGATGGCCGCGCACATGCACGAGATGAAGTTGATCTGGTTGTTCTTGGGCAGATCGCGGTTCTGAGCGTCGGCGAAGTGCTTGGCCGTGGTGGCGGCGCAGGCGATGGCCAGGATGCCCATGGAGTAGTTGTAGCACTTCCACAGGGCGTTGTTGATGTCATCGGGCCAGTAGAAACCCCAGATGTTGGGGACCGAGGCTACCAGGCAAAAGATGGACGAGAAGATGATGATGGGGATGACGGAGATAAAGCCGTCGCGGATCGCCTTGAGGTACTTGTTGCGGGCGATCGCGTTGAAAAAGGGCTGGCCCTTTTCGATGATGGCGATGAGTTGCTCCATGCAATGCTCCTAAGAGTCGGTGGGTTAGCAACGATGGTAGCTTTTGACTTTCGGTTGCCAAAATGTTGACGTTGCCATTTTGTGACACAAAAAAAGAAGCGAACCGGTGGTTCCTGTGCCTGCGAACCGTCGATTCCTTACGCGTAAACGTTTGAGCCGCCCGGTGGCTCTGTGTTTGCACAATGGCAACGTTAACATTTGGTCGACAAAAGCCGTTTGGGGAAGCAAAAATGTCGGTGAACGGTAGGTTTTGGGTGGTGAGCGTATGGTGGGGGAGGCGTTGGATATACTTGAAGGCGGTAAAAATGACTGCGCAAGGTGCCATCAATGGCATCGTTGACATAGAAAGATCGACCTATGGCCGCTGTTAAAAAATCGGTATCCGTTAAGGATGTGGCGCGTCTCGCGGGCGTCTCGGAGCAGACGGTCTCGCGCACCGTGCACGATTCGCCCAGCGTGCGCCCCGAGACCAAGGAACGCGTGCGTGCCGCCATGCGCGAGCTGGGGTATCGCCCAAACTTTGCCGGTCGATCGCTGCGCCGCGGTAAGTTTAAGACCGTCGGCGTCGCCATGTTCAACATTACCGGCACCGGCAACCTCGACCGTATGGAGGGCTTTGCCGCCGCGGCCGACAAACACGGCTATGCCATCACCCTCACTAAAGTAGACGGGCATCCGTATACCCTCGAGAGCGCATCGTCACGCATGAGCGCACTGCCAGTGGACGGTATGGTTGTGATCATGAATCGCATGCCGGCGGACTTTGGCACCTTCGAGCCGCTACCTGGCATGCAGACGGTGCTCGTTACCATGCTGGAGCACCCGCTCTGTTCAACGGTCGATAACGACCAGTTCGATTGCTCGCGCCAGGTGGTCGAGTATTTGCTGGGGAGGGGGCACAAGACTGTGCACTTTATCTCATGCCCCGAGCGCTCGCTTTCGGGCATGCGGCGCGAGGAAGGCTGGCGCGAGACATTGCGCGCGCATGGCATTGAGCCCCCGCAGCTCGTGCGCGGCGACTGGACGGCACAGAGCGGGTATGCCGCAGGCCAGGCTCTGGCGGATGATCCGACCTGCACGGCCATTTATGCCTCCAACGATGCCATGGCATATGGCTGTATCCGTGGGCTCGAGTCGCGCGGGAAGTGCGTGCCCCAGGACGTGAGCGTGGCGGGTGTTGACGATAGTCTGGGCGATATCGTGCCCGACCGTCGCCTGACCACGGTGCGCTTTGACAACAAGCGCGTCGGCATGTGGGCGGTCGACAAGATTGCCGGCGCCGATGGGGGTGCGTCTGGCGTGGAGCACATGCTGATCCCCGGTGTGCTCGTAGAGGGCGATACGGTGCGCGATTTGCGTTAGGGTGCGGTCCTGTTTGGGTTGTCACTAACTGTGTTCGATATTGTTCAGATTGGTTTAAAAACCGTTCACGGGCGAAAAGTGACCGTTCATAGCTTGAAATTGCGTTTTGCGCTGTTCTTTTTTGTTTGAATGTTAATGTTTCTGTCATACAGAACGCAGCGCGTATGCCCGGACGCGATGCTCTCCATTGGTTCATATGTGAAAGGAACGCAATATGGCAACCAAAGAAGAAATCTCGATGGTTGGATTCGAGATTGTCGCATACGCAGGTGACGCCCAGACCGATCTGCTTGCAGCGCTCGATGCTGCTCGCGAGGGCGATTTTGAGAAGGCCGAACAGCTGCACAAGGATGCCAGCGATGCACTTATCGGCGCCCACGACACGCAGACCAAGCTGCTTTCGCAGGAGGCCGGCGGTGGCGAGATGGAGATGACCTTCATCATGGCTCACGCTCAGGACACTCTCATGACCACTATGATCCTGGAGAAGCAGGCCCGCTTTACCATCGATGCCTACAAGCGCATCGCCGAGCTCGAGGCCAAGCTCGCCTAACGAGCCCTCACAACCAAGTCCCCTTCCAAAAGCTCTGCCGCTACCCGCGGCAGGGCTTTTTCTGTCCTCCTCCAAGTTGCGGTGAAATAGGGACTGAATAGGGGCCGACGGGCGCAAAACAATCCCTATTCCACCGCAACTCATCCGGAGATAGTCATTGGGGACAGTCTTGGTGCGCTCTGTTCGTCTTCCCGTTCGTTTTTTGCTCGGTGGGTATACTTCCTTTCGCATTAAGCCCCGGACTGAGGAGGTATCCAAATGCCGGATAACGGGTCAATACAAAAAAGAGACGCGCACGAGATGGCTCATGGGCGTCCTGTCCAGATAACCGAGCACACGACGGTAACCGAGCTGCAGCCCAGTCTGTCCGATGTCGTGTGCGCAAACAAAAAGCTGCAGATTGGCTTTATCGTTGCGCTCGTGGTACTGGCGCTGCTGTCGGGCTTTGTAGCTCGTCCGCATTTCGCCGATACCAAGACTTGGGACTCCACCATCGAGGTCATCGACCAAAAGAAGGGTAACGTACTGGCGCTCACGACCTCGTGCGTGGCGCTGTCTGCGGGCATTACCGCGCTGCCGGGTGATACGGGAACGCCGGTTGCCGAGCAGCTCGCGCAGCTTTCAGGCAACCTTGGTATCGTGCTTGCCGTGCTCTACCTCGAGAAATACCTGCTAACCATTTTGTGGTCGGTTGGCTTGGGCATCTTAATCCCGTTTGCGTTGGTGCTCTTTGCGGTGTCGCTCGGCATTCACGGGCGCTGGAGCACGAGCGCTGTCCTGCGCCGTGTGGCGACACGCGTGCTGGTAGTTGCCGTGATCGGCATGGCGTTGGTGCCTGCAAGCGTTTGGGTGTCGCAGAAGGTCGATGAAACGTATCGCGTAAGTATTGAGCAAGCTGAGCAAAAGGCTGCGGACGCTGCGGACGCGGCCGACACCACGGACAAGTCAGCCGAGACCAGCTCAAAATCGAATAAGAAAAAATCCGAGGCCACAGAGTCCAAAAACGTGCTCGAGCAGTTGACTGATGGGGCCTCGAGCCTTGTTACGTCGGTGACCAGCGGTGCCAAGCAGATGACCGACGAGATCGTGCAGCAGGTGACCGACCTCATCGAAGGCGTCATCGTGATGATCGTGACTTCGTGCGTTATCCCGCTGCTGGTGCTCGTGGCGTTCCTGTGGCTGGGACACGTACTGCTAGGGATCGATATTTCCGGCCCGGCGAACTATTTGACGGGCCGCTTTCTGAGTGCTCCGTCCAAGCACGCCAAATAGGGTGGGCAGTCCGAGTAGCTAAAACAGCTGTATATACCGGGGAATACCGCCGAAGGGCGGCCGAGACACGTTCTTGGCCGCTCTTTTGTTTGTTGAACACGTGGTCGCTACGTCCGCGCCCGGCTCAAACGGTCAGCAATCATCCGTGAACGATATTTGTTCAAAAAAGAACAAAGATAAACAAATAGTTGTTGCAGTTACTGTTCGAATGTGTTCAAATAAACATGAACAGTGAAGAACCGCACATTCAGATGCCCGGACCTGAACGCGATTCAACACTTCCAAACAGAAACTACGCACCTGCGTATCTCTCAAGGAGGATGTCATGAGGGTTGTAATCGCTTCCGATGCCGACGGTATGTCGATGAAGGAGTCTATCAAGGAGATGCTCATCGCCGACGGTCACGAGGTCGTCGACTATTCCGAGACCCCTGCCGCGGACTTTGTCGATTCCGCGACCGCCGTTGCCAAGGACCTGCTGGAGCACAAGGATTCCCAGGGCTTCGCATTCGATAAGTACGGCGTCGGCTCCTATATGGCCGCCGTCAAGATCAAGGGCATGGTCGTCGCCAACATTTCCGACGAGCGTTCCGCTTACATGACCCGCGAGCACAACGGCTCGCGCATGGTCACCATGGGCCCGGGCGTTGTGGGCACCGAGGTCGCCAAGAAGATCGCCCGCGAGTTCCTGCGTGCACAGTACGCCGGCGGCCGTCACCAGATCCGTGTCGACATGCTCAACAAGATGGCCTAACGAGAGCCACCGAGAACTCGAACTTCTACCTCAACTTGTGAATTCAGACGAAAGGACGTTCTGATGAAGAAGACCATCGCAATCGGTTGCGACCATATCGTTACGGACGAGAAGATCTATCTGGCCGACCGCCTGGAGCAGGCTGGTTACAAGGTGCTCGACTGCGGCACCTACAGCCACACCCGTACGCACTATCCCATCTACGGTAAGGCCGTGGGCGAGGCTGTTGCCAGCGGCAAGGCCGACTTTGGCGTGGCCCTGTGCGGCACCGGCATCGGCATCACCAACGCCGTCAACAAGGTTCCCGGCGCCCGCTGCGCCCTGGTCCGCGACATGACCTCTGCCCTGTATGCCCGTCGCGAGCTCAACGCCAACATCGTGGGCTTTGGCGGCAAGATTACCGGCGAGTTCCTGATGGCCGATATCATGCTTGCCTTCCTGGAGGAGCCCTACGAGAAGACCCCCGAGCACGATGCCCTGATCGCCAAGATCGATGCCTGCAATAAGGCCGACGCCGAGGCTCAGGCTGACCCGCACTTCTTTGACGAGTTCCTCGAGAAGTGGGACCGCGGCGAGTACCACGACTAATTAGGTTCCGGCGTTCTGCCGAACGCCGGACCGGTCGACGCTGCGCGGCGCTCAGGCACCCCATCTCGCCGCTCAAACCGTCGCTCGCGTACATGAAGTACGCGTCGCTCCTCTTTCGCGGCGACCTGGGGCACCTGAGCGCCGCTCGCTGACGTTTGAGTGACCTGTGAGATCGCCCCTGTTGTTGCGAAGTGTTCTGGTACGGCGAGCTGCTCCGATAACACGTTTGCTTGCTTGGCTTGAGTGCTTCGCTCTTGGCTGTACTTGGCGATTTGCAGCTTTTCAATTGACGGCTCGCGTTTCTGTTAGGGGGCGCGGGCCGGTTTTCTATCAGCCCTATTGACTTGGCGGGCTGTCGTAAGAAAGGGAAGGCTCCTATGGAGTTTGTTCTTGATAACGGTTCTATCCGCGTAGCACTGAGCACGGCGGGCGGGTCGTTCACTTCTATTACGGCCAACGGCCGTGAGTACCTGTGGCAGGGCGACCCGGCGGTGTGGTCGGGCCAGGCACCCATTTGTTTCCCGATCTGCGGCGGCCTTCGTGACGGTCGCGCAATGACCATGGGCGGCCGCGAGGTCAAGCTCGCCCGCCACGGCTTTGCTCGCAAGCAGGAGTGGAAGCTCGAGGAGCAGAGCGACAACATGGTTGTGCTGAGCTTAAGCTCTGCCGACCATGCCGAGTTGCTCGAGCAGTACCCGTATCCGTTTAAGATCGTTGCTCGTTACACGATCGATGCGGAGAAGGTGGCCGTGTCGTACGAGGTGACCAATGAGGGCACCGAGGACATGCCGTTTTTTGTGGGCGGTCACCCTGGCTTTAAGTGCCCGCTTGACGAGGGCGAGTCCTACGACGACTACGAGCTCCGTTTTGAGCAGCGCGAGGCCGCCGAGCTCTGTACTGCCGTTCCCTCGACGGGCCTGATTGATGTTGAGCATCGCAGCAAGAACCCGATGGTTGGCCATGACCTGCCGCTGACCCACGAACTCTTTGACTTCGCAGAGACCATCTTTGACGTGCTCGAGAGCCACGTGGTTACGCTTACCAAGAAAACCGAGGACAAGGGCGTGCGCCTGACGTTCCCCGATATGCCGTACCTGATTGTGTGGAGCAAGCCCGAGGGCGACTTTGTGGCTGTTGAACCGTGGGGCGGCCTGTCCACCTGCTCCGACGAGGACGATATTCTGGAGCACAAGCGTGGCTGCCTGGTTGCCAAGCCGGGGGAGACCGTTACCCGCGGCTTTGAGATCGAGATCCTTTAACGAGTTATCGTATGTTTGGGGCGGGTCATGCCGCCCCGGAACAGGAGTTCAATATGATTCTGACCGTTACCATGAACCCGTCGATCGATACGCGCTATCAACTCGACAAGCTGATCATCGACGACGTTAACCGCGTGACGCCCGAAAAGACCGCTGGCGGCAAGGGCCTCAACGTGAGCCGTGTGCTGCTGCAGTTGGGCGACGATGTGCTCGCGACCGGTCTACTCGGCGGCCACATGGGTGCCTATATGGCCGAGCTTATGGATGCCGACGGCGTCAAGAACGACTTTGTGCCTATTGCTGGTGAGACGCGCATCTGCCTGAATATCCTGCATGAGGGCAATCAGACCGAGCTGCTGGAGAGCGGCCCGCAGATCGCCCCGGCCGAGCTCGAGGCCTTTACGGCCAAGTTTGCCGAGCTTGCAGCGAAGGCGGACGTCGTGACGCTTTCGGGCTCGCTGCCGCGTGGCGTCGATGCCGGCTACTATGCCGAGCTCGTCAAGATCACCGAGGAGGCGGGCGCCAAGGTGCTGCTCGACACTTCGGGTGCATCGCTGGAGGCCGCGCTGGAGTCCGACGCTAAGCCTGAGCTCGTAAAGCCCAACCTGACCGAGATTAACGGCCTACTGGGTACGTCCTTTACGACCGATGATGTCGATGCCCTGCGCGAGGCGCTTGCCGCCGATGACCGTTTTGCCGGTATCCCCTGGGTTGTCGTTTCGATGGGCGCTGCCGGTTCGGTTGGCTTCCATGAGGGTCGCGCGTTCCGCGCCAAGACGCCCGCGATTGCGGCTGTGAACGCAACGGGTTCCGGCGACTCGACCATCGCCGGCTTTGCACATGCCATTGCTGCTGGCGCCGACGACGTCACGGTGCTCAAGACCGCCAATACCTGCGGCAAACTCAACGCTATGGATCCCAAGACCGGTCACCTGGTCATGGACCGCTGGGACGAGATCTACAACAACGTTGAAGTAACGGAGCTTTAGGGTTACGCGGTTTTACCAAACCGCGTAACGGCTCGGCGCTGCGCGGGCCGCATTTGGACAATCTGACGTTCAACTTCAAGGGCGCGACCAGAAGGTCAGCGCCCTTTCGTTTACGGGCTTTAGCCTGTGCGGGGCGCGCAGCGCGCCGCATCAGAAACCACCCGCTATGCGGGTGGGGCCAAACGGC
>NZ_CAXSQQ010000031.1:0-20024 GCF_964239575.1 Collinsella aerofaciens ATCC 25986
CTATTTCCGCGTTGCGCTAGCTGCGGAAACGCGGGGTCCGTTCAGGCTGTTGCGTTGAGATTGAAAATCAACCTTGTGGAATTCGGGGGCTTTGTCATATCCATCTCAAAAGAGCCTGCTGCCACGATTTGGCTGTCGCATAATGCAAGGCCATTGCGGTATCGAGCTATGGAAAGACGCCTGCGGAATTGTCCTACCGACAAGCGGACAAGCCTCCAGCTGGTGACTTCGCCGTGGTAAGGTAAGCCGAATTGTTTCCAGGCTGTTTCGGGGGAGTGGAATGAGCAAAGAGTGTGTCGAGCAGGTCGAAGGCGCAGGGGCTTCGGTGCCGATGACCGATATATCGAACATTGATGTGCCCGAGGGCACCGACGAGCTCAGCCGTAGCACCCGCCGCGCCTGGCGCGAGCGCCTTAACGATGCGTCGTCGCGCAAGATGATCACGGGCGTCTTGGCTACGCTGGTGGGCGGTTCGTTTTGGGGCTTCTCGGGCACCAGCGCGAGCTTTCTGTTCGATACCTACCACGTCGACACCTTGTGGCTTATGAGCGTGCGTCAGATTCTCGCCGGTCTACTCTTTATGGCCGTGGTTGTCACGCGCGACCGCGAGCGCCTGATTAAGCTCTGGACCACACCCGCCGATCGCAAGCAGCTGCTGCTCTTTACCGCCTTTGGCCTGCTGTTCAACCAGTTTTGCTATCTTTCGGCCGTGCGCCTGACGAACGCCGGAACCGCGACGGTGCTCCAGTGCCTGCAGCTCGTTATCATCATGGGCTACGCCTGCGTGACCGATCGCCGCATGCCGCGTACTCGCGAAGTCATCGGCATTGGCCTGGCTCTGGGTGGAACCTTTTTAATCGCCACCGGCGGCGACCCCACCAGCCTGAATATCTCGCCGCTTGGCCTGGCAGCAGGTCTTATGTGTGCGGTCAGCGCCGCGTGTATGGCGGTGATTCCCGCCAAGATCCTGCCCGAATACGGCAGCCCCATCGTCACGGGCTCGGCAATGCTCACGGCGGGCGTGGTCTCGTGCGTCTTCGTGCAGCCCTGGGCGCATATGCCGGCGCTCGACGCTGCCGGCATCGAGGCGCTCGCGGTGTTCGTGGTTATCGGCTCGTTTTTTGCTTACATGCTTTATATGCAGGGCGTTAAGGACATCGGCTCGGTGCGCGCGAGCCTCATCGGAACTGTGGAGCCGGTTTCGGCGACTATCACCAGCGCCGTTATGCTGGGCACGGTGTTTTTGCCGACCGACCTTATCGGCTTTGCCATGATCATCGTGATGATGTTCCTCACGGTGTAGCTGGCGCCGCCGCCAAGACAGAAAAGGTGTTGTGCCGCATTTTCGCCAATTGACGTCCGTGTCTGGAGTTTAGCTGTCGATGCCCAAAATGCCATAAACTAGTAACGTTATGGACTTTTTCATTGCGACTCAATTGCGAGGATTTCTTTATGGCTGGTAATCACTTTAAGGGCAGCGATAGCGGCCGTCCTGCAGTTCCGCCGCGTCCGAACGGGGCTGGTAAGGCCGGCACGCCGGGCGGCGCTGGACAGGGCGGTTCCGGTAAGCGCGTGTCCCCGGGCGAGACGGCGATGTTTACCGCTCTGTACGAGCAGTCTCAAAAGGCAAAAAAGACCGGCCGTGCAAGAGGGAATGTCTTTGCGGGCGGTGCAACCTCCGCGTCGCAGCCGATCGGGGCTCCTTCGGTACCCGCGAACAACGCGGGTGCTGCCAACGCCGCGAATGCCGCCGGCAACGTTAATGCCGACAAGGCCGCCAACAATACTCCCTCTGCCGGTGGCGCGGGGCTTACGGGTAACCTTGGCACGATTTACACCGGCGCCTCCGAGACTGGCACGTTCGCCCGCCTGGATGATAGCGGTGCCGAGTTTGCGGGCTCGGGTTCCAAGGAAGATTATTACGATTTTGGCTTGAACTACGGTAGCGACGCTTCGTCGAGTTCGACCTCTGACGGTCTGGTCCGTCATCGTCATCGCAAGGGCGAGCGCAAAAAGCGTCACACCGGCGCCATTATTGCCGCTGTAGTCGCGGTGCTTCTCGTTGCGCTTGGCGCAAGCGGCTTTATGCTGCTTAACTCGGCAAAGACCGTAAAGAGCGAAGCGAAGGAGGCTGTCGAGATCGTCGGTGGCCTTAAGGACAAGGTCACGTCGGGCGATTTTTCGACGCTGCCTGACGACGCGAAGAAGATCGATGAGCTCTGCAACAGCATGAAGGCGGAGACCTCGAGCCCGCTGTGGACGGCGGCTTCGTTTATCCCGGTGTATGGCAGCGACATCAACGCAGCCCGCACCATGATTGATGCCCTGTCCGATGTCTCGAGCAACGCGCTGGTTCCCATGGCCGATAACCTCTCGCAGGCCACGCCCGGCAAGCTGTTCCAGGACGGCATGATTAACGTGTCCGCGCTGCAGGCGGTCGCCGATTCGCTTTCCAGCAGCTCGAAGGTGTTCAAGAGCGCCAACGAGAAGGTCCAGGGCATTGGCGATACTCATATTTCCCAGGTGACCGAGCTGGTCGATAAGGCCAAGGACGGCTTTGCCACCCTCAACGGTGCGGTCGACGCGGCGGAGAAGGTCGCCCCCGTCCTTCCCCAGATGCTCGGCGCCAACGGCCAGACGCGCAACTACCTTGTGTACGCCATGAACAACGTCGAGATTCGTGCCTGCGGCGGCTTTGGCGGTTCGCAGGGCCTGATTTCGGTCACCGACGGCCAGATGTCGATTGGCGAGTTTGTTCCCTGCATTGCGCGCAGCAAAGACGAGGCGGTTGAGAGCGTCGACGAAGAAGATGAGACGCTGTTTGGTGACCACAGCAACCTATACATCTCGGGCAATACCTATTCGCCCGACTGGCCCCGTAATTCGCAGCGTGTCGCCGCGCTGTGGAAGTCTGAATATGGTCAGGACGTCGATGGCGTCATTGGTATCGATCCGGTATTCCTGCAGTATCTGTTGGGCCTCGTGGGTAATGTTTCACTGCCCGACGGTACAGTCGTTGACGGCACTAACGCGGCGAAGGTGCTTATGCATGATGTGTACTGGAACTATCCGGTCGAGGAGTCGGACGGCATCTTTGCATCCGTCGCCAGCGCTGCCTTCGACAAGATCCTTGGCGGTATCGGCGACGTCGATGTTGCGAACCTTGTCAGCGCCGTTGAGCGCGGTGCCGAAGAGGGCCGCCTGATCGCGTGGATGAAAAACGATGACGAGCAGAACGCTATCAAGGAGATGAACATCGACGCCTCACTGCCCGATCCGGATGACCCGAGTGAAGATCCCGTTGCTGGTGTCTACTTTAACAACCTAAGCTTCTCCAAGCTCGACTGGTATCTGAACGCCGATACGCAGATTGGTCAGGGCGTGAAGAACGGCGACGGCGCTTGCTCGTATCGCATCACCGTTACCCTGACGAACATCATGACGCAGGAGGAGGCAGGTAAGCTGCCCGACTACGTAGCGGCCAGTGCGCCTGGGACCTCGCGTGACGATGAGCGCTTGTATGTATCACTGTTTGCGCCGACAGGCGGCAGCATTACCGATCTAAACGTCGAGGGGACTCAGTTTGGACTGTTCGCTGCCACTTGGCACGGAGTTCCCTGCTATTCAGGAACCGTTGACCTGCATGCTGGCGAGACGACGACGATCACGTATACGCTGACCACGTCGGCCGAGGCGGGGGACAAGCCGCTTACGCTGCGTCAGACTCCTACATGCCAGGCGGCTCGCGACAGCGCGTCGGCGTAGGGTTTTTCTGGTAGCGCAGATAATCGAGTACCATTTTGGGGCGGACAGGCAATCTGTCCGCCCCTATTTTGTAAGGAGAGCGCATGAAGTACTTTGGCACCGACGGCTTTCGCGGTGAGGCCAACGTTGGGCTGACGGTAGAGCACGCTTATAAGATTGGCCGTTTTGTGGGCTGGTATTACGGCGCCAACCGCAGTGCTAAGGCGCGCGTCATCGTGGGCAAGGACACACGTCGCTCGAGCTATATGTTCGAGGCGGCGCTGGTGAGCGGCCTGGTCGCGAGCGGTGCGGACGCCTATATACTGCACGTGATCCCGACGCCGGGCGTGGCGCATCAGACCGTGGAGGGCTGCTTCGATTGCGGCATCATGATCAGTGCGAGCCACAACCCGTTTTGCGATAACGGCATTAAGCTCGTCAATAGCGACGGTTTTAAGATGGACGAGGACGTACTGGAGCTCATCGAGGACTACATCGATGGCAAGAGCGAAGTTCCGCTGGCCATGGGCAACCACATCGGTGCCACGGTGGACTACATGCAGGGCCGCAACCGCTACATTGCTTCGCTCATTGCAAGTGCGAACTTTTCGCTGCAGGGCGTCAAGATCGGTATCGACTGCGCCAACGGCTCGGCTTCCTCGGTGGCCAAGCCGGTGTTTGACGCGCTCGGTGCCGACGTGCGCGTGATCAATGCCGCGCCCGATGGCTTTAACATCAACGTCGACTGCGGCTCCACGCATATGGAGCGCCTGCAGCGCCATGTGGTGGAGCAAGGCCTGGACGTGGGCTTTGCCTATGACGGCGATGCCGATCGCTGCTTGGCCGTGGACGAGCGCGGTCGCGTGGTAGACGGCGACCAGATCCTGTACGTGTGCGGCGTGTATCTGAACAAGCACGGGCGACTCTCGGGCGGTACCGTGGTGCCGACGATTGCCAGCAACTTTGGCTTGGTCAAGTCGCTGGAGCTTGCCGGTCTGAGCGTCGTGACCAGCGGCGTGGGCGACCGTCACGTGTATGCCAAGATGCGCGAGGGCGGCTACAGCCTGGGCGGCGAGCAGACGGGCCATACGATCTTTGGCGATATCGAGCGCACGGGCGACGGCATTATGACCTCGCTGCGCGTGATGGAAGTGATTCGTGCCGAGCGCGAGACACTCTCACAGCTCACGGCTCCGTGCAAGCTGCTGCCGCAGGCGCAGGTGGCCGTGCGCGTGGCGGACAAGGACGCCGCGCTCGAGAACATGGGCGTGCAGAACGCCATCGCCGAGGCCGAGGCTGCGCTGGCAGGCGAGGGCCGCGTGCTCGTACGCAAGAGCGGAACCGAGTCGGTTATCCGCGTGCTGGCCGAGGCGCCCGACCAAGCATCCGCCGATGCTGCCATGAAGCGCATCGCCGCCGCGCTGGAAGCTCTGTAAGGTAGTCATTGGGGACGTTCTTAAACGACTAGGTGAAAGGGGGGGCGCTGCGGATTGGTTCCGCGGCGCCCCCTTTGCGTTGGCGTGTCGGTTATGCCTTACAGCTCGTAGAGCGTGGTGAACTTGTCCTGCAGGTAGCTGCAGTAGTAGCGGGCATCGAACGCCATGCCGCAGGCGCCCTTGATGAGCTCCGGCGCGTCCTTGGCGCGGCCCCACTGCCAAATGTGCTCGCCCAGCCAGGCGCGGACGGGTGTCAGGTCGCCGCTCGCACAGGCGCCGTTGAGGTCGACACCGTCGCTGCACATGGCCGGCACAAACATGGCATCGTAGGCACTGCCCAGCGCATACGTGGGGAAGTAGCCAAACGAGCCGCCGCTCCAGTGCGTATCCTGTAGGCAGCCGTGCGTGTCGTCGGGAACGGGAATGCCCAGGTACTCATCCATGAAGCGGTTCCAAAGCGCGGGGATGTCCTTGGCTGTGGCCTCGCCGGCAAACAGCATGCGCTCGATCTCGTAGCGCACCATAACGTGCAGCGGATAGGTGAGCTCGTCGGCCTCGGTGCGGATCAGCGACGGCTGCGCGATGTTCACGGCGCGGTAGAGCGTGTCCTCGTCTACGTTGCCGTAGACCTCGGGTGCGTGGCGGCGCAGCACCTCGAGCAGCGGTCCCATAAAGGCGCGGCTGCGACCCACGGTGTTCTCGAAGAAGCGGCTCTGGCTCTCGTGGATGCCCATGGAGGTGCCACCCTCAAGACAGGTGCGCGCATAGGCAGGATTGACGCCCAGCTCGTACATGGCGTGTCCCGCCTCGTGGATGATGCTGTAGACGTTGGAGATGCAATCGTCCTCGTAGATGTGTGTCGCGATGCGCGCGTCACCCACGGCAAAGCCCTCGCTAAACGGGTGCTCGGTAAAGGCAAGCGTGGTGTCGTCCAGGTTCAGGCCGACAAGCTTCATAAGGTCGAAGCTCATGGCGCGCTGGGCGGCCTCGGGCACGCGGGCGTGCAAAAAGTCGGCATCGGGCTGCTGGCTGCGCTCGCCGATGGCGTGCACGAGCGGCACGACCGTCGCCTTGACCTCATCGCAAAACGCATCGAAGCTCTTGGCGGAAAGGCCGCGCTCGTACTGGTCGAGCCAAACATCGTATGGGTCGCGCTTGGGGTCCATGAGCTCGGCCTGATGCTTAAGTTGGGCGACGATCCTATCCACATAGGGCTCAAAGCTCGCCCAGTCATTGGCCGTCTTGGCCTTGTGCCATACGGCATCGGCCTCGCAGGTGAGCCTGGTCCAGGCCTCGGCCTCCTCGGTGGGGATGACGCTTGCCTCGCGCTGGTCGCGACCGAGCACACGGATCTCGTCGAGCAGCTGCGGGTCGTCGATCTTGCCGCCGGCGACGGTTTCGCGTGCCAGCGAGCGCACAAGTTCGACAGACTTTTCGCTGGTCAGGAGCTTATGATGCTCGCCGGCAAGGGTGCCCATGGCGTCGGCGCGCGCTGCGGCGCCGTTGGCGGGGGCAATGGTCGCGCCGTCAAACTCGGCAATCTTGAGCAGGTACTCGCGGGTCCACAGCTTGCCCTCGAGCTTGCGGAATTTTTTGACGGCCTTATCGACCTTCATGCCTTTGGGCGTCTTGCCCGCTGCGGGCTCGGCCTTCTTATCGTGCTTCTTTCCCATACCATATCCTTGATCTCGCAGGTCGCCCGTCGCACGCGGCGGCGCGGCCAGTTTGCACAGCTACCTGCCTTGTACCCAGCACGAACAAAACGGAACGCGGCGATGCACACGCAGAATGTGCTATCCTATAGCCCAATGCGTTGACGGAGAGGGTTTTGCCCGCCGCGTCGCCGGCAAGAGAGGGAAGGTCATGGGCTGCAAGCCTTCCTGCGGTGACAAGGGCCAAGCGTTCACTCCCGAGCAGCGACCTCAACGGGCGCGCGGCCAGCGGCGGCGATGTTCCCAGTAGGGAAGCCGTGAGCCTCGCGACAAGGGGCAAAGAGTGGGCGCGGCGGGCCAGACATCCGTCGGGTCAAACAAGGTGGTACCGCGGAATTCAACCGTCCTTGGGCAATGCACATGCCCGAGGACGGTTTTTTTTGTTACCGAACCGGGCCGCGTTTTCGCAATGTCAGACGGCGGCAGCCGCCTCGGCAAGCGGGGAGCGCGAGAGACGAAAGGGAAGACATGAGTCTGATTGATGATCTGGTCAAACTCGAGGAAGAGGCCAAGGAGCTCGTCGCAGGCGCCGACGACGCCGCAAAGCTCGAGGCCGCGCGCGTTGAGCTGCTCGGCCGCAAGGGCCGCATCACCGGCCTGATGCGCATGATGGGCAAGCTCGCCCCCGAGGATCGTCCCATGATGGGCAAGCGCGCCAACGAGATGCGCCAGCTGATCGAGGGCATGCTCGACGAGCGCACCACCGAGATGAAGGCCACCGCCCTCAAGCACGCACTCGAGCACGAGGCCGTCGACATCACGCTGCCGGGCATCCGTCCGCAGATCGGTCACCAGCACCTGATCAAGCAGATCATCGAGGAGGCCGAGGACATCTTCTGCGGCATCGGCTACACCGTCGAGTCTGGCCCCATGGTCGACACCTCCTACTACAACTTCACCGCGCTCAACGCCCCCATGGATCACCCGAGCCGCTCGGCCCGCGATACCTTCTACGTGGTCGACAACAACCCCGGCAGCGTCGCGCACCCCGAGGCTCACGCCCACGGCGAGTCCGACGTGCTGCTGCGCACCCAGACCTCGGGCGTGCAGATCCACACCATGGAGTCGCAGAAGCCGCCCATCTACATGATCTGCCCGGGCACCGTCTACCGTCCCGACACGGCCGATGCCTGCCACCTGCCGCAGTTCAACCAGATCGAGGGCCTGGTCGTCGACGAGGGCATCACCTTTGGCGACCTCAAGGGCACGCTCGACTACTTTGTTAAGTGCATGTTTGGCGAGGACCGCAAGACGCGCTACCGCCCGCATTTCTTCCCCTTCACCGAGCCTTCCTGCGAGGTGGACGTGAGCTGCCACGTCTGCGGCGGCAAGGGCTGCAACTTCTGCAAGCACAGCGGCTGGATCGAGATCTTGGGCTGCGGCATGGTCGACCCCAACGTCCTGATCAACTGCGGCATTGACCCCGAGAAGTACACCGGCTTCGCCTTCGGTATTGGCGCCGAGCGCGTCGCGGCCCTGCGCTACGACCTGCCGGACCTGCGTACTCTCATGACAGGCGATATGCGTTTCCTGAATCAGTTCTAGGCTGCGGCTTGCCCAAGCACGGCACCTCGGCGCTCATTCGTCGCTTGCGTACCAAAGTACGTGGCGCTCCTCTTTCGGGCCGATCTGCCGCACTTGGACAACCCTCGCTTTGTAAGGAATGTTCACAAAGTTGAAGTTTCCACCTGCATCTCTTCGCAGGCTTTCAGTACGAAAGGAGAGCTAGATGCGTGTTTCTTACGACTGGCTCAAGACCATGATCGATATTCCGGAGGATCCCAAGACCCTTTCGGACGAATATATCCGTACCGGCACCGAGGTCGAGGCGATCGACACCGTGGGCGAGTCCTTCGACCACGTGGTGACTGCCAAGGTGCTTACCAAGACCCCGCACCCCGATAGCGACCATATGTATGTGTGCTCGGTCGACGTGGGCGACAAGAATCTCGACGCCGACGGCAACCCCGCCCCGCTGCAGATCGTCTGCGGCGCGCAGAACTTCGAGGCTGGCGACCACATCGTCACGGCAATGATCGGCGCTGTGCTTCCCGGCGACGTCAAGATCAAGAAGAGCAAGCTTCGCGGCGTCGTGTCCATGGGCATGAACTGCTCTGCGCGCGAGCTCGGCCTGGGCGGCGACCACTCCGGCATCATGATCCTGCCCGAGGATACGCCCTGCGGCATGCCGTTTGCCGAGTACGTGGGCTCGAGCGACACCGTGCTTGACTGCGAGATCACGCCCAACCGCCCCGACTGCCTGTCCATGATCGGCATGGCCCGCGAGACCGGCGCCATTTTCGACCGCGATTTCCACGTTGAGCTGCCCGCCATCAAGGCCGAGACTGGCCGCGCGACCGACGACGAGCTTTCGGTCGAGATTGCCGACGAGGGCCTGTGCGACCGCTATGTCGCCCGCATCGTGCGCAACGTGAAGGTCGGCCCCTCGCCCGACTGGATGGTCAAGCGCCTCAACGCCCTGGGCGTGCGCCCGCACAACAACATCGTCGACATCACCAACTATGTGATGATGCTCACCGGTCAGCCGCTGCACGCCTTTGACCTGGACACCTTTGCCGAGCGCGATGGCCATCGTCGCGTGGTGGTTCGCGCCGCCCAACAGGACGAGAAGTTTACGACCCTCGACGGCGAGGAGCGCACGCTCGACGCCGACATGGGCCTCATCACCGACGGCGAGCGTCCCGTGGCGCTGGCCGGCGTTATGGGCGGCATGGATTCCGAGATCGAGGACGACACCGTCGACGTGATGGTCGAGAGCGCCTGCTTCAACGCCGGTCGCACCTCGCACACCAGCCGCGACCTGTCGCTGATCTCCGATGCCTCCATTCGCTTTGAGCGTCAGGTCGATGAGACCGGTTGCGTGGATGTCGCCAACGTTACCTGCGCGCTGATCGAGGAGATCGCCGGCGGCGAGGTCGCTCCCGGCTACGTTGATGTGTTCCCCGCGCCTAAGACCATCGATAGCATCAAGCTACGCTTGGCCCGCGTGCACGCCATCTGCGGCGCCGACATCGAGCCCGACTTTATCGAGCGCTCGCTCACCCGCCTGGGCTGCACCGTCGAGCGCGACGGCGAGGACTTTATGGTCACTCCGCCGAGCTTCCGCCCCGACCTGCCGCGCGAGATTGACCTGATCGAGGAGGTCCTGCGCCTGTGGGGCATGGGCCGTGTGACGGCGACCATCCCAGCTGCCAAGAACCACATCGGCGGCTTGACCCGCGAGCAGAAGCTCACCCGCAAGGTCGGCGAGATCCTGCGCGCCTGCGGCCTCAACGAGACCACGACCTTTGGCTTTGCCGCTCCGGGCGACTTGGAGAAGATTGGCATGTCCACCGAGGGCCGCGGCTGCCCCGTGGTGCTCATGAACCCGCTGGTGGCCGAGCAGACCGAGATGCGCCGCTCGCTGCTGCCGGGCCTGCTGCAGTCCGTGGCCTACAACGAGGCCCATGGCACGCCCAACGTGCACCTGTACGAGGTCGGCAGCCTGTTCCACGGCCGCGAGAACGCCAGCCTGCCCAAGGAGACCAAGTCCGTGGCGGGCGTGCTCTCGGGCCAGTGGAGTGAGCGGTCTTGGAACATGAAGTACCGCAAGCTGCGCTTCTTCTTTGGCAAGGGCATTGTCGAGGAGCTGCTTGCCCAGCTGCGCATCGAGAAGGTTCGCTTCCGTCCCGTCGAGGGCGAGGGCTATGCCTTCCTGCAGCCGGGTCGTGCGGCCGAGGTTCTGTCCGGCGGCACCGTGCTGGGCTGGGTCGGCGAGATTCACCCCGAGGCGCGCGAAGCCATGGGCATCGACGAGGTCGTCGTTGCCTTTGAGCTCGACCTGGACAAACTGATCAAGGGCGCCCGCAACCAGGAGAACTACCGCGAGTTCTCGCAGTATCCGGCTGTTGAGCACGACCTGGCTATCGTGGTCGATAACTCCGTGACCTGCGAGGATCTTGAGCGCCGCATTACCAGCGCTGGCGGCAAGCTGCTCGAGGGCGTGCGCCTGTTCGACGTCTACCGCGATCCCATCCGCATCGGAGCGGGCAAGAAGTCCATGGCCTTTGCGCTTACGTATCGCTCCGATGACCACACGCTCACCAGCGAAGAGGTCGAGAAGGCGCACCAGAAGATCGTCACCAAGGTGTGCAAGGGCGTAAACGGCGAGGTCCGCGGCTAGGTCTTGCGCTGGGGTATAGGTCAGCGGTGGCTGCTGGCGAGTCCTACGTGACCGCTATGCTCGGTATAAGGCGCTGCTGAGCCTGCATATATGACACGCGCATTACATAACGGCGTGCTGCTTTGTCGGCAGCGCGCCGTTTTGCTATGATAGCCCGCGGCGTGTTACGAATCTGACATTACGTAATACTGACAAGGTGATTTAGGCGACGTTGCAATTTCGTGCGCCGATAACCGGGAGGCGTATATGCACATTCCAGACAACTACCTGTCCCCGCAGACCGATGCCGTCATGGCGGTGGCGATGGTGCCCGTATGGGTTCACTGCATCAAAAAGGTGCGCGCCACGCTCGATCGCGAGCATATGGCGTTCCTGGGCATCTGCGCCGCATTCTCCTTCTTGCTCATGATGTTCAACGTGCCGCTGCCCGGCGGTACCACTGGTCACGCCGTTGGTGGCGCGCTCATCGCGCTGCTGCTGGGCCCCGAGGCTGCTGCCATTGCGGTTTCGGTTGCGCTGGCGCTGCAGGCGCTGCTGTTTGGCGACGGCGGCATCCTGTCCTTTGGAGCCAACTGCTTTAACATGGCCTTTGTGCTGCCGTTTGCCGCTGCTATCGTGTTCCGTGCGCTCAACAGCCGTTTGCACGACAAAAGCTGGGGCACCTCGGTTTCGGCCATCGTAAGCGGCTGGGTTGGCCTGTGCCTGGCGGCCCTGTGCGCGGCAATCGAGTTCGGTATTCAGCCGATGCTCTTCACCAACGCTTCGGGCGCCCCGCTGTACTGCCCCTTCCCGCTGTCCGTGGCTATTCCGGCCATGTTGGTCCCGCATATGCTGGTTGCCGGTGTGGTCGAGGGCGTGGCGACGGCCGCCATCTACGGTTTCATTAAGAAGACGGCGCCGAGCATTATCGTCGGCCCCGAGGCCGCCGATGGTCAGCTTGCCGCCGAGGGCGCTGCTGCCAAGAAGACCTCGCTGGTCCCCACGCTCATCCTGGTTGCCATGCTTGTCGTAGCCACGCCGCTGGGCCTGCTGGCCACGGGTGACGCCTGGGGTGAGTGGGATGCCGAGGGCGCTGCGGTTGCCGTCCAGGAAGCCGGCGACGATAGCCTGCAGGCTTCGGCCGGCCTCGACACTCCGACCTTTGCCGACGCTCTGCCCACGGGCGATTATCTGCAGGCCTATTCCGAGGAGCAGGGTCTTGGCTTTGCCGGCCAGGCCGCGATGTATATTCTTTCGGGCGTGATTGGTGTGGCGGTGCTCACCATCGCATTCCGTCTGATCTCGCTGACAGTTAAGGAAAGCGGGGCTCATGGCGACGGTCGAGCTGCCTAGCTGGCTTGCGGACGCGCAGCGTTACGAGCCCGCGGGGGCTCGGCATCGTGTGATGCAAAAGAATGTCCTGCACCTGGCGAGCCTGCTTGAGCGGGTTCGCCTGGGTGGAGGCGCGCACGAGGGCGGGTCGATGGTCGACCGCGCCCTTTCTTGCGTTTCGGCTCCGATGCGCCTGGTGGGGATGTTCGTTTGCGTCCTGTGCGTGTGTCTGACGCAGAGCCCTCTGTACCTCATGTTGATGGCGGCTATCGCGCTGGTGCTCGTTGCCGTGCGCCCCGTACGCGGGCTGCGGGCAACCTTTGTGCCGGCGCTTGGCGCTGCAGGGCTCGCGGTGGTTCTGGTACTGCCCGCCTTGCTGCTGGACGCTTCTGCTGCGGGCGCCATGCTCAAGATTGCGCTCAAGACCTTCATTAATGTGTCGCTGGTGCTGGGTGTTTCGTGGACCCTTACCTGGAGCCGCATGTCGGCGGCGCTCAAAATGCTGCACCTGCCCGACGAAGTTATCTTTACGTTTGATATGGCGCTCAAGCACATCGAGGTGCTGGGTCGCACGGCGCACGATCTGTGCGAATCGGTCATGCTGCGCAGCGTTGGCCGTGCGCCTGAGGGATTTTCGCGTACCGATTCGATCGCGGGTATCATGGGCATGACCTTTATCAAGGCGATGGAATGCAGCCGCGCGATGGACGAGGCCATGCTGTGCCGCGGCTTTGCCGGTGTGTATCCGGCTCCCGCACGCGCCGGGTTTGGCTGGCGCGATGCGGTCTATGCGGCCGGCGTGGCGCTGCTGGCAGTGTTGTGCGCCGTGCTGTAGGCACTGCTGGTTCCGGCTGGGGATGCAACTAGGGAAGGGCGACGTTTTGGCAAACGATACAAATGGCGCGATGGGCGCGAGCGGTGCTGCTGGCGCCGAGACCACGCCGCTCATCGAGTTTCGCGACGTGGTGTTTTCCTATGCGGGGCATACGGTTGTCGATGGCGTGTCGCTGCAGGTCGATCGTGGCGAACTCGTTGCCCTGCTCGGTCCCAACGGCTGCGGTAAGACGACGATTATGCGCCTTATTAACGGCCTTGAGCTTGCGGACGCAGGGGAATACCTGTTTGACGGGCATGTGATTGATGCGGCGTTTCTAAAGGATTCCGCGGCCGCTCAGCGTTTTCATCAGCGCGTTGGCTTTGTGTTCCAGAATGCCGACGCGCAGCTCTTTTGCGCCACGGTGGGCGAGGAGGTCGCTTTTGGTCCCGCGCAGATGGGGCTGCCGACGGGCGAGCTCGAGCGCCGCGTCCGCGATGCCATGGGGCTGTTCCAGGTTGCCGACCTTGCCGACGCCTCTCCCTATCAGCTCTCGGGTGGGCAAAAGAAGCGTGTTGCGCTGGCTGCGGTGGTGTCGATGAACCCGGATATCTTGGTCCTCGACGAGCCTACCAATGGGCTCGACGAGGATTCATGCGACATCGTGGTCAATTTCTTGCTGGCTTATGTCGCGGCGGGTAAGACGGTCTTGATGAGCACGCATCACCAGGATTTGGTGCGACGCCTGGGTGCCCGTGCAATCTATATCGATCGATATCACCATGTGGTCGAGGCGTCTTCGTCGTCGTATGGAACCGAAAGCGGTGCTACGGACTAGTTGCTGCGTAGAGCGTGCGTAGCCGTCCGCGCGGCTTTGCCGTGATGGTATAGTTATCCAGGTTTTTTATGGGGGTGGCTATGCCAAGCTGGAACATTCATATCGCTCAGACGGAGCGTTTGCTGGAGCGCACCGGAGCGCTTGCCAATAGCGTGCGCGACCGCAATGCCTTTTTGTTTGGCTGCGTGGTTCCGGATATCTTCGTGGGCTATATGGTCCCTGGCATCGCCGATCCCATCCCGTACCGCATTACGCACTTTGCAAAGCCCGAGCCTATCCCTAAGCCTCGTGAGCATGAGTTCTGGGATACCTATGTGGCACCGTTGCTTAAAAGTTCGCCCACCGGTGCGCCAGCCGCGGCGACCTCGATTGTCGAGGAGCGCGAGCGACTCAATCGGGTGCATTATCCCCAACGCTACAAGGATGCCGAGCCGGTTGCCGGTCCCGGTGCTAGCGAGCTTTCGCTCGCGCCCGATGACGTGGCGCAGTCGCTGCTCGATCTGACGCTGGGCGTTTGGTCTCACCTCGTGGCCGATACCGTGTGGAATACGCGCGTGAATCAGTACCTGGAGGCGCACGGCGGCAAACCGTGCGAGGAATTCCGCATTAAAAAGCAAGGCGACTTTGACTGGTTTGGCAAGACGCTCGGCATCGTTTCGATTCCGCGCGCGACCGATCGCCTGTATACCGCTGCGACGCGTTTTGGGCAGTATCCCATCCATAAAGAGTATGTGCTCAAGACCATCGGCGTTATGCACGAGATCGTGCGCGAAAACCCCGGCGAGCCCGACCATCCGCCATACCGCCTGCTGACCGAGGAATTCTTCGACGCAACGTTTACCGAGGTCATCGAGCTGACCGAAGCGGGCTTTGCGGCTCGCGTTGCCGCTTCTGACGTTCCCGCAGTCCCTCTGATCGCTAGCTGCTAGCCGGCCGGCTTGACGGTGAACAGTTCACCCCAATTGACCAACGGCTCCCCTCGCAGGGCGTCTTCGGTGGTGCGCTCGGTATCGGAGAGGCTTGCGACTGAACGCAAATCGATGAAGTGACATATGGAGAAGGTTTTAAAAAAGGGGCCCGGAAGGCAATGCCTTCCGGGCCCCTTGCAATGCAAATTTGCTTGCAAGTACGATTTAGCGCACCTGAGCGACGTAAGCGACGTTGGTCGAGGAGACCTTGTCCTCGAGCTGGACGCTCATGCGGGGATCGCCGGCGGTAGCGACGGTCAGGTCTCCGGCCTCGACGTAGCCGAGCTCCTTAGCAGTCTCGATCGCCTTGACGATCGTGCCGTTGACGGTGCCCTGGGTAATCTCGGCCTGGTGCGGGATAACGCCCCAGTACATGATCATCTGCTGGACGGCCCACTCGTGGCGGGAGAACGCGCAGATCGGCATGTTGGGACGGAAGTGCGAGATCAGGCGAGCGGTGCGGCCGGTGGTCGTCGGCACGGTGATGCACTTGGCGCCAACGGTGGTAGCCATGTTCACAGCGGACATACCCACAACGTTGTTGACAACACGGGTGCCGTGGGCATCGGCCGGAACCTCGAGCGGAGCGTGAGCCGGGAGGTACTTTTCGGTCTCGAGAGCAATGCTGGCCTGCATCTTAACGGCCTCGACCGGGTACTTACCGGCAGCGGACTCGCCAGAGAGCATAACGGCGTCGGTGCCGTCGTAGATGGCGTTAGCAACGTCGGCAACCTCGGCGCGCGTCGGGCGCGGGTTCTGCTGCATGGAGTCGAGCATCTGCGTAGCGGTGATAACGGGCTTGTAAGCCGCGTTGCACTTGGCGATGATCTCCTTCTGGATGTGGGGAACGAGCTCGGGCTTGATCTCGATGCCCAGGTCGCCACGGGCAACCATGATGCCGTCGGAAGCCTCGAGGATCTCGTCGAAGTTCTCGACGCCCAGGGCGCACTCGATCTTCGGGAAGATCGTCACGTGCTCGCCACCGTTCTCGCGGCAAAGCTCGCGGATGCCGCGGACGGACTCGCCGTCACGGATGAAGGAAGCGGCGATGTAGTCGATGTTCTCGGTCAGGCCAAAGAGGATGTCCTGACGATCGCGCTCGGTGATAGCGGGCAGCGAGATGTTGACGTTGGGCATGTTGACGCCCTTGCGCTCGCCGATCAGGCCGTCGTTCTTGACGACGCAGGTCATGTCCTGGCCGTCGACGGACTCGACCTCGAGGGCAACCAGGCCGTCATCGATCAGGATGAGGGAGCCCTTCTCGACCTCGGAGGGCAGAGCCAGGTAGTCGAGGGAGATGTGCTCAGCGGTGCCGTGGAAATCCTCGGTCGTGGGCTGAGCGGTGACGACGATCTTGTCGCCGGTCTTGACGGCAACCTTCTTGCCATCGACCAGAAGGCCGGTGCGGACCTCGGGGCCCTTGGTGTCGAGCAGGATGCCGACGGGCATACCGAGCTCCTTGGAAATACGACGGACGCGCTCGATGCGACCGTGGTGCTCGTCGTAGGAGCCGTGCGAGAAGTTAAAACGGGCGACGTTCATGCCCGCCTTGATCATCTCGCGGATGGTCTCGTCGCTATCGCAGGCGGGACCCATGGTGCATACAATCTTAGTGCGCTTGTACATTCAGACCTCCATCTGACATCGTCTTGCGCTGATAGATAAACCATAAGAAATAAAACTGAGATGATTATAACGAAATGCCGACCGAATACCCCAAAAAATCGACCGTATGCCGAATTAGAAGTTCATTTTTTGCGGAAAAACGGTATATGCAAAAACTTTACCAACCGCTCTAACCGCTGCTATCTGGGCGATATTTCAGTTTGATGGTGCACCGAAGAAAAAACGTTTTATCAATGTTGAGCATCATACGGTCTGCATCGTTGCGAATGGACCATATTTCCAAATGGATTGTTTTGGCTAGACGCGTCGCTTTGGGGTACCATAGCCCCACTATCAACTGCCGCTCAGCACGGCAGCCTTGATGAGCCCTTGCCCTTCTCCTGGGAATTATGATCGGGCATCAATCTGCTGAGTGGCCCGAATCCCAGGAGGGGACTCTATATGCAAAAGGAATACCTGTCCGCCGCGGCGGAGGTGCTCAGCGACCAAGGTGTCGATGAGAACCTCGGCCTGAGCACCGGCGAGGCGTCGTCGCGCCTCGCCAAGACAGGCCCTAACAAGCTCGAGGAAGCCGAGAAGACGCCGCTGTGGAAGCGTTTCTTTGAGCAGATGGCCGACCCCATGGTCATCATGTTGATCGTTGCCGCCGTCATCAGTGCGCTCACGGGCATGGTCAAGGGCGAGCCCGACTTTGCCGATGTCGTCATTATCATGTTCGTCGTTATCGTCAACTCGGTGCTGGGCGTGGTCCAGGAAGCCAAGAGCGAAGAAGCCCTCGAGGCCCTGCAGGAGATGAGCGCGGCGCAGTCCAAGGTACTGCGCGACGGCAAGCTCGTGCACCTGCCGAGCGCCGAGCTCGTGCCCGGTGACGTGATCATGCTCGAGGCGGGCGACTCCGTTCCGGCCGACTGCCGCGTCCTCGAGAGCGCCACGATGAAGATCGAAGAGGCCGCCCTTACCGGCGAGTCCGTGCCCGTCGAGAAGCATACCAACGTGATCGAGCTCGCCGCGGGCACCGATGACGTGCCGCTCGGCGACCGCAAGAACATGTGCTATATGGGTTCCACCGTTGTGTACGGCCGTGGTCGCGCCGTCGTGGTCGGCACCGGCATGAACACCGAGATGGGCAAGATTGCCGGCGCCCTGGCCGAGGCCAAGGAAGAGCTCACGCCGCTGCAGGTGAAGCTCGCCGAGCTCAGCCGCATCCTTACCATTATGGTTATCGTCATCTGCGTCGTCATCTTTGGCGTCGACATCATCCGTCACGGCGTGGGCAACGTCCTCACCGACCCGACTGCCCTGCTCGACACCTTTATGGTCGCCGTCTCGCTTGCCGTCGCCGCCATCCCCGAGGGCCTGGTCGCCGTCGTGACCATCGTGCTTTCGCTCGGCGTGACCAAGATGGCCAAGCGCCAGGCGATCATCCGCAAGCTTTCTGCCGTCGAGACCCTTGGCTGCACGCAGACCATCTGCTCCGACAAGACCGGCACCCTTACCCAGAACAAGATGACCGTCGTCAAGCACGAGCTCGCTGCGCCCAAGGAGAAGTTCCTGGCCGGTATGGCACTGTGCTCCGATGCCCAGTGGGACGAGGAGCTGGGCGAGGCCGTGGGCGAGCCGACTGAGTGCGCGCTCGTCAACGATGCCGGCAAGGCTGGTCTCACTGGCCTGACTGCCGAGCACCCGCGCGTGGGCGAGGCCCCGTTCGACTCGGGCCGCAAGATGATGTCCGTGGTCGTCGAGACCCTGGACGGCGAGTACGAGCAGTACACCAAGGGCGCGCCCGACGTGGTAATCGGCCTGTGCACCCACATCTACGAGGGCGATAGGGTCGTCCCCCTGACTGAGGAGCGCCGTGCCGAGCTCGTGGCCGCCAACAAGGCCATGGCCGACGAGGCCCTGCGCGTGCTGGCGCTGGCAAGCCGCACCTACACCGAGGTTCCGGCAGACTGCAGCCCCGCTGCGCTCGAGCACGACCTGGTCTTCTGCGGCCTGTCCGGCATGATTGACCCTGTCCGCCCCGAGGTCGCCGACGCCATCCGCGAGGCCCATGATGCCGGTATTCGCACCGTCATGATCACGGGCGACCATATCGACACCGCCGTGGCCATTGCCAAGCAGCTGGGAATCGTCACCGATCGCAGCCATGCCATCACCGGTGCCGATCTCGATCGCATGAGCGACGAGGAGCTCGACGCGCACATCGAGGACTACGGCGTGTACGCTCGCGTCCAGCCCGAGCACAAGACCCGCATCGTCGAGGCCTGGAAGTCGCGCGACCAGATCGTGGCCATGACGGGCGACGGCGTCAACGATGCCCCGTCCATCAAGCGCGCCGACATCGGCGTTGGCATGGGCATCACCGGTACCGACGTCACCAAGAACGTCGCCGACATGGTGCTTGCCGACGACAACTTCGCCACCATCATCGGCGCCTGCGAAGAGGGTCGCCGCATCTACGACAACATCCGTAAGGTCATCCAGTTCCTGCTTTCGGCTAACCTTGCCGAGGTGTTCTCGGTGTTTATCGCCACGCTCATCGGCTTCACCATCTTCCAGCCGGTGCAGCTGCTGTGGGTGAACCTGGTCACCGACTGCTTCCCCGCGCTCGCGCTGGGCATGGAGGATGCCGAGGGCGACATCATGAAGCGCAAGCCGCGCAACGCCAAGGATGGTGTCTTTGCCGGCAATATGGGCCTGGACTGCGTGGTCCAGGGCTTGATCATCACTGTGCTGGTGCTGGCGAGCTTCTTTGTGGGCGTGTACTTTGACATGGGCTACATCCACATCGCCGATATGATCGCCGGCAATGCCGACGAGGAAGGCGTGATGATGGCCTTCATCACGCTCAACATGGTCGAGATTTTCCACTGCTTCAATATGCGCAGCCGTCGTGCGTCGCTGTTTAGCATGAAGAAGCAGAACAAGTGGCTGTGGGCCTCTGCCGCGCTGGCGCTGGTGCTGACGGTGATCGTAACCGTGCAGCCGACGCTTGCCGAGATGTTCTTTGGCCCCGTGACGCTTGAGCTCAAGGGCGTTATCGCCGCGCTGGGCCTTGCCTTCCTGATCATCCCGCTGATGGAGATCTACAAGGCGATCATGCGCGCAGTGGAGAAGGAGTAGGTCGAAAGGTCAACCTTCCCACCGGTCCGACCGCCTGCGGGGTTTCTTCTTCGCTGGTCCTCGCGCTTCGCGCTGCGGGATCGCTCAGAAGAAACCCCTCCCGGCGGGCGGGCCTTCGGATAGCCTCTCGGGACCGTAAGCTGAAGGAAAGTGTGTGAGCTGGTCGGGCTTTGCCCGGCCAGCTCTTTTTGATTACGGGCTTTAGCCTGTGCGGGGCGCGCAGCGCGCCGCATCAGAAACCACCCGCTATGCGGGTGGGGCCAAACGGC
>NZ_CAXSQQ010000032.1:0-18221 GCF_964239575.1 Collinsella aerofaciens ATCC 25986
CGCCTCTGGCACTTCAACAACATTGTCGCAGCCCCGACCCGCGGTCACGAGCGGGGGCTCCTGTCGTTTCCGTGCCCCTGGATTGGGTCATAGTGTCTGACTTATGCTCAACCAGCGACGTTTCCGCGCTTGTCAAGATAGTCATTGGGGACGTTCTTAAACGGCCAGTCATTCAAGAACGTCCCCAATGACTACCCGCAGAATGAGCGTGGCTGACAGCCGTGCGGCACCGGTCCGCGTGGCGGCGTATAATCGGCGGCAGATGATTCTGACGTTAGGAAACCATGACCGATAGCATGCAGCAGATGGCGCTCGACACGCTCGGCGCCTATTTTGGCTACACCTCGTTTCGCCCGGGGCAGGACCGCATGGTGGATGCGATTCTTGCCGGCCGCGATGCGCTCGGCGTTATGCCCACAGGCGCCGGCAAGTCCATTTGCTACCAGGTGCCCGCGCTCATGCTGCCCGGCATCACCTTTGTGGTGAGCCCGTTGCTGTCGCTTATGGAGGACCAGACCCGCGCGCTGCTCGCGGCGGGTGCGCGCCCCAGTTATCTCAACTCCAGCCTTACGCCGGCTCAGCAAAATACCGTGCTCAAGCGGGCGCGCGAGGGCCGCTACCAGCTTATGTATGTGGCGCCCGAGCGCCTGCTCGAGCCGCGCTTTCTGGCCTTTGCGCAGGAAGCTGCGGCCGAAGGCGGCATCGGCGTGCCTCTCGTGGCCATTGACGAGGCCCACTGCGTGAGCCAGTGGGGCCAGGATTTCCGTCCCGCTTACCTGCAGATTCGCGAGTTCATCGATTCCCTGCCGCGGCGCCCGATCGTGGCGGCGTTTACCGCCACGGCGACCGAGCGCGTGCGCGCCGATATCCAGCAAATGCTCGGCCTGCAAAACCCGGCGACCGTGGTGACGGGTTTTGATCGCAAGAACCTCTACTTTGGTTGCGAGGAGATGGGCGACAAGGCCAAGGCCGCCTGGGTGCGCGACTACGTGATCGCGCATTCGAGCGAGAGCGGCATCGTGTATTGCTCGACCCGCAAGACGGTCGACGCTCTGGCCGCGGAGCTTGCCGAGGTACTGGGCCCCAGCGACATTCGCGTGGGCCGTTACCATGCCGGCATGGGCAACGACGCTCGTCGCCAGAGCCA
Organism: Collinsella aerofaciens ATCC 25986; assembly: GCF_964239575.1. Taxonomy (GTDB): domain Bacteria; phylum Actinomycetota; class Coriobacteriia; order Coriobacteriales; family Coriobacteriaceae; genus Collinsella; species Collinsella aerofaciens_BQ. The sequence continues at coordinate 1,148 of NZ_CAXSQQ010000032.1, forward strand.
GCGTGCCTTTATCGACGACGACATTCAGGTGATGGTTGCCACCAACGCCTTTGGCATGGGCATCGACAAGCCTAACGTGCGCTACGTGATCCATAACAACGTGCCCGAGAGCATCGAGGCCTACTACCAAGAGGCGGGCCGCGCCGGCCGCGATGGCGATCCGGCCAGCTGTCACTTGCTGTGGAACGGTAACGATTTTCGCATGCGCCGCTTTTTGATCGACCGCGGCGATGCGGCCGACGAGGCGCTTGACGACGAGCAGCGCGCGTGGGCGCTCCAGAACCGTTATCGCCTGCTCAGCCAGATGGAGGGCTACTGCAATACCACCGGCTGCCTGCGCGAATACATGCTGCGCTACTTTGGTGACGAGGCCGCGGCCGAGCATGCGGCTGCGGCCGGTGCGGGCAGCGCCGCCACGGACGATGCCGAGGGCTGCGGCAACTGCAGCAACTGCCTCACGAAGTTCGAGGTCGAGGACGTCACCGATATGGCCCGCGCCGCCGTGCGCTATGTGGCCACGCGTCCCATGCGCTTTGGCAAGTCGCTGATCGCCGACGTGCTCCACGGCGGCAACACCGAGCGCATTCGCCAGATGCATCTGGACGAGGACCGCGGCTACGGTGAGCTGTCGAGCGAATCGGTCGGGCGCATCAAGGACATCATCGGGCAGCTGTGCGGTCGCGGTTATTTGGCCACCTCGCAGGGGCAGTACCCGGTCGTGGGACTGGGTCCGCGTGCCGGCGAGGTCGAGGACGAGGCGTTCGCCTTTACCGTTAAGCGCCGCGCGTCCAAGCGCAAGGCCTCGGCCCGCGCCCGCCGCGCCGTCGATCTGCTGCGCGAGGAGGCCGAGCTGGACCAGCACCCGCGCGTTGGCGACGATGCCGAGCTGTTCGAGCGCCTGCGTGCTCTCCGCAAGGAGATCTCGACCGAGCTGGAGATGGCGCCGTATATGGTCTTTTCCGACAAGGCCCTGCGCGGCCTGTGCCGCCTGCGTCCGCAGACGCGCGAGGAGCTGATCCAGGTCAACGGCATTGGCGAGAAAAAAGCCGACGCCTTTGGCGAGCAGTTTATGGCGGCGATTGAAGAATTTGAGTCCGAGCATGCGCGGGATGGAGCGTAACGATGGCATTCGACGATAAAACCGACCGCACTGACGTGCCCGCCGTGCCGCTGTACCAACAGGTCATGGATGACCTAAAGGGCGAGATCGCGCGCGGTGTGTACCCCGCCGGCTCGCGCATCCCTGCCGAGATGGAGCTCGCGAAGTCCTACGGCGTGGGGCGCATCACCGTGCGCCGTGCCATCGAGGAGCTGTCGCGCGCGGGGTATCTCAACCGCCAGCAGGGGAGGGGCACGTTTGTGTGCGCTCCCAAGCTCAAGCGCAAGATTCGCCAGAAGGGTGACGTCCAGAGCTTTACTGAGGGTTGTGCTGCCAACGACATGGTGTCGGGTGCGCGTCTGGTGTCGCGCACGGTGGTCGCGGCGACGCACGAGGATGCGGCGTTCTTTGGCGTGGAGCCCGGCTGCGAGCTTATCGTGGTCGAGCGCGTGCGCACGGCCGACGGCATCCCCGTCATGCTCGAGAACAACGCCTTTGTGCTCGCCGACCATCCCTACCTGCAGACGCTGGCCGACGAGGACCTCACCGATAACTCAATCTTTGCGCTCGTTGCCGAGCATTCGGGTCGCGCGCCGCTCAAGTCCGACCCCTGCACCGTGGAGATTGCGCTTGCCGATACTCAGACGGCCCCGCTGCTGGAGGTGCCGGTCGGCGAGCCTCTCTTCTATATGGAGGCCTACTTTACCGACGCCGGCGGGCGCCCTCTACTGCTCGGCCGCCAAAAGATCGTGGGCTCGCGCTACGTCTTCGACATCTAACGTCCACAGATAGAACAACATAGAACAAATTTGCAGAGATGACTTCACGGGCGTTGTTACACGTGCTATAAATAGGACAACATAGAACGACAGCAGGTACGAGCTGTCGTCGTTCAAAGCCGCCCCACAAGGAGGAGCATCAGCATGAACGCACATGATCTGGTTCAGGAAATCATCGAGCGCAAGGGCAAGATCGAGAACGTCTTTTGGATCGCTTGCGGCGGTTCGATGATCGATCTCATGCCGGCCAACGAGCTGCTCAAGCGTGAGGCCACCACGTTTACCTCGACGGTCTACACGGCGCGCGAGTTTTGCCTGATGGCTCCCAAGAGCCTTGGCGAGAAGTCGCTCGTTATTGCCTGCAGCCACAGCGGCAACACGCAAGAGGTTGTCGACGGCTGCGAGATGGCGCTGGCAGCCGGTGCCGAGGTCATTGCCCTCACCGACTGCGAGGGCTCCAAGATCGATAACGGCAAGTGGACCACCTGGGTCTATCCGTGGGGCGAGGGCGTGTCACAGGCCGAGGTGCCGCAGGGCATCGGCGCTCTGATCGCCGCCGAGTTGCTCGACCAGCAGGAGGGTTACGAGGCACTCGCCGACATGTATGAGGGCCTCAAGCAGATGGATGCGCTGCTGCCCGCCGCCCGTGAGAAGGTCAACGCCGAGCTGGGCGCCCGCTTTGCCGAGCTCTGCCAGCAGCACAAGTTCTTCTATATCCTGGGCTCCGGCCCCAACTTTAGCCAGACCTATGCCATGGCGATCTGCTCGCTTATGGAGATGCAGTGGCAGCACTGCTGCTACATCCACTCCGGCGAGTACTTCCATGGCCCGTTCGAAGCCACCGAGCCCGGCGTGTTCTACTTTGTGCAGCTCGGATCGGGCGAGTGCCGCCCCATGGAGGAGCGCGCTCTTGCGTTCCTCAACACGCACACCGATACAGTCATGGTGCTCGATGCGCTCGAGTACGGCGTGGGTGAAGTGCCTGCCAGCGTGCGTTCGTACCTGGAGCCGATCTTCTTCTACGCGATGAGCTGCGAGCTGCGTGCCGCCCGCGGCAAGGTGTTCGACCACAGCCCCGAGATTCGTCGCTACATGGGCATCGAGCAGTACTAATATACCGGGAATAACCTCTCACGACGGGGTCTGCGCTGCGCGCAGGCCCCGTTTTGCGTTGTGGCGGCCGGATTCGTGTCTGCGCGAAAACGAAGGTGAATACTTTTCCGCGAAGTGAACGACCTATTTTGGACCCCCGAAGCATCCACACTTTTTGACGCCAAAACTGCAGGAAAAACTTGGCGCAACCGCAGGAAATGGAGTGTGAAAAGTGCCGATGCTTCGGGGGCTCGTTTTTGCTCGTTCACATCGCCGAAAAGTATTCACCTTCGATTCGCAAGGGCACTGCGTGAGTCAAAAAAGCGGGCCGCGCCGGGGATTTCCGGCGCGGCCCGCTTAGTATCGTGCTTCGATTCGCAAGGTTGCGGCAGCCAGCGGCCTACTTTGCGTCGTAGGCCTCGGCGTCCCACCAGTCGAGCTGGGCGATGTTGTCACGGATGTGCTGGCAGCTCTTGTGGAAGCCCTCGAGCTCGTGCTCGGACAGGTCCAGCGTATAGACCTCCTCGACGCCCTCGGCACCGATCACGCACGGCAGGGAGGTAAAGATGCCCTCTTCGCCATACTGGCCGGTCATGAGCGTGGAGGCGGAAAGCACGGCGTGCTCGTTGTGCAGCACGGCGGCGCAGACGCGCGCGGCGGAGTTGGCGACGGCGTACTCGGTGCACTGCTTGCCCTGGTAGGTCACATAGCCGCCCTTGCGCGCGAGCTCCTCGACCTCCATGTGGTCAAAGGCGTACTTGTCGGGGTTTTCGGCCTGAAGCTCGTTGAGGCTCTTGCCGGCGATGGTCGCGGCCTTAAAGGCGGCAAGCTGGCTAAAGCCGTGCTCGCCGATCATGTAGGCGTCGATGGACTTGGGGCTCACGCCGACCTTCTTGGAGATCTCGGTGCGCAGGCGGGCGGAGTCCAGGCCGCAGCCCGAGCCGATGATCTTCTTGGGATCGTAGCCGGTCAGGTGCCACAGCTCGGTGCACACGACGTCGCAGGGGTTGGAGATGCTCACGAAGATGCCGTCAAAGCCGGCGTCGACGATGCGTTTGGCAAAGGTGCGGGCGGCGTCGGTGGTAAAGAACAGCTCGCCATCGCGGTTGCCGGCGGCCAGCGCGACCTTGCCGGCGGCGTTGACGATGACGTCGCAGCAGGCCAGCTCCTCGTAGTGGTCGTAGCAGTTGACGATCTTGGTGTTATACGGGACAAACGAAAGGGAGTCGCGCAGGTCCTGGACCTCGGACGTCACCTTGGCCTCGTTGATATCACACAGGTACAGCTCGTCGGCAATGCCCTGCATAAGCAGGCTGTTGGCGACATGTGCTCCTACGTGGCCCTGGCCGACCACACCGATCTTACGCGTCTGGTACATATATGTATCCTTTCGGCCGAGTTTTTCGCGTCGAACCATTGTAGCGTCCAGCTGCCACTTTGCTAGACTAAAGCGCCGTAGATTTTTGGGACATGCCCTAATCTCTACTTTTGGGGTGATTTGGGCCGCTGACGGCATCGCTGGGTGATGTGCTCGCTCGGATGGGGCCGGTCGTTGTACCATAGCTGCAACTGACTCGTAAGGAGCATCCATGCCCATTCGCATTCCCGACGCCCTCCCTGCCGCCGCGCAGCTCGAGAGCGAGAACATCTTTGTCATGACCGAGTACCGCGCGCTGCACCAGGACATCCGCCCGCTGCGCGTGCTCATCCTCAACCTCATGCCCACCAAGATCGCCACCGAGACGCAAATCATGCGCAAGCTCTCCAACACGCCGCTGCAGGTGGAGGTGGACCTGCTGCGCACCAAGACGCACGAGGCCACGCACGTAAGCGCCGGCCACCTGGAGACGTTCTACCGCACGTTCGACGACATCCGCGACATCCACTACGACGGCCTGATCATCACGGGCGCGCCGGTGGAACAGATGCCGTTCGAAGAGGTCGACTACTGGCCCGAGCTCTGCCAGATCATGGACTGGTCCACCACGCACGTGCACTCCACGCTGCACATTTGCTGGGGCGCGCAGGCGGGCCTGTATCACCACTACGGTATCCAGAAGCATGACCTGCCGGCAAAGGCGAGTGGCGTGTTCGAGCATTATCTGGTGAAGCCGCAAAGCCCGCTGGTTCGCGGCTTTGACGACCGCTTCTATGCCGTGCACTCGCGCAACACCGATGTGCGCCGCGAGGACGTGGAGGCCGAGCCGCAGCTTGAGGTCGTGGCCGTGTCCGACGAGGTGGGCCTGTACATCGTCAAGTCGACCGACAGCCGTCGCTTCTTTGTCTTTGGCCATCCCGAGTACGATACCGACACGCTGCGTCTGGAGTACGAGCGCGACGTGAAGCGCGGACTCAACCCGGAGGTGCCGGCGCATTACTTCCCAGGTGACGACCCCGCCGCCGAGCCGCGCAACGTCTGGCGCAGCCAGGCTCAGCTGCTCTACACCAACTGGCTCAACTACTACGTCTACCAGACCACGCCCTACGACCTGGCCCGCGCCGGCGAGGAGCACTAGGCTACGGCTGCTGCTGTGCCGGCGGCGTGACGAGCGTGGATATCCGGACGGACGAGCGTGGATTTTCGGACATTTACAAATCGAGCGTGGATAATCTCCCACTTTTGGCTTGAAACTAGGCTCAAAACGGGAGATTATCCACGCTCATTTTTTAGGCATGTAGATGCCGATGGCTCGGCTAAGCGACGGTGCGTGCAGAGGCAAAGTCGCATTTGGCGTAGTCTTGAATCTCGACGGGTTTTTCTTTCTGATAATCCGATGGACCAAGGCCTCAAAATGTGGAGACAGGGACCTCTCGACAACCGCCCTACCTGCAGATATAAGACATCAGCCTAAAACGTCCAAAACCGTCAAGCATTTGGTCAGCGCCTGGACGGTATTTGGTCAGACTTCGCATGAAACCGTCTGGTACGTTTGCGCCGTTCCAAGATTTGGGAGGCGACATGGGAAACATGACGGCGAATCAAAGGCTTGCAAGTCACATTAAAGCATGCGAACAGCAGATGAGCTGCGTGTACGCGCGCACGGCGGCGGAGGCAAAGCAGATTCAGCGGCGGGCGGAGGCGGGAAGTCTCGAAGCGGTCATGCCGGGGCTGTATGCGCGTCCGGAATACTGGTCCGAGCTCAAGTTTCGGCAGCGTTATCTGCATCGGGTGCGGGCGCTTGCGCAAAAGCACCCCGACTGGACATTTTGCTCCTATACGGCGGCTGTTATCTATGGCCTTTCGGTTTCGCATGCCAATTTGACGCACATCCATATCGCCGTGGCGCCGGCGCAATCGACGACGCCAGGCTCTCAGGTCGTTCGCCATCGGTATGCTTATCGAACACGGGCCAGCGAGATGGATATTGCCGTGACCGATATCGATCAAACGATTGCGGATTGCCTGGTCGATGCATCGTTTGTCGAAGGGCTGATCATTGCGGACTCGGCGCTCCATGAGCAGCTTTTGTCGAAGGAACATCTCATTGAGGCAGTTAACAAGCTTGGCTTGAATCGCCGCGGTGTTGTGACGGCGCGCAGGGTTGCACGGTGTGCCGACGGCCTGTCGGAAAGCGGCGGCGAGTCCAAGGCGCGGGCGCTGATGATCGAGCGCGGCTGGCAGGTTCCGGAGCTGCAAGTTGAGCTGTTCGATCCGGTTGAGCCGGGACGACCGTATCGCGTCGACTACTTGTGGCGCGTGGGCGACCGGCTGATTATCGGGGAGTTCGACGGATTTGTTAAAAGCGAGAAGGCAGCGGAGGAGGGCAAGCTCGCGAAGACGCAGTTCGATGAGCGCCAGCGCGAGTCGAGGCTTTCGCTGCTTGATAACTGCAAGATCGTGCGCTTGTGCTGGGATGATCTAAGGGATCCGACAAAGTTCGATCGCAAGCTCAAGGTCGCCGGCGTGCCGCGTGCGTGCTGAGGCAGTTGCAGAGCGTTTGGCTGCACAAGCGTGGAAAATCGGACGGACGAGCGTGGATTTTCGGACGCTTGTTGAATGAGCGTGGATAATCTCCCGTTTTTAGCTCGTAAGGGGGCTCAAAGTGGGAGATTTTCCACGCTCATCTTGCGGGTGCGATACAGCGGCGGCTAGGCGCTGACGATGTTGGGCAGCGACAGATCGTGGGCGTCGGTGGGAACGTGGTCGACGCGCTGTTCGTCAAAGGCGATGCCGACGATTGGGCGTTCAGGTGCAACTGTGGGCAGGTAGCGGTCGTAGCAGCCTCCGCCGTAGCCCAGGCGCGCGCCGGTGCGGTCGAAAGCTACGAGCGGCACGACAACCATGTCGAGCTCGGCGGCGGGCACGATGGGGAAGTGGTCGCTGTCGACGTCCGTGGCTGCGAAGGCCCGCGTAGGGTGGGCGATAAACGGGGCCTCGGACGCATCGCCGGCAGAGACTGCCCGCATGCACATGCACTGGCCACAAGCCATGGCGTCTGTTGCCGAGAGCATGCACGGATAGGCCGCGCGCCAGCCACGCGCGACGGCCGCGGCGGCAAACGCGGCTGGGTCGACCTCGGAACCCATCGCGGCATAGACGGCAACGGTGTGCGGTGCCGCGGCACCCAAGCGATCCATCAGTTCAACAAGCCGCGCGCAGATAGCGGCTGACTTTGCCGCCCGCACATCAAAATCAAGAGCATTGCGCCGGGCAATCACCGCCCGCCGCAACTCAGCCTTATCCATCCCAGCCTCATCTCTCAAACCTACCAAAAAGGGACAGGTTTATTTTGGCAGGTTTTATCTGGGCAAACGCAACATGGGCAGTAAAGCTACCGCAAACTTGCCTGCGAACTGCGCCCTTTGTGGTTGTTTGGGCCTATGCGTTAATGCTATAACGCCGCGGCGATTGCTTCAGTCACAAACTTATTGAGTGACTCACCCTTCTTTGCCGCTGCCAGCGCTGCTTGCTTGTGGAGCTCAGAGCCCGTTCTTACGTTGAACGAGCCCTTAAAAGCCCGCTCGGGCTCCTTGCCCTTCTCGGCGCAAAACTCAAGGTAATCGTCGACGGCGTCGTGAAAGCACCGTTCCACTTCTTTAACCGTAGAGCCTTCAAACACAATTGCATCCCTAATGCCGGTGACCATACCTGTTAGCACATGCTGCTCGGCATCGAACTCGACTGGGGCGAAATAACCCTTGTATGCCAAAACGTTACTCATGACTACCTCCGACATCTTGCAGAAATCGAACGATGTTTCGAATGGTCCCCGCTGTCAATTCGTCAGATGGATGTGGCGCGTGCATTACGAACATCCTGCCATCTGATGGCCTGTAGAAGCGAACGCGCGATCCGGATGTCTTGCCTTTGTTGTCCATTTCAAAGCCATATGAAGCCATGACTTTTAAAAAATCGGTATACCGATACGTCGAAGGGCAGCTAAGCAGTTGGGCGATGAGTTTATCGGTCCGCGTCATCCCGCCTCACATTCTGCAACTATATCCTAGTTGCAATTTAAGTCCGATGCAAGCATCCCTGCTATAGAACATGTGTACGTATAGAACAAGTGTTCGAACCAACACAAAGGTGCCTGTCCCCTTTGTGGTGGTTTGGCTCCCGCTTGGCTTTGTTGCGCAACAAGGGCTGCATTTTTGGGTTTACCTTCATGGTGGAAGGAATGAACCGAAAGGAGCCCGCCATGTTTTGTCGCTCGTGTGGCACGCCGCTTGTCGACGACGCCCTCTTTTGCCCCGTCTGCGGTGCGCCCGTAGCACCCGACCAGGTCGCGGCCGCGCAGCAACCCCAGCCTGCCGCGCCCGCTCCTCAGCAATACGTGCCCGTGCAGCAGCCCGCGCGGCGCAGGCGTTCCAAGAAGCCCCTCATCGCCCTTGCCGCGGCGCTTGTCGTGGCGGCGGGCATCGGCGGTGGCGCGCTGTTCTACTTCACCCAGATTGCGACCACCCCAATCGACGAGAAAACCTTCCCGGATAGCGGCATGCGTGCGCTTGTCTCGACCAAGTACGACACTAACGGTGACGGCCGCATCTCGCGCGACGAGGCCAAGGCGGTGACGTCGGTCGAGCTGGACGGCGTCGCGTCGACGCAGGGCCTGGGCAAGGTGTTCCCCAACGTTACCAGTGTGGAATACGGTGGGGATAAACTCGTCAACCTGGACCTTTCGGGCTGCGGCGACCTTAAGACCGTCGAGCTTAACTCGGCGAGCAACGTCACCATCGTTAACCTGGACGGCTGCGACAACATCGAGAAGCTCGACCTTTCAAATGCCGGGGAGCTCAAAAGCATCGATCTTTCGGGCAAAAAGAAGCTCGCCACGTTGGCCCTGCCGCAGGATACGAAGATCGCCGGCATTAAGGACACGCAGCTCGACGAGCTGTGGCTGCCGGTGTCCTATGAAGGCACCGATAAATCGGACCAGTACGGCGATATCTACGAGATCGAGCGTGATGAGAACGGTTACGTCACGGGCTTCACGTCTGCCGTCAAGCAAGGTGGCGGTGTAAGCTGCAGCGTCGAGCACGATGAGTCGCATCGCATCTCGGAGATTGAGGAAGATCTGGCGGGCGGTTACGAGAACGTCAACACGTTTACGTACGACGCCGACGGCAACGTCACGCGCATCGACTGCGATGCCGACATGAGCGATTCGTCGAGCACCACGACGTTTACCTACGACGCGGATGGAAACCTGATCAACAAGACGACCCATGCGGGTTACGGCGAGAGCGCGAGCACGTATATTTATCAGAACGGCAACATGGTGACCAACACCGATACCAGCCCGGCCAATCCTCGGACGGTCGTGTATTCGTACGGATACGACAAGGATCGCGTGACGTCCTTTACGCTGGACTGCCAGGGCGACACGGTGGGAACTACGTGGACGATTACCGCGGGCTACGAGTATGACAAGGACGGCAACATTTCGCGTATCTCGCCTGTGGCATATGACTCGCACGGCAACGATTACGGCTCGCTGAACTCGTATGCCGCGGTGGATTATTCGTACAGCGACGGAAAGCTCGACAGAATCGATTCCGAGCGCGGCGGCTATGCGGAGTTTTATTACGACGAGCACGGCAATCTGACGTCGGTCGACGAGTATGCCGGCCGCGGTTCGGATGCCGAGTTTGAGTTTGAGCACGAGGTCGAGTACCAGCGTTACTTCTGCAACAAGCACGAGAAGAACAAGCCGGAGGAGTGGATTCGTCTGGATGCAGAGTACGACGTCGACCAGGGTAGCTGGAGCAACGATTCCGACTATGGTCGCGAGTGCTTTGCAAGGATGTACAAGCTCGATCCGATGGCAGCCACGCTGAACCCGTTTATCAAATAGCAGCCCACTCGCAAAACCACCACAAAGGGGACAGGCACCTTCGTGGTGGTTTTTGCTTGCGGTGCGTTAGGCCAGCAGGTCGACGACGGTAAAGCCGGCGTTGCTCTTGGCGACGACGTCGCGGCCGCCAAAGACGCAGGTGGGCGAGACGGCCGCAATGCGCGTCACGTCGGCGCCGAGCGAGCGCAGCTCACCGGGTGTGGCCGCGAGCATCTGGGCGCGACGCTCTTCGCGCGCGTGCGGATCGAGCCCGGCCAGGTAGGTCGTGTTGCGGCGCTTGGTGAGCGCGTACGGCTTCACCGACGCGTCCATGCCGCTCACGCAGCTCACGATAAAGCCCTCAAAGGCGGCCTCGTCGGGCTCAAAGCTGCCGAGCCATTCGCCTGCGCGCGCCACGCGCTCAATCGAGGGGTCGATTGCCGGGTCGCGGTAGGTGTAGAACGCCGCCTGGCGCTCGCCGGCAGCGCGGAATCCGCAGCCGTACGCACCGCCCTTCACGCGGATCTCGTTCCACAGGTAGTCGTAGGAGAGCGCGTTGGCGGCAACCGCCCAGGCGCCCGTCACGTCGATGCCCAGACGGCGCGGATCGCACGCGCTTGCCGCAAAGCAGATGTCGCTGGGGATGACAAAGGCCTCGTGGCGGTCGCGCGGCGTCGGCACCACGAGCGTGCCGCTGGCAGCGCCGTCGCCCGCGCCAAGCCCCAGGTCGCCCGCAGCATCCCAGTACGCGTCAAAGTCCTCATTGCTGCCGGTAAAGCTCGCCATGCAGCCATCGGCCACAAAGATGCGGTCTGCCAGCTCGGCAAGCTTGGCACGCAGGCCGTCCAGGCGCTCGTCAAAGTGGTCGAGCAGATCGCGCAGGAACAGGTAGAAGTCCACGCCCGAAAGCTGCTCGCGCACCACGGCCGAAGGCGAGCTGTAGCTCATCGCGCGACCGAGCGCCGCCGAGTGTCCGTTGTTGATAAAGCCCTGCTCAAGCCCAATGCGAATCTGCGTGAGCACGTCGCGCACGCGGTCGGCGTCGGCATCGAGCAACAGCGTGCTCGACCACACCTCGCGCGGCAGGCTCGCCAGCGCGTCGATCTTTTCGGACAGGGCGCCGGCACTCACCAGCAGGTAGGGGCGCACGCCGTCCACGTCGGGCTGCGTCATGACCTCGGTCGTAAAGCTCAAAAAGCCCAGCTTGCCGGCGAGCAAGTTGTCGAGCTCCTCGGCCGAGTGCTCGCGCGTGGGCAGCTGCTTGAGCAGGCGGCAGAGCAGCGTTACATAAGGCAGGTCCTCAAACGCGACGCAGCTCAGGTCGAAATACTGCATGGCGTAGGCCAGGCGGTTGGTAGGGATGTCGTGGCGCAGGCAGGGGATGGGCGCGGTCGTGTCCACAACCAGCGGCGGCTCGGGGCGCGCCTCGCCAATGTCGGACACGCGCAGGCGCGGCAGCGTGGCCTTGTCCTCGGGCGTGTCCTCGGCCTCCTGCGCGGCACGCAGCACGGCCGTGCGCTCGATCACGTCGGCCAGCTCGGCATCGGTCATGGCGTCGCGCTTGGCTGCCAGCTCGGCGGCCTCGGCGCCCTCCGCACCCTCGGCAGCGTCCACCGGCACCAGCTCGACCAGAGCCATGTGGTCGTTCTGCAGCACCAGTTCGCGCAGCAGGTCCTCAAAATAGCTGCCGTCCAGCTCGCCACGCAGCTCCTCGTACACCGGGCCGTACTTGAGTGCCAGCGTCGCGGCGTCGTCATCGTAGAGCCACGTGCTCAGCGCGTCGCACGCAATGGCCACGCCGTCGGCGATGCCATAGTCGCGCTGGCGCAGGTCGTACTCGTTGCTGCTGATGATGGCTTCCAGGCGCTCGCGCGGAACGCCGTGCTCGCACAGGTCGCGGCAGGCGTCCTGGAACACGCGACGCAGCTCGTGCGCCACGCCGGGCTGCGCGTTTTGCAGTATGATGAGCTCGTAGGGCTGCAGGCTTTCGGCCGCGGTGTAGCTCACCACGTTGCCGCCCAGGCCGGCGGCAAGAATGGCCTTCTTAACCGGCGCTTCGTTGGAACCCAGCAGCGCCTCGAACAGGATATCCGCCGCGATTGTGCGCTTGCGGTCGAGCGCGCTGCCCAGTACAAGACCCAGGCCCACCAGGGCGTTCTCGGGCGTGGTGGCCATCTCGACGCGCTGATACTCGCAGGTCACGGGCGCCTGCACGCCCAGCGGATTGGGCGCCAGCGTGGACGGGTCCTCGCCGGCGGCGATGACGGCGTCCATGCGGCGGCTCGCGGCGCTCGGTTGCGACAGATAGCGCTCGTCCAAAAAGGCCAGCGCGCGGTCCACGTCCAGGTCGCCGTAGAGCGTGATGTAAGAGTTGGAAGGATTGTAGTGTCGCGCGTGCGTGTCCAGGAACTGCTCGTAGGTGAGCGCGGGAATCGCGCGCGGGTCGCCGCCACTCTCGTGCGCATAGGCGGTGTCGGGATAGAGTGCGGCGTTAACAGCATCGTCCAGCACGCTCATGGGGTCGGACAGCGCGCCCTTCATTTCGTTGAACACCACGCCGTTATAGCGCAGCGTGCCCTCGCGCAGGCTGGCGGCGCTGCCTTCGCCCTCGGCGCCCTCCGGCAGGTCCAGCTCGTAGTGCCAGCCCTCCTGCTCAAAAATGGTGGGCTTGGTATAGATGGCCGGGTTGAACACCGCGTCCAGGTACACGTCCATCAGGTTGTACAGATCCTGCTCGTTGGTGGTGGCAACGGGGTAGATGGTCTTGTCGGGGTAGGTCATGGCGTTGAGGAACGTCTGCATGGAGCTCTTGATCAGGTCGACAAACGGCTCCTTGACGGGGAACTTGGCCGATCCGCACAGCACCGAGTGCTCAAGAATATGGAACACGCCGGTGGAATCGGCCGGCGGCGTCTTAAAGCCAATGGCAAAGGCCTTGTTTTCGTCGTCGCACGCCAGGTACAGCAGGCGAGCGCCCGATGCGGTGTGGCGCAGCACGTAGGCGTCCGAGTCGAGCTCGGGCACGGTCTCGCAGCGCTCGACGGCAAAACCGTGGCAGGTGGTACCGGGTACCAGCAGCGCGGCGGCAGCGGCGCGCGGGTCGGTTGAGGTAGTGGGCATATGCAGTCTCCTTTGGCGTCCCAGCGGGGGCGAATCGAGTCGAATCTTCGAGAGTATACCCATATGGGGCCGCGGCTCTGCGGCGAACTGGAGACGATGTGGGTGGACTAGCCTAGCTAGGTTGATAACGAATGCCGCGGGTAGCCGCTGCATCCCGCTAAAGTGAAATAACACCCCGTTTACCGAATCATTTAGGAAATATATGGACTCCTAAAAAGTTCTAATACAATATAAGTTATCTATCTATAAGCTGCTGATTCCTTGCAAAGGTATGGTTGATATGGTTGAAGCAAATAGCGTTATCCCCCTGTACAAACAGATTGTTCGTGCGCTTTTTGATTCGATCGCCAACGGCACGTACCGCCCGGGAGATAAGCTCCCGACCGAGGCGGAGCTCATCGAGCAATTTGGCGTGAGCCGAATAACGGTTCGCTCCGCAATTAAAGAAATGGAAGATGCTGGGCTTGTTGAGAGGGCCCGCGGCAAGGGCACGTTCGTTTCGTCGGACACACAGATGTATGCCGCGGACGACCGTGAGAGCTTTACCCATTCGTGCCAGCTTGCGGGAAAACAGGCGTCTACCAGGGTTCTCGCAATGGGCTGGGACTTCCCAAGCCTGCGAGACGCGAAGTTCCTGGGCGTAGACGATACCCAAAAGGTATTGCGTAGTCGTCGTCTGCGCCTTGTGGATGACAAGCCCACGATGCTGGAAACCAATAGCTATTCCGCTGCGCTTTCTTTTTTGGAGCATGAATCCCTCGAGGATTCGCTGATGGCGGTACTCGATCGCCAGGGGATCAAGATGGGCCCCAACACGCGTACGCTCGAGGTCTGCTATGCGAGCGAGCTCGAGGCGGCATACCTTAACGTGGAGCTGGACTCTCCGCTGCTTCTGTTTGTCGATAGGCGTTATGCTCCAAGCGGCGAGCCGCTTTTCATCTCCCGTCAGGTGTACTGCACCGAGCGACTGAAGTTCTATCTGTAAGCAAGGGCGGCCGGTCTGTAAAAGGAGCGGCCGTTTTACCGACCAATTGTTACCGTTCGCGGAATTAGAGAATTAACGCACCGCAAAAAGGAAATTGCTTATATACTTTGTTATGACAATATAGTACGTCTTATTGATATTGGAGAACTATGAATAAGATATTGCTAGCGAGTCATGGTTATCTCGCCCAAGGTATGAAGAGCTCTCTCGAGATCCTGATGGGCGCCAACGACCGAATCGAGTGTCTGTGCGCCTATGTCGATGACGACACGAGGGATGTCGCAGCGCTTATCGATGCTTGGATGGAGTCGAAGGACCCTGCCGACTCTTGGTTTGTCGTGACTGACATCTTTGGCGGCTCTGTAAACAACGAATTCATTCAGAGGCAGACCGCCGGATCGTTTACGTTGATCACCGGAATGAACTTGCCGCTGCTGGTGGAAATGGCTACACAGCTGGACTCCCTGGATGCGGACAAGGCCAAAGCTGCGGTCGAGGGATCACGTTCGTTTATCATGCTTTGTGAGGCGGCGGACATGCTTGCCGATGTCGAAGAAGAAGAGTTCTAGTTAGTTCTGGTTCGAGCCCTAGCTAAGGGCCACGCCTGTCATTACCTTTATTACGTGCGGAGATGATTACGATGATTAAGCTTACGAGAGTTGATTACCGATTGATTCACGGCCAGGTCGCCATGTCTTGGACACATGCGCTGGATGTCGATTGCATCCTGTGTGCCAGCGACGCCGTGGCAAAAGACGACATGAGAAAAGCCGCATTGAGGCTAGCTCGTCCCAACGGCGTGAAGCTCGTCATAAAAGACGTAAACGCTGCTATCGAGGCGCTCAACAGCGGCGTCACCGACAAGTATTCGCTGTTTATCATTGTCGAGACGATCGAGGATGCCTATCGCCTTGCTAAGGGTTGCAAAGACATCAAGGAGATCAATCTGGGCGGAACTCGAAAGTCTCCCGAGACCACGCTTCATCCGACCCCCGCGATCTTTGCGACCGAAACCGATGCCGAGCATATCCAAGAGCTTGTGAACGATGGCGTGGTTATCGAAATCCGTCAGGTTCCCAATGACTCAAAGGTACTTGCCAAGGACGTTTTCTAGCTGGAAACATGCCATTGTCTAGCATTTATTAACTAGGTCCTCCTTTCTTTGGCCCGCCGATCATTTGAACTGCGCCCCAAATCTTGGACGCCCTAAATAGCGACTAGGCCGCAAGGGCCTGATTCCGGAACTCCTCCGGGGTCAGGCCCTTCAATCTTACCTGCCTCCGGCTCGTGTTCCAGTGGACTATGTATTCCTCCAGGTCGCGTTTGAAATCCTCGAACGTCTTCCACTCGCGGCCCCTGTAGAACTCGTCCTTGACGTGGCCGAAGAGCTGCTCGGTGGCGGCATTGTCGATGCAGTTCGCCTTCCTGGACATGCTCTGGACGATGCCGGCGGCCTCGAGCCTGGATGTGTATGAGGCGTGCTGGTACTGCCAGCCCCGGTCCGAGTGCATGGTCGGGGCGGCGCCCTCGGGGATCTTGGGCAGCAGCTCGTCGAGCATCCTCGCCTGCTGGGCCATGTCGGGCGTGGTCGATATGTCGCTCGCCACGATCTCCTTGGTGCAGAAGTCCAGCGTCGGGGCCCAGTAGGCCTTGCCGCCAGCCACCTTGAACTCGGTGACGTCCGTCCCCAGCTTCTGCCACGGGGCCCCGGCGTCGAAATCCCTCGCGATCACGTTCCCGAACGTCCTGCCGACGACGCCCCTGTACGAGTTGTACCTGTGGTAGGCCGTCTCGCGTCTGATCCCGCAGCGAATCCCCATCTCGCGCATCATCTTGAGCACGGTCTTGTTGGCTATCACGGCCCCCTCTTCCGCCCTGAGGCACATCGCTATCTGCCGGTGCCCGCAGCCGTTGGCGGTGCGCGAGAAGATCTCGGCGGCCGCCTCCCGGAGCTCGGGGCGCGTGGGCCTCGGCGGGTGCGCGAGGGCGTAGTAGTAGGTCGACCTCTTGAGCTCGGCGCATGCGAGCAGGTGCCCGAGTGCGTGCCCCTCGGCGCGCAGGGCTGCGACCGCTTCGGCCTTCGCCCTGGTCAGAGCCCGTCCCTCTCGACCAGGGCGCGTAATTTTTTTAGGTAGGCCACCTCGGCCTCGAGCCTGCGGCACCGCTCCTCGAGCTCCTCCTCGCGGGTCCGCGGCCTCGCCCTGGAACCGCTCGGCCGGCCCTTGGGCCTCGGGCGCAGGGCCTCCGCGCCGCCCCGGCGGTATAGCGCGCACCACTTCTTGAGCGGCGACATCGACATTATGCCGAACGCCGCCATCGCCTCGGTCTTCGTCATGCCGCCGTCGACGACGGCGGACGCGGCGGCGACCTTCTGCTCGTATGTGTACCTGCCCTGCTTTCCGTCCATGCGCAGCAGCACCTCGCTCCCGAACGCGCGGTATATCTCCTGCCATCTTCTCACGGCTTCCGCGGGAAGCGAAAGGGCGATCGCGGCAGATTTATACCCGTGCCCGAGCTCGAAGAGCCCTATGGCCGCCTTCCTGGCCTCGACATCGTGCTTCACCCTCAAATCAACGCGCATAAAGAAAGCCTCCCATTTCTCATGTCCAAGAAATGGGAGGCAGTTTAATTTGACCGGCGGGCTTTTTATTACGGGCTTTAGCCTGTGCGGGGCGCGCAGCGCGCCGCATCAGAAACCACCCGCTATGCGGGTGGGGCCAAACGG
>NZ_CAXSQQ010000033.1:0-17993 GCF_964239575.1 Collinsella aerofaciens ATCC 25986
CCGACGGGAAACGAAAAAGCCCGGTTTCAAACCGGGCTCGAACGAACATGCCTATTGACAATGGCTTTCTCATATTACAAAAAAGCCCCCATTGCTGGGAGCTTTTCAATCAATGGTGCGGGCGAAAGGACTTGAACCTTCATGGGGTTGCCCCCATACGGACCTGAACCGTACGCGTCTGCCAATTCCGCCACGCCCGCGTGCAGAAATTAGAATAACGGAGCGCCATCGCGAACGCAAGAACTATTTTTGAAAAAGTTTGCAGGCATTTTCCCAAGCGGCTCGCGCGATTGCTTCGGCGTCCTCACCTGTGCGATCGACACGGTCGTTAACCAGCGCGTTTGCCGTAATGGAGATCATTGCGGGCTCGCATTCAAGACCGCGGATGGGCTCCGGAGCCATATACGGGCAATCCGTCTCGAACAAAATTCGATCGAGTGGGGTTGCCGCAAATGCCTCGCGCACGTCGTCGTTGCGCTTAAAGGTGGCCGCGCCACCATAGGCGATATAGCAGCCCAGCTCCACAAAGCGCTCCATCGTGGCGCGGTCCTCGCCAAAGCAGTGCAGCACACAACCGGCCTGGGGCACGCCCACCTCGCGCAGTACGTTGTACGCATCAACGTGCGAGGTGCGCTCCCCATCCGAGTCCTCGTGACGCAGGTGCAGCTCCACCGGCACATTGCGGCGCACGGCAAGCTCGAGCTGGCGCGCCATGCAATCAATCTGCACGTTATGGGGTGCCGGCGCGATATCGTCGTCATAGTCCATGTGATAGTCCAGGCCGATTTCGCCAATACCGGCGCATAAGGGGTCATCAAGTGCGGCAACGACCTGTGCATGAACGTCGTCGGTATAGTCCGGCGCGCCATACGGATGCACGCCGGCAAGATACTTGATCTGCGGGATATCCTGCATCGGAAGAATCTCGCGCACCAGCCAGTCGCTATAGTCCGCCACGCTGCGCTTGTCGGCAATGGGGTCGAACATCGTCACCAACAGGTCGACGCCCGCGGCTTTGGCGCGCACGAGCGTCTCGGGCACATCCTTGCCCCAAAACGAAAGCAGATGTGCATGCGTGTCGGCAAGCGGCGCCAAGGGCACGGGACAAGCAACCGTCGTCTTTTTCTTGGTAAACGTCACGCGTTCGGCATTAGGCGTCATGGATTAGCTCCTGGGCCAGACGGACAAAGTCAGCAACATCAAGCGTCTCGGCGCGCGTGGTGGGTGCAATACCGCAAGCCTCAAAGGCAGCATCGAGCACGTCCTTGGCAAAGCCGTTGGCGCTCATGGAATTGCGGATGGTCTTGCGACGCTGAGCAAATGCAGCATCAATCACACGGGCCACAAATTCGCGATCGAGCCCCTCGGGCACCACGCCGTCAACACGGTCGATACGCACGACGGCCGAGTCCACGTGCGGCGCCGGCATAAAGCAACGCGGCGGCACCTCAAAGCGACCCGTCACCTGCGCGTACAGGCCGAGTTTTGCCGTGTAGCCGCCATAGGTCTTGTTACCGGGCGTTGCGGCAATGCGATCGGCAACCTCCTTTTGAACCATGACGACAGCGCGCTTAAGCGCGGGCATCGTCTGGAAGAACTGAAGGATGATCGTCGCCGCCACGTTGTAGGGCAGATTCGCGACAAACACCGTCGGCGTACCGCCCGCAACCTGCTCAATCTGCTCCGGGCCCACCTTGAGCGCATCGCCCATGATAAAGCGGAAGTTGGCATAGTCGGCGGCGTGGGCGTCAAGCACCGGCTCAAGCTCGGGATCGGCCTCGATCGACGTGACGCACGCCGCCTCCTGCAACAGCGCAAGCGTGAGCGTACCAACGCCCGGACCAACCTCGAGCACGCGCTCATCGCCTGCAAGCTCGGCAAGCTCGCAAATGCGCTCAATTACATGGTTGTCGATCAGGAAGTTCTGGCCCAGGCGATGCTTGGTCGCAAGGCCAAACTCCTCCAGCAGCTCCCTGGTGGCCGTGGGGTTTGCCAAAGGCGAAGTTGTCATGGTTGCCTCCTCAGCATGATGGCGGCGTCTTGAAACAAAAGGGCATGGACCGTGGCGGCCATGCCCTTACAGCTAAACAGCAAATTGCCGATATGGCGCGCTGCGTCTTAGCCCAGACGCGGGAACAGCGGATCGCCCTTCTCGACAGGCTGACCACCGGCAAGCAGGCCCCAAACGCAAATGCCCTTGAGGTCGTCGGTCGCGGCCTCGTCCTCGCAGGACAGGCGGCGCAGGGCCTCGGCAGAAGTCTGGGGCATGAGCGGCATCAGCAGGTGGGCGGCAATGCGGATGGCCTCGAGCAGGTTGTAGATCACAAACGCCAGCTCGTCAGCCTTGGCCTCGTCCTTGGCAAGTGCCCAAGGCTCGGAGTCCTCGATGTAGTGGTTGGCGGCGTGGATGAGCTCCATGACCTCGTCCTTGGCTCCACCGTAATCGAGCACGTCCATCTTGGCCATGTAGCGGTCGACCAGACCATCGGCGATCTTTGCCAGCGGGTTGTCGAACGCATCGAACGATGCGGGCTTGGCGGGCGCGCAACCGTCAAAGTACTTGCCGCTCATGTTGAGCGAACGCGAGATAAGGTTGCCCCAGCTGTTGGCCAGGTCGGCGTTGTAGACCTGCTCCATGCGATCGAAGCTGATGGCACCGTCGGTGCCGGGGACGACGTCGGTCATGAAGTAGTAGCGATAGCCCTCGACGCCCAGCATGTCGATAACGTCCTGCGGAGCGATGGCGTTGCCGCGGCTCTTGGACATCTTCTCGGCCTTGCCGGTCTCGGCATTGCGCACGGTCAGGAAGCCATGGGCAAAGACGTGCTCGGGCAGGGCCTCGCCAATGGCCATGAGCATGGCCGGCCAAATGACGCAGTGGAAACGGATGATGTCCTTGCCCACGATGTGGAACTGCGCGGGCCAGCGATAGGCCAGCTCGGCACGGGCCTCGTCGGTATCGACACCGTAGCCGACAGCCGTCATATAGTTGAGCAGCGCGTCGAACCACACATAGGTCACGTGGCCCTCGTCAAACGGAACTTGGATGCCCCAGTCAAAGCTCGTACGGCTCACGGAAAGGTCGTTGAGGCCGCCCTCGACAAAGCTGCGCACCTCGTTCATACGGAACGCGGGCTCGACAAAGTCGGGGTGCTCGTCATAGAGCTTGAGCAGCTTGTCCTGGAAGGCGGAAAGCTTAAAGAAGTAGGACTCCTCCTGCACGCGCTCAAGCGGACGGTGGCAGTCGGGGCACAGGTGCTGGCCGACGCTGCCGTACTCCTCGTCGCCCTTCTGGACCTGCGTATCAGTGAAGTAGGTCTCGTCAGGCACGCAATACCAACCGTCGTAGCTGCCCTTATACAGGTAGCCGGACTCCTTCATGCGCTCCCACAGGTACTGCACGGCATGATGCTGGCGCGGCTCGGTGGTGCGGATGAAGTCGTCGTTGGAGATCTCGAGCTTGCTCCAAAGCTCCTTGAAGTGCGGAGCCTGGCTGTCGGTCCACTCCTGCGGCGTCATGTTGTGCTTGGCTGCGGCCTCGGCGACCTTCTCGCCGTGCTCGTCCATGCCGGTCAGGAACTTGACGTTATAGCCGGCGGAGCGGCGATAGCGAGCCTGAACGTCGGCGATGATGGTGGAATAAGCCGTGCCCAGGTGCGGATCGGCGTTGACGTAGTAGATGGGCGTCGTGATAAAGAACGAAGGCTTGCTTTGATCCATGGGGTTTGTCCTCCAGAAAAACGTTGCATACAGAGGATGATTCTAGCGCAAGGGCTGGATATCCTCCATCTATTGCATATCGAGCACCATGGCATAGACATCGCGCTTGCGGCGCGAATACTTCTGAGACAGGCGCTTGGCCACCGCAGAGGCGGGCTCCCCCTCCTCGAGCGCGGCGCGGATATCCGCGCGCAGGGCCTCATCGGGATCCGCTGCCGCGGCGCCAACCGGCGCGATACCGGCCTCTTCGTCCTCGCTCGGCGGCGCGATGACCAGCGCAATCTCGCCCTTTACCTCGCCGCGAGCACGCAGCTCCTCGGAAAGCTGGGCAGCGGGCCCGCGCAAGACCTCCTCGTGTAGCTTGGTAAGTTCGCGGCAGACGGCAACCTCACGCTGGGGAAAGACCTCCGCCACGGCCTCGAGCGTCGCCACGATGCGATGTGGAGACTCGTAGAAGATGAGCGCGCCGGGCACCACGGCAAGGCGCTGCAAACGGCGCACACGGTCGCCGTGCTTTCGGCCCAAAAAGCCCTCGAAGAAAAAATGCTCGCAGGGAATGCCGGACGAAACAAGCGCCGTGACGCAAGCAGAGGGCCCGGGAATAACTTCGACGGGCACATCGGCCTCACGCGCCGCCTCGACCAGCGCCTGGCCGGGATCGGACACGCTCGGCATGCCGGCATCCGAGGCAAAGGCGAGGGTCTCCCCCGCCAGCAGACGGTCGACCAGGCCGGCGGCGCGGCTGGCGATCACATTCTCGTCGCAACGGACAAGTGGCTTGGAAATGCCCAGGTGCATCAGCAGCTTTGACGTCACACGCGTGTCTTCGCAGCAAATGGCATCGGCGGCGGCAAAGGCTTCGCCAACGCGCGGGGACAGGTCGCCCAGGTTGCCGATGGGCGTGCCGACCACATAGAGTTTGCCCGTATGGGCGCTGTTTTGCGTCATATCAACCTATTCAATCATGCCGCGCTCGAGTGTACCGAGCGCCGCGCGGGCGTCCCATGCTGCAATGCGCTTCTCGGTCTTCCACGTTTGGAAGAACCAACCTGCAGCCGGCGCAAACGAAGCCAGCTGATTGGCGATAAACACGCGCTCGTAGGCATTGCGGCCCTCGGGCGTAACCGACGAGTTGGCAAAGATCGCCGCGCCCGACCATTCGCCCACCAGCACGGGGAACCCAGTCGAAATCGCTTCTTTAAGCTCGCGCTTGTTACGCGAAATCGCCGTCGTCAGCCCGCGGGGGCTCGTGATGTCGAGCGCATGCTCGTCGCGGTAATGGTACAGGTGAAGGTCCATGTAGACGTTCTTGTACTTGGCGCCGCGCATAAAATGTTTCCACTCGCTGGGATGCCCCGACGACGAGAAGACGACGATCTTATCCTCGGGCATATACGAACGAACGAGCTCGTAGGCATCGCGATAGAAATTGCGCAGGTAGTGGGCCGGAATGCCATCCGTCATGGTAAAGAGGCTCTTGCGAACGCTCATCTGCGGCGTGTCCAACAGCTCGATGCCCAGCAGGCTCTCGGCCTCGCCGTAACGCTCGGCCAAGCGCTCGAGCACGTCGAGTGCGACATGGCGGCCGTTAGTGGACGAATGCCACTCGGCGACAGCCTCCGGCGTGGTGGGCGAATCGTTGGAATCGCCCTGGCCACCGGGCACAGTGGCCAGATCGAGCAGCACGCGGATATCGTACTTGGCAGCCCACTCAATCGCACGGTCGATGTAGTCGACAACCGAGATGTAGGACGCATCGGACTCCTGTGAGCCAAAGGCATACCAGGGCACCGGCAGGCGCACGGCGTTGAGGCCGATCTGCGCCATGCGACGGAAATCATCCTCGCTCACAAACGTCTCATAATGACGGCGCATGCGCTCGTTATAGGCGGCGGTGCCCATGGCCTCCTGCAGCTCGGCCGCGTTGGATGCACCGGTCGCCGCGTATAGCGACGGGGTCACCCAAGGCTCGGGAATAAACCAGCCAGAGAGATTAACGCCGAGTATCCTCTCCATCACTGCCCCCTTCGGATCGTGCAGGCCGAGCCTGCATCGTATTGCACAGGAAAAGTATCGTTTTGAGTATACCCGCGCGTGCGGACAGACGACCGAACGGTCTGTAAAGTGGCGCAAAAGCGGGAGGAATGTCTGGGGCGAGCGGGGCCAAGATGACGTACCGAGTGCGCATACACGCCGAGGGCAGGCGCCGGAAAGCGCATCCCACTCTGAAGCCAAATTCCGGGACGTAATTTCCGCAGAGCCCTCAATAAAAGAAAAGGACCCCTTTGCAGAGGTCCTAGTCAATTCAAGGTGGCGGGGAAGGGAATCGAACCCCTGACACGAGGATTTTCAGTCCTCTGCTCTACCAACTGAGCTACCCAGCCATTTGAGGTGTGCCTTGTTTCAAGGCTTGATTAGTATAACCAAGGACGCGTTCCGGTCAACCGAGAATTTTAAAAAAGTTTTTGAGCACAGCCTCGGTTCTATAAATCGGCACGTCAGAGGCATCAGCCGGCAGCAAGAAGTTTTTCACTCAGAGCCGCACGGGCAAACTCACTTGGCGTCATCCCCTCGGCAGCCGCCCGTCGACGAATGGCCTCCTTCATTCCCAGAGGAATCTTGACCGACAGCGTTGCCGTCCCCTCACCTGAGAGCGGGGGCCGTCCATGCACGATCCCGCCAACGGTGTGTTCGCCATCCGGAAACTCTCCGCGCTCGTACGACTCGCACCACGCGTCAATCATTTCATCCGTTACAACCTGACCATTAGCGGCCGTATACGTCTTGCCCATCATCGACCCCTTTGCCGAGCCTGTTCAATCTCCTGCCAAAATTTCTTCTGGACTGGAGACAAGGCATGAATGATAAGCCACCCACGGACAAGCTCGACCGCAACAAGTTCCACACTTCGACCATCTGGAAGCCATCCAATGGCAAGCCATCTCGGCGGCTCGTCCTCCGACTCGCGGCGAATGCACTCAGTAACCGCGAACCAGGCACCTAGTACCTGCTTTTCCGTCAGGTGCTTTTTAGCGTTGGGATGGATCTCAACATCCATGCATCTTCTCCTCCATCTTACCCAATTTCGTATGACGAAAGTCCACTGTCGCCAATTCTTAAGCCGGCACGCGTTGGAGAGCAGGGGTCGAAACAATGATTGAAGGACGCTCTAGTACGCCCCAGGCGCCGGGGCAGGAGCACATACGCCATGGACGTACGTTTTCGTAGCATACGAGAACGTAGCCGCTTGCATCGATAAAGGCGATGTCGATGGGATAGGCCATAAAACACGTGTGGACTGAGGAACAGTGCGGAAATGCCATGACAAGCGGCAGGCCATTGGCGGCAACCGGACGCCGTCCCAGCATGCCGCGCAGGCGCACGGCAAACGACTCCGCCACCACAAACTCGGCCGGCGTCCAACCCAGCCTGTTGAGTGCCCGCGCGTAAGCGATGTAGGACGAGACCGCGGTCACATGACCACCCCCGGACGCCACGGATCGACCGTCACCGCGCGCTCGTGCGACAACTTTGCCGGTGCCCCCAGCGAAACGCCGGCGATGCTGAGCGAGCTCGGCCACGGCTCGTAGCGCATGGTACAGGTATAGGTCCTAAACGTGCCGGAGAGCGAAAGCAGACCGCCATCCGATGTTGTCGCACCCTGCTCGCTCGAGACCTCAATCTGCAAGTCATAGCCTTCCATGGCATGTTGGATCTGAGCCTGAACGGTCGCGGAGGCATCGATGGAGCTGTCATCGCCCTCCCCGCTCGGCGCCACGGCATGCGCTAGCACGATATCGGGCACCACGCGATCGAAGCGCGCGACCGCGTCGGCAAAGACCATGACGTTGTACACGATAAGCGCCAGAACCAGCAGGACGGGCGTGACCACGGCCATCTCGACCGTCGCCTGGGCGCGCTCCTCGCACAGGCGCGTGCGGATGCCCATTACGACCCACCGCCCAGGGCACCCGCCAGTGTGGCGACATCGACGGTAAGTGGAATGGAACCGCCGCCGGGCAGCGGAATCTCCGCAAGCGTGAACACCGTGCCGCTGATGGTGCGCTCGACTTGATATTCCAGCGCCTCGCAAAGCGCCTTGGGATCGGTCACGCCCAACGGAATACTTCGTAGCTTGTCCTGCGCATTAGAAAGACCTGTGATGTCAGACCCCGGGCTCTTGATGACGTTGGCGGTGTCGGTCAGCACCGGCTTTCGTAGGCGCAAGTCGCACGGCTCCAAGCCCAGCGCCGCCACGGACGCCGAAACGGTATCGCCAAGCCACGACGCAATGGAACTCAACGCACCGCTGCCCCCTCCCAGGTCACCGATCATCTCGTCCATGAGCTCGTCGGCGGAGCCTTGGATGTCTCCGTATCCCACAAGCAGCCGCCCCCAAACATCCATGACGCCATCGAGTACGCCGACAACGCCACCCGAACGCTCCTCCAGCGTCGAGAAAAACCGCGAGAGAACGTTGTTCTGCGCCGTCGCGTCATCGGGCGCCAGCACCGCAGCAGAGATCGCGCCGCGATCGCCAAGCCTGACTGTCGTGTTAAACGAAGAGTTGAGCTCATCGGGGCTCGAGATGGCACCCGAAACCGCAAGGGCAACCACGCCATTGCGGCCGGGCGGGGCGATACGCGGACGCTCGCCCGAAAGCGCTTTAATGGCCTCGTCAAACGCATTGCCCGCACGGTCAGCCTCGTCCTCGGTCTGGCGCATGAGCTCGAGCTCTTTGTTGCGGCATTCGACGTATTTCTTCAGGGCGTCTTTGAATCGATCAAAGTGGTACTCGAAGCCGTTTTCGATAGAAGTCGAAGGAGCCGCAACGGCGCCGAGCGACGAAACACCAAAATGGCATCTGTTGCATTTGTCCTGCCCGTCATAAGCAGCGACCGAGGCTAGCCCGCCTGGCGTCCCTTTCTTATAGTTGGGGCAGCTCGTTCCATAATGCAGATACGTTTTGCCATCGTTGGTACTAGTTGGCCACGCCGCATCGGTATAGAGTTCCGTCGCTCGCACCTCGTCAGTGTTGCGCGGCAACAACGGAATATAGGAAGTGGTCCGGTCTCCGTCTTCGGTTATATATGCGCGATTGACCTCTGCGCTCGCATAGGTATAGAACGCCTTGCGCGCCGCCGACTCCGCCTTCGTCTCGACGCTTGAGCCTTGAGGCGCCTCGTTTGCAAGGCGCAAGCGGTAATAGGCCTTCGCGCGATCGAGCGCCACTTGCGGCTCCCATGTGACGCTCGAGGCATAGTGCGGATTCTCAATATCCGAAAGCTTCGCCAAACTCCTCGCGCGTTCCCACGTGCATGAGCAGCTTCCGACTGCGTCTTTGTCCGATCCGCCGCAGTCGGCAAGCCAGGCGCGTTCCTTGGCCTTTGACGTCTTCTCGGATGCTTTCTGCAGTTCCTTGGCAGCATAGTCAAGGTCTTTTGAGGTACTCTCGATGGCGTCGGTCGAGATCTCGGAACCCTCGAGCGCAACAAAATCCGACTCGGACGTCCTGGGCACGGCAAGCGCTGTACCGGTATAGGTCACACCTTCGGTATCCTGCGCCGACACGGCCTGCGTAGCTCGCGCGGCAACCAGATACGGTAGAGCCGTCTCGATTTTCTGCAGGCCCTTGGAGGCGCTTTTGGCAAACTTGTTGCGCGTTTTAATGATCTCGATTCCTGTGTCGACCATATCGCCCGCGGCAAGCTCGGCACCTGGAATAAGAATGGCGACCAAGCCGGTGCCGATCGTGGCAAACCCCGCCAGCCCCAAACTCAAAATGCTCGCATCCACCACCGTCGCAGCCGTGTGGTAGGACGACACCACATTGGCGCCTGCCAGCGCGCCGCTATCGGCAGCCACCTGGGTGTCCCCCGCGCGCGACATGCTCCATATCGCCGCCGTCGACGAAAACAGCAGCGTGAGCACCACCAAGATGACCACTGCAGAGGAGAGCGTGGTGTAGGCACCGTCTTCGATAAACAGGTCGATCCCGGCTCGATCCATAAAGCCGCCTCGCTTGCAGCGAGCACGCGGTCGGCAACGGCACGCAAGCCCCCTCGTCACCTTCAACAGGCAGCGCTTAATCCCATGCAGCAATCCATGAATCATAGTCTCCCTCCAGCCACTCGGAACGCGATCGGTACGAGACGTCGACCTTAAGCTCGACATAGCCGTTTTGGCCTGCGCTACCCATAGCCTGCGCAAACGCACCGATCACGGGCAGCGGTTTAACCTCGCCGGTAACGGAAACGGACGAGACGCCGCCCGCATCGGCCCGACCAAGCTCGATATCCCACGACAGGGGCCCGCCGGCATGAAAAATCGAAACGTCGGGAACCGCGGCAAGACGGCGGCGGGCGAACTCCTTGAGGTCTTCGTCGTCCTCCACCGTTGTCGTGGTCATGAGCCGCGCGGTCTCGGCGGCGGCAGACTCCATGACCGCGCGTGTATAGAGCAGGCACACCGGCTGCAGCGCCAACAGGACGAGCGCCAGAAACGTCGGCAGTAGGAATGCCGCCTCGACCGTAGACTGAGCCCGGTCCTCGCGCGCAACATCAATACAGCACGATGTCCTTAGCACCCGCAGCAGCGTCGACAACCGATGTCGAGGTGACGCCGTGAGATGCCGTCCGCTCGACCAGCGCCGCCAAGCGCCCATCGGCACCGGCACGCCAAAGCCCTGCGATCGCCAGCACGATGGAAAGCAGTGCCACCGTGACGATGGCGTATTCGACCGTTGCCTGGGCAGATTCCTCGCGCAGGACATAATGCATTTCACGACCCCTCCTTTGAGTTCGTTGTCTGCGGGGTCAGGCGGACCACACGCAGGCAACACGAAGTATCGCCAGCATCCGCGGCAACCGTCACCATATCGACCCAGCCGCGTCCGTCACGCACGATGGCGCCCCACACGTTGCCCTTGATGTCGAGATAGCCGCTCAGAGCAAGTTGCGCCGTGGGCACCTCGCGATAGGCACGCAGCATATCCGCCGCCGCCTCGGTCATCGGTCGGCACTCGGACCATGCGAGACGAACAGCGACGGCATTGTTTGCAGATGAACCCGTTGCAGCGTCCGCTCGCTCGTCGAGTGCTTGCAAGAACGTTTGCGCCGTGACGGCGGCATTCGCATCGTCCGCGTCTCGCGCATCGTCTATTTGAGACGCCGCAGCCGAACCCGATCCCGCATCCGCGGCAGCCCCTAAACGTTGTTGCCGTGCTGCGTTAAGCCCCCAAACCGCCACTGCCACCGCCACGACCGCACAGGCGAGCACCAGCAACGCGCCGACGGGACGGGCGCCCTCTACAGGCTGTTGATGCCCTCGCTGATAGCGCTCCATAAATCTTGGACCTTGCCCTTAAATGCGACGATGGCAATGATGGCAATCACCACGAGCACACCGACTAGGATGGCGTACTCGGTGGTGCCCTGCGCGCTCTCCTCCCGCAGCAGTTCTTCGGCACGCTGGCGAGCGTGAATTGGCTGGCAAAACGCCAAGCTCCAGACCTTGCCAACAACGTCAGTCATCGTATTCATGTATTCCTCCCTACATCATCCCGCCTGCTCCCAGCAGCGGGCCCAATATGGACAGAAGCAACGCCGGCAAGATGAGCGTGCCGGTGGGAATCAGCAGCTTGACCGGCGCACGCTCAATCTCGCGCTCGACCGCGGCGCGATGGGCCGCGCGAATCTCGCGACTTTGGGCCGCCAGCGTCTCGGCAAGCGGGGCACCGAGGGCAAGCGCCTGCCCCGCTGTGATGGCAAAGGTCTCGAGCGCCCGCACATCCAGGTCGCGC
The DNA here is from genome assembly GCF_964239575.1 of Collinsella aerofaciens ATCC 25986. Lineage (GTDB taxonomy): Bacteria > Actinomycetota > Coriobacteriia > Coriobacteriales > Coriobacteriaceae > Collinsella > Collinsella aerofaciens_BQ. Next base: position 11,522 of record NZ_CAXSQQ010000033.1, read on the forward strand.
GCGGCCGCCAGAAGCTCATCCTCTCGCGTCCCTACGCCCACACGCCATGCCATGCAGGCTCGCTCAAGGCGGAGCGCCAACGTCGATCGGCGATTGGCGCAAAAAACCTCAAGCGCCGCATCGAACGAAAGGCCGGCCGAAAGCCCCAGACGCACCACGTCGATCATCTCGGACACCTCGCCAAGCGACACCTGCGCCGTACCACCCGTGCCGAGCATGCCCCTCAACCGTGCTACCAGGACATCGGTCACCGATCGGGCAGCCGCAACAACCAGCAGCGCCTCGCGTTTGCAGACCTGGGCGATCTTGCATGCGTCCGCACGATTGAGCCCCGTCGCGACAAACACGCTGAGCGCGCACAGGCATGCCGCGACCCCGACCAGGGCGCTCATAGCTCCACCCGCATAATGCGTCGGATGACCACCAGGGCGACGGCGTTGAGGGCAAGTCCCAGTACCACGGCACCGGCACCCGCCGGCGTCGCAAGGCCGCGGCGAAAGTCGGCCGAAAGCAGCGCCAGCACCGCGCACATACCCGCCGGCATCGCCGAGACCATGTGTGCCGACATACGAGCCTGCGATGTCTTGACGTCCAAGCGGCGCTTGAGCTCAATGCGCTCCCCCACCATGCTCGACGCCTCGGACAACAGGTCGGCAAGCGGGGCACCGGTTCGCTGCGACACCTTGAGCGCCAAGGTGACAAGCGAAAGGCCGGGGGCATCGATACGGTCGAGTAGGTCATCCAACGCATCAGTCGCCGAGACGCCGCAGTCGATCGCCGTCGCCACGCGCAAAAACTCGGTATGCACTGGCTCTTGCGCGTGAGTTCCCACAAACCTCATGCCCTGGGCCAGCGAATGACCCGAGGCGAGCGACATAGAGAGTGCCGTAAAGGCCTCGGGCATGGCTTCTTCCACATCGTGTTGCTCGCGGCGACGGTCGAAGGTGTCGCGAGCGGCGCCTACGCCAAACGGTGCGAGCAGCCCCAGGACAAAGCCGATGGGCGACAGCGATACGACAGTCAGGGCAATGCCGCAGACACCACTCGATAGCAGCAAGCATGCCAGGCGCGCCTCGTCATCCTCGATAACAAGGCCAAGGCGATGTGCTGGAACCAGCGCCGCCCAGGAGCGGGTAATCTTTTTTAGCAGGTCGTTTTCTACCAACTCGCGCGGCAGCCTCTCGGCAACCGACTCAAGCGCATGGCTGACCAGTTCCGCCGGCGGCACGCGCGACACACGAGGCTCCGCCCCGCACGCCACCGCGGCAGAAAGCCCTGTCAAGCCCCCTACGACGAGGGGCACAACGATCTCCATTCGTCCACCTCCTCTTGTGTGAGCGTTCCCGAGCGCAGGCCCTCCGCGATAAACGGAGGCTCGCGATCGAGCGTCCAGGTGCGCGTGGCGGCATCGAACGTCACGTAGCGCTCAAGCTCCACGCCGCCCGACGCGCCGCGTCGCACCCCCGAATAGGAGGACACGAAACGCCTGCCGTCCGCATGACGCTCGGACATCACGATGCCGTCGAGCGCCATGGCAATCTGCTCCTCGATAAGCTCGCTCGGCAGATCGATGCCATAGCGCGCGAGCAGCGTCAAACGCACCACGGTCTCCTGCTCGGTGCCCGCATGAAGCGTGGTGAGCGATCCGTCGTGCCCGGTGTTCATGGCCTGCAGCATGTCGCAACATTCCGCACCGCGCACCTCACCCACCACAATACGGTCGGGACGCATGCGCAGGGCGTTGGTCACCAGATCGCGGATTGTCACCGCGCCCTCGCCCTCAATTGAAGCCTCGCGTGCCTCCAGGCGAACCACATGCGGGTGATGCGCAAACTTGAGCTCGGCGGAGTCCTCGATCGTCACGATGCGCTCGCCGGTGGATATCTCGCACGACAGCGCGTTGAGCAGCGTGGTCTTGCCCGATCCCGTGCCACCTGCAACCGCCAGATCTTGACGCAGCGATACCGCACACGACAGCAGCTGCGCATACCAAAGCGGTAGCGACCCCAGGCCCACAAGCTCGTCCAATGAACAGATGCGGTCTGAAAACTTACGGATGGTGAGGATTGGCCCATCGATCGCCACAGGCGGAATCACCGCGTTGACGCGATAGCCCGTCTTGAGGCGAGCGTTGACGATAGGGCTGCGCTCGTCGATGCGCCTGCCCAGCGGCGAGATGATGCGGTCGATGAGCACGCGGATTTGCTCATCGTCCTCAAACGCATGCTCGATGGGATATAAGACGCCGCCGCGCTCAAAGAAAGCCGAGCGACAACCGTTGACCATGATCTCGGTGACGGTGTCGTCCTCGATGAGCGGCTGCAGCGGGCCCAGGCCCACCACGTCATCCAAAATCTCGTCAATGATGGTCTCGCGCTCGGGCGTCGCCAGGTCGGTCGCCTCCTCCACGTTGAGCGCCGCCTCCACCGCAGGACGCAATTCCGAGCGGGCACGCGCCGGATCGATGTATGCGCTGATACGCGCCACCTCGTCATAGCCCATGCGGTCCATCACGGCGCGTTTGGTGCGGCGCTTGACGGCACGGTGGCGTCCCGCATCAACAGGCACTGTCGCCGCGGCTGCACCGGCTTCCTTAATCCTTGTTTGCAAACTCATCGCGAATCACCCTCGCGCGACCAGGGAAGACGGATGCGCGGGCGCTCGGTGCGCGTCGCACGGTCGGTGACCATATCGCTCCAGGGACCGACGGCGCAGCCCAGCTCCACGAGCATCTTGCGCGTGGCTTCGCGTACGCTGGTGGCAAAAGCGCTGGTCTGGCCCACTGCCTCGTCAGCACGGCCGAACGCCATGAGCGCCGCCAAGTCCTGCCCGCCGTCGGCGATGCGGATCTTGGAGCTCAACGCGCAGGTAATCTCAAAGCGCATGGCGACATCCTCGTCAGCGCCGCGCGCGCCAAACCGGTTGAATACGGCGCTCATGCGCGTACGCGGCACGCCCACACGGCTCGCCAGCTCGATGACGCGTGCCGCGGACGTCGCAGACGACACCGATGGATCGCCCACGACCAGGCAGCGGTCGCTCGCCGCCACCGCGGCCGCCACGGCGTCGCCCCAAAAGACCGAGGTGTCGACAAGCACCACGTCGGATTCGTGACGCAAGACGTCAAGCAGCAGCTCCACCGGACGCGCCATGAGCTCGGCCTGTTCGGGCGCGGCGACCGGACCCCAAAGCGTGACGCCCGGGGCCACGCGCATCGAGGCGGCCACGATGTCCGATTCGGCAAGTGCGCCCGCAGCCGATGGCTCGATAAGCGTTGCCATGTCATGCGGGGCATCGGCACCCAACAGGTCGTAGAGGTTTCCAAACATCAGGTCCAAGTCGAGCACGGCAGCGCGCAGGCCCAGCAGCGACGCCGCGTGCGCCATGGCGGCGACGATCGTCGACTTGCCGCAACCGCCCGAACCCGAGACGGCGCAGACAACCGGGGCTCGATGCGACGAAGCGGCGGCATCCGCCGACGGCGTGGGGGCAGGCGGCGCCGGCACGGGCGGCAACGTCCCTGTCTCCCCGGCAGCGCTCATATGCTGCGCCCAAGCCGGCATGGCAGGCTGCTCGGTCCGCGGGGCCGAATCTGGGGACTTCACGGTCGCATCGACACGAACATTGTCGTTCCCGGCAAGTCCCTCAACCTCGTCGAGCTCATCGACCAGGCTCACGCCATGCACGTATCCCATATCTACAGCCAAAAGATCCTCGCCATACGGCACCGGCTCTCCGACTTCATCGTATGCAAGGGGGTCCCGGGGACACCGACCATGCTCGGCTTCCGCTTTTCCACAATCATCAACACGCGGGCCTCTTGTAGCGCGAGGCGCCCCGGGTTCCCTATCAACAAAAGCATCGGGCTCAATCGTCATACACCGGCCGCAATCAACCGTTCCCTCGCCCGCGCGCCCGTTGCCGCATATGCTGCGCGCAGCGATAACCTCGGTCGCCCCTGCGCGAAACAGCCCCTCGATATCCGAAGGATCGAGCGTCTCTATCAGTACGACCACGCGGCTCACGCGGCCCTCGGCCGTCAGGCGCGCAACGGTCTTTCGCACGTCTTCGGCATCGAACAGGGCTGTCGCGATAATCGCCGCCCCGCGACGCGACGGAAACGCCCGTGCCATGGACACCAGCCCATCCAGGTCGCCCACGCGAAGCACTTGCGCGCCCGCATCGCGGCCCTCGACTTCCCGCTGCAGCAATCCGTAATCACCGCACGCGCAGCATGCAAGCCAGATCGCTTTCATCACTCGTCGCCTCCGCTCTTTTTGTCGCGCACCGTGGCGGGAATCGTCAAACTGACCGTCCCCTTACCCGAGGCCCCCAGCAATTCCTTAACGTCTTCGGGGTCGGCCGCCAGCGTCACCCATTCGATCTTGCCTTCACGCGTGGCGCCGGCATCTTCGCTGGTATCGATTACGCGCGCGCCGCACAGCCGATCGGTCACGCCGTCCTTTTGCACGTACACGTCCACGTAGCTGCCCACGCCCGTGGCGCCCCCGACCGAATGCTCGGCATCGACCGCCACCGAAACGGCGACCTTGCCTTTGGGCACCTCGAGCGTGTGGGTTTCGGCCTTGGTGTAGACATCGCAAATCACGGCATTTTTAGGGATGCGCGAGGTCGTCACGTCGCCGCGCACCTGGCGCAGCTCGGTCGCCGCATCGCGCGGCAACAGGCTCGCCAGCCATTCCTGGGTTATGACATTGGTCTCGTCGAGGGTCTCGCCCACATCGATATCACGCGCCGCGACGCACACCTCGACGCGATCGCCGCCATACTTGGCCAGCGTCTCGGCCTGGACCTGCTCAGCCTGCGAGCGAATCGACGATGCGTAGACCATGCAGAGCAGCGCGGCGAGCACACCCGCGATTAGACTGATGGCGATGCGCTTGCTCTTGTTCACGACCGCTCCTTTCAAGGTAGCACCGGGCGGATGCCCGTAGCACCATTGTCCGAGCGGGCAAGCAGCAAAACGGTGCGATCGCGATCTTGGTTTTGAGTGTCAAACCAATTGCCGACCAAAAGCTGACCGGCCCGTCAAGCTCGTGGCAAGGTTTTGGTCAGCACGTCGGCAAAACGCACGTTTAGGGGCGCATCGGCAATAAAAAAGCCGCCTCCCGTACCGTTGGGAGACGGCTGTCATAGATAGATTCAATTACAGATGAACATCGGGATCGAGCATCTGAGCACTCACGCGCATGGATGACGCCAAGTTTTGGAACGTCTCCAGACGCAGGCTGTCAATCTGTCCCGCGTCCTCGGCCTCGCGAACGGCACAACCCGGCTCATGGGTGTGTGTGCAATCGCCAAACCGGCACGCGCGCGACGCCTCGACGATCTCGGGAAACGCGCGGGCCAACCCCCGCTCGTGGCCCACAAGCGGCAGGCTCCGCAGACCCGGGGCATCGGCGATCACGCCGGCTTCGCCCGGCAGTACCACCATCACGCGCGCGACCGTGGTGTGACGACCCTGGTCGTCGCGCTCACGCACGCCGCCGGTAGCCAACGTATCGTGGCCCAACAGTGCGTTGAGCAGCGTCGATTTGCCGGCACCCGACTCGCCCAGGATCATGGCGCAGCTCCCGGCGGGCACGCAGACGCGCACCTCGTCCAGGCCACGGCCCTCGGCAGAAGATGTCACGATTACGCGCACGTCCGGACCCACCAGGCGGTGTACGCGGTCCAAATCGCGCTCGAGCTCATCGGTGTCGCAACGGTCGGCCTTGGTGAGTACCACCACCGGCTCGGCATCGCAGTCGAGTGCCAGCACCAGCGAGCGCGCCACGCGGTCGAGCAGCACCTCGCCGGCGCCGAGCGCCTGCACGATCAGCACGCTATCCACGTTGGAGCAAAGCACCTGACGCTCACCGCGAGCGCGTCCGCGCCAGCGCTCAAAACTCGTGCGGCGTGGCAGCACGCACTCGATCACGCCCATGTCATGCCCGGGCGCACGGCGCACCGCCACGCGGTCGCCCACGGCGGGCAGCAGAACCTCATCCTCGCCACGCGACTTGGCAAACCCCACGGCATGCTCGGCACGAAAGGTGTCGTCGGTAGTCGCCACCAGCGGAAACCCGCGATCCAAGCGCACCACGGCACCAAGTTGCATCTGCTCGGGCTCCTCGGCCTGGGCACAAAAATCATCGAAGGCAGCCTGCTGAGCCCCATCGATAGGCAGGTCGTCGAACGCCGGAACATCCTGCAGCGCGTCGAGCCCCGGCACGCTTGCCAGCAGTTCCTCGGCAGACGCGGGGGCTTCGGTCGCGAGCTTCCGACGACGATCGCGCTTAGCCCGCGCCCCCGTCGTCTTTTTCTTCGCCTTAGTCTTCGCCTTGCCCACAAGCGCCTCCCAGCACCACAAATCACAACTGAGCAGGTATTTTAAATCAAAACCACCCCTAAAAGGGGTGGTTTGCTCTTAGGGTATAACCCTTGGATTTCCGGCACGCGTCTAAAGGCG
>NZ_CAXSQQ010000034.1:0-17697 GCF_964239575.1 Collinsella aerofaciens ATCC 25986
GACAGCGGATTGGGTCATATGAGCGAAAACGCCCCTAAGCGAGCAAGGTGACGTGAAAGAGGAGGGAAGCGTACTTCAGTACGCGACCGACGATTGAACGTCAGATTGCCGCTTGGGGGCGTTTGCAGCGTCGACTGGTTACGCGGTTTGGCAAAACCGCGCAACTCTACAGCTGGCGCAGACCTTCCTCGAGGCCGGTTTTGCTGTTGGTCTTCTCGTCGCGCATCTTGATGACGCGGGCGGGGACACCGGCCACGACGGCGCCGGCGGGGACATCCTCGACGCACACGGCGCCGGCGGCAACGACAGCGCCCTTGCCTACGTGCACGCCCTCCAGGACCACGGCGTTGGCGCCGATCATGACATCGTCCTCGATGATGACGGGCGTGGCGCTGGCGGGCTCCACAACGCCTGCCAGCACGGTGCCAGCGCCGATGTGGCAGTTCTTGCCCACGGTGGCGCGGCCGCCCAGCACGGCGCCCATATCAATCATGGAGCCTTCGCCAATGACGGAGCCGATGTTGATGATGGCACCCATCATGATGACGGCGCGATCGCCGATCTCGACGCGGTCACGGATGATTGCGCCCGGCTCGATGCGGGCGTTGATGCCCTTAAGGTCGAGCATGGGCACGGCAGAGTTGCGGCAGTCATTCTCGACATCGTAGTAGTTGATGGAGTCGGCATTGGCATCGAGGATGGCCTTGAGCTCATCCCAGTCGCCAAAGACGGTCTTGCCGCGACGGCCGCCGTAGACATGTGCGTCGCCCCAGGCAACCTTCATGCCGGGCTTCTCGCGCACGTACAGCTTGACAGGTGTCTTTTTGGGCGCGGTGGCGATGTAGTTGATAATCTCCTGGGCATCCATCTCGGCTGCGTTACTCATATGCTGTTTCTCCTTTTCGTGGATACGGTTGATACCTGGTTAGGCAAACATCACCTGGTCGAAGGTGTAGAAGCCGGGGTCGCGGGTGACGAGCTTCTGAGCGGCGGCCAGGGCGCCGTTGACGAAGATCTGACGGCTCGTGGCGCGGTGGGTGAGCGTGACCTCCTCGTCCTGGCCAAAGAAACTCACTTCGTGGACGCCGGCGACAGTGCCACCGCGCAGCGAGTGCATGCCGATCTCCTTGGGATCGCGTGCTCCGCACATGCCCTCGCGGCCATAGACGGGGTGGTAGCCTGCCTCGGGCTCGGCTTCGACGACGGCGTCGAGCAACAACTTGGCAGTGCCGCTGGGGGCGTCGACCTTTTGGTTATGGTGCGTCTCGACGATTTCGCAGTCAAAGCCGGGCAGCTCGCGTGTAGCTTGCGCTACCAGATGGCGCAGGGCTGCGATACCGATGGAGTAATTGCCCGAGTGCATAACGCGGGTGTTCTGGCCCAGCTCACGCAGGCGGTCCATCTGCTCGGGGGTGTAGCCTGTGGTGCCTGAGACCAACGCCGCGCCCGTGCGCTCGACATAGGCGACGACGGCGTCGAAGGTCGCGACGTTCGAGAAGTCGATAATCACATCGGCAGCCGGTGCGTTCTCGAGCTCGCTCAAATCGAAGCCAATCTGGGCCACGAAATCAAAAACGGGCTGCCCGGCGGCATCGACAATGCTTTCGGCGGTGGTGCGGATGAGCGAGCCCATGCGGCCCGTTCCCATAATGACGGTCTTAATCAAGCAGACCAGCTCCCTTCAGAGCATCGGTAAGTGCGGATCGCGTGTCGTCTGCCATAGGGCACAGCGGCATACGGTAGTTTGCCTCGATCATGCCCATCTGGGCGAGCGCTTCCTTAACGGGGATGGGGTTGACCTCGCTAAAGAGGGCATTGATGAGCGGCTGACCGGCAATCTGGATATCGCGGGCGCGCTCCACGTCGCCGTCCAGATAGGCGCGGCACATGTCGTGCACGAGCTGCGGCTGAACATCGGCCCACACGCTGATGGTGCCCGAGGCGCCCAGGCTCATGAGCGGCACGGTAAGCGCGTCCTCGCCCGAGTACATGCGGAAGTCATCGGATAGCAGGTGGGCGATCTTGGCCGCGTAGGCGACGTTGCCCGAGGCCTCCTTGATGCCCATGATGTTGGGGTGCGCGGCCAAGCGCTCTACGTTGCGCTCGCTGATGCCGCAGCCACAGCGGCCAGGGATGTTGTACAGAATGCAGGGGATGTCCACGGCGTCGGCGACGGTCTTAAAGTGCTGATAGATACCCTCTTCGTTAGACTTGTTGTAGTAGGGGGTAATGAGCAGCAGACCATCGGCGCCCAAGCCCTGGTAGGTGAGCGACTTGGTGAGCATGGTCTGCGTGGAGTTGGAGCCCGAGCCGGCGATGACGGGGACGCGTCCTGCAACATGCTTGACCACGGCGGCGACGACGGAGTTGTCCTCGTCATCGGTCATCGTGGCACTCTCGCCGGTGGTGCCCAGGGTGAGGATGGCGTCGGTGCCGTTTTGCAGGTGGAAATCGATAAGGCGCTCGAGCGCGTCAAAGTCGACGCTGCCGTCTTTTTTAAACGGCGTAACCAGGGCGACGATTGAGCCCTCGAGATTGCGGATGTCCATGTTCTTCTCCTTCGCCTCCGCGATCTGGATGCGTTTGTTCCATTGAGCTGCGACTGCTAGGCTCTCGTCTTGGGCGCGACGGCGGGCACTTTCGGCGCGCGACTTGGCCAGCAGCTCTCGGCCGCACGGCAGCACGTCGAGCGTGGCAAAGTAATCGCCCGGGCGCTCGGCGCGGCGGATAAGGTCGGCGGAGCCGTCGGGGCGCAGCAGCACCTCGGCGGAGCGCAGGCGGCCGTTGTAGTTGTAGCCCATGGAGTAGCCATGCGCACCGGTATCATAGATTACAAGCAGGTCACCCATGTCGATATGCGGCAGCTCGCGATCGATAGCGAACTTGTCGTTGTTCTCGCACAGATTGCCCGTGATGTCATAGGTGTTCGTGACGGGCGCTGTGGCCTTGTCGGCGCCGCCCGGCTGACCCATCACCGTGATGTGGTGGTAAGCGCCATACATGGCGGGACGAATGAGGTCGACGGCACTGGCGTCTACACCGATATAGTCCTTGTAGATCTGCTTCTCGTGGATAGCCTTGGTGACCAGGCAGCCGTAGGGGCCCATCATAAAGCGGCCCATCTCAGTGCAGATGGCCACATCGCCCATGCCGGCGGGAACCAGGATCTCGTCGTATGCCGCGTGTACTCCCTCGCCGATGGCGCGAATGTCGTTGGCCTGCTGCTCGGGCAGGTAGGGGATGCCGACGCCGCCGGACAGATTGATGAAGGCGACGTGTGCGCCGGTCTCGCGCTCCAGGCGTACGGCAAGCTCAAAGAGGATGCGCGCGAGCTTGGGGTAGTAGTCGTTGGTGACGGTGTTGCTGGCAAGGAATGCGTGGATGCCAAAGTCCTCGGCGCCCTTGGCCTTGAGCATGCGGAAGGCCTCGAAGAGTTGCTCGGTGGTCATGCCATATTTGGAGTCGCCCGGGTTGTCCATGATGCCGTTGGAGAGCTGGAACAGGCCGCCTGGATTAAAGCGGCAGCTGACCGTCTTGGGGATGGGCCCCGCAACGCGCTCAAAGAACCCGATGTGGCTGATGTCGTCAAAGTTGACGATGGCACCCAGCTTGTCGGCGAGCTCAAAGTCGGCAGCCGGTGTGTCGTTGGATGAGAACATGATGTCGTGTCCCGTGATACCCAGTGAGCGGGCGATCATGAGCTCGGTATAGCTCGAGCAATCGCAGCCGCAGCCGTATTCGTTGAGAATGGAGATGAGCGCCGGGTTGGGGTTGGCCTTGACGGCAAAGTATTCCTTAAAGCCCGGGTTCCATGCAAAGGCGTCGCGCACTTCTTGCATGTTGCGGCGGATGCCCGCCTCGTCATATAGATGAAACGGCGTGGGGAACTGCTCGACGATATGCTCGAGTGTCTCCTTGTCCACAAACGGCTGCTTGGCCGCATATGCCTCGTTGGGGGTCAATGCCATGTCCCGTAAACCTCGCTATCCAGACGGCGCCATCTGCGCATCGAATCCGCATAGCGTGGACCCAATGTCCGGATAGCGCTCCCGCATTGCTGCAGACAGTCCTGTGGGTGTTTCCCACAGGCCCACCAGGTTGTTCGTGCCCGAAAAGCCCAGTTCGGCGGGTTTCGCCTCCCCACGGGGTCAAAGCCTGCCGGCTCGCCCGCGGTTCTTCGTGCCCGCGCCTCTATCAAGTGGTAACGACCCTACCACGTTGCACTTTACCAAACAAGAGTATTCGTATATAACGTTTAAAAAATGCAGGGATATGCTGGAAACATGTGCGCCACAATCCTGTATCACAATAAGTTGCAACAGATGTGCCTCACGAAGGGATCCTCTATGACCGAGCTCCAAGAACTCCGTCGCTATCGCCGCGATCTCCATCGCATTCCGGAGCTCGATTTCGATCTTCCGCAAACCATTGCCTATATCGAGGGCGTGCTGGCACCGCTCACCTGCGAAGTGACCCATCCGTGCCCCAGCTGCGTCTGTGCTTTCTTCGACGCCGGCGTTGATGCCGCGCATGCCACGGCGATTCGCGCCGATATGGATGCGCTGCCCATCGCGGAAGCGACGGGAGCGGCCTTTGCCTCAACCCATCCCGGCAAGATGCACGCTTGCGGACATGACGGACACATGGCCATGGCGCTTGCCGCCGCGACGTATGTCGACCGTACGATTCGCGAGCATCCGGGCGCCATTAGGCGCAATGTTCTCTTTGTGTTCCAGCCGGCCGAGGAAACGACCGGTGGTGCCAAGACGGTATGCGAGAGCGGTGTGTTCGAGCGCTATGGGGCCGACCGCATTTTTGGCTTCCATGTGTGGCCCGATCTGCCCGCCGGCACGTTGGCGAGCTGCTCCGGTCCGTTGCTGGCGCGTTCGAGTGAGACACACATTCATATTCACGGGACGAGCATCCATATTGCTAAGACCTATGGCGTTCCGGTCGAGGAGTCGCACGATGCGGCACTGGCGGCTGCCAAGTTCTTGGTTGCCGAGCGCGAACTGATGGATGAGCTGGGTGCCGATGAGCCCTGCATTGGCAAGTTCGGCCTGCTGCAGGCAGGCACCGTCTGCAATGCGGTGGCGGGGGAGGCCCATGTTGCCGGCAGCCTGCGTGTGTTTACAGACGACATGTTCGACCGGGCACGCGAGGGCGTGCGCCGCGTGCTGGACGATGCCTGCGCTGCAACGGGCTGCACGTACGATCTCGACTTTGCCGAGGGCTATCCGCCGGTCGACAACGACCCCGAGCTATTTGCCAGCGTCGCGCCTGCCTTGCCCGGGCTGCAGCTTATGGAGGAGCCGCTGTTAATTGCCGAGGATTTCGCGTTCTATCAGCGCCATTTGCCGGGCGTGTTTTTCCTGCTGGGCACGGGTATGCCAGAGGGCCAAGACAACCCGAGTGACTCGGATGGCTGCCCCGCCTATGCCACAAGCGCTCTGCATACCGATAGCATGCTCTTCGACGAGGAAATCCTACTCAAAGGCCTCGATGTCTATAAACGATTGCTTGTGATGGAGTGACGATGGAACGACGCCGACAGTCTGCCGTATATAGTCCGGGTGGATGCGGGTGCGGTTTGCTGCTGCTTCCGGTTATTGCTGTGAGCATTGGCGTGATGTTTGCGCTTGCCGGGCTTGCCGCGGCAGCACTTGTGCTGTTTATCACTGCCATCGGCGTGACGATTTGGCTTTATCGCAGTCGTGAACAGCGCCGCGCCGACGGTAAGACCAATGTAGGATGGATTGCCTTTTTGGTCATCGCCTACCTGCTGAGCATCAGCTATTTGGCCTTCTTTATCCTGTTGATGATCAGTGCCTTTACCGGGGAATCCGTCACGGTGGGTTGATCGCTGCCGGCAGACGGTCGCGCGCAGTGCGTTTGCTCGGCGTTTGGATAACTGCATTGGTCGTTTACCGCAGCCTTAGCTCTCAGCTAATGAATTCAAGTTCAATCCTTCCTACGATGTGCTGTGTACCGGCACGGTAGCCGGATCGTAGGAAGGATGAATAATGGCAAAAGAGGGAAAGAAGCCAATCGGTAAGATTGTCCTAGGCATCATCGTGGTGCTGGTTATTGTCGGTGCCGTGGGCTCTATGGGCGGCAACTCAACCGATTCGTCTGCGAGCGATTCGGCAAAACCTGCCGAGACGACACGGCAGGCTGAGGAGCAAAAAGAACCGCAAGAACCGTATACCATTGCTGACGAGGCTGAAGACACTTCCAATCAGTTTACCTATAAGATCACGGGCACCCTGACCAATAACACGGACAAGGAAAAGAGCTACATTCAGATTGAATATGTTCTGTATGATGCCGATGGCAACCAGGTTGGAACGGCTCTTGCAAACACCAATCATCTGAAGGCGGGCGGCTCCTGGAAGTTCGAGGCGCTGGGTACGGTGTCTCCCGACCAGGTTGCTAGCTGGGAGCGTTCGGACGTAAGCGGTTTCTAGCATGTTGCATGCACTGGGGGAGGTGAAGTCGTATGTCCGATAAAAAGCTGACCGAGGAGTTGCTCAATGAGCTTCTCGATGCGCCGAACATCGATGGCTATATCAGGGAGCACGACTTTGCCGCCCCGTCGCTTTCGGACTACCTGAAGCAGCTACTGCAGGAAAAGGGCTTGGAGCGCTCGCGCGTGGTCCGTATGGCTGATCTCAATGAGACCTTTGGCTATCAGATCTTTACCGGTGCGCGTCATCCGAGTCGCAATAAGGTGCTGCAGATTGCCTTTGCGATGGCGCTGACGCTCAAAGAGACCAACCGTGCGCTGACGGCTGCCGGGGTAAGCGTCCTTAACTGCAAGGACCGCCGCGATGCGATTATCATCTTTTGCATCGATCGCGGGTGCAGTCTCCAAAAGGTCAACGAGGAACTGTATCGCTTTGGCGAGGAGACGGTGAGTTAGCGGCTGATATCTGAGCCGGTAGAGCTGTCGAACAACGATGCAAACGAACGGGGCGCGGATGCCATGGGGTGTCTGCGCCCTGCGCTATGATGGAGGCTATGGATACTCAGAGCCCAACATATTCCGATGACGAGCTGACCGCAGCGCTTGCCGAGCACCTGGCGTCGCTCGATCGCGACGACAGCTATCGCGTGGAGCGTGTACTTAAGCGCTCGTCCGTTGAAACAACCGAGCTCGTGTACTTTGAAGGAACCGGCGGTGGTTCGCTCGGCCCCTTTGTCCGTAAACGCATCGATGCTTCGGCTCAAATCGGCGGGGCATACGAGCGCCTGTTTGCCGCTCAGCGGGCAGGCAGGCGTTTTGAGCACCTGCCCAGAATCGTCGATTGTCGTCGTGTGGGCGACGAGCTCAACGTGGTTATGGAATACATCGAAGGGGAGACACTCGGGGCGCTGGTGGACCGTCTGGGAGCCACCCCCGATTATGCGCGTGAATTGTATCCTGCCCTATGCGATGCCGTGGGCGAGCTCCACGCCGGTTTTGCAATGGCGGGGGAGACGTCGGCGCCGGTGATCCATCGTGACCTCAAGCCGTCGAATATCATCGTGACGGGTGCCAACTATACGCCTGATGACGGCCTGACATTTTCATCGCTGGTGATTATCGACTTGGGGATCGCTCGCGTATGGCGCGACGGCGCCGATGCCGACACCGTCAAGTTTGGCACGCGACCCTATGCGCCGCCCGAGCAGTATGGGTTTGGGCAGACGAGTGTGCGCAGCGACGTCTACGCACTTGGCGCCCTGTTGTTCTTCTGCTTGACGGGAGTCGACCCTAAACCAGGGCTCGACATGCGCGAGCAATGCGAGGCGCGCGGCATTCCCACTCCACTTACCGATGCCGTCTGCATGTCGATGGCGCTCGACCCGGCCAAACGTTTTGCGAGTGCGGAAGCGTTGGGACGGGCGACGCGCGCGGCATACGATCTAAGTCGCCCCGTGCGGCCTCCTGCGCCTGCGCCTGTCCGTACTCCGGCCTCGGAGACGGCGTTGACGCCCCAAGGGCTCCAGAACCCCGCAGGGCTTCCTAGGCCTGCCGCCTCCGCTGCATGCGGTCTGCTCTCTCGCGTTCCGGAGTCTCTGGGGCGCATTTGGAATACGCTCGTCTGCTTCTCGCTGCTTGTGTTCTTTGCCGGAAGTCACTTTGCCGTCTTTCATCCCACCGGAGCAAACCAAAGCTACCCGACGTGGCTTCTCATAATCGAGTATTTTTTCTTTGTCGATGGCCTTATGGTGCTTATGCATTTCGCACTGCTCGATAAGCGCCGTCTTCGTCGGCGATTCGCACTGCTCGACAGCTATCGCGGCAAGAAACTCGCGAAACTCTGGCTCAAGGCATTGGGTGTGCTGCTCCTATGCATGATTGTCATAGTCGCGGTTGCCAATGCGACCGGCGTCGTCGATACCTCCGCTACCTAAAAGAAAAGGACCCCATTGGGGCCCTTTGCAGTTGCACTTAGATGCGGTTCATCTGAGCGGCGACTTTGTTGTACCAGTCCTGCCACGTGGGCGGGCAGTACTTTTTGGCCGCTGCCGGGGTAAGGGTGGAGCCGTAGTTGGCGCCCAGATAGGCAACGTGAGCGGAGATGCCCTCGCTCCAGCTGCCAAAGCTGCGCCAACCGCCGCCACGTGCACTCCAGCCCCAGGCGTTGTAAGAATTGGCGCAATAAGCACCCTTGGTGCTCTCGATGCAGGCGATGGCGGGGGACCAACGGGGGTCGACACCGGTATTCCAAGCGGCGACGGCAAAGTTATAGCCCTGGCCTGCCATGGGGGAGCCGGCGAGATAATTGTCGATGCGGCCTGTCCACTCATTAATGAACGAATCGTAATCGGAGCTACCGGTATTGGCGTTGTTCACCGTGGTGTCGATGGTGGTGTTGGTGTTGGTGGCCTGGCTGCTGGAATTGCTGCCGCTTACGCCCTCGCCCGAGAGCTTCTCGGCGGCAGCGGCCTTATCGGCCTCAAGCTTGGCAAGCTCGGCGGCATTTTCCTGCTCGGCTTTTGCCTGCGCCTCGCTGCGGAGCTGCTGGGCCTGCGCCAGCGCATCCTCGGCGTTTTTCTGCTCTGCCTCAAGCTGAGACTTGGCCTGCTGGAGCTCAGCCTTGTTCTGCTCGAGTTCGGTTTGCATGTTATTGAGCTCTTCGATCTCGTCGACGCTCGAGCTCGTGATCTGGTTGGTGTATTTGCAGGTCGTGATGAACTCACCCAGGCTCTGTGCGTTGACCAGGAAGCTCACGATGGGATTGGTGCCCTTCTGATACTTGTACAGATCGCGCATGGCGGAGCTTGCCTTGGCCTGCTGCTCGGGAAGCTTGGCCTCGATTTCCTCGATGCTTGCCTCATTGGAGTCAATCTGCTTTTGCAGGTCATCGAGTTTGGTGCGGGCGTCGTTGTAGGCGCTCGTGGCGGCTTCGATCTTCTGCTGGGCTGCGGAAAGCTGGTCCTGCGTTGCCTGCGAGGCGGCATACGCCGCAACGGGGGAGAGCATCGGCGTGGCCGTCAGCGCAACGGCGAGCACGGCGCTCGTGATGATACGAGCCGGCTTCGACGCAATGAGCGCTGCGGTGCGATGATTCGAATGCTGCATCCAGTCCCTCTGCAATCAATCGTAGGTTATGGTTCGAACGGTATTCTACTACTGCTTTCGACCTCAACTTGAACCTTAAAGGTTCCAAAGGGTCAAGTTGAACTTGAGGCTTTGGCTTTGACCTGCAGTTATGATGAATTGTTGAGAAACCATAGAGTTCAACTTTAACGTTACAGAGCTCTGTTTGAGAGGAGTTTTGGGCTGTAAAAGCCATCTCAACGTGGGGTTTTATAACTACAGCGTGCCCTTCTGGCGAGCCTGCTCAATCTCTTCGAGGGCCTCGGCGGGGGTGAACGAACAGGTGCCGTCGCCGAGTTTGATTACCTGGATATCATCGCCGGCGTAGACCTCTCCGCCCTTTAGTACCACGCCAAAAACGCCCTCGTGGGGAAAGATGCAGTCGCCGGCGAGATAGTAGATGGCACAGCGTGTGTGGCAGACCTTGCCGATTTGGCTGATTTCGACAAGCACCTCGCTGCCAAGCTTGAGCTGTGTGCCCAAGGGGAGCGAGAGCAGGTTGATGCCCCGGGTTGTGAAGTTCTCGCCAAAGTCGCCCTCGTGCACATCGAGCCCGCGCGCCTGCGCCGTCTGGATAGACTCTGCAGCTAAAAAGGAAACCTGGCGGTGCCAATGCCCGGCGTGCGCATCAGAGGCGAGGCCAAATTGCTCTATAACGGTGTCGTGCCCGTCGGCGACGGGCGACTTGCGCGTGCCCTTGTGTGCCGACGTGTTGATCGAGACAATGCGGGCGGGTCCGTTGTAGGCGTCGTTTGCCGTGCACAGGGGAGCGGTCGCTTTCGCACGTTCTGCCAGCTCGCGCCTCGCGGCATTGAGGATGGGATTATCGGTCGGATGGTCTTGGGGCACGTGTGCGCCTTTCGCTCGAAGATGTCAATATACTGAATCCTACAACAATGGTAGGTTCATTGCCCATTGTCATACAACGGCGAGCGCCGTCTTCGTGCTGGCCTTCGTGCTGGACGATTACGTCGATTGCCATAGATACGGTGGAGCTTTGGGCGCCGGCGGCTTGGCACGCTAGAATAATTCAGCTGCGCAAAAACCGCCCGTTGTGTGGGCAGTTCATGATAGGAAGTTTCCATGGCATTGCAATTTACAGAGCGCGAGTTCATTCCCGTGCTGCTCGGTGGCGACATCAACGCCTATTCGGTGGCGCGCGCCTTCTACGAGGAGTACCAGGTCAAGAGTCTGGTCTTTGGCAAGTATCAGACGGGTCCCGCGTACCGCAGCCAGATTATCGACTACACGCCCAACGTGGATATCGACACCATGCCCGTGATGCTCAAAACCGTCAACAGCATTGCCCAAGCGCATGCCGACAAGACGATTGTCCTTGTGGGCTGTGGCGATAACTATGTCGCTCTCGTGGCTCAAGCCAAGGATGCTCATGAGCTGGCGGATAACATCGTCGCTCCCTACGCGCCCTACAGCATGCTCGAGCAGTGCCAGAAGAAGGAGATCTTCTACGAGCTGTGCGAGAAGCATGGCGTGCCCTATCCGCACACGTTTACCTTTACCAAGGCGATGCTTAATGCCCAGGGTGAGGCGCCTGCCGAAGTGCTCGACCAGATCGATTTTCCTTACCCGATGATTCTGAAGCCTTCTGACGGCATCATGTGGTGGCAGCATGAGTTCGAGGGCCAGAAGAAGGCCTATGAGATTGCCGACCGCGCCGAGCTGGAACAGGTCATTCGCGATTCGTATGCCAGCGGCTACACCGACGACCTGATCTTGCAGGATCGCGTGCCCGGCAACGACGAGTACATGCGCGTGCTCACCAGCTATTCCGACCGCAACGGCAAGGTGCGCATGATGTGCCTGGGCCATGTGCTGCTCGAGGAGCATCAGCCCCACGGTGTCGGCAACCATGCCTGTATCATTACCGAGCCCAACGACGAGCTCATGGGCGGCGTGCGCAAGTTGCTCGAGGACCTTCACTTTGTGGGCTATTCCAACTTTGACGTTAAGTACGACGAGCGCGACGGCTCGTTTAAGTTCTTCGATTTCAACACGCGCCAGGGCCGCAGCAACTACTACGTTACCAACAGCGGCTTTAACGTTGCCAAGTATGTGGTGGACGAGTATGTGTTCAACCGTCCGTTTGAGCCGGAGTTTGTGACGGCTCAGGACGAGGCCCTGTGGATGGTCGTCCCCATGGGCGTCGTCGACAAGTACGTCAAGGATCCCGAGCTGCGCGCTAAGGTGCATCGCCTGGACAAGGAAGGCAAGGGCGCCGACCCTTCGTTTATGAAGGGCGACTTTGTCTTTAACCGCTGGCTGCGCATGTGGCACACCAAGCTGCGCCACTTTAAGCTGTTCAAGACGTATTACAAGTAGATGAGCGCGGCGCCCGTCCGGTTTGCATCGGGCGGGCGCGGGTATGATACGCGCAATTGCGCAAGCGTCATCAAGGAGGCGGCGATGGAAAAGCTGGGAGTTATCGGCGGCATGGGCGCCGAGGCCACGTCGTATTACTACGACCAGGTGGTGCGTCATACGGCTGCTGCCTGCGATCAGGAACATATCGACATGGTGGTGCTCTCCAAGTCGACCATGCCCGACCGCACGTTGGCCATTAAGACCGGCGAGCATGCCAAGCTGCTGGCGACCATGAAAGAGTGTGCCCAGGCACTCGAGTCGCTGGGCTGTGCGCACATTGCCATTCCCTGCAACACGTCGCACTACTTCTACGACCAGATCCAGTCGTTTACGAAGGTGCCGATTATCCACATGCCGCGTGAGTCGGTGCGCTATGCTCTGGCCGGTGCGGTGATGGGGGAGTGCGAGTTCGACCCCAACCTGAGTATGCCGGCCGAGCCGGTGCACAAGATTGGCATCATGGGCACCGACGGAACCGTGGGCGCGGGTGTCTACGGCCGCGAATGTAAGGCTGCGGGTGTTGAGGTCGTCTATCCCAGCGAGAAACGTCAGAACGATGTGATGTCGCTTATCTACGATGATGTGAAGGCCGGACGTGAGCCCGATATGGATAAGTTCGACCGCGTGATGTGGGAGTTCGCCCGTAGCGGCTGCGACCGCGTCATTCTGGCCTGCACCGAGCTCTCGGTGTTGCAAAAGTACCGAGAGATTCCCGAGATCACCCTCGACGCCATGGATGTCCTGGTGCGTGAATCCATCATCCGTAGCGGCGCTCCCTACCGCCTCTAGCTTCCGACCTGTCAAAAAGGGACAGGTTAATTTTGGTAGGTTTTATCTGGTGAAACAGTAAAGGCCTCGGCTCGTTTGGTGCGAGCCGAGGCCTTTTGCATTAGGCGGTTGGTGCTGACGATGAGCTAGAACAGGAATCCCAGGATGATGAGGACGGCGCTGATGACGAGCACGGCGATATCCAGACCCTTGATGGGATAGCGTTTGTACGAGCTGGCGCGCGTGCGCAGGTAGAAGCCGCGCTGCTCGGCGGCAAGCGCGGTGGCGTCGGTCTTGCCCACGCTCGAGATAAGCAGCGGTACGCACAACGGCAGCATGAGCTTGAGCTTCTTGATGGGGTTCTTGGTGTCGTACTCGACGCCGCGTGCGGTCTGCGCCTCCATGATGGCGTTCATCTCCTGGCCAAACACCGGCACAAAGCGCAGTGCCGTGGTAAAGGTAAAGGCATAGCGATAGGGCACGTGCAGCACCTCGACGCAGGCGTTGGCAAGGTCGTTGAGCTTGGTCACCATGAGCATGAGGATGAGTGGCAATGCCACACCCAGCAGACGCAGGCAGGCCTTTGATCCGGTGATGAGCCCCGTGTCGGTAACAAAGCCCCATATCACGTTGCCATCGCGCATAAAGGCCAGCTGGAGCAACAACATGATAAGTGCGAGCGGAATCAGCAGCTTGAGCAGCGAGAACAGGCGATTGACGACGCCGGCGTAGGCGCCCAGCGCAAGGGTGAGTGTCAAAAAGCCCAACAGCGCCACATAGGTGTCGGACAAGAAGATGCCGATGATGATGGCAGCGGCAAGGCCCAGTTTGACGACCGGGTTCAGGCGATGCAGCAGTGTGTCGCCCGGCATATAGTCGATGACGTTAACCACGGCGGACCATCTCCTTGGTAATGCGAACGATATCGGTGACCTCGCTCACCTGCGCAAAAGCGGGGGAGACGGAGGATGCCAAGCGGCGCGAGAGCTCAATGACCTGGGGCGGTTCCACGTAGGCACGTTGCATGAGTTCAATATTCGAGAACAGCTCGTGTGTGCGTCCGCGGTCGAGGATGCGGCCGTCGGCCATCACAACGATGCGCTCGGCAAAGTCGGAAACGACTTCCATATCGTGGCAGACCATGATCACGGCACAGCCGCGCTCGGCCATGGTTCGCACCGTTTCCATGACGGTCATGCACTCGCGGTAGTCAAGGCCGCTCGTGGGCTCGTCGAGCACTACGATCTTGGGCTCAACCACTACGACGGAGGCGAGCGCCACCATTTGTCGCTGGCCGCGCGAAAGCGAGAAGGGTGCCTCGTCGGCGGGCAGACCAAAGCGGTCGATGACGAGCTGGGCACGACGCAGGGCCTCGGCGCGGTCGATGCCGGCAAGCTCCAGGCCAAAAGCGACCTCGTCGAGCACGGTATCCTTGCAGATCTGGCGGTCGGGGTTTTGAAAGAGCGTTGCGACCTCGCGGGCGATGCGGCTCGTGGGAACCGCGGCGGTGTCCAGACCCGTAACACGCACGCTGCCCGAGGCGGGCTTAAGCAGGCCCGTGAGCAGCTTGGTGAGCGTGGTCTTGCCGGCGCCGTTTTGGCCGACGATGCCCACGAGCTCGCCGGGGTAGAGGGTCAGGTTGAGGTCGTGGACGGCGGCACCGCCGTTGGGATAGGCAAACTCAACATGATCGAAGGTGAGCACGGGTTCGGCGTCCTTGGCATGAGGGCGCAACGACGGGGCATGCGGGGAGCCCGCGGGAGCCTGGGCTTCGCTGGCCGCGTGCGCGGGGTCGACGATGCCCGAAATCAGACGCTCGGCCTCATCGACATCTAAGCAAGGGGTGCCGCTTACCAAGCCATCGGCCTCGAGACTGTTGAAGATACGCGTGACGCGGGGGCAATCGACGCCAATGGTGCGCAGTTCATCGGTATGCGCGAATACCTCGTGCGGCTCGCCCTGCAGCGCGATTTCGCCATGGTTGAGCACGAGCACGCGGTTGCAATACTCCGAGAGCAGGGCGACTTTTTGCTCAACGATGACGATGGTGATTCCAAGTGCGCGGTTTGCCTCACGCAGCGTCTCGAAGACCAACGTGGAGCTGGCGGGGTCGAGTGCCGCGGTGGGCTCGTCGAGAACCAAGACGCGCGGACGCATGGCGAGGATGGCGGCGATGGCCACCTTCTGCTTCTGTCCGCCCGAGAGTGTGGCGATCTCGCGGTCGCGCAGGTCGCTGATGCCGACGGTCTCGAGCGTTTCGCTCACGCGCTGCTCGATCTGGTCGTGGGGAACGCCAAAGTTCTCGAGGCCAAAGAGCATCTCGTCCTCGACGACCGAGGCGACCATCTGCGTGTCGATGTCCTGCAGCACGCTGCCGACGATTTGCGACACGTCGGTGAGCGAGGCTTCGCAGGTGTCGTGGCCGTCAACCATGACGGACCCGAAGAACGTGCCGGTGTAGTGGTGGGGCACAGCACCCGATAGGCAGGCGGCAAGCGTGGACTTGCCGGCGCCCGAGGGCCCGATGATGCCGATGAAATCTCCCTTGTTCACGCCGAGCGAGATGTGGCTGAGCGCCTGTTCGGTCTGCGTGCCATAGGAGAACGAGACATCGTCGACGTTGATGATCGTTTTCATGGATACCTTTCATAGTCATTGGGGACGTTCTTACATGACGAGTCGTTTAAGAACGTCCCCAAAAGCTAGCTGTTTGGGACAGTCTTTGGTGGTGAAGCACGGAGACGGCTTTACGAGGGGCCCCAGGTTGGCGCGAAAGAGGAGCGAAGCGTACTTGGGTACGCGAGCGACGAATGAACGCCAAGATGGGGTGGCTCGTAAAGCCGAGCGGGTTAGTTGAGCCTAAGGGCCTTCTGGATGGGCAGATAGAGGGCGCCGACCAGAATGGCGTTAAAGACGGCGGTCATGGCGACGACGGGCAACATGGCGGCGGCGAGCTCGCCGACCACGCCGAGCATGGCCATCTTGATGACCATGAAGATGACGCCGGAGACAAAGGTGGTCAGGAAGGTTGCGACAATGGCGATTGCGGGCTTGAGCTGACCGTCCTTGCCGGCGGCGTTGACGATGCCGGCCATGAGCATGGCGGCGATGCCCTCGGCGGCAAAATCGACGAACGGCGAAGTGGTGGTGATCTGGATCACGGCAGCCGAGATGAGGCCAATGACGAGCGCCTGGCCGATGTTGGGGCGAACGACCAGGATGGTGAGGCAGAAGGCCGAGATGATGAACTCGGGGCTGATCATGCCGCCCGAGATGCCTGAGATGGCCTTGCCGACGGTGAAGTTGAGGATGAAGCCGGCGGCGAGCAGGATGGCGAGCAGGACGAGAGCGCGGACGTCGAGTTTGCCGCGGTCGGCGGTCTGGACGGTGCGGGGCTGGGTGGCGGTGGTGTTCTGAGACATGGTGAAAATCCTTTCTGAAGGGAAGCGCAGGGGAAAAGCGGAGGCGCGTGATGCGAATGCGATCGGGCTCGAGATAGAAAAAGGCCCCCGGTCGAAACCGGAGGCCTTCCAATCACCTAGAGCGCAAAAACAGGCGTGAGGGACTCACTGTCGACCGATCGTATTCGCATCACGCCACCACCAGTTGTTGAGAGACTTCATCGTGTTCTTCATCTTGGTGGCTCCTTTCGTGATGCCGTGGCGCGGTCGCACCTTGTTGCTGTTGCGCTGCACTATAGCACAGCAAAGTGTGTGCGGGGAAATCTTTTTTGAAAAGATTTCAGCGGTGTTTCCCGCCGGTCAAAAAGGCGGGCGGGACGAACCGTGCCATCCCGCCCGCACCAGTGAGGGATTACTCCTTGTTGCGGCGATAGAGGATATAACCGCCTGCGGAGATGACGGCAACGCCAGCGATGGCGAATGCGGCCACCATGCGGCCATCAAAACGATCGCCAGTGGTGGGCAGGTCGCCCTTGGTGTTCGTCTTGTTGGTGGTTACCGTGGTCGTGGTATCCGACTTACCAGGCTTCTCGGGCTTGGTGGCGGGCTGCTCGGGCTTAGCGGGCTGCTCAGGCTTGCTGGGCTGATCCGGGGTACCGGGCTGTTCGGGCTTACCGGGCTGCTCGGGAGTGCCGGGCTGATCCGGGGTGACCGGGTCGGTGGCAAGGGCGTCCTTGGCGTAGGTGATGGACTCCTTGAGGCCCTTGGTCTCGGTGTTCAGGTCGCTCGGGGTGAAGCGCTCGTCAAAGTTTCCGGCCTTCTGATAAGCGCGCATCTCCTGGAGCAGGGCCTTGCACTTCTTATAGGTGTTCTCGGTGGCAGCCTTGCCTGCCTTGTTGGCCAGAGCGGTGCGACCCTCGGTGGTCGTCTCGGCCAGCATAGCGGCGTCAACTTCCTTGTTCTGCTCGATGAGCTCGTTCTGGAGCGCGTCGAGGTAGGTGCGGACACTGGTACCAAGGGTGTCAGGGTTCTCAAAGCAGAGCGAGCTGATGTCCATGAGGACGTAGTTAATGGAGTTCTCGGGCTCCTCGTTGTACACGACGTCTTTCGCATTGCAGTGGTCGAAGGAGACGGTCTGATCGCTGAAGTAGGGGCTAACTTCAGTTATCAGAGCGGAGTACAGCGGGATGGCGACAGAGTACGCGGCACGGGAGAGCATTTCCCACTGGATGGTAGCGACTTCGGGATCATACCCGCGACGAATCTGGAAGAGATTGATCTCGGTGTTGCGCTCGCTGCCGATGCAATAAACGCCATCAGTGTTCGCGTTGAGACCAGGGACGTTCTCTCCGCGGTTGCCGAAGGCACGAATCAGCTCAAAGGTGCTCCAACCAGACTTGCCAGGCTTGAAGAACAGAGGCTGGATTTCGCTGACCATAGCTCCCTTTTGGACGGGTTTTCCATCCTTATCGGTGATAGTTTGGTAGTGTCGAGAAAGTTGGTGTAGAGCCCCATCCGAAGCGAGTCGGCCCGGCGTCCTAGAATCTGGAACACGGT
>NZ_CAXSQQ010000035.1:0-16965 GCF_964239575.1 Collinsella aerofaciens ATCC 25986
GTCGCAGCCCCGACCCGCGGTCACGAGCGGGGGCTCCTGTCTTTTTAGTGCCCTCGGATTGGGTCATAGTGTCTGTCGTTGACAAAGCATCGGCGTTCCCTTGGCTGTTGGAGATGATCCCGTAGTCGTTGGGGACGTTCTTAAATGACTAGTCGTTTAATGCACCAGTTTCTGTCGAGTCGGTGCTTCTCGCGGGTTGCCCGTATAATGTTTTGCGTATGAACCGCAACCAAGGAGTTCCAGTTTATGGACCAGAGCCTTTTTAAATTCGACCTGATCGCCGAGGATCCGACGACGCATGCGCGTGCCGGCGTGCTGCACACCCCGCACGGCGACATCGAGACGCCGATCTTTATGCCCGTGGGCACCAAGGCAAACGTCAAGGGCATCCCCACCGAGACCGTCAAACAGCTCGGCGCCCAGATCGTGCTTGCCAACACCTATCATCTGTCCATGCGTCCCGGCGAGGACACTATCGCCGAGCTGGGCGGCCTGCACAAGTTTATGAACTGGCACGGTCCTATCCTCACCGACTCGGGCGGTTTCCAGGTGTTCAGCCACAACGACGCCGTCAAGCTCACCGACGAGGGCGTGCGCTTTATCGTCAACGATTACGACGGCCGCCACGTGTTCTGGACACCCGAGGACAACATGGAGATCGCCATGAAGCTCGGCTCCGACATCTGCATGCAGCTGGACCAGTGCCCGGGCTATCCCGCCACGCGCGCCTACGTTGAGCGCGCGGTGGAGCTGTCGAGCATGTGGGCCGAGCGCTGCTACAAGGCTCACACCCGCGATGACCAGGCGCTCTTTGGCATCGTCCAGGGCGGCATGCATTTGGATCTGCGCCTGCGCTCTCTGCGCCATCTGGAGGAGTGCGGCGACTTCCCCGGTTACGGCATCGGCGGCTACTCGGTGGGCGAGGACCACGAGACCATGTTCGAGACCCTGGCGCCGCTTGTGAGCGAGTACATGCCCAAGCACAAGCCGCGCTACCTGATGGGCGTCGGCAACCCGACGACGCTCGTGCGCGGCGTGGGCGTGGGCATCGATATGTTCGACTGCGTGCTGCCGACGCGCACCGGCCGCATGGGCACGGCATTCTCCAGTGAAGGTCGCCTTAACTTCCGCAACGCGCGTTTTGCGCACGACGACGGCCCCATCGACCCCACCTGCACCTGCCCGGTGTGCACGGGCGGCTACAGCCGCGCGCTCATTCGCCACATGGTCACGCAGAAGGAGATGCTCGGCGGCATCCTGCTTTCGATGCACAACATCTACTACCTGCTCAACCTTATGCAGCGTGCCCGCCAGGCCATTATCGAGGGCCGCTACGGCGCGTTTGTGAGCGACTGGATGAACAGCCCTGCGGCGGTGGACTACTAAGAGCGGCGCGGGCGCTTGCAGAGCGCGGGCAACGGCAAGGGGCGAGCGACGGCCGGTCGTCACATTTGCTGACACCGGCCGCACGACCGCTGACCGATAGCTTGCAAGCACTTGATGCATCGTGGGTACCATACCGAATAGTTGATGTTCGGGCGGGTGTTTGGCGCATGGCGTCGACCCCGCCCGCTTTTCTTTTTCTCGATAGGAGTGCCCATGATTAAGAATGAGAACGTCGAGGGCGAGCCTGCCTACGACGAGACGTACCGCCGCGGCCCCGTGGTCATGCGCGGCCCCATGATTCCTAAGGACAACACCTACGCCAACCTGCTGGCGCCCGAGGAGTCGACCGACTGGCTGCATGCCGATCCGTGGCGCGTACTGCGCATCCAGGCCGAGTTTGTCGATGGCTTTGGCGCACTTGCCGAGTTAGGGCCTGCGGTGACCATCTTCGGTAGTGCCCGCACGCCCAAGACGGACCCGGCCTACAAGGCGGCGCGCACGGTCGGCCGTAAGATTGCCCAGCGCGGCGTGGCGGTTATCACCGGTGGCGGCCCCGGCATCATGGAAGCGGCCAACAGGGGAGCGGCGAGTGTCAACGGCAAGTCAGTTGGCCTGGGCATTGAATTGCCGCACGAGCATGGGCTCAATAAATACGTGAACCTCGGCATGGACTTCCGTTACTTCTTTGTGCGCAAGACCATGTTCGTCAAATACAGCTCGGGCGCCATCGTGTTTCCCGGCGGCTTTGGCACGCTCGACGAGATGTTCGAGGTGCTCACGCTGGTGCAAACGCACAAGGTCAAGCGCATGCCCCTCGTGCTGGTGGGCACAGAGTACTGGCAGGGCCTGTTCGACTGGCTCAACGGCCCGGTGATGGACGCCGGTATGATCAGCCCGCTCGATCCCGAGCTCGTGCACATCACCGACGACCTCAACGAAGCCGTCGACATCGCCCTGAGCGGGCTGATGTAGATCAATCGTGCCCACGCGACATGAATACGCATGGCAATCTGATGTTATTTAACATCAGATTGCCATTTATATTGGGTATACTGGTGTAAAAGACGAGGGCGAGGAGGTCGCAAATGTCTACAGCAACAGTTAAGCCTACGACGGTTCGAATCGAAGAGGGGCTCAAGGAGCAGGCGACTGAGTTCTTGGATTCGGTCGGCCTCAGCCTCAATTCCTATCTCAATCTTGCCGTTCGGCAGCTGGTAAATCAGCGAAAGATTCCTTTTGAGATTGTAGGAAGGGCGGAGGTGCCCAACGAGGCGACGAGGCGTGCCATGGTGATCGCCGAGGCTCATGAGTTGGGGATTTTGCCGGACGATAGCCCGTCATTCAATAACGCTGATGAGCTTATGTCATTCCTCGATGAGGAATAGCGATGTTCGAGATTAAAGTCGAGGCTCAATTTAAGGTGGACTACAAACGAACGATGCGCATGCATCCGCAGCTAAAAAGTGAGTTTAAAGCGGCGGTTGCAGAGCTTGTGGCTCATGGGTCACTTCCGGCGGAGTATGGCGCCCACGAGCTCTCAAACCCGGGCGGAAACTACAACGGCCACATCGATTTCCACCTATCCGATGGCTTGGTCGATGTGGTCGTTCTTTATCTTCCCCATAAGACTAACCCAATGATTAGGCTGGTGAGAATGGGCACTCATCAGGAGCTGTTTCAGGGTCCGCTGGGCTGATCGCCGATTTCCAAGTTGTGGTGGAATAGGGATTGATTGGCGGCTAATAAGCCAAAAACAGTCCCTATTCCACCGCAACTGATGTGGGCGTCCCTAGTGAGTTGGCTGGTAGCGGGGGCAGTAGCTGATGGCGATGGCGTCGATGCCTACATGGGTGGCGATGGTGCAGCCGATGGGGCCGGTGCCGGCGTCTACATAGTCTTGGCCTGCGAGCGCTTGGCTGACGAGCTCTTGCTCCTCGGCGGCGCCGGTCGTGAGCACGCGCACGCTTGAACCCGGATGCTCAGCCAAAAACGCGAGGCAGTCGGCCATGGTGTTGACGACGATGCGCTTGGCGCCGCGGCCCTTCTTGATGGCCTTGATCTCGCCCGATTTCCACTCCGGCGAAACGGCCAGGCGAATGTTGAGCATCTGCGTGAGCTGGCCGGCGAGCTTGGGCGCGCGGCCGTTCTTAACGAGGTTCTCGAGCGTGCGGGGAATCAGCAGCAGGTGGGCGTCGGGCAGCGTCGCGCGGATCTGCGCCTCGGTCTCGTCCAGGCTGCGGCCGTCCTCGCGCATGGCCAGCGCGTACTCCACCAGCAGGCCCTCGGCACCCGAGCCGGTGCGCGAGTCGATGCAGCGCACGTCGAGTTCGTGCGTTTCGGCCGTCAGGCTGGCGTTGGCATAGCAGGCGGACCACTCGCTGCACAGTGAGATAAAGATGGCGCTATCATGGCCGTCGGCGAGCACGCGGTCAAAGAGTGCCTTGAACTCGCCGGCGCTCGGCTGCGAGGTGTGCGGCAGTTGCTCGGAGCCGGCCATGCGCGCGACGTATTCCTCGGCGGTAATCTGCACCTGGTCGAGCAGGTCCTCGCCCTCGATAATCACATGCAGCGGAATCACGTAAATGCCGAGCTCTTGAGCGTGGGCGGGGGAGATGTCCGACGTGGAGTCGGTTATGATGGCAAAAGACATAATTGCACCTTTCGTTGGGGCGCTTGCGCGCCGCCTTCTGAGAGCAAAGCGCGACAAGTATAGTAGAGTCGTTCCACATTACTAGGTTCAATTGTTGAATAGTCAACAGTTTGAAGTGTCGGTGTGGAAATCGTCAACTGGGGAAGAGGAATGCCGATGGAGGCGTTGGAGATAGGCAAACGGCCGGTCGTGTTGTTCGATTTTGACGGCACGGTGGCAGATACGGGCCGGGCAGTGATGACCTCGACGCGCAAGACGCTGGCTGCGCGCGGGTTTTCGGAGGCGCAGATGGGTGATCTGCGCCGTATGATCGGGCCGCCCCTGTGGAAGAGCTTTCACGACTTTTACGGCTTTTCCCGCGAGGAGTCGCTTGTGGTGGCCGACGAGTACCGCGCCTTTTTTGATGAGCTGGGGCCGGAGGAGTACCCCGTGTTCGATGGGGTCCCCGAGCTGCTGGATGGGTTGGCCGCCCAGGGCAAGCGTATGGCCGTGGCGACGTCTCGCATGGAGGCGAAGTGCATCGATATGGTTCATGAGCTGGGGCTTTGCCAGTTCGAAGCTGTGGTTGGCATGAATCCGCCGCAGGGACGCGAGACCAAGGCCGATTCGGTTCGCGATGCCCTGGCGGCGCTCGGCGCGACGGCCGACGATGCCGTGATGATCGGCGATCGCTTTAACGATGTGGAGGGCGCGCACGCGATGGGCGTGCCGTGCATCGGCATCTATTCGGGCGCGGCAGCGCCGGGGGAGCACGAGGCCGCGGGCGCCGATGCGGTGGTGCACTCGGTGGCCGAGCTTGCTAAACTTTTCGCTATCTAATAGACATAATGTGAGGGGCGGGCGTACCCGTCGCTCATTGGTAAGGAGGTCGTTCATGAATCAGGTGGAGCAGAGCGTTGCCGAGTATGTCGACGAGGTCTGGGAGGATGTCGTTGCCGATATCGAACAACTGGTGAGCTATCCGTCCGTGGCCGTTGCTGCCGATGCGGAGCCCGGTGCGCCGTTTGGCCGCCCGGTCCGTGACGCGCTCGATTGCGCGCTCGGCATTGCGCAAAAGCTCGGCTATCAGACGAGCGACGACGGGGGCTATGTGGGAATCGCCGATATCCCGGGTCGCGGCGACAAGCAGCTCGCGACTATCTGCCACGTGGACGTGGTTCCCGCTGGCCCCGGTTGGAACACCGACCCGTTTGCGATGGAGCGCCGCGAGGGCTGGCTGCTCGGTCGCGGCGTGATTGACGACAAGGGTCCGGCGGTGCTGTCGCTCTACGCCGGCGCTTATCTGCTCAAGCACGGCATTACCCCGCGCTATGCTTTCCGCGCGCTGCTGGGCTGCGATGAGGAAGTGGGCATGTCCGACGTTCACCATTATCTGGAGAACCACGCAGACCCCGACTTTTTGTTTACGCCCGATGCCGAGTTCCCGGTCTGCAATGCCGAGAAGGGCCAGTTTGGGGCGACGTTCGTGAGCTCCAAGATCGACGGCGGGCGCATCGTGTCGTGGAGCGGCGCCGAGGCGAGCAATGCCATTCCGTCGCAGTCCATCTGCGAGCTCGCGATTGCCGCCGATGAGCTGCCGGCGCCGGTCGAGAACGCCGATCGCCTTGAGATCACGACACTCGATAACGGGCATGCGCAGATTTTTGCCCACGGCATTGGCGGTCATGCCTCGATGCCTGAGGGCACTATCAACGCTGTCGGCCTGATCGTGGCGTATCTGCGCGAGGCCGAGGACGCGTTTGGCGCCCGTGACAAGCGCCTGTTGACGCCCGCCGAGCACGAGTTTGTCAAGTTTTTGGCCTTTGTGCATGCGGACGCCTATGGCCGCGGCCTGGGTATCGATGCGACGAGTCCGGCGTTTGGCCCGCTTACCTGCAACGCTGGCGTCATCCGCGTGGCGGATGGCCATATCGAGCAGGTCATCGACGTGCGCTTCCCCGACAGCACGAGTGCCGATACCATCCGCGAGCAGCTCGATCCGCTCGTGGGCCGTTTCGGCGTGACGTGCCAGCTGGGTCGCGCGAAGGTGCCGTTCTCGGTCTCTGCCGATGATCCGGCCGTGAAGGCGCTTATCGATACCTATAACGAGTTCACCGGCAAGCATGCTGAACCCTTTGCCATGGGCGGCGGCACGTACGCGCGCAACTTTGCCCGCGCCGTCTCGTTTGGCCCCGAGGAGACCGGCCTGGAGCTGCCCTCGTGGGGCGGCCAGATGCACGGCCCCAACGAGTGCGCCAACGAGGAACAGCTCAAGCAGGCGCTCAAGATCTATATTGTTGCGATCCTCCGTTTGAATGAATTAGAGCTTTAAGGTCTCGCGGTTTCCCAATCTAAGTTGCGGTGGAATAGTTCCTAGAATGGGCCATTTGATGGCCAAGCAGGAACTATTTCACCGCAACTTTGTTTTTATTGGTGTAAAAGGCGGGTCATGCTTGGTGGCGGGTTTGTTATTCGTTTGTAAAGGCCGTGCTGCGCTTGCGGTAAGGGTCTATCAAATGCCCGTAAGAAACCGTAGTTGGCGCGGACGCTGCCCGGTCGGGGCCGTATCTTTCCAAACAGCAAAGCGGGTGGGGTGCCCGCGAGTCGCATGTATGAAAGGAAGATCATGCTCGATCAGGCTTATTCTCGTCGTCAGTTCCTCGGCCTCGCTGGTGGTTTTGCCAGCATCGTCGGTCTCGGTCTCGTTGGTTGCGGCGGCTCCGGCGCATCCGATGCCGCCGACAAGGGTAGCGCCGCTGCTGCCGAGTCCGTCTCCGGCGAGGTGACTTACGACGGTGCCTCTTCGTTCCAGGCTCTCGTCGAGGCCGCTGCCGAGAAGTTCATGGACGCCAACCCCGATGTCTCCGTCTCCGGCTCGGGTAACGGTTCGGGCAAGGGCCTGACCGCTGTTGCCGCCGGCACCGTCACCATCGGCAACTCCGACGTCTTCGCCGAGACCAAGCTCGAGGCCGACCAGGTCAAGAACCTCGTCGACCACGAGGTTGCCGTCGTGGGCATGGGCCCCGTCGTTTCCAAGAACGTGACGGTCGACGACCTGTCCCTCGAGCAGCTCAAGGGTATCTTCTCCGGTCAGATTACCAACTGGAAGGAGGTCGGCGGCGACGACGCCACCATCGTCGTCCTCAACCGCAAGGCCGGCTCCGGCACCCGCGCCACCTTCGAGGCCGCCGTCTTTGGCGACGAGGCCGTCGACTTTAAGGGCGATGCCGAGCTCGACAAGTCCGGCGACGTCCAGACTCAGATGGGCAGTACCGACAACGCCATCTCCTACCTCGACTTCTCGCACTTCGATGACTCCAAGTTCAACGCCATCAAAGTCGAGGGCGTCGAGCCCAAGAGCAAGAACGTCACCGACGACTCTTTCAAGATCTGGGCTACCGAGCACATGTACTGCTCCAAGGACGCCGACGAGGCCACCAAGGCCTTCCTGGAGTTTATGCTCTCCGACGACGTTCAGGGCAAGCTCGTCGAGGAGCAGGGCTTTATCCCCGTCTCTGCCATGAAGGTCGTCAAGGACGCCAGCGGCAAGGTCTCTGCTAAATAAGTAATCGCCCCCGGAAAGGTTTGCAATGGCAAAACAGCTGCCAAAGCGCGACCTTGAGAACGTGGGCCTGGGCGTCACGGGCGCGTGCGTAGCGCTCGTGACGCTTGTCGTTGCCGCGCTCATCTTTATGGTCGCCCAAAAGGGCCTCTCGGCTTTTGTCAAGGACGGCGTCTCGGTCGTCGAGTTTTTCACCGGCACCAAGTGGGACCTGGCCAACACAGCCGAAAACGGCCTGCCCTATACCGGCGCCCTGCCCCTGATCGTCACCTCGTTTGCGGTCATGGTGCTCTCCACGCTTATCGCGCTGCCCATCGCCATCGGCTCTGCCATCTTTGCGGTCGAGATTAGCCCTAAGTTTGGCTCTAAGATCTTTCAGCCGCTCATTGAGCTTTTGACCGGCATCCCCTCGGTCGTCTTTGGCCTGATCGGTTTTCACGTGGTCGTCGGTCTTATGAAGAGCGTTTTCCACGTGAGCACGGGCCTGGGCATCTTGCCCGGCGCCATCGTGCTGGCGGTCATGACTCTGCCGACGATGACCACGCTTTCGGTCGATGGCTTGCGCGCCGTGCCCGACGGCTACCGCCAGGGCTCGCTCGCGCTGGGCTACACCCGCTGGCAGACCATCTGGCACGTGGTGCTCAAGTCCGCCATGCCGTCGCTCATGACCGCGGTTATCTTGGGCATGACCCGCGCCTTTGGCGAGACGCTCGCCGTGCGCATGGTCATCGGCGGCATCGAGGCCATGCCGACGTCGCTGCTGTCGCCGGCGTCCACCATCACCACCACGCTCACCACGTCCATGGCAGTCTATGCCGAGGGCTCGGCCCAAGACGATGTTCTGTGGGCGCTCGGCCTGCTGCTGATGGGCATGAGTCTCATCTTCATCCTGATCATCCACCTTATCGGCCGCAAGGGGGCGAAGGCTCGTGGCTAGCACGCGTATCCACATCGACGAGGCGAGGCTCGGGCGTGTCCAAAAGCAGGACCGCTTCGCCACGGGCGTGTTGACGGCGATCGTCGCCATCGTCATGCTCATCGTCGTCTCCATGGTGGCCTATATCCTGTTCGAGGGCATCTCGACGCTGTTCCAGCCGGGCTTTCTCACGGAGCCGTCGCGCGCCAACGGAACGCAGGGCGGCGTGCTCTACCAGCTGTTCGACTCGTTCTACCTGCTGCTGATCACCCTGATCATCTCGGTGCCCATCAGCCTGGGTGGCGCGGTCTTTTTGGTTGAGTACGCGCCGGACGGACCCATCCGCGACATCGCCTCCACCGCCATCGAGACGTTGTCCTCGCTGCCTTCCATCGTCGTCGGCATGTTCGGTTTTCTGGTGTTCTCGGTGCAGCTGGGCTGGAAGTACTCCATCATCTCCGGCGCCGTCGCGCTCACCATGTTCAACATCCCCATCCTGGTGCGCGTGATCCAGCAGGCGCTCGAGGACGTGCCGCAGGCCCAGCGCGATGCGTGCCTGGCCATGGGCCTCACTCGCTGGGAGGCCACGCTGCACATCCTGATCCCCGAGGCCATGCCTGCCATCGTGACGGGCATCGTGCTTTCGGCCGGTCGCGTGTTTGGCGAGGCCGCAGCACTGCTTTTTACCTCGGGTATGAGCTCGCCGGTTCGCCTGAACTTCTTGAGCTTTAACCTGTCGAGCCCCACCTGCGCTTGGAACGTGTTCCGTCCCGGCGAGTCGCTCGCCGTGCACATCTACAAGATCTATGGCGAGGGCAGCCCCGAGGCCCAGCAGATCGTCTGGGGCACCGCTGCACTGCTGATGATTTGCGTGCTGCTGTTTAACGTAATCGCCCGCATTGTGGGCAAGCAACTGGCAAGGAAGATGACGGCCGAATGAGCGAGATGAATGTAACGCCCGCAACCGAAGCGGCATCGTCCGACACCCGGGACTTCCTGTCGAGCGTGGGGGAGAGCGAGAAGCGCGTGCGCGTGAGCGGCAAGGCCGTGAGCGACGAGGTTGTGCTCTCCACCAAGGACGTCAACGTGTACTATGGCGACCACCATGCACTGCACAATACGTCGCTCGACTTCCACAAGGGCGAGATCACGGCGCTCATCGGGCCTTCGGGCTGCGGTAAGTCGACCTTCTTACGCAGCCTCAACCTGATGAATCGCGAGATTCGCGGCTGCCGCGTGGAGGGCGAGATCAACTATCGCGGGCGCAATGTAAACACCAAGACCGAAAACACCTACGAGCTGCGCCGTTCCATTGGCATGGTGTTCCAGCAGCCTAACCCGTTCCGCAAGTCCATTCGCGACAACATCACGTTTGCGCCTAAGCGCCACGGCATCACCGACCGCGACGAGCTCGACCGCATGGTCGAGGAAAGCCTGCGCGGCGCGGCGCTTTGGGACGAGGTCAAGGACAAGCTCGACAAGAGCGCCTACGCGCTTTCGGGCGGCCAGCAGCAGCGTCTGTGCATTGCGCGCACGCTGGCGCTCAACCCCGACGTGATCCTGTTTGACGAGCCCTGCTCGGCGCTCGACCCCATCTCGACGTTGGCGATCGAGGACCTGATGTCATCGATCGTTGCCGACCGCGCCATTGTCATCGTGACGCACAACATGGAGCAGGCGTCGCGCGTGTCCAACCGCACGGCGTTCTTCTACATGGGCGATATGGTCGAGTACGACGAGACTGACGAGATTTTCCAACGGCCTAAGGATAAGCGGCTGAATGATTACCTCACCGGCATGTTCTCCTAGTCCGGGACATGCTTGAGGCCCGCGGCGGCCACGGTTGCCGCGGGACTGATTGGAGAGGCGGGTCATCTCTTTTGGGAGATGGCCCGCCTTTTTGCTCTGCGACCGAAACGACCGCCACAAAGGGGACAGGCGCCTTCGTGGTGGTTTGGGGTGGGGCTCGCTGCTATCATGGACAACGTTGAATTTCTACGAAGGAGCAGGGCATATGGCGATTCTTTTGGGATGCGATTCCGTCAGCCTAGAGTTTCCCACCAAGCATATTTTCGATAGCGTGACGCTCGGCGTGGGCGAGGGCGACCGCATTGGTATTGTCGGCAAAAACGGCGACGGCAAGTCGACGCTGCTGAGCGTGCTCGCCGGCACGCTGGAGCCCGATGACGGGCGCGTGACGCACCGTCGCGGCACCACGATCGGTCTGCTCGGCCAAAAGGACAACCTGGTCGATACCGACACCGTGCATCATGCCGTCGTGGGCGACACGCCCGAGTACGAGTGGGCGTCGAGCCCCCGCACGCGCCAGATTCTGGCCGGCCTTATTAGCGATGTGCCCTGGGAGGGCACGGTGGGCGAGCTTTCGGGCGGCCAGCGCCGTCGCGTGGACCTCGCGCGCCTGCTGATCGGCGACTACGACGTGCTCATGCTCGACGAGCCCACCAACCACCTGGACATGCGCACCATCAACTGGCTCGCGCGTCACTTAAAGGCCCGCTGGCAGCGTGGCCAGGGCGCCATGCTCGTGGTCACGCATGACCGTTGGTTCTTGGACGAGGTCTGCACCAGTATGTGGGAGGTCCACGACGGCCAGGTCGATCCCTTCGAGGGCGGTTACTCCGCATATATCCTGCAGCGCGTGGAGCGCGACCGCATGGCCGCGGTTACCGAGGAGCGCCGTCGCAACATGGCGCGCAAGGAGCTCGCGTGGCTGAGCCGCGGCGCCCAGGCGCGTTCCACCAAGCCCAAGTTTCGTGTTGATGCCGCTCGCGAGCTGATCGCCGACGTGCCGCCCGTGCGTGACGAGCTGGAGCTCAAGCGCCTCGCCGTGAGCCGCCTAGGCAAGCAGGTTATCGACGTGGTCGACGTGGACGCCGGCTATGCGGATGCCGGCGGCGCGCCCAAGCAGGTGCTCTCCGATGTGACCTGGCTCATTGGTGCGGGCGACCGCTATGGTCTTTTGGGTGAGAATGGCGCTGGCAAGTCGACGCTGCTTGACGTGATCCAGGGCAAGATTGAACCCACGCGCGGCCGCGTGAAGATTGGCCAGACAGTGCGCTTTGGCGTGCTGTCGCAGCAGCTCGAGGAGCTCAAGCCCTACATGGGCGACACGATCCGCGAGGTGCTCGGCAACTATAAGAAGTACTACGTCATCGACGGCAAGGAGACTTCGCCCGAGAAGCTCTGCGAGCGTCTGGGCTTTACGACGCAGCAGCTCTGGAGCCGCATCGGCGATCTTTCGGGCGGTCAGCGCCGTCGCCTGTCGCTGTTGCTGAC
Organism: Collinsella aerofaciens ATCC 25986; assembly: GCF_964239575.1. Lineage (GTDB taxonomy): Bacteria > Actinomycetota > Coriobacteriia > Coriobacteriales > Coriobacteriaceae > Collinsella > Collinsella aerofaciens_BQ. Next base: position 11,791 of record NZ_CAXSQQ010000035.1, read on the forward strand.
GATTCTGGACGAGCCCAACGTGCTCATCCTGGACGAGCCGGGCAACGACGTGGATACCGACATGCTCGCGATTGTCGAGGACCTGCTGGACGGCTGGCCCGGCACGCTGATCCTGGTGACGCACGACCGCTTTTTGATGGAGCGCGTGACCGACCAGCAGTGGGCGCTGCTCGACGGCCACCTGACGCATATGCCCGGTGGCGTGGACCAGTACCTGCGCCTGTGCAACGCTACCGCCGAGGGCGAGCCCGTGGGCGCGCCGAGCGCCAAGACCGGCACGTTCGACACCGGTGCCGCGGCAGCTGCGGCCGAAAAGCCCAAGTCGAGCGGTCAGCCCAACGGCCTGTCCAACGCCGAGCGCCAGAAGCTCCGCCGCGAGGTGAGTTCGCTCGAGCGCAAGATGGAGACGCAGCGCACCCGCGTTGAGGAGGCCGAGGCAGCAATGGCCCAAGTCGATCCCACCAACTACACGGCGCTCGGCGAGCAGCAGGCAAAGATCGACGAGGCTCACGCCGCCATGGACGAGCTGGAGATGGCGTGGCTCGAGGCGAGCGAAAAGCTCGAGGGCGAGGAGTAGACGAGGATGATCAAAGCCGCGTTTTTCGATATCGACGGCACGCTGCTGAGCTTTAAGACCCACCGGATTCCGGCGTCGGCGCAGCAGGTGCTCGACAGCTTTCACGAGCAGGGGATCGCATGCGTGATCGCCACGGGTCGCCCGACCTACCAGATGCCGGACTGGCTGTTCGACCTGGGCTGGGATGCGTACATTACGCTCTCGGGTCAGCACTGTTTTGATGCCAATGGGGTTTACCGCAGCTGTCCGATCGATCCGGACGACGTTGCGGTGATTGTGGACCAGGTGGCGCAGGGGCGCTATGACTCGCTGTGCATGCAGGGCGAGAACTCGTTTGTGAACCGCCTGTCCGAGCGCGTGGTGACGGCTGGCAGCAACGCGGGAATCGTCTACCACGAGGAGCCGTTTGAGCACGCCTTTGACGCACCGGTCTACCAGTTCTGCGCCTTTGTGGACCCTGACGACGAGCATATCGTGACCGATGCCGTGTCGCATTCGCTCACCACGCGCTGGTGCGACCTGTTCTGTGACATTATTCCCGCTAACGGCGGCAAGGACCTGGGCGTGGCGGCGACGCTGGAGCGCCTGGGCATCGACGCGAGCGAGGCGATTGCCTTTGGCGACGGCGAGAACGACCTGTCGATGTTTGCCGCCGTGGGCACTAGTGTGGCCATGGGCAACGCGCAGGAGACTGTGAAGGCCGCAGCGACCTACGTTACGACCGCCGTAGACGATGACGGCATCTACAACGCCGCGAAGCACTTTGGACTCGTGTAGCTGCGACCCGGCACTTGGGGACACTCCTTGCGGGGCGTGTTCCCATTTTGTTTTCGTCCCGCTCGTTTTGTGAAACACGGCTAACTTTTAGGCAAAGTAGTAAGACATGGGCAACTTTTGCGGTAAAGTAAGCTGTGAAAAGTATCCAAAGGCTAACTAGCAATCATCGCGAAAGGCGGCCCATGGCCCTACGTGAATCCGGAGAAGACTATCTCGAATCGATCTACGTTCTGTCGGAACGTCAGGGCATCGTGCGCTCGATCGACGTTGCGGAGTACCTCGGCGTAACCAAGGCGAGCGTTTCCAAGGCCATGGCGACGCTGGAAAGCAACGGCTATGTCGAAATGGGCAAACGAGATGTTCATCTGACAGAGCGCGGTCTGGAGGTCGCGCGCCAAATGTGGGAGCGCCACTGCTTTTTCGTGGGGCTTTTGGAGGATGCAGGCGTATCGGCCGAGGTGGCGTCGCAAGAGGGCTGCCACATGGAGCACTGCCTGAGCGAGGAAAGCTTTGAGAAGCTAAGATCGATGCTGGGGCGGGACGGTGCTTCGGCGCCAACAATGACCGACTAGCACTCCCGCAGCGGCGCGCCTCCCGCGCCGGAACGGTGCGGGACAGCGACCGAGACGAGTGGTCCCACCAACTAAGTCCAACTCAGACAAGGAACCCCACCAGCAAGCGATGCCCAAGAACCGCCAGCTGTGTCAACGCAGGTCGGGGCCGGGCTTGGTTTTGAAAACACTCCGCAGCGCGAGGCCCGTCTTTCCGTTGCTCCGCAGGAGCAGGAAAGACGGGCCTCATGCGCGAGGACGTTTTCAAAACCAAGCCCGGCCCCGACCGGACAGACCACAAACGCTACAGGTTCTTGACACCCATCGCGCGCATGGCGTTCAGGATGGCGATGATCGCCACGCCTACGTCGCCGAACACGGCAAGCCACATGTTGGCGATGCCCAGTGCCGCAAGCACCAGAATCAGCAACTTAATGCCCAGCGCAAAGATGATGTTCTGCCAAACAATCGACATGGTCTTGCGCGCCACGCGGATCGCGCGGGAGATGTTGGACGGTTTGTCGTCCATGAGCACCACGTCGGCGGCCTCAATCGCGGCGTCGGAACCCATAGCGCCCATGGCAATGCCAACGTCTGCGCGGGTGAGCACGGGCGCATCGTTGATGCCGTCGCCGACAAAGGCGAGCTTGCCCTTGCCCGATTCGGCTGCCAGCAGCGCTTCAACACGCTCGACCTTGTCGCCCGGCAGCAGCTGCGCGTGGAACTCGTCGAGCCCCAGCCGCTTGGCCACCGCAGCAGCCACTTCCTCGCGGTCGCCCGTGAGCATGACGGTGCGCTTGACGCCGGCGGCGTGCAGGTCGCGGATCGTCTGCTCTGCATCGGCCTTTATGGTGTCGGCAATTACAATGTGGCCGGCATAGATGCCATCGACTAGCACGTGGAGGATGGTGCCGACGACCTCGCAATCGGGCGCTTCGACTCCGGCCGCGGCGAGCATCTTTGCGTTGCCAACGACGACGTGCTTGCCGTCGATGGTTGCCGTCACGCCGTGGCCCGCGTCGTTGGCGGAGTCGCTTACGCGCTTGGGGTCGACCTCGCCCTGGTAGGCGACACGTACGGACTGCGCGATGGGGTGATCGGAGAACGACTCAGCAAGGGCTGCGACTTCTAGCAACGACTGCTCGGTATAGCCGGCCTCGGGGTGTACCGCGACCACCGAGAACGTGCCGTTGGTGAGGGTGCCCGTCTTGTCAAAGACGACGGTGTCCACGTCGGCGAGCGTCTCGAGGTAGTTAGAACCCTTGATGAGAACGCCCAGCTTGGACGCGCCGCCGATGCCGCCAAAGAAGCTGAGCGGGACGCTGATCACCAACGCGCACGGGCAGCTGACGACCAGGAAAGTCAGGCCGCGCAGGATCCAGTCGGACCAGGCGCCGGTGATTAGGCCGCCGCCGAGCGCGAGCACCGCGGCCGTGCCGGTGACGGCGGGCGTGTAGACGCGGGCAAAGCGCGTGATGAAGTTCTCGGTACGCGCCTTCTTTTCGCTGGCGTTTTCTACGAGCTCCAGGACGCGCGCGACAGTGGACTCGCCAAATGGCTTGGTGGTGCGCACGTGGATGAGCCCCGTCATGTTGATGCAGCCGCTGATGATATCGTCGCCGGACTTGGCGGGGCGGGGGACTGACTCGCCCGTGAGCGCGGCGGTGTCGAGTTGCGTCTCGCCCTCGACGATGACGCCGTCGATGGGCACGCGCTCACCGGGCTTGACCACGATCACGGTGCCGACCGCGATGTCATCGGGGAAGACCTGCTCGAGTGTGCCGTCGGGCTGCTCGACGTTAGCGTAGTCGGGCGCGATGTCCATCATGGCACTGATCGACTTGCGGCTCTTGCCCACGGCGTACGCCTGAAACAGCTCGCCGACCTGGTAGAACAGCATGACGGCGGCGCCTTCGGCCATGTGCGGGTCGGTATCGGGGAAGAGCACCATGGCAAACGCGCCGATGGTCGCGACGGCCATGAGGAAGCTCTCGTCGAAGGCCTTGCCGCGGCGGATGTTATTGAATGCCTTTTGCAGTACGTCGTAGCCGGCAATCAAAAACGGCACGAGGAACAGTGCGAAGCTGGCGTAGATGTCGCCCGGGGTGCCGAATGCGGCAGTGAGGGTGCCGAGCTCATCGAGGGCGTACACCACGGCAAAAATGCCCAGCGCTACCAGGATGCGGTTGCGCTTATGCTCGAGTGACTCTTTTTTCTTGCGCTTCTTCTTTTTCTTCTTGGGGTCGGCGGTGGCCATGACTCGAATCCTCCCATTTGAATGTATGAACACTCACTCATATAATTTCGCGAGCAAAGGCCGCGGCAAGCGCGGCCTTGCGGGTTGGCGTAAACCTGGGCTAGAGAATGATCTCGCAGTCCGGCTCGGCGTCGGCGGTGAACTCCACAACGCGGTCGAGGACCTCGTCGAACTCGGCGTCATCGGCCTCGAGCGTCAACTTCTGGGTCATAAAGTTGACCGAAACGGACTTGACGCCATCGAGCTTGGCCAGCTCGTCCTGAAGCTCACGCGCGCAGTTGGCGCAGTCGATCTCGTCGAGTTTAAACTGCTTTTTCATGGTGGGTTCCTTTCTCTGTATTTGCGGCTTGGGTGCAGGCCGCGCTGGTACCGTGGTTGGTCGCTATTCGCAGATGTGGCTCATGCCCTGGTTGAGCATGGTGTAGACGTGGTCGTCGGCGAGCGAGTAGAGGATATTGCGCCCGTCGCGCCGGAATTTAACCAGGTGCGACTGCTTGAGTGTGCGCAGCTGGTGCGACACCGCGGACTGCGAGGTTTCGGTCGCTTCGGCGATGTCTGCCACGCAGAGCTCGCGGCCCATGAGGGCATAGAGGATCTTGATGCGCGTGGTGTCGCTGAAGACCTTGAACAGGTCGGCGAGGTCGTAGAGAAGCTCCTCGTCGGGAAGGTCCTTGGGCGAGCAGGTGGTGGGGATCGCGGGCTCGGTGGCCTCGGTGTCGGGTTTCATTTCATCAACGCGGATGCTCATTGCAATATCCCTTCATATGAACATGCGCTCATATAACTTGCTTCCGATTATATGAGTGTATGTTCATGTGTCAATGACGTTCAGGTAATTCGTTGCACAAAATGATGGGGAATAGTGGACGAGATCCCGGACTGAGCGGTTTTGATAGCCGATGCCGGGGTGGGTGCCCCTGAGCCGTGCAAAAAATGGGTTGATTTTCAATCTCAACGCAACAGCCTGAACGGACCCCGCGTTTCCGCAGCTAGCGCAACGCGGAAATAGCTCC
>NZ_CAXSQQ010000036.1:0-8233 GCF_964239575.1 Collinsella aerofaciens ATCC 25986
CCCGTCACGGGTCAATCTGCAGTGCGGCCCGAACCCCGTGAGGGCCGGCGCCTTTAGACGCGTGCCGGAAATCCAAGCGTTATACCCTAAGAGCAAACCACCCCTTTTAGGGGTGGTTTTGATTAAAGAAAAATCAAAAAAATCTGAAATAGTTCTTGCATAGTTAGTTATATAAAGTATTATAACGTCATGGGATGAATGAAGGGTTCATCCAAGTGAGTTAGGAGTAAGGGATGTTCAATTTCGATGAGCCTCGTTACGAGAAGGTTGTGAGCGATGCCCTCGCTCTCCGTCCTCAGATTGAGGCTGCCGTGGACAAGGTCTGCGAGCAGGGTTATTCCAACATCTTCTTCATCGGCTGCGGCGGCACCTGGGCCCACACGCTCCCGATGAAGTATTGGGTCGAGACCACCACGGCCGACGTCGACGTCCACTGCGAGATTGCCGCTGAGTTCCTCGCATGCCCGCCCAAGACCTTCAACAAGGACTCGGTCTGCGTCTTCTCCACCCGTACCGGCACCACCCCCGAGATCATCGAGGCCGCCAAGTTCTGCCAGGAGCAGGGTGCCCGCACGCTGATGTATGTCTCCAACGACAACACCCCGGCCACTGAGTACGCCGATTACAAGTTCTTCAGCTTCGCCGAGGACGACGTTCTGTGCGAGGCCATCTACACCTACCAGATCACGCTGGTCGCCCGCTTCCTCAAGAACGCCGGCGCCTTCCCCAAGTACGACACCTTCATGGAGGAGTTCGGCAACATCGCTCCGTACCTCATCAAGGCCAAGGACGCTCAGGACGAGCGCTGCGCCGCCATGGCCGAGGACTTCAAGGACACCGATTACCACATGGTGATTGGCTCCGGCATGCTCTGGGGTGAGGCCTACGACTACGCTATGTGCATTCTCGAGGAGATGCAGTGGATCAAGACCAAGTCTATCCACGCCGCCGAGTTCTTCCACGGCACCATCGAACTCTGCGAGGAGGGCACGAGCCTCATCATGCTCTACGGCGAGGACGACACCCGTAAGCTCATGGACCGCGTGGACAACTTCACCCACATGCTCGCCGACGAGAAGGGCGTCCATGTCCGCGTGAACAAGTTCGACACCGCCGAGGTCGAGCTGCCGTTCAGCGACCCCGAGTTCCGCAAGATCGTCTCCCCGATGGTCACCTACACCATCACCGAGCGTCTGAGCTGCCATCTCGAGCACGTCCGTAACCACCCGCTCACCACGCGTCGTTACTATCACCAGATGAACTACTAATCCTCTCAAATTGCTGCGGTTGTCTGCAGGCGAGCTGCGCAGAATGCCTCGCCTGCAGACCTGTTTCTGGGGTTGATCGAAATGGTTGTCCAGTATCTTCTAGTTGCACTGGTCGCATTTATTGCATCCATGGACGAGCAATTATTTGGCATTACGATGCTTGGTCGTCCGCTGTTTACGAGCCTGTTCGTTGGCTTGATCCTTGGCGATGTCCAGCAGGGCGTTATCGTCGGCGCTGCTTTGGAGTCCATGTTCATGGGCGCCATCATGGTCGGCGCGGCGGTTCCTCCCGAGGTCTATGCCTCCGGCGTGCTTGGCTGCGCGTTTGCCGTCATTACGGGTACGGGCACGGCAACTGCCGTCGCACTCGCCCTTCCCGTCTCCGTCTTCCTTCAGGTGTGGCGCAACTTCTGCTACGCCGTTCCGGGTGCCTTTGCCTGCAAGAAGATTGAGACCGCTCTGGCAAATCGTGATCTTGCCAAGGCGAATCTGTACCATCTGACCATCGTGCCGCTGTCGATTGGCATTCCGTCTGCACTGCTGGTGTTTTGCTCGCTGTTCTTTGGTGCCGACCTCATCAACAATGCGCTTAACGCTATTCCGCAGTTTGTGATGGACGGCCTCAACGTTGCGTCCGGCGTCATGGTCTGCATCGGCTTCGCTCTTCTTATTAGGACCATGGGCGACAACAAGCTGCTTCCTTGGCTGTTCCTGGGATTCATTATGGTCATCTACCTCAAGATGGACGTTATCGGCGTCGCCGCAGCTGCCATTTGCGTCGCACTGCTCCTGGCCTTCCGCGAGGGCTCGTCCGGTCCGCAGACGGTTGCTGCAGATGAAGAGGAGGACTTCTAATGGCTACCCAGAACACCGACCTCAAAGAGGCCAAGAAGGACGCGATTATGAGCCCCGATATGTATCGGAGCATGTTCCTTCGCCAGTTTACGAGCCAGTGCTCGCAGTCGTACGACAAGATGATGGCAATGGGCTTCATGTACACCATTCAGAAGCCCCTGCGAAAGATCTATCCCAACGACGACGATTACTATGCGGCGCTTGATCGCCATACCGAGTTCTTTAACATCACGCCTCATGTGCTTCCGTTTGTAGCCGGCCTAACGGTTTCGATGGAAGAGCAGGCGGCTGCCGATAAGAACTTCGACACGTCCTCGATTAACGCCATGAAGGTCGGCCTCATGGGACCGCTTTCCGGCATCGGCGATTCGTTCTACTGGGGTACGTTCCGCGTGGTCGCCGCCGGCATTGGTATTGGCATCGCGTCGACGGGCAACCCGCTCGGCCCCATCGTGTACGCGCTCATCTACTCCGTGATTAACTTTGCAACGCGTATCGTCGCCGCCCATCTGGGTTACGACCTGGGAACCAAGTTCCTGCAGCAGTCCGAAGAGAACAACCTTATGTCTCGCATGACGCATGCTGCCGGCGTTCTCGGAATGACCGTCATTGGCGCGATGATTGCGGCACAGGTCTCGCTGTCCACGGCTTTGACCTTTGACGTGGGTGGTTCGGAGATTGTCCTGCAGGATCTGTTCGATTCAATCTTCCCCGGTCTGCTGCCCTTGCTGGCAACGTTCGCTTGCGTTGCCCTGTACAAAAAGGGTGTCAAGACCATTTGGATTATTATTGGCATCTTCGCGATCTGCATCATCGGAACGGGCTTGGGAGTGTTCGCAGCGGCGTAATGTTGACCGCTATGCTCGCGCGTTGGATAACTAACTGACCGTTTGAAAACGGGGCTCGGCGTAAGGCCGGCCCCGTTTTTTGTTTGACGGATTTTCCGACCGTCCAAAAATTCACGCTCGCTCATCACCCACGTATCTCTCATCTCTCATTCGTCACTAATATGAGAGATAACTGAAAGACGAGAGATAAATATGAGAGATAACTGATCAGCAAAGAGACAAGCAATCATGGTATTGTCTCAATAATGATTGTTCTACCAGCAAAAACATGTTTAAATGAAACAGATGGCAGACATCTTATCTTTCATCTCTCACTTATCTCTAATATGAGAGATAGGAGTAAGATGAGAGATAATTACGAGAGATAACTGAGAGACGAAGGAAATCTATTCGCGGCATTCTCCGTCGGGCCGAGCGAAAGGACATGCAGATGAACGAAAACGAGCTGACCGGTCTGCTCGAGTCTTTAAAGCGCATGGGCTCGGACGATCTTAACGTCGAGGTCAAGGAGAGCGCCACGACGCTTTCCCGCGACGTATGGGAAACGGTTAGCGCATTCGCGAATACCGCTGGCGGAATTATCGTGCTCGGCGTGAGCGAGCGCGCGGGCTTTGTCCCGGTTGAGAACTTTGAGACCGAGAAGGTGCTCAACCAATTCGTAGCGGGCATGGGCGATGCCGGCGGTCGCGGAAAACTGGCCAATCCGCCCAAATACACCATTGAGCGCGTGGAGCTCCAGGGCACCGTGGTTCTGGTCATCACAATTGAGGAGCTCGACCCGTCGAGCAAGCCTTGTTATGTCATAGAGCGGGGCGCTCAAGGCGGCAGCTACAAACGCATCGATGACAAAGATGTTCCGCTTTCGTCGACCGAGGTCCTGTCCTTGTCGTCGTATGAGCGGACGAGCTCCAGTGATCGCGATGCAGTGCCCGGTGCGGTCGCAGGCGATCTTGACGAGGCCCTGGTCGACCGCACGATAGAGCGTGCTTTCTCGCTGACACCCCGGGCAATGCGCGGCGCGCCGGACAAGAAAACGAAGCTGGAGCGCCTGAATTTCCTCGACTCCCAGGGCAATGTTACTAAGGCCGGGCTCCTGGCTGCGGGTGCCTATCCTCAGCAGTTCTATCCTAAGCTCTTTATCGATGTGGCGGTCTATGCCGGAACGCAGAAGGGCGCGGCGGGGTCGTTGAGGTTCATGGACCGTACAATCTGCGAGGGAACGTTGGGCGAAATGATCTCGGATGCCGTCGCGGCAGTCGCCAAGAATTTGCGGCGAACCTCGATGATCCAAGGCGTCTCGCGTGTCGACTCGCTGGAGATTCCCGAGGAGGTCCTGCGCGAGGCAATCGCCAACGCCGTAATCCACCGAGAATACGGAGATCGGTTCTGTGGGCAGTCGATCGCTGTTGACGTCTTTGATGACCGTATCGAAGTGACGAACCCCGGCGGCCTATACGGAGGAAAGACTCGCGAGAACCTGTTTGACGGCAGCTCCCGATGTCGCAATGCGACGCTTGTGAAACTGATGTCGATTGTTCCGCTGCCGGATGGTGCAGGTTCGCCGGCTGAGGGCAATGGCTCAGGCATCCCGATGATGTTCGACGCCATGCGCGCGCATGGTTTGTCGGAGCCTCTGTTTTGCCCTGGTTTTGACCGGTTTAAGGTTGTCCTCTATCGCTCAAAGGTTGAGCAGGTCGATCATGGCGGGGACCTGATCATGGCGGCCCTCAAGCGCTATGACGAGTTGGGAACGCGCGAGCTGGCAGAATGCACGGGACTCACCGTCTCCCAGGTTAGGGTACGCGTCAATGCGCTCATCGCACAGGGCGAGCTTGAACCTACGGCGTCGGCGACGAGCCGCAACCGCAAGTATCGACTGTCGGAGCGCGTGGGATAGATGCGTTAGTGGACGAGGCGACCCAATAATCGACCCTCGATTGGCGTCCATTAAGGTAAAGCGGTTGTTGCCCAGTCGACGGTGATGCTAAAGACTCGGCTTACGCCGGCATGGCCCCGAACCCGTCTATCAGGAACAGCCTGAGAACCAGCTTGATGACATTTCCCGGTTTGACTTCTGCCGCGTCAAAGACGTGGCGCTCGGCGAGCTCGCTGCAGTATGCATAGATGTCGCGGATAAGGTCCGCGCCCGAGAGCGTAAACATGTAGCCTGCGTCCGAAAGCGCATTGGGCGCGGCAGGCAACTTGGCCATGTGACAGAACGTTTGCAGGTCGGGCGCCATAACGTTCTGGTAGTCGAGGTGGCCGTTGGCATCCTGCGCGGCAAGCTCCAATTGGCGCACAAAATCCAGCGCCGCCGCTAACACAAAGCTCGGCGTAGGCGCATTGACGTCCTGAGTGGTCGCCACAAGCCTGCCCGCCGCCTGCGTGACAAGCCAAGCGACCTCGCGCTGGCAACGCACGGCCTTGCGCGTAACCGGCTTGATGGACGAAGAAGAAACGCTCCCCTTAGGCGGATTCGAAGCAGCCATAAGACCCTCCCATGAACGACCCGGCCCAACAAGCCCGGATGAAACACGTGCTACATCAGTATACAGGGAAGTGGGGTAGCGGGGTACAAGCACGCCAGCGGCAAACCGAGAGCATCAACGATGTGCCGATCGCGGAATGAGATCTCGTAATAATTGACTCTCGGCCATATTATTGAGGGGCATGACTCGCGTTCGTATGGTTGTAGGTGCTGGCGATGAACGACATTGACCTTGCTGTTCCGTTGATGGATGGACCAAGCTATGACCGCGCCTGCAGTCTCGTGCCTTCCGAATACGTTGAGGCATGGGAGTGGTTTCTGGGTGAGGAACAGCGCGGCGGCGTTTGGACCAGCCTTCCGCACCACACCAAAGAAGATAGCCCTCAGTATCAGTACCGTTTGAGAATTGGCTCGGACTTCTTTCCCGTAGCGCGGGATTCAGGGATCTTCTGGCCGGGCCAGGATCGGGTGAAGCAAGATCCCAATAAGATCTTTGCGCTTTCGGTCCATAACTCTAAAAAGAGCTTCTACACCGATGTGCCTCCGCTCTATTTGGATGACGGTACGTGGGTCATTAAGTATTCGGTCCAAGCGCCAGGCGCCGTTGGTTCTCGAGACCAGAATTACAACCGTAAAATGCTCAACTGCATGGAATGTGGCGTCCCAGTCGGAGTCATATTTGCAACCGAGGTGGGCTATAAGGTGCTCGGCCTTGCGTTTGTTGAGCGGTTCGAGCCCGAAAACGGATGGTTTGTTCTGCACGGTCCTGTTCATAAAGGCGGACCGGACCCTCGTTTTGCGCCCGACATGAGTTATCTGAAGCACATACCCGTCGATATTGAGTTTGCCGGACAGGGTGTGACCGACGACGAAAAGGTCCGCTATGCGTTAAGGCGCGAGCGATTGGGGCAGCAATGGTTCCGCAAGCAGCTCGTTGCCGCCTATGATGGCCGTTGCGCGGTGTCGGACTGCGGCGTCAGCGAAGCTCTGGAGGCTGCACATATCGAGAATTACTCGGGACCCAAATCGCAGGTTGCCAGCAACGGTATTCTGCTTCGGCGCGATCTTCATTCCCTATTTGATGCTCACCTGATTTCGTTTGAGCCTGTTTGCGGCGAATATCGGCTGTGCGGATCGTACCTGCTGGATAAGACCGACTACGCTTCCTTTGCGGGTGCGACGCTAAGGCAGCCGAATGAGCGTCAGTGGCGACCCGATACGGTGTTTCTTGAGGCCCATCGCATTGAGTTCGATCGCTCGGAAAAGAAGCGTGAAAAGGCGGGGCTTCTGCCGTATTAGCGTATTTGGCTTTGGCATTCTTTGACGATCGTGTTGTTTGATCGGATCGCGTGGCGATGCAATCTCGCGCCCGCCCGCCGGTGCATGCTCTTCCTGATTTGTATAGCGAGAGGGGAGCGTGTATGAGCTGGCGAGGCGATATTGCGATGGGGAAGTACGGAAAACTGCCGTGTGCCCTTATAGACAACAATATGTTTCCGAGCGTAGAGGTTGATTGCGGGTCGTTTGTCGTCACCTGCCCTTGCTGCGGCTCGCAAATACCGTGTCTCGACATTCGGTTTATCGATGCGCGCGACAGACTCAGCGACGAAGTGAGAAAACGGACAGGCGTTCATATGCCGGTGTATCCGGAGAAATGCCCTGTTTGTGGCCTCGATATCGTGTACGACGCCGGCGACGAGGGATAGGTGATGCGGAGGAGTTGGCTGTGAGTGTCTTTTGCCTCTACAAATAAATCCCCTCACCGAGTTGCTTGTGGAACTCGGCGTGATGGTCGCGTGCCCAGGTAAAGAGCGCCTGGTCAAAGTCGGTACGCGTGGCCGGGACGCCAAAGACGCCGGCAACTTCGACGCGTATAAACTCCAGTGCCGGCAGCTTGTTGATGGCAGTGAGGGCAAACGGGGACGAGGGCTCCTCGAACAGATAGCGGCTGCCTTGCAGCGCGTCGCAACTGGTGCACGTGTTGCCGAGCGACGGGGCTTTGGAGGCTCGCGCGCCTACGGGCTTGTAGCCGCAGCGCTTATGAAGGTAGTCGCGGATCTCGCCCGGCACGCAGCCAAGAGCGGGCACGATGGCGAGTGCGTTGGCGTTGGCCGTGTCGATGGCAATGTACCTGGCTTCGTTGGGCGCGTGCGCGATGGCGATGCTCTCGTCGTTATCGGTTCGATAGGGAATGCCGAAGGCCGCGACCGAGGTCTCTTTGTGACACTTCCAGCACTCGCGCTTGCCCAGTACTAGATATATATACGGCGCTGAGGGGTCGGATCGGTCAACACCGGGCAGCCACTCGGCAAAGGGCTCGGGGTTGACGCCGCTGGGTACATACCAGATCTTCTTGGTCCGGTCCCATTTGGCGCCCAGCGCCTTGGCTTCTTCTTTGTGCGAAAAGGGGACATCGAGCTCGGTGCGCATGGCGGCTCCTTGGTGCTGCAGGTGCAAGTGGCTCAAGGATACCGCAGGGCGCAGACATCGCGGCGTTTTGTCGAGAAGTTGCGGCTCGGATGGGTTCGAGACGCGTTGGTCTCGGCCTCGGTGGCTATTGGGGCGGTTTTGATTGACTGCGGGGTCAGCCGGGATAGGCGCTTGGGTCGCTGACGCGGTTTTGCGCATGGGCGGGGTGGTTGTTTGGGCGGTTGGAGCTGCCAGCGGATTTGGCGGCATAAAACAAAACAGCCCAGAGACATAGCCTCTGAGCTGCGAACATTTGGTGGGCGTTAGAAGATTTGAACTTCTGACCTCTTCCGTGTCAGGGAAGC
>NZ_CAXSQQ010000037.1:0-7461 GCF_964239575.1 Collinsella aerofaciens ATCC 25986
GGGTATCGGGTTCCCACATTCATCCGCACATGTGCGGATGAATGTGGGAGGTGTTCGGATAAAGTCGATAATCAAGGGCAACTAAACAAGTTGGTTGATAATTGCATGAAAGCAGATATACTACAATTGATTAGATAGAGGAGGTTTCTGCATGGACGTTATTAACAAAGATCTCTTGGAGCAACTGAAAGAGTTTCAGGAAGAGGGCGTCGTGGTAGAAGTGTTCGACTTTGAGGACTACATGGATAAATTCTGCCATTAGTTTCGAAATTTACTCGCCTCGCTTAAAGGAGAAGTCGATTATCGATTTCTCCTTTTTAATTAAAGATATTATTGAAATACATGCTCTTAGCACAGGTTGGCCTCTCAGTAAACTGGGAGGTTGCTTTGGCTAGTTAGAGATATGTGAACGTCCGTTAGACTGAATCTCAGGGTAGAAGGGGCCTCCAGTGTCCAGATCAACAAGGCAATGCTGCGTTTCGGCTAATAAGAACGATGGCTTTTTGCGTGTGGCGGCGGCGTCGCCGCAGATTCGCGTTGCCGATGTCGAGGACAATGTCGAGGTTGCATTGGCGGCTGTTCGCGAGGCTGCCGAGCGCGGCGTTCGCGCGCTGGTGCTGCCCGAGCTCAACTTGTGCGGCTATACCGCGGCCGATCTGTTCCATAACCGCACACTGCTGCATGCCTGTGAGGCGGTGCTTGTACGTATCCTCGACGAGACCCGTGAGTTGCCGATCGTCTTTACCGTCGGTCTTCCCGTTGCGGTTGCCGAGAATATCTACAACTGCGCCGCCGTGTGCTGCGCGGGCGAGCTTTTGGGCCTCACGGCCAAGAAGTATCTACCTAACTATGGCGAGTTCTATGAGCGCCGTTGGTTTGCTCCGGCGCCTGCGGATCCCGTGTGGGTTGAATTTGCCGGTCAGGGTCCGGTCCCGCTGGGCTCGGGGCTTATCTTTCGCTGCTGTGATGAAGGCGCCGAAGACCTGGTGCTGGGCGTTGAGGTCTGTGAGGACCTGTGGGTGCCGGCGCCCCCTTCGACCGAGATGGCGCTTGCCGGTGCGACGGTGATCCTCAACCCGTCGGCCTCGGACGAGATTATCGGTAAGGCAGATTACCGCCGCAGCCTTATCTCTAACCAGAGTGCGCGTCTGTACTGCGCCTATGCCTATGCAGACGCGAGCGAGGGCGAGTCCACGACCGATATGGTCTTTGCGGGCGAGAACCTTATCTACGAAAACGGCTCGAAGCTCGCCGCGACCAAACTACTTACCTGCGATATGGCCATCGCCGACGTTGACCTTGACCGTCTGGTTGCCGAGCGCCGCCGCTCGACGACGTGGACGCGCGCGGACGATGCGCCGGAGGCCACGACCGTTGAGTTTTCGTTTGAGGGCGTGTCGGCCAAAGAGCCTGTCCTGCGCGATGCCTGCGATATCGACCGCGTTTTCCCGCGTGCGCCTTTTGTGCCGGCCGACCATGGCGACCTTGCCGAGCGCTGCGAGACCATCCTTGACCTGCAGACTGCTGGCCTCAAGACCCGCCTTGCCCACACGGGCACCAAGGCTGCGGTCATCGGCCTTTCGGGTGGCTTGGACTCTACGCTGGCACTGCTTGTGACCGTGCGCGCCTTCGATGCGCTGGGGCTGCCGCGCACGGGTATCACGGCGGTCTCCATGCCCGGTTTTGGCACGACGCATCGCACCAAGTCGAATGCCGAGTCGCTCGCCTGCGACCTGGGCGTGAGCTTCCTCGAGGTTTCGATTCACGCGGCCGTGGAACAGCACTTCAAGGACATTGAGCACGATCCGGCCGTGCAGGATGTGACCTACGAGAACAGCCAGGCTCGCGAGCGTACGCAGATTCTGATGGATCTGGCCAACCAGACTGGCGGTTTTGTCATCGGCACGGGCGACCTGTCGGAGCTGGCGCTCGGCTGGGCTACCTATAATGGCGACCACATGAGCATGTACGCCGTCAACGCGAGCGTGCCCAAGACGCTTGTGCGCCATCTGGTGCGTTATGCGGCTGATGTCTTTGGCGGGCGTATCGCCGAGGTCTTGCTCGATATCCTCGATACGCCGGTGTCCCCCGAGCTTCTGCCACCCACGGGCGATGGCGAGATTGCGCAGAAGACCGAGGATTTGGTGGGCCCGTATGAGCTGCACGACTACTTCCTCTACTACCTGCTTCGTTTTGGCTTTGAGCCGGGCAAGATCTACCGCATGGCGCTCAAGAGTTTCGAGGGCGTCTACGACGCCAAGACCGTCCACGCTTGGTTGCGTACGTTCTATCGTCGCTTCTTTGCCCAGCAGTTTAAGCGCAGCTGCCTGCCCGATGGTCCCAAGGTGGGCTCGGTGACGCTCAGCCCGCGCGGTGATTGGCGTATGCCGAGTGACGCCAGCTCGCGTTTGTGGCTTGCGCAGATCGACGCGCTCAATGCAATTGGCTAAGGTTGGCTAAATTGAACCAATGCGGGGTTTGTAAGCGTTACACTTTTGCAATCTGATGGCCCGTATCGCGCGGCGCTCTTGTCGGAGCGCCGCGTTTTTTATATCGAAAGGTGGCACCATGCAGGCATCGCAGCGTCTCGACCGCTTTGGCGCGGAGGTCTTCGCTTCGCTCAACAACAAGCTCCTCGCGCTGAAGGCTCAGGGCAAGACCATTTACAACATGAGCGTGGGCACGCCCGACTTTAAGCCGTACGACCACGTGGTCGAGGCGCTCACGCGAGCAGCCCAAGATCCCGAGATGTGGAAGTATGCCCTGCGCGACCTGCCCGAACTCAAGCAAGCCGCGTGCGATTACTATGAGCGTCGCTTTGGCGTTTCGGGCATTACGCCGTCCATGGTGCAGTCGTGCAACGGCACGCAGGAGGGCGTGGGCCATTTGGGCCTGGCCCTGCTCGATCCGGGCGACACCATCCTGGTTCCCGATCCGTGCTACCCGGTCTTTGAGGCGGGTGCCAAGATCGCCGATGCCAAGCTCGAGTACTATCCGCTGGTTGCCGAGCACAATTACCTGCCCTATGTGGCGGGCATCGATCCCGAGGTGGCCGATCGTGCCAAGTACATGATCGTGTCGCTGCCCGCCAACCCGGTGGGCTCGGTTGGAACGCCCGAGGTCTACGAGGAGATCATCGCTTTCGCCCGCGAGCACGATCTGCTCATCGTCCATGACAATGCCTACTCCGACATCGTGTTCGACGGCGATCCGGGTGGAAGCTTCTTGCAGTACCCTGGTGCGATCGAGGTGGGCGTTGAGTTCTTCTCGCTCTCCAAGTCGTTTAACGTCACCGGTGCGCGTATCGGCTTTTTGGTCGGCCGCGAGGATGTGGTCTCTGCCTTTGCCAAGCTGCGCAGTCAGATTGACTTTGGCATGTTCTTCCCGATCCAGAAGGCTGCTATCGCGTGCCTTAATGGCCCGCGCGATGAGGTCGAGGCACAGCGTCTGAAGTACCAGGATCGCCGCGATGCCCTGTGCGACGGTCTTGAGGACCTGGGCTGGGAGCGTCCCAACGCGCATGGTTCTATGTTTGTGTGGGCCAAGCTTCCCGGTGGTCGCACCGATTCCATGGCGTTTTGCGAGGAGCTCATGGAGAAGGCCGGCGTTGTGGTGACGCCGGGCGCGAGTTTTGGTCCTTCGGGCGAGGGACACGTGCGCATGGCGCTGGTCCTGCCGCCCGATCAGATTGCTTTGGCTGTCGAGGCCATTCGCGAGGCAGGCCTGTATTAAAAAGCTATTTCGGCTCGTCAATAGATCGAAACCGATTTCGTACAGTTATTTTACGAATCCTGCAAACATTTTCGGTAAACGGTCGATTTTTGGCTTCGAATAGGAGCATAATCAAAGTCCCGATTGGATGTATTGGGATTACGGCAAGCCGCTCGGGTCGTTCCCGGGCGGCTTGTTTGTGGAGAGAGATGGGAGTTTCTAATGGTTAACGAGAAGAAGGTCGCTATTGTCGGCTGCGGTTTCGTCGGTTCGTCTTCAGCGTTCGCGCTGATGCAGAGTGGTCTGTTCTCCGAGATGGTCCTCATCGACGTGGACAAGAACCGCGCCGAGGGTGAGGCCTTGGATATCGCGCACGGCATGACGTTTGCCGAGCCGATGAAGATCTATGCCGGCGATTATTCCGATGTCGCCGACGCCGCCATGATCGTCGTCACCGCTGGCGCTGCCCAGAAGCCCGGTGAGACCCGCTTGGACCTGGTCAACAAGAACGTCAGAATCTTTAAGTCCATTATCCCCGAGATTAAGAAGTCCGGCTTCGACGGCATTCTGCTCATCGTCTCCAACCCGGTCGATGTTCTGACCTACGCCGCCATCAAGATGTCCGGCCTGCCCGAGGGCCATGTTATCGGCTCCGGCACCGTGCTCGACACCGGCCGTCTGCAGCAGATGCTTGGTGCCCACGTCGAGGTTGACCCGCGTGATGTCCAGGCCTATGTCATGGGTGAGCACGGCGACTCCGAGTTTGTCGCTTGGTCCAGCGCTCAGGTTGCTGGCGTTCCGCTGAACACCTTCTGCGAGCTTCACGGCCACCTGGAGCATGAGGCTGCCGAGAAGCGTATCGCCGAGGACGTCAAGAACTCCGCCTACACCATCATCGAGAAGAAGCACGCCACCTACTATGGCGTCGCTATGGCCGTCAAGCGCATCTGCACCGCCGTCATGCGCGATGAACAGACCGTTCTGCCTGTCTCCTCGCTCATGGTGGGCGAGTATGGCCTGTCCGATCTTGCCATCTCCATGCCGACCGTCGTTGGCCGCGACGGCGTTGTCTGCCGCGTCCCCGTACCGCTGAACGATGACGAGCAGCATGAGCTCACCGTTTCCGCCAAGGCCCTCAAGGACATCATCGACAGCGTCGACTTCTCCTGCTAAATTCGGCTCATTTAAGCAACAGGCTACAATGAAAGGCGTCCGGGCCACACGGTCCGGGCGCCTTTTTGGTGCGAGGGGGTCAGGTTACTTTGCACCACCCCAATGCACCATAGTTGATGGGAGGGCCATGTCGGATTCGCCTAATTTTTTGACCTATGCCCAGACGGCGTTTGATCCGTTTGAGGAACGGCCGTTCTGCGCGGTGGATAGCCTGGTCTTTGCGTGGTTGTCCTATTTGCGTTTGCCGGGTGATATGGCGGAGCTGACGAACTGGCAGGGCCTAGACGTACGCGAGCTGCTGCGCGCCGAGTGCTACCAAGACATGATTGGCGACCTGTGGGATCCGGAGGGGAGCCGTGCCCTGTTGGAGGCTGTGGCAGCAAGCCCTCGCTACCGTGGCGTTCGTGTTTGCGGCTATCGTAGCGTGAGTGATGCCGAGACAACGGAGCAGTTTGCGGCCATGACGTTCCGATTTCCGGCGGGGTTTAGCTATCTTGCCTTCCGGGGGACCGACAGCACGATTGTGGGCTGGAAAGAGGACTTTAACATGGCGTTCCGGTGTCCTGTGCCGGCCCAGGAATGCGCGGCGCGTTATGTAGACGAGGCGGCGGATGCGATTGACGGGCCGCTTTTGTGCGGAGGTCATTCCAAGGGTGGAAACCTTGCGGTGTACGGTGCGGCGATGTGCCCCGATGTCGCCCGTGAGCGAATCGAACGGGCGTATTCCCATGATGGTCCGGGCTTCGTCGAGGAGTTTCTGAGCGGCAACGCCTTTGCCGACCTATCCGGTCGAATCGACAAGACGCTACCTCGGTCGTCAATCTTTGGCATGATGTTCGAGACACAGGAGGACTATGCCATCGTTGAGAGCACCGAGTTCAGCCTGCTTCAGCATAATCCCTTTAGCTGGGTGGTTGATGGTCGCGACTTCGTGTACTGTGAGCGCCTGTCCGCCGGTGCTCGATACGTTGATGGCTCCATTCGCGAGATGCTGCTTGCGGTGTCGCCTAGCGAGCGCGAGCGTTTTGTAGATGCGTTGTTCTCCGTGCTTGAGGCTACGGGTGCTGAGCGGTTTGCGGATATCGCTGGGAATCTGCGCGAGAGCCTGCCCGTGATGCTCCAGGCTGCGCAAGGCTTTGACAAGGATACGCGACGCTTTGTCTCGCAGACTATCGTTGCGATTCTTAAGTGTGCGCTTCTGCCCAAACGTCCCCAGATCGACATGCCCGCTGCCGGCAAGAGCTTGGCAGAACAGCTCGAGGCTTGGCAGTCCGAGCTCCTGCGCTAACCATTGGTGCAAAGCAACCTGTCCCCGATGCACCAATCTTCGATGCGCCTGGGGCGGGCTCGACAGCTATACTGGTTCGTGCTCAATTCGATCTAGAACGGAATGCCGTATATGAAAATCAATCACGCGATTCTGCATATCCTGGACTTTGACTCGGCCGTCAACGTCATGAGCCAGCGCGAGCTCGATATCGAGAGCCGCACCGTGCGTAATTTCGTAACCACGCACCTGCGGCGCGCTCGTACCTCGGCTGATAACAAGCGTGCCACGTTTGCCGAGAACTCCGCATTCGGCGGCGAGCTCAAGGGCTATTTCTTTGGTGAGCGTGAGTTCGTGGATCTGTCTCAGCAGATTGCGGAGTTCATCTCTTCCGAACTTACCAAGGCCGAGAAAGCCGAGTCCACTGACGTGCTTGTGGCGGACTTTGACGATGATGAGGATGCCCGCTGGTTTGCCGTGATGCTGCTGGGCTCCAAGCAGGCATTCATGCACGAGGTGGGTCGCGAAGAGGGCGAGGTTCGTAACGACATCGCGCGCCACTATGCCATTCTGCCGAACCCTTCGCAAAAGGTGCCGAGCTATGCCATTGTGCGTGCAAGCACCATGGAGATCGGCTATGTGGATAAGAAGCGAAAGATTGCCGGCGAGGATCGCATGCTCATTCCCGATGGCCTGCTGCAGTGCGACACGGGGGTATCGGGCAAGGAGGTCATCGACACCGTGACGCGTGTGGTCGAGGAAGTCGCCGAGGAGCACGGTGCCAACACGGCTGTAGCACTCGCCAAGGTTAAGGCTGCTGTTGCCGAGAAAGTTGAGGATGACGAGGAACTGCCCCCTTGGGATATCGTCGATGAGGTCTTTGAGGACGAGCCGGTCATCAAGGAGAGCGTGCGTGCGGCGCTGACCGAGGAGAAGGTGCCTGAGCGCGTGCCTGTGGAGCGCAAGCAAGTTGAGCGCGCGGCCGTGCGTAATCACAAGATCCGTACCGACACGGGTATCGAGATCAGCTTCCCGGCCGAGATAGGTTCGAACTCCGAGTACATCGAGTTCGTCAACGAGCCCAACGGCCTCATTTCCATCGAGCTCAAAAACATCGGGTCAATTGAGAATCGATAAACTGCGCTTGAACGCTGCAGAAAAACAAAGGTCGGAGCCCTTCGGGACTTCGGCCTTTTTTGCTTGGAGCTGAATTACGTTGCAGACTGAGCATACGTCAGACACTATGACCCAATCCAGGGGCACGGAAACGACAGGAGCCCCCGCTCGTGACCGCGGGTCGGGGCTGCGAC
>NZ_CAXSQQ010000038.1:0-6502 GCF_964239575.1 Collinsella aerofaciens ATCC 25986
GCCCGCGCCTGCCGAGCTACGCTTGCTCGGGGGCCACGGGCCTCGGCCTCATTCTATCTCCTGGCACTCGACCACGTTCTCGACCCAATCGAGCGAGAAGGCGCAATCGACGGCCTCGGCCATCGACTCCGCCTCGACCTCCACGGGCACCCAGCCCCCGTCCTCGACCAGCGCGGTCACGACCCATCTGGACATGCTCACCGCCCGGTCGGGAGGCGGTGCGGGGCGTAGCGGCGCAGCACGTCGAGGTAGTCGATTTCGTCCGTGTCGTCCTCGAACGCGGTTATGGACGCGACGGTGCGCATGAACCAATCCGCCCTCGACAGGAGGGAGAGCGCGAGGCACTGGGACTCGACCTCGTCGCCATCCGCCGCCATCCACGTCCCACGGGCGGCGCGGACGCACCCGTAGCGGGAGACGTTCCTGTCCGTGCAGTCGTACAGCTCCTCGACGTCGTACCCGGCGGACTCCGCCCTGCCCTCGTCGAACTCGATGGTGAAGCTCCACGGCACCGGCCTAATCCCCATATCCCGTCATCCTCCTGCTTCCCATGCGTGCCACCACGGCCCCGTCCTCGCGCGTCAGGACGAGCGCCCTGCTCTGCCCCGCGCACTCGCACCTCCAGCGCACCGCTTCGGCCTGCTCCAAGGCCTTCTCGTCGGACGGCGCTGACAGGCTCAGGCGCTCGGCGCGCTCCAAGAGGGCGGCGTCCCTGAAAATCTCAAGCGTGTAATTCAATTCGATTCGCCCGGTGATGGGAGTAGGGCACGGACCGCTATGGCATGACGTTTCCAGAACGGCGCGGCCTTAATTTCGGCAAGGGCCTCGCGCGCCGAGGCGAGTTTCGCCCCAAGCTCTGAGTTGAGCGCACGTTCGTCCGCGAGCATCGCGGCGCGATCGTCAAGCTCTCCCTCAAGGCCGGAGAGCATGGAGCGGTAGCGCTCAAGCTCCTCGGCGTGGCGCTCAGCATCGGCACGGCGCATCGCCTCACTGTCGGCAAGCGCGACCTTGTAGTGGTCGAGGAGTTCGAGCAGAACGTCCTTGCTCCCAAGGTCAGTCGGCTTGGCAAACCTCGGTGCGAGCACGTCGGCAATTGCCGAGGCGGCGTACTCGTCGAAGTAATCCGTCTGGCCGCGCCTGACCACGTGCCCGTCGAGGTCGAGGCCCTGCATCGCCTTGGTAACGGTCTGCTTGGTGCAGCCTATCTGCTCGGCGAGCTGCCGCTTCGTGACCTCAGTCATGCCGATAACCTCCTATCGGTAAATCTATCGGTCTATTATACCGCTTTTACCTGCTGTTTTATCGGTTATTATCGGTCTCTTCGAACTCAAGCCACTCGCGCGGGACGCTCGTATGCAGCATTCCATCGACCTCCCAGATGCCCGGGTAATCGCTTTTGAACGTCACACCCTTCAACCACTTGATTACAGTTGGGCGCGACACCCCGAGAGCGCGGGCAATTTCGCTGTGATTCATGTCCTGATGCTCGGAAGCGAAGGCTCGTATCTCGTCGCACTTCGGCTTCCTACCGTTGCCATCACGCCAATTCGTTCCATTGGCATCATCATTAATCTGCTGAATAGCCCTCGCGCCCATTAGGTGGACTTTCTGCTTCCTGCCGTTCCGTTTGTTCGCCGGAATCTCGATTTGCGTCCTGCGCTCGATTCGGTCTCGATGCAGCTTATGGATGATGCCGTCCCCGTAGGACGAGATGGCCGCCAGCGCGTCCTCCTCGGTGAAATGGTTGTCCTCGCGCACCGTGAGCGATTCCATGTGAGGCACGAGCGCCAGCGCGTCACGCTCAAGCTCGTCGTAGGGCACACCGCACTTGTCGGCATACGCCGCGAGTGCGTTGAGGCACCAGTACCGGTGATGGTCGGTCGCCTTCGCCTCGATTTGACCGAGCCACCAGTCGTACAGGTCCCGCTTGCACACCCATCTCCCAGCGGGAGCGCCCTCGATGACGCGGCGTTTGTACCATTCGGGCCATTTCTCCTTTGCCTGCTCGATGGGGGTCTTTCCTCCCGTGCTCTTGAGTTCGAGCAGCATCTCCCTGTCCTTGCCGCGATTCTTCGACCCAGCGTACTTGAGTAGGTACTCAATGCTGCACCTGTAGGGCTCGCCGTCCGCGCCGTTGTGAACGAACGCCACAGCCTCGTACACCTCGGTTGGTTTGCGCTTCGAATCTGCCTTTCTGCCGTTCAGCTTCGTCGGCGTGCCGACCATCCGGAACGATTGGTAGATGCCCTGAAACTGCTTCTCTTCAAGAGTCGATGTCGTGTCGCGCCACACGTAATCCGTCAGCTTCTCCTTCACGCCCTGAAGGAACGGGATTACGTGCGGGACGAGCGGAATCGGCTTGTCGAGCACGTAGTAGAAATGCAATCCGGTTCCCGAGTTGACGATGAACGTCGGCTGGGGCAGGGACGTCCACAACGGCAGCGATTGATCATGGCCGTTGCGTATCTGCTTGAGAATGTTCCCGAGCTGCTCCGTGCCGACGCCGTCCAAGTCGATGGTGAAAGCGTGCAGGAACCTCGCATTGGCGGCGCTCCTGTTCTTGCCGAAGTATGAGACGGGGGCGCAGAACACTGTCTCGTTCTTGGCATTCGAATCGCCCACCCTCTCCATGATTGCGTCCAAATCATCGGTGAGGGTGTACCGTTCGACATCGGCAACCATCCTCACCTTGCCGCTCTTGGTCTTTACTTGATGCTTCCTGTTCGTGATTTGCAGGATGATGCCGTTGGGCCTGCCGCCTCCCGGCTCGTCCCAGTTCGCCATGACCCCCTTCTCTTCAAGGAATCCCTCCGGGAACAGCGTCCGATAGAAGTCGTAGGGGCATATGTAATCCCAATCGGGATACGAGTTCAGCAGCATTTCGTTCTTGGCTATGTACTCGTGTCTGGCATTCGCCCACCAAGCGGGGCCATGCTTGCCAGCCTTCCTCTTGTCTGCCATCGAACCTCCAATCCTCTGGAAACCCCAATCCCGCATGCGCGGCAAAACATGACACCTCACCCGCAACCCCGGGGCCTCATGGCGCGGCCCCGGACCCCCGCTCAGCCCTAACGGGCTGCGAACGAACGGAAGGAAAGGAAACCATCACCCGAGAACAGAGACGGCACACGCATTCCGCATACGCGGCAAGAGGTCACCATACCCCGCACCAACCAGACAGCACCGCCAACCCACCCGAAAGGGAGACACAACCGGAAGGGATACCATGGCAGCCCCCGAGGGTGCAGGCTACGCCTATACGGGGCGTATATTATCAATACATTTATTTTACACCTATACGCAATAAAAAAACCGCCAATCAGACGGCGTTGGAAAGCCCCGGGAAGGGGGTGCCCCGCCCGCCCACGGAGGCCGCATGGCCGAAGTGATCGGGCGGGCTTCTGTTTTGATTCACCAGAACGCCACTACCTGAAAATCTCGTCGTGTGTGCCCGTTCTCTGCAAGAACGCAACGCCATCGTTCTCGCGCCACACGATGAGCCAGTCCCCGGCATTGGCGACGTGGCACTCGCTGCTTCCCTTCCAAACCCCCTTGAGGCTGTGCATCCGGTGCCGACGGCGAAGCTCCTCAAGGGATTCCGGTGTGTTCTCGATGATGAGGTCGATTACCCCCGTCAGCTCGCTCTCGTCGAGCCTGCGTTTCCTGATTCTCTTGAGGTCCCGTGAGAACGACGGCGTGAAGGCCGCCTTGAGCCTCATGTCTACGCCCCGGCTGCGGCCAGCAGGGACGCCGCGTCGTCGTAAAGCTCGTAGTCGCCCGATGCGATTGCCGCATCGGTCTCCGCTATCGCGCGGCGGCTGTCCTCGTTCGGCTCGTAGGAGCACAGGTTCAGGGGAATCGCGTGCTCGCGAATCATCTGGCTGTAGAAGGCCCTCGTGACCGAGCCGAGGTCGAGGCCGTAGTACTCGGCCACCTCGGATGCACCCGCCTTCATGTTGTCGTCGAGTCTGAGCGTGAGCGTGCCCATTTCTTCCTCCCGTCGTCCTTATTGCCGACATCGTACATCATTTGAAGTATAACGACTTCAAATGACTTCAATTAAATACCCATAATGACTCGCGTTATTCCCGCAGGCTGGCGTCGTCACCGATTCTGCTGCTGGCTCCGCCCCTGCGCCGGGCGGGATTGCTCGACCACGCGCCTCTGCTCCTGTCCCTGCGCGGGCGCTACGCCGCTCCCATGGCCCCCGCCCTTCTTCTTCGGGACGCCGGACGCCAGACCGAGCCTCAGGTCGTCGGCCTTGTAGCGATAGCCGAGGTACGCCCGCTTCACCTCTTGGTCGTCCCTGACATCCTTGGGCGGCCTCGGCAGCTTGAGCTTCGGGAACTCTCCGAGCGGCGTGCCCTTAGCTTCCCTCGCGTCCCTGCGGTACTCGGCGAACGCCGAAGCCATGGAGGCGAGGTACGACTGCTTGATGCCCTCGATTCTCGCGGCCTCGGCTCTCGCTGCGGCCCGCTCGGCGAGCGCCTGACGGCCCTTCCTCTCGATGTCGGCCTCGACGTTGCGGATGAATCGGTTCTCAAGGCCGTCACCGGCAAGCTCGGGGCACATGTCCGACAGCGGCCTCGGCTCGAACGACGGGTCGTCGCCGTCGCCGATGAGCAAATCTCCCCCGCGCTCGGCGACGGTCACGTGCCAGCCCTCAAGCATCTCGCGGTACTCGTAGATGTTCTCGGCCTTGTCGGCTGCGAGGCGGCACAGCTCGCGCAGGTTCTCCAAATCGCAGCCCCGCATCGCCGCAGCCTCGGCATTCCTCGCCTTTATCTCCTCGTTCTCGCGCCCGATGCGCGTGACGGGGGAGTACTCCGCGTCGTCGCGCTCGGCGCGCCGCGCCGCCTCGCGCTCCATCGCGTGGGCGCGGTACCCGAGGTGCCTCGTCGGCTCCTCCTCCAAGCCCCTCTCCGCGTTGCTCAGGTGGCTCACGCGCTCGCTGAGGCCGTTCCTCTCGAGGGCGGCGTTGACGCAGTCGGCCCACAGCTTCCGACGCTCGACCAAAGCAGATTTCGCGGCCTTTCTGGCGTCGGCCCATTCGCGGGTCACGACCATCGAGACGGGGTTCCTGCTCTTCCGGTCGCCCTTGCCGAGTCCGGCGGCCTTAGCCTCGGACATCGTGCGCTGCACGCCGTCGTTGAAATTGAACACCTTCTCGTATCCCTCGGGCCTCGCCCACCCCTTCCAGTCGGCGGCGTCCACCCACGTGTCCCCTCCGTCGGGCTTGCGGCAGAGGTAGCACTTGACGCTCCGCCTCTCGGTCGGCCTCTCGAATCCGCGCTCGCCCAAGGCGAGATCGGATTCGAGTTCGTGGGCATGTATGTTCCCGTCGCCGTCGTCGTGGATGGCCCACTCGACCGCGTGCCCGGTCGCCTTCACGACCCTCTCGGCGTAATCCCTCATCAGCATCTCGAACTCGCCGTCTTTTTCGGCGAGTTCCCTAGGCAGGGCCATGTTCTCCCTGTGCGCGTAGCACTCGTTGCCTCGATGCGCCGCCTCGGCGGCGTTCCACAGGGCCTCCGGGTCGCGGTACTCGTCGGGTGCGGCCTCGGGCAGCTCGACGCCGTGGGCGACGACCCTCTCGGCCCGGCGGTAGGAGCACTCGACGGCGGTCAGCTCTCGGAACATGGTCGCGCCGCTGATGTACGCCGACGCCTTGACGGCGCTCGACCCCGCCGCCGGGGAGACGCCGTTGCGGTCGAAGTGGTATATCGCCATGCGGGTCACCCCCGAATCCGAAAGGACGCGCCGCCGCGTCCAGCGAACCGCCCCATGCGGTTCGACGCCCTCCGCAGGAGCGCACGTGGAAACCTCGCTTGCAGGCCTTGGCCGAAACCGTGGTTTTAGGTGCGCCCTTCACCCCCAGTATAGCGCAAGGCGCTATACTGGGGGTGTGCGGGGTGCCGCCGCCCCGCCCCTGATGGGTGCCGCCGCCCATCAGGGAATCAACGAAGTCAGGTTGTCTTTTGGAAACGGGGTTCAAGCATGTCCCTCACGCCTGAGCAGAAGAACGCGAGGCTCACCGAGCGGATAAACAGGAACCGCGAGGAAATCAAGCGGCTCGAACGGCAGAAGGCGCAGACGAAGAGGGCCGAGCGCAACCACCGGCTCATCGTGTCTGCGGCGACCATCGAGGCCGTGGCAAGCGAGCGCGGTTACGGTCAGTTCGAGATTGGCGAGAGCGTTGCGCGGAAGATGGCGGAAGCGTATTTCGACTCACTCGAAGGAGGGAACCAGGCGGCGTCATCGCCCACGGAGGGCCTTGTCCCGCAGTGATCGGTGACGCCGCCCGGCATGATGAGGCCCGGGCCCTCGCGGCGCTCCGATTGCGCCGTTGGTGTCCGGGCCTCCCTTACCCGCAGGGGCGGGTCGCCGCGCCTGTCCGTGCGCCCATTGCACGGGGACTACGGCCAGCCCGCGCCTGCCGAGCTACGCTTGCTCGGGGGCCACGGGCCTCGGCCTCATTCTATCTCCTGGCACTCGACCACGT
>NZ_CAXSQQ010000039.1:0-1330 GCF_964239575.1 Collinsella aerofaciens ATCC 25986
AGATTCTAGGACGAAGGCCGTTCTTCGTTAAACGGGCGCTAGGGCGTCACCCTTACACCAACATTTTCGACGCGATCACACTGAAGGATCAGTAATGGCGTCATTGCCGTTGCTAGCAGTCGTTGCGTCTTTTTCATTCGACTCCCCCATCAATCGACCATCTTTAGCATCATTATTTATCGTTTCGGCAATTGCTTAAATACCAAAAACGCGAATGGCACTCAAATAGAAACGAACGGACCGTTGCAAAACGATCCGTTCGTTTTAATCAGAGTATCTGCCAGAACCTGTGTGAAGACATGACCTTCGATCAACTATGCAAGCGGCACGTTGTCATACCAACCCCATTTTGGCTTATATGAGGTGGAATAATAATTCAACCAGTACGCCATATCGAGCGTCCTGATCCGACCGACATTATCCATAACCTGGTTATTACCGATGTAGAGACAAACGTGACCGTAAATGCTGCCCATGCGTGTATGCGTATGCGAAGGAACGGCAATGACCATTCCGACTTTCAAATGAGAATAATCGGTGTATTTACAGTAATCCCAGTAGTAATCGCAGGCATCTGTATGGACATTCCTAAATCCGGCACGCTCATAGATATCTGCAATCCACTCGGAGCACAATCCCGGGCCAGGAGACGGCACCTGTCGGGCAAGATCTACAATTTTCTTCTGCATGGGATTTGCAAACGCGGTTGGTTGCCCAAGCAAACACGGCGAAACGGTGCTCCCGGGGGCATTGGCGCCCTTCCTCGTAAGTCGAACTTGGATAGCTTGGACATGCGCCCCATAGCCAGTACTACCGGCAACGGAGCCATTTTTAGTCCAACCAAGCCAGCCGACGTTATCGACATGGACCCTGTACCAAACATCAAAATAGGTTGCCAAGTCACCAGAAAGAGATATTTTAATAGCCTCAACCGAATTGGATTTAGCGGTAGACGAAAGCTGCACTCCGTTTGACTTACCAGACGTCCAGCCTACATTCGAAAGATGCAGTTGATAATTAATCCCGCCGGCAACAGATGAAGTAGTTTTAGCCGAAAACCCGGTGATGGGAATTCCCTGACCGGTTGTACCGGACACCTCACCGGCCGAGACGGAATTCTGCCAAGCGCCTTTCACCTGAGAGGAATATGTCACCGAAGGTATTTCAAGATGGGAATATCCCGATGTATCAGGATGGGAAGCACCCTTCTTAATGAGCTTAATCTGAACAGCCTCGAGAGAGCACGACATACCGGTGGTGCCGGCCTCCTCGCCGTCCTTGGCCCAGGCCATCCAGCCGATGTTGGAGGCGTGGACGCGGTAGTAGACGT
>NZ_CAXSQQ010000039.1:1427-5824 GCF_964239575.1 Collinsella aerofaciens ATCC 25986
GGCCTCGACGGCGCGGCCCTGGCCGGTGGTGCCGCCCTCGGAGGCCGAGGGGGTGTCCCAGCCCTGCCAGCCGATGCCCGAGACGTGGGCGTCGATCTGGACGGACGAGCCGTCTGAGTAATCGGAGCTGTCGAGCGAGAGCTTGAGGTCCTCGAGGGCGAGGCCGCGGCCGGTGGTGCCGGCGGTCGCCCCGTCGGACACGGCGCCCTGCCAGCCAACGTTGGAGACGTGGGCGCGGTAGGTCAGGGACATGGGCTTCTTCTTGAAGGCGTAGTCGACGTTGGCCCCGTCAGACGAGGGGGCGGCGTCGCCCTTCTTGACGAGCCTGATCTGGACGGCCTCGACGCTCCTGCCGAAGCCGGTGGTGCCGGCCTCCTCGCCGTCCTTGGCCCAGGCCATCCAGCCGATGTTGGAGGCGTGGACGCGGTAGTAGACGTCGTAGTCCTTGGCGAGGGAGCCCGTGAGCCTCAGGCGCACGGCCTCGACGGCGCGGCCCTGGCCGGTGGTGCCGCCCTCGGAGGCCGAGGGGGTGTCCCAGCCCTGCCAGCCGATGCCACTTACATTGGCGTTAATTTGCACTGAGCCATCTTCAACAGGATTCAAGATGCCGACCTTAAGATCCTCCACTGATTTAGACTGCCCCGTTGTGCCAGCTGTAGATCCGTCGCGCTTGCTGCTCATCCAGCCAATATTCGAGACATGTGCCTCATACTGAATATGCATCTTGCTGTCGTCTACGTTCAGAAGAGAACCGTTGAAGCAGTAGTTCATGTCACAGCGTCCGTTAACGCCCGGGACATTACCGCTGCTTGAATACTGCCAGAAACTGTAGCTGC
Organism: Collinsella aerofaciens ATCC 25986; assembly: GCF_964239575.1. Classification (GTDB taxonomy): domain Bacteria; phylum Actinomycetota; class Coriobacteriia; order Coriobacteriales; family Coriobacteriaceae; genus Collinsella; species Collinsella aerofaciens_BQ. The sequence goes on from NZ_CAXSQQ010000039.1 coordinate 2,264, forward strand.
CAGCATAATCGCAACGCCAATTATATTGAGCGACCCAATGGTCATAACCGTTCAACGACGGAGAATTCAGGCAGTTGTTAAGCCAGTTAAGGTTCGCATAGATACCCGACTTAAAGCCAACGGCCTCCATACGGTTGCAAAAAGTCTGCGCAATCTGAGTGAGCTTATCCTTGCTGAAATCCGGATCTTGCAAGATATAGCTATCCTCAAGATCATAATAGACGGGAAGCGACGGATGATGGCCACCGAGCCAAGCAAGTGTCCTGTCGGCCTCTTTATTGGCATCCTCTACAGAACGGGCGTAGGAGTAGTAATACACGCCATAAGGAATGCCGAGGCGTTCACATTCAGCAGCGTTCCTTTCAAAAGAATCGTCAGGTTTTCCGTAAACCGGACCGACCTTGAGAATGGCAAAATCAATCCCCGCGGCCTTAACCTTATTCCAATCAACAGTTCCTTGATGATTGCTGACATCGATGCCGCGCGCGACAACGCCATTGGGCAAAGAATCGTCAGTTAAAGACTGCGCATCGATGTCGCCATTGCCAGAATCGATAAGCACGCCGTTTTCGAAACGCCAAGAGTTCGGTTCCAAAGAGTCTGCTTCGCAGGAATTCATCTCAGCGGAATCATCGGTTGGGGCTTCACCGTTTGACTCGTCAACACCAGATTCTTCGACGCCAATTCCAGGCTGTTCGCCGGAATCCGAATCTGTTTCCCCATAAGGACGAGCAGCATTTGCATCGTCACCATACCATTCGGTCACACCCCGAGAACCCGAGGCATCGTCCTGCGCCCCCTGAGAACTTACACCTTGAGATTCGTGCTCGATTGATGTTTGCAAGACCGACTGCGAGGCAGCGGCGGCCTGAACCGACAGCGCATACGCGCTGTAAGGCTGAATGATTTGCGACCAGCCCATCAATAGCGTACAAACCAAAGCCGCAGACGCTTTGAGATGTTTCATGTATATCCCCCGAGACATTGACCACATGTAAAGACCGAATAGCTGCTATATTACCGCACTTCCATACAGGCATTTAAAGCTTAGAAAAGCAACGTTTACCATACAGTCAAAAAGAGGCGCTCCTGCAACGGAGCGCCTCAACAGACTCTATGCAAAAGGCCTAGCTGCGCCGATTACACGACCTGGAGCATTGACCGAGCGCTCGGTCACACCGATCCCCGGCCACGAATCAATGATTCGACCGTTTCCAATGTAGATTCCAATATGACCCCGGTAGTAGACCACATCTCCCCTCTGCATAGCAGAGGTGCTAACCGGCATAAACGTGTTGTTGCGATACCAGTTCATGGAGTTATAGGTCTGCTCGGGCAACCAACGATGGTTATAGGGGTTATACCAACCCATATCCATGCCAGTCGCATACAAACATTGCAGCACCAAGCCCGAGCAATCAACTGCATCCCCTGGCCAAGAAGACCACGGCTCGATATAACGAGTACCGATATATTCACGAGCACGCTGGACGAATGCGTTGATGCAATCCTGTCGTGAAGCGTTGTAAGGAATTCGAGAAGGCGTGACATACGTAAAGTAACCGGTGCAATATGAAGGAAGCTGTACGCTATTACAACTAACTTTTGGATATGATCCCGGGGTCTGATACCCCATATAACGATAGGTCTCAAAATACGAATCAGACGTAGAGCCTGGTGCGGAAGCGCCCTTGGGGGCAATCTTTACCTGTAAAGCCTGAACAGGAATGCCAAGCTTCGTGGTACCCGCGGGCGATCCATTTTTGGTCCAGCCAAGCCATCCGTAATTTGACACATGGACGCGATACCAGACATCAAAGTAATTCGAAACGTCGCCAGTCAAGTTAATCTTCACAGCCTGGATCTGCTGCCCTTGGCCAACAGTTCCCGATGTAGCCCCGTCCGAAACAGCAGACTGCCAACCGATATTGGATACATGAGCAGAATACGAAATGCCACCGCTCATGGAGCTATCGGAAAGCGACAACTGCATGGCCTCCATGGCACGGTTCTGCCCAACCGTTCCGGCAACACCGCCATTGCCAACGGACGCTTGCCAGCCAAGACCGGAGCAATTAGCCTTAGCAGATAGCCCGGGAAGCTGGATCAAAGCAGCATGATCTTGAACGGGAGCCTCGGACGAACCCTTGGCAACCAACTTAATTTGAATTGCCTCGGCCTGCTTAGACAGTCCAACGGTGCCAGCTGCGGCGTCATTTTTAGCCCAACCAAGCCAGCCATAATCCGCCGCATGAACACGGTAGTAAATATCGTATTTTGAAGCGTCGTTGCCAGTGAGCCTTAATTTAACCGCCTGAATTGCAAGGCCCTTGCCAACAGTGCCAGCGTAGGAAGCACCCGAGACGTATGGTTGCCAACCGATATTCGCAACGTGCGCCGATACTTCGACGGAGGCATCGATACCCTGCGTCGAAACATACAACGCCTGCAGAGAACGAGACATGCCCGTCTGACCGGCAGTTTCGCCATTGCCAACGGGAGCCAACCAGCCCGCAGAAGCAACGTGCGCCTGGGATACAAGACCGATTCCCGACGTTTCGATAAATGCATTACTGGTAGGACCAGGGGCAGGTTGGCCCTTACGAACAAGTACAACATCTATGCCGCACAAACCGGAAGAACCGCCAGAAACGCCACATGCCTGACCATTTGACGTCCAACCCGTCCAGCCATTACCGGAATCGCATACTCGATACCAAATGTCATAATTGGCAGCAAACTGGCCACTCAGCGACATTTTTATCGCTTTTATGGGTGCGCCGGATACCGCCTTGGCAGCACCGCCATCCGATGAAAAAGCGCCCCAGCCTGAATATGAATCCATAACGGCATAGGAAATTGACCCGTCATCAGTTTGGCCTGCAACGCTTAAGGCAATGGAGTTCAGCAGTTTGGCGCCCTTGCCCCCGATCGTAGCCTTTTGACCAGAAGATAAGCCAAGACTCTCTCCAGAAACGGCGGATCCGGAAACCGCAACAGCATCTAGATCGCCGATAAAGACATTGCTCGAAGAGCCAGGCGCTGCTCCGCCTTTCTCCACAAGGATTACCTTTACCGCTTCGATAGCCTTGCCTTTACCGGCAGAACCAGCGGCAGCTCCATTGCAAGCCCAATCAAGCCAGCCTATACCTGACACATGAGCACAATACCAGACGTCATATTTTTCAGCTGCCTCACCGGTTAGACGAATCTGAACGGCTTCGAGACGCTGAGACTTACCAGTCGTTCCACAGTGCCCCTCAGACCACTGCTGCCATCCGACATTAGAAACATGGCCACGAAGCTCAATGGAGCCCGAGTGACCATACCAGCCAAGCTGAGCCTCAAGAGCCTCCATGGGGAGGCCCCTACCAGTTGTCCCGGCAACAGATCCGCCGCCTACGGGCGACATCCAACCAATATTCGACGTATGTGAGCGAACAATGATTGAGGCAGGTTCATCGCTACGGCTCTTAAAAGGACAGGCGGTGTCGCCCGGGGCGGGGTCGCCCTTGGGCAGGACCGCGACCTGGACGGCCTGGACGGCGCGGCCGTAGCCAG
>NZ_CAXSQQ010000040.1:0-5466 GCF_964239575.1 Collinsella aerofaciens ATCC 25986
TGGTGCGGCGTATAGGATTCGAACCTATGACGTTCTGATTCGTAGTCAGACCCTCTATCCAGCTGAGGTAACGCCGCAACGCACGGATTATTATGCACGTGACCCCTCGATGGGTCAAGCGACAATTTGGAAAAATTTTACGAAGTGATGATTGAGACGCCCGCGCCTCGACCGAGATTCGGATCCATGGGATACCGCCATAAAATAAAAGCCCCCGTTGCCGGAGACTTTCAATTTCGATTGGTGCGGCGTATAGGATTCCGCGCATCCGCTTCGCGGATCCGCACCGGCTTCGCCCGCCTGCCGGCGTCCTCGCCCGCTCGCTAAAAACGCTTCGCGTTTTCTTGACGCTCGCGCCTCGACCGAGGTTCGAATCCATGCGGTGACGGCATAAAAGAAAAGCCCCCGTTGCCGGAGGCTTTAAGTTCGATTGGTGCGGCGTATAGGATTCGAACCTATGACGTTCTGATTCGTAGTCAGACCCTCTATCCAGCTGAGGTAACGCCGCAGCGCAAGACATATAAAACCACTTTAGCTTATTGGAGTCAAGCACAATCTCAAACTTTTTTGTGGAACGCAGTTTTGTCATGCTGCTCCGCATATACCGCCGTTCCCCGTACGATCGATTGGCTTTTCGATCACGTCGAACCTGGCATCAAGTTCCCTCAGGAGCGATCTCACCCGCTGGGCGCAATCATAATCGGCAAACGAGATGCTCAGCATGCGCGCGACCTGGTTGGAAGTCCCAACTCCATAGAAGTGCTCCAGCGCCACAAGCCCCTCGTGCGTCACAAAGGTCTCGACCACATGCGGCGACTCCTCAAAGCACCATTGGGTCAACGGACCCTCACTCGTCTGCCGAAGCACCAGGCCACCCATGCCAGACGGCTCACACGTTACAAGCAGGTACTCCCCGCCCTCGTCGCTCTCAAACAAAACCACCCGATCATCAAACAGCTCCATCGCGTCCCCTTTCTCTCGCTCTTATTTAGCAAAAGCATAGCAGGTAGATGGCTGTATACAGAACAGTTGTTCGTGTGTTTTCTATTGAGCTGTCCGCACGGCATGGTATGGACCTACGCACGAAATAGGGCGCCCCCGAAGGAGCGCCCTTGCATATCCCCTATGCAGGCAAGTTACGCGACCGGCTCGATCTTCTCGAGGCCGCCCATGTAAGGACGCAGAACCTCGGGAATCGTGATGGTGCCGTCGGCGTTCTGGTAGTTCTCCAGAATGGCGGCCATGGTGCGGCCGGCCGGCAGGCCGGAACCATTGAGGGTGTGCAGGTAGCGCGAACCCTTGAAGTTCTCGGGGTCGCGATACTTGATGTTGGCGCGGCGAGCCTGGAAGTCACCGCAGTTGGAGCAGGAGCTGATCTCCTTGTAGGCGTTGTAGCTCGGCAGCCAAACCTCGACGTCGTAGGTCTGACGGGCAGAGAAGCCCAAGTCGCCGGTGCACAGGCTAATCACGCGATACGGAAGGCCCAGCTGCTGCAGCAGGTACTCGGCCTCGGCGGTCATGCTCTCGAGCTCCTCGTCGGACTCCTCCGGCTTAGCGAACTTGACCATCTCGACCTTGTCGAACTCGTGCTGACGGATGATGCCGCGGGTGTCGCGACCGGCGGAACCGGCCTCCTCGCGGAAGCAGGGGGTGAAGGCGGTGTAGCGGCGCGGCAGGGTGTCGGCATCGAGGACCTCGCCGGCGTGCAGGTTGGTAAGCACGACCTCGGCGGTGGGGATCAGGAAGTTGTCGCCCGAGACGTGATAGGCGTCGTCCTCGAACTTGGGCAGCTGGCCCGTGCCAAACATGGTCTGACGCTTGACGACGATAGGCGGCCACCACTCCTTGAAGCCACGGCTGGTGTGCGTATCGAGGAAGAAGTTGATGAGGGCACGCTCCAGGCGGGCACCGGCGCCACCGAGAACGGTGAAACGGCTGCCGGAGAGCTTGTTGCCGCGCTCGAAGTCAAGAATGTCGAGGTCGGTGCCCAGATCCCAGTGCGGCTTAAAGTCGAAGTCGAACTCGCGCGGGGTGCCCCAGCGGCGACGCTCGATGTTCTCGTCCTCGTCCTTGCCGTACGGCGTGGCCTCGCAAGGAATGTTAGGCAGGTGAGCCATGAAGTCGTACTGCTCCTGCTCGAGGGCAGTACGACGCTCGGCCAGACCGTCAATCTTCTCGTTGACGGCGCGCACGGCCTCCTTGGCGGCCTCGGCCTCCTCCTTCTTGCCCTCCTTCATCAGGGCGCCGATCTTCTTGGACTCGGCATTGCGCGTAGCCTGGAGTTCCTCGACCTCGGTGATGACGGCACGGCGCTCGTCGTCGAGCTCAAAGAACTTCTCGCGATCCCAAGACGTCTGGCGGTTAGCCATGGCGACATCGATGGCATCGGGGTTCTCGCGAACAAACTTGATATCAAGCATTAGATCCTCCGGCGATATACATTCCATTTAGGTTGCAACCTTGTACATGTATGGGCAAGTATATACTTATGAGCGTTTACGACCCAACTCAACTACGCAAGAAGGCACCCAATGGACGCAGTTTTTTCCTTTTTGTTTGGCACCCGCACCGGTTTTGCCATCCTTTTCGCCGGCGGCATCCTGTTATTTGCGATTCTTGCCTTTGTAATGGAGAAGCGTACCCATAAGATGTACGTCGACCGCGGACCCAAGTCCGAGGATGAGGAAGACAGCTTCTGGGACTAACCTGCCAAAAAGGGACAGGTTTATTTTGGTCTGTTTTATCTGGGCAAACGCAAGCGCCCCGCAACTGGAATTGAGCCAGTTGCGGGGCGCTTTTCGCTAAAAGGACAAAACCGCAGAAAATACCTGCCAAAAATAAACCCGTCCTTTTTTTGGTCGGTTTTACTGGAGAGTTGCGTCGATTGCCTTGACCAGGGCGCTGCGCATGCCGGCGTCCTCGAGCGCAACGACGCCCTTGATGGTGGCACCACCGGGCGAGCATACGGCATCCTTCATCGCCGCAGGATGCTGGCCAGTTGCAAGCTGCAGCTTTGCCGTACCCAACACCATCTGGCTCACAATGCGATAGGCATCGGCACGCGGGATACCGTGCTTGACCGCCGCATCGCCCAGGGCCTCGATTGCCATGGCGACAAATGCCGGAGCGCAACCACCCACCGTGCCGCCCACAAACAGCAGGCTCGTATCGAGCTCGACCACCGCACCGAGTTTGCCAAGCAGATCAAGCACCACGGCGCTCTGCTCATCACTAAGCGTGGAAGCCTTCTCGCAAGCGATGACGCCCTCGCCCACCGAAACCGGTGTGTTGGGCACCGTCGAGATATGCGCGACGCCCGGCAGGACCTGCTCCCACTTGGCACTGTCCCAGGTCCAGGCAACCGACAGAACGACCTTTTTGGCAAGAGCATCCTTGAGCGGGGCGAATACCTTCTCGATCATGTACGGTTTGACCGCAGCGACCACGATATCGGATGCGGCGACAACCTCGGCGGCATCGTGGCAGGCGACCATGCCGCGCGCCTCGCAGCGCTCAACCAGTGCGTCGTAGCGACCCGCGCAGGCGCACATGTCGCTCGCAGCTACACCGGCAGCGATCCAGCCATCGGCCATAGCGCTCGCCATATTGCCAAAACCGACAAATCCAATCTTCATATCTCATAGTCCTCTCAGACACGCTCTTCAAAACGAAAGGTATTGTCCCACGGCATTGTTTCGTATTGCCGACCTATTTGTGATACGGCTCGCCACGGCTGATCTTGCAGGCGCGGTAGATTTGCTCCAGCAGCACCACGCGCGCCAAGTTGTGCGGCAAGGTAATACGTCCAAAGCTGAGCATCTCGTCGGCTCGTGTGCGCACGTCATCGCTCACGCCGTCCGATCCACCAATCACAAAGGCGATGTCGCTGTTACCACGCAGCATAAGATCATCGAGCCGCGCCGAAAGCTCCTCGCTCGAGCGCTCTTTGCCCTCAATGGCAAGCAGGATCACATGCGCTCGAGGCGGCAGGGCTGCAAGTATCGCCGCCCCCTCCTTGTCGCGCGCGGCATCCACGCCGCCCGCCTTAGCCGGGTCGATATCAGCCACCTCGCGGACATCCACCTTGGCATAGGCGCCCAGGCGCTTGGTGTACTCGGCGCACGCGTCCTTCCAAAAGCGCTCCTTGAGCTTACCGACGCAAACGACGGTGTACTTCACGCGCACCTACTCCTTCGAATCGTTTTGAACTTTGCCGGCGGTCAGCATCTGCTCGAACATCGAGGCCGACTGCGAGAAATCGCTCGGCAGCACGACCGTCGAGGTTTTACCCGTGCGAGCGAACTCCGTCATCATCTCGGACCACTGCGTAAACATGAACAGCTGGTTGGCCTCGTCGTTGCCGACACCCGTCTCCTGGATGATCTCGAGTGAATCCTTGATGCCCAGCGCGATGGCCTTGCGCTGGTTGGCGATGCCTTCGCCCGCCTTTTCCATAGCCTCGGCCTCGGCGGTCGCCTCGGTAACGCGCTTGATGCGGTCGGCCTCAGCGAGCTCCTGCGCAGCAGCGCGCTTGCGCTGGGCGGCGTTGATGTCGTTCATGGAGTTCTCGACCTCGGTCGGCAGCGCGATCTTGGTGATGAGTGTCGACACCAGGGTAAAGCCGTAGGCAGCCATCTGCTCGGACACGGTGGCATTAACGTCCTTGGCGATGTCATCCTTCTTGGCAAAGACCTCATCGAGCGTATAGACAGGGATGGAAGAGCGCAGGGCGTCGGTGATGAAGTCACGCATCTGGTCGACGGGCTCCTGCAGCATGTAGTAGCTCTTGTAGATACCCGAATCTGCCGGGCCGGCGCCCATGTCATAGCTCACGTGGTACTGAGCAGAGACCTCAAGGCCGATGGTCACGTTGTCCTGGGTCTTAACGTCGATGCCAAAACCGTTTTTCATGGTGCGCAGACTCACCGTGGCGGCCTTGCGGTCGATCACGGGCACCTTCATGTGGAAGCCCGCGTTGACGATGCGGTTAAACTTGCCCAGACGTTCGATGATCACGGCATGCTGTTGTTCAACGACATAGCAGGCGTTAGGAAGCAGCAGCAACAGGATGATGATGGGAATCAAAAGGCTGGTAAGGGCGGCGATGATACCGGACAACAGCATGGTCTCTCCTCTGATAGGCACACGTTGGCACTAGGATACCCGCACGAAGCAGCAACGTGACATCAACAAGAGGCCCATAACAAAAAAGCTCCCATTGCTGGGAGCTCTTTCAATCAATGGTGCAAGCAAAAGGACGTCCGCGTATCCGCTTCGCGGATTCGCACCGGCTTCGGCCGCCTGCCGGCGTCCTCGCCAGCTCGCTAAAAACGCTCCGCGTTTTCTTGGCGCTCGCTCCTTCGCAGGTTCAAGTCCCCGCGATGGGCCCAAAAGACGATATGAGAAAGCCATTGGGGTCGCCTCCCCCGCGGCGCAGCTTCTTTCCGCGGGCTCAGGGTGCCACAA
>NZ_CAXSQQ010000041.1:0-5425 GCF_964239575.1 Collinsella aerofaciens ATCC 25986
GGAGGCCGCGAGGCCTCCCCCTTCTCAGTTCAAGCGTACGGCTCGGTGCCGTCCACCGGTCAGCGGCGCCCTGGCCTCCCACGGGCTGACCCCGCAGTACTCTCGGCGCGATGGGGCTTAGCTTCCGGGTTCGGAACGGGACCGGGCGTGCCCCCCATGCTCTGGCCGCTGACCGGTGGGCGGCGCCCACCGTTACGGTGTCCTGGGTCTCACTCTACACGTGCCCTGGGGGCCGCATGGCGCATAGGGGAGATGACTCGGGGGCATCCTCGTGCCCGGACCGCGCATGAGCGCTCAGTCCCGCGGGCCGCGAGGTGCGGTTCCGGAAGAGCTCGGGCGATTAGTGCGGCTCGGCTGAGGACGTCGCCGTCCTTGCACCTGCCGTCTATCGACCAGGTAGTCTACCTGGGCCCTTACCGGAAGGAGAACTAATCCCTGGAACGGCTTCCCGCTTAGATGCCTTCAGCGGTTATCCGCGCCGCACGCGGCTACCCGGCCGTGCCGTTGGTCGACAACCGGTTCACCGGAGGTGCGTCCACCCCGGTCCTCTCGTACTGGGGGCAGCCTCCATCGATTCTCCTGCGCCCACGGAGGATAGGGACCGAACTGTCTCACGACGTTCTGAACCCAGCTCGCGTACCGCTTTAAACGGCGAACAGCCGTACCCTTGGGACCTGCTCCAGCCCCAGGATGCGATGAGCCGACATCGAGGTGCCAAACCTTGCCGTCGATGTGGACTCTTGGGCAAGATCAGCCTGTTATCCCCGGAGTACCTTTTATCCGTTGAGCGACGGCCCACCCACTCGGGGCCGCCGGATCACTAGAGCCTGCTTTCGCACCTGCTCGGCTTGTGGGCCTCGCAGTCAAGCCCGCTTGTACTCTTGCATTCAAAAGGACGGTTGCCGACCGTCCCGAGCGGACCTTCGCGCGCCTCCGTTACCCTTTAGGAGGCGACCGCCCCAGTCAAACTGCCCGCCTGGCACGGTCCCCGAGCCGGTTGACGGCCTCGGGTTAGGACGCCGGTCGCGCGAGGGCAGTATTCCAAGGGCGGCTCCCCGGGGGCTGGCGCCTCCGGATCTGTGCCTCCTGCCTATCCTCTACACGCGGGACCAGCGGCCAATGCCAAGCTGCAGTGAAGGTTCACGGGGTCTTTCCGTCCTTCCGCGGGTAAGTCGCATCTTCACGACCAGTGCAATTTCACCGGGTCCATGGTCGAGACAGCGCCCAAGTCGTTGCGCCTTTCGTGCAGGTCGGAACTTACCCGACAAGGAATTTCGCTACCTTAGGACCGTTATAGTTACGGCCGCCGTTTACCGGGGCTTGGCTTCGGGGCTTCGCGCGATGCGCTAACTCCTCCGCGTGACCTTCCGGCACCGGGCAGGCGTCAGACCCTATACGTCGCCTTGCGGCTTCTGCAGAGTCCTGTGTTTTTGGTAAACAGTCGCTTGGGCCTCTCCACTGCGGCCCGCCTCCGCTCCCCGGGCAAGCCGGTTCACGTACGCGCGGGCACCCCTTCTCCCGAAGTTACGGGGCCATTGTGCCGAGTTCCTTGACCATGGTTGACCCGATCGCCTCGGTATGTTCTACCCACCCACCTGTGTCGGTTTGCGGTACGGGCGCGCACGCGCCTGCCTAGGGGTTTTTCTAGGGACCTCGGGCTCACTCGCTTCGCTCAGTCGCTTCGTCCGGAGCCTCGCCCTCGTGCGGACCGGATTTCCCTGGTCCGCGGGCCGCGCTCCATCACGGGGACGTCCAGAACCCCGCCGAGCCACCCCCATCCGTCGCCCCGTCGGTCGTAGCGCCGCGTGCGCGGTGCAGGAATGTCTGCCTGCTGCGCGTCGGCTACGCCTCCCGGCCTCGCCTTAGCCCCCGACTGACCCTGGGAGGATTAGCCTTGCCCAGGAAACCTCGGGTTCACGGCGGACGAGTTACTCTCTCGTCTCTCGCTACTCATGCCAGCATTCTCACTCCCATGCGCTCCACCGTCGGTCGCCCTCCGGCTTCTCCGCCCATGGGAAGCTCCCCTACCGATTCTAATGAATTAAAATCCCGCCGCTTCGGTGTCCAGCTTAGCCCCGTGTATTGTCGGCGCATGTCCACTCGACCAGTGAGCTGTTACGCACTCTTTGAATGGATGGCTGCTTCTAAGCCAACATCCTGGTTGTCTGGGCGGACGCACATCCTTTGCCACTCGGCTGGAACTTGGGGACCTTAGCGGGCGGTCCGGGCTGTTTCCCTCTCGAGCACACAGCTTAGCCCACATGCTCTGACTGCCGCGCTCTGGGCCGCCGGCATTCGGAGTTCGGTTGGATTCGGTAGGCGGCGAAGCCCCCTCGTCCATCCGGTGCTCTACCTCCGGCGGTGAACGCGCGACGCTAGCCCTAAAGCTATTTCGGGGAGAACGAGATATCTCCGGGTTTGATTGGCCTTTCACCCCTATCCGCAGGTCATCGCCGCCGTTTTCAACCGACGTGCGTTCGGCCCTCCACGGGGTCTTACCCCCGCTTCAGCCTGCCCACGGATAGCTCACCCGGCTTCGCGTCCGCGGCGCGGGACTCAAGTCGCCCTGTTAAGGCTCGCTTTCGCTCCGGCTCCCTTTCGGTTAACCTCGCCCCGCGCCAGCGACTCGCTGGCTCATTCTACAAAAGGCACGCCGTCACACCATAAAGGTGCTCCGACTGCTCGTGGGCGCACGGTTTCAGGTACTGTTTCACTCCCCTCCCGGGGTGCTTTTCACCTTTCCCTCACGGTACTGGTGCGCTATCGGTCACAGGGTAGTACTCAGGCTTGGATGGTGGTCCACCCAGGTTCGGACCGGGTTTCACGTGCCCGGCCCTACTCAGGGACCGCGTCGCGCCGTCCGGTCTGGGTTCGCGTACGGGGCTGTCACCCGCTGCGGCCGGCCCTCCCATGCCGTTCCGCTCCCCAGCCGGACCTGCGCCCGGGGGCGGCAGCCCCCGGATGCGCGGCCCTGCAACCCCGTCGGCGGAACCCCTGCCGGGTATGCCCGCTCGACGGTTTGGCCATCGGTCCCCTTTCGCTCGCCGCTACTCGGGGAGTCTCGAGATTGATTTCCTCTCCTCCGGGTACTTAGATGTTTCAGTTCCCCGGGTTGTCCTCCCCGCCCCTATGTGTTCGGGGTGGGGATATGCACACTGCTGTGCATGGGTTCGCCCATTCGGAGACCCCCGGGTCGAAGGATGTGTGCTCCTCGCCGGGGATTATCGCAGCTTGCCGCGTCCTTCATCGGCTCCCTGTGCCAAGGCATCCGCCGTGCGCCCGTGGTATCTTGCGGGACCGCACTCGGGCCCGCGGGATATCCACGTGTCGCTAAAATTAATTAATCGATATCATGAATAGCGCTCGTATGTCGCAATTCGGGTATCTCATACCGCGGCACAGCAGTTGAACTGTGCTCGCGATCAGATGCTCCTCACTCATATATAAGTGAATTCTTCTTGTTTGGATCGGATGAATGATTGCTATCATTCTGTCTGATAAATCGCAGAAAAGAATCGAGTCTGGAAGAAATTGATCTTCCATCTCTCTCCTATCGCTATGCGGCTCTCAAGGTACGCGGGTGCGACCCCGGGGACCGGGTGCTGCGGGGACTTACTCCGGGCGACATCAACCGGACGGGCTCCTGCCCTCCATTCGAGTTAAGTTGATCTCTCTAAGAATGTATCTCCCTAGAAAGGAGGTGATCCAGCCGCACCTTCCGGTACGGCTACCTTGTTACGACTTCACCCCCCTCACCCTCCACACCTTCGGCGCCTCCCCCCTTGCGGTTGGGCCGGCGACTTCGGGTGCAGACGACTCGGGTGGTGTGACGGGCGGTGTGTACAAGGCCCGGGAACGCATTCACCGCGGCATGCTGATCCGCGATTACTAGCAACTCCGACTTCATGGGGGCGGGTTGCAGCCCCCAATCCGAACTGGGGCCGGCTTTCCGGGATCCGCTCCCCCTCGCGGGGTGGCATCCCTCTGTACCGGCCATTGTAGCACGTGTGCAGCCCAGGGCATAAGGGGCATGATGACTTGACGTCGTCCCCGCCCTCCTCCGCCTTGACGGCGGCGGTCCCGCGTGGGTTCCCGGCATCACCCGATGGCAACACGCGGCGGGGGTTGCGCTCGTTGCGGGACTTAACCCAACATCTCACGACACGAGCTGACGACAGCCATGCACCACCTGTATGGGCTCCTCTCGGCCACGGGGTCTCCCCCGCTTCACCCATATGTCAAGCCCTGGTAAGGTTCTTCGCGTTGCTTCGAATTAAGCCACATGCTCCGCTGCTTGTGCGGGCCCCCGTCAATTCCTTTGAGTTTTAGCCTTGCGGCCGTACTCCCCAGGCGGGACGCTTAATGCGTTGGCTGCGGCACGGGGGGATCGTCCCCCCACACCTAGCGTCCATCGTTTACGGCTGGGACTACCAGGGTATCTAATCCTGTTCGCTCCCCCAGCTTTCGCGCCTCAGCGTCGGTCTCGGCCCAGAGGGCCGCCTTCGCCACCGGTGTTCCACCCGATATCTGCGCATTCCACCGCTACACCGGGTGTTCCACCCTCCCCTACCGGACCCAAGCCGCGGAGGTTCCGGGGGCTTCGGGGGGTTGAGCCCCCCGCTTCGACCCCCGGCCTGCCGGGCCGCCTACGCGCGCTTTACGCCCAATGAATCCGGATAACGCTCGCCCCCTACGTATTACCGCGGCTGCTGGCACGTAGTTAGCCGGGGCTTCTTCTGCAGGTACAGTCTTGACTCTTCCCTGCTGAAAGCGGTTTACGACCCGAAGGCCTCCGTCCCGCACGCGGCGTCGCTGCGTCAGGGTTCCCCCCATTGCGCAAGATTCCCCACTGCTGCCTCCCGTAGGAGTCTGGGCCGTGTCTCAGTCCCAATCTGGCCGGTCGGTCTCTCAACCCGGCTACCCGTTGTCGGCACGGTGGGCCGTCACCCCGCCGTCTACCTGATGGGCCGCGGAGCCATCCCCTCCCGTCGGGGCTTTAGCCCGGGCGCCATGCGGCGCCCGGGGGTATCCGGTATTACCCGTCCTTTCGGGCGGCTATCCCGGGGGAGGGGGCAGGTTCTCCACGTGTTACTCAGCCGTTCGCCACTCGCTTCTATCCGAAGATAGGTGCCGTTCGACTTGCATGTGTTAGGCGCGCCGCCAGCGTTCATCCTGAGCCAGGATCGAACTCTCCGTCCAAAATATATGGGCTTCGAGCCCGTCCGGTCCTCACAACTGTTACGCTGATCGGTTCCGTTCGATTCATATGGTTCTAGTATAGGAAAAGGAATTTCTCGGGGCCGCCTCTCGGCGGCCTTGCGAAAAACAAATCCAAGTTAGACCATTTCAAATGGTTCGATGTCTGCCCGGATGCGACACTCAATGTGTCCATCCTCGCAGTATCCGGTTCTCAAGGTGCACGCCT
>NZ_CAXSQQ010000042.1:0-5284 GCF_964239575.1 Collinsella aerofaciens ATCC 25986
GGAGAGGGCCTGACCCCATATCGTTGGGGCCAGGCCCGATTTTGCCTCTTGACAATGTCCTGCTCATATTAAAAGGAACGTCCCTAACTGCCGGCTAGAGGGCGCCGAGCAGGATGGCGTAGGTGGTGGATTCGCCGAGTTTGAGCTCGTCGCCGGGGTTGAGCTGGGCGGAGCGGCCGGGCTCTACTTGAATACACACACTCGTGGCCCCGTTTACCACCACGGTTCCGTTGGTGGACGACAAGTCCTCGACGTGCCAGATATTTTGAGCATCGCACCAGATATGGGCATGGCGGGCCGAGACATCGTCGCCGACGTCGGTAATATCGCCCTCACCAGTGGCCAGCGCGCCAATCTCAACACCCTGCTCACTCGGCTGAATCCAGCGCGGGGCGCTCACGACAAAACTGTTTTGTACGCGCAGCAAGCCCAAGGGGTGCGCCGGGGCGGGTTCGCGTTCGCCCGCGGTCATCGACATGCCAAGCGAACGCGGCGTGGATGTGCCTCCGCCACAGGTCGCGTGCGCGTAGTCGATGGCATAGTTCACCGAGGACCGCACATCCGCCGAACAACCGACGGCGACAAACAGCACCAGCACGGCCTCGGCGCGCTCGGCGGGCATGAGTTCCGCCGCCTGGGACAGGCGATCGAGCGCGTTGCGATAGAGATTCGTGTCCTGGTGGCACTCTTCGAGCGCGCGTACCATCGGTTCACCTGCAGGACCGCACACCATATTGATCACAGCCGTGGAGTCCATGGGATTGCGCTGGCGCAGGGCCAGTTGCGACATAATACGCGCAGCCGAGGTACCGTATTCGGCAAAGTAGCGATGCTGAAGCGTGCCGACCGGCGCGCGAACGATAAAGCGGGAAACCCAAGAGCGATCGGCGGCTCGGCTCTGTGGGCTGCGGCCGTCGGCGAGCGGACGGGACGAAAGCACCAAGCCGCACAGCTCGATATGGCTCAGATGCGCCGCGCGCTTAAAGATGTCAAACATGGCCCCGCATGGGGTGAGCTCAACTTGAGATGCCATGACCTAGGCCTCCTTAGTCGTAGAAATAGAATCGGACGATACTTCGACAGGTCCGCCAAAAGTACGGGCAGCTGCGGCTCCACCGGCAAGCGGAGTCGCCATCTGGGCTTTTGTGCGTCGTGGTGCCGAAACGGGAAGTTCAAAGGCAAAGCCCATCGCAAGCAAAAACCACGTAAGCGTATAGGTTGCAACCAGAGCGGCAACAAGGCCGCCCATCACGGCGCGTTGGGAAAATACGCTACATGCAGCCACAACCAGCACCGGAACCTCGCAGGCAGAAAGCGCAAGCACACCCTGCAGGAAGCCCGAGCGCCGATCGCGCGCAAGCGCCCCCGCGGCAACGCCGGCTATGCCTGGCAGCGCCAACGCCAGTGCGGCAATAATACCCGGTAGCGACCCAGACCACACGAGCGATCCCAAAGTCGCCGTCACGCGAGCGCCCGACGCCAGCAGCGCGGCCGAAACCACGATCACAGCCCAAACCACGATCACAGCCCAAACCACGCCACAGACGACCGTCGCGCCGACCATCAGCGCGCGACGAACCGCGCGGCCAGACGCATCCATGGGGCACGGCGTGAGCGGCTCGCCGCGGAGCGAACGGCCGACATTTTGCGCATAGTGGTCACAAAACGCTGAGAGCGCCGCCTCGACCGCCGCCGGCTCGGGACGATCTTTTTGATGGCTGGACAGACAGGCCATCACCACGTCGAACAGCTGGGCATCGACAAACGCCAGCGCATCGCGTAGCTCTTCGGAATCCGGCTCAAGCCCTAGCTGCTGGGCCTGCTCGGCCGCGGCGAGCGCCACATCGGGCTCACGACGAAGCAGCTGAGTCAAATCACAACCGGGCGCATGGGCACCAATGGGATAGTCGGGCCGCGTGTCCATCTTGAGACGGTAGGGGCTCGCGATGTCGCGCGTCTTTTTGCGCGAACCCGAGGTGCCCGAAGTGCTCGGCGCGGCTTCGTATGGCGCGACGCCGGCAATGAGCTCGTAAACCGTGCTTGCCGCGGCATAGACGTCGATCGCCGGCGACATACGCAAAGCGCGCAGATCGGGAATATCGTCGGTGAGCATCTCGGGCGGGGCATAGGCAACCGTCGCGCGACGCAGCGTGGCATAGCGCTCGGTAAAGGATGCCTTGCCGCCGGTACCGGCCACGGCCGACGCAGGCTCAAACGCCAGCGACGAGCCAAAGTCGATCAGGCACAGGTCAAAGGTGCCCTCGGCAAGCTGCCGGTCAAGCGGTAGACGCGCCGTGCGCACCATAATATTAGCGGGCGAGATATCGCGATGGACAAAGCCCTCACCCACCAGGCTCATACGGCAGAGCAGATCGAACAGGTCGCGACCCAGACGCGCCGCCACAAGCGGCGACAGGCGTCCGGCATCGTCCACGGCGAGTCGCGAACGCAAGCGGGCAAGCGTCTCGCCCTCGATCCATTCCATGACAATTGCAGGCACACCGTCGACCTCGCCCCAGCCATAGAGGCGGGGAAAGCCCTTAAGGCCCGAAAGGGCGCGATGGCATTCGTATTCCTCGCGAAACGCCGCCTTGAACTTGGCGACCAGCGCCTCGTGAGCGGCATCGTCGTCAAACCCATCGCGCGTCGGCAAGATGAGCTGCTTGAGTGCCACGGCCTCGCCTTGGGCGTTGACGGCACGCGTCACGCGGCCGATACCGCCACGGCGCATGATGGCATCGTCGGCAAACAGCATCGTAAAACGACGCAGATAGGCAGGCAGTTCGTCCTGACCGAGCGCAATGGCCGGCTCAAACCCGTCGACACGCGCCAGGCGCAGGCCGACCATGGGATCGCGACCGAGCGATTGTGGTGTGGTGGATGCAAGATCGGTCATCATAGGGCAAGCGCCGCCACGTTATTGTTGAAGTTACCGAGCGCGACGTCATCATCGCCGTAATGGCCGACCCATTGACATAGGTTGGTGTAACAGCCCCACAGATTGGCATACTGCTGATACCACTTTGACCGGGGCGAGAATGTCTGACGACCGAACTCGGCTCGAATGACAAACATCTCCCCGACCAGGCTGTCGCACGGTCTGGGATCTCCCGTAGAGTTATAGGTCGAGACCACGTCATTGGCACGAGAAACATAGCCGTCGAGCATGTTGTACTTGGTCACAAGCCAACTGTGAATGCTCTCTTCCTCAGCAGCGGAAAGGCCACCGGAGTTTGCATCGTTGTCAGTGTTGCCGCCCGTCGAGCCGCCGTTTCCAGACCCTCCGGTAGAGGAACCCGACCCAGAGCCGCCGCCCGAACTCGATGAATCCGAGCTACCGGGCTTGCCTGTCTGCTGGGCGTCCTGCCCCTTCTGCTGCTCGACCTTATTCACCGTTGCCGCCACGCTATTGTTGGACAACCGATCGATGATCTTGGTGTTGGTGAGCACGATGGTTTTGCCATTGGAAAGCGTGATTTCGTTGTCCGGGACCTCGGCGCCGTCCGCATCGTCGGTGCCAAACACAATATGCCCGACCACACTTGCCCAAGCATATCCAGTCGTGGTGCCCAGATCACTTTTGACCTCATGCCCCACGCGCGGTTCGCGTGCGGCATGCGCCTGTATCATGGACGGCACGGTCATGCCATAGGCAGAAACGCCAGCTATGACCAGCACCAACGAGCACGATAGCAGTGCGTACGCCCGCGGAGCCAAGCCCAGTCGGCATCGCATGCGCACCGCGGCGCCGCGCTTTGTCTGAGTGCCACCGGGCCGCATGCGTTCTCCTCCAACAAAAACACGCCGCTCGGGAGCGGCGCATTCATTCGAATCCATATTTGAGTGTATCAGCGAACCAAAAAGGTTGCGCAACGAATGGACAAATTAAGGATGCGAGCGGAAGCATCCATGCGATAAGCAGATACGAAGCATCTTTGTTGCACAACAAACTCACAGTCGCACGGGGAAATTATGACTACCCCGTGCGTCGCGAGGAAAACATACGGCAGGAGCAGGCTCGCCACCTAAATCGCGCGGCGGGCCTCGATGGCGCGGCCAAGCGTAAGCTCGTCGGCATACTCCAAGTCGCCGCCCACGGGAAGGCCGCTTGCCAGACGCGACACCTCGACGCCCAACGGCTTGATGGTACGGGCCAGATAGCTCGCCGTGGTCTCGCCCTCAATATTGGGGTTGGTGGCGATGATGACCTCGTGGATGTCCTCGTGGCCCAAGCGTGCCAGCAGCTCTCGAATGTGCAGCTGCTCGGGGCCAATCTTGTCCATGGGACTGATCACGCCGCCCAATACGTGGTAGAGGCCGTGGTAGCTGCCCGTGCGCTCGATCGCCTGGACGTCGCGCGGCTCGCCCACCACGCAAATGCGAGTGGTATCGCGCATCGGGTCCTGGCAGATGGAGCACTCGTCGGCCGTGGCGTAGTTAAAGCAGCGGCTGCAAAAGTGGACCTCCTGCTTGACCTCCAGGATGGCCTCGGCCAGGCGGCGCGCCTCCTCGGCGTCGGCCTCCAACAGGTAATAGGCGATGCGCTGGGCCGACTTGGGACCAATGCCCGGCAGACGGCCCAGCTCATCGAGCAGTTTTTGCAGACTGTGATTTGCACTCATATATATGCGTGTCTTAGAACGGCATGCCCGGGATGTTGAGGCCGCCGGTGATGGCGCCCATCTGCTTGTTGGCGAGCTCGTTGACGCCGCGGACGGCCTCGTTGACGGCAGCCATGATCATATCCTGCAGCATATCGACGTCCTCGGGATCGAGGGCATCGGGATCGATGGTGAGGTTGACGAGCTCCATCTCGCCGTTAACGGTCACCTTGACCATGCCGCCGCCGGCAGAGGCGTCGACGGTCTGGGACTTGAGGTTCTCCTGCGCGGCGGCAAGCTGCTCCTGCATCTTGCGAGCCTGCTTCATCATCTGCTGCATGTTCATACCGGCCATGATGGCTCCTTTACGTGCGGCCGCGCGACAAGCTGCAAGGGCAGCCGGAGCACGGCGGGACTTTCAAACTCAAAAATCGTACCACGGCGCGGGGCAAGCAAGCGGGGCGGACACACTACCTCAGTCGATATACATGTCCTGAGTGCAGACCGCACCCAATGATTATGCAAAGTTGCATAATTCGCATCTGCATAAGATTGAAAGCTAAATCTTGTAGAGCCGGAATCCGACATTTAATGCGTACCACTAAATGGTTGATTTTCAATCTCAACGCAACAGCCTGAACGGACCCCGCGTTTCCGCAGCTAGCGCAACGCGGAAATAGCTC
>NZ_CAXSQQ010000043.1:0-5165 GCF_964239575.1 Collinsella aerofaciens ATCC 25986
ATTCTAGGACGAAGGCCGTTCTTCGTTAAACGGGCGCTAGGGCGTCACCCTTACACCAACATTTTCGACGCGATCGCCATTGCAGAAGTCTTTAGCCTTCTACTAAATCAATTTCTTAGAGATTGGTGCCGTATCAGCCATCGCTGCGACGGCACTATTTTGTTTAGCTCGACTGCCTCTCGATCTATTACCGATGTTGAGCCTTACACCCCATCTGCCAGAGCGATAAGATAATTGCAATCCAAATGATGCCGTTTATAAAGCTCCATTTGGATCCAATTGCCTATATCACTGGAGCCATACCATGAGGAACTACTATCAAATCAAAACCGTCGCATCGGCCCCTCCAAGAAGGCTCATCCCGATCGGAAAAGTCGTCAGCGCTGCTGGTCTTGTATTGGCAATTGTCAGTCTCTTTTACGCTCTGCCATCGAGTGCCAACATATATGGCTCGCTTTCTTTTACTTTCTTACTTATTGGCTTGTTCTTTTTTGTAGACGGGCTCCTTCTTGTTATTACAGCATCAAAGCAACAAGAGAAACTACTGCGGCTACGCCAATCCCTCCTAGAAGATGATCCGCAAATCGTTGCAAGCGCCGAAGAGTTTATGGCTCAGCGAAAGGCCCTGACAAAGCAAGGCGAAATTACTGGCATCTACATTGTCCATAATGCGACCAAAGATCTGTACTACGTAGGCCAAAGCGCAAAGGCAATTGATCGGGCGGCCATACAGTTTCTCGGTAGGGGCAATTGCGATGTATATGCCGACTACAAGTACGGTGACTCATTCAACATACGAATAATCCCGCTGTCGGGAAGCTGCTACGAAAGTCTCAATGAGCTAAAACGCGCGGCGATACAAGCGCTCGAGGCTGCTGATGAAGTGCTCTATTAAAGGCGAATGTTAGGTTAAATGAAATGGCAAGCTCAAATAACGCAGGCAACAACGAGGAATTAACGCCGTCCGTCGAAGAAACGCTTCTTAACGAATCCGGCTCGATTGCCAGGGTCAAATCGTTCTCATGGATCTGGTTTATCAACAAGGAACGAATCCACGACATAGATCCCGTCCAATGCGGCAAATGGATGTTCTTCTTCTCTCCATTCAAAACCGCCCTCATGGACGACATTGTCGGAACCGCAGTTCTTGACGGCGTCGTCGTAGAGGCCAAATACTCGAATCCCGAAACGCTCATCGCGGCGGGTTCGAAACAAGGTGTCTGCTGCTTTTACCTAAACGGAAACGATAGAAAAGGCCATAAGAGGGTACTGAGCTACATGCTGGAAAACGGGCTAATCAGGAAGACAAAGACTGGAAAGCTATATAACATTTCGTTCAAATACGACGCTGAGACCTATGCGGGAAAGTACAAGGGGAGCGGCTTCTCCGGAAAGATAAAACTCGCGGACTTTGTTGACCTGGAGACGGGAGAGTTTATCTAGGACAGCGGGCGGAGTGACGAATTCTGTTTATGCTCAAAGTTCATCAATAACCGCATGATCAACGCACAGCGACGGTTTTCCATGCCAAAAAGACACTGAAGTGTGAGACGGTTCAAATCTCAACTAAACAAATAATCAGCAGTTCAGGTCTATGGGAATAATTCAATTCGCATCACGTTGCATCTAAGCGGTTGTTTATACTCGGATGTAAACACTAAGGAGGCAGCAATGCTTTGGAGCTATGTTCAGCTAGATGATGGCACTCAGTTTGCCTACTCAGAAACACGCGACGACGGGACCGTTCACGTGGCCGTCGAGCGCCCGATTGATTTTGGTTTTGACCATGCAGAATGCTTTCTACCTGCGGTCAAATGGTTTAACGTCGAAGGATTTTCTACAGACGACCTGGATTTTTTGACCGAGTTCGTTAGGTCAAACGCTCCGTTTATCTTCGAGCTTGCAGAACGTCAAAAAGCCGGACCGGCGGTGGCATAATGCCTCGAATTCTTGTTTTTGGACAGTATGTTCTGTTCTTTTGGATTGCAGAAAATGGCGAGCCCGTTCACATCCATGTAGGAGTAAAGAGGGCAGCTGCAAATTCGACTAAGTTTTGGCTCACTAAAAATGGCGGATGCACACTTGCGAACAACGAGAGCAAGATTCCGGCTAAAGATCTCAGGGATCTTTCAAAACTAATCACCATGAACCATCGATACATTTGTGACAAGTGGCGCGAAACCTTTGGTGATGATTCCCCGACATTCTATTGCTAAACCGCAATTGAGGCATGATTACGCTTGTCAACTCATGATTGCCGATGTTGACGGGCGGGACCTTCCTGTTACGCCGTTAGTGCTCCAATCGTACTTTCCGATAGCTCGGAACCCAAAGACAACCAGCACTACGCCTGGATCCAGGACCTTGTTTCCGGAAACCGCACGCGAGCAGAACTCGCCGACGAGCTGCGCCGCAATTGCGTTGTGTGTCTCGACGGTGCGTCGCACGTATAAAATCTAAGCATCCAAACTCTAATTATGAGATGGATTGGACGCCACATGGAGATCCCCAACACCCTGTGCAGCAATGTATACGACTTTGCGTTTTGCCCCGAGCCCTGTTACGAGCGCTTGGCCGACCTCGCCGATCCCGAGGACTGGGGTCCCTGCAACCGCATTCTCAAGAACTACCTGTCGTTTTCGTTTAGCCGCGCGGTATTTTTGACCGAGCGCGACGTGGACCAGACCGCGCCGTCCAACCTGCCGCTGGTGTTCGACGACGACCGATGCCTGTTCAACACCGGCCTGTACACGCGCCGCTACGAGACCATCTACGGCCTGTTTGAGCCCAACACCAAGCCCGACGCGCGCCAGCGCTGGTTTTTGAAGGGTTTCTTTAAGGAGAGCGACCCCATGCTGGTCTCGTTTGAGTACCTGCCGTGCCGCGTGCGCTTTGCCGAGGACCCCTCCGAGCTTGTCTTTGACTACCGCCTTCCCATCCGCTCCAACATCGACCACATTCTGGGCGACGAAGAGAACCTGACTCGTATTCCCGCCAGCCTGATGGGGGAGGGCAACTCGCTGCTGCTGCGCCGTGCCTTTGAGGGAGCCGTCGTCGAGGCCGCCCGCCGCGCCGCAGCCAACTATACGCTCGCGGTGCCGCAGTTCTACGGCGGCCGGATCCAGCTACTCCTACCGCTGTGCCTGACCGGCGACAAGCCCGAGCTGGCGCTGACCATCCAACGCGAGGACGGTTTCTACGCCGCGCGCACCTGCCTCACGCTCGACATGGCCTACAACAACGCGCGACTTATCTGCCGCCCCGAGACTTCGTGGATTAAGCGGTAAATGGTGGTTTAGCTGCGGTTTTGTCGATTGCTTTGGTTGCTTTGGCTTGGCTAGCACCCACGAATTTAAAATCGGGGGCAAAAAGTTCTTGGTAAACCACGTACGGCTATGTTAGTATCTCTTTTGCCGAAAGGCGACGGGCGATTGGCTCAGGGGTAGAGCATATCCTTCACACGGATGGGGTCACAAGTTCGAATCTTGTATCGCCCACCATCTAAAGCATAGGTCAGAGGTGTTAAACTTCTGACCTTTTTCTTTTTTGACACCAAGGGTGACTCCAAGACGAATCGTAGTCGTATAAGGCGTCATTTTTTTCGCACCCTTTTTGCTGACGCCATTGCATGTTTTGTATAAAACGCATGCGTATTTTCATTGAATTCCCCATGTGATCCGCGCGCAAATGTGGAGACAGGGACCACATGCCCAAAGCTCCTTCCAGCGGTTTTCTATCACACGACGGTTTTTCGGCGGAACTCGGCATGCTTTTGTCAGCATTTGGTTTGCTTCCCGTACTTACCCGCATGATGCCCCGGTAGATAATCGGCCATGCCCGCAATCCGCACGGCCTACGGTCGAAACCAGGGGAGGCCACATGGACGAAATCGTCTGCGCAAACACCGCTTTCCGCTACTGGCGCTGCCCACCGCAGGTGCATGACCTCTACCCGCGCCTACCCAGCTCCGATGACGGCTGGCGGACCCTATCCCAAGCCCCTTTCGTAACCGATGTCCTCAAGACCCCGATTATCGCTGTTGCTTCGCCAGGTTGTTGTAATCACCACTCGGGATTGCGCTCCACTATTCGCTGGGAAGGGGCATCGGATGCCAGCACAACAATCGACACTCATTTAGGCTTTAGTGTCACTAATCCGCTTAACACGTTATTTACTATGACACGCTTTGTGTCCCCAATAGATCTCGTACTAGCTATGTACGAACTTTGCGGCTGGTTTTCTGTATTCGAGCCGGCTCCCGCTGCCGAAATGCAGCTAAAAATGGCGGTAGAGGAGAATCGCAATTCCAGCACGCAGGATTTGTCCGAACTTGGAGAGGGCGAAGACGAGGTTCCATGGAAACAAGTTTATGCCCCCGCAACCGTAAAGGACCCAGATAATGATGGCCAAACGAGCGAGCGTAAGGATGAAAGAGAGGTTACGAAACTCAAAGGTACTTCTCTTTGGATGAGAAAGCCGCTCATCGAGCTAAGCGATCTGCATCGATTCGCCGACAAGGTCAAAAGTCAAATGTGGGGAAAGCAGTTTTATGATGCCGCTCAGCAGGTTATCGGCATTGCTGCATCTCCACTCGAGGTCGCGGGGGTCCTGCTTCTAAGTCGTTCTCGAAGTCTAGGTGGTTCAGGATTCAGATACGTATACCTCAACGATTTAACCCCTCTATCCGAGGAAGCCCAAAGCATCGCAGGTCAAAAGGTTTGCTACGGTGACATCGTGATTGTAAACCCAATCCTAATGAAGGCAGCAATTATCGAAATCCAAGGTGAGGTCATCCATGGGTCAGGCGCGGTACTTGACCAAGATGCGGAGCGCATGACTGCGCTCCAGAGCATGGGTTTCGATGTGTTCCTGGTAACCCACGATATGCTTAACGACAAAAAACAGCTAGACGCCATAGTCAAAAGCGTCTGCAGTCGTTTGGGGATTCGATATAAAGCCAAATCCGAGGCAATGAAGCGCGCCGAGACGCGACTGCGAGCAAATGTTCTGAGCAACTGGTTGGAACTCGGAAATTAGCCGGCGACAAGGCGCTAGAACGACCTAGTTTTCCTGCTAGTGAATTAGTATCATTTCAAAACCATGCCGGATTACGGGGCTGGACCCGGACCGGCCGTCCATACCCTGCATTTCGCTGAATGCGCAAG
>NZ_CAXSQQ010000044.1:0-4754 GCF_964239575.1 Collinsella aerofaciens ATCC 25986
GCGGCTGATCCGGTTCCACCGGGCCGCGCGGCAAGGAGATATATTGCCAGACCGGAGGGGCGCCGGGGGCGGGAATCTGGGCGTACACATTTCCTACACATCTTGTGATCCGACTAACGTTTGCCAGCCGTTAACTACCGCTCGCCGAGCATCTCTTTATATAAGGCAGTCTCATGGTTAAAGCGGATACGTCCCCCTAGCTAAAGCACAGCCAGCATCGAGCAACTCATCACGTTCTTCCACCGAGAACCCCTCGGCGTAGACGCGCACCACTGGTTCGGTCCCGCTAGGACGGACCAGCAGCCACGTGTCATCCTCGAATGACAGACGCAAGCCGTCCATATGACTAACGTTTTGCGGCACCTTGCCACAAATCGACTTGGGGTTTACGCCCGGCAGCAGGGTTCGTAACGTTTCGGCATCTTCGGCCTCAAGGCGCAAATCGCGTCGACCGTAACTCGTCTTACCAAAACTGTCCTCGAGTTGGTCGACCAGAACGCCCAAAGGCGCGTCCGTCTTTGCCATAAGCTCACACAGAATCAGACAGGCGAGGATTCCATCGCGCTCGGGCATATGCGCGGCGATGCCGATACCACCGGCTTCTTCGCCGCCTATGAGGACGCCGCCCTTCTTCATCTCCGCCGCTATATATTTGAAACCGACTGGTTTGACGGTCACGCGGCAGCCAAGCGCCTCGGCAATGCGACGTACGAGCGTCGAGCATGAAAGATTGACGACGACGCGCCCCTCCAAATTACGAAATTGAACCAAGTCGCCCAAAACGAGCGCCATGATCTGATGCGGATGTATATATCTGCCGCGCTCGTCAACCGCGCCGATACGGTCGGCGTCGCCGTCGGTCACCAGGCCAGCGCAAGCTCCGTCCTCGATAACCGTGCGCTCGCAAGCGTCCACCCAAGGTTCAACGGGGTCGGGGCAGATATCTTCTTGGTCAGACGCCTGCCCGGCGTGAATCTCGTGCGCCTCAACGCCAAGCTCGCGCAGCAAGTCGGCTAGATAGCCCTGGGCTGCGCCGCCCATGGGATCGACAACCACGCGCAGGTGCGCGGCGCGGATGGCTTCGGCATCGACAAATGATGCCACCGCCTGCATATAGTCAGGAATGATATCCGCGGTGCGATATTGCCCCTCGATCCCCATTGGCTCGGGAGCCATGGTCTCTTCGAGCTCTTCGATGACATCCTGGTTGGCGGTTGAGCCGTCACCCATGCGAATCTTGAGGCACAGATAACCCTGCGGATGATGGGACCCCGTCACCATGAGCGCGCCGCACGCCTCACCGTCATAAGCCGCCGCCCACGTAAGGGCAGGGGTCGGAACAGGTCGCGAAGCGAGCACGGCGTCCAGCCCGTGCGCTGCTAGCACGCCCGCCGCAAGTTCAGCGAACTCGCTCGCCAGGGGCCGGGTGTCGAACCCTATATATACTGTTTTGCCCGGATTGGTCTTTTGCCACAACTCGCCGACGGCATCGGCGATACGAGCAACGTTATCGGCAGTGAAGTCCTCATCGACGCGAGCGCGCCAACCGTCAGTTCCAAAATGAATTATCGCGCACACGCGCAGACACCTCACAGTGTTTGGATCATGGTACGCATGGGGTATACCCGCAACATGCACTCGGCAACCTGCCGGCACCAGCATTCACCATTTGGGCAAATGCTGCCGAGGACATGCAAGCAATAAAAAAAACCGCCCCGTATGGAGCGGTTTTGCCCTTTATATATCGAGCGCCTCGGCCATCGCGGCCGTAGTGATTGCCGTGGTTCCACAGCAACTGCCCACCATTGCGGCACCGGCATGTCTCCATTCGATGCATGCGCGCGCGAAAGCTTCGGGGTTCTCGTGCCATACGGGGCCATCCTGAGTCTGGACCGGATCGCCTACGTTGGGACGCACCGTGACGGGAGTAGTCGCCGATGCAACCATCCTGGGCACCGCCGCGTTCGCGGCCGCAAGCGAACAGCAATTAACACCAACCGAGTTTGCGCCGTGTTTTTCGGCGTACAAAACGGCCGCCTCGATGTTGAGGCCATCGCCCAACAGGTCGCCTTTATCGTCAACGACAAAACTCACCAGAACAGGCATGCCGTCGGCGGCATCTCGGGCGCCGGCAAGCATGGGCTGCAAATTACGGATAGACGTCACCGTCTCGATCAGCAGACCGTCAACGCCGGCATTGAGCAAGGCGTGCGCCTGTTCGCGCGCAATGCCTCGGATTTCACGATACTCGGCAGAGTCCTCGGCAAACCACTCAATACCGATCGGGCCCATCGAGCCCAGCAGCAGTTGCGGGTGCGCCTGGCGAGCATCGTCGACGGCCCCGCGATTGACCTCCGCCACGGACGGCGCAATCTGGTCGTGCTTGAGGGCATAGCTTGATGCCTGAAAGGTGTTGGTAATGAGCACCTGCGCGCCGGCAGCGACATACAAGCGATGGATACGAGAAACGGTCTGCGGCTCTGCCAGATTCCAAAACGCCGGTGGAATGTCGGCGGCATCGTACTCACTCAACAGAACACTGCCCATGGGGCCCTGCGCCAACAAGGTCTCGCTCGACAAGCGGCGCGCAAGTTCCTCGGCACCAAAGCGGTTGTAATAACTCGTATCCATATATATCCCGCTATTCCTCGACGCTGATTCCCTGCTTTTCGAGATAGGCGAGCCAGCGGTTCATCGTGTCCTCGGAAAGCGCATGCTCCATCATGCAGGCCTCGGAATCGGCTCGCTCAAATTCGACACCGAGCTCCTGAACCAAAAACGTGCGGATGAGGCGATGACGGTACCAGATAGCCGCACCAACCTCGCGGCCGCGATCGGTCAGGACTACCTTGCCGTAGTGCGATTGCTCGACAAGTTCGGATGCCTTGAGCGCCGAAACCGCTTTATTGACCGATGCCTTGGAGACGCCAAGGCGCTGCGCGATGTCGACCGATCGCACGCCGTTGGTTTCCCCCTCTTCGCTTTCAATGCGAACCATGCACTCCAAGTAGTCTTCGTTCGCCACCGTCAGATGTAGTTCGCGCGAGCTATTTGTCGTATCCATGATCTTCCGTCCCTTCTGCATTCAATGGCTGATTCTACCCCATCCAAGCGTCGTGGTATGCCGTGGCATACCGTGCTAGAGTTCTTGTTGCACACGACGACCAAGATTGGAGCGGTCTTTATGGAAAACACCACCACGAGCCCCGATGTCCTCGAACGCTTTTTGCGCTACGTCCAGATCAACACGCAGTCCGAGGATGCAAACTGCGACCAGGTACCCTCGAGCGCCGTTCAGTTTGACCTTGCCAACGTGCTGGTTGAAGAGCTGCGCGAGCTTGGTGCGGAAGATGCCCACGTGACCGAGCACGCCTATGTCTGCGCGCATATCCCCGCAAGTGCGGGCGCTGAGGACAAACCCGCCCTGGGCCTGATCGCCCATCTCGACACCACCGAAGTTGCACCGGGCGCCGGCGTGAAGCCGCATATCGTACACTACGAAGGCGGCGACCTGGTCTGCGGCACGGTTGACGGAAAGCCCGTTGCCATGAGTACCGCCAAGCTTTCCGCCCTGAATGACCTCGCGGGTGAGGACCTGGTCTGCAGCGATGGTACCACGCTGCTGGGCGCGGACGACAAGGCAGGCGTCGCCGAGATCATGTCGCTTGTCGCGCGTATCGCTCAGGACCCTTCTCTGCCCCATCCCGCACTCGGCATTTGCTTCTGCCCTGACGAGGAAATCGGCCACGGAGCCGAGCTGTTGGATATCGATACCTTTGGCTGCAAGTACGCCTACACGGTCGACGGCGGCCCCATCGGCGAGCTGGAGTGGGAGTGCTTTAACGCCGCCGAGGCGACCGTCCGCTTTGAGGGCCAGTCCATCCACCCGGGCGACGCTAAGGGCCGTATGGTCAACGCAGGCAATCTGTTCTGCGACTTCAACGCGTTGCTCCCCTACGTGCAGCGCCCGGAGTATACGGAAGGCTACGAGGGCTTTTATCACCTTGAGGGTGTATCTGCGACCGTCGATCACGCCACAGCGCGCTATATCGTCCGCGACCATGACGCCGCCAAGTTCCAGCAGAAACTCGACCTTATTGATGCCGCCGCCTCGATGCTCAACCAGCGTCTGGGTGAGGAGCGCGTGACAGTCGAGATTAAGCAGCAGTATCGAAATATGGCCGAGATCGTTCGTGACTATCCCGAGCTCATTGATGTTGCCAAGGAAGCCTACCTTGCCTGCGGCGTTGAGCCCCAAGTACTGCCGATTCGTGGCGGCACCGACGGCGCTCAGCTGTCGTTCCGCGGTCTGCCCTGCCCCAACCTTTCCACCGGCGGCTATTGCTACCACGGCGTCAACGAGTTCGTCCCGGTCAGTTCGCTCGTCAAGATGACCGACGTGCTCCAGGAGCTCGTCGCCCGCTTTGCATAAGCCTGGCTGCACAAGTCCAAAAGACGAATCGCCCCGTCCTCAACCAAGAACGGGGCGATTTTTTTACTGCAACGAGAATAGGTTGACGCACGCCAGCCTCTTAACGCAAGGAGTGTCCCAAACTGCCGGCACAAAAGGAACGTCCCCAAGTGCCAAGTGCATCAAGAGTGTCCCCTTTGACCAGTCGTTTAAGAACGTCCCCAATGACTACCCATGTGCCAAGTGTTACGCCGATGTTTTGGCACCGACAGACACTATGACCCAATCCGAGGGCACTAAAAAGACAGGAGCCCCCGCTCGTGACCGCGGGTCGGGGCTGCGA
>NZ_CAXSQQ010000045.1:0-4116 GCF_964239575.1 Collinsella aerofaciens ATCC 25986
GAGCTATTTCCGCGTTGCGCTAGCTGCGGAAACGCGGGGTCCGTTCAGGCTGTTGCGTTGAGATTGAAAATCAACCGCAAAACCACTACGCCCCAAGTGCCGCCATGGGGATCACCGCCACGCCGTCGTCGCGTGTGTAGGCAATGCTCCCCTTTCCAACCACGACCGCCAAAAACGCCGGCGCGGCATTCTGGGCGGCAGGATTGGAGAGCACTTTCCTCTCCAGCGCCTTGAGATTTCTCGCTCCATCGTCTGCTTTCGCATCACTCAGCTTGACCTCGATGGCTCCCATCCGCACAGGTCCTCGGTCAGCTTGAGCCTGTTGAAGAGATCCAGGTGCGCAGCGATGGTCCTCTCGTCGGGGCCCGTCTCACCGTACGAGGCGTCCTTTATGAGCGTCTTGTACGTGACAGCCTGGCTCTCGTTCATGGCAAGAGCTCGCAAAAGGCCGTGTGCAAGCTCGGGCGATCATGCGATATACGAAATTACGCCATTCTCAATGCTGTTTTTACGCCGTTCTCAATGTAGTTTTTACGCCATTTTCATTGTAGGTTTTACGCTTGGCATCCTTAGCGCGACCCATTCCGAGCAATCACATCAGAGCGCGCTTGGTTATCTCCGCTCGCACATCTCGGCAAACGAAATCAGCTTGGTATCTCCCCTGCTCGCCGCAGCTTCCTGACATCCTTGCGTAAAGCCACGCTTCGAGAAGATCACGTAGCTTTTATGCTGACGCCTAAAGAGCTCGCTTCGGTACACGAGCTTTTCCAGAACATCCTCGCCTGCCGGTTCGTTACGCCATTTGCACTCCGCAAAGAGCGCCGCGCCCTCTCCGTCGTCGACAATCAAATCGATCTCTT
Source organism: Collinsella aerofaciens ATCC 25986 (assembly GCF_964239575.1). Lineage (GTDB taxonomy): Bacteria > Actinomycetota > Coriobacteriia > Coriobacteriales > Coriobacteriaceae > Collinsella > Collinsella aerofaciens_BQ. Next base: position 861 of record NZ_CAXSQQ010000045.1, read on the forward strand.
CCTGCGTACGCGTCCGATTGTCCGTTCCCCACCAACGGCCAACTGTTGCCGGCACCACACCAAGTTCGCCCGCGCGTGCGAGTTCGTACACGTATTGTCTGCATATAAGCTCAAAGACCGTACCCATGTAATCCGATACGTGCGGCTCAATGCGCCTATACGCCATCTCGGCCATATCGTTTTGAATCAGCCCAATGTTCTGCGGCACAAACTTGTACCAGAACCTAAACATCTGGTCGCTCAGCAGATACACGGCTCGCTTATTGCTCGTCTCGTTTAGGGGCAGCTCGCGCTCGACAATCCCAAGCGACGCCAGCTTATCCACATAGCTCTTTACGTTGCTCGCAGGGATTCCCATAGAGCTCGCAATCTCTGAGATCTTCGAGCGCCCCTGGGCAATTGCTTGCACGATCGCATCATATTGCTCGGGATTGCGGCACTCTTGCAATAGCAGGTTACTCGGCTCCTCAAAGAGATAGCCCGTAGGAGTAAGAAAAAGACGTTTGATGTTGTCCTCGAGCGATACGGTAGGATCGACTTTCTCGATATATGCAGGAATGCCGCCCGTCATGCCATAGCAAACCGCAGCGTCTTCGCGACCCATGCTCTGCCACAAACCGAGGGTCGTCGTAAAATCCAGCGGCATGATCTTAAACTGGGCCGTACGCCTACCGTATAGCGGACTCTCGTAGCCCAGCACCTGCTCTTCCATGAACGAAAGCGACGACCCGCACAGAATAAGCATGAGCTTGGTCTCTTTGTACAAGTGATCGATCTTGTCTTGCAGCAACGAGCTGATCTCGGGATTCGATTGGGCGAGATAGGGATACTCGTCAATCACGACAATCAAACGTTCCGTGCGAGCCATGGTGACCAACGCATCGAACGCCTCGTCAAAACTACGAAACGACACACCTGCAGCACCAACCGAACCCGCAAGTATCGCCTGGCTAAAGCCGTGCAGGTTTGCCACTGCATTGGTACGACGAGCTTGAAAGTAAATAGCCTTCTTGCCTTGGATAAACTCTGTGATAAGACGCGTTTTACCCACGCGACGGCGGCCGTAAATCACAGGCATTTCAAAGGAGCCCGTGCCATACAGTCGATTGAGCTCGGACATTTCCACTGTTCTTCCGATAAACATAGGGCCATCCTTCCTTTGCGTTATAGCTAGCTATATTATACCTTCCTATAATATAGCTAGCTATAACGCAATTCGACAAGCGGCGCACGCAAAAGGGGCGGTACACCCCCGCACGTGGACCGTTCCGGAAAATGTATCCCGTTCTGGAGCCAAAAACTGGGCCGTAGTTTCCGCCAAGCATGCCATCCGGAAAGCGTGTCCCGTTCTGAGCCTGAATTCTGGGATGCGGTTTCCGCTGAAACTTCTACCGGAAAGCGAATCCCATTCTGAGCGTCGAATCCGGGACGCAGTTTCCGGTTGAGGGCTGTTCCGGAAAGCTTGTCCCGTTCCGAGCGGCAATTCCGGGTCACGGTTTCCTCAGGTACAAGGCGACAGTCCGCCGCCCTTATCACATGCCTTCAAATATGCGATCCAGAAACACAAAACAGCAGATAGAATGCTCTTTTTCAAAAAGTACACGTCCCGAAACTTACCAAGACTTCATATCCAGCTACCGTTCACGGTCGCCGATTACCGCTCACCGATTCAAACAAGAAATATGTCGCCAAAAGCAGGTCATCTACCTGCATGGTTAGATTTTGGTCAGCTTTTGGTCAGCTGAGCGGCAAGTTCCAGCTGATACGTTTTTGCTACCCAAAAGGAGGCGGTAGCTCATGACCCATTGCAACGACCAGCTCATCGACCAACTGCTCACTCAAGCCGAACAAGAGGGGCGCTGTCTGATTCCCCCGAGCACGGCGATCCGAAAAGCGCTCCTTCGGCGCACCGGCGGCACGGTTGTCTCGCCCATGCCGGGGTTGTTTGCGCGAAAAACGCACTGGGATGAACTCAACCGAGCGCAACGCCATTGCGAGATCCTCCGCGCCCTTGCGATCATCCATCCCGATTGGACGTTCTGCTCGTTTTCGGCAGCTTGCCTGCTGGGGCTCGAGGTCTCGTGGCGACACCTGAACGTCGTGCATGTTTGCAGCTCGACAAAGCCGTCGGCTCGTCCGGGCGCACATATTCAGCGACACCAGATTGAGCCGGCCGGAGCAATACGCAGAGCCGGCATATCGGTAACGCCGCCCATCCAAACGGCCACAGATTGCCTGCTGCAAACTGGTTTTGCCGACGGCATGCCCATTGCCGATTCGGCGATCTCAAAGCTCGGCCTTGCGTCGGAACAGCTGATGGAGGCCGTTGAGCAACGAGCGACTGCCCGCAATGGTCGCGCGATTCGCACCGCCCTCACAACGCTTCGATATGCCGACGCCCGCGCCGAGAGCGGCGGGGAATCGGTCGCCCGAGCCATCATGATCGAGACGGGCTTTGCGCCCGACTGGCTTCAATACGAGCTGACGGACCCCTTCGATTCGGCCAAGCCCATACGAACGGACTTTGCCTGGGAGCGCCAGGCGCGGGAACTCACGCTGGGCGAGCTCGACGGGCTCATCAAATATACCGACCAGACCATGCTGGCCGGACGCACCACCGCCGAGGCGCTCGTTGCCGAACGACAGCGCGAGGCGCACCTATCGCTCTACGGCCACCCTCTGCTGCGCTTTACCATGAACGAGGTCCGCTCGGCAGGAATGCTCGCCAAAAAGCTGCAGACGGCAGGCATCCGGCAGACCGCGCTGCCGACGTGGCTCAACGACGTGGAGCTGTAGGAGCTGCTAGGCCGTGCATCGCCGGATCGCATCCCCCCTATCTGGGCCGCGTTTTCCCAACGGCCACGCCAACGGAAAGCGCGGCCCAGCCTGGACGCTCAAAACGGGATGCACTTTCCGGATGGCGGGCCTGGCGGAAAGCGTGTCCCGGAATCCAGCCTCGGAACGGGACAGGCTTTCCGGTTGAGTCCTTCAGCGGAAACCGCATCCCGGAATAAACGCTCAAACTGGGATGCGGTTTCCAAACGGCCGGCCAGCGGAAAACACATCCCATTCTGAGGCACGATTCCGGGACGCAGTTTCCGCATGCGGCCCCGTTGGGAAAGTTCATCCCGTTCCGAAGCTGGATTCCGGGACACAGTTTCCGCATGCGGAGGCGCTCCAAATCAAAACCACCCCTAAAAGGGGTGGTTTGCTCTTAGGGTATAACCCTTGGATTTCCGGCACGCGTCTAAAGGCG
>NZ_CAXSQQ010000046.1:0-3170 GCF_964239575.1 Collinsella aerofaciens ATCC 25986
TGCGAGCGCCGCAGCGAGCTGCCCGAGAACGTGAGCGACGCCGCGAACGGACGAGGGCTGGGGGGTCTCGGGGGGAACGCCCGAGCGGGTCAAGGGCAGCGCCCTTGCACGGCCAAACGCAGTTTGGTATACCGTGACTATACCAAAGTCGCTAACGCACCTTTAGGTGGTTCGAACTCGGGAGTTTGACATGACCGTAGCACCCTTGATTGCCATGAAGTCGACCAAATGTGACAGCCTTGAAGCCGTGGGCAAGGAGCTAGACAGGCGGGCTCACACCTACGCAAACGATGTTGACCAGAGCGGCCGGCATGTCGGGTACCTGTGCCGCGCGGGGGATGAGAGTCCCGTTCCGCTCGAACAGGCCATCGAGCGGCGGATGGGCGAGCTGAACACGAAGAGGAAAATCAGGGACAACCAAGTCCGCGCGATGGGGTTCATCGTCTCAAGCAACGATGCCTTGGACGAGAAGGACGCGAGGGAGTTTCTGGACAGGTCGGTTCAGTGGTTCGGGGCGCGGTACGGCTATGAGAACCTGCTAGCCGCCCAGATTCATCTGGACGAGGGCACCCCGCACGCGCACATCTGGATTGCCCCAGTCATCCGCGGCGAGGACGGTCACGATCGCCTGTGCGCCAAGGAGCTGTTCGCCCCAGACAAGCGCCGCAAGAACGCGGAGGGCAAATGGGAGGTGACCGCACAGGGCACGATGAGCCGCTTGCAGGAGGACTTCTGGGAGCAGGTGGCCAAGCCCTACGGGTACGAGCGCCCAATGCGCCACGAGCTGCGCGCGAAAGGCTACAGGAGCCTTGACGCGTACAAGGTGCAGGTCGGCACCACAAGGGCGCTCAAGTCCGAGATAGAGACCCTTGAGGTGGCGAGGGACAAGGCGAAGCACGGGGCGATAACTGCCAAGCGCGAGCTGGACGGCCTTGAGCGGCAGAGGGTTGAGACCCGCGCCAAATTGGGTGCCGTGACCGAGCAGGTCGATGAAAAGCGGGCGCAAGCTGCGGAGATAGACCGCCGAATCGCGGAAAAAATGGCCGAGCTTGACCGCTTGGACGGCGAAATCGGCGAAAAGCTCGAGCTTCGCAACGAGGTGGGCGATGAAATCCAGCGGGAGTCCGCGCGATTGGAGTCCCTTCGGCGCGGAACGCGAGCAGTTGCGCGAGACGTTGAGGAGCTTCGACCCGTCGCTGCCGAGATTGGGCGCTGGGAAGCTGCGGGACGCGCTGAGCGCGGCACAATCCTCGATTCAATCACTGCTCGATGCGCAGGAGCAGCGAGAGCAGCTAGAACGGCAATTGAGGAGCTTAGAGACCGCATCTGGGCGCTGATGCGTCCCAGGAAGGCGCAGGGCGGCGGATACGGCCTAGACGAGATGGTGAGGGATGCCACGGAAGCGGCGAAGGCATGGAACCGAAGCCACGAAGCGCCTGCGCGGTCGCGCGGGCAGGCGCGGTGATGTGTTATAGTAGTACCTGTATTACAGCATAGGAGGTGCGTTATGGCTACCGCAGTCACTTCGATGAGGATTCCGACCGAGCTGAACGAGCGCTACAGCAGGCTTGCGAAGGAGACCGGCAGGTCGAGGAGCTTCTACGTGAACGAGGCCCTGCAAGAATCGATTGACCGTTTCGAGTACGAGTACGGGATTCTCAAGGACATCGAGGACTACCGCGCAGGCAGGATCGAGACCTACAGCATCGATGAGGTAAGGGCGCATTGTGGTCTGGCGAATTGATTTCACGAGGAACGCTGACAAGGCGATGCGCAAGCTGGACAGGGGTATCGCCGCGAGGATATTCGAAGAGCTTGACGAGATAGCGAAGCTCGAAGACCCGAGAGTCAGGGGCAAGTCCCTGACGGGGAACCTGGCGGGCGTGTGGCGCTACAGGGTCGGCGACTATCGGATTCTGTGCGACATCGATGACGGCAGGCTCGTGATTCTCGTGGTTGATGTGGCGCATAGGCGCGAGGTCTACAAGCGCAGGTAAAAAAGAAAAAGCCCCAGCAAGCTTGGCGGCAGCAGGGGCATTCGAGACAAGGAGATTATAGCATGGCGGCAAACGCTGGCGAGACGAAGGTAAAGCTCTGGGAGGGAATCTGCTACCCAGAGAACATGCTCGATGATTGGCAGGAGGAGATAGACGACATCCTTCAAGTTCCGTTCGCTTACGCAATTCACGACATCGACCATGACCAGAAGAGCAAGCAGCGGAAGACCCATGTTCACATCATCGTGGTTTGGGGCGGCAACACGACCCGCAAGGCGATAATCAACGTCCTGAACCGCTTGAGCGCGGACGGCAAGAGGTGCTGCTCCTCTGCGGAGCCAGTCAACAACATCAGGCACGCATACGACTACCTCATCCATGACACGGCATCGTGCCGAAAGAAGGGCAAGGAACTGTACCCAGTCGAAGCCCGCATCGAGGGGAACAACTTCGACATCGGGCAGCTTGAGCAGCTCTCGACCAAGGACAAGCAGGACATGCTCTTCGAGTTGGTTGGCTTCATCATGGTCGAGAAGTTCGAGACCATCAATGACTTCACGACTGCGGCGTTGCGTGAGTTCCCCGAGCAGTACCGAGAAATCATCGTCGGCTACAACTCGATTCTCGAGCGCTACTGTCGCGGCAACTACCTGAACGCCGAACGCAAGCGCAAGGCACGTGAGACAGGCGCGTGCGGAAAAGTAGACGGGTCAATGGAGCAATGCGTGACTACGGGGGCGGAGTAGTTCCGCGTAGCGGATCTACGGAGACCTCGTTCACGGATTGCGGAATTGACGCGGCGGTCGAGCCAAAAGACAGACTGGGAAGAGGGTCGATGTGAGCGCAAGCTCCCATCGACCCTTTCCTTGCTCAAGTCTGCGAGCGCGGAAGGGCTGGGGCTGGATTCCCATGGGCGAGGTACTACGACCTCGCCCATGGGAATCCGATATCCGATACCGATATCGAGCGTGATTTTGGGGGTGGTTCGGAGGGGCGCGCTCATTATTTTTCGCTAACTACGTCCGAAAAATAATGTGACAAATGACAAATGACAAATCAGGTTGAGCGGGGGAGTTTGAGGGGGCTTGCCCCCTCATGCGAGCGCCGCAGCGAGCTGCCCGAGAACGTGAGCGACGCCGCGAACGGACGAGGGCTGGGGGGTCTCGGGGGGAA
>NZ_CAXSQQ010000047.1:0-2919 GCF_964239575.1 Collinsella aerofaciens ATCC 25986
GGGGCCGCGGGGGCGTTCGGCTAACTGCGGGAGCGAGCCATCAGCTCAATGTGTTCGGCTGAGATCGGAAATCAACCCGGCAGACCGAGGGGAGCGAAAATGGAAGGCGAAACGGTCATCGCGGGCGTCGACACGCACAAGGACGTGCATGTCCTGTGCCTGCTCGACGGCCTCGGGAGGAAGATCTGGAGCGGGAGCTTCGGGGCCGACCCCGAGGGCTACGACAGGCTGGCGGAGGCGATAGGCGACCCGGGGAGCTGCATGGTCGTCGGCGTCGAGGGCACGGCATCGTACGGGGCCGGGCTGACGAGGAGGCTCGCGGAGCTCGGGTACAACGTCGTCGAGGTGCTCAGGCCCAAGAGGGACAAGGTGAGGCCCGGCGAGGGGAAGAGCGACCCGCTGGACGCCGAGCGCGCGGCGCGCAAGGCGGCGTCCGGGAGGGGCTGCTCCGTGCCGAAGTCGCAGGACGGCTGGGTCGAGGCGGTGCGCCAGCTCTACGTCGCGCGCAGGCTGGCCGTCGCGACGTCCACGTCCTGCGTGGCCTGCGCGAAGTCGATGCTCACGACGGCCCCGGGCGCCCTGAGGGAGCGGTTCAGGGGCCGCGAGCGGCCGAAGGACCTCATGCCGCTGCTCGCGCGCGGGAGGAAGGCGGGCGACGCGCTCGAGGAGAGCGTGCTGGCCTCGCTGCGGTCCGTCGCGGCGGTCTGGAAGGAGGCCCGCAGCCAGGTCGAGTCCCTCGACGCGCGCATCCGCGCGCTGCTGGAGGCGAACGCGCCCGCGCTGCTCGGCGTCGAGGGCTGCGGCACGACGACCGCCGCCGCCCTGGTCGTGGCCGCCGGCGACAACCCCGGCAGGCTGAAGGGCGAGGCGGCGTTCTCGATGCTGTGCGGCGCCTCCCCGATCCCCGCGTCGAGCGGGAAGACGGAGCGGCACAGGCTCAACCGCGGCGGCAACCGGCAGGCGAACTGGGCGCTCTACGAGATCGCGATCAAGCGCATGGCGTACGACGAGAGGACGAGGAGGTACGTGGCGAAGCGAACCTCCGAGGGGAAGTCCCGGAGGGAGGCGATCCGCTGCCTGAAGCGCTACATAGCGCGGGAGGTGTACCGCGTGCTCATGGACCCGAATCCCGACGGCGCCGCGCCGGAAGGCCCCGAGCTCGCGAAGATGCGCAAGGCGATGCGGGTGACCCAGAAGCAGGCCGCCGCGGGGCTCGGCATGTCCGCGGCCTCACTCGGTCACCTGGAACATGGGAGACGGCGGTCGACGAAACTGGAGAGGAGGTATTACGAGCTCCTGTGCGAATTGAAGGGAGCGCTCCCGCAAACTGCCTATTGACAACTTATAGGAGCGTCGGTTTTTATTCCGCGAAACTTGGCATGGTTGAGGGCGATCGGTTAAACGTAGTAGATAGGCCCGTTTTGTGGCATACGACCCATTCAAGCCCAATCTCGAAGGCTAAAGAGAGCCTCTCATCCGCACCTGCGAGCGAAAACCAAATAAAATGAAAGGCAAATGGAAAGCCCGTTTGACGAGCGGAGAACATATGCGCGACGTAACCGAAAGCGACTGGAAGCTGTTTAAGAAAATGCTTCCTCAATGGCAAGAACGTTATATGGAAAAGCTCATCGGCCAGTACGTTGAGATGCTGAACGGCGACAGCGAAGCGTCCAGTAGATTTTGGGCACTAGAAGAGCGCCTCAATAGAGACAAGCTGTCCTCAGGCGTAATTGCAAACGACATTCGCCGCAGCACAATGCACCGCGAGATAGCCAATTTGCTTATCGACAGCGTGATCACCCTTGACGACCTTGACGGTTTTACCGAAGACATTAAGAGCTATGCGCAACACTGGATTGGCCAGTAAGAGCACTGAACGACAGACATCCCCAGCAAAACGGGGCAAACGCTGGGCCACCTAAAGCTGACGTTAGATAACGATACTTTTGAAAACACTGGAAAATCAAGGTTTTTCGAGCGACGGACAAGCCGGGTATTGTACTAAAAACTGAATACGACGCAAAAGCGGCGTTTCCCACTCTCTACACAGGGAGAACAGAAACGCCGCTTTTTTCATGCCCTTTGTTACGCAGTAGGGGCAGAAAAAGCCTTGCTACAAGCGGCTTTCCGGGCGCGTATCTGACGCGGCAAGGGATTTATACCTTATCCCCCGAAACCGCGCTTCTACTGCGTAACAAATCCACAGCAAAAGGAGTGATTTACTATGGCAGTTTTCCGGGTGGAACGAAACAAAGGCTACACCGTAATGAGCAACCACCACCTACGCAACAAGGAGCTTTCTCTAAAGGCAAAGGGGCTGTTGTCGCAAATGCTGTCACTCCCCGAAGATTGGGACTACACCTTGAAAGGCTTATCCCTTATCAACCGGGAGAAGATAGACGCTATCCGCGAAGCCATACGGGAGCTTGAACGCGCCGGGTATATCGTCCGTTCAAGGGAGCGCGACGAGAAAGGACGCTTGCGGGGCGCGGACTATGTGATATTCGAGCAGCCGCAGCCGCCTACGCCGGATTTACCTACATTGGAAAATCCAACATTGGATAATCCAACACAGGGAAAACCAACATTGGAAAAACCTACGTTGGAAAATCCAACGCAATTAAATAAAGATATACAAAGAACTGACTTACCAAAAAAAGAAAAATCAAATACAGATTTATCAAGTACCCATTCCATTCCTATCCTTTCCCCTAACCCCTCACCTTGCGGGGGAGCGGCTACGCCGCCGGAACGGAAAGGAACGGAAGCGGCAGCACAGAGCGCAGTAGAGATATACCGGGAAATCATCAAGGAGCGGTTGATTTTCAATCTCAACCAAAAATGATCGCGTCGAAAATGTTGGTGTAAGGGTGACGCCCTAGCGCCCGTTTAACGAAGAACGGCCTTCGTCCTAGAATC
>NZ_CAXSQQ010000048.1:0-2138 GCF_964239575.1 Collinsella aerofaciens ATCC 25986
CGGGAAACGAAAAAGCCCGGTTTCAAACCGGGCTCGAACGAACATGCCTATTGACAATGGCTTTCTCATATTAGAAACGGACACATCTAAGAGACGCTTCACGATTCCACCTTCCTTCGACTTCGACGGCGTCTATTTAATGACGACCGCCTGAGCTCCTCGTTGCGAGTATAGCGAAGCAATGCGCTGAGCTGAGTTAGAGACATAGCCAGCGAGTGAATCGGCAATGTAAACGGTACCTAGGGAGCGATTAAAGCCTCTTAAAACAACGGTGTGAGAGTTGGTATAGGTTCGATAAACCCTTCCACCGTAAGCCTGAGTCGCATAGCAACTTCCCAGGTTTTGCATACCTATCGTCGACCAAATAATAACGGGATGCCCGGCTTCCAAGTACGAATAAAGGTCATAGAAACCAGTACCAGTCACATCGTAGGCTCGCAAACTACTGCCACTACTAATCAAGAAAGAATTAGCGGTGTTGGTCAGTCCGGGAGCAGATATGCAGTTTCCATTCGAAGCGCTATGAGGATTGCCCCAAAACGCCGTAACAAAATCCCAACTGCTCTTAGGCATATACGCGTCTGCAATGACGGTTTTACCCAAACCAAATCCGTAATAGTTAAGCGCATTGGTCAATGCAACGGACTCGCAGCCAGTCGGAAGCTCAGGGTTCTGCATTGTACAAGGAACGTTGAGGACAACCGAATTCGGATGCAATGGGCGGTCCCTGTACGCGCCGTCCGTCGGGCCCGGGGCCGCCGAGCCCTTCGCGAGGATGCGGACCTGGAGCGCCTCGACGCGATAGCCGATGCCGGTCGTGCCGGCGCGGGCCCCGTCGCTCGCCCACCCGAGCCAGCCGTAGTCCTGCACGTAGGCGCGGTACCACACGTCGTAGTACTCGGAGAGGCCGCCGGTCAGGCGCATCTTCACGCACTCGACCGCCCTGCCCTGGCCGGTGGTACCGGCCAGGGCGCCGCCCGAGACCTCGTCCTGCCAGCCGATGCCGGAGACGTGGGCGCTGTAGGACAGGCCGCCGGAGACCGGCGAGGAGACCTCGGCGGCGATCGCCTCTACGGCGCGGGCCTGGCCGGTGGTGCCGGCGGTGCCGCCGTTGCCGACGGCGGGCTGCCAGCCGACGCCGGAGACGTGGGCCCTGAGGCTGAGCGAGGGGACGGAGAGCTCGGCGGGGGCGCCCGACGAGGGGGCGTCGCCGCCCTTCTCGACGAGGACGACCTGGAGGGCCTCGGCCTGGACGCCGAGCCCCTCGGTGCCAGCGGCCTCGCCGTCCTTGGCCCAGCCCAGCCAGCCGTAGCCCGCCGCGTGGACGCGGTACCAGACGTCGTAGGAATCGGAGACGGGGCCGGAGAGGGACACCCTCACGGCCTGGACGGCGCGGCCCTGCCCCACCGTGCCGGCGTAGGAGGGGGCGGAGGCGGCGTCCTGCCAGCCGATGCCGGCCACGTGGGCCGCGACGGAGACGGAGCTCCCCTCGCCCGCCCCCTCGAGGGAGGCGCGCACCGCCTGGAGCGCGAGGCCCCTGCCGGTCGTGCCGACGTCCTCGCCGCCGCCCACCGCGGGCAGCCAGCCGCGCTCCGCGACATGGCCCTGCAGGACGAGCGACGGGCCGGAGGCGGCGCCGGAGACGTAGGCCCCCTCGGCCGGACCGGGGGCGGCGGAGCCCTTCGCGACGAGGGCGACCTGGACGGCAGTGAGCCCCGAGGCGCCGGACTCGACGCCGGAGGGCTCGCCGGCGCTCGCCCAGCCGAGCCAGCCGCGCGCGGAGTCGCAGGAGCGGTACCAGACGTCATAGCGCTCCGCGAGGCCGCCGGACAGCTCGAAGCGGACGGCCTTGAGCTGGAGCCCGCCGCCCGAGGCGCCGAGCTGCGCCCCGTCGGAGCTGAGCTCCCCCTGCCAGCCGGAGCCCAGCAGGAGGCCGCGGTAGCCGACCGACCCGTCGGACTCGAGGTTGTCGACGGTCGCGGCGATGGAGCCCAGCACGGGCCCCCTCTCGGAGCCGAGCGTCAGGACCCCGCCCGAGAACGACGAGCCCGCCGGCGAGCCTGGATTGGCAACACCTATTTGGACGATTCCGGGAGGGACAGCCCCGCCTCCCTGAACTCGACCGGAGACATGTAGCC
>NZ_CAXSQQ010000049.1:0-2120 GCF_964239575.1 Collinsella aerofaciens ATCC 25986
CGCGCGGCAAGGAGATATATTGCCAGACCGGAGGGGCGCCGGGGGCGGGAATCTGGGCGTACACATTTCCTACACATATAAGTACTCTCGGCTGGCTGGTTAAAAACAGGAGGGGACCTCGCATCCGAGATCCCCTCTTTAGCCCATCTATAGCTATAGAAGACTCTTAAATACCTTATGCCAGCAGCTTACGACCGGACTCCTCGATCGCGTCAAGTGCTGCATCTGCCTCGGCGGCATCCGCGCCCTTAGCGAAGATGTACAGCTTAATCTTGGGCTCGGTGCCGGAAGGACGAACAATACCCTTGTTGCCACCCTCAAGATCGAACTCAATAACATTAGCCTTCGGCAGGCCGTTCACGCAGGTGTTGTAATCAACGACGGCCTCAATCTTGGAACCGGCGAGCTCCGCGGGCGGGTTCTCGCGCAGACCGGCCATGATGCCGGCCATCTTTGCCGCACCCTCAGCACCCGGATAGCTCAGCGAAATCGTCTTGTTGTGATAGTAGCCATACTTCTCGTACAGCTCGTGCATCGCGTCGGCAAGGTTCTTTCCCTGGAGCTTGTAATACTGCGCCATCTGGCAAATCAAAAGCGAAGTGCTCACGGCGTCCTTGTCGCGCACGTGGTCGCCGGCCAGATAGCCGTAGCTCTCCTCAAAACCGAAGATAAAGCGATCGACCTCGCCAGCATCGGAAAGAGAAGTAATGATGTCGCCGATGTACTTGAAGCCCGTCAGGCAGCGACGGAGCTCAAAACCGTACTCGTCGGCCAGAGCGTCAACCATGGCGGAAGAAACGATAGTAGTGACAGCAACCTTCTTAGTGAGGTCCTCACCGCGAGCAGCGCGGGTCTTGCAGATATAGTCGAGCAGCAGAACGCCCATCTCATTGCCGGTCAGCAGCAGATAGTCATCGCTATTCTTAACGGCAACGCCAACGCGATCGGCGTCAGGATCGGTTGCAAGCAGCAGATCAGGGTGAACCTGCTCGCACAGGTCAATGCCCTTCTGCATGGCCTGGCGAATCTCGGGGTTAGGATACGGGCAGGTCGGGAAATCGCCGTTAGGCTCCTTCTGCTCGGGAACAACCGTGACATCGGTGATGCCAGCGCGCTCGAGCACCGTCGTGACGGGAATGAGGCCGGTGCCGTTGAGCGGAGTGTAGACGAGCTTAAGCGGAGCGCCAGCGATCTCCTCGGCAGAAAGGTTGGTCACGCCGCGGGCGAGAACGGCGTCATAATAACGCTCGAGGCACGAGTCATCGATCCATTTGACCAGACCCTGCTCAAGAGCCTCATCGAAGTCCATGGACTTCACGCCGGTAAACGTATCGGTCTCGGCGATAGCCTTAGAAATTGCATCGGCAGCCTCGCTGGTAATCTGGCAGCCGTCGGGGCCATAGGCCTTATAGCCGTTATAAGGCGCTGGATTATGACTAGCGGTCATGCAAATGCCACCGGAGCACTTAAGGTCACGGACGGCCCAGGAAAGCGTCGGCACGGGAGAAATCTTAGGATACACGAGAGCAGTCACGCCGTTTGCGGCAAGAATGGCAGCCGTCGTCTTAACGAACAGTTCACCCTTATTGCGGCTATCGCGAGCGATGGCAACCGTCGGATGCTCGAAGGTCGCATTGAGATAGTCAGCAAAACCCTGCGTCGCGCGACCAACCGTATAGATATTCATACGGTTAGTGCCTGCACCGATAGTGCCACGTAGACCGGCGGTACCGAAGGCGAGATCCTGGAAGAAAGCGTCGGTGATGGCGTCCTCATCACCCTGCTCCTTCATCGTGTTAAGCTCAGCGAGGAGCTCCTCGTCCTTGACATTGGCAATCCAAGTATCAAGCAGCTCATGAACATCTGCCATGTGAGTCCTTCCGTCACATTCAATAAAACGACCCGTGTAAAACAGGACAAGCGCAGCAGTGCGCTAAAGCAAATATTAGTCCATTGAGAACAAAGAACCGACCAAAGAACGGTGAACGTCTATATTCAGCGGTGGATGATTAAATTGATTTAATTGCATAAGGAATGTTGCACGTAAACGCAAAAAAGGGGGAGGCCGCGAGGCCTCCCCCTTCTCAGTTCAAGCGTACGGCTCGGTGCCGTCCACCGGT
>NZ_CAXSQQ010000050.1:0-1688 GCF_964239575.1 Collinsella aerofaciens ATCC 25986
ACCGCGGCCGAGCTCGTGAGGTGGCTCTGGGCCCTCGGCATGATGTGCCGGGAGGGCGCGGAATAGACATAGCCCCCATTACAGTTTGAGTTGTCCGAAAGGGCGGCTCTTTTCCGTTGCACGGCTATACGATTGAGCCGTACCGGTGGTCGCTGGCCGACCGCCCCGGACGGCCGTCAGCCCCTGCCCCGTAGAGGGCCCGGGACGTGTTGCCGCCGGGGCGGGAGGGGCCGCGGGGAGCGACTGATAGAGATGTGCCGGGCCCGGACCGGGCCACGGCCGGGTAATGTGGGTGTCGCTTCCGCGGCTAACGGCCGGCTCAAGGGAGAGGATACACCATGCCTGCAGCAGAGACGCCCGTGGCCTACCTGGGGATCGACGTCGGGAAGAGCTCGCACAGCGCGTGCGCGCTCGATGCGGGAGGAGGCGTCGCCTTCAGGGCCGAGCTGGCAAACAGGCCCGACGACATCGACCGGCTGCTCGAGCGGGCCGGCTCCGGCGCGCTGGTCGTCGTCGACCAGAAGCGAAACATCGGCGCGCTGGTCCTCGCGCGCGCCCATGCGCACGGGAACCCCTGCGCCTACCTGCCCGGATATGCCGAGAAGCAGGCCCGCGGGATGTTCCCCGGCATCGCGAAGACCGACGCCATCGACGCCGAGGTGATCGCGCGCACCGCGCTCGGCGTGCCCCGCGCCCTCAGGCCGGCGCCCGAGGAGCCCGAGGGGGCCGCCTCGCTGCGGATCCTGTCGTCGCAGCGCGAGTTCGCGTCGTCCGCCAGGACCCGCGCGAAGAACAGGCTGCGCGCGACCCTGCTCGAGGCCGACCCCGCGCTCGAGGGCGCGGTCGACCCGTCGAGCCGCTGGCAGGTGTCGATGCTGGCCGAGTTCGGCGGGGCCGCCGGGTGCTCGGCCGCCGGCTGGCGCAGTTTCTCGAACGCAGCCAGGCGCGCGGGCGCCCCCGCGGCGGGGGCCAGGAGGCTCTGGGAGGCGCTGCTGGCCTCGTCGCGCTCGGGAAGGCGGCTCCCGGCTGGCGAGGACGTCGCGGTCCGGATGCTCGCCCGGGAGATAGCCTCCCTCGACGCCGACATCGAGGAGCTCGACTCGCTCGTGGCCGACTCACTGGCGGGCGACGAGGTCTACGAGTGCCTCCTCACGGTGCCCGGGATCGGCCCCAAGACCGCCGCGGCGCTGGTGACGTCGATCGACATATCCGCCTTCAGGGGGCACGACGAGCTCGCGAGCTATTGCGGCGTGGCGCCGTCAGACAGGCGCTCCGGGAGCAGCATCAGGTCGACGTCGCCTCAGCACGGCGGGAACAGGCAGCTCAAGAACCTGCTCATATTCAGCTGCAACTCCCTCATCGGCACGGACAACAGGTTCGGGAGGTACTACGGGGAGTGCAGGGCGAGGGGGATGAGGCACAGCAAGGCGCTGAAGGCGGTCGCGAGGAAGAGGCTCAAGGTCATATATGCGATCATGCGCGACGCCGTCCCGTACGCGGCCTAGCGGGCTGCGGGATCAACCGAAGAGGAAACCAAGCGGGGGCGCCAGGCGCCCGGATGCGTCATGCTGAAATGGCGCGAAGCACGCGGTTGACAAAACTATAGAGACACGTCCCGGCGAGCCGGGCGGCCTTCGGGGATACCCCCTATTTCGCTGTGCGCGCGGAGCCCTCCGCATGCGCCTCGA
>NZ_CAXSQQ010000051.1:0-1637 GCF_964239575.1 Collinsella aerofaciens ATCC 25986
AGATTCGACAAGGGGCGACCATTGTGCAATCGCAAGAAGATGACGGGGCGGAATGTCAATCCTGGTCTAACAGAGCCAAATGTTATCTACAACACGTCGGTTTACTTCGATAACGTCTATTCACCCCAGTGGTTTCAAGATGCTTTTGCGCAAAGAATTATTAAATCCATCGATAAAGGCAGTGTGGTTGGACTCGGCGCAATAAACACCAAGATCTTAGGCATCATCCCTCCTGAAAAGCTATCGGGAGGCACCAAGACGCTGCTGCTCATGTACTTCATGCCTCAGAACATATACAACGCCACAACCTGTAGCGACAATTGCGCTTACTGGATTCTAAGAATCGCCGCACAGCATGATCTGACGATCAACCTCTACCATCTGATGGATTTTGGAAACGGCAAGTTCACGGCAACCATTGCAAACACGGGTGATGTCGTTCACACGATGTTCGACCTTGTCCCTATAGCTGCAAAATGCCTAAGGGAAAAATCCTGACACACCATTTCGAAATCTAGACTATATCGGATAACATCGAGTTATATAAGCCTGTATAAACTTATCGCGGAAGTATCGAGCTTTCGTAATTTGTCTTAGTTAGTAGCCCACCATTGCTTTTTTCCAAGCTCAAAGCGAAAGAATGTTAAGGACTTCCTAAAAACCATTGCCTTAGGCCGATCGCATAGGGCGTAAAGATGGTGTAGGTAGTCGCCCTAACAATGTTTCAATACTCCTCCTATATAAGGTTCCGCAAAGGCCACCCGATGAACGACATCTAAATTGCGAGGGTCAAAAATAAGGGTATCGCTTGCAGCAAATAGCATTGGCATATAGGAGCTTTGAGCCAGTAAAGATCGACTAAGCAAACGGCAAGTACAAGGAACACATGAACGGTGGTAACCGGCGGCAAAAACACTAGTTTTGGCACATCATCAATGTCGATCTACGCAGTTCCGCAAGTACCGTTGGGGATAGAATAAATGCAGTAGCCGAAAATGAAATATCTTCCGATTGGCGCGGCATAAAAATAGAGGGCGTCCCATAAAGAGAAGCCCCCTTGCAAAACGGCCGAACCGCTTTTCGATGTGGGAAATATTTTGCACCAGATGCCTAGGAATCGCAAGACGGCATATCTTCAGCGTCACACAAATACCATGCGTCGATCACTTTTGACAAAAACGAGAAGGAGGAAGTGATGACCTCCGCACCTTTATAGTAGTTGATGTTGCGATTTGCCCTAGAAATAAACTTGGAAAGCGATCGTGCTTTGTGCTTAATAACGCCTTTAGACGACACCTCTTTGTGCAGATATAGCGTTGTGACAATCTGACGTATTCGCTCATTGCTCATCCTTGCCTTACGCTGATAAGAGCCAACCCCATCTATTTTGCTCAATGCCTTCATAACGCCGTTATTTGCCCTTCGGGCATTCTCGCCCGAAGCAAGACCATTAAGAATGCAACTATTGTGAGCACACGCGTTGCGGAGATCTTTTGCCGCTCGAAGCAAATAAAACCTATCGCGAAGCTCATCATCGTCAAACCGTTTGGCGCAAAACAAAAGGCTCTGTTAGACCAGGATTGACATTCCGCCCCGTCATCTTCTTGCGATTGCACAATGGTCGCCCCTTGTCGAAT
>NZ_CAXSQQ010000052.1:0-1584 GCF_964239575.1 Collinsella aerofaciens ATCC 25986
TAATATGAGAAAGCCATTGTCAATAGGCATGTTCGTTCGAGCCCGGTTTGAAACCGGGCTTTTTCGTTTCCCGTCGGGAGGGCCCGCGCACGCTGCATGGCTTAGTCGACGCTTGCCTGGCAAGCTAATATCCGCGGGCTCTTGCGGGTGCGCTTCCGGCAGTCAGCCCGGTATGTCCGCGCACCCCACCGCATTTCGATTCTCCGTCCGGCGCGATCGTGCGAATCCAGTCTTTTGTCGGGCGCGGCCCGGGGGCTGCCCATAAAAAAGGTCGTGAACTCGCGCCGGCGATGCGTCGAGGCGCGGGCCCTCCCGGCGGGAGTCGGTTGTCGCCGCCCGCTAGAGGATGGTCCCCTCGGACCTGCACCCTATCTCCCAGACCCAGCAGGCGAGCTCGCGCGCCACGGCGGCGTTGGCCCTGCAGGCCGGCTTGCCGGCGTCCGCGAGCGCCTCGCGGCGGCGGTGGAGCCTGGCGGTGCAGTCGTCCGCCCTCGAGCGTATCGCCGGGGGCACGTCGGTGCCGGGGGCGGGGGCCTTGGGTTTCGGGGAGCACGCGGAGTAGTGCCATGCGGACTCTATGAGCGCCGTGCGCGCGAGCGCGTTGCCGGCCTTGGTTATCCCGCCGCGCCGCTCGGACTCGCCGCTCGAGTGCTCCGACGGGGTCAGCCCGCACCAGCTCGCGAATGCCGGCGCCGAGCGGAACCTACTGAAGGACCCGGCCTCCGCCGCGAGCCTGAAGGCCGTCAGGGTGTCGATCCCCTTGATGCAGGACAGCGCCTCCACCGTCGCCCGCCAGCGGTCGGTGCCCGCCAGCGCGACGACCCTCCTCTCGAGCTGCCGCCTGTCCGATTCCGCGCAGCGGGCGGCCGTGACGTAGTACTCGAGCGCGTCGCGCTGCGGCCCCTCGAGCCTGATCTCCGAGACCCACCTCCAGTGGGCCCTCGTCCAGGCCTTCCTCCTTGCCCCGTCGGCGTTGCGCTCGTCCCAGACGTGGCCCAGCCTGATCAGGAACATGTTGAGGCGCTGCCTCGAGCGGCGGAGCTCGCGGGTCGCGTCGTCGAGGGCGCGGTCGAGGTCCCGTGCGGCCTCTACCGCCGCGTCGGGCAGCGGGACCTCGACGATGTTGTGGGTGGCGAGCATGCGCGCGATGAACTCGGCGTCGCGCCGGTCGTTCTTGCGGCGCGCGTCCGCCGCGGGCCTCTGCATCTTGGAGACGGCGGCCACGGCGCAGTCGAGCCCGAGGGCGCGCAGCTCGCGCGCCATGTGGAAGCCGGTGGGGCCGCTCTCGTAGCAGGCCCTGGGCTCCTCGAACCCGAGCGCCCACTCGGCGATCTCGGCGGCGTCGGTGCCGAAGTCGCGGTGCACCACCTCGCCGGTGAAGGGGTTGAACGCCGCCGCGGCGACCGATCGCGCGTGGACGTCCAGTCCGATGGAGGTAACATGGGGCATGGGAAGCCTCCTCCCCGCAGGTGCGGTAAGGGCTACCGCACGGGCCGATACTCAAAGCCCATTGTGGCACCCTGAGCCCGCGGAAAGAAGCTGCGCCGCGGGGGAGGCGACCCCAATGGCTTTCTCATATCGTCT
>NZ_CAXSQQ010000053.1:0-1566 GCF_964239575.1 Collinsella aerofaciens ATCC 25986
TCCTTTTAATATGAGCAGGACATTGTCAAGAGGCAAAATCGGGCCTGGCCCCAACGATATGGGGTCAGGCCCTCTCCCTATATCAGCCCGTCCGCGGCGACCTCGGCGTGTCTTACCGACGCTCGTCTTTGCAGTTTAATATCCGCCCGCGGCGATCTCTCGCTGGGCAATCCGTTGCTACGGCTGAGGCTTCTACGTCGAACCGACAGTCTGTGCACGCGTGTGGCGCCCTGGGCGCTCGCAGAAAAGGGACCTGAGGTTCGCCTCAACGGCTTCGGATCGAACCGCTTCCGGGGTGACTGGCTTATGTGCGGGGGACAGCCCCCCTACGCCTCCTCGGCCATGAGGCCGACCGCCCATACCCAGCAGGCGAGCTCGCGCGCCGTGGCCACGTTCGCCTTGTTGCCGTGGACCCCGCGCGCGAGCAGCGCCTCCCGCCTCTCGGCCAGCCTCCGCACGCCCTTGGCGGCATGCCTCCGGGCGCCCCGGTCCGGGGCCTGGCCCTTGGCGAGGTCCTTCGGCCGCCCCGAGCACGTCAGGTAGTGCCACGCGGCCTCGACCAGCGTCTTCCTCAGGTGCTTGTTGCCGGCCTTGGTGATCGCGCCCCTGCGGTCGCTCTCCCCGCTGGAGTGCTCGGAGGGCGTCAGGCCGACCCACGCCGCGAACGAGCGGGCATTCCTGAACCTCGAGAACTCGCCGGCCTCGAACACGAGGTCGGCGGCGGACGCGGTGTCTACGCCCTTGAGGCAGCGGAGTGAGTCGACCCTCTTCCTCCACCTGGGCTTGCGGGCCTCGGCCTCGACGAGCCCCTCGAGCCTCGCCTTCTCCTCCGCCGCCCGCCTGACCGCGTCGACGTAGTAGGCGAGCACGTCGTTGTCGGCCCCCTCCGCGAACCCTATCGACTCGATCCAGGACCAGTGGGCCCGGGTCCAGTTGCCCTTCCTGCGGCCGGTGGGCGTCCTCTCGTCGAAGACGAGCCCGTGCCTGAGCAGGAACTTGGAGAGCCGCTGCTTCGAGCGCGAGAGGTCGTCCCTCGCGTCCTCGAGCGCCCTGGTCAGGTCGCGGGCGGCCTCGCACTCGTCGTCGGGGACCCACACCTCGACCACGTTGCCGACCGACAGCATGCGGGCGAGGAACTCGGCGTCGTTGCGGTCGTTCTTCCTGCGCCTGTCCGCGCTGGGCTTGATCATCTTCGAGACGGCGCCGACCACGCAGTCGACCCCCAGGCCGGAAAGCCTCTTCTGCAGGTCGAAGCCCGTGACCCCGGACTCGTACACGCACCTGGCCCTGGGGTCCACGGAACGGACCCACCCCGCGACGGCGCCGGCGTCGTAGCCGAAGGTCGCGCAGCGCACCTCCCCGGTCATGACGTCGAGGGAGACGGCCTTTATCGAGCGGGCGTGGACGTCGAGGCCGATGAAGGTGGTAGTATCGAGCATGGGAGCCCCTTCCATGAATGCGGCGTGGCCGCCACGGTTGGATTAGACACTCACCATTGTCGGCCTAATCCGCGGTCTTTCATGCAGCAGGGGCTCTCAATGTTTTTATGTCCTGCTCATATCGTCT
>NZ_CAXSQQ010000054.1:0-1537 GCF_964239575.1 Collinsella aerofaciens ATCC 25986
GGCTCTGTTAGACCAGGATTGACATACATGTGTCCCCACGGTGCCATATCGTTGACCCCATAGACCGCGATGATGGGGGCAGCATGAACGCCGAAGACCTGGTCCTCAACTTCAAGAAGGGCATGGCGAACCTCAGCAAGACCGAGCGCCGCCGCGCTATCGAGTCCGTCAGGGACGTGATCCGCGCGGCGGCGTTCGACGACGCGGCCGGCTCCGCCTACGAAATCGAACGCTGCCCGCGCTGCGGGTCCGCCGCGGTCGTGAAGAAGGGCAAATCGAAGAACGGCGAGCAGCGCTACCTCTGCCGGGGCTGCGGCAGGACCTTCGGCATGGGCAGCGAGCGCATCCTGGGGACGAGCAGGCTCCCGAAGGAGACCTGGATGGCCTACGCCGAGTGCTTCGTGCTCATGCTGCCCCTGCGCGAATGCGCGAGGCGCTGCCGCGTCTGCCTCAAGACCGCCTACACCATGCGCCACAGGCTGATCGAGTGCCTCTCGGCCTACTCCCCCTCGTTCAGGGTCGAGCGGGGCTGCGGCTGCGAGCTCGACGAGACCTATTTCCCCGAGTCGTTCAAGGGCAACCACGCGAAGGGGTCGTTCACGATGCCGCGCCCCTCCCGGCACCGCGGCAAGCAGGTGCACAGACGCGGGCTGTCGCGCGAGCGGATCTGCGTCATGACCGGAGTGAACGACTCGAACGAGACGTTCCTCGAGGTCACGGGGCGGGGCGCCCTTTCGAGGGAGCGCGCCATGGACGCGCTGAGGGGCCGCATCGCGGCCGGCTCGGTCGTCGCGACCGACAGGGCGGCCGCCTACGTCGGCGTCCTCGCCGAGCTCGAGGTCGCCGCGCACGCGGCCTACGACCCCAAGGACCGCTCCGGGGGGACCATCAACCGGGTCAACGCCGTCCACTCGCTCCTCGGCGCCTTCATGGAGCCGTTCAGGGGCGTGTCGACGAAGCACCTCGACGCCTACCTCGCCTGGTTCAGGTGGTGCCGGACCTTCATGGCGACCGATTCCGGCGCGGCCGGGCGCACGGTCGCGCGGCAGCTCGCGCACGGCGTCTGCAGGAGCCGCGTCCGCGACATGTTCAACGTGGAGCCGCCCTACATGGACTACTGGGCCGCGCCCGCCGCATAGAGGCGGTAGAATGGTCGCACCGCGATACACGAGGAGGGGTGAGGCCATGCCGTCGAACATACCGGCCACGACGATCCGCATCGACCCGGAGGTCAAGAGGGAGGCCACGGCCATCCTGGACGAGCTCGGCCTGTCCATGTCCACCGCCGTCAACGCGTTCCTCAGGGCGCTCGTCCGAGAGGGCGGGATGCCGTTCGAGATGAGGGTCAAGACGCCGGCGCCCGACGAGGAGACGGCGAGTTAGCCGGCAGGTCGGCATGAAACGGCAGGGCCAGGCGAGCAACTCGTCCGGTCTCGGGCGCATCGCCCCTTGCCGGATTCAGATTCGACAAGGGGCGACCATTGTGCAATCGCAAGAAGATGACGGGGCGGAATGTCAATCCTGGTCTAACAGAGCC
>NZ_CAXSQQ010000055.1:0-1454 GCF_964239575.1 Collinsella aerofaciens ATCC 25986
GGTTGATTTCCGATCTCAGCCGAACACATTGAGCTGATGGCTCGCTCCCGCAGTTAGCCGAACGCCCCCGCGGCCCCTCCTGGGGTCCGGGGGCGCCGTTTTCCCAGTTGAAGGAACGGTGGAGATGTGTTTCGATGGGTCCGGTGGCCATGCTCCGCCCGCCGCCCGGCACCTCTTCCCAGACTCAGCCGGACGGTCGGTCCGTCTATTCCGTTTTCTTCCAGGCTAGGCCAGCGGGGCATCGCCCCTCTCTGCGCGCGCCCTCTCGATGAGCCCCGGCGTCAGGTCGAGGTCGCCGAGCGGCACGTCCCCCACGCCGTAGGCGTCCAGCAGCGCCGCCGCGTCCTCCCCGAGCATCGCCCTGAAGGCGCGCGCGGGCGTCGCGAAGCCGAGTGCGCCGCGGGGCTCGGAGTTCACGTGCGACATGGCCAGCGCCAGGTCGGCCGGGGCGAGCCGGTCGAACCTGATTCCGGCGCCCTTGGGCAGCAGCTTCCTGATCTCGACGTGGTTGCGCTCGCAGGCGCCCTTCTGGTCGCTGCGCCTGGGGTCGCAGTAGAACAGCCTCGTCTCGCCCGGCCCCTCGCCGAGCAGCGCCGCGACCGCCGCCTCGTCGGAGAACTCGGCGCCGTTGTCGGTGAGGACGGCGCGGAACACGCGGCGCGTCCCGTCGGCGCCGAGGATGGCCCGGATGCCCTCCAGGGCGTCCGCGACGCACCCGGCGGTCTTCTCCTCCAGCGGCAGCGCGAGCTGGAGCCTGCTGGGGCGGTGCAGCAGCGTGAGCAGGCAGGCGGAGTCCTCCCGGGCCCCCTCGACGGTGTCCATCTCCCAGGCCGCGGCGCACGCGTCCTCCCCGAGGGCGAGGAACGCGGCATGCGACCTGCGGGCGGAGTGGCGCGTGGCCGCCCGGCCCGCGGCGCGCTTCCTCGGCCTGTAGCCGACCTTGCGCCTGAGCTCCATGTTGGTCATGCCGTCGTAGCCCGCCGAGACCCAGCGGTAGATGGTCGACGGCGACAGGTCCACGGGCCCGCCGTTGCGCGCCGCCATCTGCTCGGGCGACAGCCCCCGTCGCAGGCAGTCCCTGATGGCCTCCAGCCTGGCCGCCGCGGCGGGCTCGTCGGCGTCTATCCCGCGCCTGGACGAGACGAGGACCGAGTCGGCGCACAGCTGCGCGGCCCGGGCCTCGTAGAAGACGTGGGGGCGGCGCTTGCAGCCGATCGCGCGGTACCGGCCGCAGCCGTTGCAGCAGCGCGGCCACGCGGCCAGGCGCGGGCAGGCCGCCGACAGGTCGGCGGAGGCGTCCACGCGCTCGCCGCGCCTGGCCTTCGGCGCCGTCACGAACCTGTGCGACGCCACCTCGGCGCTCACCGTCGAGGGCGACCTGCCCAGCTCCCTCGCGATCTCCCTGCACGACGCCCTGCGCTCCAGCATCCTCTGGACCGTGTCCCGCTCGTGCC
>NZ_CAXSQQ010000056.1:0-1415 GCF_964239575.1 Collinsella aerofaciens ATCC 25986
ATTCTAGGACGAAGGCCGTTCTTCGTTAAACGGGCGCTAGGGCGTCACCCTTACACCAACATTTTCGACGCGATCATCTTCTCCGTTTGGAGAATAGAATTCGAGAGGCAGCAAGGCGCTACCCTCGATTGGAAGACAAGTTTCCCTCTGAAGACGACGTTTACGTTCTGAAATCGAAATTCGCCTACTTTCCTGGTTCATGGAAACTTAAACAGATATCTGCCATCGCTAGGAAAATTAATGCAGTTCGCGGTGATTAACAGGATGTTATCGGGAAATGTAATCTTTTTGACTCCGGTGATTGCGGCTACTTCGAGTTACTCGACGCTGTCAAAAAGTGTGAAATGGAACAGACGCGCTACGACCGAGAAGGAATGGCGTGGATAGATCGCGACGCATATGAACTCTATCTATTGGTTTATGAGTTTGCTAGTAGGTGTCGTTCTCCCTATGCGGAAAAGTATGAAGAGGGGCCTTGGTGGGTGTAAGTGCGATAAAAACTCCTTTCTTGGGGGAGGGTTTCTGCACCGTGTGCTGGACAGTGGCTCAGGTCGGGTCAATTTACGATGTTACTCAGCTCAAAATGAGATAGCGAGAGGATACTCCTCCTAATTCTGTGGAAGCTAATGCAAATGTTGTAACGAGCTCAAGGCAAGATGGACGGCGGCGTGCCATGATGTATTTGCATGAGCGTCCGGTTGTTTAATAGGTATTTAAAGTTAGGATAAAATCAAATCTGTTATTTCATCAAATACGCTGGAGAGCGCAATGAATAGTCCTATTCGTCAACAAGATATGTGCGATCAAAAGCCTTGGCTTACTCCTTGGGAACAAGTATCCCATCTTAAGAGCAAGGGTGTCCGTTTCCGCTATATGAGCGAGGCAGAGGCAGTCGAGTATCTGACGAAGAACAACAACTACTTTCGCTTGCGCTCGTACCGCACCGGATTTCCAAAGGTTTCTGATGGAAAACGCAAGGGTGAATATGTCAACTTAGATTTCAAGATGCTTGTTGACCTTTCGATTATTGATATGTTGCTTCGAAACGAGATGATTTCACTCACTCTTGATATCGAGCACTTCTGCAAAGTTGACTTGCTGGGCAGGATAGAGCAGCATGCCGAGGACGGTTACGAAATCGTTCAAGACTATTTGAGCGAGCAGGATACATTTGATAGCAAGGGGAATGTGACCAACTGGGTTAAAAAAGAGATTTCACGTTGTGAGTCGAGTGCCTATTCTGCAGGCATTCTTGCAAAATACAGTGGTTTTAATATGCCTGTCTGGGCCTTTCTGGAAGTTATTACCTTTGGCGCCTTTAATTCATTCATTTTGTTTGGCTCTGTTAGACCAGGATTGACATACATGTGTCCCCACGGTGCCATATCGTTGACCCCATAGACCGCGATGATGGG
>NZ_CAXSQQ010000057.1:0-1339 GCF_964239575.1 Collinsella aerofaciens ATCC 25986
CCATCATCGCGGTCTATGGGGTCAACGATATGGCACCGTGGGGACACATGTATGTCAATCCTGGTCTAACAGAGCCTAACATTTTCCATATCACCATAGTGAATTGTTAGCACGTTGGCTCCTTCGGCTTGCTGATTTGGCATTTAGTGAGATTGATTATATCGCAGCACATGAGGCGGGCGTTATCGGCCCACGGTAGATGCGATTGATGACCCAGGCTTGAATTTAATTTGACCATGCCCGTGCGTAGCTTGCTTTAGTGGCTTGAGCTTTAGATAATAATCTTGAGTTAAGTTCCGTGTGGCGGCACGTAAAAGCTGTACTGTGCTTGGGCAGGTAAAAAGTCCAAGACGATTAGATATCCGAGAGGATATCGAGCCCGCACCGGGGAGATAAGGTGAGTCCGCGCCGGGGACTATAATTCCGGCGACAACTAGGTTTCCGTGAGGATGCCGCGGCTGACAGCCAGCAGAAAACCGCCTTATACGCTCCTTCCGTGCGCCGCCTGCTCAAACGATTTGCGCCGAGTTGCCTGTTGCTATGGCCTGTCCGTGCGTTTTGCAGGGCGGGTGTTCTTATACCGCGGACACGGAGAGCATGTTTACAGGCAACGTTGCGTGCTGCGAGCCAGGTGTTTCGGGCGTTGGCTGGGTGTGGATCGATGTCGGTCATCTGGAACTCAATGGTTATACGGATGAGGCCATTGGCGCCGAAGGTGAGCTTGTGGCTAACCGTTCGGCCCATCATGCTTTGGCTCCCGTCCCCCCAATCTAGTAGACTCTAAACCGTTGCTAGATTAGGGGGATTTTCCATGAAACGCTCCATGAAACGAATTTCCGGGGCCGCCGCCGTGCTGGCGGTCGCGGCCGCCCTGGCCCTGTGCGGGCCCGCGGCCTACGCCGCCCCCGCCGCCCCGGGCGACGCGCAGGCCCAGCCCGCCGAGGCCCAGCCCGCCGACGGGGGCCCCGGCGCCCAGCCCGCGCAGGCCGACGCCTCCCAGCCCGAGGCCCCACAGGCCGACGGGGCCCAGGCGGAGCCCGCCCAGTCCGAGGCGGCCGCGCCCGTCTCGCTCTCGTACTCGGCCCATGTCTCCAATATCGGCTGGATGGGCACCGTCGCCGGCGGCGAGGTCGCCGGCACGACCGGCAGGGGGCTCCCCCTCGAGGCGCTTCGCCTCGTCCTGTCCGACGCCTCGACCGGCGAGCCCCTCGGCGCCGACGCCATATCCGTCGAGGCCCACGTCTCGAACGTCGGCTGGCAGGCCGCCGTCGGCAACGGCGGCACCGCCGGCACGACCGGCCAGTCCCGGGCCGTCGAGGCCCTGAGGGTCAGGCTGTCC
>NZ_CAXSQQ010000058.1:0-1306 GCF_964239575.1 Collinsella aerofaciens ATCC 25986
TGGGGTCCCTCATATACGGCCCTCCCGTCTCCTGCGCCCCTCCCGGAACTGTCCACATCAGTGTAGCCAATCCACGGGGAGTCGACGATCAGGCGCGACATGCCGCCGGGGCTCGTCGAGGGGATCGACCGGATGGACCCCGCCGGCAGGAGGCGCACGCTCAGGTCGATCGGCCGGGCGAGCGAGTCCTCGGGTTTCGAGGCGGCCTGCGAGGCGGCGCTCAGGGTCGTCGAGGGCGGCCGCGTCCCCGACGACGCCACGGTCGACGTGCTGGCGAGGCGCATCGCGGGGGGCGGCGGCGGGGCCGGCGGGGCCGACCTGTCGGTCTACGACGGGTTCCTGAAGGGGGCGGTCGCCGATGGCAGCTAGCGAGGAGCTGGCCCGCAGGGTCGTGGAGGCCGGGCGTTCGTGCTCGCTCACCACCGCCGTCCTGGAGGAGTGGTCGAGGCTCGGCACCCCGAAGCAGGTGGAGTACCTGGCGGGCTACCTCGAGGCGGAGAGGTCCAGCCGCGAGGCCTCGAAGCGCGCGACGCTGCTCAGGCGCTGCGCGCTGCCGGCGCCCAAGACCTTCGACGGCTACGACTGGTCGGCCGTGTCGTGGCCGGAGGGCATGGGGCGCGAGTCGCTGCTCGCGCTCGACTTCGTCGAGCGCAGGGAGGACCTCGTGCTCATGGGCGACGTCGGCACCGGCAAGACGCACATGGCGTCGGCCCTCTGCGCGCTGGCGTGCGAGAGGAGGCTCGAGGCGCGCTTCTTCACGGCGTCGTCGCTCGTGATGCGCCTGAGGCGCGCCCGCGACGACGGGAGGCTCGACCGGGAGGCCGCGCTCATCGGCAAGGCCCGCCTGCTCGTCATCGACGAGCTCGGGTTTCTCCCGCTCGACGCGGACGGGGCGAGGCTGCTCTTCCAGGTCTTCGCCGACGCATACGAGAGGCAGTCGGTGGTGATCACCACGAACCTGGAGTTCAGCAGGTGGGGGTCGGTGTTCGGGGACGACCAGATGGCCGCCGCCGTGATCGACCGGATCGTCCACCACGGGAGGCTCGTCCAGTTCCGCGGCGAGTCCTACCGCGTCCGCCATGCCCTCATGCAGGAGGGCTAGCCGCTCAAAAAGCGTGCGCGCTTCCGATGCTCAGGCTGCTCAATTTACGATGCTCTTTTTGCTCAAGCCCTCTTGACGAAACACAGCTTCGCCGCCGCGAGCCTCGCGGTCGCGGCGTCGTGGGCCCCGGCGAGGTCCCTGAGCCCCTCGATCTCGGGGGACGGCACCCATACCGGGGTGACGTCGTGCGACAGTATCGCCTTG
>NZ_CAXSQQ010000059.1:0-1223 GCF_964239575.1 Collinsella aerofaciens ATCC 25986
GGTATCGGGTTCCCACATTCATCCGCACATGTGCGGATGAATGTGGGAGGTGTTCGGATAAAGTCGATAATCAAGGCTGCCTAATTCTGCCACATTCATTTTTCGAAACCTCACTCATTTCCTTTATAACTTGGGTATACTTAAATCAGAAATTGGTCGTAGGGCGCGACCAACGGAATCAAAAGAAAGCCCACCGAGAAGATTTTGGTCGTAGGGCGCGACCAACGGAATCAAAAGAAAGCCCACTGAGAAGATGCCTTCAATCTCTTTGGGTTGGAGGCATTTTCTTTTTCGGAGGGTCTGCATGAATTCTAAAATCGTCTTTTTGACAAACTCGTTCTACAAAGATCATCCAAACCCGCCGTTCAAAGAGATGGAACAAAAGCAAAATCGTCCTTACATCGTCTTTTTGGTCGAAATCGAGGGACATACGTGGGCCCTACCATTTCGCTCGCATATTCACCATGGGCACGCATTCTTTACCGATGCCGAAAACAAATGCGGGATTGATTATTCGAAAGCCGTCGATGTAGACAAGCCAGAATATATAGATCAACAGGTGCGTCCACACTTGCGCCAGAACGAATATGAAGCTCTTCGCGGAAATGAATTCGCAGTTCAAAAGGGATTTGAAAAATATATCAAGCTTTACAAGCGGGCTGTTCGATCGGGACATCCGCGCTATCAATCGCTTATCAAGTATTCTACGTTGCAGAATTATGATTTGTAGCCAAGTTGGAGCATAGTGGATTCAGGCTCCGCCGTATGCTTAAATCATATTCACACGATAATTTGAGGAAGGGACGCTATGTGAAGGCCACAAAGCGTCCCTTCTTTCCCCGCTTGGCAGCCGGGGCCAGGCTCTCAGTGCGTCGAGCCTCGGCTGGGTCTGGACCGAAGCCGACCACCTGGAGCTTAACGGCTACGTCGCCCAAGACAAACATAACGATCAAGACTACGCTGCCCGCGTCCTCCAAGCAAAGAGCCGCCACTGCGACCGTAGCGACGATCCCTAAGCCCGCCGACAACAACTGGATCTCCGCTTCCTTAACGCTTTTCATTCTGGAAACAGCGCTCTTGGCTGCCGCATATCGCTGCTAAGGCCTCGTTTAAGTGAGACCAGGGGAGAAGTGAATGCAGCCATTGCGGTAGTGTCGAGAAAGTTGGTGTAGAGCCCCATCCGAAGCGAGTCGGCCCGGCGTCCTAGAATCTGGAACACGGTT
>NZ_CAXSQQ010000060.1:0-1182 GCF_964239575.1 Collinsella aerofaciens ATCC 25986
GGGCGCAGGAGACGGGAGGGCCGTATATGAGGGACCCCAGGCACCCGAGGCATTTCACCGACGAGTTCAAGAGGCAGATAGTCGACCTCTACAACGCCGGCAAGCCCAAGCGCGAGATCATGGACGAGTACGACCTCGGCAAGAGCACCGTGGAGAGGTGGATCAAGTCGATAAACGCGACCGGCTCGCCGCGCGCCGCGTGCAACCGCACGCCCGAGCAGAACCGGATCCTGGAGCTCGAGCGCGAGAACCGCAGGCTCCGGATGGAGGTCGACGTCTTAAAACAAGCGGCGCTGATATACGCTCGAAAGTGAGGGCCATAGCGGCCAACGAGGGCCGCTACCCCATATCAGCGCAGTGCAGGCTCCTCGGCGTCGCGAGGTCGACGTACTACTCCATGCGCTCGCGGGCCGACCGGCCCGCCGCGCCGGACCCCGCCGCGCCGGCCGTGGTCGCGGCCCACGCCGCCAGCAAGGGCCGGTACGGCTCGCGCAAGATAAAGGCGTCGCTCGAGAGGTCGGGCGTCACCGTCAGCCGGCGCCGGGTCTGCCGCATCATGAGGGAGAACGGCCTGGTCAGCGCATACGGCAGGAAGAGGTTCAAGGTGCACCCCGGGGCGGTCAACGAGGCCGACGTGCCCAACGTCGTCGCGCGCGGCTTCGGCGGCAGGGCGCCGCGCACCCATATATGCAGCGACCTGACCTACGTGCGCGTCGGGGCCTCGTGGAACTACGTCTGCCTGCTCGTCGACCTCTACAACAGGGAGATCGTCGGCCACTCCGCCGGGCCCAGGAAGGACGCCCGGCTGGTCAAGTCGGCGTTCGCGACGCTCTCCTTCCCCATCTCGGACATCGAGGTCTTCCACACGGACCGCGGCAGCGAGTTCGACAACGCCGAGATCGACCTGATGCTCGAGGCCTTCGGCATTGAGAGGTCGCTGTCGGCCAAGGGCTGCCCCTACGACAACGCCGTCGACGAGTCGACCAACAGGATACTGAAGGCCGAGCTCGTCCACCGCGAGACGTTCGGCACGACGCGCGAGCTCCGGGCCAAGCTCTCGGACTACGTGCACTGGTACAACAACTTCAGGATCCACTCGACGCTGGGCTACATGTCTCCGGTCGAGTTCAGGGAGGCGGGGCTGTCCCTCCCGGAATCGTCCAAATAGGTGTTGCCAATCCA
>NZ_CAXSQQ010000061.1:0-1137 GCF_964239575.1 Collinsella aerofaciens ATCC 25986
GATTCTAGGACGAAGGCCGTTCTTCGTTAAACGGGCGCTAGGGCGTCACCCTTACACCAACATTTTCGACGCGATCTTGGATTGATCGCAATATCCATGATTGTCTCAATGCGGGTATTCCTGTTCATCTATTCTTTATGATTGGCTTTCCGACCGAAACTAAAGAAGAGGCTCTGAACACCTTAGCTTATACAGAGAATGTTTTGAATTATTCAAAACAGGTATGTGGTGTTCCATATTCCACGAGAGGATTTACGAATTTTGGTCTCGTTATGGGGTCGGATGTTTGGAATCATCCCGATAAGTATGGTGTCTCTGTAATGCCGAAGTCCCAATATGAGGATTTGCGCCTCGAAGTGGATTATGTTTCAGGCACTGGTTTAACTTTAAATGAAGCAAAATCCTTATCTGATGAGCATCATATTGATTTTTATATGCAAGAGGTCATAAACGGTAGCGACACAATTGACTTGCCCCAGCGGCTTCATATTTCAGAGGTGACCTGGATCCTAGATTCTATTCACGCTGTCAGGTATAAGGGACATTTGACCAAAGTAAAGCGACGGCTAACTAGTCTAAATCCAGCTGATCGAATCTGGCTGGATTCCAAGACCTCTGTCGTGCTCGTTGAGCCATTTGCCTACTTCTATAATTCTGAATACCATCATGTCTATGCTGTTTCCCAGTTGGTATACCTTAAGTTGGCCCGTTTATTGGAGGCCGATTGTAGCATTTCTCTTATCCTTGATCAGGGCGACCTCGAGCTGACAAGGGCGATAGAAGAACTGTTGCATTATGGATTGCTGAATACAAATATCGATGCCGATTATGTAATGCACGATAATGGTTTTCAATTGGTTAA
This sequence comes from Collinsella aerofaciens ATCC 25986, assembly GCF_964239575.1. Lineage (GTDB taxonomy): Bacteria > Actinomycetota > Coriobacteriia > Coriobacteriales > Coriobacteriaceae > Collinsella > Collinsella aerofaciens_BQ. The sequence continues at coordinate 863 of NZ_CAXSQQ010000061.1, forward strand.
AAGTTCGTTTGTGAAAGAAGTCGGACGCTCAAAAGAGGGGTTAAGAGTACTGCTGAGTTGTGCCACCCATAGAATGTGTGCGGTTAATGATTTTTCGTTCGCTTTGCTTTCGTTGTTTGAAAAGCCGATTACTAAGAACGAGGTGCGCGACATTTTGAAAAAAGAGGGACTATCGGCAAACGAGGAGCAACTAAACAAGGGTTGATTTCCGATCTCAGCCGAACACATTGAGCTGATGGCTCGCTCCCGCAGTTAGCCGAACGCCCCCGCGGCCC
>NZ_CAXSQQ010000062.1:0-1111 GCF_964239575.1 Collinsella aerofaciens ATCC 25986
GGTAGTGTCGAGAAAGTTGGTGTAGAGCCCCATCCGAAGCGAGTCGGCCCGGCGTCCTAGAATCTGGAACACGGTTGATATCCTATGCCGCCTCGACCCTGTCCGCAAGCTCGAGGCCGGACTCGAGCATCTTCCTGGCCTCCGCCTCAAGCCGCGCCCAATCGACGGGACCGTCGATTCCCCGAGTGCGACCGTCATCGTAGAGCTCGTTCATCCTCACCTCCGAGAAGTACCTGGACTCCTGCCATATCTCGTCCTGCTCGCACATGACCGCGCCCGCGAGCCGCACCAGCGAGCCCGTGGAGGGGAACACCTGCACGACGCGCGACCTGCGCTTTATCTCCCGGTTGGTCCTCTCCTGCACGTTGTTGGTGCGCAGGCGCTTCCAGTGGGTCGGCGGGAAGTCGAGGTAGGCCAGCGCGTCGGGCTCGGCCTCCTCCAGCACCGCCGCCGCCCTGGGGCAGCACCCCTCCAGCATGTCGCACGCCGCGTGGTACATGGCCGTCACGGTGGCGGCGTCGCGCCCGCGGAACACCTGCGACACGATCCTGCCCACGCGGCGCCTGAGCTGCCAGGAGCCGGCCTCGCGCATGCAGTCGCGCATGAGGTGGACCGCGCAGCGCTGCCACGCGGCGCCCTGGAAGACCTCGCCGAGCGCCCGGACGAGCCCCGGGTGGGCGTCCGAGACGACGAGCCGCACGCCCGCCGCCCCGCGCGAGCGGATAGCCCGCAGGAAGGCGAGCCACGAGTCGTAGGACTCGGTGTCGACCACGTCGACGCCCAGGACGCGCCTCCAGCCGCCCGCATCGCAGCCGATGGCGGTGACCACGGCGGTGGAGGCGACGCGCCCCTCGCGGCGGCACTTGACGTAGGTCGCGTCGAGCCAGACGTAGGGCACCGGCGAGCCGCCGAGCGGCCTTGCGCACAGGTCCTCGATGTCTGCGTCCAGGCTCGAGGCGATGGCGCTCACCTGGTCCTTCGAGAGTCTGGAGACGCCCATCTTCTCGGCCACCCTCTGCACCTTGCGGGTGCTGGTGCCCGTGGCGTACATCTCGGCCACGGCGGCCACGAGGGCGCGGTCGACGCGCTGGTAGCGCTCGAGCACGTCCTC
>NZ_CAXSQQ010000063.1:0-1104 GCF_964239575.1 Collinsella aerofaciens ATCC 25986
AACCGTGTTCCAGATTCTAGGACGCCGGGCCGACTCGCTTCGGATGGGGCTCTACACCAACTTTCTCGACACTACCACTCTATATCATAAATCACGTCTCATATGGAGTTAAATACACGTTCAACTCCATAGATCTGCCCTATGATTATTATTCGACACCAGAAATAATGAAATCGCTTGCGGATACCTTGCATAATCCGTTTATTTCCTTCTATGAAACTGCCTTTCTTAAGCGTATTCAGAGGGAAAAAATCGAGTTTATTGGGATTTCGGTGAGCGGCTGTTTCCAATTGATTTCTGCAGTTACGTTAGCGAAACTGATTAAAGAAGAATGTCCATCTGTTAAACACGTCTCATTGGGCGGCAATTACATTACTCGTTTAGCAGATGACTGCATGAAAGAATGGCATGCCTTTTTTGAATACATTGATTCGATAATGATGTATGACGGCGAAGAGCCGCTTGCACGTCTTCTTGAGGCTCTTGACTCTGGTGATGACAATCTCGACTGTGTTCCAAACCTTTGCCATGCTAAAGGTGGAAAGATATATAAAAACCATCGGATTGAGCAAACATTTATCAACGATACAGTTCCCGATTTCGATGGCTTCGCCCTTTCTAAATACTTCATGCCTGAGTTAATATTGCCGGTTTATTCCTCTAGGCAGTGTTTTAATCATTGCGCCTTCTGCACCATTCCCGGTGCTACCGGTGGTTGTTACCGAAAGATGCCTATATCGAGAGTATTTGAAATAATGTGTCGGTTAAATGAAAAATACGGCACGAGAGTTTTCTCTTTTGTGGATGAAACATTCGAAGGCAAAAGAATGGAGCAACTCGCGGATGAAATAAACGCATCGGGAAAAACGTTTTTCTGGCATGGAGAAACGAGGTTCTCTCCAACCCTAAGTACAGACGTTTTCAACAAGATATACCAAAGTGGATGTAGGCAGATTCAGTTTGGCCTCGAGTCATACAACCAAAGAGTTCTTGATCTAATGAAGAAGAACACGAGAGTTGATTGGATTGGGTAGTGTCGAGAAAGTTGGTGTAGAGCCCCATCCGAAGCGAGTCGGCCCGGCGTCCTAGAATCTGGAACACGGT
>NZ_CAXSQQ010000064.1:0-920 GCF_964239575.1 Collinsella aerofaciens ATCC 25986
TCGTAATCACTTCACCAGTAACGTTATCGACAACGACGGTTCGTGTGAAGTTGACAGAATCAGTGTGCGGCTTGGCCACTACGTGTCCAGTCTGATCAACATAACTGACGGTCTCATGGACCGTCTTATCATAGTTGGTGCGAGTTGGCCACTTTGGTCCATCTGGTTCATCTGGATGGATTGGCGCTCCCGGTGTCTGTGGATCCGTTGGATTCACTGGCGTCAGCTGATGCTTCAAGTGAACCGTGAAGTTCTGAGCAGTTTTGTCATCATTGTCGAATGTCAAATCTGCTGGATAGCCATCAGTAACTAACTCATACCCGTGTTTCTTATAATCCGCAATGCTGCCACTGGTACTATAACTGGATTTCGAGCCCGTTGTTCCTGAAATTGAATCCGTCTTTAAAGTTTTGCCGGTCGTATCATCAACGTAGCTGACACTACCTTTTTGCTGATCTGCGGTATAGGTGATCGTTGTATCTTTCGTCGGATCACTTGGCTGATAACGGCTACCGGGTGTCAAAACATGACCTTCTGGATCATGTGCTGTATAACCTGGTACCGTCGGTACACCGGCTGGTGTAACCTTCGTCGCATCACGTGGGTCATTTGGATAGACTACTCTTGGTACTCTAGGGAAGTTCCCATCACTTGAGCTTGGTACCAATGATCCGACTTTCGTGTATGTCACGGTCTCATTAACATCTGCTGAATCGGCATTCAGGTCAGTTACGACAGCTGTCTGCGCTTTATCAGCTACAGATCCCGACACCACTGGACTAACAACGGCATCAAAGGTTGTATCACCATTTGTCGCTGTCCAGGCGGTTGTTCCAGCACCACTCGTAATCACTTCACCAGTAACGTTATCGACAACGACGGTTCGTGTGAAGTTGACAGAATCAGTGTGCGGCTTGGCC
>NZ_CAXSQQ010000065.1:0-849 GCF_964239575.1 Collinsella aerofaciens ATCC 25986
CCATTGTGGCACCCTGAGCCCGCGGAAAGAAGCTGCGCCGCGGGGGAGGCGACCCCAATGGCTTTCTCATATCGTCTCATATAGGCACACAAGGTCAAAGGCGGCACCATGATCCTCCTGGTCGACAAGATCGTGCGTTGAACGGGCGCCGCGTGCATGGTAGTATTTCACGTCGTGGTTCAAGATGGGTGGCCTGTTCTATTGGCCTCTATTGCACGCGCCATTTTATAAGGGCTCTTGGCGCAACGGTTAGCGCAGGGGACTCATAATCCCTGGGTTCTGGGTTCGAATCCCGGAGGGCCCACCAGAGAATCAAGAAGCCGGGCAAATAGCCCGGCTTCTTTTTGCTAAAGTTCCCACTCCACATGCCTGCGAAATTGTCTTGATAAACGTTTTCGGTCAAATCCACGCAATAGTTAATGCTGATTGACAAGAACCATTTCAAAACCATGCCGGATTACGGGGCTGGACCCGGACCGGCCGTCCATACCCTGCATTTCGCTGAATGCGCAAGTCGTCTACCTGCGGTTTTGATTTTACCGATTACGGCATGCTCGGGGGTTCCCGGCCTGGCCCCGTAAACCGGCATGGTTTTGAAATCGCCGGGTCGGCGGGAGCGCAATTGGCCCCGATAATGGGCCCGGCGCCGGCGGGATGGTCGTTGGGCGGATGGCGGCCCATGGGGTGGAAGCGAAAACCGGCGAGCGGCGGAACCCGAGATGCCCTGGGGGCGCCGGGGAGGAGGGCGGCGGCAGCGCCGCCGCCCGCGGGGCGCGCCCCGCGGGCCGGATCCGGCATCGCGGGTCCCTTGCCCTCGAGTCCGCGCCGCGCTCTCGTCCCAGCGGCGCC
>NZ_CAXSQQ010000066.1:0-794 GCF_964239575.1 Collinsella aerofaciens ATCC 25986
GGCGGTGTCGCCCGGGGCGGGGTCGCCCTTGGGCAGGACCGCGACCTGGACGGCCTGGACGGCGCGGCCGTAGCCAGCCGATCCGGCGTCGGCGCCGTCGCACGCCCAGCCCAGCCAGCCGAACTCCGCGGAGTGGACGCGGTACCAGACGGTGTAGCGGGCGGACAGCTCCCCGGACAGCCTGACCCTCAGGGCCTCGACGGCCCGGGACTGGCCGGTCGTGCCGGCGGTGCCGCCGTTGCCGACGGCGGGCTGCCAGCCGACGTTCGAGACGTGGGCCTCGACGGATACGGCATTTGCAATCTGTTCTTGAGAGGTGGCTCCATCCACTTCAAGTGAGATTTTTAGTGCCTCAAGATTCAAGCCCCTACCCGTGGTTCCGGCAACCTTACCCGAACCAACCGGATCCATCCAGCCAATATTCTGCACATGGGCAGAAACACTAACGTTTTTGACGGTGAGCTGATCGTTGGAGGCAGAATCAGCGGCAGCGGCTTCGTTAGTCTCCCCCGATAAGACCTGCTGCGCGTCTTGAGGCTCGCTATCTACGGAGCCAGCATCCGATTCTTGCCCCTCAGAGATAGGCTCAACTTGATTGGAAGTAGAGCCTTCAAGATGAAAGCTGTTTGAATCATCAGATCCGTCAATTGAATAATCGGCATATGCAGCAGTCACGGCCCATGATTGACTCATGAACAACGCGATAACCACAAGTATAGACGATATGAGAAAGCCATTGGGGTCGCCTCCCCCGCGGCGCAGCTTCTTTCCGCGGGCTCAGGGTGCCACAATGG
>NZ_CAXSQQ010000067.1:0-720 GCF_964239575.1 Collinsella aerofaciens ATCC 25986
CTTGGATTTCCGGCACGCGTCTAAAGGCGCCGGCCCTCACGGGGTTCGGGCCGCACTGCAGATTGACCCGTGACGGGCCGGTCAAACCGGCGCTATTTACGCCCCGGCCCCCTATCGAAGGGGTCCTCGTACTCCTTGACGCTCAGCCGGTCGATCGCGATGTCGGCCTTCTCCTGCTCCCGGATGTACTTCGCGATGGTGGCCTCGTTCAGGCCGACGGTGGACACGTAGTAGCCCTCGGCCCAGAACTTCCTGTTGCCGAACTTGTACTTCATGTTCGCGTGCTTGTCGAATATCATCAGCGAGCTCTTCCCCTTCAGGTAGCCCATCACGCTCGATACGCTGTACTTCGGCGGTATCGCCAACAGCATGTGGACGTGGTCGGGCATCAGGTGTCCCTCGATGATCTCTATCCCCTTGTACTGGCAGAGCTTCCTGAAGATCTCCCCAAGGTCGGACCTTATTTGGTTGTAGATGACTTTGCGCCTATACTTCGGCGTGAACACGACGTGGTACTTGCACATCCACTTCGTGTGCGACAGGCTGTAGGCCTTCTGGGCCATACGCCACCACCGCCCTCTCGACTCGGATTCCTTGCGGCCTGAACAATCGCAAGTGTCCGGCGAGGGGGCGGCTTTGTAAAGCCGTTTGGCCCCACCCGCATAGCGGGTGGTTTCTGATGCGGCGCGCTGCGCGCCCCGCACAGGCTAAAGCCCGTAA
>NZ_CAXSQQ010000068.1:0-674 GCF_964239575.1 Collinsella aerofaciens ATCC 25986
AGGACGGCGCGAGGCGCGCCTTCGGCGCCGTGCTCACCGACAACGGGAGCGAGTTCGCCGACGAGGGCGCCATCGCGGCGCTGCTCGGCGAGCGGGACGGCGAGACCAGGCTCTTCTACTGCGACCCCCGGCAGAGCCAGCAGAAGGGCGCGTGCGAGAAGAACCACGTGGAGATCAGGAAGCTGCTGCCCAAGGGCGCCGGGGCCAGGTTCGACCGGCTGACGGCGGCGGACTGCGCGCTGCTCATGTCGCAGGTGAACTCCGAACCGAGGGGGGCGCTCGGGTTCCTGACGCCGGCGCGCGTGCTGCGGATGGCCCTCGGGGAGGACGCCTCCGCCCTCATGGACGCGTTCGGGATAGAGGAGCTGGCGCCCGGCGAGCTCGACCTCACGCCCGGCTGCATCGAAAGGGCCAGGGCCGCGAGGGGCGAGGGGCCGCTGGCGGGATAGGCGGCGGGCCGGGACATGGGCCGGAGGGCCCGTTGCGCTGAGTCCGGAACGGCTGCGCGGCGGGCTGGCGGAGCATGCGGCGGCGGCATGGGGGCACCGGACTCCACAGCCCCTCCACCTGCGGAAACGAAGTGATGGCCAGGTGCCGGGAGCTATTTCCGCGTTGCGCTAGCTGCGGAAACGCGGGGTCCGTTCAGGCTGTTGCGTTGAGATTGAAAATCAACC
>NZ_CAXSQQ010000069.1:0-610 GCF_964239575.1 Collinsella aerofaciens ATCC 25986
AGGCCAGGGCGCCGCTGACCGGTGGACGGCACCGAGCCGTACGCTTGAACTGAGAAGGGGGAGGCCTCGCGGCCTCCTCCTTTTTTGCGTTGTATAAACCGACATTTGCTCTATCTGCTTTAGGGGTGTCCGGATTGGCTTTAGTCGAGGGCATCTTTGTCGTCCGCGGTGAGGTAGAGCCGATCTTTGTGCTTATGCCGCTTTCTGGTGGCGCTCAGTCAGCTACAGGGTTCTGTCGCCACGTATATCCGGACGGATCTTTTGCTCCTTATTTCCAGCAAATCAATTCAGGAACGTTGTTTCAATCAAATACACTCAGCCAGCGGGGGCTCTATCTAATTGGTGATAGAGCCCCGCTGGCGTTTTATAGGTTTGTTAACGTTGTCCTTCAATTTATTACGGGCTTACTAGCGGAGACCGACGAGGGTATAAAGATGCTATGTCTACAGTGGACAGCAAGATTCCCGAGGTCATACGGTCTGTCCAAGGTTTATGACCATATTTGTGACTCTGAGCAACTCGGAGCCCAGTTAATTCATTTGTGAACAAAATATGGAGTGCGCGATTCCCGCCCCCGGCGCCCCTCCGGTCTGGCAATATATCTCCTTGC
>NZ_CAXSQQ010000070.1:0-514 GCF_964239575.1 Collinsella aerofaciens ATCC 25986
GTCGCGAGTTCCGCACGCAAAGGAAAGCACTTAATGTGCTTTCCGTCTTGCGCAGGACTGTAGAGCAGCAAACTTAACCCCCGCCCTCAGCCCCGGAGACCCTCCCGGATGACCCCGAAAAATTTTTTCAAAAAAGTTGTTGCGCGCCGGACAGACTTCTGTGTATACTAATCCCCGCAGCGCACGCGAGCGGAAACAAACGCGAACGACTGCCTGGGGAGTTAGCTCAGTTTGGTTAGAGCGCCGGCCTGTCACGTCGGAGGTCGCGGGTTCGAGCCCCGTACTTCCCGCCAACGCAATTAAAGCCACGTCTTCGGACGTGGCTTTTTGCGTTTGATGCACTTTGTTTCGATAGAACGATCGCCCTGGTGCATCTTCGCCCAGAATCCCCGCGCCTTCGAGAACGCAAGTAAAATCTAATAAATATATCTGTCTGAACAAGGTTGATTTTCAATCTCAACGCAACAGCCTGAACGGACCCCGCGTTTCCGCAGCTAGCGCAACGCGGAAATAG
>NZ_CAXSQQ010000071.1:0-500 GCF_964239575.1 Collinsella aerofaciens ATCC 25986
CGGCGAGGTCCCTGAGCCCCTCGATCTCGGGGGACGGCACCCATACCGGGGTGACGTCGTGCGACAGTATCGCCTTGGCCATCCTGGCCGCGTCGTTGCGGTCGTTCTTGGACGAGAGGTCTGCCGCCGACCTCGGGACCTTGGAGACGGCCGCGACGACGCAGTCGACGCCGAGGGCCGACAGCTCCCTCTGCGGCGCGAAGCCGAGGTAGCCGCTCTCGTAGGCGGCGAGCGACGGGCCCGGGAAGCCCGACATCCACTCCGCGACCTCGCCCCACGGGTTGCCGCGGAACCTCCTCGCCACGGCCTCGCCCGTCTCCGCGTCGAGCGCGCAGACGGTGGTGGACCTGAGGTGTACGTCCATTCCGAAGGCGGTAGAATATCTAGGCACGGGAGCCTCCCAACCTCGTTGCGGCGCGGCTGCGCCTCTGGCACTTCAACAACATTGTCGCAGCCCCGACCCGCGGTCACGAGCGGGGGCTCCTGTCGTTTCCGTGCCC